>JAPLJF010000002.1 GCA_026388715.1 Deltaproteobacteria bacterium
GCGAATATCAGAGTGATCAAACGTCGCCACAAGATCCCGTCTCTGTCTGTGGCCTGGAATACATACAAAAGAGCGAAACCTTTGAAGTAAGGGTAACGGGATACTTTTTCCTATTGACAAGTAACAGCCATATCAGAATTGGAGTTATTTGGTCTGGGAACCTGGCAATCTATCAAGCTGAAAATGAGTTTTTGAGGAAGCTCTATTTATAATATAAACAACGCATAATCATATCATGAAAAAAAGGTCTGAACTTTTTAATTAATTCATTCTGTTTACTCGGATGCACCCTGTTTGTTAACAAAACAATAATAATTTCCTTTTGCGGATCTATCCAGAAAGATGTCCCTGTAAAACCAAGATGACCAAAGCTGGATGCTGAAAAAAACTGGCCACTACTTGAGCCTGTTATAGATGGAGTATCAAAACCAGGTGTCCAATTAGAATTTCCATTTTTTGTTACAGCCTTTCTTAAGTTTTCATTTCCATAAGATGGATGTTTAGTTCTTCCTTTAATCTGGGAAAGTAACTGTTCACACCATTGAACCACACCGTCTATTGTTCCAAAAAGACCAGCATGACCTGCAACCCCACCCATAGCCCGACAGTTGTCATCATGCACCCTTCCTGAGAGAATTTTCCCTGTCCAGGGACATGTTTCTGTCGCAGCACAAAAAAAATCTTTTCGTTTTTCTTTTTCTGCAAATACAAGTTCGTTTTGTAAATGAAGGGGTTTATATATTTTTTCTTTTACATATTCATCAAGACTTTTCCCTGATATTTTTTCAATAATAAATCCCAATAATATAAAACCTAAATCACTATATACAAAATCAGTTCCTGGCGGATATATTAATTTCTCTTGTAATATCCAGGTAAGCAATAATTTTCTTTTTTCACTCTCTTTCAGTTTTAATAATTTTTTGAAATATTCATTATGGGCAGGTAATCCTGAACAATGTGACATTAACTGTTTTATTGTTATTTGAGCTTTATCTTCTGGAATTTCCTCTTGAAAAATTTTATTCAGAGTTAAATCCCATATTATTTTATTTTCTTCCATTAAAGACAATAAAGCTGGAACTGTAGCCAATGCTTTTGTTAATGAAGCCAGATCAAAAAAGGTATCCCGGGTAAGTTTAATTGGTACTGGACAAGACTGAGATAAACCATAATGATATATATTTCTACTATACTTATTTCCATTCCATAGAGAAATTCCTACTGCTGCCCCTGGAAACACTTTTTTATCCAATGCATACGAAAAAACCGTATTAAGTCTTTGACTTAAACTATCGTTATTAAAAAATTTCACTTTAGTTTTTTATTATTTTTATTGTATTTTTTACCTGTTTGAACTATCTTTAAAAAGATAAATAAATCAAATTGTTATTTTCGTTTTTAATAAGTTTTTAACATAACAAAGTTAACAGGTTATTAAAAACTTATTTAATAACCTGTTAAAAACTTTCAATGAACAAAAAAGTAAAAATAATACACAAAAAAATGTGTGTTATTTTTACTTTTATATTCGAAACTTACAAAAGAAAGAAACAAACAAACCATCTTAATAATAATAATAAAAGCAAAAATATAATAAAGGTTTTTCTATGGCTCTTAATTGTAACATTGCAAAACAGACTTTTCTTGAGGGATTGAATGCTATTCAGAATATAACCAATAAAAAAGGTACCTTGGCTATTATTTCAAATATTCTGATTGAAACAGATAATAATAATATATTTCTCACGGCTACTGATCTTGAGGTTGGTCTTAAAATTAAGATCCCTGCCGAAATAAAGGAAGCTGGCAGTTTAACCCTTCCCAGTAAAAAAATTTTTGAAATAGTTAGAGAATCCGGTTCAGATTTAATAAGTATAGAAGAAACAGAAAATAGTTGGGTTATTATTAATGCAGGACTGAGTACCTATAATCTTGCAGGAATGCCAAGTGATGATTTTCCTGAATTTCCTTCATTTAATGAAGAAACATTTGTATCTTTTGATGCGCATGTATTTTCTGAACTTATTGATAAAATTATTTATTCCATAGCAAATGAACAAGAAAATAATTATTTATTAACCTGTGTTCTTTTTGAAAAAGAAAAAAGAGATAATAGGTCTTATATACGAATGATTTCATCTGATGGTCATCGTCTTTCTATTATGGAAAAAGATGTTGCTACAAATGTAGATAATCTTAATCTTAATAAAATGACCCTTATTCCTAAGAAGGGAATTCAGGAAATTAAGAAATTTTGTGAAAACCGTGACAATGTACAAATTAGTTTTGAAGAAAAACAACTTGTAATAAAAGATGAAAATGCCACTATGGTTATTCGTCTTAAACAAGGAGAATTTCCTCCCTATAGAGCTATTATAGATGCTGTACAACTGCAAAATAAAATTAAAATTAATCGAGTACCCTTTTTAGAATCTTTAAAACGTATAAATTTATTTACAGAAGATATTTTTCATACCATTCAATTGGAGATAAGAGATGAAAAAATGATACTATCTTCACAGAATGCCAATATAGGTAATGCAAAAGATGAACAACCTATAATTTATGATGGTGAACCCCTGACACTTGGTTTTAATTGTCGTTTTTTTATAGAAACGTTACAGGTTATGGAATGTGATACGGTAGATGCCTATATAAATTCAAATAACAGTCCCTGTCTTTTAAAGTCAGATTTTGATGAAGGCTTTTTAAGTATTATTATGCCAATACAACTTTGATAATATATTTTAACATATTGTTAATATTGAAAATATCCATTCATAATTCATGAATGGATATTTTTATTTTAATTGAAAAAAGGATAAAGAGAGTGACAGAAGAAAACAAGGCATACGGGGCAGAACAGATAAAAGTTTTGGATGGTTTAGAAGCTGTTCGAAAAAGACCCTCAATGTATATTGGTAATACTGCAGAATCAGGACTTCATCACCTTATCTGGGAAGTAGTAGATAACAGTATAGATGAGGCCTTGGCCGGTTATTGCAGCGAAATACATGTAGTAATCCATGAAGATAATTCAGTCTCTGTTGAAGATAATGGACGGGGAATACCCGTTGACATGCATCCAACCGAAAAGATGTCGGCCCTGGAACTGGTCATGACCACACTCCATGCCGGAGGAAAATTTGATCATTCATCCTATAAGGTTTCTGGTGGACTTCATGGCGTTGGGGTTTCTGTTGTCAATGCCCTTTCCATACAAGCCAGTGCTGAAATAAAACGGAATGGTAAAATTTATAAGCAGTCATACCAATATGGAGCAAAGGTTGGTGAACTGGAAATAATAGGTGAAAGTACAACGACAGGAACCCGCATTACTTTTAAACCAGATCCTGAAATTTTCACCGAAACAACAGTATATAGTTATGAAACCATTAATAATAGACTCCGGGAGTTGTCTTATCTTAATAAAGAAGTTCGTATCTATATAAAAGATGAACGATCAGGGGCTGAGGATACCTTTTATGCCGAAGGGGGCATAAAATCCTATGTTGAATATCTGAATAGAAAAAGAACTCCAATTACTCCTGAACCCATCTTTGTTTTTGGTGAAAAAGATATGGTCCAGGTTGAAATAGCCTTTCAATATTTTGATGGTTATACCGAAAGACTTTTTTCTTTTGTTAATAATATCAATACAAGAGAAGGTGGAACCCATGTGGCAGGATTTCGGGCTGCTCTTACTAAATGTATCAATCGTTATGCCACTGATGATATTATTCCCAAAAGTTTAAAAGAAAAAATGAGTGGGGATGATATGCGGGAAGGTCTTACCTGTGTCATCTCTGTTCGTGTACCCGATCCCCAGTTTGAAGGACAAACCAAAACAAAACTCGGAAATTCCGAGGTGAAATCCATTGTTGAATCTGTGTGTTCGGAAAAATTAACTATCTATCTGGAACAAAATCCCCAAGAAGCCAGGAAAATTCTCATTAAAGTAGTTGAGGCGGCAAGGGCCAGAGAAGCAGCCAAGCGGGCCAGAGATCTTTCGCGAAAAAAAGGATCAACGAGTCTGCTTATGGCTGGAAAACTGGCAGAGTGTCAGGAAAAAGATCCAAGCAAACGAGAAATTTTTATAGTTGAGGGTGATTCTGCAGGCGGCTCAGCGAAACAGGGAAGAGATAGATCTGTCCAAGCTATTCTTCCTTTGCGCGGTAAAATTATGAATGTGGAAAAGGCGCGGTTTGACCAGATATTGGGCAGTGAAGAGATAAAAAATCTTATTGGTGCATTGGGTTGTGGTATTGGAAAAGATGAATTTGATGTCGAAAAATTACGTTATCACAAGGTTATAATTATGACCGATGCGGATGTGGATGGTGCTCATATTCGAACCCTTCTCCTTACCTTTTTTTACAGGCAAATGCTGCCTCTTGTTGAAGGTGGTTTTGTTTATATAGGGCAACCCCCTTTGTATAGACTGGGTAGAGGGAAAAAAGAAAAATATTTTTTAGAAGATAAAGAATTAAATGATCATCTGTTTAATGAAGCAAGCCAAATAATAGAGATTAAAATAGAAGGAACGGAAGACCTCTTACTTTCCGGCGATATCCTTGTGGAAAAATTAAGAAAACTTTCTATTTATAAACAAATTGTTACCTATCTTGACAGGATGAATATATGGGAAGACATGCTTTATTTTCTTCTTGAAAATAATGTGCATTCGGCAGATCAATTTGCTGATGAATCATTTTTAAAAGGACTTATTGCCCAACTTTCCAGTGAAGAACTGACCATTGGCCCCATTCGATCCTGTCGGTGGCGACCAACTTGTTATGAAGTAGATGTTTCCATAAAAGGAAAGGCCCATATTATAACAACATTAGGACCAGGTATCCCTCTTATTCACGAGTATAGAAATGCAATTGATCTTTTTCCATCTATCCGTGCATATTTAAAAGGAACTTTTACCATTGTAAAGAAATCCACCAGCGGTCAGGATAAAGGTATTCAAGTTAATGACTGGAGTGAAATGATACAAACGGTTCGCAGTGAAACATTTAAGGGAGGTCATCTTCAGCGTTACAAAGGTCTTGGAGAAATGAATCCTGAACAACTTTGGGATACCACAATGAATCCCGAAAATAGAGTTCTGGTGCAGGTAACTATCAATGACGCAGAACAGGCTGACGATATGTTTACTACCCTTATGGGAGATAAGGTGGAACCGAGAAGAGAGTTTATCCAGAATCATGCCTTGGAGGTAACTTCTCTCGATATTTAAGGTTTTCATTTTTTTGTGTAAATAATTATAATTTGTAATTATTTGTCATGATAATAATAAATAAGATTCACCTTTTTTGTGAATCTTTCAATGTTTAATAAATAGAGTTTTTTATGACTACGGAAAACAACCAAGAAAAACAACCGACCATATCGATCGAAAAGGAGCTGCAAAAATCCTATCTTGATTATGCCATGAGCGTAATTATTGGCCGGGCCCTGCCAGATATACGAGATGGTCTTAAGCCTGTGCATCGTCGTGCTCTTTTTGCCATGCGGGAACTTGGTGTTTTTTATAACAGGCCATATGTAAAATCGGCGCGTATCGTCGGTGATGTCATTGGTAAATATCATCCTCATGGTGATACAGCTGCTTATGATACTATTGTCCGCATGGCTCAGAATTTTTCCATGCGCTATCCGTTGGTTGATGGTCAAGGTAACTTTGGTTCTATGGATGGTGATTCACCTGCAGCCATGCGTTATACCGAAGCCAGAATGACCAGAATAGATAGGGAGATCGTTGCTGATTTAGAAAAGGAAACGGTTGATTTTATTCCGACCTATGATAATTCCATGACAGAACCTTCGGTTATGCCCAGTAAAATACCTACGTTATTAATAAACGGTTCCTCTGGTATTGCTGTTGGTATGGCCACGAATATCCCCCCGCATAATTTAACCGAGGTCATGAATGGATTAATTGCCCTGGTGGATAATCCTGATATTACGGTTCATGAACTGATCACCCATATAAGCGGGCCAGATTTTCCTACCGGGGCCCTTATATGTGGTCGTTCAGGTATTAGAGAGGCCTATGAAACCGGCCGTGGCAGTGTCCTGATGCGTTCCGTGACCCATATTGAAAAGATGAAGGATGGAAAGCGGGAAGCTATCATCATTACCGAAATTCCCTATCAACAGAATAAGGCAACCCTTGTTGAAAAAATTGCCACTCTGGTGAAAGATAAAAAAATAACCTCTATTTCTGAGGTACGGGATGAATCAGACAGACATGGAATGCGCATTGTCCTGGAACTGAAAAAAGATGAAATAGCAGATATTGTCATTAATCAGCTTTATAAAATGACACCGTTACAGCGTTCATTCGGTATTATTTTATTGGCTATTGTCAATAATAGACCGGAGGTTTTAAATCTAAAACAAATATTAGAGCACTTTATCCTCCATCGTCGCACCATTGTTTACAGACGAACGGCCTTTGAGCTGAATAAAGCCAAAGAGAGAGCTCATTTGTTGGAAGGGCTCAAGGTTGCCATTACTAATCTTGACGATGTCGTACAATTAATACGCGCTTCAAAAAATCCCGTGGAGGCCAAAGACGAACTTATCAGACGTTTTGATTTTTCAGAGATTCAGGCCCAATCCATCCTGGATATGCGACTGCAACGTCTTACCGGTCTGGAACGAGATAAGATTATAAGTGATTATAATGAGGTAATGCAGGAAATAGAGAGACTTGTAAAAATTCTGGGAGATGAATCGCTGGTCATACAGATTATTCGTGATGAATTTCTTGAAATTAAAGAGACCTATGGGGATGACAGACGAACAGAGATCATTGATGCGGTCGATGAAATCCTGCTTGAAGACATGATTGTACCGGAAGATATGGCTGTTACTGTTACCCATTCAGGATATATCAAACGTAATCCCGTATGTTTGTATCGCTCACAGCACCGAGGGGGTAAGGGGATTCGTGGTGTTACCAATATTGATGAGGATTTTGTTACCAATCTTTATGTTGCCTCTACCCTTGATATCTTTCTCTTTTTCACCAATCACGGAAAAATATTTTGGCGGAAGGTTTATCAATTACCACTGGCAAGTCGTATTGCCAGAGGTAAGGCCATTGTTAATCTCCTTAACCTGGCTGAAGGAGAAAAGGTTGCGGCTATCCTGCCTATCTCCAATTTTGAAGATAAAAGTTCGGAAAAAACTGTTTTGATGGTTACCCGATCTGGACGGGTGAAAAAAACAAGTCTTCAGGAGTTTAGTAAACCTTTGAAAAGAGGGAAAAGGGCACTTACCATTAAAGAAGGTGATGAGATTATAGCTGCCCATATCCTTAATGGTAATGACACTGTCCTGCTTATCTCTTCTAAGGGCATATCTATTCGTTTTCATGAATCTGATATTCGTACCATGGGGCGCACAGCCGCCGGCGTGAATGGGATTAATCTGGCAGAAGATGATTTTGTGGTAGGGGCTATTGTTATTTCATCTGAAACTTCTATCTTGACGGTTACAGAAAATGGTTACGGGAAAAGAAGTCCGGTGGATGAATATCGTATTCAGAGAAGGGGTGGAAAGGGAATATTTGCGATCAAGGCCAGTGAGCGTAATGGCTCGGTAATTGGCGCCATGCAGGTAGATAATGATAGCGAGGTTATCCTGATTGCTGATTCCGGAAAGATGATTCGGATGCCATTGGAAAATCTGCGGGTAATTGGCAGAACAACCCAGGGGGTTCGCCTTATTAACCTGGAAGAGGGAGAAAAGGTAGTAGCCATGGATATAGTGGCCCGCGAAGAACCTGAGGATGAGGAGTCAATAGACGACGAATCCACTAATGAGTAGTAACAAAGCAAAAATAGCAGTTATCGGCGCTGGTTCCTGGGGAACAGCTCTAGCAGGAGTTCTTTCTGGGAAGGGATTAGAGACTACCCTGTGGGGACATAATCCAGACCATATTGCTACCTTGAAGCGTGATCGGGAAAATAAAAAATATCTTCCTGGATACCATTTCGTTCAATCGTTGCAGATCACTTCTGATCTGGCTGTTGCCGTAAAAGATTGTGCAACGGTATGTATGGTTGTTCCTTCTCATGGTTTTCGTCTAGTTTTTAAAGCTGTTTTCCCTTTTTTAGAAAAAGGGTGTCATGTTATCTCGGCAGTAAAAGGGATTGAAAATGAAACCCTTATGACTATGACTCAGATTATGGCTGAGATCATAGAAGCAGGGGGTAAAAAACAGGATCTATCGCTTGCTGTTCTTTCAGGACCTTCTTTTGCCAAAGAAGTGGCCTTGGGTATGCCCACGGCGGTTACTCTTGGTTGTACCCAGATTGAAAAAGCAAAAGAATTACAACATATTTTGGGAACGGAACGTTTCCGAGTATATGCCAGCACTGATGTGATAGGGCTTGAGATAAGCGCGGCCTTGAAAAATATAGTGGCCATTGCTGCTGGAATCAGTGACGGGCTAGGTTATGGGCTCAACAGTCGGGCGGCGCTTATTACCAGGGGACTTGCAGAAATAAAAAGGCTTGGAGTCAAAATGGGTGCGGACCCTCGTACCTTTTTTGGTTTGAGTGGCCTTGGGGATCTGGTCCTTACCTGCACCGGCGATCTGAGTCGTAACCGGACAGTAGGTCTAAAACTGGGACAAGGAAAAAAACTTTCTGTTATCCTTGATGAGATGGAAATGGTTGCAGAAGGGGTCAAAACGACTCAATCTGTTTATGATCTTGCCAGGCGGCTTGAAGTTGATATGCCTATCTTGGAACAGGTTTATCTCATATTATATAAAGATAAGGATTGTTCAGCAGCGGTAATGGATCTTCTGACCAGAGAAATGAAAATTGAGTAATAAGGGAACACCCTTATTTTGACCAATCATTATGTTCAAACTCTCTATGGTCGGGTTTTGGCGGTTTTTCTTCCAGTAATCGCTGGGTGAGCCATTTGAGTACCTGTGCAAATTCTGCCTTGAAATCGGCAAGCGCTTTACCGCGATGACTGACTTTGTTTTTTTCTTCCATTGTGCATTCTGCAAAAGTCTTTCCCAAATCCTCAAAATAGAAGATTGGATCATAGCCAAAACCGGTTTCACCTCTTCGCTCGTCCAGCAGAATCCCTTCACAGCTTCCCTCATAGGTTAATGCCGGACCAGACGGAACCGCAATAGAAAGTACGCACTGAAAAGCGGCGCGACGATTTTTTATCCCTTGCATGTCCTGTAATAATTTATCAACATTTTCTTTATCCGTTGCTTTTTCTCCGGCATACCGTGCTGAATATACCCCGGGGGCACCATTCAGGGCTTCAACTACAAGTCCGGAGTCATCAGCAATTGCCGGAAAACCAAGTATCTTTGCGGTATGGATGGCTTTTTTGTAGGCGTTGTCGTCAAATGTTTCACCATCTTCAATAGCCTCGGGCAGAGGGCCAAAATCGGCAAGTGAGCGAATTTCGATGGGAAAATCTTTAAGTATTTCTTGGAATTCTTTAACCTTATTTGTATTGGTTGTGGCAAGAATCAGTATGGTAGGCATAGCACTTTTCTCTTTTTATACTAAGTGGATTGTTTGAACATTTTTTTAATTGTTTTATCGTAACGTTCCTGTTCACTATATATACAACCACAGTAGGGCTGTCGATACAAATTCATTTCAATGGCTTGATCTATCCCTTGTTGCCACCCTTCTCGAAAGTCTTGGTAGTAAAAATCAATCTGATATTTGCGAGCCAGCATTTCACCAATTTTACGAATACATTCGTGGTCTTGATATTTACTGTATAAGAGTGTGGTTGAAAAGGCGTCATATCCTTTGTCTTTGGCTTTTTGAGCCACCGGCTCCAGGCGCATGGCATAACAAAGAGGACATCTCTCTTTTTCATGAAAAACGACCTTTCTCAAATATTCTGTAAGTCCATATCTGGTTTCAATATCCACCTCTAAATGAGTCGTTTCAGCCAATTGTTGAACACCTTGGATGCGCTGTTTAAATTCACGGTACGGGTGAATATTGGGGTTGTAAAAATACCCATAAACCTCCATTCCCTGGGCCCGTAATTGTGTTAATGGGTATATGGTGCATGGTCCACAACAGATGTGAAGAAAGATGTTCATTTGTTTGAAATCTTAAATTTTTTCGGGTCAATATTGTATTGATGAATCTTATAATTGATAATCCGTAAACTGGTGCTTAATGCTTCCGCTGCCTTAGTTTGGTTACCATTATGGAGTTTCAGACTTTCAATAATAAGCTCTTTTTCAAAGTTTTCAACAGAGCCGGCAAGTGAGAGCAGATTGGTTAATTTGCTTGAATCTGATGTCTGTAGTGTCGGTGGCAGATGAACACCTTTTATTGACTCATCATCACAAATCAAGACAGCCCTTTCCATACAATTCTGGAGTTCCCGCACATTACCTGGCCAGTGATACTGAATAAGCATATCAATGGCTGAGGTAGAGATACGTTTAATGATTTTTTTATTTTCCCGGGCATATTTTTCTAAAAAATATTCCGCCAGAAGCAGTATGTCGGTCCGCCTTTCCCGTAAAGGGGGCATATAAACAGGGAAGACATTAAGGCGGTAATACAGGTCTTCTCTGAAGACCCCTTCCTTTACAGCCCGTTCAAGATCTTTGTTCGTGGCCGCGACAAGCCGGACATCACATTGTATTGTTTGTGTTGACCCAAGTCGTTGAAAATTTCTTTCCTGGACCACATGGAGGAGTTTTATCTGTACAGATGGGCTGATTTCACCAATTTCATCAAGGAACAATGTTCCTCCTTCTGCTTGTTCGAATCGTCCAATTCTGCGCTCTGTAGCCCCTGTAAAGGCACCTTTTTCATGACCGAACAGCTCGCTTTCAAGAAGCGTTTCCGGTAGAGCTGAACAATTCACCACCAGAAAAGGTTTGTTTTTTCGATGACTATTATAGTGCAGGGATTTGGCAACCAGAGTTTTTCCGGTACCTGACTCACCACGCAGAAGGACAGTGGCGTTGGAATCCACCACTCTGTGTACCATGTCATAGACATCCTGCATCCGGCTTGAGTTCCCGATGATATCATTGATTCTGTTTTTTTCAGAAAGTTCACGTTTGAGTCGCAGATTTTCCAAACGCAGCCCTTCTTGTTCCCGGTTCACTGTCTGAATTCTTCTAGTCGTTTGGGCAATAAGACCACTGAGAACAATTAAAAACCGCAGATCCGCATCTGCTTGATGGTTTAAACCATCTTTATACATCCGGTCAACACTGAGGGAACCAATTATTTGTTGTTCATCTCTGATAGGAACACAAAGAAATGATTTGTTTTTATGGGAAATATCTCCTCTTGCTCCGGTTCTGTTAAGAAATCGGGGCTCATTGGCAATATGTGGCACAATGATCGGTTCTCCCGAGGCAACAACTCTTCCGGTAATACCTTCACCAAGCACATATTGGCCACGTTTTTTACTTTCCGCACTGAGTCCATGCGCGACTTCTATTTCCAGTTTTCCGGTCAAGGGATTGATGATGGTGATTGTTCCGTTTTCCATGGATTTTAAATCGGCCAGGGTTTTCATGATTTTTTCCAGACAATCACTCAAGTTAACTGCTGAAGCAAGTTCCTTGGTTATTTCGTACAAACAGGTTAGGTCCTGGAGTTCTTCTGAAATATCTTTTTGTTCCTGCATGATTATTGCTTTTTTATTGGTTGTGAGGGGAGATAGGAATTTATATGTGTTAGTTATAGCTTCATGAAGATATTTGTAACAGAAGATGCGACATTTATCGATTAAATATTACAATTTTGTTTTCTTTAAGCAAGGTCTTGTTTTTGGCAGATATTGACAGTTTTTGGCTTAGATGGTAAAAGAGCTCACAATGATGGAGGAATGGCCGAGTGGTTGAAGGCGGCGGTCTTGAAAACCGTTGTACGAAAGTACCGTGGGTTCGAATCCTACTTCCTCCGCCATCTATTCTGGAGAGGTGACCGAGAGGCCGATGGTGCTCGCCTGCTAAGCGAGTGTGGGGGTTAAACTCCACCGAGGGTTCGAATCCCTCCTTCTCCGCCAATGACAATAAACCCCTTTTAAGTTGTTTACTTAAAAGGGGTTTTTGCGTGTATGCTGAAGGAGTATGATCTTGTAAGTGAGTTGTTGAGTTTGGTCTGGTAAAAAATTATAAGAATAGAAATTTTTAAATGGAATAAATGAGGTTGACAGGATGAAGATTAACTGGGCATATTTTCGTAAAGGGTGAGCATCGTGCAACAAGGCCCGGGAGGCTCTTGGGAATCAGGTTGAGATTGCGGTGGCGGTTGATGCGAAAAAAGAGGCGTTGCCGGCAGAAGTGGTCTGGGAAAGATTGCAGCGAGCTGAGAAGATCTTTGTCGGTAAAGGGCAAAAGATGCAGATGTATGTCCCTGGCCTGGCAGTCAAAGATGAGCTCATGCACGATGTCCTTGGCCGTAGCGGCAACCTGCGTGCGCCCACAGTACAGGTGGGGAACACCTATTATGTGGGTTATAATGAAACCATGTATGAGGAGCTGATGACATGAACTGGAAAAGTTTGTTTACCCCTGGGGCCAATATGAGCCCGGAAGAGGCCAGGAATTTTATGAATGTCCATCCTAGGGATTCCTATCAGATCCTTGACGTGCGGCAACCCAAGGAATATGAACAGGGACATCTTGCCGGCGCTCTGCTCATGCCGGTGAAAGAGGTGACAACCAGGCTTGCTGAACTGGACCGGGATGAACCTCTGCTGGTTTACTGCCATTCAGGGGTGCGCAGTAAGGCTGCCTGCCAACTGTTGTTGGCCGAAGGTTTCAAAGACGTGTATAACATGAGCGGCGGGATCGTCGCTTGGAAGGGAGAAAAAGTCAGCGGCGGGGAACTGCAGGGCCTGGAGTTTTTCATGGACCAGGAGTTTCCGGATGTCTTTCAAATGGCCTATGCCATGGAAGAGGGGCTACGCCAGCTCTACCTTGGTCTTGTGGACAGGGTTACCAATATTGAAAATAAGAAGTTTCTGGAGCGGTTAGCTGCCTTTGAAGATGGGCATAAGGCAATGCTGGTGGCCATGTTTGCCCCGGAGGATTTCAGTGGTAGCGATGAGACCACGATCATGGAGGGTGGTCAGGATCGACAAGAGATTCTGGCCCATTTTGATTCACAACTGGAGAGGATGGAAGATATTCTGCAATTGGGGATGATGCTTGAGGCTCAGGCCCAGGATCTCTACACTCGTCTGGCCAGAAAGAGTGAGGTGGGAAAAAGTAGACAGTTATTTCACTTTCTGGCACAAGAGGAGGCCAGACATCTGAGCTATCTGACCGAGGAATTGGATAAATTGCTTGCCGGGTAGGACCATTGCGAGGATAGCGTTTTTAACGCTATCCTCGCAATGGCGGAAGTAAGAAGAGAATGCCGGATGGGTTATTGCTCCGCCGCTGGTGGAGGCGGTGGCGAGGTGGGAGCAGTAATATGTTGTTTGTTTTGCAGACGTTCTTCATAGACCGAGAGAACAAGAAAGGTGGCCAGCGGTTGAGTAAAGAAGACGGCCACAAATACACTGCCTCCCAGTGACAGGATAACCAGGTAGAGCAGGGTAAGAATAATCTGGTCGGTCCAGGGCTCTCTGGTGGCCATTGCCCATGATTCTTTAAGCGCGTCCATGATGTCCATTTCTTTGTCGGTCATTAAGGGTATCATGTAGATGGTGCCAAAGACCAGACATCCTGTCAGGAGAATACCGGGGAGTATCAGCATGCTAAAGCCAATAATCAGGGCCACCATCACCAGAAAACCAAAGAGAACGAGGGGCAGGAAGAGTCGCATCTCGGAAAAAAGATCTTTCACGTCTGGCTCTCTTCCTTCCCGCAGAGCCCGAAGGAGTGATTGCATGTATCCGGCCATGGTCACGGGGGCCAGGATTCCCAAGCTGCCGACGCTCACAACAATCTGTACCAAGGTCAGAATCAGAACTGGTCCGATAAATTTCAGGGTATTCTGCCATGCTGTTACCACGTGTTCCTTAAAATCCATTGTTCCCTCCTTTTTTTTGAGAAAATTACAGTGAAATTTGAAGGTGCCTCTTAATCAAAAATCACTGCCAACACTTCCTGGATGGTTGAAACCCCTTGCAGATCCATTCTGCTTTTCCAGGTCAGTCTGTCCAGATTGCCTCGTGGGAGAATAAAGCGGGTAAAGCCCAGACGTTCTGCCTCTCGCACCCGCATCTCGATCTGACCTGTGGCCCGGATCTCGCCTGCCAGTCCAACCTCGCCGCAGACCACCGTGGTTGATGGGATTGTGCGGTTCAAGAGGCTTGAGGCCAGGGCACAGATTACACCAAGGTCAAGGGCCGGTTCTTCGATCCGGATGCCGCCGGCAATATTCAAAAAGATATCATGGCCGTACAAATTCAGACCGGCCTTTTTTTCAAGAACCGCGCAGAGCAGGGCCAGACGCTGGGGATCGGCTCCAATGGCGGTTCTTCTGGCGGTACCGAGATTAGTGGGGCTGACCAGGGCCTGTACCTCAACCAGGATGGGCCGGGTGCCTTCAATGCTCGGCAGCACCACGGAACCAGGGACATCAAGAGGTCGTTCCGCCAGAAAGATCTCGGAAGGGTTGTTTACCTGCACCAACCCCTCTTCCTTCATCTCAAAGACCCCGATTTCATTGGTGGAGCCAAAACGATTTTTCACGGTGCGCAGGATGCGGAAGGCATGGTTGCGGTCACCTTCAAAATAGAGCACCGTGTCCACCATGTGCTCCAGGACCTTCGGCCCGGCCAGGGCTCCGTCTTTGGTCACATGGCCAACCAGGATGGTCGGGATATTCTCCTGTTTGGCCATGGTCAGGATGCGGGCCGCCGATTCCCGGACCTGGGTCACTGAACCGGGCGCCGAGGGAAAATCCTCACAGGCCAGGGTCTGGATGGAATCTACGGCGAGCAGGGCTGGCCGCATCTTACAGGCCATGGCAATGATGGCCTCGACCCTGTTTTCGCAGGCCAGATACTCTTCCGGGTGTATGGCATCCAGACGTCTGGCCCGGAGCTTGATCTGATGGGCGGATTCCTCGCCCGACACATAGAGGACGCGTTTGTTCTGCCTGGCAATGGCGGCCAGCAAATGCAGCAGAAGGGTGGATTTGCCGATACCGGGATCACCGCCAATGAGCACCACCGAGCCTGGCACAATGCCGCCGCCCAGCACCCGGTCGAGTTCGTCGATGCCCGTGGGAATACGCTCCTCGTCGCTATCCGGGGCCAGGTGCAGGGGAACCGGCTTGGTGCTGAGGGCAGGCCTCCCCCCTGATCGGGGTGGGGCAATCAGCTCTTCGACCAGCGATTCCCATTCCCCGCACTGGGAGCAGCGACCCAGCCATTTCAGGCTTTGGTAGCCGCATTTCTGACAGATAAAGACTGTTTTTTCTTTCTTTTTTGGTATATTCATAAAGGAATAAGTAATCCGTCTTCAGCCTTCAGCGTAATATAGGAAATAACCATGGACACATCCTCAAGTAGTATGCCTTCGTCTCAGGTCCCTGTCAAATGGATTTCTTTCAGGTCTTCTATTGGCTTTCTCTTTCGCAACCCAAAACTGCTCGGCTTGAGTTTACTGCTGGTTCTTTTGACTTTTGCGCTTACCTGGGGTGGGTATATGTTAACCGTGGGATATGTTGATGGCCAGACAGCCGGTTTTTTTCAGCAGATACCTGAGGCCGCGGGTATCTGGGGTTGGATGAAACACCTCGGCTGGCTGGTAATGAAGTGGACTTTTTTTATTATCTCCCGGATTGTAGCTTTTTATATAGCCTTTATCCTGGCTTATACACTCAGCGCGCCCGGTTATGTCTTTTTGAGTAGTGCCGCGGAAAAAAAACACGCCGGGAGGTCCTTTGAAGAAGATGCAGCCTTTACCTTCAAAGGGATAGTGACCGATATCCTGGAAGGGTTGAAGATTGGCGTCCTGGGGGTGGTGGTAACCGTTGTGGCCTTGATCGCCAACTTTATTCCGATCTTTGGCCAGGTCATTGTCCTTCTTCTTTACACCTATTATTCGGCTCTCATGTTTGTGGATTATCCGACTTCACGGCGCCGTTGGAGTCTGGGCCGCAAGATTGGCTGGCTGCGCAGGCACGGCAGAGCCGCTTTTCGTCTGGGGATTCTGCCCGCTGTAGTAAGTTTGATTCCTTTCGTTAATATCTTTCTTATGGCTCTGCTTTTTCCTTTGCTCACGGTGTATGTAACTTTGAATTTCAGCGCCCTGGAACAGGCAGAATAAGAGGGGGCGGCCGAATAATTCCAAAAAGCATTCAAGTTGACACCGAGAAGGCAAGCGAGCGGCGACGAAGCAGTACGGGTAGTACGGTGAGGAGCCGCGCAGTGCAGTCGACGAAGGTGCCGGCTTGAATGCAAATTGGAATAAGGTTTCCTTATACCAGTTCGGCCATCACCTGATTGGCAAAGATCCTGCCTCTGGCCGTCAGGCGCAGATGGGTTGCAGTCATCTCCAGCAATCCCTGGTCAACAAGACGACGGATAAGGGTCTTGCCGTAGCAGTCATTCAGCTCCATCTCATAGCGCCTCTGCAGGCGTTCCTTTGACACCCCCTGGTTCATCCGCAACCCCATGATCACGGTCTCCCGAAAGGATGCCGCAGGCTCCAGGCACTCTTCTTCCTGCACTACTGACTGCCCTGATTCAATCTGTTCACAGAAGAGTCGCGGGTCGCTGGTTTTCTGCTGGCGTCTGCCCTCCAGACAGGAAACGGCGCCAGCGCCTAAAGCCAGGTAGGGGCCGTTCTGCCAGTAGTTGATGTTGTGGCGGCATTCATAGCCAGATCTTGCGTAATTGGAGATTTCATACTGCACAAGCCCGGCCTGCCGGCAAAGAGTGGCGGTGATCTGATCCATGGCTGCAAGCTCTTCCTCGTCCGGCAGATCGAGCAGTCCCTGATCCAACTGTTGATAATACGGGGTGCCTTGCTCTACGGTCAGTTCATAAAGTGAGAGATGGTCTGGTGCAAGGGACAGGGCCTGTTCCAGACTTTGTTGCCAGGATTTGTGATCCTGACCAGGGGTTCCATACATCAAATCGAGGCTGATATTGTCAAAACCAGCCGCCCGTGCCAAGCGCACGGCGGTTATGGCATCATCTGCTGAATGGGGACGGCCAAGGAGTTGTAATTCCTTATCTTGCAAGGATTGTACGCCAATGGACAGCCTGTTGATGTCGCTGCGGCGCAGCAGTGTCAGTTTTTCCAGATCAATGGTCTTGGGATTAGCCTCAATCGAGATCTCCGCCTGATGGGTAAATCCAAACAGCCCTTTGCAGGCAGTTACAATTGCAGCCAGTTCTTTACCCGCAAGGATAGTAGGGGTTCCGCCTCCCAGAAACAGGGTGGAGAGCGGTTGAGTAGAGGTGTTCTGGCGCAGCCATTCAGCCTCACGGAGCAGGGCTGCCACATAGCGTTGATGCAGACTGTCCATACCCGGCCAGGAGACAAAGGAGCAGTAAGGGCACTTGGAGACGCAAAAGGGGATGTGGATATAGAGGGAAGACGGCTCTGTCAATGCAGCTTCTCCACCATTTCCCGGCATTCCTGTTGCAGATCGGTCATCAGTCCATGGTCGGCAAAGGAGTAGCTGCCATCGCCAATAATAATATGGTCAAGGAGCTGGATCTGCATCAGCGAGCAGAGCAGGCACAGGGTGCGGGTCAGATGGCGGTCCTGGGGAGAGGGATCGAGGGAGCCGGAGGGATGATTATGGGCAACGATCAGGGCTGCGGCATTATGTTCCAGGGCGCGGCTCATCAGCTCCCGGGGATAGACGGTGTTGATATTGATGGTACCCTCGGCCACCACCTCGGAGTTGATGATGGCATGCGAAGAGTCGAGAAAGATAACGGTGAAGACCTCTTTTTTCAGGCCGCGCATGGAGTGGAGCAGATAGTCCCTGACCTCGGTTGAGGAGTGGAGATAGCGCTTGCCGGACAATCGCTCCTTCAGATAACGCCGGGCGACCTCCTGCACAAAGTGGATGGCAAAGCTGTTTTTGGGACCGATCCCCTGGATCTTCTGGAGGGCGGGGATGGAGGCCTCAAAGACGGCGGCAAAGGAACCAAATTCGATCAGGGCGGCCCGGGCGGCCTCTTTACAGTCGGTGCGCGGGGTGCCGAAGGAGAGCAGCAGCTCCAGGACTTCGGCGTCGTTGAAGCCATCCAGGCCGCGGGCAAGAAAACGATCCCGCAGCCGCTGGCGGTGTCCTTCTCCCTTTTTCTGCCACTCTTCCTTGTCCACAGGGCGTCTTATCCCGCCAGTTCCTGGCTGAACAGCTTGTTGGCAAGGGCGGGATTGGCCTGCCCCTTGGTCTTCTGCATCAGCTGGCCGACAAAGTAACTCATGAGTTTGGTCTTACCATTCTTAAAGTCCGCGACCTGGCCGGGATTGTCGGCAATGATCTGACGAACAACAGCAAGGAGTTCGCCTTCATTGGAGACCTGGCCCAGATTCTGTTCCTGGACCACGGTCTCCGGCCCCTTGCCGCTGGCCATCATCTCCAGGAAAACGGTCTTGGCGATCTTGCCGCTGATTGTCCCCGCCTCCACCATGTTCACCAGAGATCCCAGTTGTTCCGCCGTGACTTTACAGGTGGAGAGCTCTTCACCCTTGAGCTCGCGCATCAGTTCGGTCATGATCCAGTTAGAGACCTTCTTGGCCTGATTGCAGGTCTTGACCGCTGTCTCAAAATAGTCGGCCAGCTCACGGGAGCTGGTCAGCAGAGAGGCATCATGCTCAGGCAGCTCGTAAGCCTCCATGAACCGGATCTTGCGTTCATCCGGCAGTTCGGGCAGGGTGGCGCGGATCGCCTCGATCCAAACATCATCGATCACAATCGGCACCAGATCAGGACAGGGGAAATAGCGGTAATCATGGGCCTCTTCCTTGCCGCGCATGGACTCGGTGCAGTTGCGGTCGGGATTCCAGAGCAGGGTTTCCTGGACGATTGTGCCGCCGTCCATGAGGATGTCCCGCTGGCGGCGCACCTCGTATTCCAGCGCGCTCTGCACATTGCGAAACGAGTTCATGTTCTTGAGTTCGGTGCGGGTGCCAAGCTTTGCCTGGCCAACAGGGCGCAGGGAGATGTTGGCGTCACAACGGAAACTGCCCTCCTGCATGTTGCCGTCACAGATATCGAGATAACGGAGGATGGCGTGGATCTTGCGCAGATAGGCGGCGGCCTCTTCCGGGGAACGGAGATCCGGTTCGGATACGATCTCGAGCAGCGGTGTGCCGGTGCGGTTGAGATCCACATAGGAAACGGGTTCCCGGTCATCATGGATCAGTTTGCCGGCATCTTCCTCCATGTGCATGCGGGTGATGCCGATTTCCCGTTTTTTACCGCCTACCTCGATTTCCACCTGGCCATGTCCAACAATGGGCAGATCAAACTGGGAGGTCTGATAACCCTTTGGCAGATCAGGGTAAAAATAGTTTTTGCGGGCAAACTGATTGAAATGATTGATAGTTGAACCCGTAGCCAGGCCCATCTTGATGGCAAAATCCACCACTTTTTTATTGAGGACCGGCAGGGTACCTGGCATACCGAGACATACCGGGCAGGTCTGGGTGTTGGGCGGCGCCCCGAACTTTGTGGAACAGCCGCAGAAAATCTTGGATTCGGTCTTGAGCTGGGCGTGGATCTCCAGCCCGATTACGGTTTCAAATTCCATCGTTATCTCATCGTATATACTATGTTCTTATCATTCTTCTCTGCTTTCTGCCATCTGGCCCTTGGCATGGACCCATTTGCGAATCTTGACCAGTTCATCCTTCCAGTCATTACTGACTCGAATCTCCAGAAACATGCGGAAGAGGGCCTGCACCAGACGAACCAGTTCTTCAAAGAGGAAGATGCGCTCGAGGATCATCCCCTCTTTTTCTTCCGGGCTGTCTCCGCCTTCCTGCGCCGGTCCGGTTTTCGGCAGTTTGACATTGCGAAACTCCATGATGGCGGCGGCCATGGTAAAATTCCATTCATAATCATTCTGGGCCAGTTGGATTCGCGCCTGTTCCAGCTTTTTACCCATGACTAGGCCGGTGCGCGCCTCTTTGAGTTCGCTTTGCAGACCGCTGCAGATGCACTTTTCGCTGGACTCGCCTTCACCGTATTCAAGAAGCATATGTTTTTCAAAGACGACGGTAATGTCACCCTGACCGGGCAGCTCCACACTGCCGCCGCGTTCTTCGCTCTTCCACCACAGCCAGGTAAGAAATTCCTGGCCGATAAATCGTTTTTCAGCAATAAGATCAACTAAATCCATAATGTAGTCACAAGATAAGCACCAACGTCGATGATGGTCGACGAGGCTAATAAGGGTTCTTTGTAACGGCTCTTCATTGGTTTTTGGTATATTATCTGCCAAACGCCACTCAAAGAAACAACCGGAAAAAATTGGCTGTTTCTTTGAAGCGGCATAAGGTGCCGTAATAAAATAAGCAAAAAAGCACTGCTTATTTCATAACGGCACCTAAACAAAGATGTCGGGGGTGATAGCCGCCAGGCGCTGCGTGTCATCGTCATCCAGGAGGCGTTCTGCCATGTAATAAGGGATCTGCTGGACAATAAGCAGGCCGAAGGTCTCCTTGAACAGGTCTTCAAGCAGGGCGTGCGCCTTCTTGTTGGTGCTGAAAAAGAGCAGGGTTGATTCCGACAGGTTCCAGCACAGGTCGTATACCGCCGGAATTGGCGCCGCTTTCTTCATCAGTTCGTTCTGGATTCGCTCCCTGATCTCTATCTTCATGGAGCGGCCAATCTTCGGGATCTGCTTTTCCTTTTTGATCCGCTCCTCCTCCTTCTGTGCAAATTTTTTCAGGATGGCCGGGGCCACCTTGCGTTCATCAATACGCAGGGAGAGGGTGACATAATCGCCGCTGGCATAGGAGGCGAACTGGAAATCGGCATCAAACATATTCTGGACCGAGACCCAGCCGACGGAAAATTCATCATAGGTCTCATCAATATCCTTGAAAGAAAAGGCCGTGATCCGTTCTGCGGCAAAATCCCAGAAATTTTCCGGAATATCTCCTTCGACGCTGAAGCGGACAAAACTTGCCGAACCATTGAGAAAACCCATATTTTTAACCCTGCTCCCAGGCCCGGATAAGCGCCGGAAAAATGATAGTTGTTATAATAGTTGATGTTTCGAGGTTAACGGCATCAATATACATCATTCATTTCTCATGGTCACATCAAAAATCGTAGGGCCGACCTTTGTTCCTCTTTTAACGTTCCTTATGATCAGTTGGAAATCCCTTGACTGACGAGGATAGAGATGATAAATGCTTTCATGGAAGTGTTTTTCTGTTGACAGGCAGAAAATGACCTTGTATAAGGCGTAGCTTTACGGGTCGTTAACTCAGTTGGTAGAGTATCTGACTTTTAATCAGAGAGTCGCGCGTTCAAGTCGCGCACGACCCACCATTGTTCATACTGGTCCCCATCGTCTAGTCAGGTCCAGGACATCGGCCTTTCACGCCGACAACACCGGTTCAAATCCGGTTGGGGACGCCATATAACCTTAAAAGGGGCATTCAGATTCATTCTGGATGCCCCTTTTTTTGTCTTCATTTTTTACTGCTGATCCGTATTCCATTTCAGTGATGTCCGGTTAGGTTTTTGCATTTAACTTCCACCCTCCCTGACGGTAAGGGGCTATTGTCCCAGCATTATTCGGGGAACATGGCCAGACGGAAGGAGCTGAAATCCCCTCCCCCCGTGCTGTTCGGGGGGAGGGTGAGGGTGGGGGGCTCTCTTGCAAAAACCCCCATCCCACCCTTCCTCCCTCCAGGTGGAAGGGACTTTTAGAACAGTAATGCAATATTCTAACTGGACAACACTGATTCCATTTATCAGTTGGGTGAGAAATATCCGGGGTGAAATTCACCGGGGTTTTTTGTGTTTTTGCATAAAATTGTTGCTTTCTTCGATAGCATTGGCAAGAGTGGATGTTTCTGATCCCTCTTCGTCCCTTTGCCGGAGAAAACAATGAGCACGTTTGACCGCATTTTCCAACTGCGTATCATCCTCCATTCCCGTCGTTATCCGATCACCATGCACGAACTGGCGGGGCGGATGGAATGTTCCCCTCCTACGGTCAAGCGGATGATCGCTAAACTGCGCCATGAAATGGGGGCGCCCATTCGTTATGATAAGGCGCAAAACGGCTATATCCTGGACCGGAACGGCGGTGATCAATACGAGCTGCCCGGCCTCTGGTTCAGCCTTTCCGAACTCCAGGCCCTGCTCACTGTTCATGAATTGCTCAGCCGTATGCAGCCAGGTCTGCTCCGGCAGGAATTTTCTTTATTCCGGCAGCGGATTGAATCGATCCTGCAAACCAACAATGTGGCCACGGGTGAAGTTTTCCGTCGGTTTCGCTTTCATAGTGTGGGCGCGCGTCCTTGTCTGCCGGAAAATTTTCATACCGCCGCCTCAGCCACCCTGCAACGCCGTAAACTGGATCTGCACTATCACAATCGGGCCAATGATTGTGTCTCCAGCCGGATTGTCTCCCCCCAGCGACTGATCTATTACCGGGAAAACTGGTATCTCGACACCTGGTGCCATCAGGCCGATGGATTGCGCACCCTTGCCCTTGACCGTATCCGTGATCTTGTCATGCTCCCGGAGGAGGCGATGGAAATCCCGGATGAACAGCTTGATCGATATTATAGCGGTTCCTTTGGGATCTTTTCCGGCCCGGCGACGCAGACCGCCATCCTGCGTTTTACCCCGCAACGCGCCCGCTGGGTGGCCGAGGAACAATGGCACCCGGATCAGCAGGGAAGCTGGCTGGATGATGGCTCTTATCAACTCAGTCTGCCCTATGGCGACTCCCGTGAACTGGTGCTTGATATCCTGCGCTATGGCCCGGATGTCGAGGTGATGGCACCGGATGAACTGCGCCACGAGATTAAGGAAAGGTTGATTGCGGCTTTAAAGCAATACGAAAAATAAAAAAAGCTCACAGGATCATATTTTGACCCACCTCTGTGGGTATGATAAAAAAGTCCTACGGTAGCGTAGTTGACAAGATAGATAAAAGGAAGAGGGGACAATCCGTTTGTGATCTATCTGTCAAGATGATTGCATCGGATATTGCGCTGCGAGATCAAGGACAGGTTGATGGCCGTCCTGAATGGTGCCAATTGTGCCATATATTATTCGAAGTGAGCAGAGTGATGGTAATGAACAATATAATTGGAAAGGAGTAAAGTTGATGGATGACCTGTCCCCGTCAGACTTAAAAACAATTCTGCATTCCAAACGGGCCAATATGTATTACCTGGAGCATTGTCGGGTCATGCAAAAAGATGGCCGGGTGCTGTATCTCACCGAAGCCAAAAAAGACAATCTCTATTTTAATATTCCCATTGCCAATACCACCGTAATACTCTTGGGTACAGGTACTTCCATCACCCAGGCCGCGGTGCGTATGCTGGCCCAGGCAGGTGTGCTTATTGGTTTTTGCGGTGGTGGTGGCACGCCGCTTTATATGGGCAATGACATCGAATGGCTAACCCCGCAGAGCGAATACCGGCCCACGGAATACCTGCAAGGCTGGCTCTCTTTCTGGTTTGACGATGAACAGCGTCTGCAAGTCGCTAAAGCATTGCAGCACGCCCGGATCGACTTTTTACGGCAAGTCTGGCGCAAGGACCGTGAATTGGTCCTTGCGGGTTTTGATGCCAATGATCCAGCCATTGCCAACGCCTTGGATGCTTGTTGCTCTCAAATAGCCAGTGCCACAAAAACTACCTACCTGCTGGCTTCCGAAGCCAACCTGACCAAACAACTCTACAAAGTTGCGGCCCGGCAAAACAACATGACCGATTTTGTCCGTGAACGCGAAGCCACCGACAAGGCCAACGGCTTTCTCAACCATGGCAACTATCTGGCCTATGGTCTTGCCGCCTCCACGCTTTGGGTATTGGGCATCCCTCACGGCTTTGCCGTCATGCACGGCAAAACCCGACGCGGCGCCCTGGTGTTTGATATTGCCGACCTGGTCAAAGACGCCATTGTCTTGCCTTGGGCGTTCATCTGCGCCAAGGAAAACGCCACCGAGCAGGAATTTCGCCAACAATGCCTACAGGCCTTTGCCGATCACAAAGCGTTGGATGTGATGTTCGATCAGGTTAAGGCCTTGGCCTTAACCCAGAGGGAGGAGCTCCAGTGAGAACGGATATGACATTATTTGAAGATTACCAGATTCGCCGGATCTACGATGAAGAGGCTGAAACATGGTGGTTTTCAGTCGTTGATATTGTGCGTGTTCTGACCCAGCAGCCTGATTACCAGACTGCCCGAAAATACTGGAATAAGCTAAAACAAAGACTTGCCGGAGAAGGAAGTCAACTGGTGACAAATTGTCACCAGTTGAAAATGGTTGCTAGCGACGGCAAGCAACGCCTCACAGATGTTGCCACAGCAGAAACGCTATTGCGTCTTGTTCAAAGTGTACCCAGTCCTAAAGCTGAACCGATCAAGCTTTGGTTGGCCAAGGTAGGATATGAACGGATGCAGGAAATGACTGATCCGGCAATGGCCCTTAATCGCGCCAGAGAAACCTGGCAAAAGCACGGGCGCAGTGAGAAATGGATTCAACAACGCATGACCGGTCAGGAAACCAGAAGTAAACTGACTGACTATTGGAGCGACCACGAGATAAAGCAGGGGAATGAATTTGCCATTCTCACGAATATCATCCATCAGGAGTGGTCCGGTATTGGCGTGAAAAAACATAAAGAACTGAAACATCTTACAAGCCAGAACCTGCGCGATCACATGAGTGAGGCAGAGTTAATTTTCACCGCACTGGCAGAATTATCCACTCGTCAAATTGCGGAAAGTAAAAAGGCGACAGGATTCAATGAAAACAAAAGTGCGGCCAAAACTGGCGGCAATATTGCGCAAAAGGCCCGCAAGGAACTTGAGGAAAAAACCGGCGGCAAAGTAGTTACATCTGAAAACTATTTACCCCCTGCCAACAAGCAGATTGATCAAAAAGGAAGCAAGAAAACGATATACTCCGGAAAACCATCCAGTAAGAAAAAGGTGACCTGACATGATGGTGACCTTCATCTCCCAATGCGAAAAAAACGCCCTCAAGAAAACAAGGCGGGTACTCGATGCCTTTGCCAATCGCATCGGTGACAACACCTGGCAAACCGTCATCACGGAAGCAGGTCTCAATACCGTCAAAAAAATGCTGCGCCAGACTGCCAGCAAAAGCACCGCCGTATCCTGCCACTGGATCAGAAGCCGATCCAGAAGCCAGTTTTTATGGGTGGTGGGGAATAAAAGCAAGTTTGATGAACAGGGTGTGGTGCCGGTGAACTATACAAGCAATCAAATAATAATTGGAGATATTGAAATTATGGCTGATCAAATTTACGCCAATACAAAGGGGCAAAGGTTGGACCAGCATTTGTTTGCGGTGGGATATATTGCGTATCAGATCGTAAAACGGTTGGTCCCTCAAGACAACAACCTGGCAATAGCTGTTTTTATAGCTGGGTGCTGGCATGATATCGGCAAAATTGATCCGGTATTTCAGGATTGGTTGAGCAAGCTGCTAAATAAGAAAAATTTTGAAGATGTGCCTGATGACGGGCAGCACATAGATAAAAAAACCGGAAAGTTTTCCTGGCAAAAACATCCTCGGCACAATGAAATTTCGCTCTTGTTGTTTCATTTGTTATTTAATGCAGAAGGCATCAACCAGGATTCACATGCCAGAAGTAAACATGCACTCTATTGGCACCATGCCAAACCTCTCAGGGACAGAATTAACGAAATCAAGAGAATGATAGGGGTATTCAATAAGCTGGAAAACCTGGAGCAGAGTTATCCAAAATTGACTGCATCAGTAGAAGCAATATTGAAATCAATAAAAGATATTGCCGATGGATACCTTGATAACATGCCCGCGGAGATTGATCGGCTAAACATTCCAAAGTTCGACAATATTGAAGATGCACTGGAACAAGTAGATTTGCCTAAGTACAAGAGCTATTCAGCAAAAGAATCTATCGATAAATATCGCAATCTAATCAAACATAACGCATTAAACAATCTTGCCCGCTCCGCGTTGATTACCGCTGATCGATTAGTATCCAAAAGTTTCACAGGTGTCTCACTCAATGAGCACATCAATAACCATTTATTGGCTGAGATTCTTGACCAGGCATTTCAGAAAGATCGTGGGCTGAAACAGCATATTCGGCAATGCCTGGATGGATTTAATCAAACTAATCCAGATACGGAGCGAAATAGACAACAGGCCAAGGCGGCAAAAGATTTGTCGGACAAGGACGTCACCATAGGTGTTCTGAAAGGGCCTGCGGGATGCGGGAAAACCAAAATTGCACTGGAGTGGGCGTTAAATACTGAAGTGAAAAAGATGTTTTGGGTTTGTCCACGGGTGCAGATTTGTGAGGGCTTGTTTAAGGATCTACAAGGTAAAGAATACCTTCCTAACTCAAAACTTGAAATCTGTACCGGAGAGATCAAGCAAACACTGGATTCTGGAAAACTCGTAGATACCCCGGAGGGTAGTGAGTTCTCCGGCGATATTGTCATCACCACAATTGATCAAATCGTCAACTCTATTACTACCCATCGCAATGTCACCACACTGGTGGATTTTATGAATTCCCATGTGGTGTTTGATGAATATCACGAATACATCAATATGCCGGCATTCAACCTGCTGTTTGCGGAATTGGTGGAGTGCAAAAAATATCAGCAAAATGAGGATAATACATCACCAAATACACTGTTGGTATCGGCGACACCAAACCCGTTGTTTGTCACGAAATTTTTGCAACTACCTGAAAGAGATATGGTTGGAATCGATAGCTTTAACAACAGCCAGTATCAAATAGAGTTTATTGAATTTGATGAAAAAAACGAAGATGCCGGTAATCCTCTGTTCCAAGAGCAGTCGGCCAATACTTTTGTTATCAGTAATACCGCGATTACCGCCCAAAAAAGCTTTATTGATAATCAGGAGAAAGAGAATGGCATACTACTCCATTCAAAATTCAAAAAATCAGACCGGGAGGATTTGTTTGAAAAGGTGTTTAATGCCTTTAAGAAAAATGGCACCAAAAACTATGACTTATTACGCAGCGGCCCAGTCGTCCAGGCATCACTCAATATCACCTGCGATAAAATGATCAGTGAAATGACCCATGCGGAAAACTTTCTGCAACGGATGGGAAGACTGGACCGTTTTGGTCAAAATAAGCCGGTGAATCAGTACGTAATTGCGATAACAAGTGCTGTAAAAAATGGAAGTTCAAGAGACAGTAGTTCGCGTTTCTTGAATTCCCTGAAAAGTTTGCAAAGCTCAAAAGCCTGGTTTGATTTTCTGCAAAATGAGTTGCCTGAGAATGCAGTCACGATTAGTCAGATTTATGATCTGTATGACCGCTTTTATCAGGACGAAAATTACTGCCGATTGGTTGAACAAGACCTGGTTGCCGCTCTCAAGGACAGTGTTATCAGGATTGAACTAGAGCTCATCGACCCTGTGACGTTACCGTCATATAAAAAAGAAGAAAACAAAATTAAAATCAAAAAACATTCTCTCCGAGGCGACAATCGTTTTGTGCAGATGGCAGTTTGCAGTGTCATCAATCGAAACGATCATACATTCACAGGTGAATATGCCTATTCAGAAGAACATTCAGAAGAAAGCTTAACCTATGGAGTAGATGTTATTTGTGGGCATGGTATTGCAGAGCAGGATTTGTTGGCCTTTATGGCAAAGAAACATCATAACATTAAGCAGGTGATAAAAGCATATAATGACAGCCAATTATTGAACGAAGCGAGAAATCCGGAAACGCCAATATACTTAAGTTACACACCTGCTGACCTGAAGAAGGTGGAAGCACAGCCAAATTCATATGCAATTTACTATGCAATAGGAACGCACCAGCCCATCGGGGCGATATCATTAAAACAACTCAACAGTAAAGGAGATTAGTATGCAATCGGGACAAGTTACCGGCATTAAAAGTGTCGATTTTAAAATTAAGGCTTTGGGTCATGGTGTTGTTAACTGGAATGGGCCAACAAACCTTGCCCAAGAAAACGGCAATACTGTAGATAACCACACCTTGCCAAAATTAAGAGGCTATACAAATTTATCAGGGAAAGTGAAGGACACGGGATACAAGTATCGTAAAGAACCGACCGATATTGATTTTAAGAAAACCCCTTTATATGTCAGCCAAAATTGCATTCGCCACCATTTGTTTCGGGATCAAGCCTATGACCTGCATTATGCAAAAGATAAAAGTCTTGAGAAAGTTATTGCCTCAATAACAGGTTTAATTCGTGGTTATGTGGTGCCTTCTAGCCAATGTAAACGGACAAGCCCATTGTTGATTGAAGACTTTGTAGACCAACTTGGTAATGGCAATTTTGAACAATTTGGACGAGCCGGTGGTAAAGAAAAAGTAATGACTAAATCCGGCGAGGAAAAGAGTAGCACGTTTTTCTCAAAAACCACTTTTGGCGATACAGAATATTTATCCTATGGCTCTATCAGTATTGAGCAGTTGCAATTTATTTCATTGGATAACAAGTTTGACCGGGCGGCAATGTTAATTAAAGAGGGACAGGGCGAGGAAGTTGCACAGTCAGTACAAAATTACATTAAATCATTGAACCCGAAATTAAAGCCAGAGGCACAGTTTAATAAAAATTATGTCCGTAATGGGACCATATTTGAAGAAGGTGAAAACGGCATTCTGCTAAATCAGGACGCCATCCAAATTTTGGTGGAAACCACCATCCAAAAAGTTAAAGAGTTGTCCATCAGGCAGGCTAAATCCTATATGTATGTCGATGAAGTAATGGTGGACTACAACGATAGTACAAAAATGATGCGTATCAAACGTGATCCAAGCCAGATAGAGGAGCAGCCAAAATCAGACTATGCCGTGTATTTTTACGCCAAATAGAGGTGTCGTATGAAAATATTCATTGAATATGAATCGTCCTGGCGAAACTCATTTCTCGAGGACATTGATGGCAATAATAAGCCTTTGCCCAAAAAAGGAAGAAAATTTATCGCTTCGGGACAGAATATTTCAGGTATGAAAAGCAATCCAGAATATTTCATAAGGCGCGAAGTAACAATTGACACTGTTATGGGATTGCTTAACAGGCTCATTGGTGACCAGCGAAAATTGTACCAGTCACGTCAAGAAATAAACTATTATTTCAGTCAGATAGAGTCTGTTGTTTCATTTGAGGACAAGCCATTACTAACCAATGAAGTAACATACATCAGAAATATGAATGATAGCGAAGATCAAAATTCGTTCACTGGAATGATCAAAACCAATGATGCTATTTTTCGTTCTGATTATTCAAATGAATTTTGGGGGGTGTTGGCTTTAGACTTTGATGAACTTTGTCGCTTTGTTGTGAACGAAACAACAATCAACAAAAACCAAGAGTTGAATCCACTGGCAATTACTTCCAGGTTAGAAGAAATAAGGAAGATGAAACCTGTGGAAGATAATAAAAAAGCTGAAGAGACCCTGGAAATATTATCTGTAAAATATCCAAGAATTAAAGCACGAAACAAAAAAAAAGGCATTTACGTACTGCCTATATATTGTTCTGCCCTATATTTGCAGTTAGAAAGGTTATCGAATCGATTTGACACTTCTTCTGCACGATCGACCAGAGGTGGGATAACCGGTATATCAAACAATGGATTTACACCAAAAGATTTTTTAAAGCGGTATACGACTGGAGATAAAAAGAAAATATGGGGAAACCCATATATCCGAAAAGAAAGGATCAAGGGGGTAGGAGAAGTGGTTTCCCTCATGACCAAGGCCAGCGGACAACTTGACATTAATATAGATGTTGATCGCGAAAAAGCCAAAGAGATTAAAAGTCTGATTGAGAATGCCGGAGTTTCCTCTTTTTACCTGGGTAAAAAAGGTTTGGCCTATGTTACGAATATCGATACTCGGGAGGTCAGAGACTGATGGATTACTACATTGATATTGAGATAAAACCAGATCCAGAAATGCGGGAAAGCCCATTGATGAATCTGGTGTATACCAAATTTCATAAAGCTCTTGTCAAGCTTGGAACCGATCAAATTGGAGTGAGTTTTCCTGGCTATAAAATTAAACTTGGTCGATTACTGCGTTTGCATGGAGACAAAACTAATTTGCATAATTTGCAAGGTTTAAATTGGCTTGGTGGCGTAGCTGGATATTGCGAGATAAGCGATGTAAAGAATGTACCTCTTGATGTTAAATATAGGATAATCTCACGTATTCGCACCAATATGAGCAAATCAAAGTTGGAACGGTTGAAACGGCGTGGCTCAATAACGCCTGTTGAAGAAAAGGCCTATAAAGCCAAAATGTTTTCTCAAGGATTAGACAATCCATATCTCGATTTGGAAAGTGGATCAACAGGAGAAATGCACCGTCGTTTTATCCACTTTGGGCCTCTACTTGATCATCCTGTGGCCGATAAGTTTGATAGCTATGGATTGAGTAAAGTTGCAACAGCCCCTTGGTTTTAACCCTAAAAAAAGATCTAAAAAAAATGGCCTTATTATCAGCAAGTTATAACATGACTAAAGTGTTTGGTTTTTCCGGCTAATTTCTTTTAAGTGACTGTTGCAACTTGTTTTTTTGTTGTATCTCCACCGTTCACCGCCGGACAGGCGGCTTAGAAAACTTCAAAAGGGTGCAGCACACTTGAACGAGGGTTCACCGCCGGACAGGCGGCTTAGAAAAAAAATGAGGCGGTCACTCGGTAACGGTTTAAGTTCACCGCCGGACAGGCGGCTTAGAAAAATAGGTGAAGGGCCAAGGCCACCTCTCCACAGTTCACCGCCGGACAGGCGGCTTAGAAAACCATCCCGGATGCTGCACACGGTTGAGGATGGTTCACCGCCGGACAGGCGGCTTAGAAAGAGGATAGAGAGCGATTCAAAGTAACCGTCGCGTTCACCGCCGGACAGGCGGCTTAGAAAAAATTAAAGACCATGCCGCGACAATACTTCGCGTTCACCGCCGGACAGGCGGCTTAGAAATTTCACCCTTGGCATTGGTATTTACAATGCTTGTTCACCGCCGGACAGGCGGCTTAGAAATGACAAAGAGATTGGGCCACTATGCGAAGATTGTTCACCGCCGGACAGGCGGCTTAGAAAACAAAAAATAGGGTAAACAATTCTCTTGAGCAGTTCACCGCCGGACAGGCGGCTTAGAAATGCTCCCAAAACAATCAACCCGGTGAAGCCAAGTTCACCGCCGGACAGGCGGCTTAGAAAACCATGCCCGCGGGGGCATTGATGGTGATCTTGTTCACCGCCGGACAGGCGGCTTAGAAAGGCAAACACTCCAGCGGAGTAGGTGCGAACAAGTTCACCGCCGGACAGGCGGCTTAGAAAACACCACGCCCTCACCCACACCAGAAACGCCCGTTCACCGCCGGACAGGCGGCTTAGAAACTAAACTCATCCGGTACAGGCATGAGCATGGGGTTCACCGCCGGACAGGCGGCTTAGAAAATGATTTCTACCCACTCAGGCCCATGAGTATTGTTCACCGCCGGACAGGCGGCTTAGAAATATCTGGGGGCCGACCGTCTATGGAATATCACGTTCACCGCCGGACAGGCGGCTTAGAAAATTGAGTGGCTTTTCTCCGTTGGGATCATGGGGTTCACCGCCGGACAGGCGGCTTAGAAATGTGGTTGGTGATACTCCACCTGTAAATCCTCGTTCACCGCCGGACAGGCGGCTTAGAAAATTACAAGTAAAATCCGTGTGTATTACTGATCGTTCACCGCCGGACAGGCGGCTTAGAAAAACATTAATGACTGCAGCCGACGCTCCACCAGGTTCACCGCCGGACAGGCGGCTTAGAAAATATAAAGACCAGATAATAAAAGTAACGTATCGTTCACCGCCGGACAGGCGGCTTAGAAATGATACCTCGGACAGCTTTCTGTAAAAGTTCAGTTCACCGCCGGACAGGCGGCTTAGAAAATCTGTTGGCTCTAAAATAGACTCCAGCATCCGTTCACCGCCGGACAGGCGGCTTAGAAAATTGTTCTTGCCTTTATCGGTTTCAAGGTTTTGTTCACCGCCGGACAGGCGGCTTAGAAATCTCCTTCCCACTGGCAGGTAACATGCCACTGGTTCACCGCCGGACAGGCGGCTTAGAAAAACGCCACGCTCAACGCAGATGGCACATATGAGTTCACCGCCGGACAGGCGGCTTAGAAATTCAACGTCCGGCCTGTCACATTGGTGTAAAGGTTCACCGCCGGACAGGCGGCTTAGAAATGAAAAGGTCAGCGATCAAAGAAGAGGATTACGTTCACCGCCGGACAGGCGGCTTAGAAAGCAACTGGATTAAAAACTCAATGAATTTTGCATGTTCACCGCCGGACAGGCGGCTTAGAAACACCCATGCCGCTACTGCCCCGCGATCTACTTGTTCACCGCCGGACAGGCGGCTTAGAAATTGTCTATTTAGTAACATCTTCATCGAAGATCGTTCACCGCCGGACAGGCGGCTTAGAAAATTGTCGCTTAAAAATAGGGGGTTCAAATGATGTTCACCGCCGGACAGGCGGCTTAGAAATCAAGAAGCTCCTGCCGTTTGCTGGACATTTCGTTCACCGCCGGACAGGCGGCTTAGAAATTCGCCCTGAGCGCGGCCATGGGCGAGATCAACGTTCACCGCCGGACAGGCGGCTTAGAAAATAGAAGCAGATCACCGACCAGAAGAACAACAGTTCACCGCCGGACAGGCGGCTTAGAAAAAAGAGGCCCCGCTGGTCATTGCCCAGGGTGAGTTCACCGCCGGACAGGCGGCTTAGAAATCAAGATGGAACGGCCGGAGATGGATGTGGATGTTCACCGCCGGACAGGCGGCTTAGAAAGGAGATCTTGACGCTGATGATCTTGCAGGTCGGTTCACCGCCGGACAGGCGGCTTAGAAAATAGCCTGACGTTCGCGCCGGGGCGGCATTCCTTTCACCGCCGGACAGGCGGCTTAGAAATTGCTTGGTGAGAATCCTTCTGTCCTGTACTTGTTCACCGCCGGACAGGCGGCTTAGAAAAACATCGACACGGTGGTTCTCGATATAAGTGCGTTCACCGCCGGACAGGCGGCTTAGAAATTGCTATTGGTTTGATGATGCAGGTTGCGGTAGTTCACCGCCGGACAGGCGGCTTAGAAAAGTATCAACACCAGACGTTAAATTAGTAACCTGTTCACCGCCGGACAGGCGGCTTAGAAAGTTAATATGCCGGACAGGAAACACACACCATCGTTCACCGCCGGACAGGCGGCTTAGAAAGTCGTAACATATGATCCATTAGGGATATACTCCGTTCACCGCCGGACAGGCGGCTTAGAAAAATATTGTATGCTGTGACTGCCGCCCCAATGGGTTCACCGCCGGACAGGCGGCTTAGAAAAGAGGGCAGGCGGCGGAGACCGGACGACAGACGTTCACCGCCGGACAGGCGGCTTAGAAAAAGTTTCCCGTTTTTAGCGGTATACCCAAACGGTTCACCGCCGGACAGGCGGCTTAGAAAATGATCATGGCAACCAGGACATTCCCGGGTTGGTTCACCGCCGGACAGGCGGCTTAGAAATATAGCGTTCAGAATATAAAGAACTGGTTCAGGTTCACCGCCGGACAGGCGGCTTAGAAATGATTACGTTCAGATTTGCCCAAAATGCGGATGTTCACTGCCGGGCAGGCGGCTTAGAAATCGGTGATGGCATGGGCGGCCCGCATCTCGGTGTTGACCGCCGCACAGGTGGCTTAGAAAATGTTGAGCACGCCCTCATTGAAGCGTCGGCTGAACGTTCCACTTGTCGATCTCATCACCGTTTTCCGGGGCGATTAAAGTAATAGGGGATATGTACATTTAGTACATATCCCCTATTATCTTGGGCAATTTATTGACCCCATCCCAAAGTAGGGTACAATTTGTACCCTACTTTGGGATGGGGATATCATTCTTAATGTGCGGCCGGACAAGGTTGAGTAGACCAGCGAGCAGATAGGCCGTAAACAGAAAGGCTGAAGGGATTGAGCCCCATAATTGTCGGGCTGGGAAGGACGACACTGTATAGGAAGTGGCAGTCAACACAGACATCGCCGTTAAAGGCAAGGTGATGTTTACCCCCTCGGGGTCAGAGACTATGGCATGTTTGATATTGGGATGAGACATCGTTGAGGCAGACATCAAGACTTCTTTGATAATGTAAACAATTATCGGTTCTATGTTTTCTCTTTTAATGAATAAACAATCTGGCAAGAACGGCTGTTGCCAATTCAGTGGGGATGAATCGCGAGAGCCTATCTGTAGTGCAATAAATCGTGTTCCCCATGCCACCCGCGCGGGGACGTGGATTGAAACAGGACAGACGCCCGCGCTGCCCCGGTGACCGTGGCAATGTGTATAATATGTCCGTGAAGTTTTATGTTCCCCATGCCCGTGGGGATGAACCGCTATGAAGACGCCTTTTGCCCACGAATCCGCAATGTTCCCCACGCCAGTGGGGATGAACCGCCAGCCGGGGCAAACCCCCCAGGCGCGAGAATGATGTTCCCCACATCCGTGGGGATGAATCGGGTTGTTGATCGACACGCCCCAATTAGCACGAATGTTCCCCACGCCCCCCGCGCGGGGGCGTGGATTGAAACATAGAGACGACATCCTTCCTAATACAGGGGTTGCTCAGAATTCACAAAAAATACTCAATCCTTTGTTTTTGAGCAAGCTGTGTGTATGATCTCATATGCTCTTTATTTCTGGTGGGTTGAGTCGCTATGAACTGACCACAACTTGCTTTTCAAACCGACTTCAATGAGTTGTCTTTCCAACTTGAATTCAGGATTCATTACCAAGCTATTATGAGTAACGAAGAACCGTATATTGTATGGGCGGAGGAGTTAATGACTGATTTCCCCACCATTGACAATCAACACAAAAAAATAATCGACATTGCCAATAACTTACATTCCAGCCTTGGGAGTGACAATCTTCAAGAATTAGTCAAAACCCACTTAAGCCAATTAAAACGCTACAGCGCAGTTCATTTCAGGTTTGAAGAGAAAATTCTTCAAGATCATAATTATTTTTTGATTAACGAACATGAATGTTTACACGATGCTTATATAGGGGAGCTTCTGAAGTTAGAAGAAAGATTTTCTGAGTTGGAAAAGAGGTTTCCGAACATACTCATTTCCGAAGAAATCGAGCCTTTTGCTTGGAAAGTAATAAGATTTGTTTCACAATGGTGGTTGCATCATATTTTAGTAGAAGATAAAAAAAATATGGATTTCTTACAAAAACTTGCGGATACATATGACAGTGGCAGCTAAAATTGTTAACACAAACTTTTCGTGATACCTTACGAAGAGATTGCCTGATTGTAGCTGAGTTTTCTGAAGAGAGATATTGTAAAATTGTGGGTCATCACGTTTATATCATGAGGTGTTTTCTTGAAAGACACAGGTGCACCTTCGAACATGGCAACTCCCTCCCAACCTGAACCCGTGGGTGTCACGTCTCAGAGCTTCGGAGGACAGTCCCCCCCCAGTCTCCGTGTTTTCTTGCTTCGCATTGTCCTGGTGGCGACGGCCTATCTCGGGACCGCGATGGTCGGAAAGATGCTGGCCCTTGATCCCTTCCATGCCTCGCCGATGTGGCCGGCGGCTGGTTTGGCGCTGGCTGCCCTGCTGATCTGGGGATCCCGGCTGTGGCCCGGGGTATGGCTCGGGGCCTTCCTCTACAATTTTTTGCTGGGTCCTTCCATCGCCGTCATTCCGTTGGCCGCAGCCGTGGCCAGTGGATCAACCCTGGCTGCCCTGCTGGGGGCAAGGCTGACCCGGAGGTTTTTCACTCCCGAAGTACCGTTGACAGAGTCCAACCTGTGGCGATTTCTGCTCCTGGCCGGGCCGCTCTCCTGTCTTGTTTCGGCCACCCTGGGCGTAGTCTCCCTTCACCTTGCCGGCTGGCTGACCACGGACAAGATAGTGAGCCAGTGGCTCCTGTGGTGGGTGGGCGACACTGTCGGCGTCGTCCTTTTTGCTCCGATACTTCTCTCCTTCTGGCCCAGGGCCTGTATCGTCTGGTCCGGCTATCGGGGTCGGATCGCGCTGCAACTCCTTATCCAGGCCCTGCTGTTGATTGCGGGCCACCTGGGCCTGGATAATCTGGAGGAGGTTCAGGCCGAGATCACGGTCAACGATCGGATGGCGGTTGCCAATGAACTTGGCTTTCTCCACCTGACGGATCAGATGCGCAATCTTAATAGCCTCGAGCGCTTCTTGACCGCCATTAAGGAAGTGACCGGCCAGGAATTTGCCACCTTCACTGCCGATATCATCCGCCAGCCGGCCATTATGGCCGTGGATTGGGCGCCGCGAGTGGCGGGGAACGAACGCCAGGCCTTCGAGGCGACCAGACAGCAGGGGAAAGGGAAGGGCGGCTACCACATCTTTGAGGTCGATGCCAACGATCAAGAGGTTAAGCTCGGAGAGCGGTCGGAGTACTTCCCTATCCTCTTCAGCGCCACACAGCACCCTCTGCCGCCGGTGCTTGGCCTTGACCATGGCTTTCAGGAGGAGCGGCGGCTGGCGATGGCCCGGGCCCGTGACACCGGCACCATAACTGCCACCCGGATCGTGTCCCAGCTGCGCACCGACCAAGGCACGATCATCCTTTTCATGCCGGTTTATCACCAGGACCTTACTGCCGGGGTTGCCACGGTTGAGGAGCGGCGGATGGCCTTGCGCGGCTTCGTTGTTGGTCTCTATGAGGTCAAGGCACTCTTCGCTGCCCTGACCCAGGCAGCAGACACCAGGGGACTGCTCTTCCGGGTCACAGACATGAGCCCTGGCGAGCCAGCCCAAGTGCTGAGCAGCACCCTGACGGCAGCGGCCACCCCTGCCTGGCATCGAGAGATACCCTTTGCCGGTCGAACCTGGCAGCTGGAACTGCAGCCGAAGACTGTTGTCTGGCAGGACGGGGGCAGCCTCCAGTCGCGTCTCTATCTTGGCTTTTCAATGGTGGCCTCCCTGCTGGTCGCCTTCGCCGTTCTGGGTACCGCCATCCGTAATACATTGATCGCGGCCAGTGAGCAGCACTGGCGTGACTTCGCCGAGAATATCCCTGGCGCAGTCTATGTTTGCGAACTGTTCTCTCCCTGGCGGATGACCTTCATAAGTCGTGGGGTGGATGCGATCACCGGCTGGACGGCAGAGGAGTTCCTGGCCGATCGGGCACAGTGGCCCGCCATCATCCTGCCGGAGGACCAACCGCGGGTGACGGAGGCGGTCGCGCGCGCCATTGCCGGGCGGACGTCGTTTGCCCTCGAGTACCGCATCCGGCATCGGGACGGCAGCGAACGGTGGATCCATGCCATCGGGCGGCCGCTATTCGATGCCAGCGGCCGGGCCCTGCACCTCGAAGGCAATCTCTTCGATATCACCTCCCACAAGGATACGGAGTACGCCCTGCGCCAGCTCACCGCAGAGCTGGAGGCCCAGGTCGAGGAACGGACCCGCGCCCTGACAGTGGCAAACGACTTGCTCATCGAACAGGAGGAAAAACTGCGTGCCACTCTGGACAATCTGCTGGATTGCGTCATCACCATCAACGACCAGGGGGTTGTGCAGTCCGTCAACCAGGCCGTGCGGACCGTGCTGGGCTACACCCCGGAAGAACTTATCGGCCGTAACGTCAATCAGCTCCCCGCCGAGCCTCACGGCAGTCACCATGACGAATATATCGCCCGCTATCTGCGCACTGGTGACCCACACATCATCGGCAGCGGCCGCGAGTTGGAAGGGAGGCATCGGGACGGACGGTTGATTCCCCTGGAATTGATGATCAATGAGTTCCAGAGTCACGGCCAACGATTCTTCACCGGCGTCCTGCGCGATATCAGCGAGCGGAAACGGTTCATCGCCGAGTTGACTAAATCTCGGGAGGCGGCCGAACAGGCAAACCATGCCAAGTCGATCTTCCTGGCCACCATGAGCCACGAGATCCGCACCCCCATGAACGGCGTCATCGGCATGGTGGAGGTGCTGGAGCACAGTACCCTGACTACCTCCCAGGCCGATCTGGTCCGCACCATCCGGGACTCGGCCACCAACCTGCTGGGGCTCATCGACGATATTCTCGATTTCTCCAAGGCCGAGGCTGGCCGTCTGGAAATGGAACAGGTACCGGTCGCCCTGGTGGAGCTGATCGAGGATCTCTGCCAGTCGCTGGTGCCGATGGTGGTTGAGAAGGGGACCCGCTTTGACCTGTTCATCGCGCCGGACATCCCGGAACTGGTCAACGGCGATGCCCTGCGGTTGCGGCAGGTGTTCTACAACCTGTTGGGCAACGCCATCAAGTTTTCCGATCCCGGTCAGACCAAACAGCCGGGGTTGATATCGCTGCGGGTGGAGGTCGCGCAAATCAGGCCACTTCAGTTGCTCTTCCGGATCAGCGATAACGGTATCGGCATGACGCCGGAGACCGTGGCCCAGCTTTTCACCCCCTTCTCCCAGGGCGAGATGTCCACCACCCGCCGCTTTGGCGGCACCGGACTGGGACTCACCATCTGCCACCGCCTGGTGACCATTATGGGGGGCAACATTGCGGTGGAAAGCCGACCGGATGAGGGGACGACCTTCAGTGTCACCTTGCCCTTTACTGCCCCAGCGGAGCAGCCGCACCGTTCGTGGCCTGATCTTACCGGGGTCGACTGCCTGCTGGCGGACAGTTCCGATCTCGATAGGGCCGGGCTTTCCGTCTATCTCGAATATGCCGGGGCTCGTGTTGTTGCCACGGCACCTGTGTCTGCGGATTCCCCCCTGGTGGTGATCCTGGATGGCGGCGATGGGACGATTCCCAAGGAGACGCTGCTCGCCCCCTTTGCCGCCCTGCCGAATATGCGGGCCGTGCTCCTGCTTACCCGGGGAAGACGGCGGCGGGCCCGGCAGGAGACCAGCGGGATGGTCTCCCTGGACGGTGCCGCCATGCGGCGGCAGAGCTTTGTGCAGGCGGTGGCGGTGGCGGTCGGCCGGGCCGTTGCCGAGCCTCCCCCCCAGCAACAGGCCCAGGAGATGACTCTCGGCCAAGGGGCAATGCTGCCCAGCATCGCCGAGGCCAAGGCGCAAGGCCGGCTTATCCTGGTGGCCGAGGACGACGACATCAATCAGAAGGTCATTCTGCAGCAGCTCGCCCTGCTCGGTCAGAGGGCGGAAGTGGCGGACAATGGGGCGGAGGCCCTGCGCATGTGGCGGGATGGCGATTACGCTCTCCTGCTCACCGACCTGCATATGCCGGAGATGGACGGCTATATGCTGGCGGAAACCATCCGCCGGGAAGAGAGCGGCGGCCGACGGATGCCCATCCTGGCATTAACGGCCAATGCCTCGCAAGGTGAGGTGCATCACACTATCGCCGCCGGCATGGATGAGTATTTGACCAAACCGATCCGTCTCCAGACCCTGCAGGCAGCCCTCAGCAAGTGGCTTCCCCCGACCCATGAACCACCATTGCCAGCGGCGCTGTCCGAGCCCATCAAGGGTGAACCGACGGCGGCCGCCGTGGATGTCACCGTGCTGCAGGGGTTTGTGGGAGACGACCCTGATACCGTGCGCGAATTCCTTGCCGACTACCTGGCTGCAGCCCAGCGTCTGGGCGCGGAACTCGGTGCGGCCGCCGCTGTAGGCGACGGCGAGCAGGTTCAGGCCATCGCCCACAAGCTGAAGTCCTCGTCCCGGACCATTGGGGCAGGAACCTTGGCCGCTCTCTGTGCCTCCTTGGAAAAGGCCGGTCAGGCCAGGGACCGGGACGCCATCCGCCACGGTATGGCAGAGTTCGAGGCCGCTCTCGCGGCAGTGAAGACAGAATGCCGCGCCTGGCTGACAAAACATGAAAAGGAAGAACACCCATGAAGATCCTGATTATCGATGACGAACCCTTTGTCCTTAAGGTGCTGCAACATCAACTCTCCAGTCTCACCGACGCGGAGGTGGTTCCCTGCGACAGCGCCCGCGCCGCCCTGGCCGAGCTGGCGGTCGATGCCGCTCAAATCTTTCTGATCTTCTGCGATCTGCAGATGCCGGAAATGGACGGTATCGAATTCGTGCGTCAACTGGTGGCCCTCCACTATGATAAAGCCCTGGTTCTGGTCAGTGGCGAGGATATCCGTACCCTGGAGACCGCCGAAAGACTGGCCCTGGCCCATAAGCTGCAATTCCTCGGTGCGATCCAGAAACCGGCGACGCGGGAACAACTGCAACAGATGTTGGAGCGCGCCGTTACCTGTTGCGTCCCAACTCCTCTCCGTGCCGCCCCCAAGACTTATGGCGCTGAGGATCTGCGGCACGCGATTGCTGCCGGCCACCTCGAAAACTATTATCAACCGAAGGTGGAGCTCGCCACAGGAAGGGTCATTGGGGTCGAGACCCTGGTGCGTTGGCGCCATCCCGACGATGGTCTGGTCTTTCCCGATCAATTCATCACCCTGGCCGAAGAGCACGGCTTGATCAATGATCTGACCAGGGTCGTGCTCACCGCCGCCCTGGTTCAGACCCGCCACTGGCTGGATGCCGGTCTTGATCTGAAGGTGGCGGTGAATGCCTCCATGGACAACTTCAGCGATGTCGAGTTTCCCGATTTTATCGCCCGTACGGCCGAGATGGCAGGGGTGCCCTTAACCAGCCTCATCCTGGAGATCACTGAAAGCCGCTTGATGAAGGATCCTCTTTCCGCCCTCGACATCATCATCCGCCTGCGCCTCAAGCGGATCAAGCTCTCCATCGACGATTTCGGCACCGGTAATTCCTCCATGACCCAACTGCGCGACCTGCCCTTTGATGAACTCAAGGTGGATCGGGGTTTTGTGCATGGCGCCTGCCGGAATGACGCACTCAGGGCCATCTTTGAGGCCAGTCTCAGCATGGCGCGGCAACTGGGGATGAAGACCGTAGCGGAGGGGCCGGAGGATCGGGAGGATTGGGACTTCCTGAAGGCATCCGGGTGCGACCTGGCGCAGGGCTACTTCATTGCCAAACCCATGCCCGCCTCTGAGGTGCTGGGCTGGATTGCTGCATGGGAACCCCGTCGTCAAGAACTGATGTAACTTATGGGAATCTTGAAAAAAATATTTTCCGGGCACCGGCCAAAACTCGGCGGTCTGGAGATCCTCAAATATATAGGCCCCGGATTCATCGTGACCATCGGGTTCATCGATCCGGGAAACTGGGCGACCAATATCGCGGCCGGCTCGCAGTTTGGCTACGGTCTGCTCTGGGTGGTAACCCTCTCGACCCTCATCCTCATCCTGGTCCAGCATAACGCGGCGCATCTCGGGATTGTCACGGGTCTGTGCCTCTCGGAAGCCATTGTCAAATTCAACAACAGATACTGGACCGCATTCCTGCTCGGTAGCGCGATGCTGGCCTCCATCTCCACTTCGCTGGCGGAGTTGCTCGGCGCGGCCATCGGGCTCAATATGCTGTTCAAAATTCCCGTTCCTATCGGGACGATCCTGACCGCCGTGGTGGTGGTGGCGATTGTTATCGGCAAGGGATATCGCGCCATTGAACGGTATATCATCGGCTTTGTCTCGATCATTGGCCTCTCTTTTATCTATGAGATCTTCCTGGCCGATGTCAACTGGCCGCTCACAGCCCGGAGTCTTGTCGTCCCCTCCGTGCCCCAAGGCTCGATCATGATCATCATGGCCGTGATCGGGGCGGTGGTCATGCCGCATAACATCTTCCTTCATTCGGAAATTATCCAGAGCCGCCAATTGCATCTGGGCGATGAGCAGAGTATCAGGAAACACCTGCGCTATGAATACATTGACACCATCGTCGCGATGGCTGCGGGCTGGGCGATTAACAGCGCCATGATCATCATGGCCGCCGCGGTTTTCTTCTCCGGCCATACCGTGGTAAGCGAGCTTGCCCAGGCGGAAGAGACCTTACGACCACTGCTCGGCAACAATGCGGCCTTTATCTTTGCCGCAGCCTTGCTCTTCGCCGGCGTCTCATCCTCTATCTCATCCGCTCTGGCTGCCGGCAGTATCTTTGCCGGATATTTCGGCGAACCCCTGGATGTCGCCGACAGTCACTCGCGGCTGGGGATCGTGATCTCCATCGGCCTTGCCGCCCTGGCAGTTTTTTTCCTTACCGATCCCTTCCAGGGCCTGATCTGGAGCCAGGTGGTTCTCAGTATTCAGTTGCCGTGGACGGTTTTTGGACTCATCGCCCTCACCTCGTCCGAACGGGTCATGGGCATACACCGGAACACGGGAATAGAAAAATGGATGCTGTGGGGGGTTGCCGTGCTCATTTCCGTATTAAACGGCATCCTGCTCTACAGTTTTTTCTGATTCTGTATGGTCACGTATTATTTGTCTCTAAAAATCTTCAGTCTTCAGTCTATCTACCTGAGCAGGTATGATGCAGGAAATAGGGGTATATTTTGATGAGTGCAACTGAAAACAACGAAAAGAAGAGGCCGCTCATCCGCCATCTTTTACGCGCTCTCCGTTCCCGGAACTACCGTCTCTTTGTCGCCGGGCAAGGCGTGTCCCTGGTTGGAACCTGGATGCAGCAGGTTGCCATGAGCTGGCTTGTTTACCGCCTGACCGGATCCGCCATGCTCTTGGGTGTTGTTGGTTTTATCAGTCAGATTCCGACCCTCTTCATCTCCCCTGTCGCCGGTGTGCTTGCTGACCGCTGGGACCGGCGGCGTCTTCTGATCGTGACCCAGACCCTTGCCATGTTGCAGGCGGCCTTTCTTGCCCTTGTCGTGCTGACTGGAATCGTGCAGGTATGGCAGATAATCCTGCTGAGCCTGATCCTGGGCATTGTCAATGCCTGTGACATCCCGATACGCCAATCCTTTGTCGTCGAGATGGTCGAACATCGGGAGGATTTGGGCAACGCGATTGCCCTCAATTCCTCCATGGTAAACGGGGCCCGCCTCATCGGCCCGTCAATTGCCGGGTTGCTCGTGGCCTACGTGGGAGAAGGGATCTGCTTTGTCCTGAATGCCATCAGTTATCTGGCGGTCATTGTGGCGCTTGTGGCCATGCGTATTCCGCGGGCTTCACATCGCCGGCAGGCCAGGCGTCCTATCCTGCAAGAACTCCATGAAGGCTTTATATACGCTTACGAATTTGGTCCGATCAGAAGCATTCTGCTCCTGCTGGCCATGGTCAGTCTCATGGGGATGCCCTATTCCGTGCTGGTGCCGGTCTTTGCCAAGGAGGTCCTGCATGGTGGCGCCCATACCTTTGGATTTTTGATGGCGGCAGCAGGCAGCGGCGCCATGATCGGCACGCTTTATCTTGCCTCCCGTCAGAGTGTCCTCGGGCTTGGCCGGGTGATTGTGATGGCGACGATTTTTTTCGCTGTCGGTATTGCCACCTTTGCCCTTTCCAGCAATTTCATCCTCTCGCTTACGGCGCTGTCGGTGACAGGATTTGGGGGAATGACCCTGGTTGCCTCTTGCAACACGGTTCTGCAGACGATTCTGGACGAAGACAAACGCGGCCGGGTCATGAGCTTTTTTACCGTGGCGTTTATGGGGGTGGCGCCGTTTGGAAGTCTCGGCGCCGGGTCAATGGCCGGCATTATCGGCCCGCGTACCACCTTGCTTCTCGGCAGTATTGGCTGCCTTGCCGGGGCTGCCGTTTTTGCACGATACCTGCCGCAGATCAGGGAGAAAGTGCGCCCCATTTATCTGCGCATGGGAATTATTCAGGAAGTCGCCAATGGCATGGAGAGTGCGGCAGAACAACCGCCATTGCCGGAAGACCATTCATCTGAAAAATAATTGCGGCTTGAAACAGCCTCTTTGACCTTCCCAGGAGATAAGAGGACATCCATGATTGAGCAAGGATCTTCAGAATATGGTAACGACGAACACCCGTCCGGCACGTCTTAAAACGTCTTCAGGATATGCTCGGCGATCGCCTTGGCGTCGCTGTCGGGCAGGACGTTGCTATCGAACTTCGACATGCCCGGCCCGGGGTTGCGCATCTTGTCAACGATTGCTTCGACGGTGTTGACCTCCCGTTCCCCCTTATATAGAGTTTCGTGAGGTTTGATGATGTTGCCGCCGTTCGGATGGCAGACACTGCAGTGTTGCTTAAAAAGCTCTTCCCCGGTGGCTGAAGCCTGTGCGGTATTTGCCGTTGATATCCACAGACAGATGGCTGACAAAGTAAGTGTAAGGGTAACAAGTTTTTTCATTTTCATAATCCTTATCTATTAAAGAGTTATTTTTCGTCGGTACCATATTGTGCGGCAAGATAACTGCTGATGGTTTTGGCATCCTCGTCGGAGATCGGCGCACCAAAGACCTTGATCATCTTGTGGACTTCGCTATCCCAGGTTTTCGCAGGCAAGCGGGGCTGCATCGGAATGTAATCGGGGCTGTGACAGATGCCGCACAAGGTCATCACCTTGTCTTTGCCGGCCCCTTCTTTTAACTCGGCAGGAATAGTCGGCAGGGTGATTGAATGAACAGGCCCCATTTCTTCGGCCTGCACCATCGGGACATGATGCTGAATAAGGAAAGCTCCGGCTGATACCAGTATGGCGAATACGATATTTTTTTTCATATCCCCTCCTATCCGACGATGACGTCGACTTTTTCAATATTGTTGAGCATATAGCCAGCCGGATTCCACAGACGGTCAAAAGGCTGGGACTCTCCGATACTGTTAGTTGCTCGCGCCATCAGGGTGTGTTTTCCTTTCTGCGCCGGCTTCCAGGGCAGCGTCCACTGGACCCAGGAGTACTTGCCGAGATCCTTGCCCAATTTGGTCTCCTTCCAGGTCTTGCCGCCATCCACCGAAACAACGACATCCTTGATGCCGTAACCGCCAGAGAAGGCAAGGCCGGAGATAGCCACCTCCTTGCCCGCCGGCAACCGGTTGCCTTCGGAGGGCTCGATGATAAGCGAACGGGTATTCATCCGGTTGATCGGCACGGTCTTGCCGGGCTTTGTGCCGGGCGGTACACAGGCACAGGGATTGGCCGGGATGCGGTAGGCCGGATCCATCCAGAATGTTTCCAGCGGTTTGGACAGCACGGTCACATCGCTGAGCGCCTTTACCCAATACGACGCATACCAGCCCGGCACGACCAGTCGGGCCGGAAAGCCGTTGAGCATGGTCAGCGGTTTGCCGTTCATCTCGTAGGCGATGATGATATCTTCTTCCAGGGCCTTGTCTACCGGCAGCGACTTGACCAGGTCCGGGACGGTGGGAAGCGGCCCGGAATCGAGGCCATTAAAGGCCACTTCCACCGAATCTCCCTTGATTCCGACCTTGGCCAGAATGTCCTTCAGGCGGACGCCGCCCCAGGTGATATTACCCATGGCGCCGTTGCCCCACTGCCCCCCGGGAACGCGCGGGTCAAAGAAGCTGCGGCCGTTGCCGGCACATTGGATGACGGCGGTATAGGTGACCTTGGGGAGTCCTTTCAGGTCATCCATCGAGAGTTCCAAGGGCCGCTCGGTATTGCCGCCGACCTTGAGACGCCAGGTCCGCAGATCGACTGAGGTGGGGATATTGGCGATATGCCAGCGGACAAAGAGCGCTTCGTTCGGCGTGATCAGTTCCTTGAAAAAATGTTTGGGCGTCTCCAGCTGCGGTGGTCGTGAGGTGAGGAGGATCAGGTCCGTCTTTTCGGGGAAACGGACCAATTTCCCCTCACTGGCAAAAAGATCGGTTGGTATCCCCCCAAAGGCGGTTATCATGCCGATAGAACTTGAGGTTTTCAGGAAATCCCGACGTGAAAAAAATCTACTCTTCATATACCCCTCCTTCAATGGAATTGTTTTGAAAAAAGACCTCCGACTGCATTTCATTACGGCAACAATGATTAGGAAATGAAAAGATATGAACATCCACAGGTGAAGAACATAGCGTGGAAACTTTAATGAATTATTTACCACGATAAATTATCATACCGCGGCCGGATATTAAAACTTTTTTTGCCTTGGAAACTCAAAATAAAACAAAGGGACTTCACACATGTTTTTCTCCCTCTTTCCCTTCCAGCCGGGCAATTGCCGCTTGAGCGTACGACGATTACCATGTAAAGAATGGCATGCTACATAAACTGTTCTTAAAACTGGAGGAACCCCATCTCGCAGAAGATGTTTCACTTTCCCCGGAACAGTTGGTCCAACCTGAAAAGGCCAACCCTCAAAACTACGGCTGCATTTGCACGTAACCTTCCTGTATCAACTGGATCAGGCGGCCCACTGCTCCTGAGTTCACCTTCACGCCCGGCAGCAGGTCTTCATTGCCCCATTTGTGGTTTTTCATGGAGACCGCACATTCTTCTATCTGCACCCCCTGTTTGAGCAATTCGGCGATACGGTCTTTATAGGGGTTGCCGGTGCTGACATGGCGATACGCGTTGTAAGCTTTGTCGTTCAAGGTCATGTATGCTGCATCACCATGGAAGATGCTGATAATCTGGCCTTTTGTCCCTTGTTCCTTGAAACGGTTGGCCAGCAGATGCATATAGTTAATGCCAACGGGTAAATCTCCGGCAAACGCCAGATGATCCATATTAAACACGACATTCGCTTCGTTAAGCACCACGGGAATATCAACATGAATAGCGTCTGCGGCCTTGCCATCTTTGTTTTCAGCGGCCAACAGTGATCGCCTCTGCCCCAAAACTTACAACCAAAATCATTATAAACAAAATTTGCGCCCATTTGCTTCCTGCCATTTTAGTTCCTCCTTCTTTTGTGATGACTCATGTTACCTCGTTTATTTGCAAGCAGTTATTGTTTTCCCGAATCCCTCCTCACCTCCTTTGTTGGCCGAAAACGCCGACACCTTCTTATACCGCCACAAAAGTGCCCCTGAGTTCTGCGTGAATGGGATGATGAGCAGCCAGATACTTTCGCATGGCATCTATCATTCGCTCAGATCGGTTTTCACGATTGCGTCCATATTTCGGAGGGACCCCTTGCGGGGTTACGAATGCTGCGGGGTAGTATCGGCTGGGGTGTACCTCTTCGTTGCCGGCAAATAATTTTTGAATCCGCTGCCCTGGGGGATTCTCTATCTTGAAGTACACATTAAGACCGAGACAGCGCTTGACATAGCCTCCCATCTGTAGATAAGGATCGCAAGAGAATGTCCTTTCAAGGTTCTCCTCCAGCATCGCCTTGATTTCCTCTCCCGTCAACTCTACTGTTGAGACCGGCGGATTCATGGGAATGATGTTGTAAAGGTCATTCAAGGTTACCTTTCCGGGAACTATTGGTGCGCCGTAGCGCCAGCCATTTGAAAATGCCAACTGTGCCCCGGTGCTTTCAAGCAACGCCTGGAGGAGGAAATTATCCATAGTGGCCTCCAGGGTTGTTCCCCGGTTGAGCGCGGTGGCAGTTTCGCCGACAACCTCCGAGAGGTCATGTTTATACGGTGCGAGTGCCTGTCTTACCAGGTCATCTACTATGGGATCAGGTTGTATAGCTGCTTCGACCTCAATCAACCGATGCCGGTAATCGACGATTTGTCCGCCCTCCACCTCCAGATCCAGGCGACCCAAAAAGGAACCATGGCAGCCTGACTGCATAACTATGGTTTTACCATTAAGAACTGGCTGATACAGGCGATTATGGGTATGGCCGCTGAGACAAATATCTACGCCATGCACCTCGGACAACAGCTTCATCTCCTGCGGAAATCCGAGGTGGGAGACCAATATGACCAAGTCGACCTTTTCCTGGGCGCGTAACATATCGACAATCAGCGGAAGTTCGTCCCTGCCCAGGGTAAAGGAGATGCCTTCGCTATAAGAAGGCGGCATAGCCTTATCCACAATATTTGAGGCTATCCCGACAAGGCCGACTCGCAATCCGCCAATCTCTTTCACAACATACGGCTGATAGACCAGCTTCTTGGTCTCTTTATCGTAGACATTGTTTGCCAGCATCGGATAATGAAGCTCAGCAACTCGTTGCTTAAATACCTTTGGGCCATAGGCAAACTCCCAGTGAGCGGTCATGGCATCAAGCCCCAACGAGTTCAAGATGGGAACCAAAGCCTGCCCCTGTGTATCCAAGGCAGGGTAGGTGCCATGAATGGTATCGCCACAGTCGCAAAAGAGAGTACGTCCCTGACTTTCAGCCCGGATCTGTTTTACAAGCGTGGCAATGCGGGCGTACCCTCCCGCTGGACGGTATTCTGCGTGGTCGCCCTGCCAGAACAACTCCTGGTGCAAATCAAAATAGGCATGGCTGTCGTTCATTTGAACTATTGAAAGTATCTTTCTGCTCTTCATTTCCTTCTCCTTCCTTTCAGTCAGGTCACTGCCTTCTTCTCTGATTGATAATCTTCACCAACCTCCCGCGGACATCTGCCGTCAGGCTCCCGAAAACCGATAGACAGCGCCATGCTAAAATGGTAAGATTCATAATACTCTCCTCAAGAGTTTATTCATGATGGTATTTCCCCCCGCTTTCCAATATCTTGTCGTATCCGGCTTTTTCTTCAGCATATGCCCTCTTGTCTCTTATCTTCGGGATGGAAAAGTTTCCCTTTAAACCCCACTTGCCTGACAGGGGCTTAAGTCCCTCCGGGGTCGATGTCCCATCGGCCCCGGAAAGGTTTTCAATCCTCAAACCCTTTCTGTCAGCCACAAGCGTGAAACTGCCTGACAGGACATCCTTATAAGCGGTATCAGGGTTTTCCATCCACTTGTAATCCACTACAACCTTTTGCGCCCCTTCTGCTCCGTGACAGCTCTCACAGGTTCTGGCCTTTGTTACGGCATGGGCAACCTTGTCGATATTCAACCAGGCCATGACCGTGCCTTCATCCTTGCTGCCTTCATAGGTTCCCGTGACAGCAAAGGCATCATCGGACGGATATTCCCTCTTCATATTTACATCCGGCTTGCTCCTGAAGATAAGCTTCCCTGTCAGCTTTATCTCCTCCTTCTTAACATTGGTTGAGATGTGCGGGACTATGTGATAGGGGTTCCACTGGTCTTTCTTATTCTTAAGGATGATGGGGGCCATTGCATTAACCGTATAAAGTGGATGCCTGTTCAGGGGGGTCTCCACCCCGAATTTTTTTCCAGGCGCCCAGAAGTTAAAGGCATAGCCTGCTATTAAGGGGGTATGGCAGGCCTCGCAGGAGAGATTCCTGTGCATTCCCTTCTTATGGTTAGATACCTCTTGTTTATGACATTTTGCACACTGCACTGGCTCGGGACTCCTTATCTGATCTCCCATATTATGGGTTTTGTGATTCTGATTATGACAGTCCACGCAGGTTATGCCTTTGGCAAAGTGTATGTCGGGGGTCTCAATATATTTTTTTGAGTTCTCATTCTGCGGATCAGCCACAGCATTCCTGGCAAAATTCCCCTTTATAAATCCATCGCCCCTCCGTCTTTCCATGGGGCCGGCGTGACATATCTGGGCCCTGCCGCCGCCCATGCACGAAAGCGCCGGAGGTTTAAAGGAAAAGGTATGAACGCCTGCCTCTTTTGGGCTGCCCTTACTGTCTCTGGCCTCTTTATTAAAAGGACTGTAATGACAATCCAGGCAACCTGCATGGCAGGTATTACAGTTTCTCTGGTTGGCGAATGCCTGCTCTTTGCCAAGATGGGCAGTGCTGACAGCATTGTATCTCTCCATATTTTTGGCAGTAAAGCTGTCATTGTCGGGCGTTGTCGTGGCTGCTGTCCAGAGGCCGCAGGTCTGAGGACCAGTAGGGCCGACCCAGGTTACATACTGGCTCTGGGTCAAGGCCAAACCCATTGTTGTCTTCATATAGCTTTTGACAGCCTCCGGGTGGCAGGTTCCACAAGTCTTCTCGGCAATGCCCGGATTAAAGGCACTAGTATTGATATCCTTGTCATGCCATTGGATAACCGACACCCTTGGGTTAAGCACAGGTTTTCCATCCTTGCCGATTACTCTTGGGAAAAGGGCATTGCCGGCAAAGTCACCTTTCGGCTTCAAACTTTTGATGGATTCCCTGTCTTCTCCTGTAAGCTCCCTCCTCGAAACTGCAACAGATCCCTTCTTCATGACCACAGCTAACCCCAGGATGCCTTTATGCGCCCCTTCAATGGTATTGTCCTTGGGGTTTCCCTGATGACACATCTCGCAGGTTGCAGGCATGCCGGACTGCTTTTCCACTGTCTCCTCGGTTATGGTAAACTCCGGATAGCCCAACTCCTGCATCTTTTTTTCATTGCTATGGCACTGAAGACAGGTGCTGGTTTCTTTAGGTCCCTGTTGAGCAATGGTCTTATGACTGGTAATAAGCAATATGCTTATACTTAGCATCAGCCCGAATATTACTTGTTTTTTCATCTCTTCCCCTTCTGGTTTTGTAAGTGTTGCACATTCACGGGGTTATTTCCATGTAGCCGGATTTTTCGAAATCAACCACAGCCCCGATGCCGGATACCACGATGCGGCTGAAAGGGAAAATATCTTCCAGTTTATAGCCTTTCAATTTCATGGCCACATGACACTCGTACATCTTCACCCCGCCTCTGTGCATGGCTTCAATCATCGCCTTGTTGGGATTGCCTTTGGGATGAGGCTGCTTAACTTTGAGATTATACGCCTCATCAGTCAGCAGAAACTGGGCTCCATCGCCCCTGAAAACCATAATGATCTCATAGTCTTTTCCGGACTTCATACCGAGGGCGGTATATTGATCATAAAGGTTTTTGGTCGCCATGACCTGCTTGCTTATGCCGTTCGGTATGGTGTCCGCATAATTTATTTGAGCAACCACTTTAATCCCTGTTTGATTAACAATCTGCAGCGGGGGCTTTGTATTTTCTGCTTCTACCCCATCTGTTTCAGCCCAGGCAACATGTTGGCAACCTGTCAGGAAGAGGACAGAGAGTCCGAATACCATTGCCAAAAAATTAGTTTTTCTCGCCATAATTATTCTCCATTTTTGATTTTCACCTGCTGGGTCCGGTGTGAAGAGTAGTTGCCAACAAGACTGGCCACCATTACAGCCAGATAAAACTGGCCGATTGCCGCTTCAAGATAAGCCAAGGTGCGCACCAGGACGCCGACCGGCACGATGTCTCCGTATCCAAGGCCGGTCAGCGTGACAAAGCTGAAATAGGTCAGCGCGGGGAATTGTGGCTGCCCACCCTCGGCGAGGCTACCGGAAAATGCTGCCCATCCGAACGGGTACAGCAGTTGATACATGATGGCCCAGATCAGCCCCAGCAACAGGTAGACACAGAAGGCCCCGACCAGTGAATTGAGGTCGGCCTGGTGCCAGACGAACACGTTGCGCGCGGCGATCAGACAACTCAGGATGTCGAATATCAATACCAGCAGAAACCTTAAGGGTTCGAGAATCTGGTGGTCGTCGAAAACTTTGATTGCGGTAATGACTAAAATGGCCACAACCAGCAGCATCCCGATGCGAAAAATGCGGCGCGAGGCCAACATACTCCAAACACTGACCAGCATGGACAGGTTGAATATCAGTATTACGGAGTAGCGCCCGATGCTCGGGAATACACTCATAAAAGGCAGCGCCAGCAAGATGAGCAACAGACCTGCTAACAGGTACCAAAAATTCCCGCTTCGGTGGGTCTTACCAAGTGTTTGCATTTTGCTCTCCATACGTTTTACCTAAAGTCGTTATTACTGGCGAGTGAGTCTATGCATGGTGGTAAATGGCCTAATGGTTCAAGGCGCAGCGGGTTTTTCCGCGGCTGCCGGTGGTTGGGCATTGAATGTTGCCACGATCGGATCGTGGGATCATCGCTGCTAAGTACTATGGATTAAATAAATTACAAGAAAGATTCCGATTGCAAGAATTGTGGCGGCAAGCAGCATGTCAAGTATCAATGAGGGTTGATATGTATCTTCATCTATTTGCTTTTCAACCTTTTTATATCTGATAAAAGCAAGCACACCCATTAAGGCGCCAAGGCCAACAAGGAATATTCCCAAGATTGATGAATATCCATGAGAAGGAGGAGGAGCGGTTTTATCAATATTTGACGTCCCCAAAAAATATGACACTTGTTTTATGAACAATGAAAACTTCTCAACAACAAAACCAAATGCCATTACCCCAATGCTCGTTCTTATCCATGCAAGAAATGTCCTCTCATTTGCCATGTGGACACGGCGGTTACGGATCTTTTCGGATTTTGTATCTTCTGTTATCTCCGGCATATTGCTCTCTCTAAATATAAAAAATTCTTGCTGATAATAGTTTTGCTACTCTAAGACCGACAATCGCTGCGACTGAAGCACCGGAAGGAAAGTGAGCAGTATGCCCCTTCCTTTACACCCGTTCCGGATCACTTCCCGCCGATGTAGGGTTTGAAGCCATAACGCTCGAAGATCTCCAGCGCCTCCGGCGACACCAGGAAGTCCAGCCATTGCTTGACGGCCTGTGGATGGGCCGCCCCTTTCACCATGGCTGCAGCGTAGACCGCCGTGGTGTTGTCCTTGGCTGGAATAGGTATGTGGCTTATCGGGTGTCCCGCCTGTTCCTGAAAAATAGCCTCGGACTTCCAGGTTACACCCGCATCTGCCCGTCCCTGCATTAAATAGAGCGGCGTCTGCCGATGATGGATCTGGGTAAGGATCGTCTCCTCTTTCTTTACCTTGGCGTCGTAAACCATCTGTTCGAGAGGCTTGCCGCCGACCTTTTCCAGAGAAACCTTGATCTGCCGTGCCACCCCCTCGTACTCCGGGTTGGGCATGACCAGCCGCACCCCCGGTTTGCCCAGGTCCGCAAGCCCCGTGATATGGGCAGGGTTATCCTTGGGGATCATTATGGTGAGATCATTGGTGACGTACGGTATCGCAGGACCTGTCAGCGTTCCCTTGTGAATGAGCATATCCACCGTTTCCAGGTCGGCGGCGTAGACGTCCGGATGGACAGTCCATGTCATGTTGCCGACGGTGATGGTGCCTCCATTCTCCATCTGCTTGATCAGGATGCCTGGTGGTAAGGTTTCGTAGTAGATCCTGCCCTTGAGATCCGGGTGATCCTTCTCAAAGGCCGCCACCAGCGGGGCCATGACGAAGAAGTAATTGCCGCCTGCAAAGATTACGAATTGGGGGTTGTCGATGCTTCCGTGGAAGTCCGGCAGGTTGTCCACTTCCGGTACCGTGAATTCCAACCCCTTGTCGATGGCCGGATTGTTCTTGCCATGACTCCAGGGCGGGAATATCTGTTCTTGATAGCTTGGTGTTTTCATATGGCCCCCAAAACCCATATCCGCTCCCTGGGCACTCACGCCCGATAAGGACAGCAAGATCGCAGCCGCCAGGGCTGCCACACGATGATACATTTGTTTTAGCATTTTTCTCTCTTTTGAATTATTTCGCATACTGATAACCAGCCAACATAAGCTCTGGTAAGGTGCCGACAATACCGGGTGTGAGCACTACCCCAGGTATGAGATGGTTGGTGAACTCTGCGGTCATCTGCGCGTGGGTGAGGCGGTCCGGATTAACCCCCTTTTGATGAAGGGATAGTGTCAACTCCCAAATCCCGTTGTGGCAGGCCAAAAAGACCGCCCCTCGTTTTTGGAGAACCGCAACGCTGTCGCCGCGGGGGGAAAAGACGCCATCCGGGTTTTCGAAATCCGCCGGGTTATCCTGGTCGGTCGGCACATCCTTAATGAAAACGTTGGTCTGGTATTTGTCCTTGGTAAGTTTGGAAAGCTGATATTTATCCCAGAGGAAATCGTCATAGAGCGCCAGATGCGCGGTGCCATGGGTAGCGGAGAGCGCTAAAAAATTCGGGTGTTTGAAGGACCAGATCTGGACATTCATGGAATTTCGCATCAGTTTCAGCCAAGGTCCCTCCAGATCGGTATTATCCCAGACCTGTTTTGGGGCGCCGGCATACTGTAGGAGCTCATTTAACGCTTTTTCGTCCCATTGCGAGGGATCGGTCAGGATCATCGGCACCGTTTTGAAATCCCGCCGCCTGGGCGCCTTCTCCAGTCTGTTACTTAACTCTTTGAGCGTAACTGCCCCGGCAGGTAACAAGTCAGCCGGAGCACTGCTCATACCACTGGCCCATGCCACGTGACCAGCGCCAACAGCCGCTAGACCTGCGCCGAGGCCAAGCATCATATTCTTCAGTGCCTCTCTGCGGCCCATCAAACCGTTTCGATCACTCATCATTCTCTCCTTTAAAAAAGTTAATAATCTCATACGCTACACTCGTGATAAACATAAAAATCTCGAGAGCTTTCTTATACCGCCACAAAGGCGCCCCTGAGCTCTGCGTAAAGGGGGCGGTGACCGGCCAGGTATGTCCGCAGTGCATCTATGATATGTTCCGACCGGTTTTCACGATTACGGCCGTATTTCTGAGGGACCCCTTGCAGAGTGACGAATGCCGCTGTGTAGTATTGGCCGGGCTGCACCTCTTCATTGCCTGCAAATAATTTTTGAATACGCTGACCTGAAGGGTTCTCTATCTTGAAGTAGACATTAAGACCGAGACAGCGCTTGACATACCCTCCCATCTGCTGGTACGGGTCGCACGAAAACGTCCTTTTGAGATTCTCCTCCAGCATCTCCTTGAGTTCCTCTCCCGTTAACTCTACTGTGGAGACAGGCGGATTCATGGGGATTATGTTGTAAAGGTCATTCAAGGTTATCTTCCCCGGAACTATCGGTGCGCCGTAGCGCCAGCCGTTAGAAAATGCCAATTGCGCACCGGTGCTTTCGAGTAAAGCCTGAAGGAGGAAATTGTCCATAGTGGCCTCCAGGGTTGTTCCCCGGTTGAGCGCGGTGGCAGTTTCACCGACAACCTCTGAGAGGTCATTCGTATAGGGTGCGAGTGCCTGTCTTACCAGGTCATCCACTATGGGATCAGGTCGTATAGCTGCTTCGACCTCAATCAACCGGTGCCGGTAATCGACGATTTATCCGCCCTCCACCTCCAGATCCAGGCGGCCTAAAAAAGAACCATGGCAACCTGACTGGATTACAATAGTTTTCCCATTGAGAACCGCATTGTAAAGGCGGTTATGGGTATGGCCGCTGAGACAAACATCTATGCCGTGCACCTCGGATAAAAGCTTCATTTCCTGAGGAAATCCAAGGTGCGAGACCAAAACGATTAAGTCCACCTTTTCCTGAGTGCGTAACATATCGATGATCGGCGGAAGTTCGTCTTTACCCAGGGTAAAGGAGATGCCTTCGCTGTAAGAAGGCGGCATGGTCTTGTCCACGATATTTGAGGCGATCCCCACAAGGCCGATCCGTAATCCGCCAATCTCTTTTATGATATACGACCGATAGACCGGCTTCTTTGTCCCTTTATCATAGACATTGTTGGCCAGCATCGGATAATTCAGTTCAGCGACCCGCTGGTTAAATACCTTCGGACCATAAGCAAATTCCCAGTGGGCTGTCATGGCATCAAGTCCCAACGAATTCAAGATAGGGATCAAAGCCTGTCCCTGCGTGTCCAAGGCGGGATAGGTGCCGTGGAGGGTATCACCGCAGTCGCAAAAGAGTGTGCGTCCCTGGCTCTCAGCCCGAATCTGTTTTACAATCGTGGCGATGCGTGCGTAACCTCCCGCTGGACGGTATACTGCGTGGTCGCCCTGCCAGAACATCTCCTGGTGTAAATCAAAATAGGCATGGCTGTCGTTCATTTGAATTATTGAAAGTATCTTTCTGCTTTTCATTTTTTTCTCTTTCCTTTCAATCAGGCTGACGCCGCGTCCTTCATGATTTTGACAATCGTGTCCTCCACTTCCTGCGCCACCCCTGCCAGTGGCGGCGCATTGAACATCGCCAGTAAAGTGGTTGGCTTCAAAGTAGCGAGAATGGTTTTACCGCCCTTCTTCGCCATGGACTCTTTGAGGTTGTGAACCTGCATAACGCTAAAGTGATTGGCCTGAACGGCGACTTCCAAGACAGTTGCCGCTTCCCTCACGGTTTTGTCAGTGGATACTTTGATCAGCATAGGTTTCCTCGCATGTTTAACGGTTCACTTCACCGGCGGGTCGTGAACGCACCATTATTTTTTGGATAGCTTGTTAATTGCGACGACCAGCAGGACCACCACCAGTACGCCGATCACCATCAAAATCCACATCCCTCCGCCCGCCCATCCGCCCATCCATCCGTTTGTATGCATCATCATAAAACTCCTTTGGTTGTCGTTGCGCTGCGACTGGCCCACCACCGGGCAAACAGGAACGTGAGTGGGGGCAGAGCAACGTCATTTGCAGTAGCGGCCACAGGCCCGCCATTAGCCGGCGTTCTGCAGGGCAAATTCCCAGTTGATCAGCTTGTCGAGCACGGCGTTTACATAGTCGGCACGGCGATTCTGATAAACGAGATAATAGGCATGCTCCCATACATCAATGGTAAGCAGTGGCTTTACGCCTGTTGTCAAAGGGGTATCGGCATTGGCGGTCTTTACTACCTTGAGCTTATCGCCATCAAGAACAAGCCAGGCCCAGCCACTCCCGAACTGTGAAACGGCCGCGCTGGCAAGCTCCTTCTTGCAGGCGTCGACGCTGCCGAAGGATGACTCGATTCTCTGCTTGAGTGCGGCAGGCGGTTCGCCGCCGCCCTTTGGTTTCATGCTGTTCCAGTAGAAGGTGTGGTTCCAGATTTGCGCCGCATTGTTGAAGATTGCGCTTTTTTCACGCCGTCCTGCGGTACCGGTAATAATCTTCTCCAATGACAGGTCGGCGTATTCTGTTCCGCCGATAAGCTTGTTCAGGTTGTCCACATAGGTTTTGTGATGTTTCCCGTAATGAAAACTGATCGTGCGGGCTGTTATGACCGGTTCCAATGCGTTCTCACCATAAGGGAGAGGGGGTAAGACATGGGGTGATGCTGCCTGTGCAGTCCTGGAAAGACCGCCCATTGCGAGCCAGGCAGCGGTGCCAGCAGATGCAATAAGAAAACTGCGACGATCAAGCACGGTTGAAGAATTGGTTGTGTCTTGTTTGTTCATATCGGTCTCCTTACAGTTGGTGGGGGATGATGTATAACATTGGCAGGCTTGATTGTTAGAAGTCGCGACCACCTGCATGAATCGCTACGCGTGGTGAGTATGTCACTGGCCCGACTGCACAGTCGGTGGCGCCTGAATGGTCGTTGCCAAGCGACCTTAGGCGTTGAGGAATGCCAGCAGGTCGGCGTTGAGCTGGTCTTTGTGCTTGTATGCGAGACCATGGGGTGCGCCCGCGTAGATCTTCACGGTCGCGCCCTTGCCAGCTTCGCTGAGCGGAGGAGCGCGTCGCCGATCGGCACGATCGGTCGTCGTCGCCATGGACGATTAGCGTCGGCACGTCGAATTTCTTGAGGTCGTCAGCATAGGTGTCCATCTCGTTGCCACTTCAGGGCTGGCTCGACCGCCCATGGCCGCGAAGGTCATGGGCAATGCAGCGATAGCCGTTGGCGGCCAGGAACAGCATCTGAGCCTCCCCCAGCTATCCGCAACTGAGGGGCCAGCCGTGGCTGAACACCACAGGCTGTCCTGTGCCCCAGTCCTTGTAATAGATCTGCGTACCGTCTTTCGTTGTAATTGTGCTCATTGTTTGCCGTCTTTGTCGCTTACATCCACGACGCCCGTGTCTTGTCTGATATCCGCTACTTTCAAAAGCACCTGGCCGCCTCTCCTGCAGACAGACCAACATTGGTTTTACCAGCCGTACGGTCTCCAGGTCCAACTCTTTGGTATACTTGCAGTATGGTCCTTTTCCATTTCGACACCTCCGTTTATCAGTCATTATAAACTTTGGTGTCCATTCTTTTCACCTGCCTCAGGAAGACGCGCCAGTGTAGGGAAAACCGAATACATTGTCACGATTCATCGTTGCGATGTATTTGAGGGCTTCCTGTCATGTCAGAGGAACTTCAGCCATATTGGCATTTTTTGCCCATACGAGTCTCGTCAACCTATCGAGAACCGTATCGTCAAGGACCTCGAATCGTGGTGCAGGCCAAGACACGCCGCTCCTGAAGTCCGCGTCCTGGCCGCCCCCGATGCAATCGATAGTGAGGCCCCTCTATCCCCTTGCTTCCTGGCCTGCTTATTTCTTTTTCTGCGCTGCCTTTATTGGCTGGAACGGTCCGTACTGATGCTGTTCCTGAGAAAAATCATCCGCATAGGGTGGATACGGGCAGTCCACCGCTTTTTTCTCCAGTTTCGGATAGTCCTTCTCCAGTCCGCTCATCTGCGGCCGCTCCTTGGAGCTGAGATAGGCGGCGACATCGTAGGTGTCTTCATTGGTGATTGCCGGCTGGTTCCACACCGTTCCCAGCGGCATGTTGCTGTGAATAAACGCGGCGGTGGTCAACAGCCGGTTCATTCCCGCTCCATTGTTATAGCTGTTTGCTCCCCAGAGCGTCGGGGCGACATGGCTGCCCGAACCTCCGGCCGACATTGACTGATAGCCGTCCCCATTTTTGCCATGGCACGACATGCAGAACCGGTTGTACACTTCTTCGCCTTTTTTCACATCGGCCCTGTGGTTCGGACCTTCGTATTTGGGTGTTACCAGGCCAAAAACATCCTTGGGCATGTCTTTCGACAACCAGTTCACGTAGGCGACCATTGCCTTCATCTCCCTGCTGTCGGCAGCCATTGCCTTGCCGTTCAGGCTGCGCTCGAAACAGCCGTTAATCCGCTGCTCAAGACTCTGCACCTGGTCTTCGCGGCCTCGGTATTGGGGGTATGTCTGGCTAACCCCCATCCAGGGGAGTCCGAACTGCTTGGTGCCGTTATCCAGGTGGCAGCTCGTGCAGTTCAGGACATTTCCGGAAAAACGCATTTTCTCATCCTTCACTTCAGAGCCGAGCTGCGCATACGTATCGGTTAAAAGCAGTGCGCCGTAACGGATGAGATCACCTTCCTCTCCCTGGGGAATATTCTTCAACAGTGGCGGTACCCAGGCGGCAGAAGATCCTTTTCCCTCTATTGGCGGCGCGGTGGTGCGCTCCGCATCGGCCAGCGTGGTCAAAAATCTGAGGATATTGTTGATTTCTTCGTCCTTTAGTTTCTTGTCCAACTGCAAGTAACCCATTTGATCCACTGCCGCCGCCAGGTTGCCCACCTCACCGTCATGGAAATAAGGGGCGGAAAGGGTGACATTGCGCAGCATGGGAACCTTGAAGACATATTTATCACTTTCCAGGTTGGTGACCTTAAAGCGTCCAGGATCCTTGTCGTTAGTGTACTTATGGAACACACCTATTTTCTGGAAGGTCATCCCGCCCAGATTGGGGCCGTTGTGGCACTGCACGCAACCGACATTGATAAAGGTACGCATCCCTTCCATTTCCTGCCCGGTGAGGGCCTGTTTGTCCCCGGCCATGAACCGGTCGAAGCGGCCCCGGCTTATCAGCGTTCGTTCAAAGGCGGCAACCGCTTTGGCAAAGTTGTCGAAAGTCACGGGGTCTTTCTCGCCGGGAAAGGCCTTTTTGAAATCAGCGGGATACTCAGGTATGCCTTTCAGCCGTTCGGCCACCGCTTCACCATTGGGCATGCCCATTTCAATGGGGTTGAGAGGGGGCCCCTGAGCCTGATCTTTCAGAGTGGCCGCGCGTCCGTCCCAGAACTGCGCAATCTGGAAACCGGCATTCATGGTTGGCGGATCGTTGCGGTCGCCAGATTTTCCTATCGCGCCTTTGCCGGTCTTGAGATTGTCCACGCCTGCGCCTTTGTTGTCAATGGGATGGCAAGAGTTGCAGGATTGGGTTTTGTTGATCGAAATGGCTTCCTCGAAATAGAGTTTCTCCCCCAGCGCAATCATGGCGGGGGTGTCCTGCTCACTCCCCGGCATGGTTGCAGGAAGTTTGCCGAAAAGCGCCTGCGCCTGCATCAGCAGCACACCATCTGGGGTGCCGGGTACCGCTTTGATTGTGCACGAGGCATCCACTACCTGGCTCTTGGCCGCTTTTTTGGGTGTTTCCTTTGTGGATTTGGCAGAGGCCTGCGAGATCAGATTACCCCCCATATCGTAAAAAATTAGTGCGCTCAGCCCCGTTATCAAAAAAACGGCTGGTCCTAGCTTTTTTCGCATAATCAATCCTCCTTTGTTTAACAGATATTTTTCGTTGACGTTGGCACCCATACCTTCTAATCGTTATCTGTCAAAGCATATCACCTCCCTTCAACAATGCTTAAAATCAGAGTTGAATTTTTCGATTAAGGTTGGATTTTTTCAAGGTCACTCCGTGACTTTGGCCTAATGTTATCCTTCAGCGCCGCGCCACTTGCGCCCCGTCCGTTGCTGGTGTTGAATGGCCGACCGGTATGTTTTTCCGTACCGGCGCCACCAGCCAGGAGGCACCGGTACGGCGACCTCAGGTCTTAAGGAACGCCAGCAGGTCAGCGTTGAGCGGGTCTTTGTGCGTGTATGTGAGGCCGTGGGGTGCGTCTGCGTAGATTTTCAGGATCGCGTCCTTGATCAACTTCGCTGAGCGAAGAGCCGCGGCGCCGATCGGTACGATCTGGTCGCCGTTGCCGTAAAGGATCAGCGTCGGCACGTCGAACTTCTTGAGGTCTTTGGTGAAGTCCGTTTCAGAGAACGCCTTGATGCAGTCGAAAGTGTTCTTGCGACCGGCCTGCATCTATTGGAGCCAAAACGAGTCGATCATGCCCTGCGAAATCTTGGTGTCGGGCCTGTTGGACCCGAAGAACAGGCCGCTGGCGAGATTTTTGTAAAGCTTGCGACCGCTCAGGCTGCCATCAACCAAGGTTTTCTGCCGCGAAATCCCAATGAATCAGTTTATCCAGCACTGCGTTGACATAGTCCGCTCGTCGGTTCTGGTAATCCAGGTAGTATGCGTGTTCCCACACATCGATGGTCAACAACGGTTTCATGCCGGTGGTCATAGGCACCTCTGCATTGGCGGTCTTGACCACCTTGAGCTTGTTGCCATCCAGCACGAGCCACGCCCAGCCGCTGCCGAACTGGGCCATTGCCGCAGTCGCCAACTCCTTTTTGCATGCATCCAAGGTGCCGAAGGAAGCCTCGATCTTTTGCTTTAACACTGCGGGCGGTTCACTACCGCCCTTCGGCCTCAGACTGCGCCAGTAAAACGTGTGGTTCCAGGTTTGTGCCGCATTATTGAAGATCGCGGTTTTGTCAGCTTTGCCGGCTGTCTCGGTGATGATTTTTTCCAACGGCAGGTCCGCAAACTCCGTTCCTGCTACCAGCTTGTTCAGGTTATCGACATATCCCTTGTGATGCTTGCCGTAGTGGAAGCCAATCGTATTTGCGGAGATTACGGGGGTCAGCGCGTTATCCGCATAGGGCAGGGCTGGCAGGGCAACATGCGAAGCTGCACTTTCAATCTTGTTATTGCTCATCATTTTTCCTCCTATGTGGTGAGGTAACAGCCGAACAGTGCAATAAGGGGGGATTTTGTTCATCATATAACCCCCTATGAGTGGATGGAATTGCCACTTATTCTTGTATTATTGAACTATGGACAATTAACCCGTTTTTTGTCCGCTTATTGTCTTTTTATCTAGTTTTTTCCATATTCTTATCTGATCGTATCGCGATAGGATATGGGAAGTCAAAAGAAAAATAAACCGAAATTTCTCCCGAATCCCGGCCTCAAACCCATAGATCAGGTGAGCGAGGTGCTCTGGAAAGAGGTAAAAAAAGATTAAGAGCTTGTCCGTAAATAAATTTTTGGTGCTCGCATCCGGCTTTTGGCCGTCTTTGATCGCTCCTCAATCGCAAAATCCTCGCCGTAGCGCTGCTACGGCTGCGGTTTTACTCAATCGTCTCGGCCAAATTCGTCTCAAAATCCGGCGCGTCCGCGTGCTCAACAGTCAAGGTCACCGACGCGCAGCCCTTGAGTTTCACGCAACTACTCTCCACTTCCCCCGCGCATGCGCTTGACCCTGTGGTGAGGCCTACCGACTGAAAAGATACATAAAACATCTCTTTTCAGAGATAGGCCTCGCTTGGAATCGGGACATCATACAGAGCGTCCATCATTCAGACAAGCTGAACCAGTCTTACAAGGATTTCAAGAAAGCAACCAGTTCCTGCTTTTCCTGGGTGGTCAATTGGAGTTGCTGTACAAGGTTGAAATATTCCACCGTATCCTCAAGCGTAAAGCACCGGCCATCGTGCAGATAGGGCGGGGAGTCCTTGATGCCTCTCAAGGGAAAGGTCTTGATGGGCCCGTCGTGGGCCATCATCATGCCATTTGCTAACTCCGGCTTGTAAAAACGCTCAGCCTTGAGGTTGTGCATGCTATTGTCGGTGTAGTAGGGGGCAGGATGGCATGCGGCGCATCGAGCCTTCCCGTTAAAAAGCGTCTCACCGCGTAGTTCATCTGGGCTAGCCTTGGTCCGGTCGAGTTCGCCATAGATATTGAGCTTGGGCGCCGGAGGAAAATCAAGGATCGCCAGAAATTCCGCCATGAAATGCACTTGTGATCCCCTTTCAAGAACGTTGACACCCTTCTTGGCAGCCATACATTGGTCGCCGTCAAAGTAGGCGGCGCGCTGCTCGAACTCGGTGAAATCCTCCACTGTCTTCAAAGCACGCTGCGAACCGAAGAGCCGCTGGATGTTCACTCCCCGCAAGGTGGGCGTTTCGATACGATGTCTGAATTCCTGTGGGCGAATGTCGCCGACAAGATGGTTGGCCCCGTTGGTATGACCGTTGGCGTGACAGTCGAAACAGGTTACACCCAAGCTGGGCCTGTCGGTCCGGCGGTCTTCAGTCGCGTTAAATTGCTGTTGCGGAAACTGGGTCACGAGAAGGCGCAGGCCTTCCAGTTGCTTGGGGTTCAGGATACCGTTGAAAATCTCGTAGTAGTTGTCGATGGTAATCAGACGCCCTTTTGCCACATCACCAAGGTCGGGCCGAGTGGTCAGGTAAATTCCAGGAGCCGGGTCCGGAAGGATATGCTCGGGCAGGTCGAAATCCAAGTCAAAGCGTACCAACCGTGGCAGTGGTTTCGTGATCATCGGTGGGAAGAGCATACCCCCCTCCGCGTGGTCTGCAAACGGCAGTGGTTTGTATGGGAAAATTCCTTTCTCTTTGATTTGTTCAGGAGTCATCTTACCAAGCTGCTCCCACGTTACGCCCTGGAGTTTGGTTGTCGGCCCCACGGGAAGGGGTTTTCCCCCTGACATAACGGACTCGGCGTTGACTTTCTTTGAGAGGTCATAGCGGGAGTTCAGTAATTCCATGTGCTGTTTAGCCCGTTCGGCTTTTACCGCCATACGCGTGGCTTTAATCTGGTCGAAGGTGACGTCCTGGTTCGTCGGTCCATAGCTGGAGACAACCTTCTCCTGCTGTGCAGAGATAGCTGCAGTGGCGGCCCCCGCGACCATCAGAATGCAGATTGCGATCAATGCAAAACGGTGCTTCTTTTGTTGGTTCATTTCAGAGGTCTCCTTTTTTAGCAGATATTTTTCGTTGGCGTTGGCCCTCATACCTTCTAGTCGTTATCTATCACAGTATATCACCTCCTTTCAAAAATGTTTAAAACCAGAGTTAAATTTCCCGACCAAGGCTGAATTTTTTCAAGGTCACTCCGTGATTTCGGCCTAACGCTATCCTTCAGCATCGCGCCCTTGACCAAGCTTCTTTGAGCGGAGAGCCGCTGCGCACAGTCGACTTTCTATTCCGTTGTTTTACCGTCGAAGTGCTCGTTGTCGGCCTCCGCCTCGGCGCGGGTATGGTGGACAACGCAGTCCCGATGATTCGGCGGTGCATAGAGCGTATAAAGCTTCAGGGGAATACTGCCGGTATTGATGATGTTGTGATCTGTCCCAGCAGGGATGAGCACGGCGAAGCCCGCGCTGATCACCGTGTGCACGCCATTGAGAACGGCCTCACCCATCCCTTCCTCCACGCGAAAGAACTGATCGAGCTTGTGCACTTCCATCCCGATCTCCTCCTTGGGCTTCAACGCCATGACAACGAGCTGACAGTTCCTGGCCGTGTAAAGCACCCGGCGAAACTCTTCATTCTTGACGGTAATGCCTTCAATGTTTTGTATAAAACCTTTCATAGTAACTCCTCCAGTTGGCGATTTTAACATCGTCATAAAGTTAAAAGGGATCAGCCCCCGACCACAGGATAAGCTCCTCTATTTCCTTAAATTAATTCGTGCTCCGTTAAATCATCTTTCTACGTCGCGTTCGGCAGGGCGCCGTTTTCCGCATCCACTGCGGCAGCCTCTCCGCCCGAACAACTTGGCGCCGCCGGGGCCTATTCCTGCCCGGTTTGATCCGCTTTTGAACCATATGCGTGCGAGTATACCCAGGTAAACTCGGTGCCGAGTAGAAAGATCTGCGCCGTGAAATAGACCCACACCAACAGAACGACGAGCGAACCTGCAGCGCCGAAACCGGATGCTATACTGGTTTTACCCAGATAAAGGCCGATGAGGAATTTGCCGATTTCGAACAAGAACGCGGTTACTGCCGCGCCGACCCACACGTCCCGCCAGGTGATTCTGGCCCGCGGCATAAGTTTGTAGATCATCGCAAAGAGTAAAGTTGTCATAGCGAAAGAGATGCTGAAATCCAAGATGTCCTGAGCGGCCTTATTGGCGCTTTTCAGCAGGCCATTGCGCCTTCCCGTCCGATGAGGCCTTGTATCTGGGCGACGATTTCTCCCCGGGCTGCTTTCTGGCCAAAAACAAGTCCAGCCATCGCAAGGGCGATTATGAGCAGCGGGGTAATCGAGAACAGCGTATAGTAGGCAAGCGCAGCGCCCATGCTCGGGGTGTAATCGTCTACCCACGCCTTTACGGATTTTCTGATCAGATCCAAGATCTGCTTGAGGTGCATGCCGGTCTCCTGGTGTTGGTGGCTTTGCGCTGCTCGCTTGCCTTCGCGTGTCCATTTTGATTTAGAAATGGAATAACATCTCTTGATCGGATAACTTTTGCGCATTAAATGCCCGTGCGGGAAGGGCAAGTTAACTTCGGAGCTGTTTCATGATCTCACGCATGAACGCAGGGAGATCGGCCGGTTGCCGGGACGTGACCAGATTGGCGTCAACAACCAGCTCCCGGTCCTCATAGAGCGCGCCGGCCTTTTTCAGCTCATCCGCCACCGACCTGTAGCAGGTGGCACGTCGCCCCTGTAAAAGGCCGGCGCTGATCAAGATCTGCGGCCCGTGGCAGATGGCGGCAACCGGTTTGTTCCCCGCAAAAAATTTCCGGGCGATCTCCAGCGCCTTCGGCTCTTGTCTCACCACTGCCGGCGCCGCGCCCCCGGGCAGGATCAGGATTGCATAGTCGTCAGGATTGATTTCGTCAAAGGTCTTGTCCACGGCCACTTCGTAGCCGTGCTTGCCCGTGATGGCCCCGCTGTTCAGGGAGGCCACTACCACTTCAACGTCCGCCTCCTGCAGCCGGTAGTAGGGAACCAGCAATTCAGAGTCCTCAAAATTGTCCGCACTTAAAATTAAGGCCTTCATGTTTCCTCCGTAAAAGAATGTAGATTTTGCTCCTTGATCTTTTATCCCGTCTAGTTAAGCCGGGCCTCGACTGCTTTCCAGTCAATGTTTTTGAAAAACGCCTCGATATAATCGGCCCGTTTCAGGCCGTAATCGAGCATGAAGGCATGTTCAAAGACATCCATGACCAGTATCGGCATGCAGCCCGCTGGATGCCCCGCATCATGCTCATTGATCCAGCAGTTAAAGAGCCTGCCGTTGACATTGTCCTGGTAGAGAACGGCCCAGCCAATCCCGCGCATGGCCCCGACAGCCTTGAAATCCTTCAGCCATGCCTCGATACTGCCAAAATCCTCAATCTTCTTACGCGCCAGCCGGCTGTTGCTGTCGACTACCCCATTTCCACCCAGCGTATCAAAGTAGTATTCGTGGAGCCGCATGCCGTTGAATTCCCAGCCGAGTCGCCGCTTCAGTTCTGCAAACTCGGGGGTGGCGGTCTTTTCTTCTTTCAGTATTTGTTTCAGGGTGTCCAACACCTTGTTGGTATTGGTCACATACCCCTGGTAGAGGGTAAAGTGGTTATTCAGTAGCGCCTCACTGAGCCCCTCCATTCCGAGAAGCCTTGCATAGTTTTTTGCCGTGTACGCCATGATGTTTCCTCCGTTCTTTGTCTGTGCGTTTAAGGGAAAGGGGTGACTTATTAAAAGAACAGCCCATCCCAGGACTTTTCTTCTCCGCTCTCCGCCATGAGTCTTCTCCCGAGTCACGGAATTAAGTTCGTACTAAACCAATAAATGCCAAAGTGAAAATAAAATGAGAAATAAAAAAATAGAGTCGATAAGGTGTGGCGCTTTAATTGTATATAAGCTGTCGTCAATTTTTGATAAAATCTTAATCCACAGGGGTCGATATTGATCTAAAACTTCAACGCGGTCGTCAATCGCTTTTGCGGCTCTTCTGCCACTTTCCACGGCGCCTTCAATGCTCCATACCTGCGCTTGAGTCTGAGTGTGGGCTCCGGCTAAAAACAGATTTAAAACCGGAGTTTTCTGGGCGGGTAAATATGCCTGGGTATTTGTTGTATTAACCCATTTCGGTTGCAGAGGTTTAATCCCTGCACTGGAAAATTCCCACTCACGCCAGACTTCAATTTTAATAAGTGGAAATTCTTTTAACCCTCTGCCATTATTAGCTTCTTTGATTAAAGCATTAAGCGCGCCGCAGCTAAAAATTTGAGCCTTAACCTCTTCGATAAATTCTTCTTTCGTGCAAGTATTTACCGGCTTATGGTAAATCCTTCCAGGAACGCTGCTGATACAAGATGTGCCCGTCCACAGCGATCTAATGTTTTGCCCTAAATCCACTTCTTTGTCCCAGACTTGTTCTTCGGCAAAAAGGGTTAAATTAAATTCGGAATCACTTACCACTACGGCAGTCCTCACCCGGGGAAATTTAATTTTCTCGGAAAATGCCAATCTAAAAGAGACTTGGATGTGAGGGCCACCTTGAATAAGAGGTTTAAATAATTTTAATTCTTCCTGCCTTTCAAGCGCGGGGGTCTCACTTAAAATATCAGCCGTAATAAAAGGATTAATCGCCAGGATATAAATTTCGCCTTGAATTTTTTCTTCGCCACAAAAAGCGGAGATAATATGAGTGCCATCAAACTCTAATTTTGTGAGAGCTTTTTCCCAAAAGAATTTTACGCCTTTTTCTTTAAGGTATTTAACCCAGGGGTTAAACCAGTATTCACTGCTGGGACCTTTAAGGAGCAGCCAGCCGATTCCGGCGTCTTGTGTCCACGCGGGACCATCTTGATCCGCTTTATGGGGGTGTGGAGGTTTTGACGTGAGTTGTTTTTTAAAAAATTCACCGGTAGTCTGTAATGAAACCTTTGACCAATCCGAGCCAATCCACGGACCAAAACAGGACCGCCAGGTTTTATAGGCTTTATCTTTCAGTAAAGGTTTCCAGGCCTGCGCGGCATTGAGCTTGTCATATTTTATTTTACTTCTCTTGTTGGAGGTCCAGGTTTTAAGCATTAAGTAAGACCATTTTATAAACTGCCACGTGTTCATCCTGAACATTTTAGGAATACTTTTAAGTCCCACATAAAATTGCGCTTTATCGGTATCCGGGAAAATTCCGAAATCAAGGGGGCGCGAGAGGGCCAAATCATAGGTGCTGCCTTTTTCATTAAAAGGAATATGCTGCATTAAATCAAAAGTATTATGATACCAGGGTCCCATGCCGTGCCAGGAATACTCCGTCGGCATGTTGTTTTGACTCAGCCGGGAACTTCTAAAAAAACCACCCGGCTGATCAGTAACTTCATACACTGAAACACTATATCCTAATTGGGCTAATTCATGGGCAGCACTTAATCCAGCTATGCCAGCTCCAAAAATGACTATTGATTTCATTTTTATTAACCCCTATCGGCGATAGCTATCGCTCTTTGATCTAAGAAAGTGTTATCTGTTCGGGTTATTTTATTCCAAGAGAATAATAAAAAATAGGTAAACCACTGGCCCTGCCAGTGGACTCTCAAAGTTTGACAGTTCCTGAATTTGTAAAAGTTTATGCTGAATGTTTTTTTTAGCTATGTCTCGATTGGTCTATCGGTAGAAGTTTGCGACCTAAGGTTCGAAGGTTCTTGCCGGTAACTATTTGGTTTGGCGAGCATGTGTCATGCCATAAAGTAGGAACTTGAATTTTAAGACAGGAACTGTTTGTAGCTCGAATAAGTAGCCCGAAGGGCTCTGCGGCTTTGAGCCGCTACAACATTAAAGCCATCGGCTTTGCCGGTGGATATTTACAAAAGGTCAAAGTTTCGAACCGTAACATATTAAAGTTACTGTTGTTTTTTAGCCTCACCATCTTGTTTTGCGCTCCGGACCCCTCTTATCCCTCCTTCGGCTTACTTCGGCTTCAGCTGTTGCAACCGTTGCGGCTCCTCTCCCAGCCACTCCGGGTTTCGGGCGGTACCGTCAAACAGGGATGAGGTCTTGAATGGCTCGAAATCGCCGTGCGCGGCCGCCTCGGCGGTTTTCGACAGCAAGAACCGTACCTCCCCAGCGCTCATCGGGCGAAACGTCCGTACCGCTTCGCATGCCTGATCCAGAATTTCCATGCTGTCGATACCCGTTATGACTACGGAGGTGGGCAGATTCAGCGCGTAATGCAGGCACTCGATCGGGGTCACTGTTTTCGACTGCAGCAGAATCCCGTTCGCCATGCTCTTCATTCCGAGGACCCCTGTTTTCTGCCTGACCAGTTCCGGTAATACCTCTTTTTCAAAACTCCGATAATGGGCGTCCATTACGTTGAGCGGCATCTGGACTGTATCGAAAGCGAAACCGTAATCCGCCGCCACTTGCAGCATATGCAGATGGATCTTTGGGTCTTTGTGCCCCGTGAAACCGATATAGCGGAGTTTTCCTGCTTCCCGAGCCTCCACGAGCGCACCATTGGCCCCTTCAGCATCAAAGATCCGGTGCGGGTCTTCGTACCGGAGCACCTCGTGGTGCTGGACGAGATCGATCATGTCGACCTGGAGGCGACGGAGCGATTGATCGAGCTGCCGCGCCGCTTCTTTCTTTGATCGGCCGTCGATCTTCGTCATCAGAAATACCTTATCCCGGTAACCATCGCGCAGCGCTTTGCCCATCCGGATCTCGCTGGTCCCCTTGTTGTAATCCCAGCAGTTATCCAGGAAGTTGATGCCGCGGTCTACGGCGGTGCGAATGATGCGGATGCTCAACTCCTCATCCACCCCCTTCAAGCCAAGATGCCAGCCCCCGATCCCGATCGCCGAGACTTTCTCTCCCGTGCTGCCGAGCGTTCGGTAGAGCATCCCGGGCATGGCTGTACTGTTGGACATGGATTCACTCCTGTTTGGGCGGAAGCTCTGCGGAACCGGCGGTTATGCCAATGTTCGAACGGACTTTTCCCGGTCCCATTGCCGTGTCTTTGCCGCAGCAATAAAGGCGTCTTTGTCGCCTACATCCACGACGCCCGTGTCTTGTCCGATATTCGCTCTTTTCAAAAGCGCCTGGCCACCCTGGTCGGCGGCGATTGCCTTGAGATGACCGAAGGCATCTCGCACGAAATCGATCGCGGCGCCTTCCTTCGACAGTGCCTTGGCGCCTTCGGCGGAAAGGATGATGGCGACTGCGTCGAAGAGTACAGAAGGCGAACCGGCCAGTTGTCCGTCAGCCGCCAGCATCGAGCCATCGGCAAGCTTCGCGCCGCCTACTTTGGGGGCGACGATCTTAACGGTAGCACCCGCATCGGTCGCGGCCTTTTTTATCTTTTTGATGACTGCGCCGTCGGAACCATCCGCGATCAGGATGCCAACCGCGCGCCCAACCAGCGTGTCTTTCATCTTGCCGATGATCTGCAATGCGGGCGAAGGCTCCATCTTCTGCACGGGCGCCGCAGCCACCGGCGCAGCGGGCATTTTGTCGAACCCAAGCCCTGCGGCGACCCGCTTGGCTAAGTCTTCTTCGATATGGCGCAGGTGACCAACCATCGCCGCACGCACGTGCAGATGTTCAACCTTGGAAAGCTCAAACACTAACGCCGAGGCGATGTGGGTCTGCTCATACGCGGTCTGGCTGAGAAAGAACTGCCGCGCCTGGCTGTAGTGGTCGGCGAAGCTCTCAGCACGGATGCGGCCTTTCTTGCCCGTTTCGGTTACTGCGGCGCTATGAAAGCCTTTGGGCGTCTCGCGTGGCGACTTGTCGGACAAGGAACTGGGCTCATAGGCAACACGGCCAGCCGGTTGCGCCATCTGCATGTGTCCGTCGCGTTGATGGTTGGCGAACGGGCATTTGGGCGCGTTGATCGGGATTTGATGAAAATTGGGCGAACCGAGTCGCGAAAGCTGCGTGTCGTGATAGGAGAACAAACGGCCTTGCAACAGGGGATCATTCGAGAAATCGATGCCCGGCACGACATGGGAAGGACAGTAAGCAACCTGTTCGGTTTCAGCGAAGAAATTGTTCGGCCAGCGATCCAGCACCATGCGGCCGATTACTTGCAGGGGCACCAGTTCTTCGGGAATAAGCTTGGTCGCATCGAGGTGATCGAACGGGAATTTGTCCGCCTCCTCTTGCGTGAAAAGTTGCACTGCGAATTCCCATTCGGGAAAATTGCCGGCTTCAATGGCCTCGAACATGTCGCGGCGGTGGAAGTCCTGATCGGCGCCGGAAATTTTGACGGTCTCATCCCAGATCGTGGACTGCAGGCCGAGCTTGGGACGCCAGTGGAATTTGACGAAGGTCGAAATGCCTTCGTCGTTGATCAGGCGGAAACTGTGCACGCCGAAACCTTCGATCATCCGTAGCGAACGCGGCAGGGTGCGGTCAGACATGATCCACATCACCATGTGCATGGATTCCGGCGTGAGCGAAATGAAATCCCAGAAGGTGTCGTGCGCGGTCGCCGATTGCGGAAAGCCGCGGTCGGGTTCCATCTTGACGGCATGGATGAGGTCGGGAAATTTGATGGCGTCCTGGATGAAGAAAACCGGGACGTTGTTGCCGACCAGATCCCAGTTGCCTTCCTTGGTGTAAAACTTGACGGCAAAGCCGCGGACGTCACGCGGGGTATCGACCGAACCCGCGCCGCCGGCGACGGTCGATATCCGGGTAAACACGGGGGTCTTCTCGCCTACCTCTGTGAGTATCCTGGCGGTGGTGTACTTTTTCAACGAGGCGGTCAGCTCAAAGAAACCATGCGCGCCCGTCGCCCGCGCGTGGACGATACGCTCAGGGATTCGCTCGTGATCGAAATGGGTGATTTTCTCGCGGAGGATGAAATCCTCCAGAAGCGTCGGACCGCGCGGATTGGCCCTGAGCGAGTTTTGATTATTGGCAAGCGCGACACCCTCGTTGGTCGTGAGTGGTGGGTGCTTTCCACCGGCGAGCTGCACCAGATCGCCGCCTGCGGCCTGTTGTGAGTTTTCCTTGTGCCCTGAGCCCCTTTTTTGTTTGCGTATTCCAGGATTACTCTTGGTTTTTTCTTTGCTCATGATCGATCTCCTTGGTAAATGGATTTCCTGATTGCCGACTATTGTCATGTATTGTCAATTTCCTTACTTCTTTTTGGGCTTTCGCCTATGACAAAGCTCACTTGTTGCAGGAGCACCTCCATCTGGCTACTTGCGGGGTTCTATCAGGTGCTTGTTGGTTTGCTTATGGCGAAACTCGGACAAGTGCCGATATATCTCAACCCTCGCCCGGTTGATGCCGCCGATCGGTCGATGTTCAATCAAGGAATGCGCCGGGGAGAATGACAAATCCTCAGCCAGTTCCTCACGTTCCTGGGTACGGAAGGCTTGGGGAGGAATGCGAAGGGTGGCCACTTTGATAAAGGGGGATTCTTTTTCGCTCCAATCCACACCGGCATCCTCAACCGGCATCCGGACAGGGTCTTTTTGAACTTGCATCATGAAATCAAAGCTTGCCTCATTTGTTGCCAGGTGTTTTTCCATGTTTTCAGTGAGATAATGATCGGTAAGCATTGGCGGCAAGGAACTTTTTATGCGTGAAGTGGGAACGAGGGAATATTTTACACTGTGATCTGGCCCGCAGAGATAAGGAGTTGTACTCCAATAGCGGATGTCCAACGGAGAGGTCTGGTTTTGCCTCGCCTTGAGTAGTTCGTTAATTATATGGAACTTGCCGGACACAACCAGACGAGAAAAAAAGACAAGGGGCGACCATTTGATGCTGTAGTACACCGCATCATGGAACAGTTTGACCGTTCCTAAAGGCATAGTTGGATGGCTTATTAATATAAAGTCCTGTGTTTCTTTTTCCTCGTTTTGCGTCTGAAACCGCTCCCCTTTGACCCCCATGATTTTTATGGCAAAACCACGGAGGTCTTTGACTTTGTCCGACTGGATCTTACCGCTTGAACTGGAAATTCGAATCCAAGCGGGATAGGTTTGGGGAAACTCAAATATTCCCTTCTTCAGATCCGCCGGGATGTTCGGTTCCACAATGAATTCTGCTTGCAGGCAGGCCAGATTTTTCGGGTGCGCGTCACGTCTGGTTTGGCCTGCGGGATAATCTGTGGACATCTTTTCTTGTAATAAAACTTCCATGTCTTTGATCAGGCGTTCTTCATCGGCAGGGACCTTTTCAAATCTGGTTATGCCCCCTAATTTCCCGTTAGAAAACTGCACATTGTCCCTCTCATCGGATTTATCGTTTTGGGCAAGCTCATCCTCAGCTTTGAGCTGGTCACCTTGATTTTCTTCCGTGTCGGAGCCGAAACGGACATCAGCTTCTTTGGTGGTGATAGCTTTAGCACAGGCAAAGCTCACCAATGCCAATGCTAACAGAATCATACCAAGATTTTTCATCATGATTTCCTTTGAATAGCCTCTTGGGTTGGGCTGCAAATCCTAAATAAAGTGGTCAAGAAAAAAATACACCCTGAATACACCCTGAATAGAGAGCTTCCAAAGAGAGTACAGCTAACCGATCCAACATCTTGAGTTGCTGTTGATCGCTTCTAAGCCGCCAATGAGCAGCCACCGCTGACGAAACCCGGATGGAGTTCTGCCAGCGGATATAACCATGTTTGAATTAGCTCTGGTTTTTTCCATCTTTGGCTTCCTGTTCCATTTTTTTTAAACGGGTGTAGTAATCGGCAAACTCGTTGAGATGCGCGAGTGCGATTTTGCCGGTGAGGATGGGGTCGTTGCCTGTCACGTCTGTTGACGGGTCATGCAGGCCATGTTCCAATTCAACATTCAAACCCATGCGGAACTGTTCCACGTTGGAGCGGCTCCAATCAATACCCAGCTTGTCGCCGATTTTACGGGCTTGCTCAGTCGTGAAATGTTGCTTGGCTGACATTTCGTTTTTCTCCTTCAGTGTGATTTACTATAACTAATAGTATAGACACGAAGCGCCGCGAACCCTTGATAACGGTTGGCTTTGCAGCGGTGCCGGTAAAGCGATCTCAGGTTTTAAGGAATGCCAGCAGGTCGGCGTTGAGCTGGTCTTTGTGCGTGTACGCGAGGCCGTGGGGCGCCCCCGGGTAGATTTTTAGGGTCGCATTACTGACCAGCTTCGATGAGCGGAGCGCTGCGGCACCGATCGGTACGATCTGGTCGTCGTCACCATGAATGATCAGCGTCGGCACGTCGAACTTCTTGAGGTCTTCGGTGAAATTCGTCTCGGAGAACGCCTTGATGCAGTCGAAGGTGTTCTTGTGACCGGCCTGCATCCCCTGAAGCCAGAACGAGTCGATCATGCCCTGCGAAACCTTGGCGTCGGGTCTGTTGGCCCCGAAAAACGGGCCGCTGGCGAGATCCTTGTAGAACTGCGAGCGGTCGGCGATGGAGCCAAGACGGATCTCGTCGAATTTCTCAATCGGCAAGCCGCCGGGATTGGCCTTTGTTTTCAGCATCAGTGGCGGGACGGCGGAGATCAGGGCGGCCTTGGCCACCCGTTTCGTGCCATGACGGCCGATATAGCGGGCAACCTCACCGCCGCCCGCAGAGAAGCCGATGAGGACAGCATTTTTCAGGTCGAGCGCCTGGATGAGTTCCGAGAGGTCGTCGGCATAGGTGTCCATCTCGTTGCCACTCCAAGGCTGGCTTGACCGGCCATGGCCGCGACGGTCATGGGCAATGCATCGATATCCGTTGGAGGCTAGGAATAGCATCTGGGCCTCCCAGCTATCAGCGCTGAGCGGCCAGCCGTGGCTGAATACCACAGGCTGGCCTGCGCCCCAGTCCTTGTAATAGATCTGCGTACCGTCTTTCGTCATAATCGTGCTCATTGTTGTGTCTCTTTTCAAAACGATACCTCCTTCGTTAGTTTGCCCCACGGGGGTGCGTTCGATCAGCATAACTGTATCTTGATTCATATGACTGCTTCCGCCAATTGCGCAGGGAAGGGCAAGCTGAAGCCGAATCTGTCTCATGACCTCGCGCATGAACGCGGGGAGATCGGTCGGTTGCCGGGACGTGACCAGATTGCCGTCAACAACCAGCTCCCGGTTAGAGCGCGCCGGCGCTGATCAAGATCTGGGGCCCGTGGCAGATGGCGGCAACCGGTTTGTTCTCCACAAAAAAAGTCCGGGCAATCTCCAGCGCCATCGGCTCTTCTCTCACCACCGACGGCGCCGCCCCCCGGGCAGGACCAGGATTGCATAGTCGTCAGGATTGACCTCGTCAAGAGTCTTGTCCATGGCCACTTCGTAGCCGTGCTTGCCAGTGATGGCCCCGTTGCTCGGAAATCTTTTTCCCATGTGTCAACGCTGCCGAAGATCTCGCCCATCGACCGCCTTAGAGCTTGTCCGTAAATAAGCTTTTCAGGGATCGCGCCGGATTTTGAGACGAATTTGGCCGAGACGATTGAGTAAAACCGCAGCCGTAGCAGCGCTACGGCGAGGATTTTGCGATTGAGGAGCGGCCAAAGACGGCCAAAACCGCTTCCTCTCTCGGCTAAACCCTTTACTTCCCTATACGAATCGTTGAGATGTTTCCTATGAGTCCGAAGACATTCAAGAGCCATATAATCACCACAATAACCACTACCACATTCAAGATTTTCTTTATGGTAGACTGCATCGGTATATAGCTGTTAATCACCCATAGGATCACTCCAACGACAACCAAAACAATCACTAATTGAATCAATGGCATAGATTATCTCCTTTTTATCTTGTTGTCTTGTGTACCCGTTCCGTTATTTTGTTACAGTTACATTTGAACTCTTTTACTTCGAAGAGCTTATGCCTTTCGGGATCATGGTTGTGGTGTGTCATGCACCCGCAGTCGGGGCTCAAGGACACGCAGGGGCAGGACACGCCGCTCTCACTACTTCCCCAAAACCTTCTTGACCTGGCCGATTTTTCCCTGAACTTTGCCGGCTATCTTTTCAGCGGTACCTTCATCTTCCAACTTTGGATTATCACTTAATTTTCCGGCGATCTCCTTGATCTTACCCTTCACTTCGTGAATCTTGCCTTTTGCCTGGTCCTTCGTACTGGATTTCATGGTATTCTCTCCTTTAGGATTTCGATATGACTGCTGAGATTTTATCCACAGTTAACACCGTAACTTACTTGATTTGCTCCCGGATCTCCCCATTAGGGTTGGCATCGGTGTGAACATTGACGTAGGTATCACCCGCTTTGATAAGCTGTACCAGATCATTGAGTGATTTTCCCATGAGGTCACCTGACAGATCTTTAGCTGTAATGGTTCCCTCAGATAGTTTTCCGCTGAATTTACCTTCCTTTTTGGGACCGCTAAAGAGACTTACAAGCGGCTGACCGTTTTTCCCCTTCATGCCACGGTGAATGTGTGCAGCAGTGGCGTTATTGATGTTTTTTACCTTCAGCTTGTAGCTCAGTTCCTTGCCATCGCTGCTCAACTTGAACTTGATATTGCCTGTGGCCTCTGTCTTGACGCTCGGCACCTCGTTGTTCCCCGTCAGTTTGGCATGGAAACTCTTTTCAGCGGCAAATCCGGCCGAGACAGCCAGAGTGGTGGACAGGATCACAAACAACAACAGTTTTGCAATATTCATTTGCATTTCTCCTTTGTCGTCAGTTAGCTGGTTGATTAAATCTAACTTTTATTGTTTTTTGGTTCCTTGTAAGCATACCTCTCGACAATCGCATTCATAATGCAACCAGGAAGGGAGATGATGCTTCTTACCTCGCATCAGACTTTTAACCTCCCATTTCGCACCTCCTGTTGAGCTGTAGTCTTTGCCACTGGCATTGATCTCCGTTCACTCGATACCGATTTTTCCAGAAAATTCTACCGGAACCTGTCTATATCCATTGCTAAGGAATCAAGCCGACGGGAGATGTCTGCACTCTCTTCGTACGTAGCGGGTCTGCCTCCCTCCGTGGTCCTTAAATATTCTCTCCGAATGGAGTCTAATCTGGCCTGAAATTCTCTTTCCTCTGAACGAGGCAAACGCCCGCTGATTCTTCCATCATCAATTCTCCTTTGGAGTGTGACAATCGTGTCCCCATTCCTTGGGTCTTCAATTCTTGTAGTCCGGGCATGTGCCCTGTTTATATCCTCTCCAAGCGCATCAAGTCTTGCATGAAGGTTATCCCATTCTTCCTGATAGACAATTTTGTCTCTCAGCTCCGCATAGTCTGTTCGAATAATCCTCAGTCTCGTCAGAAACATCTGGGACTGATCAGGGGTAAGCGCGCCGGTTTTCAGCCCATCTCCAATCCTCTCCTGGATTACAATCATTTTATTTTCTGCGCTTCTTTCCTGATCTGGCCACGTGTGCATCATAGAGGCACAGCCTGAAAACAAGGACAATCCAAAAAGTATGAGCACTGTTATAAAAATATTCTTCTTCATTTTGCTCCTCCTGTCTTTAACTTATTATTATAGTTACTTTTGGAGTCTTTTCCTTCGCAGACATCCTGCCTTTTCTTTCGTTCTTGTGAGTACCATGTCTCATAAAACGCTCTCTTTTTTAAGCACTGGTGGGGTTCTCCCGCGCCGCGGTTGTTTTCGAAGGGGTTATGATAATACTTTTTTGGTGAGTCTGGGTTGGTCAAGTGAGCTCCGAAGCGATCCTCGAATGGCTCATTTTGAGGACTGGATGCTAACTCAACATCACTTTACTCCCATAATCAACGCTATAAACTGTGCTGGCCGTGATTTGACGTGTGGCGTTATGGACGGGATCTTGTGTTCTGTGTTAAACAATTCATAGACAGCAGGCAATTTGTGCCATTATTCACTATTTCTTATTTAAGCAATCCTTGTGCCAGGTTTCTAATACTCAGCGTCACGCCATCTATCATTTTGATTATTAAAAATAATTAGCTTAAAAAGCATTTTTAGAACTGTCTTTAATAGCCCGGTAAAAAGGGTTGTATCTAACCAATGGTTATATACAACCCTTTTTACCGGTTTCTTTGGTGTTGTAGATTGGAAATGATAAATGATACGCTCGCGGCAATACTTGTATCCACGTCTGTCGTGGAACCGATGAAATCGTTTGAGGATCGACATGGTGACGATGCTGTTCAGGAACGTGAGCCGGTTTACCTGCTCCACATAAAGGAAAGACAACGTTCAGGCAGAGCTGGCGCGGCTAAAGAAAGAAAAACAGTGTTTGAGAATGGAGTGTAAAATTTAAAAAAAGCGGCGGCTTTTTTTAAGTCTCACCAGCTTGTTTCTCTGTGAGCGAGTCGGGGTGCGGTATCAAATGATTGAAGGCGTCATTCGTATGTGGGCTCTATCAGTCCAAAGGAATTTGCCGAAATGCGGCTTTTGGAAAAAGATGCTTCACAAACTGTCTATTTTTACTTGACTACATCAAAGAGAATCAGACAATCCGTTGAATCTCCGGGATTTCATGGATGGCGGTGGTGCAGACATTGAGGTCTTTGAGGATGCCGTCGCTGACCCGGTAGATCCAGCCATGCACGGCCAGTTCCTGGCCTGATGCCCAGGCATTCTGGACAATGGTGGTATGGCAGACATTGGCCACCTGTTCAATGACATTGAGTTCGCACAGCAGGTCAAGCTTGTCCTTCTCGTCGTCCAGGGCGTCAATCTGTTTCTTGTGAAATCGATATACATCCTTGATATGGCGGAGCCAGTTGTCGATGAGACCATGCTCGCGGTTTTCCATGGCGGCGGTGATGCCGCCGCAATCATAGTGACCGCAGACAATGATGTGCCTGACCTTGAGCACCTCCACCGCATACTGGATTACCGATAGGCAGTTGAGGTCGGTATGCACCACCACGTTAGCGATATTACGGTGGACAAAGATCTCACCGGGCAGCATGTTGACGATTTCATTGGCCGGCACCCGGCTGTCGGCACAGCCGATCCACAGGTATTCTGGACTCTGCTGATTAGCGAGTTTGGTGAAGAACTCAGGGTCGTCCTCTTTGATGGCGGTGGCCCAGCTCTTGTTGTTATCGAAAAGGTGCTTCAGCACTTTCATGAATATATGCCCTCCTGGCTTGTTGAGAAACAGTATACTGAATTGTCTGCTGGTAGTAAAGACGTCCTGAAGTAAAATGGCGTTAGGATTTGCATTCAGGGGGGAGCATTGATAGGATTAATTGTCTTGGTGCACAGTGATGAAATCGGATGACAGGGGGATCCATTATGCCAGACAATAAGAATAAAGCCTGTGATTTTGCAATATTCGGAGTTCTTGGTGATCTGTCTCGTCGCAAGCTGATCCCTTCTCTCTATCAATTGGATCGGGAAGGGTTGCTGCATCCTGATACCCGAATTCTTGGTATTGCCCGCCATGACCTCAGTCAGGCTGACTTTGCCGAGAAGATGCGGGAGGCACTCGAGACCTTTGTGCAAGGCGGCCTGGATGAAGATGTGACGGCGCGTCTTCTGGCCCGCCTGAGTTATGTCCTGATCCATATTGATCGACCCGATGATTATCAGAAATTGCTGGAGGTCACCGATCAGGGCAGGCGGGTGCTGGTCAATTATTTCTCTGTTGCCCCCCATCTCTTTGAAGATATCTGCCGGGGGCTTGATCACGCCGGCATTATCACCCCGGAAACCCGGGTGGTACTCGAAAAGCCTATTGGCCGGGATCTGGCTTCATCACAGGAGATCAATGATGTGGTGGCCAGGGTCTTTGCTGAGAGTCAGGTCTATCGGATTGATCACTATCTGGGCAAGGAAACGGTCATGAATCTGCTGGCCTTGCGTTTTGCCAATTCTATTTTTATCACCAACTGGGATCACGACACCATTGATCATGTCCAGATCACCGTGGCGGAAGAGGTGGGCATTGAGGGGCGCTGGGGCTATTTTGATGAATCAGGCCAGTTGCGGGACATGGTCCAGAATCATCTGATCCAGATCCTCACCCTGGTGGCCATGGAGCCGCCAGCGAATATGGACGGGGACTCCATCCGCAACGAGAAGCTCAAGGTACTCAAGGCCCTGCGTCCCATCACCGTTGACAATGTCGATGATAAAACCGTGCGCGGCCAGTATGCGGCCGGTTTTATTAAAGGCAACCCGGTTCCCGGCTATCTGCAGGAAGAGGGCGGAAATCCCAAGTCCACTACCGAAAGCTTTGTGGCCATCCAGGTGGATATCGATAATTGGCGCTGGGCTGGCGTCCCTTTTTATCTGCGCACCGGCAAACGGATGACCACCAAGCGTTCAGAGGTCGTTATCTTTTTTAAACAGTTGCCCCATAACATCTTCAAGGACAGTTACAAGGATCTGCCGCCCAACAAGCTGGTGATTCGTCTCCAGCCTGATGAAGGGGTGGAGATCGAGATGCTCAACAAGGTGCCCGGTATCGGCAAGGGGATCAAGCTGCAGAAGACGATGCTGAATTTGAGTTTTTCCGATGCCTTTTCGGGCGAGCACATTGCTGACGCCTATGAACGTTTGATCCTGGAGACGATGACCGGTAATCAGTCCCTCTTTATCCGCCGTGATGAGGTGGAGAGCTCCTGGGCCTGGATTGACTCCATCCAGGAGGCATGGGCCCGCGTGAGTGGGCCACCCCGGAGTTATCCGGCAGGTTCCTGGGGACCGGTGGCCTCGGTGGCGCTGCTGGCCAGAGACGGCAGGGAGTGGGAGGAGTAGGGGTGAGCATCGAACAGGGTGATTTTTTTGAGTTTCCGTCTTCCGGGATGTTGGTGGCGGCCCTGGCGACACGAATCAGTGATCTGCTGCGTGATGGCATCCACAGGCGCGGTCGGGCAAGTCTGGCCGTGTCCGGCGGCAGCACCCCTATTCCGCTCTTTGCCCGCTTGGCAGAGATGGATCTGCAATGGAACAAGGTCACTGTCTCCCTTGTCGATGAGCGCTGGGTCGAGCCGGAAGCACGGGACTCCAATGAGAATCTGGTGCGTACCTGGCTGCTGCGTTATAAGGCGGCGGCCGCCCGTTTTATCCCCATGAAGACGCGAGACGCCACGGTGGTGCAGGGGGAGGAGGCCTGCGCCATTTTGCAGCGCGAGATTCCTCTCCCGTATGACTGCCTGATTCTGGGGATGGGCAATGATGGGCATACCGCTTCCCTTTTTCCTGGCGCCAAAAATCTGGAGGCGGCGGTTGATCTCCATTCCGGCAAGATCTGTATGGCCATACAACCACCAGCGGCCCCCTATGAGCGGATGACTTTGACTCTGCCCGCTATCCTTAACAGTCGTCAACTCTTCCTGCATCTGCAAGGTGAGGAGAAGAAAAAGGTGCTTGCCAGAGCGCGGGAGGAAGGGGATGCCCGGGAGATGCCCGTCCGTTTTATCCTGCGCCAGGAAACAACACCCCTTGCCGTCTATTGGTCGCCATAAAAGCCCCAAAGGAGAAAAATATGAACAGTGTGGTCCAAAAGGTGACGGAGCGTATCATAAGGCGCAGTGAAGAGCATCGAGTCCGGTATCTGCAACGGCTGCAAGAGGCCCGCAGTGATATCCCTTTCCGTCATCATTTGCCCTGCAGCAATCTGGCCCATGTGGCAAGCTGCGATAACGGCGCCTGCATGATTATCCGTGATACCAAGATGCCTGATATCGGCATCATCTCCAGTTATAATGATCTGGTTTCCGCCCATCAACCGTACGGCAGATATCCCGATCTGATCAAGGCTGTGGTGACTGAGGCTGGTGGCATCTGCCAGTTTGCCGGCGGTGTTCCGGCCATGTGCGATGGCGTGACCCAGGGGGAACCGGGCATGGATCTCAGCCTGATCAGCCGTGATGTTATTGCCATGGCCACGGTCATTGGACTTTCCCATAATGTCTTTGACGGCGTCCTGCTGCTCGGGGTTTGTGACAAGATTGTCCCCGGTCTGCTCATGGGTGCCCTGCAGTTTGGTCATCTGCCCATGCTCCTGGTTCCTGCCGGGCCTATGGAGTCAGGGATTGCCAACAAAGACAAGGTCCATGCCCGGGAGCAGTTTGTCCAGGGTGAGATCAGTCGGGAGCAGATGCTCGAGTATGAGCACCATGCCTACCATAGTCCCGGTACCTGCACTTTTTACGGGACTGCCAATTCCAACCAGTTGATGGCGGAGATGCTGGGGATGCACCTGCCTGGCGCCTCTTTTGTCAATGCCGAAACCCGGATGCGCGATCTGTTGACCCAGGCCGCGGCCAGTCGGGTAACGGTCTTGGCTGGCCCGGACGCAGGAGATGTCCCCTATTCGCCAATAGGTCATATCATTAGTGAAAAATCGGTGGTCAATGCCATGGTTGGCCTGCTGGCCAGTGGCGGTTCCACCAACGAGACCATGCATCTGGTGGCCATTGCTCGGGCCGCTGGTATCAGGATCACCTGGGATGATTTTTCCGAGCTCTCCGATGCGGTGCCCCTGACCGTGAACATTTATCCCAATGGCGCAGGCGACATCAACTCCTTTCAGCGGGCTGGCGGCATGACCCTGTTTATGAAGGAGCTGCTGGAAAATGGCTATCTCCACGAAGATGTGCTGACGGTCGCTGGCCCTGGACTGACCAGGTACACCATGATGCCTGAGGAAAAAGATGGGGCGCTGGTCTGGGAAAAGACCCCTGAACGATCCTCTGATCCGGCCGCCTTGGCTACTCTTGCTCAGCCCTTTGCCCCAACCGGCGGGATCAGGCTCTTGACCGGGAATCTGGGCCGGGCCATCATCAAGATCTCGGCCCTGGCCCAGGGGGTTAATACCGAACTGACTGCCCCGGCCATGATCTTTCACACCCAGGAGGAGGTGGCGGCAGCCTTTCAGGCTGGAGCGATGAATCGGGATCTGATGGCGGTTGTCAGGTTTCAAGGGCCAAGGGCTAACGGCATGCCGGAATTGCACAAGCTGATCACCTATCTTTCCATCATCATGGACCGGGGCTATGCAGTAGGTCTGGTTACGGACGGCAGGCTGTCCGGGGCCTCCGGCAAGGTGCCTTTTGCTATCCATCTGACCCCTGAGGCCCTGGCTGGCGGGATGATTGCCAAGATTCAGGACGGCGACCTGATCACCTTGAGTGGCAGCGGCGTCCTCCAGCTTCTGGTCAGTGATGAGGAGCTGGCGGCGCGGCCCTTGGCCCGGCCGGATCTCAAGGCCGCGCGTTCCGGTCTGGGGCGGCAGATCTTTACTTCCTTGCGTAAAAACCTGTCCGGCGCCGAAGAGGGAGCAAGCTCCATTTTTACCTATAGTGAAGAAGACTGAAGACGGAAGGCTGAAGATTTTTCGGGATAAATAATGGGTAATCATGCAACATATCGGGATTGTTGATATGTTGCAGCCTTCAGTCTAAATACTGTTTAAATTGAGGAAAACATGGCACAGGCACAGTGGAAGATACAAGCATTAGAGATCCTGCAGGCCGGTCCGGTGGTGCCGGTCATGGTGATTGATAAACTTGCGCATGCCGTGCCCCTGGCCAGAGCGCTGGTGGCCGGCGGGGTCAGGGTGCTGGAGATTGTTCTGCGGACTCCGGTGGCCATCGATGCCATTCGGGCCATCGTCCGGGAGGTGCCTCAGGCCATTACCGGAGCGGGGACGGTTCTGAATGGCCAGGATTTGCGGGCGGTCACTGAGGCCGGTGCCGTTTTTGCCATCAGTCCCGGCCTGACCAGAGAGCTGCTTGATGCGGCATTGCAGGGGCCCATTGCCCTGATTCCTGGGATAGCAACCATCTCCGAATTGATGCTCGGGCTCGATAAGGGCTACCAGCAGTTCAAGTTTTTCCCGGCTGAGGCCGCGGGCGGCATCGCGATGCTCAAGGCCATTGGCGGGCCTTTTCCCCAAGCAACTTTTTGTCCTACCGGTGGTATCTCCGCTGCCAACTACCGGGACTATCTGGCCCTGAAGAATGTGGCCTGTGTCGGCGGTTCCTGGATTGTTGCCAGTGATCTTATTGAGGCGCAGAACTGGAGAGCGATCACGGAGCTCGCGGCCAAGACCATTGCCGCTGCTGGTCGCTCTTGATCCATCCCTGGGGCGAACGACACCGGGGCATTCATGCCCGGCGTCCCTGGTTCCCGCGGCATATGCTCCTGAACTGATTGACGAAGTGGATATCGTGCAGTATCTGTGTTGTAGTCGGAAAAAATTTGAGACTTGACAAGCCGTCTTGAAAAGGACTACAGAGATTTCATGGTTAAAAAGGAGTTTTTTTTGTTATTTTTATCACTTAAAAGGGGAAGTATCCAATGAAGAAAATGATCAGGCCGTTTGCCTATGCGTGTTGTCTCCTGGCAGCCACGGCGGTTTCAACCCATGCCAGCAGTAGTGCCCAAAAGCCTGCTCCCGCAGAGATTGTGAAGATGTTACAGGAGGGAAATTCCCGTTTTGTGGCGAATAAATCCATTCATCCGCATAGTGACACCCAGCGTCTCATCCAGGCTGGTAAGGAAGATCAGGGGAATTACGCCTATGCCACGGTTATCTCTTGTTCGGATTCCAGGGTTCCTGTGGAACAGATATTTGATGCCGGGGTCATGGATATCTTTGTGGTCAGGGTGGCAGGTAATGTGGTTGATGTTGATGAGGCCGGCTCCATTGAGTATGGTCTGCTTCATGTCAATACCCCGGTTCTGGTGGTGTTGGGGCATACACAGTGCGGGGCGGTTACCGCGGTTACCAGTGAGGTTGAAGGTCATGGCCATGCCCTTGAGCGCAATATCCCGCCCTTGGTTGATAATATCGAGCCGGCGGTCAAGAAGGCCATGGCAGCACATCCGGACAAGCATGGCAAGGATGTTATTCCATATGCTATTGAAGAAAATGTCTGGCAAGGAATCGATGATCTTTTCATGAAAAGTCCAGCCGTCCGGGAACTGGTGAAAACCGGTAAGGTCAAGGTTGTCGGGGCGATGTATGATGTGGCCACCGGTAAAGTTGAGTGGCTGCCTGAGGCCAAGGTGAGTGAAATCCTGGCGAAGGTTGAGCAGAATCCGGCCAGGGCCATGGAGGCCATGGCCAAAGCTGGCCATTAAAGATCTTTCGGTCCGTCATCCGGCCATGAGGCGTTGCTTCATGGCCGGTTTTTTTTATTTCCTGATTCATGATTCAGGTGGGTAGGTGGATAGGCTGAAGTCTGAAGGCTTTTAGGAATGAAGAATGCATGATCATACAAAATGTCGGGAGTTTTGATATGCTTCGGTCTTCAGCCTTCAGCCTGACTATCTAATAAGTTAGAAAATCTTGTAATTTAGGGCTGATGCGAAACAAGCAGGTACATGGTGCAGGTATGGAATGTGATTTTTTGATTATTGGGAGTGGAATAGCCGGGCTCTCTTTTGCCATACGTGTGGCCCGGTTGGGTTCAGTCATTATCATAACAAAAAAAACCGAGGTTGATACGGCGACGAACCTGGCACAAGGGGGGATTGCGGCTGTTTTATCGCGGAATGATGCAACGATAAACCATATTCAGGATACGCTTACAAGTGGGGCCGGATTGTGCAATGAGGATGTTGTCGCCCTGGTTGTGGAAAATGGGCCGGAAAGGGTGAGGGATTTAATAGCCCTGGGAGTTGATTTTGTCAAAGATGCCCAGGACTCATCAGGGTTGAATTTAGGTCAAGAGGGTGGACATTCCCGGCGACGGGTTGCGCATGCCCATGATTTTACCGGCAGGGAGATAGAGCGAGCCCTGTTGGAGAAGGTGAAGCAGAACCCCAGAATACAGATCCTCGAAAATCACCGGGCGATAGACCTTCTCATGGTGGCGGATGAGGGGAGTGAGAAGGGGGAATCGACCCGTTATTGTGCCGGCGCCTATGTCCTCAGTGGCGAGAGGACGGTTGAGGTCTATAAGGCCAAGGTTACCACCCTTTGCACCGGAGGAACCGGAAAGGTCTATCTGTACACAAGCAATCCTGATATTGCCACCGGAGATGGACTGGCAATGGCATTCAGGGCTGGGGCGGTGATGGCCAACATGGAGTTTGTCCAGTTTCATCCTACCTGCCTTTATCATCCCAAAGCCAAGAATTTTTTAATTTCCGAGGCGGTGCGGGGCGAAGGTGCCATACTTGTCGACCAGAATGGTCGGTCATTTATGGAGAAGTATGACAGTCGCAAGGAGCTTGCGACGAGGGATACCGTGGCCAGGGCGATAGATCACGAGATGAAAGAGAGCGGGGCCGATTGTGTTTTTCTTGATATTACCCACAAAGACAAGGAGTTCGTAAAAAAGCGTTTCCCCACGATTTATGGGCGGTGCCTGGAGTATGGTATTGATATTACTAAGGAACGTATTCCGGTAGTCCCCGCGGCTCATTATATGTGCGGCGGGGTGCAGACGGATACCTGGGGGAGGACGTCTCTTGACGGCCTGTTGGCCCTGGGTGAGACTGCGTGTACAGGATTACATGGCGGAAATAGACTTGCCAGCAACTCATTGCTTGAAGCAGTGGTTTTTGCGGAAAGGGCATCTCAGTATTGTGCTGAGCACTGGGAAACACTGTCGCAACGAGTCTTTCCGCCAATAGAACCATGGAAGGCGGGCGGGGCCAAACTATTGAATGAGGAGATCCTGATTCATCATAATTGGGATCTCATCAGGCGTATTATGTGGAATTATGTGGGGATCGTGAGGACGGTCAAGAGGCTGCAACTGGCAAAAAAGCATATGGAGGGGATTTTTCAAGAGATAGAACAACACTATAGGGATTATTTTGTTACCCCCGACATGATTGAATTACGGAATATCGCCCTCGTCTCTTTGTTAATCATTCAGTCGGCATTGACCAGAAAAGAATCGCGCGGGTTGCATTATCTTGTTGATTATCCTGAACCGGTGGCGGCCTTCGTGCATGATACTCGATTTAAGAAAAAAAAAGGCGGTCAACCCGGAGAAATTGAGTTGTGTTGACAACGACTCAGTTTGTATCGCTTCCTTTCTTGCTGGAAAATTGTAACAGCTTCCCCTTCTTTTCCTTTTTCGGTTGCGGCTGGCATTTGGCACAGGTTTGACAACTGTTGATCATACTGTGGATTCGTTGGAGCAAGGTGGTGCGACATTCCGGGCAAAGTTGGAGAATGATTTCCTGGTAGATGTCATCAAGGAGTTCCTGTGCCTCCTTATTTTCAAGTTCTGCCAGGGCCTGCGCTATGATCCGGTCAGGATATTTGAGTTCTGCCCGGGTCTGGTCATGGCCGGCAATAATTTCGGTACGGCAATGATAGAAGAGCTCGCCCTCTTTAATGGTCATGCCGCAGGAGTCACAGTTACGGGTGCTGATATCTGGTATGTCGATCATCGGAGGAGCCTCTCGCCTTTTTGTCTCAGAATGCGGTTTAAGCGTTCTTGGTTGAGATTCAGTTTTTTGAGTCGTTGTATGGCCTCTATTGATTATCCCAAGGGGAGTCACTGCCAAAGAGGAGATAGTCGGCTGGGTGCTCATTGAGCATTCTTACAGCCTGTTCAGGGGAAAGATAACTTAGCGCAAAGGAAATTTCCATGAGGATCTCTTTGCCGATAAACATTTTTTCTACTTCTTCCCAGATCTCCCAGTCGCCAAAATGGGTGGTGATCAGCTTGAGGTCCGGGAATCGTTTCTGTACGGTTAAGATCTGGGCCGGATCGGCTCGTCGTATTCGGGGAAAGGTGATGTCGTATCCACAATGGATGACCCAGAAATATCCCTGCCTCGCTCAACGCCGCATAGAGTGGGCTCAGCCGCTCCTCATTGAGGGAAAATCCTGATAATAGGGGTGCATCTTGATGCCTGAAAAACCTTCATTCTTGAGTTGGAAGACCTTGGCCGCCGTATCCGTATCGGCCGGATGGATGGCAGAGCGATAAGACGCGGCGATTGAATACTTTTGGACCAGGCAAGAATAGGCCCAAATTGGGCAGGGCGGGTGGCGATGGAACAGACAACGCTGGTAGTGATTCCGGCCCGGTCCATGGAGGCAAACAGTGATTCGACCGTTCCCTCGGTATGGGCCTTGACATTGCCTTCTTTGGCCAGGGCGGGAATGGTCTTGACGGCAACTGCATCCGGGAAGGCGTGGGTGTAAAATCTATAATCATTCTGCGTTATCCTGAAATGATAGAGTTAAAAGAGTTGTTAGCATGATAACTCCTATTTATACTGTCTGAGAGGTTCATTTGGCAAATCAATTAAGGCCACCCTTAACTTTTCAGGAAATATTTATGTGAAAAAGCCTGGCGCCATTCTTGTTGGCGGGATGGCAGCGAGAGTCGATATCAAGACCAAGACCAGACAATAGGATTTTGCCATGCGCTATGCACACGTTTGTCTCCACACCTTTGCTTATGTCCTGCCGCCGATAACGGTCAGCTCGGAAGAGCTGGAACGGCGACTGGCCCCGATGTATGAGCGGCTCAAATTGCCTTTCGGCCGACTGGAAATGATGAGCGGGATCAGGGAGAGACGTTTCTGGGCCCCTGGAACCAGGCCCAGCGAGGGTGCGGCCCTGGCCGGCCGGCAGGTTCTGGAACAGGCAGGTTTGGCTCCTGATCAGATTGAGTGTCTGATCTTCACTTCGGTCTCAAGAGACATGATGGAGCCGGCAACGGCCTCTTTTGTCCATAACAGTCTTGGATTGTCTGATAATTGTCTGCTGTTTGATCTGTCCAATGCCTGTCTCGGGTTTCTCGATGGGATGGTGATGCTGGCCAACATGATCGAACTCGGCCAGGTGAAGAACGGCTTGCTGGTGGCAGGAGAAACCGCCGAGGAGTTGGTGGATTCAACCATTGCGGCCCTCTTGGCTGATAAGGCGTTAACCCGTAAGTCGATTAAATCTGCCTTCGCGTCCCTGACTATTGGTTCTGGCTCTGTGGCCCTCTATATGTGTCGGGCAGAAGCAGATATGCATCAGCCACGTCTGATTCACGGTGCCTGGCGGGCTAATACGAAGCATTCCAACCTTTGTCAGGGGAGTCAGTGTGGGAGCGCGACAACGCTGATGAATACCTCTTCGGAGGAATTGTTGCAGCGAGGGGTGGAGACGGCACTTATGACCTGGCAGGCCTTTTCTGCTGAACCCGGTTGGCAGGCGGCGGATATTGACCGCTTTTTCTGTCATCAGGTCGGTTCGGCCCATGCCAAGCTGCTCTTTGATTCTCTTGGCCTGGAGCCGGAGAAGAATTTTGAGACCTTGGCCTTATTGGGTAATGTGGGTTCGGTCTCAGCTCCCATTACTCTGGCCATGGCTATCGAGCAGAAGGCTTTTGGGCCGGGTCAGAGGGGGGCTATTCTGGGAATTGGCAGTGGTATAAATTGTTTGATGCTTGGTGTAGACTGGGGGAAATGATGATGCAAGATCATGTAACGAAAGAGCAGGGGGGCCTGTTGTTACGGTTGGCCCGGGAGACTATTGCCGAGAAGCTGGGCAAGAGGATGGAGGAAAAAACCACTATCGTGGATCCGGCTTTGCAGGCCGAGTGCGGAACCTTTGTTACCTTGAAGATCGGTGGTCAGTTGCGGGGGTGCATCGGCAATCTGGAGCCTGCGGGCTCAATCGTTGAAAGTATCCGGCGCAATGCCCTGAATGCCGCCTTTCATGATTATCGATTCCCGGAGCTCACCGCCGAAGAGCTTGCACAGGTGCATATTGACATCTCCATCCTGAGCCAACCGCAATCTCTGGCCTATCGTGATGGCGTGGATCTGGTTGCCAGATTGCGTCCTGGTATTGACGGGGTCATTCTGCGATTGGGCCGCTGTAGCGCCACCTTTTTACCGCAGGTCTGGGAGCAACTGCCGCTGGCCGAGGAATTTTTAGGGCATCTTTGCCGGAAGGCGGGTCTGTCTGATACGGCCTGGCTGGATTCTCATCCTGAGGTGGAGACCTATCAGGTCCAATGTTTTGAAGAAGGAAAATGAGATGAAAGAGGTGCAACTGAGTCTTGATCAGGTCAGTCGGATGGGACAGATCTATGAGGAGATGGAGAGGGGATATGAGCAGGTGGCCGCCCAGTTGCGGTTCAGTTGTGACGGTTGCCCTGATAATTGTTGTGACTCCTATTTTCAGCACCATACCTTTGTGGAATGGGGCTATCTCTGGCTGGGATTTCGCCAGCTTCCCGAGACGCGGCAGGCGGAGATCCTTGAGCGCAGCCGCTTGTATAATACAGCCTGTGAGCAGGCCCTGGCCCGCAATGAACGTCCGCAGGTCATGTGTCCCTTGAACGAAAACGGCCGGTGTATTCTCTATGCCCATCGCCTGATGGTGTGCCGGACGCACGGAGTTCCGGCTACCATGCAGCGACCTGATGGTAAGCGGCTTGATTTTCCCGGTTGTTTTCGTTGTCAGGAGCTTGTCAAAAAAACATTTACCAATGAATCAGAAGTGCCACGCGCGGACCGGACACTCTTGCTGCGCAAACTGGCAATGCTTGAAAATGAATTGATGGGAGGCAAGAGGCATCTCTATCCCCGGATAAAATTGACCATTGCCCAGATGTTGGTCAATGGTCCGCCCAGCGTTGCTACGCCTCATTGTGAACGAAAAATTTGCGGTGAATAGAAGAGAGGAAGTGAAAAGTTACAGTGAGATGTCTTAAAAGAGCATTTCTGTAAATCGTTGATGGAAGGCGGTGAGATCTTCGTCACATTCTCCGCAGATCAGTCTGACAGGGCCCAGGATCTGGGAGCTATCCTCTTCAGGGGTGAAACTGCCATCAGGATTCTGGATATATTGAGTGGTAATAATGACGTTCTCCGCAACTTCAATAAAATCTTCATTATTCCCGCAAGATGGACAAGAGATCAGATTGACTGGCGGACGATCTTTAATCGGCATGGTGTGTTAATTGTGTAAGATGGCGGACAGAATATATTCAGGAAGAAGGCTGAGCTTCACCAAATAATCCATCAATCGTATTTGTTAGGGGCCGTTACGAAATAATCATTCTATTTTTATCTATTTCGTTATGGTCCCTTTTACAGTTATTTTTGAACGACGGCTTAGAGCTTGTCCGTAAATAAATCTTTGGTGCTCGCATCCGGTTTTTGGCCGTCTTTGACCGCTCCTCAATCGCAAAATCCTCGCCGTAGCGCTGCTACGGCTGCGGTTTTACTCAGTCGTCTCGGCCAAATTCGTCTCAAAATCCGGCGTGATCCCTGAAAAGCTTATTTACGGACAAGCTCTTAGTGTGTGGTTGATACCATGGGGGAGATGTTCTTTCTGATTTTGACAGGCACGGCATTAATTTTTGCAATGGTATTTTCCTGAGATTGTTTTGACAGGGAAGCGATAGCGATAATTTTTTTGCTTGCCACCGGCTTGATCTCATCAATGGCGACCCCTTTGGAAAGATCTGCTGTTTGCATGAATGCCACAGGATCGATTAGTTTTCCATTGAGGCATAATTCATAATGAAGGTGAACGCCAGTGGAGCGGCCACTGCTCCCCGCTAATCCTATGACCTGGCCCCGTTTGACCTTGTCACCTTTTTTCACTTTATATTCCTGAAGATGGGCGAAATGGGTGGTGAAACCGTTTCCATGGCTGATCTCAACGAAATGGCCATAGTCGCCATTGTTACTGGCTTGAATGACCGTGCCATCTGCCGTGGCTAATACTTTTTCTCCACGCTTGGCTTGCATGTCCACCCCGGAATGAAAGGCTTCTTTGCCATTAACCGGATCTTCTCTGTCGCCAAACTGAGAGCTTATAGGCCCTGAAACTGGACGTCCGAGTGGGGTGCGGCGCAGGATGTCAAGATTTTTGTCGGTACGCAGGAGCAGGTCTTCCTGCTGGGATGCAGAGTGAGGGATAAAGGGGCCACCGCTGTTGGCTATGGGTGTATGTTTTTTTATTTTTACCCCTATATTCTTGATGATATTCTCAATGAGTTGATTTCGCTCATTGAATTCAGCGAGGGTTTTATTGACCAAGGCCTCTTTTTCCGCCTCAAATGTTGCTGTCTGCGATGTCTTCTTGGAAAGAAGGTCATCGATCCGGTCAGCGTAATTTCGACTTTCCTGGGTGCTCTCGATCAGTTTGAGATTCATGGCGGTAACTTGTGCGTTCAGATTGCTGTTTTCAACACAAATACGGGTGCAAATGACAGCACCAATAACAACAGCACACAGGAGACCCGCGCTGAGCGCAAGACCCAGCTTGAGTTTTTTTCTGGAAAGAAGGATGGTCCTGGCCTTTTCTTTGGCCCCGGTAATAATGATATGAATATGGTCGCTCATTGCAGTTTATCCCGATTGATTGTATAAAAGAGGTTGGCGGCAAATTGAAACTGTCGAGAATGATTCTCTTTTCTTACAATTTAAATACGTAAAGCTGAATTGTTATAATCGCAGCTTGCGCAATAATCAATAAAAAAGCCACCTTGTTCCTTTACTGATGGCTTCCCCATCTCTTTAATCAAAGAATATTCAGGTCTTACCAGCCCAAACCAGCATTCATTTTTTTTATGGCACATCTTCTCAGTTGTCAGTCCTTGAGCAAGTCTTTTGGCGCTCAAACCTTGTTTAAAAATATTTTTCTTTCGATCAATGATGGCGACCGGATTGGTCTTATCGGCCCTAACGGCAGCGGCAAATCGACCCTGCTCAAGATCATCTGCAATCAGATTGATGCCGATGAGGGCAAGATCCTGGTGCAGCGGCATGTGCGTACGGCCTATCTGGCCCAAACGGATCTCTTTGACGAGGAGAAGAGTGTCGCCGAGAATCTGCAGCAGGCCCTTGCCGGCCTCGATCTCGATGAGACCGAGCAGTATAATCGGGTTCATGCCCTTCTGAGCCGGGCCGAATTTCCCGATCCCACTGTCCCCGTTCGCGTCTTGTCCGGTGGCTGGCGCAAGCGCCTTTCCATCTGTCGCGCCTTTGTGGTGCGGCCTGATATCCTGGTGATGGATGAGCCCACCAACCATCTCGATATCGAGGGGATCCTCTGGCTGGAGAAGATGTTGCGCAACCCGTCTGCTGATGGGCCGTCCGCAGTCCTGCTGGTGAGTCATGACCGTCGTTTTCTGGAGAATACGGTCAGTCGGGTGGTGGAATTGTCGGCCGTGTATCCTGAAGGCTCCTTTCAGGTGCAGGGCGCCTATGGCAAATTCCTGGAAGAGCGCGAGGCCTTTCTGGGCCAGCAGTTGCAGCAGGAAGAGCGGTTGTCGAACAAGGTCCGGCGTGAGACCGAATGGCTGCGGCGTGGCCCCAAGGCCAGGGCCACCAAGGCTCGTTATCGTATTGATGAGGCGCACAGGCTGCAGGACGAACTGGCGCAGGTCAAGACCCGCAACCGGTCAACGTCCAGTGTGCAGATAGGATTTGATGCCACCGGCAGAAAGACTCGCAAGCTCCTTGAGGCCCACGTTATTGGCAAGAGTTATGGCGGGCAGGTGCTGTTCTCGGGTCTGGATATGGTCCTTTCTCCCGGCACCAGGCTTGGGCTTCTGGGGAGAAATGGCTGCGGCAAGTCGACGCTGATGCAGCTCCTGGCCGCTGCTGGTGGTGGAGACGGGGCGGTCGCTCCTGATTGTGGCGAGATCAAGGTGGCGGACGGGGTGCGTATCGTCAGTTTTGATCAGCGGCGCGAAAAGATCAATCCGGCCGTGACCTTGCGCCGCGCCCTGGCCCCTGATGGTGATGCCGTCGTCTGTCAGGGCCACTCCATGCATGTGATCTCGTGGGCCAAACGCTTTCTCTTTCAGCCCGAACAGCTGGAAACTCCGGTGGGACAACTCTCTGGCGGCGAGCAGGCCCGGATCCTCATTGCCGAACTGATGCGGCAGCCAGCCGATATCCTGCTTCTTGATGAACCCACCAATGATCTTGATATCCCCTCTCTGGATGTGCTGGAAGAAAGCCTTCTGGAGTTTTCGGGGGCGCTGGTGCTCGTGACCCATGATCGTTTTCTCCTCGATCGCGTCTGCGACCGGGTGCTTGGTTTTGATGGGCGCGGCGGCCTGGAATATTTTGCCGATTATGAGCAGTGGCTGGCGGCCCTGCAGGAGAGCGGCAAGGATAATGAAAAATCATCCATAGCAATAACGCCTGTTGCCGGCACTCCGGGAAAAAAGAAGAAGACAAGTAAGCTCTCCTATCTCGATCAACGCGAATATGACCAGATAGAAGAAAAGATCCTGGAGGCCGAAGAAGAGCAGGAAAGGCTTCAGGCGCTTCTGGATGCCCCGGAGACGGTCTCAGACCCTGCACGTCTGCATGAGTGCTGGGAAGAGTTGCAGGAGGCGCAGACAGCGGTGGCGCAACTGTATGAACGTTGGGATGTACTGGAGGAAAAGAAAAACGGGAGTGAGTGAAAAAATTTGAAGGGTGGCAATTTCCGCTCACCTCTGCGCGGAGGAGTACTCAAGGGTTTACAGAGGCTTGCTGTCTTTAGCTCTTGGCTCCCTGAGTCAGAGATTCACTACGTATATACAGTAGTAAGGTCAACTTGAGGACAGTTGAATAAAATCAGAAATTCGATGTGGCAATATTAACGTCATGATCAGCCAGCCATCGAACTATTTTTGGAACAGGTCGCAAGGCAACCATTTTCAAAGTTCCAGAAGCTGCCAAAAAAATAACTGGCGATTCTCGCTATTGAGACTGATAAAACCCAGCAAGCGCTTTTGTCAGAAGCCCTTAATGATTTATTTAAAAAATATGGCAAACAGGCTATAGCGTAGGTTATCGTTTTACAAATAAAATGGAGAGTATCTATTTTCTCTGTCTAATATATTATCAGGGTTTAGAATGAACGAGATATTTCGAAATTTTATCGAAACGTTAGAACCTTCGTATCAAAGGCTAATGGAAATGAAACCTGTAACAGTATCTACATTGCCAAAAGAGATACCATCTTCTGGAATTTATTTATTTTCAGAGGATAACCTACATCTTTATGTTGGTAGAACTAATACTATCCGTAAAAGATTAAAGAAACATTGTTATCCCAGCTCCGGACATAACGCAGCAACTTTTGCATTTAGACTTGCAAGGGACATAACAGGGCAAACAACTGCAACGTACAAAGAAAAGGGCTCGCGTCAATACCTGCAAAAACACCCTGCTTTTGAGCCCATATTCATAGCGCAGAAAGAAAGAGTGAAAAAGATGAGCGTCCGTTTTATATCTGAACCAGACCCTGTGAAGCAGGCACTCTTGGAAATGTATATTTCAGTTAGTTTGACTACGCCGCATAATGATTTTGATAATCATTAGACGCCTACTGGGCTGAGCTTGTAGTTCTGCAGATACAATTTTAATTTATTAGGATTAAAAATGTCTGAGACACTTTCTGGTTTTATTTTTGTAATTTTTGTGATTGCGAGTTTATGTTATAAAACTTCTTCAGACATGAAAAGGAGGGAAAAAAGAGACAAACTAACAGAGTATCATGTTTATAGTAATTTACTGAACCAATGCCTTGTTGTTTTATCATTATTGGAACATCATAAAGATGAAATATTGTCTTATAAAGATGAGACGTTACCAGCTATATCAGAAAAAAAAATATATGAATTGCGTAAAATTATTACAGCTAAATCTTATGCTTTATCACATATTCTCTTAACTTTAATTAAAACAGATCTCACAAACAATGGGTTCGGAGCAGATAGTTGTATTCAAACAAGTCATGAAAAATTAATTACACTTTCACTGCATGAATTATATGGAGAGGTTGGCAAACAATATGATATTTCATCAGGTCAAGATCGATATAGAGAAATATTCTGTATTATGCACAAAATTAGTGGCCTCAAATTTAAAAGCTATGTGCGTCACATATTTGGTATAGATTAATGATGACAGATCATATTTATTACCGGATCAGCATCAGATCTGGCTTGAATATTTTGTGATATTCGCCACTCTCGGCAGATATCACTTTCACAAAGGTATATGCCAACCGTGGCACATGTCTTGCCGCTCATTTCAATTTGTTTAGCACATATTGCACAAACACACGTCATGGTTTTGGTACATTTTCGGTGATAAGAATCGCTTTCCAGTGGAAAAGTACAGCCGACAAAAACAAGCATTTTCCCCTCCCAACCGTTACGGGATATACCCTGGATTGTTCTCTGAGGACGATCTTTAATCCCTACCACCGATAACACTCTCGGCAGCAAAAACCCAAAAGTCACAACCCATTCCAATTCCAACCAAAATCAGTAAAAAAATACCCTATAATAATACTCCTAACCAAACAACAACATCAAAACAGAAATATCAGAAGGGAGCCAGGGGTAAGGTTAAGCATTTAAGAAAAACCGTAAGTTGACCTTCTTCCTGACTATATATCCTGCCTGACAGTTTTTAGGTCAGGTCGTAACTTGTTGGGACATTATTGTATTTTCAAAAAGCACATAAAAAAGAGGGGAAGCAAGCCCATTACTGGGAACGTAGTTTAGTTGGTTGACTTGCTTTATAGTTTAAAGTCTCTCTTGTCTTCCCTGACTTATTGCTTATTCCCAAGCTTTTCAAACACTTTCATCAACTCAATTGGAAGGGGGAAAATGATGGTGCTGTTCTTCTCTACGGCGATCTCGGTAAGCGTCTGTAGGTAGCGCATCTGCATGGCGGCAGGGTTCTGGCTGAGGGTATTAGCGGCTTCCAGTAGCTGTCGGCTGGCCAGAAGTTCACCTTCTGCAGCAATAACCTTGGCACGCTTTTCCCGCTCGGCTTCGGCCTGCTTTCCCATGGCGCGCTGGATCTGTTCTGGAAGGTCCACACTCTTGAGTTCGACGGCGGAGACCTGGATGCCCCATGGTTCGGTGGAGGAATCGATGATCTCCCGGAGCCTCAGGCTCAGCTTCTCGCGATCCGCCAGCAGTTCGTCCAGTGTCACCTCACCGAGAATGGATCGCAGAGTGGTCTGTGCAATCTGACTGGTGGCATAGTTGTAGTCCTCCACGCCAAGGATAGCCTGTTTGGCGTCCATCACCTTGAAGTAGACAACAGCACTGACCTTCAGACTCACGTTATCACGAGTGATTATGTCCTGGCTTGGCACATCCAGAACCACGGTGCGGAGGCTGATGCGTACGGCCGTCTGAAAGGGGCGGAAGACGAAGACAAGGCCAGGGCCTTTGGGAGCCTTGTTCACTTTGCCGAGTGTGAACACCACCAGCCGTTCATACTCGTTCACTACCTTAATGCAGCTCATGAGCCAGACAAATGCGATAAGAATGAATGGTCCGAAGCCTATTACCATGTTGTACAGTGCTTGCATGCTGTCCTCCGGGGAAATGGATAGAAATTTGAGTAATTCATTCACTTAACAAATTAGTATATAGTTTCTTACTCAGTTGGTATCGGTCGTACATATCAGCTGGCTCCAGTGCATGGCGGATTGAGTGCTGGTGGGGATCGGGGTTTTTTGTGGGCAGAGATCAGGTGGCATTGTGCCTGTCACCATGCGGGGCTCTTTTTCCTCTCTTGGCAGCCCCCCGGATCTCTCATGTTTTCTTGAATCAGCCGGGTGGCCATTGCAGCTGGCGGCCACCCAGGATATGGAGATGGATGTGAAAGACGGTCTGTCCGGCACCGGCGCCATTGTTAAGGACCATACGGAAGCCGTCAACCAGTCCGAGATCTTTGGCAAGCCGTGCTCCGGTGCGCATCATCTTGCCGATCAGCTGTTCATCTTCTTCTTCCATGAATGCCGGTCCGGCGATATGTTTTTTGGGGATGACCAGAAAATGGACCGGCGCTTGCGGTGAGATATCCCGGAAGGCCAGAAACTCATCGTCTTCATAGAGTTTATCCGCAGGGATCTGGCCGGCAATGATCTTACAGAAAAGACAGTGTTCGTTCATGTTTATTCTCTTACAATATCGGATGGATATTCATCCAAATTATTTAGGAGCCGTTACGAAATAACTGTTATTTTTGTACAATTTCGTTACGGCTCCTTATGCCGTTTTTGCTGTTTAAAAGGTCAGATTATTTTATGCCGATGGCTTAGGGCCAAAAGAATCTTCAAAAAGTTTGATGATGGCCTCACGCCCGGCATCGCTGAGATATCTGGTGCCTGAGCCCACAAAGGTATTGTATTCAATGACCGGGGTATCTTCGTGCCACTGGTTCTCTTTCCAGGTAAACCATTGTTTGCGGGGCTGGTCAAAGACGTGGAGGGGGCGGTTGAAGAGCTTGGCCAGTTCCACGGCCCAGCCGGTGCCGCCTTTGACGGAATTGTCTTCGAGGATGGTGCCGATGACAAAGATCTGGTGGCCGTTGTTGACCATATGAAAGATGGTTTGCAGCACCTTTCTGATCTTGGTGGTCTCGTAATAGGTGCGGTTGAGCATCTTTGAGGCCAGCTCCATGCTGATATCGCCCCGTTCCAGTTCCTGCTGGCTGAGAAAGACCGCGTTTTTCTCCCGGTGCAGTTTGTGCCCTTCAAAGGTGTAGATAACCTCGTTTACGCCCCACTGTTCTGCCGCTTCACCAAAGGTTGCCTCGGCCCCTTTCAGGCCGCCGCTGCAAAGGGTACAGGATTTCTGATCCATATATGTGCTCCTTGTTAAAAAAATATCAGGCTGTCATCATTAAGAGCTTGTCCGTAAATAAATCTTTAGTGCTCGCATCCGGATTTTGGCCGTCTTTGGCCGCTCCTCAATCGCAAAATCCTCGCCGTAGCGCTGCTACGGTTGCGGTTTTACTCAATCGTCTCGGCCAAATTCGTCTCAAAATCCAGCGCGATCCCTGAAAAGCTTATTTACGGACAAGCTCTAAATATCAGTGCAGCTCTCTTATCGTATCGTCGATTGACTATTTTTAATTTTATACCATACCTGCATTCAAAGGCAAGTGTGGCCATGTCTATTCTTTATTCTCAGGCGGCTGCGGTCCCTTTTTTCCAGCCGCGCAGGAAGACGCGGTGCGGGGCCGGATACCCTTCCACGGTCAGCGTTGGGTCCCGCGGATCGATGAAATCGCGGTACGATTCAAAGGTCATCCACGCGGTGGATCGTTGTTCTTCTTCGCTCATCGGGTGCTGGCAGAAGAGCTCGACCTGGTCGAAGCCCGCCTTTTCCATCCACAGCCGAAGGCAATGACCGGTGGGGATAAAATAGGTGCCGGGCGCCTTGGCATAGGTCTTGTCGGGGAAGAGGGCGATGGGTGCATCTCCCGGGATGGCCTGGGATTCCAGAAGCAGCGTGCCGCCGGGGCGCAGGGCCTGATAACAGTCACGGAGCACATCAATGGGTGAGGCGCGGTGGTAGATGATGCCCATGAGGAAGAGGACATCAAAGCAGTCAGGGAAAAGCGAGAGATGCTCGACGCCGAGCAGGTCAATATGGAGCGCCTCCTGTCTGGCCATGCTGTTCAAGGCCTTGAAACAGTAATAGTGCTGCATGGATGGTTCCAGGCCCAGCACCAGTTTGGGGCGATAGGGGGCCATGCGGAACATGTAATAGCCGTTGTTGCAGCCGATATCCGCGATGATCTTGCCCTCCAGATCGGGCAGCATGGGCAGCAGGCGCTGCCATTTCCTTTCGCTCCGCCACTCGGCGTCGATGTCGATGCCAAAGACCGAAAAGGGACCTTTGCGCCAGGGCATGAAGGCGCGCATGGCCGCTTTGACCTGCGCCTGATCGTTGGCGCTCAGCTCATCGGGACGGCCGATGATGACGGTATCGCCGGTGCAGTCGACGCTCTTGGCCACAAAAGGGGCGACCGATTCATAGGGCGTGCGGTAGCGGAGAAAGCCTTTCTTGGGCTGGTTGACCCACTGCTGCCGCTCCTGGTGGATGGCGAGGATCTCCTGACGGCGGGCTGCGGCCGGGAGCTGAGAGAGATAATCGATGGATGATGGCATCTGGTTCTGGCTCAACCTGGCTTGATGGCAATAAAGGAGACAAAATTAAACCACTGGAAGAAGGTCTCCACGCTTGCAAATCCGGCGCCCAGCAGGAGTTCCCGGTTTTCTTCAATGGAAAACGGGATCAGGATATTTTCCAGGGCCTCTCTTTTTTTGGCAATCTCCAGTTCCGAATAGCCGCGTTCCAGCTTGAACTGATGGTAGATATCGATATATTTGCGGTTGAGCAGAGGGTCGTGGGAGATCTTTTTTTCACTGAGGATCAGGACGCCGCCGGGTCGCAGGTTGTCGAAGAGCCGGTGGATAAACTCTTTCCGTCTGAGGGGGCGGATGAACTGGAGGGTGTAGTTGAGGAGAAAGGCCCCGGTATCGGTTTGGTCCAGATCGGTGATGTCCTGGGTAATAAAGGAGACCATGTCCTGTTTTGAGAACATCTCGGCCTTCAGGCGGGCCTTGTGGAGCATGGCTGGCGAGTTGTCGATGCCGGTGAATTGCAGCCCCTTGTCCGGCAACAGTCGCGCCAGTTGCAGCAGGGTGGTGCCGGTGGAGCAGCCAAGGTCGATGACCGTGTCGTTTTGGCGGAGAAAGATGTCGAGGAGCCGGGCCGTCCCGGTGATGACTTCCTGGTAAAAAGGAATGGAGCGGTCAAGCATGTCATCGAAGACCTGGGCGACCTGTTCGGTAAAGACAAAATCTTCGTGGACCTGGTCGACAGCAAAAAGGGTATCTTTGGGAGTGGGCAACATGGCGACAATAAAGAAATCAGGATGGGACAGGATTGTGCTGATTGATTGATAAACTGTAAAGTATAGTTTATATACTCTTTTAAATAATATTTTACCATTATTGACTGGGCGGGAAACCAGAAAAGGGTAATGGTGGAACTCAGCAGGATAGACAATCGGCTCAGAAAAGACAAGGGATCATGAAAAAATACATCATTGGCGCGATCTGGGTCGTGCCCCTGTGCAGGGCAGCTCTCGCCAGTCGCCCTTCCGCCGGAGCGATCCCTGGCTCTTGCGGCATGAGGACATTCCTGTCCATTACTGTTATGCTAAAGAATGAGGACAAATGGCTGCTATAGCAATAATCAAATCAATATTCTATTTTGTTTTGGCCGGTCTGTGTGAAATTGGCGGTGGATATCTTGTATGGCTGTGGTTACGTGAAGGAAAATCCTTGGGGTACGGTATTATTGGAGCATTTATACTTGTTCTTTATGGAGTGATTCCTACATTGCAACCAGCAAATTTTGGTCGTGTTTATGCAGCATATGGGGGAGTTTTTATTGTCCTCGCAATCCTTTGGGGATGGCAGATCGATAAGATAGCACCGGATAGATTCGATATACTCGGTGGTTTGGTGGCCTTGATTGGTGTAATGATCATTATGTATTGGCCCCGAGGCTAAGGATGAACAATATTTGAGGCATACAAGTTGCTCAAGAGGGATGCGGCATAAAGCCGTCGCGCCCCTTAGCTTGGGCGTTGAACAATCGTGAGATCAGGTCGAGACTTCATCATCTTATGAGCAATAATTGTTCTCATTCAGCCGGGAAATCCCTGCTGATCTACCCGCCTTTTGCCGATCCTACCTGGCCCTATGTGAGTCTGCCCACCCTCAAGGGATATCTGGGCCGGCGCGGGATCCAGGTAACAGTCCGGGATCTGAACGTCGAGGTCTTTTCGTTCCTGACTTCTGAGCCTACCATTGCCGGGTGGCGGCAGCATCTGGCGGCGCGGTTTCAGGTGCTCAATGGTCGGGAGCGGTTGAGCCTGTCCGAGCAGATGGAATACCGGCGGGTGGCAGAGGCGCTCCCTCTGGTGCAGCAGGATTTTGGCGCCCTCCTGACCGTGATGCGGGAGGAGGGGAGTTTTTATGACCGGGCCGCCTATGCAGCAGGCCGTGATGGCGTTGAAGACCTTTTCCAGATCATGGAGGCGGTCTATTTCCCTTTCCGCTACAACTGCAACCGGGCGGATCACCTGGTGGCGCCCTGGGATTTCCAGCTTCTGGACTCCTATATCGCCAATCGCACCAGTCCCCTTGACCAGTTTTACCGGCAGCAGTTGGCGGGGATGGCGGCCCCGGGCTTTGTCGGGATCTCGCTGACCTTTGTCTCCCAGATCCCGGAGGCCTTTTATCTCTGCCGCCTGCTCAGGGACGTCTTTCCGAACTGTTTTCTGATGCTCGGCGGCCCCTGTGTCGATCTGATGGTCCGTCATGGCCGGCCGGAGGTGGTGGCCTGGATTTTAGACCATGTCGACGGTATCACCGTGCAGGAGGGGGAAAAGACTCTGGAGCAGCTTCTGCCCCTGCTTGCTGCTGGTCGTTTTCCTGATCGGCCGCAACTTGCCGCCATCCCCAATCTTATCACCCGCGATCCGGTCAGCGGCGCCATTCAGCAGGGGCCGCCATGGGTCCTCGATCTGACCGAGAGCGCGGCGCCTGACTATTCCGATCTCGATCTGACGCTCTATCCGGCGCCTTCCCCCATGCTCCTCTACAGTCCGACCCGAGGCTGCTACTGGAATAAATGCTCTTTCTGCGGTTACGGCTTTAATCAGTCCGGGGCCCATGCCTACCGCGAGATCCCGGTGCAACAGGCCGTGGCCGATCTGCAGGCCTTGCAGGAGAAATACGGGGCAGCCAATTTTTACTTTTCCTGCGATGTCCTCTCCCCTGATTACGCCTTCCGTCTGGCCCAGGCGATTCTCGATACCGGGCTTGAGGTCCGTTGGTCAACGGACCTGCGCATCGAGGCGGCCTATACCCCTGAGCGCTGCCGTCTGCTCTATCGGGCTGGCCTGCGGGCCGTGGCCTTCGGCGTTGAGAGCGGGTCACCGAAAGTCTTGCGCCTTATGCACAAGGGGGTCACGCCGGAGCGCATTCGGGCGGTCAATCGTCATTTTCATCAGGCCGGGATTTCCACCGCCTGGATGACCTTTCTCGGCCATCCGGGTGAGGGGTTCAAGGAGGCCCAGGCTACACTCGATCTGCTGGCAGCGGAACGAAAGGTCGTGGATCAGTTTATTGTCGGCGCCTTCGGTCTGACCCCAGGGTCAAAGATTGCCTGCCGGCCGGAGGAGTTCGGCATTGAATCCATCTCCTTTACGGCCGGTGATGTGTTCAGGTTCTTCCCCATTTACAGCGACCGGACTGCCAGGATCAATGCCAATGACCAGCGATTTGCGCAACTGGACACGCAGATTGATGATCTTTCCTCCCGCTATCAGCTCGATCATTACCCTTGGGCCGGGGCCATCTCTACCCATCACTCGTTTTTGTATCTGCTGCGTTACGGCCAGAGGGTCTTTGCCAAGGCATGGCCTCGGCCCCAGAAAAAGAAGCAGAGGGCCGGGGCCGGCAAGAAGATTCATCCCCGTTTTCCCCTGGCCGAGTTGCGCCAACGGGAAGAGCAGTTCATGGGCCAGTATCTGGAATGCGCCCTGCGGCCCGACCCGGAGACGGGACTGACGCCTCTGTGTTTTGATCATTTTCAGGCCGCGCTGGCCCGGGAGTCTGAGAAAGAGAGGCGATGATCTCGGAGAATATGCCAGCAATCGTTGTCAACTTTTAACCTTCACCATTCAACTTTCCTATGCTTCCTATTATTACCTTTATCGGCTGGCACAACAGCGGCAAGACCACCCTGGCGGCGCAGGTTGTCACCCATCTCAAGCAGCATGGCTATCGGGTGGCGGTGATCAAATCGACCAAGGAGCAGGGGATCACCTTTGATGCGCCGGGCACTGATACCGCCAGGCATCGGCAGGCCGGGGCCGATACCGTGCTTTTGGTGGCGCCTGACCAGATGACCATGGTCACCGGCAACAAGGGCAAGTCCCTGGTCGATCTGGCCCAACGTTTCTGCTCAGATGTGGATATTGTCATCGGTGAAGGATTTAAAGGTGGAGAGGGGGTGCCCAAGATCGAGGTCAGAAGGGAGGAAGATCAACCCTTGTTGCGGGAGCAGGTAAAGGGGGTCATTGCGGTGGCCACCGATCTTGCGCTCCCGGATGATCCAGGCTGTACTCTGTTCCGGCTTGATCAGGGTCTGGAGATTGCCGTCTTTATTGAGAAATATTTTCATCTGGATGGTATTGCAACAGACTGATTCCGGCCTCATCGAAACCAGAAATTTGGCCATGATAATTGCCGCCAAGGTTGAGCAGCAGGTGGCAATCAGGGTTGGGATAAAGATGGAGGCCGGATCGGTGGCCCCCGCCGCCGCCCGCACCGTGATCACCCCCAGGGGCAGGATGGTGACGCTGGAGGTGTTGATTGCCGATGGTTTTTGTTTCATGTTGCGACCATTTGCATTCAAGCCGGCACCTTCGTCGGCTGCGCGGCGCGGCTCCTCACCGTACTACCCGTACTGCTTCGTCGCTGCTCGTTTGCCTTCTCGGTGTCAACTTGAATGCTTTTTGGAACAAGACCCCGCAATCACACAATGAACGATTGCAACGATTCAGGGATCACCACGTTCTTCAGACCCAGTTCGGTCTGGAGATCATGGGCCAGGGTCTGGGATGCCTCCTCTTCGCCGTGGACGATGAAGGTCTGTTCCGGTCTTTTTTCCATCACCCGCACAAAGTCCATGAGCCCATCATGGTCAGCGTGGCCACTGAAGCCGGTCTGGATTTCAACGTGGGCCTTCATCTGAAATTCCTCTCCAAAGATGCGCACGATCTGCTCTTTTTCGACAATCCGGCGGCCAAGGGTATTCGGGGCCTGCCAGCCGGTAATGAGAATCGTATTACGGGGATCCTCGATGCGGCTGCGTAGATGATGGAGGATGCGGCCGCCCTCCATCATGCCGCTGGCGCTGATGATGATCATCGGGCCTTTCCTCTCGTTCAGCGCCTTGGACTGCTCAACCGACTGGGTATACTGAAGCTTATCAAAACCAAAGGGATTGCTGTTGTTGTCGGCCAGGATAAAGGCCAGGATCTCGGCATCATAGACCTCGGGATGGAGCTTGAAGATATCCGTGGTCCGGGTGGCCAGGGGGCTGTCCACAAAGATGGGCAGCTCGGGGATGGACCCGCTGCTGTGCAGTTTATGGAGGGAATAGACCAGCTGCTGGGTCCGGCCCACGGCAAAGGCGGGAATCAGCAGGGTGCCGCCGCGCTGCACGGTCTGGTTGACGATCCGTTCCAGCTCTTTTTCCGTTTCCAGGTACGGGGGGTGAGTGCGGTTGCCATAGGTGCTCTCCATGATCAGGATGTCGGCGCCGGCGGTAAGCGGAACAGGGTCGCGGATGATGGGAATACCCGGCCTGCCGATGTCGCCGCTGAACACCAGGCGCCGGGCCTTCCCGGTGTCCTGGTCATCAATATCAAGGATGACATGGGCGCTGCCCAGCATGTGACCGGCATCCATCAGGGTCAGATGCACCCCTGGGAAAAGCTGGTGGCGGCGATTATAATTCAGGCCCACGAACTGCGCCATGCTCCTGGCCACATCTTCCTGGGTATAGAGCGGCTCAAAGGGCATCTGTCTGTTTTTCTGGCGTCGTTTATTGACGAATTCCACATCCTTTTCCTGGATAAAGGCGCTGTCCATGAGCATGACGGCACACAGATCACGGGTGGCGGAGGTGCAGATAATATCACCGCGGAAACCGTTTCTGACCAGACAGGGGATGCGGCCCGAGTGATCGATGTGGGCATGGGAAAGGATGAGGGTATCGATTTTCTTGCCCTGGCAGAATTCGCTGCGGTTCCGTTCAAATGCCTCTTTGCGTTTCCCCTGATAGAGACCGCAGTCCAGCATGATTTTTCTGCCGTTAATCTCAAGAAGATGCTGGGAGCCGGTAACGGTCCGGGCGGCCCCGTGGAAGGTGATTTTCATGATTTCCTTTTGTTTTTTGCTTTGTTGATCATGGACAAGATGTCCTTGTTTCCTCAGGTCAGAGAGAGTTTCAGGTCAAGATCCAACTGTTGGCAGGTCGGTTTCATGTGCTGGTATTGTTGAGCTGGTTACCGTTTGCAAGGTGCGGAGCGCTTCGTCAAAATTGAATCCCTCAATCTGGTGCGAGAGTTCATTGAAGTGTGCCCCGAGCGCGGCATGTAACAAAGGGGCCGATTCCCGTAAAAGCAGATTGGCGCGGCCGTTGTTTTCCGCCAGCAGTCCCTGCAATTCGGTTACAATCTGTTGCAGACGGACCGGATCCGGTTGGGCGATGTCTGGGGAGTCCTTTTTTGTCGCTCCTGTGCCGTCCTTGGCACCCGCGACACTGGGCCATCCCTGGCCTGCGTCTTCCGGTAAGGCAAGAATTGCTGCGGTCAAGAGTGCCTGTTCCTGGGCAAGGGCCTTGGTCAATGGCTCGGTTTCGCTGGCTGGCTGTTGCGCCCTGAGGGCGATTTCCAGTTGGGCCGCCAGGTCCCGAACCCTGTTTGCCCCCATGGTGGCGGCAACCCCTTTGAGGCCATGGGCAAGATCCCGGCCTGCCTGGAAATTACCGGTGGTCAGCAGTTCAGTGATCCGGGCGGCATCATCCCTATGGGACAGGGCAAACTGGCGGAGGAGCTGGACGTATATATTTACATCACCGCGCAGATTGGTCAGACAGAGCGTTAGATCGAGATCAGGAATATGTCCTAACAGCTCGTGCCAGTCCCTGATCTCTGGGGTCAGGGCATCCTGGGCCAGAGGAGCGGGGGCGGGGAATGTCTGTTCCGGCAGCCATTTCAACAGGGCGGCAAATAATATCTTCGGGTCCACGGGCTTGGCGATGAAGTCATTCATGCCCGCCTCTATACAGATACGGCGGTCTTCATCGAAGGCGTTGGCGGTCATGGCCAGGATCGGCAGCTTCGTTCGGTTCGGCAACTCGCGAATCAACCGCGTTGCCGTCAGCCCATCCATCTCCGGCATCTGTATGTCCATCAGGATCAGGTCGTAGGCGGTGATGATGGTTTTCTCCACGGCTTCGAGGCCGTTTTGTGCGGTGTCCACTTCAAGGCCAGCCCCATGCAGCAGTTCCAGGGCCACTTCCCGATTGACGGCATTGTCTTCGACCAGCAGCAGACGGGCGCCACCATGGCATCGACGCAATGTCGCCTCGATGTTCCTCTCGGTCACGGTTGACGTCGAATTCATGATCCCGTGGCCTCGGCTGAGTCTGGCGGTGAACCAGAAGGTGCTGCCTTGGCCCAGTTCGCTTGCAACACCTGTCTCGCCCCCCATCAGATGTGCCAGCCGGGAGGTGATGGCCAATCCAAGACCGGTGCCGCCATACTTGCGGGTGGTTGAGATATCCGCCTGTTCAAAGGCCTGGAACAGAATGGGCAACTGCTCGGCAGCGATGCCGATTCCGGTATCCTGGACCTCAAAATGCAAATGGATCTCGTTGTTGGTTTCTTCCAGAAGAAGGGCGCGCAGGGCAATGGAACCGTGTTTTGTGAACTTGACGGCATTAGCGGCGTAGTTAAGCAAGGCCTGACCGAGCCGGGTTGCGTCGCCCCGCAGCCAGCGGGGGACATTATCCGTGTCTACAGTGATGATTATCCCTTTGCTCCTCGCCTGTTCCGCGATCAGGGAGTGGACATGGTCAAGGACAGCATCGAGGGAGAAGTCCGTCACCTCCAGTTGCAGCCGACCGGCCTCAATCTTGGAGAGATCGAGGATGTCATTGATGATGGTCAGCAGATGGTGAGCGGCGGCGGTAATCTTGGCCAATTTATCCTGCTGTCCTGGATCGTGGTTGTCGCGTTGCAGCAGATGGGTCAATCCGACAATGGCGTTCATGGGGGTACGGATTTCATGGCTCATGTTCGACAGAAACTGCTGTTTTGCCTTTACTGCGCTTTCGGCCGTTTTTGTTGCACTTTCTGCATGTGTTTTTGCCTCCTCCGCAATCGAAGTTGCCAGTTCGGCAAAAACAATGGCCTCTGTAAGTTCCTTTTCAATTCTTTTTTGATCCGTAATGTCCCTTCCTACAACCACCGCACCAAGCACATTCCCCTGGTCATCCTTATAAACCGAGCCATTAAATAACACTTCGGTTA
>JAPLJF010000009.1 GCA_026388715.1 Deltaproteobacteria bacterium
CAAATATTTACATGAATATATTAGTGAATTTTGTTACCGGTTCAATCGTCGTCTTTGGGAACATGAGTTGCCGATGCGTTTACTGAACGCCTGCTTGGGTCATGTTCCGGTTTAACTGAAAATAGGACAGAGCCATATAAAAAAATATAAAAAACAGGGAATCTATGCAGTTACCCTCAGGGCATTTTTTAAAGAATGGAGTCAATAAGCTCACAAACCAGATGCAATTCAAGCCGCAGCAATACTCTCTGATCCTCTAAGCCAACACCTACCTCCTCACAGGGACAGGCTGCATGTTCTCATCAATGGCCACAAAGGTAAAGAGTCCCTCAATCGCCTTTTCCCGGCTCTCATCATACATCTGCTCCAGATAAACGGTCACCTGGACCTGCAGGCTGGTGTTGCCTACCTTCACCACCTGGCCCACCAGTTCGACAAAGGTGCCGGCAGGGATCGGGTGTTTGAAGTCAATACGGTCGGAGCAGACCGTCACCATCTTCTGCCGGCTGAAACGGGTGGCGGTGATGAACGCGGCCTCGTCCATCCATTGCAGGGCCGTGCCACCAAACAGGGTGGCGTAATGGTTGGTGGTGTTGGGGAAGACCGCCTTGGTAATCCTGGTTTCCGCAGCCTCTATTTTTTCTTCGCTGGACATATATAATCACGGGGGAAATGGGGGAATAAAGAAAGGAGGCCGGCAGAGTAACTTTTTCCAGCCTTTCCGGGGCGTTCTGGTCATCATCCGGGAAGGCAGCAAACCTTGCTCACCCGGCACATGAAGGTGCGCTGGCCCGGGGTACCGGTGATGGGGTTTCTGACAGCATCATCGGTGAGGGTATTGAGGTTATACTCAGCCTTGTAATCTCCCCAGCCCCAGGCAATGCGGACCGAGCCGGGGTGGACCACCGATGACACCCTGGCCCGCATCGTGATAGTTCCTTTCGGGGTGGTGATCTGCAGCTGGTCGTCATCCTCAATCTGCTGTTTCGCCGCATCAACAGGATGGATATCGACCACACATCCTTCCTCGTCTTTGAGCAGGGCGGGGATGATGCGGTACTGGGAGTTGGTGAAACGGATATCGCGGCGGCCGCTGATCCCGATCAGGGGAAAATCCTCCTGCCGTTCACCGAAGCTGATCGCCTTTTCCGGAAAACCATAAGCATAGGGCACCCCGGCATGGCCGTTTTCCTGGAGCCTGCGGGAAAAGAATTCAAATTTACCGGAAGGCGTGGCAAAGCCGTCCTGCCGGTACTTTTCATGGCGCAGGCCTTCCACCCGCACTCCTTCCGGATTTTGCCGCAGTCGCTCGACGGTGACGCCGGCCGGTGCCAGCTGCTCATCAATGGCCGCCTCGACAGTGGGCCAGGGGAACTCCTGCTCCAGACCGATCCTGCGGCCCAGTTCAAAGACAATCTTCCAGTCGGGCCACGACTGACCCACGGGCTCAATGACCTGGTTCTGGAGGATGATCGGGTTGTTGCGGGTGGCGGCCCGGTTCAGTTGCGTCTTTTCAAAACAACCGGCGGCCGGCAGGATCACATCGGCCAGTTCCGCAGTCCTGGTCATGAATAGATCAATGACCACCAGAAACTCCAGCTCCTGCATGGCACGGTAGGCCCGGCCGGAGTCGGCCATGGTCACCACCGGATTGCCGGCCTGGACCACCAGCATCTTCAGGCCATACGGCTTCTGGTCGTGGATGGCATCCACCACGCAGGATTGCACCTGGTTGCCCCAGCTCTCGCTGAAGGTGTTAAAAAGAGGATAGTCGATGGTGATCGGCGCAACCCCTGCCGGCAGCCGGTCGCGGGCCTGGAAAGGGCGCAAGGGGATGGGCTGGGGCAGGACGTCACCACCGGGCCGGTCAATATTGCCGGTGAGTCCGCGCAGACAGGCCACAGCGCGGGTGGACTGAAAGATGTCGAGCTGCATGTCCAGGCCGTTGCCGTCAATCAGGCAGGCCGGCCTGGTGGTGGCGTAAAGGTGGGCAGCCTCCCGGACCTGTTGCGGGTCAAGCCAGATACCCGGGGCAACCATATCAACAGGATAACGGCTGGCCGCCTCCTGAAGCTGGTTGAAGCCGGTGGTAAAGCCCTCGACGAATTCATGATCATGGAGATTCTGGCTGATGATCTCGTTGATCATGGCCATGGCCAGCAGGCCGTCATGGCCGGGTTTGATCTGCAGCCAGATGTCGGCCTTTCGGGCCAGAGGCGTCTTGATCGGGTCCACCACAATAAGCTTGGCACCATTGCTGAGGGCATGATTGATGGCATCAGCCACGCCCAGGGTGGTATCAGCATCATGCTTGCCACAGACCAGGATGCACCTGGCCTTGGCGGCCTCGGGAAAGGCCATGGCCCCATAGGTATAGGTGTGGGCCATCTCCCGGGCCACAAAGCAGATGGAGCCATTGCCGATGGTGTTGGGGGAGCCGTAACAGTTCATCAAGCGGTTGGCGTAATCCCAAGGGGAGCCCCAATCCGCGGCCATGCCCCGCAGCCAGCCTACGGCCTCGGGGTGTGTCTGTTTTTTGTAGTGGTGGAAACGTGATGCCACCAGATCCAGGGCCTCGTCCCAGCTCGCCTCGCAAAATGAGCCATCCTTTTTCCTGACCAGCGGGGTAGTGAGACGTTTGTCGGAATAAACGATATCCGCTGCCGCCTGCAGCTTCAGGCAGGGACTGCGTTTATCCTGACTAAGAAAGGATTTGCGCTGGGCCGACACCAGTTTCCCGGCAACGACTTCCACCTCCACCGGGCAGCAGGAGGAACACATCCGGCAGACAGTATCTTTCTTCATGATGACCTCGGTTTAACGTGCGGCCTTGATAAAGCAACTCCTGATCAGTTCGTAGTGATTGCTGTGGGTACGGATCTTCCACCAGACATGGTCACGCCTGGTCACCTGCCAGCCAGGGGAAAGTCCTTCATGGCCATGACGCAGGATGGCCGCGATATTGTCCAACCCCTTGCCGGCATAGGGGCCATCCTCCTTGCCCCCCAGCCACTGGTCAATCTCTGCCGCCTCGGTGGACCAGGAAAAGGGATCGGAGAGCAGCAGCTGACTTCCTGAGGGAGCGGCGACCCGGTTGATCTCAGCCAGATGGGCGTAAGGTTTGGACAATTTGTCCACCAGATTAAGAGAGGCCACGGAGGTCGCCGTGTGCGCGGCAAAGGGAAGACGCTGGGCATCGGCGACGATAAACTCCACGCGCTCCGGCTGCCACTGCGCGGGACGGCGGATGACCACTTCATGACCCAGCAGACCTTCGTCCTTGAGGGTAAAGCGCAGCTCGCCCTTCTGCATGAATCGGCGGGCCGCTTTGATAAAGGCCAGCGACCTGTCGATACCGACCGCCAGATCGCATTTGCCGCTCATCTCAAAGGTGAAGCGGCCGACGGCCCCGCCCAGATCCAGGGCCAGACCGGCATGGGGTTCCATCAGTCCGGCCCATTGCCGGTAGGCGTCAGTGGCCTGCTCGTCACCCAGCAGATCTCCGTAATGGCTCCACAGATAGGAGGAGACCACCTCCTCCTGCTCATACCTGTTGGCCTGACGGTCCTCCTGCTGGTCCGGGTCGAGAAAGGCGATTCCCTGCCGGATGGGAAAGCAGCGGTCACATTGACGGCAGGTCAAGGTGCCGTCCACAATATCCTCAGCCTCAGCCGACCTGATCTCCAGGTGCAGGGCATATTCCTGAGGGAGACAGGCGGGACAGATCAGTTTGCCGGCCAATAGCTTTTTCATAAATAATTCCCGCTTGTTCCCTGAAGACCCAGGAGTACGGTCCTGCCAAAGTTGCTACAAGACGTGCTTGCTATTGCCACACAACCAGCTTTACTCACCTCAATTGATGGCTATCGTTGCATACCCCTTGTTCTGGTACCCAATCAGAGAATTGAACAATTGGCAACCAACTTGACCACCGGGTCAGCCTTGGATCAGCCAATCGCCACCAGTTCCAGATCAAAGATCAACTCATCCCCGGCCAATGGCGGATTGGCATCCAGATAGATATGGGTATCAGAGATCTCTCTCACCACCACCATCACTATCTCACCGTTGACCCCGCCAACCTCCAGCTTCTGACCGATCTCAGGACTGAAGTCCGGAGGCACCTGTTCAATGGGCACCTCCATAACCTTATCCGGATCATATTCGCCGTAAGCCTTCTCCACCGGAATGACAACCGTCTTTTTTTCGCCCACAACCATCCCGATCAGGGCCTCATCAAACCCCTGAATCACATGACCGCTGCCAAGCACAACCTCCAGGGGCGGGCGTCCCTCCGAAGAGTCAAATACCGTCCCGTCAGCAAGTCTGCCCGTGTACTTCACCTTCACCTTATTCCCTTTCTTTGCCTGTGCCATCACCCGCTCCATTCATAATCATTCATAAATATTTCAGGCCCGAAGGCCCTTTCTGTTTTCCATTCAACGCGGCCACCATAGCACAGATCACCTGGAAATGGTACCCCAGGATCATCACTTTACAGGATCGTTTTCACACCCGGCACACCTGCCTCAGCCCGGATAATCCTGGCACACTCCATCCTGATATCCGCATACCGAAGATACAATCACGATTTACAGCTTTTTCTTCTCAAACCAATAAAACAAAGAGAGTGTTCCCACCCAGAACAAAGAAACGATTATCCACTGCGAAACGCCTATCGCTTCGGGCAGTCCGATCGTTCCGAAGTCTTTCCAGGCAAGAACTGTTGATTTGAAAAAGGGATAAAGCTCTGCATAGAGTGCTGCCCCCGCGACCATGCCTGTTATTGGAAATACCGCATGCCAGCGCCCCTCACCCAAAGCGCCCTGGGATGTGCCGGGACAGAAGCCCATGATCGCCCATCCACCGCCGAACAGAGCCCCTCCGAGCAGCACAGCGCCAACATTCATCGGCTTATGGCTCAATTTAATGATCTCAAAGTCCGAGAGCAGGAGTATACCGACCATTCCCACCAGAATTGCCGAAAACATGAACTTGATCAACGTCATATCTGTCAGCAGCATGGCGCCGATTTGCTTGTCGAAGCGAAGAATACGACCTTTCTGGAGCAGGAATCCAAACAATACGCCTGTGACAAGGCCCAGCCATTGATCAATATTCATGATGCCCTCCTTCCATAAACTATATGGGCAACCAAAGCGCCTACACCAAAAAACATAGCCAAAGCCACAAGCGAACTTACCGACAATTGCATCGATCCGCTGAGACCGTGTCCGCTTGGACAACCATCGGCCAGGCGAGCGCCCACCATGGCGACAACCCCACCCGCGAATGCCCAGACTGCCCGTTTTCCGATGGATGGCCCAAATCGCTCCTTCCACGTGGGCGGGACGCTCTCCAGCCGAAAGCTCTTATCCATAATGGACGAAATAAGTGCGCCCAGGACAATCCCAACAACCAGCATGAACTGCCAATCAACAAAAACCTTTGTCGTAGTGTAATACTCATTTGCCACCACATGATCTGCGAAAATTGTTCGTTCCAACAAACCGGCGGCACGAACAAATGTAGTTGATGCTCCTATAAAGGTGGTTTTCCCCAGTAATTCTGTGGTTACAAGAACTGAAGCGATGGCCATAAGACCTACAAGGGCTCCGGCGAGATAAGGGCTCCAGCCGCTATCATCTGTTTTCCATTTCATCGTTATCTCCTTTTTTCATTTGCTCTTTTTGAGATCAAACGTTTGAATTAAGGGGCGGCACGCTTTTGCGCCGTCCCGCTTGAACGACGGATCTGGGTGAATTCAAAGGTGCCGGGGAGAATCTACTTGGCAAAGTGAAGGGAAATGAATTTTCCCTGGGCGCAGGAAGAAGGTTTGTAACGAGTCATGCTGAGTGGGGGCGAGGACGTCTATCGCCCCGCCCCCACTCAAGTACCTGGTTCAACGATTTTTGCCGATTGATTGACTTTTGCCCTACAAAAAATAGATCCGGCCTTCCTTTTTGATCGGATACGCTCAACAGGCAGGTTCTCCAAAATCCTTTGCTAATCGACAACTAAACGCAAAAGGTCCTGCGCCGAAATAACACCTGCACCTTCTTCCCCAGCAACAAAGAGATGATGGACGCCGGCGAGATCCATTAGCCCAATTGCATTTTTCACACTCTGTGTTGTATCCAATTGAATACAGGGTATTTTTATTTTCTTGCCGGAGATAACTTCGCAAGAAGTCATGAAGCTGGAGACGGTAACGCCATCAAGATCGTCTCCCTTGGCAATACAGCGCATGAAATCCATGTCGGTTACAACACCAACCACCTTATCGCCACTTTTAACAACCAAGGCCGATACGCCGTTGTTCACCATTTTGTTTATCGCCGTCCTCAGGGTACCCTGCATATCAACGCTTGGTGAATCCCACTTCACGGCCGAACTGATTTCACTTCCGAGTCCCATTGCCTCCCCTCCTTTCTGCTAATTTTTTTTAAGTTAATTGCCATGTTCCCTTATCAGCATATCCATAATAAAATCATCCAAGCAAGGCCTGAATCAATTTCCCCGGGAGTCGGACACTACCGTCCTGCTCCTGTCAGTGTCGGGAGGGATCAGAAAGCATGGATGTCACCTTTTATGCTCGTTACTTCATCTTTGATTTCAGTGTAATCGTTTCACCGGCAACCATGAAATTACTGCGACCAAGATGATGAATCGTCCGCGGCTCTTTCACTGCGGGGTCGATCCAGGCCTTGAGGACCTCAAGGACAAAGAAGCCATACCGCTCCACCATGCTGGTGTCGGTCACCCTGCACTCGAGATTGGCATAGCATTCCTTGATGAGCGGCGCGGAGACCTGGGCAGCAGGTTTGGGCGTGAGGCCAAAGGCCTCGAACTTGTCGATGTCCGCCCCCGAGGTATTGCCGCAACCCACCACCTTTTCGGCGATGTCCACGGTGGGGATGTTAATGACGCATTCATTGCTTGCCGTCAACAGGCCGAAGGAATGGTTGCGATTGCTGATGACGCAACCCACTAACGGCGGCTCAAACTCGAGCATGGTATGCCAGGACATGGCCATAATGTTTGGGTGTCCCGCGCCGGCGGTGGTGACCAGGACGACCGGCCCCGATTCGAGCAAGCCATAAACCTTGGACAGAGGAAAGGATTTTTTGGCCATCTTGTCACCTAAAGTCATCATCCCTGACAAACAGCACCTGCCGGTTGTGGCCGTGCTGGGTGATATGATGCGGACTGTTGATGGTTAATCTGGCGTGACAAGGCATGAAAAGACGCTGTCACATCATCACAGGCTGGAGTCGTAGTGCTTATCCCGAACACGCATAAGTCACTTCCGACCCCATTTATGCCCCGTTGCAGTTCCCGACTTTTCGGGAAGATCTTGATGGGAAATACGACTTAGAGCTTGTCCGCAAATAAGCTTTTCAGGGATCGCGCCGGATTTTGCGATTGAGGAGCGGTCAAAGACGGCCAAAAGCCGGATGCGAGCACCAAAGATTTATTTACGGACAAGCTCTTAGTCGGAAACGATCTTGAAAGAGAGTTTCACCCGTGCCCGAAAGATGACTCCTTTGCCATTTTCATCAATCTTCATATCCAGGGTAACAACTTCGGCAATGCGCAGGTCGCGCAGGCTCAGTCCGGCGGTCTTGACAGCATTCTGGGTAGCTTCTTCCCATGAAACAGGACTTGATCCGACCAATTCGATGATTTTGTAAACACTCTCAGGCATGGGTATTCTCCTTGGTTAAGATTAGAGGTGAATCTTGCTGAATACACTCCTTGCTGAACGTTTTTTGGTCTATTGTCAGTCAATTGCCTGAAAATTGCGAATGCGAAGTCCTGGAAATTGGGTAAATACAACAGACCATTATAGTACTTATATCGTGTAGATCAGGAAAAATGAAGGTGAAATATTATTTAAATTCCCCATATTGACAACAGGCAAGAAGATTTTCATTGGCGCTGATTGGACTGGATTTAAAACGACCTTCCCGGAGAAGGCCACCTTTTCCCCCATTGCATTGATGTACAAGTCTGACGGCCACTAATGCGTTTCACAAAAAAACTCAGGTTTTCTGCCTGAGCGCCGGAGTAAATAATGAGATGTGATCTTACCTCATTTTTGCGGACAGGCCTGGTCTTCTTAATGTTTTTCCTTGTAATATGCTGGAATAATAATATAAAATACATTATAGGAAAAATATTGACCCCAACTTGCTGTATTGTAGTTCTTTTGTACTGCCGCTGTAATATTGGTGTAGAAAAAACAGATTCCTGTCACCAACTGCCAGTAAACCCTTGAGGGAGAATGCCTTTGTCACCTTCCGAACCTAAAGAAAATCAACTCAAGCAGTTTGAAACCATCCGTCGGGAACTGAAAAAGATTGTTCTCGATCAGGATGACGCCATTGACGAGGTGGTGAATGCCTTCAGCCACATGGCCTTCCGCCCGCCCAAAGAGGCGGAGCCCAAGGCGATCTTCACCTTTCTCGGGCCCCCGGGCGTGGGCAAGATCTACCTGGCCCGGGTCCTCTGCTCCATGCTCAAGGAGTATAAGGGGTTCAAACATTTTGATCTGGAATGCTACAGCGATCCGGAAAGCTACGACCAGCTCCTTGGTCCCCAGATGATCGGCGAGGAGAACGAGGAAGGCGAGCTGCTCCGTTTTCTCCGCGCCACTCCCCGCGCCATCATCCTCTTTGAGGCCATTGAAATGGCGAGCAACCAGCTGCAGATGGCGCTGCTCGACCTGATCACCAAAGAGGAGCCTGAGAACGGCATCAACCGCCGCGAGGTGGTTTTCATCTTCACCTCCACTCTCGGCAGCGCCCTTTACCAGGGCAAGGAGTTTCAGGTCACCTTCCGGCGCAGCAAGGCCCAGGCCCAGGGCCTGATCATGGATGCTATTGCCAAGGAAAAGAAGGTGGGCGACGAGATCATCCAGCCGGCCATCACCCCGAAGCTCCTGGCCACCCTGGCCCAGAATTATATCATTCTCTTCAACCGGCTGGGCATCAACGCCATGGTCCGCATCGGTACCGATTCCCTGGAGCAGCTGGCCCAACATTTTCGGGACAAGGGGATTGGTCTTGATTTCCCTGAACTCAAGGGGCTGGTTACCCTTCTGGTCCTTTCCCTGGGCCCGGCGATCTCCGCGAAAAAGGTGAAGCAGAAGCTGCCCGACGAGGTACTCTTCAAGATCATCCACAGTCTGCGGCAATTGTCCACCTCTCCTGCCCGGATCATCTTCAAGTTGACCAAGAAGGCCGAGGCCTCGCTACACAGGCTCGTTGCGGCTGGAGACCAGATCCTGCCTCAACTCTACAAGAACAACCAGACCGTGGAGCTGACCTGGAAGGAGTATCAGCGGGGCGGGGACCTCATCTTCAGCCTGGCCGGGACGGAAACCCGGGCACTGCCCAGGGGCAAGGGGTTGTTGCGCAGCGAACGGCCGGCCATCGAATTTTCCGGGATTGGTTTTGCCGATATCGCCGGCAACCGCCAGACCAAAACCGTCCTCAAGCAGATCATCAATACCCTGAGAAGGCCCGAGCTGGTGCAGAAATTTGCCATCAGCATGCCCAAAGGCATGTTGCTGTACGGGCCGCCAGGGGTCGGAAAAACCCTGCTGGGCAAGGCCTTTGCCCGGGAGGCCGGCCCTACATCCATGTCTCCCGCACCGAGCTCTTTGACTCCGACTACATCCGCCAGGTGTATCTCAAGGCGCGCGAATACGCGCCCAGCATCGTTTTCCTCGACGGCATCGACGTCAAGGGTGTGATGGAAGGGGTGCTGACCGGCGTGCCTGCCGACCAGCTGGCGCTGGAGATCGACGCGCTGTCCGACGATCCGGAGGAGTCGGTATTCACCGTGATCACGGCGGTAAGCATGGAGGAGGTGCCGGAACTGCTCATCGAGCCTGAACGCATCGACACCTTTGTCGAGGTGCCGGAGCTTGACCGCGAGGCGCGGCGCTTCTTCATCGAGCAGATCCTGAAAAAGCCCAATGACGGCAAGATCGATGTGGAAAGGGTGGTCCGCTACATCTCCGGCATGAACGGCTACGAGCTGCAGCGCATCGGCAAGGAGGCATCCCTCCATGCCATCCGCCACGGCCTCGCCGGCATCAGTGAAGAGATCCTCATCGAGCAGATCAACATCATCAAATACGGCTCAAAGCTGGAGAAGAAGCATATCCGCAATCTGGAGGAAGACCTGCGCCTGACCGCCTTCCATGAGGCGGGGCATGCGGCGCTCTCCTACCTGCTGCTCCCGGATGTCAAGATCGAGCAGGTCACTATTGCCCCGCGCCTGCGGACCCTCGGTTTCATCTCGTACAGCTTCGAGGATTTCCCCAGCAACCTTTCCAAGGATGAGATGTTCAACAACATCACCGTGCTCATGGCCGGAAGAACGGCAAGCATGAAAAAATTCGGCGCCAAGGGCATGGACACCGGAGCGTCCAGCGATCTTGAGGAGGCGACGCACCAGGCCTACCTTGCCATTGCCAACCTGGGGATGGACGAGGAGCTGGGTTTTGTCCATACCGATACCCTGACCCACAACGTCAACCCCCAATTTTTCCGGGAGGTGGTGGAGCGTCAGGTCCGTGTCTGGATCGACAAGGCCACAAAAAGGGCCGGCGAGCTGGTGGAGACCAACTGGCAGCAGATAGAGACCCTGGCCGACATCCTGATACGGCAGGAAATTGTCGATGGCGCGGAGCTGGAACGGATCATGAACGAGAAGAGGCGGGTGCGAAGCAAGAAGACAGGGGGATTTTGACGGGTATTCGGGGAGGATGGAAGGGTCTGCACCGTATTCTTGTCACCGGCGCAATCGTCCAGATCGGCTCAGAACTGATGCCGGCCCGGCACGAAAGATACGGCGTGGCCTTTAGCTTCGGGTCTTGCCAAGACAAGTATTTCTTGTTTGACGGCGACCCTGCTACCGGCCTACGATGATCAAGGCCCCAGCGGCAATGGCCACGAGAGCCATGAGAATACCCAGCCCTGAAAAACTAAGATGGAGTAGAGGTATCAGACCAGTGGCAATGAGCCATATACCCAATAACAGCATCCCGAGGTTCCTTGTAGCTTTCATTGATAGACTCCTGCGAGGGTGAATTTCTTAATAACAAAGAGACTTGTATATTCGTGGTAGCAGGTTTGATTCTACCAAAATGTCTTTATTCTGAATTATTTCTTCTTCCAGACTTCTCAGGCGTTCTTCAAATTCAAATAGTACAACTTCAACATTAGAATCCATAGGTTTGTCACTGTTGTTAAGGTCAAAAATTATATTATCTATTCTACTGTTGACTTGGGAAAAAGCTTGATGGGTTGAAGCTAGTTTTGGAAAATAAAGCCTTATCAACATAACTATTTTTTTGTTAGAAAAGAGATTGTATATTCTTCTTGTTTCTTTTGCGTTCGATTCGTCATATTTCGTTTCACCCCTCGCTAATTTTACCAGCAATTCAAATCTCTCCCAGTTATGCTCGCTGATTTGGTAGATCATGAGATACAATTCCTCAAGTTTTTTTGTGAGGAATTCTGTCCTGTTTCTTCTGGATAAAACCCATTGGCTTAGTACGAGTAATATGATGGCAACAGTCGCACTTATTAATGCTGTAGATAGTGTTGTCACGCCAGAAGGGTTATTTTTAAGCCAACTTAGATATTGATTCATAAATGTTTACGCATAAAAGTGTATTAGGCAAAATGAGCTAACAGTGTGCTCTCGCAGCTTCTGTCTATTATTTTTTTCTGGGATGTCATTCCAGACTGAGTTCGGCTAGCATATTCACATAACTTCTTGAGTGATACTTGATGCATCCGGGAAAAACAACTTTTTCAACCAGAAATGTTGAGATTTCATGGGGTAAGTATCTGGACTGACTCAGTCCATGCGGGGTAAGGATGGCGCTGGTCCGCTCATACTGGTTCCGGCTCGGAAAAGCTGGGGACAATAGTTGTTAATCTGCTGTTTTTGCCAGCAGATGCTGGGCTGAGTTTTATCGGTTGCGTAAAATGCTGTTGTGCTGGTATATTATGTGTTTATTTTTTAAAGATATGTCTGATAATTGTTTCAATGGTTAATTCAGCATTCCATGCCGGATGGCGGAATTCAGGGAGAAAAGAATGTACACTGCGGCAGATTTACGCAAGGGGTTGAAGGTTCAGGTTGATGGCGCACCTTATCTTGTTATCGATTTTGAATTCTCCAAGCCGGGAAAAGGTCAGGCCCTGTATCGCTGCAAGATGCGAAACATGATCACCGGCAATCAGCTGGTGCAGACCTATCGCTCCAATGACAAGTTTGACAAGCCGGATCTGGAAGAGCGGAAGATGCAGTATCTCTACTGTCAGGGCGAGGAGTATCATTTCATGGATACCGGGAACTATGAGCAACTTGTCATTGACAAAGAGCATCTCGGCGACAACGTCAATTATATGATTGATAACATGGAGATGGAGGTCCTCTTTTTTCAGGACAGGCCCATTGATGTCAGTATGCCCATGTTTGTCAATCTGATGGTGACCAAGGCTGATCCCTGGGCCAAGGGTGACACCTCCGGTTCTGACAGCAAGCCGGTAACAGTGGAGACGGGTTATGTGCTTCAGGTTCCGCCCTTTGTTGAGGAGGGTGACAAGATCCAGATCGACACCCGGACCGGCGCTTATGTTACACGGGTCAAAGAATAAAATGGCGTCGCGCAAAGGCCCAAATACTGCGTTGCGATGCATCCTTCGTCATTGCGGCGTACCCAAAAGTACGCCTCATTCCTCAGGACTTCCGCGCCTTGTCTTTGGGCCTTTTCGCTTAGCCATTCCCTCAACCATTTTTAACGAGTTTATAAAGAGCAAAGTTCATGCTTGATTTCCAGGGGCTGCGTTTCCGCGCGGCCTTTTTTCATTCTCTCCGTTCCTTTTTTGTTCGTCAGCAGTTCCTCGAAGTCGATACCCCCATTCGCCAGCCCCTGCTCCTCCCGGAATTGAATATCGAACCCCTGGCCTCCGAGGGCTGGTTCCTGCAGGCATCGCCGGAGCTGTGCATGAAGCGGATGCTGGCCGCGGGATGCAGCCGGATCTTTCAGCTCTGCAACTGTTTCCGCAAGGGCGAGCGCGGCCGTCTTCATCTGGAAGAATTCACCATGCTGGAGTGGTATCGAACAAGTGCCGGCTATGAGGAGCTGATGACGGATTGTGAGGCGCTACTTCGCTCTTTGCTGGTCGATCTGGAAGTGATGGCTCCCTGTGCCGTCTTCAATGAAACTCTACGGGTAGGAAATCGGTTTATTTCCCTGCAACCCCCTTGGGACAGGCTCTCGGTGCATGAGACCTTTGCCCGCTACAGTCCGGTCTCCATTGACCAGGCCATGGCCGCTGATACCTTTGACGCCATCCTGGTCGAGTATGTGGAGCCGCATCTGGGGATGGAGCGGCCGCTTTTCCTGTACGACTACCCGGTGGAACTGGGCTCGCTGGCCAGGCGCAAGGTGGGCAATCCCCGGCTTGCCGAGCGCTTTGAACTCTATATCAATGGTATTGAGCTTGCCAACGGCTTTTCCGAACTCACCGACAGCCGTGAGCAGCGCCAGCGCTTTGAGCAGGAGCTGGCAATGATGGACGAGGAACGACGGCAGCGTTCGCGGATGCCTGAGCGTTTTCTCGATGACCTTGCGCATCTTGATCGGGCCGCAGGTATAGCCCTCGGAGTGGATCGTCTGCTCATGCTCCTGATGGGCAAGGAGTGTGTGGACGAGGTGGTTTCCTTTGCCCCAGCCGACTTTTAGATGCCGTTATGATAAGGGCAAAGCTTTTTTGCTCTTATCATTTACAGCATCTTATGCCGCAACCAAGAAACAGCAATTTATTCTGCTGTTTCTTGTCGTGGCGTCTGGCAAATTACATTTGTCGAAGATCATGCAAGGGGGCCTCATCTGGCCTCAGGGAAGAAACAGCCCCTGTTCGCTGCCCTGGTCGGCAACCCCCTTATGCAGGACAATCTGCCCGCCATCCGTCCGTCCCTGTTCATAGGTGTCCCGAAAAATCATGGCCCCGGAGCCTGAACGCCGGCGCAAACGGGGAAAGCGCATCCCGACAAATTGGTCCAATTCTCTCTCTTCCGCCCGGATCAAAACGGCCATGCCCGGATCGGCTGATCTGTCTGTTTCCCTCTTCTCCGGCCGTGGCCGCGCCGTCAGCGCCTCCTGGGCCAGCAGCTTGTCGTGAAAGCCCTGTAACAGCCCGAGATAATAGCTGTTCCGCGCCCGGATGCCTTTGCCGCTGGCCTTCTTCCTGTTCTGTCGCCACAGCGAGGCAAGCTGCCCCGCCAGAAAGGCGTAGCAGTATTCGGCAATGGCCACATTCTCCTGCCGGCCGAAGATCTCAATGGTCTTGTGATGGGTGTCTGTCAGCGGATCGTAGAGGCTGGCAGTGACCACCTTGACATAAAAAAAGCGGAGGAGGATGGCGCAGATCTTGTGCTGCCATCTCTCCAGCCGTTTGGTCTTGCCGTTGATAATCAGGGAGGTGAATTCAGATTGAAGATCTTCCTGAACCTGCTGCAGATTATGGCGCGCCATCAACTGGCTGGCTTTTTCCATGGCGATGGCCGCTTCGTGTTCATTGGCAGAGCCTGCCAGGGCCAGGAGCTTGCCGATCCGGCGAATAAACTGCCGTCCCTGCTCTGTCTGCTGATTTTCGGCAGGACCTGTCCCGGCAAGCTCCGGCAGATCGCCTGAGGCGCGGCGAAACGGTGCGGGCAGGCCGAGCAGGTCACAAGCCTTTTCAAAGATGGGGCCATGACCGGCATCGGCCTCGAAAAAGAGCTCCGAGCAGATCTGGTGGGCCATCTCGTGCTTGAGAATCTGGCAGGTGATATCCCAGGAGTGGCCGGTGATCAGCCGGGCGCTGATGCGGATGATCCTGGTTGCGGCCTGCCAGGAACCACACCGCTTTTCCGCATCGGTGATCTCAAAGACCGGGGTCTTGAGCGCCAGCCCATACTGCCAGTTGATGTTGGCAAACTCGGCCAGCAATTGCCGGCCCCAGAGCGGGTAATAGGGTGAAAAATCCGTCATTATTGTTCCGTCTTCGGTCCGGCGATCAAGATACTTTCTTGCGCAGGGCCTTGATCGTCCCCCGTTGCGTCTTCATGTCCGTCCGTTTCTTTCTGGCATTTTTACCGGGCCGGGTGGGGCGGCGATGCTTGGCAACCACCATGGCATCCCTGATGATCTGGCTGAGCCTTTCCAGGGCATCTTCCTTGTTTTGTTCCTGAGTCCGGTATTGCTGGGCCTTGATGATGATAACCCCGTCCTGGGTCAACCGCTGGTCACCGAGCGCCAGCAGCCGTTCCTTGCAGGTGTCGGGCAGGGAGGAGTTGCGGATGTCAAAGCGCAGATGGACGGCGCTGGAGACCTTGTTGACATTCTGGCCCCCGGCCCCGCTGGCCCGGATAAAATGGATCTCGATTTCATCATCGGGAATAGTTATGGTGTCTGTTATGTGGAGCATGGCGATTTCTTTTTGAGTCTGGTGATTTTTTAGGAGCCGTTACGAAATAACCAATAGATATCTAATTCTTTCGTTACGACTCCTTATGCCGCCGATCACAGTGTTTTGATATTATGGTTATTTCTGAAAGGCAGCGCATCCTCTGAATGGTTACATATCATATCATGTCTGAACAAAAAACGAATCTTGTTTTGATCGGGATGGCCGGTGCCGGGAAAAGTACGGTCGGCCCCCTGCTGGCCCGGTTGTTGTCTTATGACTTTGTGGATGTGGATGACCTGATTGCCGCCGATCAACAGCAATCGCTGCAGGAGCTTGTTGATCACCACGGGCCGGCCTGGTTTCGCCTGCTGGAAGAGAGGATCCTGCTTGGTCTCAACCTGCAGCGCCATGTTATTGCCACTGGCGGCAGCGCGGTTTATGGTGAGGCGGGCATGAAGCATCTGCAACAAAATGGTCTGGTGGTGTATCTCGATGTGCCGCTGGCGGTCCTGGAGGCCAGGGTGGGTGATGTGGCTGGCAGGGGCCTGGCCCGGGAGGAGGGGCAGAGTTTTGCCCAGTTGTTTGCCGAACGCCAACCCCTGTACCGCAAGTATGCCGATATCAGGATAGAGTGCAAAGGGATGACCCTGGCGCAGATCTGTAACGCGATTATCGAGGCTTGCCCCGGTTATGTATGGCATGAGAATAACCCATAATTTTCCAGCATATCCACGGGGCAGCTCTGAGAAATCTGGAACTTTCTATTTTCATAGCCTCGTTGGGAAGCATGGTCACAGCCTCGACAAGACCATCAAAGCCATTGTCGAGAATAGTTGTCACAACGGTATCAAGTATGGTACTTTCAGCTTGATGGGTCATCGGTTGTTTCCTGTACTCAGGTTGATGAAAAAGTGCCGCAGAAATGCCGGATTGACCGCTTATCAGTGTTTTTAGTTACGTTAGAATAAAATAATGTCGAAATGTTTTTTCCCTCTTCACCTTTTTCACAGACAAGTAATTCCTCCCCATGATAGGCATCTTTGATTCAGGCATTGGCGGCATGACGGTGGCACGGGCGGTGGAACAACTGCTGCCCGAATACTCCATCGTTTATTTTGGTGACATCGCCCGCACCCCTTATGGTTCAAAAAGCGCGGCGACCATCACCGATTACTCCCTGCGCAACACCGAATTCCTGCTCCGGAAAGGGGCGGAGATCATCATCATTGCCTGTAACACCGCCTCAAGCGTGGCGACCGAGGCCTTACGCCGGGAATTCCAGGTGCCGATCATTGAGGTGATCACCCCGGCGGCAAAGCAAGCCATTGCCACCACCAGGACGGGCAGGATCGGGGTCATCGGTACCAGGGCCACCATCAGAAGCGGGGTGTATGAACAAACCATCTGCGGTCAGCGTCCGGATTTCCACGTTTTTTCCGAGGCCTGTCCCCTGCTCGTGCCATTAGTGGAAGAGGGATGGACCAACAAGCAGGAGACCAAGATGATTCTCCGGCGTTACCTCCACCCCTTGAAAGACAAACAGATCGATACCCTGGTGCTGGGCTGCACCCACTACCCCCTGCTCACAAAGCTGATCCAGCCAAGGGTCGGCAAGCGGGTCACCCTTGTTGACTCCTCGGTGGAGACAGCAAAATATGTCCGCGACTTTCTGACCGAGCGGCCGCTGCTCGTTACCAGGGAGGAGCAAGGCACAGCCACCCATCGCTACTATGTCTCAGACCTGACCGATTCCGCGCAAACGGTTGCCCGGAAAATATTTGAACGTCCTCTGGAGTTAATCCTTACATGAAACCTTTCCTGACCAGAATATCCGTTACTCCCGCTGCCGCCCGCGCGTTCATACTGAGTATCACTGTGTTCTTATTGCTGTTCCTGCCCCGGCCCGTCACCGCCGCCCAGAACAGTGCCGAGACCCCGGAGGATATAGCCCGGAGACTGCAACAGAACTATGATCAGATCCACAGCCTCAGCTTTCATTTCACTCAGAACACCGCAGGGGAACTCAGCGGAAGGCCGCAGCAGGGAAGCGGCACCGCCTGGTTTGTCAAAGAAAAAAAAACCGATGGAACTCCTGGAACCATTGGCAAGATGCGTTGGGACTACACCACTCCGGAAAAACAGATCCTGGTCAGCGATGGCGTGAATTTCTCCATGTACTTTGCCAAACTGAAACAGATGATTGTCAGCCCTGCCGAAACCATGCGCACAGACATCACCTACTCCTTTTTCACCGGGACCGGCAACCTGCTCAAGGATTTCTCCATCTCCGCCCCCAACCCTGAGTTTACTTCTGGAAAAGAGGACGCTGGCCGCTACAAGGTGATCAAGCTGACGCCCAAGGAAAATCAGTCGCAGGTAAGCGAGATCCACCTGTGGGTAACGACGGATTCGCTGATCCAGCGCATAGACATCCTGGACCATTTTGACACCCGGACCACTCTTGATCTCAGCGACATAAAGGTCAACACCCTGCCCATCAGTGACCGCAAGGCCATGGACGCCCTGTTTATCTACTCTCCGCCCGAGGGGACAGAGATCATCTATCAATGACCACTCCAGTGCAACCGAGAGATATCTTTCGCGTCGCCCTGATCTCCATGCCCTGGTCGATCTTCAACCGGCCTTCCATCCAACTGGGCGCGCTGAAAGCCTGGCTGGACCGCGACAGTACCATCCAGACCCACACCTTTCACCCCTACCTGCAGGTGGCAAGGGTTCTCGGCACCGAAACCTATCATCATCTGGCCAGGAATAGCTGGGCCGGCGAGGCCCTCTACAGCCCCCTGCTCTTTCCTGGACAGCGACTGCAGGCGGCACGGCTCTTCAACGAAAGCTGCAGAGGCAACAAGGAGTTGCGCGGCCTTGATTTTGACCAGACCGTTCAGCTCCTTGACCTCTCCCTTGACCGATGGCTGGCAGACCTTGATCTCGCCAGCTTTCACCTGATCGGATTTTCCATCTGCTTCAATCAGTTACTCTCTTCACTCACAGCGGCTGCCCGCATCAAAAAACTGCACCCCACCGTGCCCATTGTCGCCGGCGGTTCCGGATGTGTCGGCCAGATAGGTGCATCTCTGCTCCACAACTTTCCGCAGTTTGACTATGTGATCTCCGGGGAAGGAGAAGAGTCCCTGGCGCATCTCTGTCATTGCCTGAGGCAGAATGACGCCCCGGAAACCCTGCCCCCGCAGATCATCCTGCGATCACGGCCTTTTGTCGACAGTCCCTGCCGGGGCATTGCCGACCTCAACATACTGCCCACCCCTGATTACAGCCCCTACTTTCAAGAGATGAAGGAGACCTTCCCCGGACAGCCTTTCATCCCTATCCTCCCCCTGGAATTCTCCAGGGGCTGCTGGTGGAACCGGTGTACCTTCTGCAATCTGAACCTCCAATGGCAGGGCTACCGGTGGAAACAAAGCGACAGGGTGACGGCTGAGGTAACAGAACAGGCCAGGCGCCATAGCTGCCTTGACTTTACCTTTACCGACAACGCCCTGCCGCCCAAAGAAACAGATCTCTTTTTTCAAACCATGGCCGCAGACAAGATTGACTATGATTTCTTTGCCGAGATTCGGGTGATCACCGATGGCGACAAGCTGGCCGCCTACCGCCGCGGCGGTCTCTCCTCGGTTCAGGTTGGTATTGAGGCCCTCTCCACCACCCTGCTGGCCCGGATGGAGAAAGGCACCACGGTCATGGACAATATCGCCGCCATGAAACAGAGCAGGGCCTGCACTATGCAGCTTGATGGCAACCTGATCACTGAATTCCCCGGCAGCACCGCAGAAGAAGTGGCTGAAACCCTGGTTAACCTGGACTTTGTCCTCCCCTTCACCCCGCTCAGCGCCGCCTCTTTCTTCCTGGGAAACGGCTCACCGATCTGCAATAACCCAAAAAAATTTGGCATTTCCGCAGTGGTCCAGCATCCCAAAAACCGCAGGATCTTTCCCCGAGAGATCCTTGCCGGAATGGATATGTTGATCATGGAGCCGCGAGGCAACCGGGCCTTGCAGCGCCGACTGTGGCGGCCTGTCACCCTAAAGATCGCCCGCTGGCAGGCCTTCCACGCTGGGCGTGATATTCATGGAATTCCACCACTCAGTTACCGCGATGGCGGCTCTTTTCTCATCATCCGCCAGGAACAGAGCGACGGCCCCTGCCTGCAGCACCGGCTGCGCGGGAGCTCCAGGGAAATCTATCTCTACTGTCACAAGATCCGCGACCGAAAAGATGTGGCCCGGCAATTCCCGGCAATCCACCCCCAGGCCCTGCACGATTTTTTGGCCAACCTGACCGCAAAACACATCCTGTTCCAGGAAGGAGACCGGATCCTGGCCCTGGCAATCCCGGCCTCCGCCCCATGAACCTGTTTTTATTTTTAACTTTCTTCTTTTTGATGGTAGTATAATTACCCAGATATTCAGACTGAAGGTTGAAGGATTTTAGGGACAACGAATGTATCATGATTGATATACTTCAGCCTTCAGTCTAAAAACCCGAGCAGTTAGCTCTCTTCATCATATCAAACATCTTCACAAGGTATTATTCATGAATCAGGAATCAACTGAACAAAGTTTTGCCGATCTGTTCCAGGAAAGTTCATCAAAAGCCCTTCGCCGCCTGGAACCAGGCCAGAAAATAACCGCGACCATAGTTGGCCTTGGCGGCAACTCGGTCTTTCTTGATGTTGGCGGCAAGAATGAAGGGATTCTCGACACCTCTGAATTAATGAATAAAGAAGGCGAGTTATCTGCGGCCATTGGCGACAAGGTGGACGTCTATTTTCTCAAATCCACCGGCGGAGCACAGATTTTCACGATCAAACTGGGCTCGGGAAAAAATGCAGCCCACCTGGAAGAGGCCTGGCGCAACGGTATTCCGGTTGAAGGCCTGGTCAAGGAAGAAATCAAGGGTGGTTTTGACATCACCATTGGCGGCTCGGTCCGCGCCTTCTGCCCCTACTCCCAGATGGGACTGCACCGGGTTGATGATGCCGGCGCAGAATACACTGGCCGCCACATGACCTTCCTGATCACCCGCTTTGAAGAAAATGGCCGCAATATCGTGGTCTCAGCCAGGGCCCTGCTGGAGCAGGAACGAGAACGACAGAAAGAGGCCCTGCAGGAGAGCCTGCAGGAAGGTGCAACCGTTCATGGCACGATCAGCTCCATCCGTGACTTCGGGGCCTTTGTCGATATTGGTGGCGTCGACGGCTTGATCCCGATCTCGGAGATCGGCTGGAGTCGGGTGGAGGATATCAAGGAACACCTCACCATGGGCCAGGAGGTCACCGCGGTGATAAAAAAACTGGACTGGAAGGCAGAACGTATCACCCTGAGCCTCAAGGAGACCCTGCCCAACCCCTGGGACGAGGTCCGGGAGCGCATTACCGAGGGATCAGTACATGCCGGCACCGTCGCCCGTCTGACCACATTTGGGGCCTTTGTCACCCTGGCCCCCGGTATTGATGGCCTGATCCACATATCGAAACTTGGCGGAGGCCGCCGCATCAATCACCCGCGCGAGGTGCTGGAAGAAGGACAGGAGATTGAGGTCAAGGTGGAAGGTGTTAACAATGAGACCAGAAAGATCAGCCTGGCTCCCATCGATTATGTCGGCAACGAGTCCAAGGAAACAGAAGAGAAGGACGAATATAAAAAATTCATTTCAGAGAAAAAATCGGAAAGAAAACAGGAGTCAGTCGGCAGCCTGGGGGCCCTGCTCCAGGAAAAACTGAAGAACCGTTTGAAATAACCAGACAGTTCCTCATGGTTTCATAAATGTCTGCAGAGTCCTTGGCAATGGGCTCTGCAGACAAAATCCAAGTAGATTGTTACCCGCTTACGTTTCTCTGCCTGAGCATCTCAAACATGATCACCCCGGCAGCCACGGAACTGTTCAGGGAATCCAGACTTCCCTCCATGGGAATGGAGATCAGCACATCGCATTGCTGACGCACCAGGGGCCTGATCCCCTGCCCTTCACTGCCAACAACCACACAGGCCGGAAGGTTAAAATCTGTTTTATAGATTGACTGGGCCGCTTCATCCTTCACCGCCCCAAAGATCCAGGCTCCGGCCTTCTTCAATTTCTGCAGGGCAGTGGCTAAGTTTACCACCTGACAGATATCAATATGAGAAATAGCCCCGGCCGAGGCCTTGGCCGCTGTCCCGCCAAGGGGGGCGGAACGCTCCCTGGTGATCAAGACCCCACTTACGCCTGCGGCGTGTGCTGAACGGATAATCGCGCCCAGATTATGCGGGTCCTGCATGGAATCAAGGACAATCAGACGAGGCCTCTCGCCTCGCTCAACCCCTGCCGCAAAATTGGCCAGCATGGTCTCGAAGGGGAGCAACGGGACCTGACTGGTCCTGGCCACAATCCCCTGATGACGGGCCTGGTTAGCATCAGGGCCGGTCAGTTGAATCGAGGAGACAAAGGAGAGTTTTATTCCTGCCCCCTTGGCCAGCTCAATAATCTCTTCCCGCTTGGCCCCTTTGCGATCATTGTGCAGGATGATCTCGCTGATCCGCTCCGGCTCCTGCTGCAAGGCCTCATAAACAGGATGCGTACCCCAGAGCAGATCCTCATCCATGCGGATGGTGCGGCTCTGCCCCGATCTCTCAGCTCTCTTCTCTTTCATGGCTCAATCATGCTCCCAATAGGATTTCAATGGATTGCCCAGTTGGCAGGCGATGGCCCCGACTGCGCTCGGCAATCACAATAGCCCTCAGGGTATCAACGGCCTGTTCCAGACGATCATTGACAATCAGATACTCATAATCAGCCGCGGCCTGCATCTCTTTGCCGGCATTCTTCAATCTGAGGAGGATCGTCTCTTCACTGTCGGTTCCCCGGCCGCGCAGACGTCGTTCCAGTTCCGACAAAGAGGGTGGGGTAATAAAGAGGGAGGCCGAGGGAATGGCCGCAGAATTCCGAAGAATTGCGGTCCCCTGGACATCTAGATCAAGGATAATATCCAGCCCTGTTGCTAGTTGGGCAAGCAGATCCGGCCTACTGGTTCCATAGAGATTACCGTGAACTTCGGCCCATTCGAGAAAGACGCCCTGCTCCCGCATGGTCTCAAACTGGCTCCGGCTGATAAAATGATAATCAACCCCATCATGCTCCCCTGAACGCGGTAGCCGCGTGGTATGGGAAACTGAAAAGGCCAGACCTGGCAGATCTGCCATTACCCGCTTCAACAACGTGGTCTTGCCAGCCCCTGATGGCGCCGACAGGATAAACAATTTTCCAGTGGTCATGGTTCTTCCTGTTTTCCCTGTTTTCGCGGCTGCTGATATTCAGCAAGATGATATTCCGTCTCCAGTGCGGCCATACGTTGACCAATGGTATCGGGCTGCACCGATGACAAAATGAGATGATTGGAGTCCATAACCAGCATCGAACGGGTTCTTCTCCCCTCCGTCGCGTCAACAAGCTTTTCCGCCTGCTTGGCCAATTCTTTCAACTTCCTGGATGGCGCAGAACCGGCATTGATAACGGCAATGATCCGCTCAATGGCAACAGTATTGCCAAAACCAACATTTAAAAGTTTCATCCCTTGTCACCTTTAACATACTCAAAGCTATTCAATATTCTGAATCTGTTCCCGCATCTTCTCCAGTTCGCTCTTCAACTCAACCGTGAGATAGGCTACGGCCGCATCATTGATCTTGGAGGCAATGGTATTGACTTCACGCAGAAACTCCTGAAGGAGAAAGTCCAGCTTTCTGCCAACAGCCTCCTTCTCGGTCAGGAAGGAGTGAAACTGCCCGATATGACTGTGCAGCCTGACAATCTCCTCCGTGACATCGGTTTTATCGGCCAGGATTGCCACCTCCTGACATAACCGTTGTTCATCAAGCTGCACATTGCCCAGCAGTTTTTGCAGCCGTTCACCAAGTACCTGCTCGCGCTGCTTGAGAAGTTCCGGAATTCCAGCCTCAATCTTTTCAATAGTCTGGGTAAACACCTGCAACCGCGCCGAAAGATCCCGGACCAAGGCCGCTCCTTCCTGCTGGCGCATGGTCTCACAATCAACAAGGGCCTGATCAAGGGCCTGCTCCAGAAGCGGCCAGACCATCTCAATATCTTCATTTTGCTGCTCCTGCACCAGGACCTCGGGACGGGAGGCCACAAAGGCCAGATCAGTTGCAGCTTCGACGCCCAGTTCCTGGGCAATCTGGACCATGGCAAGCTTATAGCCCCTGACCAGCTCCAGATTCACATGCATCTTTACCAGATCAGAAAAATCGCCATTCACCGCCAGCAGCAGATCAACACGACCACGCTGGTGAAACCCGCTCACCTTTTTCCGGACCCGTTCTTCAAGCACGGCATAGCCATGGGGCATCTTGATTTTCAGATCAAGATAGCGGTTATTGACACAGCGCACTTCCGCCATCCATACCCGGCCACCAGATGCGACCTCGCCTCGGCCAAAGCCGGTCATACTTTTACAAGCCATTGTCCCCTCTTTTATAAATGTTCACCATGCAGCTCGGCCAGTATCTCTTCCCTGCTCACTGTCGCGGTTCCGATTTTGCCGACAACAATCCCCGCCGCCACATTGGCAAGGGATGCCGCCTCGGCAAAAGTGGCCCCGACCGCCAAACCAAGGGCCAGAGTAGCAATCACTGTATCACCTGCGCCCGTCACATCAAAAACCTCACGGGCCATGGTGGGGATAGTAACGAGTTCCTTTCCGGTCTCCAGCAGAGACATCCCGGCCTCACCACGGGTGATCAGAACCGCCTCGCAGGAAAATTTATCCTGCAGGATTTCTGCCGCCTGAATCAACTCCTGTTCATTGGTGATCTGCAGACCTGACATCTTTTCTGCCTCAAGATGATTGGGGGTAATAATGGTTGCCCCGATGAACCTGGCCGGTTGCTCCGGTTTTGGATCAACCACCACCGGAATCCTGCGACCGCTTTCGGACTCCACCTCGCGTACCTTGCGCAGCAGATGACTCATCAGGGGTTGCGAGATAACCCCTTTATAATAATCAGAGACAATCACCACATCAAAATCGACAAGATGCTGATCAATATAATCGCGCATGGCGCCGATGGTCTGTTCTGAAGGGGTACCTGTCTGCTCGCGATCAAAACGGACTACCTGCTGACCATGCGCAACTACCCGGGTCTTCACCGTGGTCGGCCTTTTCCCCAGAACAAGCCCCTGGCCGGAAGTGCCGAGGTCTGCCAGCAATTGTCGCAGGCGGCCACCCATTTCATCATTGCCAATAATACCACACAGGGTCGCCTGCCCACCGAGAGAATAGATATTATGGAGGACATTGGCGCCACCGCCCAGCAACATCTCCTCTCTTGTCACATTCACCACCGGCACCGGGGCCTCAGGCGAGATCCTGCTCACGGTGCCCCAGATAAAATGATCGACAATAATATCGCCAATAACCATGATCCTGGCTTCGGCAAAATGCGGTACATATTTCACTAATCGGGTATTCATTCACTCAACTCCACTCAGCCGTTGTAACAAAATAACATCGTCATATGGATGACAAAAAAACATAAGAAGCCGGTCGCTCTTTATCCTTACCCCAAAAAGCCTTCCTTCGGGGCGTCCACTCCGCGAACGACAATAACTCGTCTCCTGGCCGTCATAACGAAAAATTGGTTAGAAATGGCATGGTTGTTTCGCAACGGCTTCTAAACATTCAGCCATCCGCTCCGAGGCAAAAACCAGAGACTCTATATCGAGAACATCCAAGACATTCTGGTCATAAAGGATCTTGACCCTGGGCGGGAATCCATCTTCACGATCCTCATCCCAGAAAAGCAGCAACATGGGGAGGCGCGGCAACACCGCTACCTGAAAGGCGGCGGAACAACCCGGTTCCTGATGATCTCTTGGCACCGCATCAATCTTGCCGGCACATTCCCTGAGCAAGGCGACCTTTCCACAAAAATAGTTGGCAATACGCTCCTCACAATAGACCCGCAAGGTGCGCACCTTGGAAATGGAGTTGGGCAAAGATTCCATCCCCACCCAGGCACCAGAGCTGGCAGTTCCACCACCATAAAAAATATAATTATAGAGAAGAATCTGATCACGAGGCTCTTCCGCCTCTTTTCCGCCAATAAAAATGCCCTCACCGGATAGGATAACGTCACGTCCGAGATACCGGAAAGACAGAATATTCGTTTCCAGGCCTGACCATGCACAACCAAGTTTCGGTGCAATTACAGAAAAATTCACCTCCCTGATCTTGCTTTTCAAATGAGCCACCAGGGCCATATCTTTTTCATCGAGAAGCCCGGTCACACCAGACAGCGCGCCGTTGCCCCGATCAGCCATGGCAAATTCGCCCCCGAGACGGCTTACGTCGACATAGGGACACTTCCCGGGATTCTCTCCACCTTTAGTCACCGCCGCCGCAAACGCCAAACAGGCGGCATAGCCACATTCCCCGCAATTGGTCTTCGGAGTAAATTTCAGAAATTCAAGGGGTTGCAATTCGTTTGCTCAAGAGTCTGAACCCCAATGGCCATTCCTTCGGGGCGGAGATTTTAAAAAGGATTATCAACAATTGAAACTCAAAAGATGTGCGTTTTCCATAATTGAGGGTTTGTGCAATCCGAATTGACAAATGGACAGAAACCCCAATATGCTGTTCTCATCATCCAGATAAACAAAAAACGATGCGAAAGGCACCTATCCCCTCACATCGTTTTTTTCACACACATACAACTGTGCTCAGCCGCAGTAAATAAATAACATGGTCATCTCAATGACCAAAACGGCATAAGTGAGCCGTAACGAAATGGTCATAATGGGTCAGTTATTTCGTAACAGCTCCTCAATTCCGCCCGTAACAAAAAACTATTTTTTCATCATTGCCTGATCAAGCGCCTTGGTTAAATCAGCGCTGACATCAATGGCACTGTTAGCATAAAGAACACCAATTTTGGAATCAAGGATAACGGTATATCCGTTTTTCTTGCCATAATCCTCAACAACTGCCTGCATAGTTTTCAGGATCGGCTCAAGCTCTTTATCCTGCAATTGCTTGAGCTCAAAACGAGCATCCTCGGTCTTGGCCTGATACTCACGCCCTTTTTTCTGATATTCACGAGTCTGTGCCTCTTTTTTCTCAGCACTCCAGGCTGAACTCTTTTTTTCAATCTCCTGCTGCATGGCAGTCAAGGCGTTCTCTTCGTTCTGAAACTTTCCCTTGAGTTCTTTTGCCTTTGCCTCAAACATGTTCTTGGCTGCTTTTCCAGAGGTAGAATCCAACAGCACCTTCTGAACATTCATCACACCTATTTTAATCTCTGCGGCACTGGCGACAGAGGCATTCAGGCCACAGAAACTCATTACCGCAAAAAATAATCCAACAAACATCACAGATCTTAAAATCATTCTTTCTCCTTTCTTTTCTTTCATTTTTAGCCTATCTGGATACTTATTTTACAATAACAAAATCAGCACGTCTGTTCTGAGCCCAGGACAACTCATCGTGTCCCTGCAATAAAAGCTGTTCAGCGCCATAACTGATGGTGGTCATATTCTCTTTGGCAACACCCTTATCCGCCAAGTATTTCTGGGCGCTAAGGGCACGACGCTCACCTAACGCCATATTGTATTCCTGAGTGCCGCGGGGATCGCAGTTTCCTTCAATCCTGATAGAAACAGACTTTGACTTCAAGAAATCGGCATTTCCATTCATACGAGCCATCTGATCCTGACGAATGGCTGAAGAATCAAAATCAAAATAGAGCGGCACCATGGGCCCGGAGGTGCGTCCTTCCATGATACCGATTGGCTCTGAATCCAGAGATTCTTTAGAACTCATGGCACCTTCCTGTCCGCCCTTCATCTCCTCACCTGTCTTGGCCTTATCAGCACAGCCGACCAGAGTCAACATCATTAAACCAAGAACAACCGACAACACGCTCTGCATCTTGTTCATCATGCACACCTTCCATACTGCAATTTTTTATTTTTATGCCCCTGAAATAAAAGGACTCCTCATACACTATGATCGGACTATACACCCCCTTTACAAAAAATGAAATAGGACTTACTCGTGATTTTTTCTTATAAAATGGTTTTTTCTTGAAAAAATATCCGTGCACCTCTACATATACAGACTTATAGTTATCTCAAATGCATGGATCATTGATATCCATCCGACCTTCATACTTTTCGAAGTCCCCATAATTCAAAAAAACAAGCCATGCCCCATATAAGACAGAACATTACTCCCGCCAACATTCACACTCTGATCGCATCCAATAAATTTGGTACTTTTTTTGGTATCCGCCAAAAGATATTTGATGAGGTATGGGCCAACCTGACCCATACCGATGGCAACTCAATCGCCTATATCTCAATGGAAATTGGCGCCGACCCCGATGTATACAATCCGATAAAACAAAGATTAATTGACATTGAACACACCAGTTCAATGGATAACAAGCTAAAGGGTTTTATCAGAAAACTTTTTCAAGGACCTGAAAAAATACCCACCTACAGTGGCGGCCTTGGGGTTCTCGCTGGGGATACCCTCAAAAGCTTTGCTGATTGTAAGATCCCGGTAGTCGCTGTCAGCCTCCTCTACCAACAAGGATACTTTTCCCAGATAGTCGATTCCAAGATTGGTCAGATTTGCCAGACAGTCAAGTGGCAACCAGAGGCCACTCACGGACTCTACCTGTTACATGACCCTCAAAAACCCGAGGAACCACTGCTGATCGAGGTCCCCTTTTACAACGCAGACAATCAGATGACCGTGATACGGGCTCAGATCTGGATGAAGATGGAGATCAACCATTCCCTTGACTTTTTCATCCCGGAAATCCTTCTTGACTTTTCCCTGCCGGAAACACCAGAGCTATTCAGTAACGCCGCAGGACAACTCTACAACTCCGAATCTTCCATGGTAAAAGCGGTGCAAAGACGGATGCTCGGTGCCGGAATCATTCCAGCACTGAGCAAACTGGGCTTTACCGCCAAGACCTTTCATTTGAACGAACAGCACGGTGTCATTGCTATTTTGCAACTGATCGCCGAAGAATTACAAAAAGTCCTCGGCCATCATGACGTCTATAAAGCCACAGATCAACAGGTCATGGAGGCAAGCGACAAGGTTGCTCAACGGACAATCTATACCATTCACACACCGGTCAAGGCCGGACATGATCGTTTCGAGAAGTCACTCTACACGGGAATCAGCCATAAATCCTGTCAACGAATACTGGACGTCCTGGCCCACGACGAGGAGAACCTTCATAGTTACAATTTTACCACCATGGCCATGACCGTGAACAGGGCCGCCAACAGTGTCAGCAGACTCCATCGGGATGTAACCCATAAACAGTTCCCCTTGTTTGCCCAAAAGATCTCGGCTATCACGAATGGTGTCCACCATCTGACCTGGATCAGTGATGCCAGGGCCAAGGTCTTCAATCTCTTTCCAGCGCTGCAGAACTGGCAGCACAACCCCGGCGTTTTCGCCAAGTTGGGGCCCCTGGCCCAAGATCCAAGATTTCGCAGTTATCTCAGCGAAGCCTGGAAAAAAGACACTACCATCCTGTTTCATTTCATCAACACCATGCTCCTGCAGCACCGCGACCAGAAACTCGAAACCTGGATTGATCCTCCCAACTTTTTCTCTTCACTCATTGACCGCAACACCCGAATGAACCCCCAGGTCTTCACTATTGGTTTCGCCAGACGTTTTTCCACCTACAAACGGGCGGATCTGATTTTTGACAATCTGGACACCCTCTGCGGTATCCTCGTCAGCAATAACTGGCCCATAAATTTTATCTTTGCCGGCAAGGCTCATCCAGCCGACGAACCGGGAAAATCAGTCATTAAACTCATCCTGAACTACCAGAAAGAACTGCACCAGAAAAGTAAGGGCCTTGCCAATTTAATTTTTATCCCGAATTATGATATGAAAATCGCCAAAATGATGGTGGCAGGCGTCCATGCCTGGCTCAACAGTCCTAAACGACCATTGGAGGCCTCAGGCACCAGTGGCATGAAAGCGGCCATGAATGGCGTACCCAATATCTCCATTATGGACGGTTGGTGGGTCGAAGGATACCACAATGGCCAGACCGGATGGAAATTTGGACTCGAAGGGCCTGTAGACGAGGCCAGCCTGAGTGAAGCACCTGAAACACTGCTCTACAATGAAGACTCGGCCTCATTGTATCAACTCCTGCCCACCATCCTCAAGGAATTTTATCAAGCTGGCAACGCCTCTGCCTTCCTTGATAAAGCGATCATGAACCTCACCCTGAACATCCCTATCTTCAACACCCATCGCATGGCGGCAGAGTATCTGACCAAATACAACTTACGCCTGCCTGAACAACGGGAACAGGAAATGCGCCATTTTGGCAGTCTTTACAACAGTAACTGTTAATTTTTTTTGTTATTGTTATATATTAATTTTTAATCTTAGTTTTTTATTGGAAGATTAGTGCGAATGCAGTAAATTCCTATATTCGTCCCTTCTGAAAATAAAGACAGTCTAACCGGAGATCATAATGGCAAAAGCCCATATCAGTGCCAATAGCGCCACAGACAAAACAATCCGCAGCATTGATCGCAAAAGAGAACAGGAACGGCGATTTATGCTCCACAAAGCCAAGGAAAATGCTGACGAACTGGCAGCAAAACTCGTGCAACGCCTTATTGACAAAGGAATCGTAGAGACCTCCTCAGTTCAGAGCCTACACGACACATTTGAAGATCAGCTCAAAAAACTGGCCAGTCTCGATGAATTTGAGATTCAACTCAAGGTTGCGCCGGTGCGCACCCTGGTGCCCGATCCAAACATTATCAGCCTCTATCTCACCCAATTTATTATAGAGGACCTGATCAATCACTCCGCGATTCAGGACATTTACGGAGAAGATTTGAATATCTACTTGGCCACAGATTCTATCTTCAAGACGCTACGTCCCGAGTGATCCATCCAGACGCTATTCCTTCGCTTGTTTTCGCTGACCTTCAGGGTAATATCACTGATTTTTCTTCTTTGAACATGGCCGGGATGAGTGGCGGTCAGTTTTTTCAACCAACCCTTGAAGACCTGATCCCTCTTCCTGAAGGCAGCGAACTCTTTGTCCTTCCCGGCCGCCTACCTGTGGGTTATGACAAAGCTACTGATGAGCCTCTACTGCTGGAAGAAAATCCCTATCAACCGGGAGATGGCATCCAGGCAGTCGCCGCCTTCATGTCTCCGGCGCACACGGCTATCTTGAACAGCGCCTATCAAACACAAGACAGCAAGGCCCCACGACTGCCACTTTTTGCTTATACCGCCGTGGGTTGGCATCAGGGACGTTTCTGGGTCACCGCCTTTCGTAGCGATCCGGATAAGCGGCAGGATGCCTGTCAATTTGACCAGGCAGCAATAACCAGAAAAACCAGAAACAAACTGAAAGAAAACAGTAACAACAGGCTGGTGCAACATTTAGGAAAATGCTGTCTGACCTACGGCTGCCCAGCTGCCCGCAATTATTTCCTTGGCCGCTGGGAGGCCCCACTCCCCACCTCCCCCATCTGTAATGCGCGATGTGTCGGGTGCATCTCCCTGCAACCTGCTGGTTCCTGCTCGGCCACCCAGGATCGTATCCGTTTTGTCCCCACCGCCCAGGAAATCGCGGCTGTGGCCATACCCCATCTGCAAACGGCCGAACATGCCATCGTCAGCTTTGGCCAGGGATGTGAAGGCGAGCCCCTGCTTCAGGCCCAGGTTATCGAAGAGGCTATTCACCTCATCCGCAAAAAAACAGCACGAGGGACCATCAACCTCAACTCGAACGCCAGCCTGCCCCAAGCAGTCGAGATCCTCGCCCGCGCCGGCCTGGATAGCCTGCGTGTCAGTCTGAATTCAGCCCAGGACCTGTTTCACAGTCGATACTACCGACCTCTCGGATTCACCCTTACCGATGTTAAGGAATCGATCAAGATCATGAAAGGGGCCAATCGTTTTGTCTCCCTCAACTACTTTATCCAGCCTGGGGTTACTGATTCCAGAGAAGAATTTGAAGCCCTCACACATCTGCTTGAAACCTGTCGTCCCGACTTGATTCAGTTACGCAATCTGAATATGGATCCTGAGTGGTACCTGCAAACTCTGGACTTCCATCCCACTGAAAAACCATTGGGTATGCGCTCATGGTTGCTCCAATTACAAAACCGGTTTCCAACCCTCCGTCTTGGTTATTTTAATCCTTTTCTCAGTTAAAAAAGTATATGGCTCTGTCCTATTTTCAGTTAAACCGGAACATGACCCAAGCAGGCGTTCAGTAAACGCATCGGCAACTCATGTTCCCAAAGACGACGATTGAACCGGTAACAAAATTCACTAATATATTCATGTAAATATTTGTG
>JAPLJF010000026.1 GCA_026388715.1 Deltaproteobacteria bacterium
GAGCATCGAACAATAGGAACAAGACGGCCGGGAAATAAAAACGCATAAAAATAACCAACCACAATGAAAACGGTGAAAAATTCACTCATTTTTCATTCGGATCATTATTGTAATTCGGGTTTTTCTACAGACTCGTTGGGCGGCGCTCGATGTAACCGCCTCGAAATAGCCTATCGTTGTTTGGTTACATAATAGGTGAAAAAATATTGACAACTTTGCAACTATATATTAGTTGCAAACCTTGCTTTCTTCATGGTAGGATTTAATGTCTAAAAAAGAAAAACTTTTGGCAAAACTTTGTGCCAATCCATCACCTAAGAATTTTTCTTGGGACGACCTCGTCGCGCTTATGAGAAGCTTTGGCTTTAAAAACTCATGCAGTGGTGGATCTCACTATATGTTTGAACATACAAGCGGGTTTCGCTTCAGAATGTCCAAAACTCACCCGTCAGGAATACTGAAATCTTATCAGATTCACGACGCTAAAAACGCACTTAAATATATAGGGGTAATCCATGAACAATCTTTCATATAAAGGCTATACTGGCACAATAGAAGCCAGCATCAAAGATGATTGTTTGCATGGTAAAATTCTTTTCACAGATGATATGATTACCTACGAAGGGAATACCGTCCACGACATTAAAGCCTCTTTTGAAGAGGCAGTTGATCACTATCTTGCATATTGCCAAGAAACTGGCAAACCTGCCAATAAACCATATAGTGGCACTTTCAACGTAAGGGTTGGACAAGAACTTCACAGGAAAGCTGCTGAGGCTGCTTATCACCACGCCATCACATTGAATGAATTCGTTATTCAATCAATTCAAAAAGAAATAGAACAAAATGGAATAATTAAAATTGAGCATACTCATCAACACAATATAATTATTACAGACAATAAACCATTAGCAACAGTTGTTGCTACCACTGAACAGCAACCGCTTTCATGGGGGTCATTCAATGCAATCAACTGATAAAGATAAAAACCTTGTAGCTGATTTTTCGCTTATAGAATTGACAGAAATACTTATAAAGAACCAAAACCTTCATGATGGTCTTTACAATCTTGCTGTTCAATTTCAATTAGCTGTTGGCGCTGTAGGCCCTTCTCCTGACTCAATATGTCCTGGTGCCATGATTGGCTTATCCCGTATAGGATTGTCACAAATAGAGGAAGGGAAAGAAAATATTCATACAGTTAATGCGGCAATAGTTAATCCAGAACCCAAGAAGAGGGCTAAAAAGACTAAGAATGAAAGTTAGGTGGCCAAAAGGCGTTGCACTTTGACTGAAAGGGGTACTGGCTTATGGCTTGCTGCCCCTTTTTTAATTTTACGACGAAAAACAAAAAATAGCCCAACAAGCGGGTCAACGCAGACGGCGGGGAGCAGCGTTGCGCTAATCGCGGAAAGTTCAGTGGCCGCCGCTGGTTACCCTTGGCGTTGGATCGGCACTCCATGTGGGGAATAGTTTATATCTGGAAAGCCAGTGCCCAAGTTAATAGCTCTACCGAAAAGAGATTGCGGAACAAACTGGAGATAATCGCGATAAAAGTATAAAAGCAATAAATGACATTTAGATAATGACCCTGTGGCCTTGCTGAAGGCTATATGGGAGCGCCAATCTGTATATCTTTTCGAGGCTATTTCTGGTTTTTCTTGATCTTGTTAAGAAGATAATCATTCAACTGAAAATAGGGCAGAGCCATAAAATTTTATTGAGTGTTGCTTCAATTTTCTTGAAGCCATTTCTGAAAAGTTGCTTGCTGTAAGTTTTTAATCAAGTATATTGGCCTATTGTGAAATTCTTGCTTATGCTTCGATAGGTTCACCATAGACGGAAAAAAGACAAACAAGAAATTATTCTGTAAAAAATATATTAAAATCCAAAGCGATATACTATTTTAAAAAAGATCCAATAGGTTGAGAACGATGAAAAGATTCTGTGGCGTATTGTTATGCCAAGTGTTTATTTGCCTCTCTGTGATTTCTTCCTGTTTTGCAGGTGAGGGATCCTATGCTGCCTGGTCAGTTGCGGAAGAGGCTGAAATCAATATATTTTATTCGGTATTGCACGATAATCAATGGAGCAACCCAGCGCAGCTTACAATGGGCGGGTCTAATGTAACGCCTGCGATCACGGTTGATAGTGACGGCACAGTATGGATGGTTTGGGTCGATTTTATAGATGAAAACAGATTTTTAAAATACGCCAAAATCCAAGGGAATGATATTGTTCAGGGGCGAGTGTTAGATGCACCCACGGAGCGGAGTTATTCCCCTTCCATTATTGTTGATCGTTCTCATACCCCGTGGATTGCGTGGTCCAGTTATACTGGCACGAAAGAAGATATTCTCTTTAGTCGTTGGAACGGCACATCATGGGATGCACCAAAACAGGTTAATCCTGAGAATAAACTTCCAGATATAACGCCAACCATAGGTCTAGGTTTAGATGGGCGGCCATGGATATCCTGGCTGAGTTTTAACGGCGATAGATACGAAACTTCTGTCGCGTACTGGTCAAATAATCGCTGGGACTCTACGAAGAGTACAACTGTAAAAAATAATATCCAGCAGAAAACAATGGGTCGTAAGGCGAAACTCCCCCAATTGCCAGTACAAGCCAAAAATCGCCTTATGGGTTCCTTTTTTATCCCTGGCAGCGAAGAGATTCAATCTATCTCTGATCGACCATTGCCATTGACAACACTGGAGGGAAAATGATTACTTTGATTAAACTCCCTCGAGTTTGTTATCCGCTTTTTGTCATCTTGCTGATGTTCTTCTTTTTTCAAAATACAGCATTTGCTGTCGAAAAGATCGTCGGTATGGGGGATAGTATTACTGCTGGTTATCCACTTATTACAAGTGATCAGAATGGAAGCCAGGTGGGTGGTTATGAGCCGATACTGGCGAATATGCTGATTCATTCTGGACAGCAAGCAGTGGTTTTGAACTATGGACATCGAGGTGAGTTGAGTGTTGAGGGGAATAACCGGATTCAGGGAGTTTTAGATACGGAAAAACCCGACGTGGTCTTGGTGCTGGAAGGTGTTAATGACCTGTTTGCGGTTGATACTGCTACCGTAATGACGAATTTGGCAAGTATGGTGAATAAAGTTATTCAGAGTGGCGCTTATCCTGTGATAGCAACCCTTTTACCAGATACTTATGATACTAAACCTGTCAAACAAATGAACGATTTGATTCGTAACTGGGCGAAAAATAATAATGTGCAATTAGCTGACCAATATATGGCATTAATCAATGACTGGAGTCAGCTTACTTTCGAAGGAATGCATCCTAATCTGGATGGTTACAATGTCATGGCACAAACCTGGTTTACGGTTATTTCTATGAAGACATTTAAAATGACTCAGATAAAGAGAGTTAATATGACTCCGATAATGATGTTATTGCTGAAGTGATATAATGAAGATTTTTGTTAGAGATATTGAAGAAAAGGCATCTATATAAGAATTTTTAAAGGGGTAAGGATGGATGGATATATCTGATATGGCAATTACTAAAACCTTGCATTCAGTGGGTTTCAGTGTATATTTGCCACTGTTTGAGTGCCATTAATTTACATTGGGCGGGTAGCTCAGCTGGATAGAGTGTCGGCCTCCGAAGCCGAAGGTCGTGAGTTCGAATCTCATCCCGCCCACCAGTAATTTTAGGGGCCGTTACGAAATAACCATTACATTTTTATCCATTTCGTTATGGCCCCTTATGCCGTTCACGATATTCCAATGTCAGAGTTATTTCTTGACAACGGCTTAGTAGTAATCCTGTTCGTACCATAAGGGGATAACCGAAAGGTTGGTGTCCCCTTTCTCTTTTTGTCGTCGCAAAATGTCGTGATCTTTCAGGAGAGAGATAGCGGGTCATTGTTTTTTTATTCTCCCATCTTTCTTTTCACGTTCTTGCTGAAAAGAAATTTATATCCTTTTTTGTTCATGTGATTTCCTCGAATATTGAAGGGCTTGCCACGGTTGTCTTCTGTCCATACCACAACATGTTGTAGAATCTCCTTGAGTAATGTCACAAGGGTGGTGTATAAGCTTAAACGGTCCTTGTTTCTGTTGAACCTTTTTTTCGAGGTTTTCTTTTCCAGAATACAGGGTCGTCCAGGAGATTTCAGGTGAGCTCTCTTCCAGATTTATTGATGGACAAGACTATTACAAGAGGCACAATATGACGCATGATCACACCCAACAGGAAATGACCACCACTGCTGAAACAGTCCTGGCCCGTCGCTATTATCTGAAAGATGACGCCGGGCAGCCGGTGGAAAACTGGGAGACCCTTTGTCGCCGGGTGTCCGATGCCGTGGCCCAAGGTGATGGAAGCGGTGACGGCAAGGGACGGCACAATGATAAGTTGCGGGAAGAGTTTTTTCAATTAATCTATCATCTTGATTTCCTGCCCAATTCGCCCTGTCTGATGAACGCCGGGACGGATCTGGGTCAGTTGTCAGCCTGTTTTGTCCTCCCCATAGAGGACTCCATGGATGGCATCTTTACCGCTATTCGCAATGGGGCGCTGGTTCACAAGACGGGCGGCGGAACGGGTTATTCTTTTTCCCGCCTTCGTTCCAAGAATGCGGCCGTCAGATCAACCCAGGGTGTTGCCTCCGGTCCCCTTTCCTTTGCCGCGGTCTTTGATATCGCCACGGAAACCATCAAGCAGGGTGGAAAGCGGCGGGGGGCCAATATGGGGGTGCTGCGTATTGATCATCCTGATATCATGGAGTTTATCAGCGCCAAAGAAGACCAGAACAAATTCAATAATTTTAATTTCAGTGTGGCGATCACCGATGCCTTTATGACGGCGGTGGAGGAAGTCAGTGAGTACAATCTGATTGAGCCGGCCACGCGCGCAGTCGTTGCCTGTCTTGATGCGCGCAGCGTCTTTGAGAAGATCATTGATCTGGCCTGGCATAATGGTGAGCCGGGGGTGCTCTTTATCGATGCGGCTAACCGGGCCAACATGACCCCGCAACTGGGTGATTTTGAGGCCACCAACCCCTGCGGTGAGCAGTGGCTGCTGCCTTATGAGAGCTGTAATCTGGGTTCCATTAATCTGGCCAATTTTGTCATCAATGACAAGGACGGCGGCAGGGTTGATTATGAACGGCTCAAACATGTTTCCCGGACGGCCACGGTCTTTCTTGATAATGTGATTGACTGCAACCGCTTTCCCATTCCCGAGATCGAGGAGATGACCCTGAAGACCAGGAAGATTGGTCTGGGCATCATGGGGCTCCATGACATGCTGATTCAGATGGCTATCCCCTATGGCAGCGAGGAGGGACGGGCCGTGGCCTCCGAGGTGATGCAGCTTATTCGTGATGCGGCTGAAGAACGTTCCATGCAGCTCGCGGTGGAAAAAGGGGCCTTTCCCGCCTATGATGCTGCTGTCAATAAATACGGCGCCCGCCGCAATGCCGCCCTGACCTCAATCCAGCCAACCGGCACGGTCTCCATGATTGCCGACTGTGCCTCGGGCTGTGAACCCTATTTCTCCATTGTCATGGTCAAGCATGTGATGGACGGGGACCGGCTGATCCTGGTCAATAAATATTTTGAACAGGTTGCCAGGCAGGAGGGTTTCTTTTCGGAAGAGTTGATGAGCAAGGTGGCTGACAGCGGCACGGTGATTGGCCATGAGGAGATCCCGGCGCGCTGGCAGGAGGTCTTTCGCACGGCCCAGGATGTCAGGCCCGAGGACCATATCCGCATGCAGGGGATCCTGCAGCAGAGCGGGATCGATTCCTCCATCTCCAAGACCATTAATCTGCCCAACAGCGCCACCCGTGAAGAGGTGAAATTGTGCTATCTGCTTGGCTATCAGCTCGGGTGCAAGGGACTGACTGTGTATCGCGATGGTTCACGGGATTCGCAGGTCCTCAATGCCGGGGGGGAATCGGCCGCAACGGAGCAGGTGGCGCTGGTCTCCTGTGACGGCATGGTGAAAAAGAACCTGCCGGATACCTTGAATGCCAAGCGGTATCGCCTGAAGGATCATGATCAGAAATCGGTCTATATCATTGTCTGTTTTGATGAGAACGAGAAACCCATGGAGGTCTTTGCCAAATTCCCCTTTGATAATCGTGTTGATCTGAAGGATAAATCAACCATGTGGACGACCACCTGTCGTCTGGTCTCCCTGGCCTTGCGTTTCAATATCCCGGTCAGTGAGATTATCAAACAGCTTGACCGCTCCAGCGGACATATGTTAGACCTTCCGGCGCAGTTGAGCAAACTGTTTAAATCATTTATGGCAGGCACCCATCATGGTTTTGCCAGTGCCTGTCCGGAATGCTCGGGGCAATTGATTTTTGAAGAAGGTTGTGAGACCTGCCATCAGTGCGGGTACAGTAAGTGTTCGTGATAATCTGGTAAAAGGGTACCCTGGAAAATTGTCTTTTTGCTCAATCTCTGTGTTGTTCAAAAAAAATTATCATCGGAATATTAACTATATGCCTGCGGTAAATTTTTTCTCACGCCTTGGTCTTGAACAAAAATCCTGATTTTTCAAGGTATCCTAAAGTTTGATAAAGTTGAAAGAGTGAAAGGTGCGGTAATGGGAAAGATAGGAAGAAATGAACAATGCCTCTGTGGCAGCGGGAAAAAATTCAAACACTGCTGTTTACTGAAACAACAGGCTGGTCTTGTCCCCAGGAGTCCGGAACAGGCCTTTAAGATTTCTCTGCTCCATGAGATTGAGTTGATCCAGAAGGCGGCGGTTGCAGGAAAACAGAAGATCAAGGAACTGGGCGTTTTTATTCTCTTCTCGACGGTTGCCGGTGATGCCTGGCTGCTCGAGATTTCTGATTCCGACGGAGTGCAGTTGGCGCGTGGTAGAGTGGCGCTCGATGTGCCCATTGATCAGCAGCCTGAGACTATTGAGGTCAACTGGAGTCACACCTTTGCTATCCCCAACCGTGAGTTTGAGATCACGGCCTATGCGGATCGCTCGGTGCAAACGCTGACTGGCTATCCCACCCAGGAGATCCATGCCTCAATTAAAAGGATCAAAAAGAGATTCTCCGCAGAAGTGCTCAGTATGGTCCATGTAAACCAGGATCAGCAGAATAGTGTTGTGCCGTCAGCCTGACTGGAATCAGTTGCTTCTGCTCGTGCGTAGAGTCCCCATGTTCCTGGTGATGGGGACTATCTTTTTTCTTTCCCATCAGTCTGGTGATACTCTTTCTCCCTACCTGCCAGCGTTTCCCGGGGCGGATAAGATCTGTCATCTGGCCATATATGGTCTGCTGGCCATGACCGTGTTGTGGTGGCTTGGCCCGGGAAAACCGGTTTCTCCGGTCAGGGTGGCCCTGAAAACCGTTATCTTCTGTCTGGTCTATGGCATGAGTGATGAATTTCATCAGTCATTTGTCCCCCTGCGCTCGGTCAGTGGTCTTGATCTGCTGGCTGATCTAGCCGGAGCGATGCTTGTCTGCGCGACCTGGTTGATGAACAGTAAACTTCGTGCTTCCATGCAATCATGGTATATGATCCTTACCAAGAGGCTGGAGGGAGCCTGTCTGAATAAACCTGCGTGATCACATTCTGTCGTCCGATAAAAAAAGGGGATTGCCCGTAAGAGCAATCCCCTTTTTTTATGTTTATTACTGTTATCTGTGGTCGCGGAGGCCGTTTGAAACAATAATTGTATTCTTTAATCAGGAATGTAATGGCTATTTCGTTACGGCTCTTAAATAGCGGGCCATATCCTTGGCAAAATAGGTAAGGATGATATCGGCGCCGGCCCGTTTAATGGAGAGCAGAGTCTCGGCCATGACCTTTTCACCGTCTATCCAGCCTTTTTCCGCGGCAGCCTTGATCATCGCATATTCACCGCTCACATGGTAGGCGGCAATGGGCAGATCAAATTCATCCTTGAGCCGGGAAATGATATCAAGATAGGCAACTGCTGGTTTGACCATGAGGATATCCGCTCCTTCCTCCACATCGAGCGTCGCCTCGCGCAAGGCCTCACGGCTGTTGGCCGGGTCCATCTGATAACTGCGGCGATCGCCGAATTGCGGGGCACAGTTGGCGGCGTCGCGAAAGGGGCCGTAAAAGGCTGAGGCGTATTTGACGGCATAGGACATGATGGGGATCATCTCAAAATTGTTTTCGTCCAGGGCGGCGCGAATTTCCGCCACCCGGCCGTCCATCATGTCGGATGGGGCCACCATGTCAGCCCCGGCCTGGGCATGGGAGAGGGCGGTCTTGGCCAGGATCTCTAGGGTGGCGTCATTGTCCACCGTGTCCCCGATCAGGCAGCCGCAGTGGCCATGATCGGTGTATTCGCAGAGACAGACATCGGTGGTCACCATCATCTCCGGCGCCTTGTTCTTCAGTTCCTTGATGGCCCGCTGGATGATGCCGTCCTTGGCATGGGCGCCGGAGCCGACAGCATCCTTTTTCTCCGGGAGGCCAAAGAGGATCACGGAATGCACACCCAGCTGCAGGCACTCTTCCGCCTCTTTCTTCAGTTGATCCACCGAGAGTCGAAAGACGCCGGGCATGGAGGAAATCTCCTCCCGCTTGTTTTTGCCGGGCATGACAAACAGAGGGTAGATGAGTTGTGAGGGCGAGAGACTGGTCTCGCGGATCAGTGCGCGGAAGGTCTCATTGCGGCGCAGTCGGCGTGGTCGATATTCAGGAAAAACCATAATGTGAACTCCTTAAAAAAAAATTTAACCTTCAGTGATAATGTACAGGCTTTTGAGCTTTTTGTGGAGATGGCTTCGATCCATTCCTATCTGTTCAGCGGTCTGGGAGATATTGCCTTCGTTTTCATTGAGTTTTAACTGGAGATAATGGCGTTCAAAACTCTTTTTAGCCTCCTGGAAGTCAGCAGCCAGATAGGGGAGCAGGCCTGTCTGATCATGCGGGGCCACGTTCGTTGTGCCAGGGGTCAGAAAAAGATGGATGTCCTTTTCACTGATCACGGGATTCAAGCACATGATGACCACTCGTTCGATAAAATTTCGCAGCTCCCTGACGTTTCCCGGCCAGGAGTGGGCCATCAAGGCCTGATAGGCGCCATCTGAAAACTCTTTCTGTCCCATGCCTCCTGCGGCCAGACTTGAGACCAACTCCTGCACCAGCAGGGGGATGTCCTCCAGTCGGTCGCGCAGGAGAGGAACCTGGATGGGCACCACGTTGAGCCGCCAGAACAGGTCGGCCCGGAAGTTTCCCTTTTCTATCTCTTCTTCCAGATTTTTATTGGTTGCCGCCAGCACCCGCACATTGACGTTGATGGTCTTGTGACCGCCAACCCGCTCGAACTTCTGCTCCTGCAGGATGCGCAGGATCTTGGCCTGGGTCTTGAGGCTCATGTCGCCGATCTCGTCCAGGAAGAGGATGCCGCCGTCGGCCTGATCAAATTTTCCCCGTTTGCCGATATGGGCCCCGGTAAAGGAGCCTTTCTCATGGCCAAAAAGTTCTGATTCGATGAGTTCTTCCGGAATTGCCGCACAGTTGACCTCAACCATTGCCTTGTTGTGCGATTGGGAAAGTCGGTGGATAGACTGGGCCACGATCTCCTTACCTGTGCCATGGGCGCCGCGGATCAGCACCCAGGCATCTGACGGGGCAACCAGTTCGATCTGAGCCCGCAGCTCTTTGATCACCGGGGAGTTGCCGGTAAGTGTGGTCGGTTTTCTACTGTTTTCCCTGAGCAGGAGGTTTTCCTGTTCAAGCTGGGCATAGCGCAGACCATTGTTGATGGCGAGAATGATCTTGTCGTAAGAGAGTGGTTTTTCAATGAAGTCGAAGGCCCCTTTCCGGGTTGCCTGGACCGCTGTTTCAATGGTGCCGTGTCCGGAGATCATGATCACCGGCAGTGAAAAACGTTCCTTGATTTTTTCCAGGGCGGTCATTCCGTCCATGTGCTTCCCCATCCAGATATCAAGGAGAACAAGATCAACCTGTTCTTCTTCGAGCAGCTCAATGCCTGCTTCGGCTGTTGAGGCGCAGAGGGGGGAAAATCCTTCGTCCTGGAGGATGCCGGAGAGAGATTCCTGGATACTGACTTCATCGTCTATGATTAGAATTCGTTTAGCCATCTAACTGGTTTCTTTCTGCAAGAGGGGCAGTTCAATAGTAAAGATTGAGCCATGAGGGATGTTGTTCTGGACCCGGATGTAGCCATTGTGGTCCGCCACAATGGTGGAGACGATGGCCAGTCCCAGTCCTGTCCCGGTTTTCTTGGTGGAGAAATAGGGCTCAAAGAGTTTTGGGATGTCTTCTTCAGGTATGCCTGGTCCGCTGTCGGATATCTTTATGAAAACGTTTTCCTTCTCTTCGTCCAGAGAAAGGACAATGTCTACTGTGCCACCTATTGTACTGTCATTAGATAAAACTGCAACAGCATTGTCCAGAAGGTTAATCAGGCAGCGTTTGATCTGCTCGGCGTCAAAGCTGAAGATGGGGATCGGTTCTGTCTCGCTGCAGGTGAAGATGATCTCTTTGTGGGCCTCCTGATAGAGAAAAAGAGTCTCTCTGGTGACCTTGCACAGGCTGGCGGCTCCCTGTTGGATCTTGGGCATCCTCGCAAATTGGGAAAACTCACTGACCAGCCGTTTCAGTTCATCCACCTGCTTGATAATGGTGTAGGTGCATTGATCAAAGATACTGTTTTCTTCTTTCAGGATCTCAGGGTACCGCCGGCGCAGGCGTTGAGCCGAGAGCTGAATGGGAGTGAGTGGATTTTTGATCTCGTGGGCGATGCGTCTGGCAACCTCGCGCCATGCTGCCATGCGTTGCATCTTCTCCAGCTTGGTCAGGTTGTCAAAGACCAGCACAAAGCCCAGTGAGTTGCCGTTCTCATCTTCCAGACGGGTAAAATTGACCAGTAACGAAAATTTTTCCTTGAGGATGCTGAGTTTCAGGTGCTGCTCAATGGATGTCTTGCCGGTGATCTGTAATTCATTGAGAAAACCATTGATGATCTCTGCATGTCCCTTGAGCAGCACCTCCTGGTAGTGCCGATTAAGAAAGTGGTCCTTGTTGATATGGAGAAGTTTTTCGGCAAAGCGGTTGATGGTGGTGATCCGGCCGGAGTTGTCGAGTGAGACCACGCCGGCTGCGACATTCTGGAGAATAATTTCGGTGTAACGCCGACGTTGTTCTGATTCCTGAGAACTTTTCTGGAGGGCTTTATGTACCTCTTCCAGCCTGGTATTGCTGGAATTCAGGTTGGTGGTCATGGTGTTGAATGAATCCACCAGCAAGCCCATTTCGTCATCAGCTTTTTTCTCCAGGACAAAACCCAGATCTCCTCCGGCAACTCTTCTTGTGGCGGTAGCCAATTTGTCAAGGGGGTCGGTAATTCCTTTGGCGATATAAAAACCGAACCAGATAGCAGCAAAGACGATGAGCAGGGTCACAATGAACAAGATTGCCAGCAGCCAGAACTTGAAAGGCTTCTTCATGTGCTTAAGCTGTCGATAGTCCTCTATGCCCTGCGTGATGACGGTCATTCGCTCCTTTTGTTCTTTTTTTATCAATCTTGTGGTGACCAGAATTGCTTTTTGGGGAGGATGAGATGGCAAGACGATCTGGGCAACGCAACGGATCAGATCGCCTTGCGCGGATTCCTGCACGAGGATAATTTGCACTTTTTTATTTCGCGCCTCGTGCAGAGTGCTGAGCGGGGTCTTGGGCAGTGTCAGGTCGGTCAGCGCCGGCACCGAGGCGGTGATCTCGAGTGACTGATCATCAGGAATCAAGGTGAGACTCTCGGGGCCATCGGTGAGATGTGAGCTGATGATGCCATCCAGTGTCTTCTGGATGATTTCCGGGTTGAATGAGGTTATTTCCTGTCTGGCAAGAAGTCCTTCAATCACATGGCTTTCTTTTTTTACCTGTTCTTTTCGCTCCTGAAATACTGATTGGGCAAGCTCCAATGATTCTTGCAGGGATCGTTCAATATTGGTGTTAAACCAGTAGTCCATGCTGGTGGAGATAAATTGCAAGGCCACAAAAAAGAGCAGGATTGAAGGGACGAGCGAGAGACAGATAAAGGATGCCACTAATTTTGTTTTCAGCTTGGTGCCTAAGAATTTCTGACGGCTTTCGAAAAGGAGTTCTGCCAGATTGCGTAAGACCAGAAAGAACATGAGCAGGGCCAGCAGTACATTGAGATTGATGATGCCAAAGAGCAGAATATTGCTGCTGACAGGCAGCGTGCTATCTTTGAGGACAAGACTTTTCTCCAGCCAGCTCAAGAGAACAAGAAGACCAAGGCAGGTCAGAATGACCAGACGGATGAGTCTTTTTTTCTGTTGACGTTGTGATGGGGTTAATGCAGGTCGTTCTGAAGCTGGATCAGGTTGCGGGCTGTTTGATGCTACTGTGTTCATGCGTGGGGTGTCTGTTTGTTAAGAAGGGGGCTAATAAGTGAATTCAATGGTGTACCAGTCTGTTTCCACATCCCACCAGGAGGCAAAGGGGACAATATAATGGAGCTTCAGGGGTAAGGTCTTTTTGTAGAGTTCCGCCTTGACCCGGAGTTGATATGAGCTGTCAGGAATGAGTTGGGACAGTTCAAGAACCTGTAATCCATTTATCTCATTCATCACTTTCAATGCATCGCTGAGCTGCGAGAATGTTTCGGTTCTCTGGTGTTTTTCATTGGTCTCAACCCGGTAATTTTCCTGCAGGGTATCATAGGTGAGTTTATGTTGGAATTGGAGGGAGACAAGTTGCAGGTCGGGCCAGTTTTTTTCTGTCTTGTTAAGTTCAACCAGAAAGGTGAACTGGAGGGGGATGCCATTGTGTAAACCCTGTAACATCTCTTCAGTGATGCCATTTTTGATAAGGCCAAAAAGTAACAGATGAGTCTTTGAGGTGGTAATGATTAAGTCGGAGAAATGGGCATCTTTATTCTGGCTGTCCTGGGCATGAGCGGTGTGAAGCAAAATGAACAGCGACAAAGGTAGAAGAAAGAAGAAGAGTTTACGTTGCATGGGGATTATGAAAAAGAAGAGGGTGTCGTGACGATATATGACAAGGTTGAATTTTTTTTTAAGATAGAAAAGATAAAGGATATTTTTATATAAAAAACTTACCTGAAATTGCCGTATATGTCACGGTTTGTTTCCTGAGAACAGAGTGGGGCGTAATTTGCTTGACAGAAGGGCAGAGGTTTATTACTTTGTGCATATGTTCATTAGCGTTCTTGTGACGAAAACAGCTGACAGAAGGGTGTTCCTTGTGTCGGAAAAAATATAGATCATTCATTTTAAAGAGGAAAAATCATGAACAGAAGTGAAAATTTGTATCAGGCAGAGACCACCAAGGGCGCGGCCCGGTTTGCCCGTGATTTTGAAGTAATCTGTAAAAAGTATGGCTTTGTTGTCAATAATAGTGACAGCATGGATATGAAAAAAACCTTCAGGGCGCACGGCGGCGTTGTTCCCGATGATTTTGATCTGCACATGATGCAGGTCTGCAAACCCACCAAGGCGGATAAAAGCCTTACTGCCAATCCTGAGCGGGCGATCCTGATGCCTAAATTTGTTATGGTCTTCTCCAAAGACGGGAAAACGCAGATTCGCTACATGAGCTACAGTGCCACCGATATTGCCGAGATGGTCCCTGGTGACCCCAAATTCCCGGAATCTCTTGCGGAAACGTTTGCCAAGATCAGATCGATGATTGATGAGGCAAAATGACGGATTTTTTTCTGGGGGATAACCTTGCCTGGTTATCTGTGTCGTTGAATCTGCTATCAAGTGAGAGCATTTATGTGGAAATTTCTTCTTTCAATCAATAAAAAACTCTTTTGGGCCATTCCGGTGATGATGTTGCTGGGGTTTCTTTTTGGCAAGAGTGTCAATCAGGAAACGGTGAAATCGTTGAAATCGCTGATTATGCCGCTGACCTTTCTCATGGTTTATCCGATGATGGTGACCCTCAATATCCAGCATCTCAAGGAGGGGATCAAGAATGTCAAACTGCAGGTCCTGACTCAGGCCATAAATTTTGGCATAGTCCCTTTTCTGGCCTATGGACTTGGTCACTACTTTTTTCCTGACAATAATTATATGGCCCTGGGATTGCTGCTGGCGTCCTTGCTGCCCACCAGTGGCATGACTATTTCCTGGACCGGTTTTGCCAAGGGCAATATGGGGGCGGCCATTAATATGACAGTCATTGGTCTGACCCTTGGCTCGCTGGCAACGCCGTTTTATGTCAAGATGCTCATGGGTGCCAGGGTGGATATGGATATGGCCATGGTCGTCAAGCAGATTGGCTACATTGTTTTTATCCCTATGGTCCTAGGCTATTTAACCCGCTTCTGGTTTCTGAAGAAATATGGGCAGCAGGAATTCAAGAAGACCTGGGTCCCGCGTTTCCCCTCTCTGTCAACGGTTGGCGTGCTTGGCATTGTCTTTGTCGCCATTGCCCTGAAGGCGCAGCACTTATCCCAGGATCCTGAGCTGGTGCTCTGGAAGATCCTGCAACCCTTGCTTGTATTGTATGCCGCGAATTTTTTTATCAGTACTCTTATTGGCCGGTTGCTGTTTTCCCGTGGCGATGCCATCGCCCTTGTCTATGGTACGGTGATGCGGAACCTGTCCATTGCCCTTGCCCTGTCCATTAATGCCTTCGGGGCGCAAGGGGCGGATGCGGCCCTGGTTATTGCTGTCTCCTACATCATTCAGGTGCAGGTAGCAGCATGGTATGTCAAGCTTACAGATGTGTTTTTTGGTCCGGCACCTGCCCAGCAATGAGCAGGGGTTGGTAATTTTGTAATGTGCTTCATTCTGAGTAGAGTCAGGCGGAACCTGGAAAATATGTGTCATTTTTCGGCAGTTGGGGACAAAAGTCGGTACCGGCAAGGTGACGGTAAATGTAGATACAGCCATTGGAGGCAAGATGAAACAATCCCTGTTTAAAAAAATACTGTACGCAACAGACCTCTCTGAAACCGCAGGAAAGGCGGCGCGTTATGCGCTCAGTCTGGCCCATGAGTATGGGGCTGAGCTGACTGTTGTCAATGTGATTCCTGATCTGGTGGAGGAAATGTCCGCCGGGATGGGGTATGATCTGGCCGGCCATTTCAGCCAGGAGAAGCTCAGCAGCTTTTATACGGAAGGGCTTGAGGAAAGCAGAAAGGCTGTGATTGCGCGCATCCATGCCGTCTGCCGGGAGGCAGGGAGTGAATTGGAAAACTGTTCAGTGCAGCCTAAGGTGGTAATAACGATCGGACATCCTGTGGAGCAGATTGTGAAAACTGCAACAGAAGGTGAATTTGATCTGGTGGTTCTCGGGACACATGGTCATAGCATGATTGATGACCTTCTTTTGGGCAGCGTTGCTCGAGGGGTGGTGAAAAAAAGTCCCATGCCGGTCTTGACAGTCAGGCTCAGGGGTTAACAATAAAAAGGTGTATAAGGAGAAGAAAAAATGCGTATAGCTATTCCGACAAATAATCCAGGGGGGATGCAGGCTCTGCGTTCAGAACATTTTGGCCATTGTGATGTCTTTACTGTGGTTGAACTGGATGATGATAAAAACATCAAGACGGTGGAAATGATTCCGACACCTGAACATGGAGCAGGTGGCTGTATGGTCCCGGTGAATACCCTCAATACTGCCAAGGTGAATGCCATTGTGGTGGGCGGTATGGGAGCTAATCCTTTACGGGGGTTTAATCAGGTGGGTATTGATGTGTATTGGGCTGACAGAAACAGCATCCCTGATGCAGCGGCAGTTATTGAACATTTTGTGGCGGGTAAGTTGCCCATGATGCATGCGGATCAGGTCTGTGGTGGCGGCAGTAATTGCCATCATTGATGGACGTGAACCTAAATATTTGATTTTTTCCTTCATCTACAGTATAAAAAGAAGTAATGGATAATGGCAGTCTGTGTGTGTTAACGCATGCAAACTGCCATATTTATTCAGGAACCGTTATGAAATAAACCCAGCTTTCCTATCCATTTCGTTACGGCTCCTTATGCCGTTTTTGTCATTCGGGTGACGAGGTTATTTTACTGTAACTGCTTCTTTTAACTGTAAAAAAATAACAACAATAACATGTCTCCACGTCCAAAAAAAATACGACATTGTCAAGGGAACTTCTGTGGTCGGGCCTTTAAGCCAACCGGTACTCCTTTAAGCAAACTTGAGCGGATTGAGCTGCATCGTGATGAGCTCGAAGCCCTCCGGCTCTGTGATCGTGACGGATTGACTCAGGAAGAGGCTGGACAGTTCATGGGGGTATCGCGGGGAACTATTCAGCGGATTATCACCACGGCCAGACAGAAGGTGGCGACAGCGCTGTCGGAAGGGCAGGCCCTTGTTTTTGTCGATGATGAGGGACAGGAACAGGATCCTACGATATAAGAACCCGATGGGTCTTGTGGACGTTTGTTGTTATTTGCCAGGCGCCACTCAAAGAAACAGCCGGAAAATATTGCTGTTTCTTTGATGCGGCATAAGAATCCGTAAAAGAAATGAGCGGAAAAGTATGTTCATTGCGCCTAATCGGTTGGCTTTTGCGGCCACCGGTCGTTTGTTAACGAATAATCAAAAAGAAGATTATTCGCTAATAAACGACATAAGGAAGCGGGTGGTCTTTGTGGTCGCCAGTTGTTATTTGCTCGACGCCACTCAAAGAAACAGCCGGAAAAGATTGCTGTTTCTTTGAAGTGGCATAAGAATCCGTAAAAGAAATGAGCAAAAAAGCGTTGCTCATTTCTTAACGGTTTCTAAATATTCTCTCTGGTTTTATGGAATTCGATGGCTGGCCATTTTTCCATGAAAAAGTTCAGCATCCACTCATTCTGGGCCAGATAGGTCAGAAATCCTTCCGCATCCCGGGCCAGTGTCGCCTGATTCTTTCTTTCAAACTCCGCCATTTTTTTCGGATCCTCGCAGGTCACCCAGCGTGCGGCCTGATAGTTGATCGGTTCATAGACGGCATCGACGCCATACTCATTTTTCAGCCGGGCCATGGTGACTTCAAATTGGAGAACGCCCACCGCCCCCATGATATAATCAGCGCCGATGAGCGGCCGGAATACCTGGACCGCGCCTTCTTCTGCCAGTTGAATCAATCCCTTCTGGAGCTGCTTCATTTTCAGGGGATTTTTCAATAAGACCCGGCGGAAGTGCTCAGGGGCAAAATTGGGGATGCCGGTGAACTTGAGTGGCTCCTTGGGGGTAAAGGTGTCGCCGATCTTGATGGTGCCATGGTTGTGCAGGCCAATGATGTCACCGGGCCAGGCCTCTTCGACGTTGGCCCGGTCCTGGGCCATGAAGATGGTGGCGTTGGCCAGGGTGATATCTTTATCCAGGCGGTGATGGCGCACCTTCATGCCGCGGGTGAATTTTCCGGAGCAGATCCGGAAAAAAGCGATGCGATCGCGATGGGCCGGGTTCATGTTGGCCTGGATCTTGAACACGAAACCGGAAAAATCTTCCTCCGTTGGTTCCACATCTCTCGTTACAGCCGCTCGCGGGCCGGGAGGAGGGGCCATCTCCACAAAGGCGTCAAGAAGTTCCTGCACGCCGAAGTTGTTGACGGCGCTGCCAAAGAAGACCGGCGTCTGATTGGCTTTTATGAAGTGGTCATAGTCAAAGGGGTTGGCCGCGCCGGCCAGGAGTTCAATGTCGGTGCGCAGCTCATCGGCCTGATGGGCCCCTACCAGTTGGTCCAGGCGCGGATCATCAAGGGACTCGATGGTGATGCCCTGCTGGCCACGGCTCTGCTGACCCGGGGTGAATAGGTGAAGCTGCTTGCGATAGAGGTTGTAGACACCCTTGAAGGTCTTGCCCATGCCTATGGGCCAGGACATGGGGGCGCATTCGATCTGCAGTTTGTCTTCGATCTCGGCCAGGATGTCGAGCGGTTCCATCCCTTCCCGGTCCAGTTTGTTGATGAAGGTGATCAGCGGCGTGTTGCGCATCCGGCACACCTCCATCAGTTTTTCGGTCTGGGCCTCAACCCCTTTGGCGTTGTCGATTACCATGATCGCTGAATCAACGGCGGTGAGCACCCGGTAGGTATCTTCGGAAAAATCCTGATGGCCGGGAGTGTCGAGCAGATTGATCTCGTAATCCCGGTAGGTGAATTTCATCACGGAGGTGGTGACCGAGATGCCGCGTTCCTGCTCAATGGCCATCCAGTCACTGGTCGCGTGTCGCGCTATCTTGCGTGATTTGACGGCCCCGGCCAGATTGATGGCGCCGCCAAAGAGGAGGAGCTTCTCGGTAAGGGTGGTCTTTCCGGCATCCGGATGGCTGATGATGCCGAATGTCCGTCGTTTTGCGACTTCCTGTTCAAGCTGTTTACTCATGATATTTCAAAAGGTTTTTTTTACCTGTTGTCCTGGATTTGTTGCAAGGCATAATTCTATGGGAGAGAGGAAACGAAATACAATAGGCTTTTTTGGCAGGAATGCAATGGTAAAACGAATGGATGGGGCAAATTCCTCCGGTGGATGTGTTGAAAATGAGTGGTAAAGCGGGCAAGAAGAGAAGAGCCCTGGGCTGGGATATAGGCGGTTGCTGGAGCGTTTATCGGCGAGGGACCGGTGTCTATGTAGGCGCATCCTGACAGTGCCAGTAACAGTAATAGGATGAATCCATTCAGGATTTTTAAAATATTTTTTATTCTTTTCACAAGGCCGGACATCAGTTACTGGTGAAGAAGATATCGCCATAGTAGGCGGTTGTCTGCTGGCCGCTGTTGTCGGTGTCGGTCATGATGGCTACGGCATCTATGTATCTGATTTCTTTCCCAAAGAACTCTTTGAGATCGGCAGCGACATTGCGTTTTTCCTGGTACCAGGTTGCTGCTGTGTCGGTGGATGAACGGACGGCAAGCATCATGGCGCTTTTGCCGGCAAAGGCGTTGGGCCAGCTTTCCCCGGTGGGGACGGCGGAGGCCCAGACATAATTGATGGCCTTGGTGTTCCAGAAGAACAGCCCGCCGTCAACGACCACATAGATCCGCGCCCCGTAGTCATCACCTGATTTTGTCTTTTCATCGAGCGAGGGCAGAGGTTTGTCAACGCGCCATCGCCAGTTCAGGTAGGGGGTTTGTTGCAGGTCGATGCGTTTCTTTTTGAACAGGCCAGACGCTGCCGCCTGGCTGGTGGCCTTGAGTACCGTTTCATTTCCTTGCTTGGTAATCTGATAATCGGTCTTTCCGGAAAAGCTCTTTTCTTCCCATCCTGTCAGGCCGGCAGTTGCAAAATTACTGATTGCAATTTTTGTAGGTTGGGCGCCATAGGCTGGGGTAGTGAGCAGGAGCAAGAGTCCTATTCCATAAAAAAGTTGTGTCCCTGTTTTGCTATTGGAGCAGCCCATTATTTCGGTCTCATGACTGGATGGAAAGATGTCGGCGGGGTGCGTTATTCGTAGTGTGACCATATTTGCCCTTCACCATATTTTTGGGCCTCTACAACTTGATAACCATACGACAATGCGTACTTTTTATATTTCCTGAGGGCTGTTCTGTTGATTACAGCGTAACGCTCTGGCGGATTCTGGATTTCAAAATATCCGCTTGCGCCATATTCAGATGGCCCGTCCACTGCAGCGTTCGGTTCGACTTTGTTATTCTTGAATGTCCCCTTATGTGTTCAGGAAAGAAAGATGGATCTCGCTGCCGTATCGGCGAATGATATCCTGTTTGGCGGCGTGATAGGCCTCGGCATCACCTTTATGGCCTGATTTTTCTACCGAGTATCGAGCCAACTCATCTGAAATCACATCCATAAAAAGTTCGGCCAGTAGCAGCCTGGCAGAATCACGGAAATATCCCCGGCCATCAACATACAGTTGTACTGTCGGCGCACCGGTATTGATTATGATTTTCCGCTCCTGGGAGCTGTATACCGCCCGGTCCAGCTCGTTGTTCAGGTTGCGGAATTCATAACCAACGAACATATCCACACCATGATCCCGTGGCAGCCCTCTTTTTACGACATGGTGGGATCTGCCGCGGCTTTGATGGGAGGCATCCTCCGCCACAACAATCTCACACCAGGCCCAATATGCCCCCGCCCGCACATTAATCTCTCCACGATCTCCTGCCGTATCGCCCACGATCGTCCATTCGATCCGCTGCGTAACGTTGAGCTCGCGGACCGGTATCGTTGTCGGCGCTGGTTCGATGCGCATGGAATCGGGTAACGCATAGTTGAAGGTTAATACCTCGTCACCGGAAAATTGCCCGGAATCAATCAGGAGGGCAGCGTGGAAAGGATGGTTGAGCTGGCGATAATAAAAGGGGGTGGTGAAACGGAGCGCCGCCGGCGGTTCTGCCTCAACAGACGCGCCGGCCTCCAATTCAGGCTGCGGCGGCAGGATGATACCCAGATCTTGAACCGCCGCCCGACTCATGCGTTGGAGCAAGTGCTCGATCATATGACTGGTTCGGCCAGAGGTGGTGGCACGCTCCAGATGCTTCAGTTTTTCCTGCTCCGCCAACACATAGGGCGCGATCGTGCTGCTGACGGCCTGGGAAAAAGCCTCCACAAATGGATTCTTATGATTCAACCCCTCTCTTTCGTCACTGATAATTGCCATGCCCTGGCCTAATTTTTCGATCAGGGCCGGGCAACGCACCGTGCCAAAAAGGTACTCCGTTCCCACCTTATTTTCATATTCAAACAGCTGGCAGTCAAGTGCCGCCATACCGGACAGGATGACCAGGCCATTCGTCCGTTCGTCCCCCTTTATTGTTAATTCCACATCCAGGGCACGCTTCAGGGTGATGGTGAATGAATACTCTTCCTGCTGATAAACAAAGCTGCCAGCCTGATCGGGACCCAGCAGCAGAGTTGCCGGCGGCTCCTCATAACGCACGCGTCCGCTGCGCTCCACTTCTTTCCCTTGTCGCATGTTCTGCAGTTCCACATTCCGCCGCGTCAGCACATCGCGCAGATAGATGTTATTGGGCAATGCCAGCATAATGGTTCCATAGTGGGATATATTCACGTGACTGTTTTCAATGACGATAGTCACCTGGGTGCCGTTGTCAGCAATACCAAGCCGACTATAATCTGTCGCATCTGCCGGCCGATCACTACCCCCATCGTCATATAAATAGTCGCCATTTTCACTGCGGAAGAGTTCAATACGGGAAAATCGTCCACCATGAATTGTCTCGATCCAGCCGTGACCGAGTCCATAAACAGCCTGCTTCAAGCCACGGCCGAAATAACCGCGCCCGTCGCCTTCGCCCCGCGCCAAGGGGCTATGAGCGCCGCCATAGGTCAAAATAAAAGAGGCCTGCTCGAAGGACATCCCCTCCGCCTGGTCGGCGACCACCAGCAGCGCACCCGCCTGATGCCGCTCATACTTGATGCGAATCCGGCCAGTCACCGGCGTGCCACTCTTTTCCAGTCGGGCATAGCTGTCATCGCTGTTGGTAATTAATTCAACCAGGGCCTTTTCTACAGAAGCAAAGCGCCGGGAATCGATATCGATTACCCGTTGGTCCACTGGGATCGCGGCAATTGTCATACTATCTACCTCGTTTACAAAAAAAATAGTTCGGGGTCGAGCCAAGGCAATATGTTGAATTCTAGCAGTTAATAGATAAATAATAGGCATTGTCTTGGCATGAAAGGTCTTCTTTGCTGGCGTAAAGAGTGCCGTAAGGCGATTGGTGCTCTTTCAAGACGGTGGTACCATTATTGGAAACCACTGAACGCCCGGCCGCTCTCACTCCAAGCCTCTTGTGTATGTCTCGTTCATAGGTAGCGCTCATTACCAATAGCAATGGACTCTCCAAAGGGGATCTCGCTGGGATGTCCCATTTTTCAGTTCAGTTTCAATCCAATCACGGTTCTCTTTCCGTAAATGATACTCGTCGTTGATAGCAAAAATTTTCCTGAGGGCTGTTCTGTTGATTGCAGAGTAACGCCCTGGCGGATTCTGGATTTCATTATATCCGCTTACGCCATATTCAGATGAGTGTTGTCTGTTTGCACGTGTCATAGCAGATTTCCTTAAAAGGGCTTTTTCCGCGCCGTTTTCAACAACAGCGGTTATTTCTTTTCCAGCATCTTCTTGGCCATGGCCAGGTTGTGATAGGCAATCACCCGGATATTCGCGATCTTTGGGTCGTCCGGCCGCTTGTCCAGCTCCTTCAGGAAGCGCTCCAGCTCCGTACGGACTCCGGCGGTTTTCTTGTCGTTATAGGGGATGGATAAATCGATCTCCTTGACATCCCAGGCATCCTTGGGAAGCACCGCAAAGGGGGCAAGATCCTCCATCTTGCGATTGGGGGTCAGGGAGGGCTCCTCCCAGACAAGATCGCTGAAACGGAGGCCGTTTCGGTCGGCGGTGATGGTGTAGCTCCCCTTGAACGGCTTAGTCACATCCTTGTCCTCGAAATAGCTCCACTCCGACCGGCTTACCTGGGCATGGGAATCGTGGCAGCTGCCGCAACTGCGCGGCTTGCCCATGGCATGGCTCAGTTTGTCCAACTGAATCCAGAGGATCGCCTTGTTCCCCGAAGGAAGATCACTGCGGGTACCGACCACGATGAAGGCGTCATTCACGTCGGTAGACTTGCGCGCCACCTCGAAGGTGACCGGTTCGCCGATCCGCGGATTGCCGGGGATATTCCGTTTGGGGATTGAGCGGAAGAGAAGCCCGGTCGGCCCCAGTTCCCTGGTCTGGTTCATGACCGCCATGGGGTAGGGCTTGACCGGAATCCAGCGGCCCGAGGCGTTCCTGATGATGGTCGGCAGATCGCGGGTGCCGTAGTATTCCTTGTGCTTGCCGTAGGGGGTCTCTACGCCGAAGGCGTTCCCCTGGCCCCAGAAGGTATACTGGTAGGCGCCGGAAACGGTGATATGGCAGGAGGTGCAGTCAACCTTGCCGTGGGGCGAGCTGTTAACCGCTTGGACGATCTCTTCGTGGCACTCGGCGCAGGACTTGCGCGCATCATCAGCGGCGAGGTGGCCAAATTGGTGGTTGGCCGGCTTGTGGCAGTCGAGGCATTGAAGTCCGGCCTTGAAATGGACATCTTGCGGGAGGTTGGCGGGAAAAGAATACTCACCCCGGACGTAACCGGCGCCGCGCCGACGGTCCATGGGCCCGGCATGGCAGATGCTCGCCCGGCCGCCGCCGTAACAGCTGAGGGTATCGGGCTTGCCGAAGGCGTGAGCCCCCTTGTTGGCCATCGGCTTGAAGTGGCAATCGTTGCATGAGGCGTGGCACATATTGCAGGAACGGTCGGAGGCCGCATTCTGCGCCTTGCCGTAAGGCACGGCGGTTCTAGCCTTGATGGTTTCTTCGTTCTGGCCGAACCACATCCCGCAATTCTGGGGACCTGGCAGCTTTTCGCTCCAATCGCGGTAGGCCCGCTGGTGCTTCAGCAGCCCCTTGGCCGAGCTGTTGTAATCCTTGACTTCCTTGGCATGGCAGCGGCCGCAGGTCTGTTCGGCCACCTGCGGGGCATAGGCCATGGTTTCGCGGTCACGATCGTGCCACTGGATGCCGACGATCCGCTTGACTCCGGCCTGTTCCAGCTTGCCGGGGTCCCCATCGGGGATCATACTGTTCATGCCGGTCCCCTTTGGCGTCAAGGGTTGCAGGGCGCCTGCCGCCTCACGGGAGAGCGTCTCGCCCTTCAGCTTCTTGCCCGCTCCCACCAGGAAAGGACGCAGCACCCCCTGGTGGGCCGCCTCCTTGTCCCGGGCCCTGGCGTCACCCAGGTGGCAGTCCACGCAGGTGGGCTTGCCCTGCATGTTCACTTCCTGGTCCACCTGGGCCGGGTCCAGGTACATCGACTCCGCCCCCAGCTCCTTCATCTTCTCCTTGTTGCCGTGACAGCCAACGCAGCCCGACTCGGCGTCAAAGCCCCAGGCAGTCCCGGCAGTTATAAGCAGCAGCGCACCCGCAATCACAGTTTTCATAGTTTTCTCCTTGTGCATGTCTTGGCTGGAGTTTGGAGTTTCAGCCAACAGCATGACTGAAACTATATGTTAAAAATTTGTAAAAAAATCACAAAAAGCTATTGACATAGCGGCAAGAAATTGTGCCGTTTTCTCAGCCAAATTGAGGCAAACAGTAAATCTAAACAGTCCTCAATTCGGCTGAGAAAACGGCCTACCAGAAGATAAATTTTCACCTAATCTTCTGGAGGCCGCCATGGATAACAAGGGATACGGCAATATCCCCAGCACCCTGTCTGAATGTATCACATTCATTGTTCAGGCACTACCAATTCGTTCCGTTCCAACGTTTATTGAATTACTCGTCGGAGCGATGATAACCCAGGCAGGATTTGTAACCGAGGCCTGGTTGGCCATAAATCCTGTACGCAGTTGGAGTGCATATTATAAATGGCTCCAGCAGGGTAAGTGGTCATGGGTGGCGGTAGGGGTACAGATGGCCCGGTTGGTGGTCACCTTTTTTCCACAGCCAGTATGGTTTATCATCTTTGATGATACCTTTATCTACAGGAGCTCAAAGAGAGCACCAGACAGTGGTATCTATCACCAGCATGGGAAGAAAAGCAATAGACCCCAATATGCCCTTGGCCAATGCTGGGTGAGTATGGCGTTATCAATTAGCTCCGGCATGAAGCATTCTGCTGTTCCATTGCTATCCAGGCTCATGAGGACAGCGGGAAGCAGCAGTAAGCTTGATGCTGCAAAGGTTTTACTTCGAGTCATTGCCCCAGTGTTTGCCGAGAAAAAAGTCATTACTCTTGTGGACAGCTGGTTTATGAAATGGCCGTACCTGAGCTATGTGCTGCAACTTGGCTTCAATGCGATCGGTCAGGTGAGAAGAGATACGGCCCTGTTTGGCATCCCTGTTTTCACTGGGCGTAGAGGCAGGCCACGAATATATGGCGACAAGTATGATGCTGAAGTGGTCAACGCCCTGCCTGAAACACGTGAATGGGTCTTCCTGTATGGGAAGTGGCAATGGGTACGCTACCGCAGCGCTGTTTGTCTGGCCAGATTCATGGAAGGACGAAAAGTACGCGCCATCTGGATGCAATTTGAAGATGAAAACGGCTGTTTAAGCAAACAACGGCTGATTCTTTCCACGTTAAGCGATTTGATGCCTCAACAGATTTTTGTATATTATGGCCGCAGATGGTCAATTGAGGACCTCTTCAACCAGATGAAAAACCGCTGGGGCTGGAAAGATGCATGGCAACAATCACGATTGGTTTTGCATCGCTGGACACAAATTTTATCAATTGCCTATGCGTTACCACAGTTACTGGCTATCTATTGTGGCGATCAGGTGGAAAACCTGATGCACTTAACTCCATGGCGCAAGAAAAACCAGATTACTGCGGGACGTGTCCGGTTAGGACTACAAAATATTTTAGGCAATGTTCAGGTAAGAGGGTGGTGGAACTCAAAGTGTCGAAAATTCCAACCTCCAATTGAGCCCGAGTTGCCGCCAGACAAGCAATTTGCCTCAGGATATCAGACATATCCTATATCAGAGAACAATGTAGCGGGAAATTGCCCGCCCCCCATTGTGACGATGGGAATCATTATGAAACTCTAAACTCCAGATCCCAGACAAAAAACAAACAAAAAGGGGTTAAGTCGTAATGACTTAACCCCTTGATTTTACTGGTGCACCAGGAGGGATTCGGACCCCCGACCTACGGATTCGTAGTTTGTAAAATGGCCTATTCTGTCCTCTTTTCTGTTCTGCTAAATTCTACAATCTCTTGACATTCAGTCACTTACCCCCTACACTGTTCTATACAGTTTCTTCGTGTTTTCCCTAAAGTGTTACCCATGTGTTACCCAGCAAGCGGCCTGTAAACCGCTTAGGGATTGATGATTTTTAAAAAATTCCTTCCAAGTGTTACCCATAGACGATTTTTTTGCTCATATCTTGAGGTGAGACCATGCCCGTAATTCATATTACCAAGACAACAGTTGAGAAGTTGCCCCTTCTTGAGAGTGGCCGGGTTGATTATTCTGATGACGTATTAAAAGGTTTTGGCGTTCGAGTTTCGACAACCTGCAAAACCTATTTCACCATTAGGCGCGTCAATGGTAAGCAGGTAAGAACAAAGATTGATACCGCTGACAAGATCACGGCAGAGATGGCACGAAAGAGGGCAGAAGGTACACTGGCCGACATGGGGCGGGGCGTTGATCCAAACGAAGGGAAGCGGCAGGCCCGGAAGGAAAAAAAGGAAGAAGACCGGCAGAAGATAACCCTGCAGGCGGCACTTGACGAATATCTGCAAAAGGGGAAGCTGAAACCCCGAACCATTGAAACTTATAGGAACCTTTGCCGGTTATACCTGGCTGACTGGTTAGAGCGACCGGCTGCAGAGATCACGCGCGACATGGTAAAAGCCCGTCACCTGGCGATAGCAAGTGGTAAGCGGGAACGGCAAAGGCTGACAAAGAAAGTCACTCCTACAGGAGATAAGGAGATTGCCCCACCATTACGAAGAGAGGCGGCGGCTGACAACTGCATGAGAACCTTGAGGGCTGTTCTGAATTATGCCTTTGAGGATGAAGAGGGTGGAGCTCCATACATGAACCCGGTCAATATCCTTTCAAGCCGGAAAAGAAAGGCATGGTATCAGGTTGAGCGGCGGCGAACCCTTATCAGAAACAGCGACTTGCCTGCATGGTACAAGGCCGTTTCTGGGCTGGATAATACCATCATGAGGGACTATCTGCTTTTCTTGATCTTCACCGGATTGAGGCGGCAGGAGGCGGCAACACTCCAATGGAAGCAAGTGGATTTTCAGGAAGGCTGTTTTACCATTGTTGAAACCAAGAACAGCGACCCGCACACCTTGCCATTGAGTGACTATCTGCAAGCACTCCTGACCGACCGCAAAGAAGGATTGAAGGCAGAACTGACCGAGGCGAAAGCGGCCCTTGCCGATGCTGGCAAGCTACCATTGAAACAACAACAGACGGCCTTTAACCGTGTTGCCCTGGCAGAGTCACGGCTTGCCTCACAGTATGTTTTTCCCGGTGAAGGGAAGACCGGCTATATCGTGGAACCAAAGCGCGCTATTGACGAAGTGATAGCGATCACCGGAATAAAGTTTTCATGCCATGATCTGCGGCGCACCTTTGCCACCCTTGCCGAAAGTCTGGACTTATCCAGCTACACCGTGAAGGCACTCTTGAACCATAAACAACAACTTGGCGATGTTACGGGCGGGTATATCATCCTGAATGTTGACCGCCTGCGGGAACCTATGCAGAAAATCACCGATGCCATACAGGAACGAATCAAGAAACAACATGGGCAGATTGTACAGATGCAGGCAAAAGCGCAATAGGAGCGCAAGCGATGACAATGCAGGAATCACAAAGAACTGAAAACGCCTTGGCATGGTGGCAGAATTTCAAAAAACAAAATAGCCAAATAGCTACGGAGGTTTTCGCAATTGCAGAAAAACACAATCAGACTGGAGGCAATAGCACGGTATTGACTAATTCCGTCTTTTGGGCGTGTCATGCCGCGTTGGTTTATGACAAAGAGAAAAACAAAGATCACCAGAAAAAAAGAAAGATTGATAAAGTATACCTTAAAGACCGATGTGAAGCCGTCAAGAACCTTGATGCTGTTATTGAATTTTTAAAACATCATGACAAAAAAGATGCCAGCCTTTTAAGATCAGCGATGTTTGCCCTTGGCTCAAATGCAGATAACACGGTTTTGATGCTTTCAGAGTTGAAAGAGGCACTTACAACTAAGGTGAAATGTTTCACACCACCACACAGCCACCAGCACGGCTGCTTTCTCTATCCGGTACCAGTGAACACGGAAAGAACCGCAACCACCCCGCGTATGCTGGCTGTTAATCTCGTTGGATTGTTTCGGTTATATACTTCAGGCAATCAGGTTGCAATGGAATGCGAAGGCTGGCCCTTGCCCAAAGACGGAAAACCGTATCACCCTCTTGTTGAAAGAATTGTGAAGGCGACCTTTTCCGAAGACATAGAAATTGACGCAAAATCAGCGGAAGCAGATTTTATAAAGAATTCTCCTGGCGTTTTGATAGTACCCTGGACACCATGGGGAGAATGAAAAGGTAAGAGCCTACCCCCTTAAAAAACAAAACCTGCTCGTACAGATAAGCCCTATAGAAGCTCGTATATTCCAGACCATCGGAAGCGGGCTTTTCCTGTTTCTATCCAATTCAAAAGAATAGGTGACAGACCATGGGCGAAAATTTGAAGACAGAAGAGGCGGCAGCATTTTTACAGGTAAAGCCTGCAACATTGGAGCAATGGAGATGGAACGGCAAAGGGCCAAAATTCATAAAGTTGAATCGGGCTGTAATTTACAGAAAAATCGACCTTGACGCATTTATTGAGGCGCGGGTTTTCGGTAGCACCACAGAAGCGCAAGCGGGGGCATAAGCCATGACAATAAAAAAAGCGGCCCCCCCCACCCCTGAGAGAAACCGCCTTGAAAATCAAGGTCATAATACCACACCCCGGCAACAAAATCAATTTAAGCTCCTACTATACCAGAGTTTTACCTCTCCAGTATGGGCAACCTGCGCCGATTGCGGAATAAAATGCGGCTCAGTCGACTACGCCTTCCTTATTCGCCCTGATGAGTCTTTTTGTTCGGCTTATTTGTGCGGCTCCTGCGCTGATTCATACCGGGACAGACCAGAGCAGGAGGTGAATGGATGACACCTGAGCAAGTTTCGGAGTGGATCAAGGGGAATAGGCGCGCAGTGGTTGCGACAGAGATTAACCCAATAAAAATTGACCACCAATTTAGATTCATTTCGGCCACAAGCTTAACTTGTAGCCCTGCAAATTGGTTGATCAAAAATTATATTGAGGAACAGACCACCGCGTCTTTTTTTGGTGCAGCTGGCAGCATGAAAACCTTTATCACCATCGACATGGGCTTATGTGTTTCGACTGGAAAAGAATGGCATGGAAACCGGGTTAAACAAGGCCCTGTTCTTTACATCTGCGGTGAAGGGAAAGCGGGAATCGCGAAAAGGATTAATGCCTGGGGAAAAAACAACGGCATGAAGTCACCTTTATTTTTCGTGTCAACGTCTGCAGCACAGTTGCTTTCTGTTGACAGTCTTGACGCGGTTGAACTTGCAGCGAATGAGGTTGCCTCGCTCCACGGCACCCCTGTTTTAATTATTATCGACACCTTGAACCGGAATTTTGGCCCCGGTGATGAAAACTCGACCTCTGACATGACCGCATTTATCCAGGCTATTGACCAGCTCAAAGACCGCCTGCAATGCGCAATTATTATCGTTCATCATTCTGGCCTTGGAGATGCAAAGCGTGGGCGCGGTAGCAGTGCGCTGCGTGGGGCCATGGACTTTGAATATAATTGTGACAAGTCCGGTGATACCATCGAAGAGCAGGTCGTCACGCTGACCAATACCAAGACAAAAGATCACGAAGCCCCGGCACCAAAATCATTCAAGCCGATCATCGTTGACCTGGGCCATATTGATGAGGACATGAAGCCGATAACTTCATTGGCTTTAGAACAGACAGAAGGCCCCACCCGAAAAGCTGCTAAACTGTCTGGTGCGAATCTCATTGCGCTTGATGCGCTTAAAGCTATCACTCATGAATCTGGAGAGGCCACAGAGGACTCTTGGCGTCAAGAAGCATACTCCAGAGGGATTGCTGAGGCGTGTACTCAAGACGCCAAAAAGAAAGCTTTTAGTCGGGCCAGACGTTACCTTTTGGAGCATTATTATATCGCAACGAGAGATGATCTTTACTGGATTCAGGGTAGGGACAACGGGCCACAACGAGCCATAACGGGCCAATGTCCCGGCTTGTCCCCCCTGCTAAACGGGCCAGACAGGGACATATCCCCTAAGGGATGTCCCGTGGCCCGTCCAGGGAGTGCGGAAAACCCACTAATTGAGATTGAGGTCGAAAATGCAGAGTACATATAACCTGCTGACCTCACTTTCGACCCAAGGCGTTTTTATTTCATTGGCGGATAATAAGCTGAAGATTGTACCAGCTGACAAGCTCACTGATGAAATCCGGGCACAGCTCAAAGCTCATAAGCCTGAAATCATGGCGGCACTGTCAAAGCCTGTTTCACCGCCAACAAACCAGAATGAATCTATTGCCAGTATCACCCCGCCCGGTAAATTTTTACCGGCCACCAGGGGCAAGGACACCAAGCAGAAACCTTCACCCGTTGCCCTGGAGTGGCTACAGGATCACCGGCAACAACTGAAGGCGGCAGGTTGGACAATGGCAGAACTCTACCGGCGCAACAGTTCACCGGGTATCTGCTGGTGCTCTCTATGGGATAAGCCATTCTTCAAAGCCTATCTGCACGACAATGGTGTCATAGAAATGGAATGTGTAATTGCTGGCCGGGATGTAATCCAAACGGCGCGGCCAATGCCACAGCGACAAATGAAAGCAAAGGAGTCTATGCAATGAGCTATGACCAGAACGAATGTCACATATCCGGCAAGGTTGAAAAGTTTGCAGTCGTCAATACCAAAACAGGAACGCCCATGATTCGCTTTTCAATCACCTGCAACAAGGAGCGGTTTACCATCGTTGCATTCAAGGGGCTGGCAGATGCTACCCGGCTGAATGAAGGCGACCAGGTGTCAATCATTGGCGCAATCCAATCGACTTCATGGGAGGGCAAGGACGGTGTCAAGAAGTATGGTTTTCAGTTTATTGCCAGCTCCATAAATGGAATGACCGAACAGCAACATAACTGCAAGGGTAGCAGGCCAGCAATGGAACCACCTGCCCGGCCAGCAATGCAGGATTATCAAGGAGGCCCTTTCTGATGGCTACTGAAAATACAGGACAGAAGCAGAAACCACAGCTTTACAAGAAGGGTCAATCAGGAAATCCAACAGGACGACCCAAAGGAAGCCACAATAAGGCCACTATCGCCGCGTTGACACTCCTTGAAGGTGAGAGTGAGGCCTTGACCCGGAAAGCCGTTGATCTGGCTCTCGATGGTGATATTCAAGCATTAAGGATATGCCTTGACCGGATCACGCCAACACTCAAAGCAACGTCAAAGCCTATCAACACCCGGCTTCCTGCTGGTGGATCACTCGCTGACCAGGCGGCGGCAGTCTATGAAGCAACACGTTCGGGCAAGATCACCCCCGATGAAGCAACGGCCTTGATGAGTTTGCTTCAGGGCCAAATTAAAATCAAGGAGCTGACCGACATTGAAGAGCGGCTTTTAAAATTGGAAGGGAACCCCCTACCAAACGTATCACCTGAAGAATTCATTTAAGGGAGGTTTTATCATGAGTGATGATTTAAAAACACACCTTTCGGCCCTGGCTGAGCTTCGTAACATTGCAGCACGAAAGGGCCAGTTTGCGGCGGCGGTATCTGCTGAGATAGCAAGAGGTCGCGCCATGGGGTTGTACCAACAAGAAGAGCGTGGAGACACACAGGCGCGTTTCGTTGATGCCTTCAGTCGGTTGATTGAAAGCCTACCAGGTTGAAAAGGAGATCATGAGAAATTTAAAAAGCAGACTGGTAGTCATTGAAAATCAGCGGCAAGACCTTATTCCACCCGTGCCGGTGAGAGTGTTCCTTGACCCCGCACAACAAGCGGAATATCTGAAAGCGAATCCAGGCGCTGACACTGTTTTTCTCAGGGCTGTTTGCTTCAAACGTTGCACTGGGCAATGTTCTCATGTGAACCAGGAAAGGGTAATTTATCGGGTAAATGAAGAATCAAAAGAGGTTGAACAATGCCCGTATCAAGAAATGATTTGAAAAATCACCCTGATGCCAAAACGATTTTGGTTGAAGTTGTTGATACCAGCAAGAAAATAAAAGAGGCCGACAAGTAAGGAGATCATGAGAAATTTACAAACCCGTATAATAGCCCTCGAAGATCACCAGAGATCCCTCTTACCGCGTCCGCCTTCAAAGATTTTTATTGATCCGGTGGAGGCTGAGGAGTATCAAAAACTACACCCTGGAGCTTTCGTTATTCTACTAAAGCCCTTAGGTGAGGAGGTTACCACATGAGCATGAAGGCACGATTGACCAATCTGGAGAAGAGAACTTCGGAGCTTGAAGCTATGATCCTGTTTGTAAAGACCCCTGAAGAACTGGCAGAGATTGAGAATGCAGACCTTGAGAGGCTTTACCCTGGTAAACGAGTTATCCTGTTTGTTCGTGAAGGAAGCAATAACGAAACTTCAAACAGTTGCGATGAATAGTTAATGTTCGCGCCCGCTTTGCTGGGTGATGCTTGATTCAATGGTGGATCAAGAAATAATATTTACTCCCTGGATGTCACCCGGTGATTAACCGCTTCCCCTGTTTTGGGGCGGCGGTTTTTTTATTTGCATTGACAGGAGCCACCTCAATAACAGAGAATAAAAAAGTAACTTATTTTTTGTCAGTGTGCCCCGCAAGTGGTGTGGTTGAGAATATTAAGCTATTACAAGGGAGAAGGGAATGCACTGGCTTGTTTCATCGTCCGACAAGGAGGCCGTTACCGGGGCCAAAGCACGTCGTGGAGATTTAAGGGATGATATCTGCAATGGCACATTCTGGTATGACCGGATAAAGCTGATCCGTGAATTTCCAAATGAACGACTCAATTTGGCGATGGAAAACTTTCCCCTCCCCGCTGCATTTAACGAAGCATCAATTGCACTCAGGGCAATGATTCGCGAAAAGAAGAAAAGTAATGATGATATTGTAGAAGAGGTCAAGCTCCTTTACTGGATTGCCGCAATACAGTCGCTTGGTGTTCCATATTCAAAGCGGCTGAAGGAGCCGGGGTTTAACATTCTTGAGTCCATTCCGGGTAGCGTCATCAAAGGGTTGCCGGTTGCATACCAAAAACTTGGCTATCAGCATCTTGAGCTATTGAACAAAACAGATGTTAAGTGGATTGTTTCCGCCTGGGGAGAGCCAAAGAAGCATTCCACAATGAATCGAATACACAGCATGCTATGGAAAGAGTACGAGGACAAGTTGATCGACAAGCGGAAACAAAAAATAGTTGACCTCTTTAAGATGTAACAAGGGTAGTGGGCCGGGTTATGGGTAGGTATGATAAATGTTAAAAGAGGGAAAAATGAAGAAAACATTATACATGGCACTTTTTTTAATGTCTATCTCATCAACTTCTATGGCTTTTGATTTTAAAGGTATTGAGGTTGGCGGTAAAAATACAACTGCCAGGGAAATTGAAGAAGCTCTTCAGCCTGATTATCTTAAAGGTATTGAGGGTCCTTATAGCCGAGGGATTAAGTGTGGGGAAGGAATAGAGCATACCACCATATGTGATGGATCAACAAGTATAGGTGGAGAATGGGCCGGAGCGAACGTTTCACTATCTAAGGATGGTGTGGTGACACGAATTGAGCTTACAACACATTCATATTCTTTTTTTAAAGTCGTTGATGTTGCGGTTAAAAAATATGGAAAGCCAACTAAAAAAAGCAGAGAAATAGAGCAGAATGGAATGGGTGTTAAATTTGCAAATCACACATATAGGTGGCAAGGTAAAAACGGAAATTACATAGAGATTATAGAATATTATCCAAACTTTAAAAATAGTAAAATTTATTTTGGGACAGCAGAAGACACAAAATTTAAAAAGAGGATAAGTGAGCCAAAAACAAAAGATATATAACTGTAATAACAAACAAAACTATACCATCTTTAGATTTTCTACCCCTCGCCTTCTGGCCTGGGGTATTTTTTTGTCTTTCTTGGCTGGGATTTTTGACGTTTTCAGAGTACATAAAAAGAGGGCTTTCTCTTCAAGTGTTACCCACGTGTTACCCAGCATGAAAAACAAACAAAAAGGGGTTAAGCCAAAATGACCTAACCCCTTGATTTTACTGGTGCACCAGGAGGGATTCGGACCCCCGACCTACGGATTCGTAGTCCGTTGCTCTATCCAGCTGAGCTACTGGTGCGTACAATGCAGAAAAGATGTGTCTATATACCCTAATTCATTTGTTTCCTCAAGTCCGTTTCTTTCTGTCAATTATTTTTTATTCCATTCCCTGTATTACAAGGAGAAATGACCCATGATGACCATGATTACAGTTGTCTTCGTATCCTGCTATGCGATGATAGCCCTTGAGCATCCTATTAAAATCAACAAGTCGGCCATCGCGCTCATTGCGGCCGGCCTGATGTGGACCCTCTATTCCTTTGCCAGTCCGCTGGGTGTTCATCATGTGGTCGAGCAGCTCACGGAAAAACTGGCGGAAACCGCAGCCATTGTCTTCTTTTTGATCTGCGCCATGACTATTGTTGAAGTGACCGACTCCCATGGCGGGTTCGAGGTCATTACCTCCCGCATCAAGGCCACCAGGTTATCGACCCTGCTCTGGATCATTGGCTTTATCGCCTTCTTCCTCTCATCCATTCTTGACAACATGACCACCACTATCGTCATGGTCGCGCTGATGAAGCGTCTGCTCAAGCATCATAATCAACGCCTGTTCTTTGCCGGTATTATTGTTATTGCCGCCAATGCCGGTGGCGCCTGGACCCCGATTGGCGATGTGACTACCACCATGCTCTGGATCGGTGGTCAGGTCACCACGACCAATATCATGGAGGCCACCTTCCTGGCCTCCATGGTCAGCATGGTGGTTCCTCTGGTCATTGCATCTTTTATGCTGCGAGGCGATGTCGTGGCTCCTGCCAGGGCTGAACAGGAGGGTACCGAGACGACTCAGTTTGAAAAAACAGCCATGTTCTTTATGGGGATGGGATCTCTGATTTTTGTGCCGATATTCAAGGCGGTTACCCATTTACCCCCCTATCTTGGTATTTTGCTGGCCCTCGGCGTGGTATGGCTGGTGGGTGATATTCTGCATCGCCACAAATCTGAGGAGGAGAAGAAACACTTCACTTTGAGTAAGGCGCTTAAGCGTATCGACATGGCGTCGGTGGTGTTTTTTATTGGCATCCTGCTGGCAGTGGCCACCCTTTCCGCCAATGGCATGCTCCCGGCCCTGGCCCAGTGGCTCGATGTCAAGGTGGGGAATCAGGGGCTTATCGTTGTTATTATTGGCCTGGTTTCCGCCATTGTTGATAATATTCCTCTGGTCGCCGCCTCCATGGGCATGTATCCTCTGACCCAGTTTCCATCGGACTCTTTTCTGTGGGAGTTCATGGCCTATTGTGCAGGGACGGGTGGCTCGATCCTGATTATTGGGTCGGCGGCCGGAGTGGCGGCCATGGGGCTGGAGAAAATTGAATTCTTCTGGTATGCCCGCCGCATTGGGCCGCTGGCCCTGGCCGGTTATTTCTGCGGGATAGCGACATATATATTTCAATACAGGCTGATGCACTGAGTTACAGTCTGTGATGTGGTTGTTTCTTTATGTTATCATGCTTATTCTCAAGGTCAGTTATGATTGCCTGACGTTGAGTGGCAATGCTATTTTGTGCTGGTATCAGTGGATATGTTCACCTTTGGAAATCTTTTATGAATGACTCAATTCTGCAGTTTATTATCCTGGCCCCGCCTCTGCTGCTGGCCCTGACCGTCCATGAATTTGCCCATGGCTATGTGGCGTTCCGGCTGGGAGATCCAACAGCCAAGGTTTCTGGGCGCCTGACTCTGAACCCGCTCAAGCATCTGGATCCATTGGGAACAATTGCTTTTTTTATCTTCCGTCTTGGCTGGGCCAAGCCGATGCCGGTCAACCCTGCTTATTTTAAAAATCCGCAAAAGGATATGCTCTGGGTGGCCCTGGCCGGTCCGGCTACCAATCTCACACTGGCCGTAATCAGCGCCTTGATGGTCAAGGCAGTCGTGTTACTGGCCCAGACCATCCCTTATTCTGCCCTGGGAGAAGCAATTCTGGTTCCCCTGAGCAGCACCTTGATTGCCAGTGTCTGGATCAATCTGGTTCTCTGCATCTTCAACTTCCTGCCCATTCCCCCGCTCGATGGCAGCCGGATCCTCTCTGGAATTCTGCCTCCCGATCTTGCCCGGTCCTACGCCTCTATCGAACGATATGGTTTTATCCTTCTCATCCTCCTGGCCGTCACTGGTGTCTTGTCCAAGCTGATCATGCCTCTAATCAATCTTGCCAACAGTCTGCTGCTTTCTTGAGAGGCCCTCGAAAGATGTCGTGCTTGTGGTCTGTCATTTTGATTTTTCCACAGCCTGTTTGATGGAAACAGGATACGGGGTATATTTTTGCAGGGATTGGGGTAGATTGTTGCGGGCATTTTTCGCAGCGGTAAGCGTTGGATACTCCCCGTAAAAAAGGATGAATGTTACGGGGGATGTTGTTTTTTTGAGTACGATAAATTTTCCTGCTCCTTGCTGGTCTTCTTCGTGGAGTATCTCTTTGAATTTTTCTCCGGCCTGATCCGTGGCAAGAACCATGACTTGCAGGGTGAATTGATCATTTTTTTCTCCGGCCAGCCATTTATCACCTGCGGCCAGACTTTTTTGAGGAAGCTGTTGGTTGATGTTGGCCTTCAGTCCTTTTTTCCCTTGTAATAATAGCTTCTTATTTTTTATTACAGGCTCAGGGGTTAAGAGCGGGATAGTATTTTTTTTAGGGATTTTTTTAGCAGATAGGAGCTGGATCTCTGAAGATTTTTTTTCAACCAGTGGCGCAATTTCTACCGAGACAGGCTTGGCGACTGGTTCTGTGGTTGCCACCGGAGCTGGTGAAACAGGCTTGGATAGTGGCTCTGCGGTTGCCGACGGAGCTGGTGGGACAGACTTGGCGACTGGCTCTGCGGCTACGACCGGGGCTGGTGGAGCAGGTTGTTTTGACAGCTCTTTTTTATTGGGTGTGGTCTGTCGGGGTGGGAGATGAGCTGTTATTTGCGTCTTCTCGGGTCTGGACGGCAATAGAGGTTTTTTTTCTTCTCTATTAACAGAAAAAAATAGAAGAATGGCCATGAGAATAAGTCCAGCCCCAATGGCTACTTTTTTTTGCATGAACAGAAAAGGCAGACGATGCACAGGAGGCTTTCCGGCAATAAGATCGTCTGAGTCCCTGATATGCTCGAGCAATACCATGAAAGAAGTACCATCGGTAGTGTTGTCGGCAGTATAAGATGATGAACGCAGGGAATTTCCTGCCAGACTGTTGATTTTCCTGAAATTGCCATGAGATACGGCGAGGATTTTTGCGGCTACTTCCCGGCTGAAGATATTTTTTTTTTCAAAGCCGGGACGTTGCGGCATGTAAAAATTCAGATATTGAAACGTGTCTTCTTCTGTTAATGGTGGCAGTACGAGATGGAGCTCTTGCGCGCTCTTGAATGTGCATAAGGCAAGTTGTTTAATATGTGTCTGAAATTCCATCCTGCCAAACAGAATAATCTGGAGTAAAACTCCGTCTTCGTTGACCAGATCAATCATCTTGCGAATACGTTCCAGCGTCGCTAGATACAGTTTTTCCGCCTCATCAAACAGAATCAGAAGCCGCATTCCTTGTTCCCGAAGGGTCCGGGAGATTTCCATCAGGAGACGACCGCTCCCCATCGCGTTGTTCTTTATTGAAAAGTCGAGATTAAGTTTCAGGGCTATAATCTGGAGTACATAATCAAAAGATTCAATAGAGTAGGGAAAAGAAATCACTATGTATGGTTCAGAAATCTCTTTTTCCAGGATTTTGCAGAGCATGGTCTTCCCATGTCCCTCTTCACCAATACAGGTGATCAGGCTGGCAGAGCCTGCCACAGCATTCCGTAATGCTTCAAGAGTAGATCTGCGGCCGTTATCAGGAAAAAACAACCCATGGTCAAAAGGGGATTGGTGGGCGTTTTGTTGTTCCTCTTGCATCTGTCCTGTTTCCATTATGTGATATCTTTCGTGTCCCGCTCATCCGCTGGATAAAAGGGGAAAACCATTGTCATAAAATAATGCTGTCATCTGGATGGCAAAACGGTACAAGGAAATGGCTGCTCTTCATGCCCCGAAGGGTGATTTCATTGGACGCACACCAAGAATATTTTTTTCGGGGTGTCCACCGTGGAGTGAGTGACACTAAAAAAATATTCATGTCTGTCGTAACGAAAGGATCAGAAGAAACAGAGGTTTTTTCATTATGACACTTAACATTCAAAGGTAGATATACCATAACGAACATCCTGTGCATACTGATTTCCCCGATACCCTCCCTGTTATCAAAAGAAGCGTCAGGAGTGATGGTATCTGCTTTTTGTTACGAAGCTTGAGGAATTTGGTATAATCTGGTGGTGATCAATGGGTCATAAGCCTTGCGGACACATTGCAGGTTTTTCTTTCTTATTTTTATGAAATGTAAACAGAGCCGCTCCTCTGTTCAAGAAAATAATGTATCATGCTGATTCTGTTCTTTATAAGTGTTGTTTTTTTGCTGGCTGGTTTCGTCCAGGGCATGACCGGATTTGGCTCTGCTCTTGTGGCCATGCCACTACTGAGTCTTTGTGTTGATGTCAAAAGTGCTGTCCCTCTTTGTACCCTGAACAGCGTTGTGATTACCACATTTCTGGCCTTGAGGCTTAAAAAACACCTGGATTGGAAGAAGATTTTCCCCTTGTGTCTTGCCGCCATCCCGGGAATATTCGTGGGGATCACCCTGTTGAAAAAGGTTGATTCGGCGAGTCTCAGTATCGGGCTTGGCGTTTTTTTGATCGCCTATTCTTGTTATAGCCTTCTGATCAAGACCAGGCCGAGGACGATGCATCCTGCCTGGTCATATATGGCTGGATTTTTGTCAGGGGCCATTGGTGCCGTCTTCAGTGCTGGCGGGCCACCTACAATCATTTATGCGTCACAAAGTGATTGGGATAAGGATGAGATCAAGGCCACCCTCAGTGGATTTTTTCTCTTTAATTCGTATCTCAATGCCACCGCCCATGCCGTGAGCGGTATGACCACTGTGTCTGTCCTGTCTTCATTCCTTTATTCCGCCCCTCTTGTCTTGCTGGGAACGGTGCTGGGGTCTCATTGCTATGGACGCATGGGAAAGGCGGTTTACCTCAAGGTAATATTTACCTTTTTGATCTTAATGGGTACGATCATGATTGTTACTTCATGGTGATAGATGACAGTTATTCAGGAGCCGTTACGAAATAATCATTCCCTTTCCGACCATTTTGTCATGGACCTTTATGCCGGTCATGGTATTTCACTGTTACAGTTATTTTTAAACGACGGCTTACATGAGCAGAAGGGATGCGAGGAAGAATCATGAATGGAGCTGAACTTCTGGTGCGGTGCCTTGAAAATGAAGGTGTTGACACTATATTTGGTATTCCCGGTGAAGAGAATCTGGTCTTTCTTGAGGCCCTGAGGACATCCACGATTCGTTTGATTCTGACCCGTCATGAGCAGGCGGCTGGATTTATGGCGGCCACTTATGGCAGGCTTACCGGCAGGCCCGGGGTCTGCCTTTCGACCCTTGGACCGGGAGCGACGAATTTCGTCACGGCCGTTTCTTATGCACTCCTTGGCGGTATGCCCGTTCTCTTTATTACTGGTCAGAAGCCAATAAAAAAGAGTAAACAGGGACGTTTTCAGATCCTTGATGTGGTGCGCATGATGGGGCCTTTGACCAAATTTACCAAGCAGGTTGTGACCGCTGGCAGTATCCCGCCTCTGGTTCGCGACATGTTTAGAATCGCGACCGCAGAGAAGCCCGGCCCTGTCCATCTGGAGCTGCCTGAGGATATCGCGGCGGAAGAAACAGAGAACCAGCCTTTTGCTCTGACTCGTCTGTATCCACCCCATGCCAATCCTGCTTCCATTGGCATCGCGGCTGATCTTATCAATCAGGCGCATTATCCCCTGTTTCTGTTTGGGGCCGATGCCAAGCGACCTGACGTATGCCGGGTGGCAAGAGAGCTTATTGAAAAAACAGGCATCTACTTTTTTACCACCCAGATGGGTAAGGGGATTATTGATGAGCACTCTGCCTATTCACTGGGCACGGCCGCCCTTTCCGATCATGATTACCTGCATTGCGCCATTGATCGTGCCGATGTAATTATCAATGTCGGCCACGATCTTGTCGAAAAACCGCCATTTTTTATGAATCAAAGGGGGATGCAGGTTATCCATGTCAACTATTCACCTGCTGATATTGATGAAGTCTATTTCCCCCAGCATGAAGTTGTCGGCGATATCGGCACCAGTCTTACCCAGTTATTACAACTCATTCACAACCCGTCCGGCCCAGACCATGATTATTTCCAGCGCCTCCATGAAGAGATCAACACCCATGTCTATTGTGCGCAAGGCCATGATTGCTTTCCCGCTACCCCGCAACGGATCGTCAGCGATGTCCGCACTACTGTCGCTGACAGCAGTATTATCTCCCTTGATAATGGCATGTACAAGATCTGGTTTACCCGCAATTTCAAGGCGACCCAACCGGATTCACTGCTGCTCGATAATGCCCTGGCCACAATGGGCGCCGGTCTTCCCGTAGCCATTGCCGCCAAGCTCTTGTATCCGGAGAGGCAGGTTGTGGCTGTGTGTGGAGATGGCGGCTTTATGATGAACTCCCAGGAGATGGAAACCGCTATCCGTCTCAAACTGCATCTGGTCGTCATCATCCTGCGCGACAATGGCTACGGGATGATTAAATGGAAGCAGGGCGGGATGGGCCTTCCTGACTTCGGTCTTGACTTTTTGAACCCTGATTTTATACACTATGCACAGAGTTATGGGGCCAACGGGTATCGTGTCTCTTGTGCCGGAGAACTTGTTGAGTTGCTGTCAGAATGCCTCAAACAGCCAGGTCTTCATCTGATAGAGGTTCCTGTTGATTACTCGCAGAATGAAAAGGTCTTTTTTCAGGAGCTTCGTGACAAGACCTGTCTCCTGTGATACATTTTATTGTGTTACGGTACCTTGTCCCGTTTTTGCCATGCAGATGACAACGTTGTCTTGTCATGATGGCTTACTCGGATGTTCCCCATTTTTCATCTTCCTGTAATCACTTGCCTACCCTAACCTCCATCAGTAAGCCGATAAAAAAATATCGGGTCATTGCCAGTGTGATCTGGGGCTTCACTGTCCTTTTTTCTTTTCTCTGGAATCAAGCCGATGATATCCGTGAAAAGAATGCCATTGCCCTGGAAACAGCCAGGGGTTTTTTGACTCATATTATTGCTGTTCGCGCCTGGAATGCAGAGCACGGGGGGATCTTTGTTTTTACCGATGAGAAAACCCCCCTCAACCCATATCTGCCAGGCGACCAGCAAGGTATTGTGACCAATGATGGTCGACTGCTTACCAGGGTCAATCCGGCCTATATGACTCGGCAAATTGCTGAGATTGCCGATCAGCAGAGCAAGGTGCGGTTTCATCTGACCAGTCTTGATCCAGTCCGTCCCGAAAACAAGGCCCTACCCTGGGAAGAGGCATGGCTGAAGGATTTTGAGAAGGGGATTAAAGAGCAGAGCGCCTTTGTCAGCAGTCCGGAAGGGGAAAAATTCCATTATATGGCGCCATTACGGGTCACGGGGGCGTGTCTTTCCTGCCATGACAGTTATAGCTCTGGTGAGATCCGGGGTGGAATCTCCATTTCCATGCCCCTGCATTTTCATAAATCCCCCTGGCCACTTTTGATCACTCATGTCGTGGCGGCGATCATGGGGCTGCTGGTGATCCAATTTTTTGCCAGACGATTGGAGGCTCGCAGTCAACAATTGCTGGTTACAAATCAGCGTCTTCTCCAGGAAATTGAAGAGCATAAACAGAGTGAACGGGAGCTGGTCAAGATCAGGGAAGAGCTCGAACTCAGGGTTGCCAGCCGTACAGCCGAATTGAGGAGAACAAATATCCTTCTTGATGCCAAGATTAAGGTACAGCAGCAGGTTGAAAAAGCCCTGGTCGAAATTAATGATGAATTTATTCAAATCTTTAATAGTGCACCCGATGGCATGCATATTATTGACAGGAACTTTACCGTCATTCGTGCCAACCGGGCATTCATGGCCCTTACTGGTCATAGTCGCAGTGAGGCGATCACTGGACGTAAATGTTTTGAGATCTTTGCCGGGCGGCTTTGTCATACTCCTGCATGTCCTTTGGCCAGGATCCTTGCAGGTGCGGAAAGGGTGGAGGTAGAGGCGAGAAAAGCACGGGTGGACGGCAGCAGTTTCCCCTGTATGGTAACCGCTACCCCCTTTCGTACGTCCAGCGGTAAACTGATTGGAATTATAGAGGTATCAAGGGATATCAGCAGTTGGAAGGAGGCGGAAAAAGGCCTGTCAGATGCGGCTCAGGCGCTGCTCTTGCGTAACCAGGAACTCCAGGATTTCTCTCGTGTGATCTCGCATGATCTGCAGGAGCCGTTGATGTTGATCCAGGCGTTCAGCCAGCGTTTACAAAGCAATTTTTTTGCGACCCTTACCGAAAAAGGGAAGGCTTATCTTGAACGGATTATTAATTCGGCAGATCGCATGCAGATGTTGATTAACGGCCTACTTTCCTATTCCAGGATTGAGAAAGAATTTCAGCCCGTTACCCAGGTGCATCTGAACAGCATTCTTCAGGAGGTTCTTGACGATCTGGCCATCAAGATAGAAGAGACTGATGCCATTATTGCAACTGACGATCTGGGGGTTATTATGGCAGACCCCTTGCAGATGCGGCAACTTTTTCAGAATATCATTGGCAACAGTCTGAAATATCATCATCCTGATCGTGCCCCTGAAATACGGGTTACGCGCATCCAGGTACCAGAGGAGTATGATGCAAAGACCCATCTATCCATTTCCATAAAGGATAACGGCATAGGATTTAAGCCGGAATATCAGGAAAAGATCTTTGCTGTCTTTCAACGCTTACATACTCAGCAGAAAATTAAGGGGACTGGTATCGGTCTGTCCATTTGCAAGAAGATTGTTGAACGGCACCATGGTATAATAAGTGCCGCAGGTGTTGATGGGCAGGGTGCTGAATTTATTATCACTCTTCCTCTGATCCAGGTCGTATGAAGGTATGCCTCTTTTTAAACTGAGCAACGAAATCATCTTTCCTCCGCCAGGCGCGGCCGATGAAAACGGGCTCCTGGCTTTTGGTGGTGATCTGCAGCCAGCCAGAATTGTGGCTGCCTATAGATCAGGGATCTTTCCCTGGTTTTCTCCAGGAGATCCCATACTCTGGTGGTTTCCCGATCCCAGGCTGGTTCTTTTTTTGGACGATTTCAGGGTCAGCAGCAGGCTGGCCCGAGATATCAGGAAAAAAAAGTTTACGGTCACGTTTGACCGGGCGTTTGCCAGGGTCATGGCCTCCTGCGCCCAGGTTCGCATTGAAAAGGGAGAGGGTACCTGGATTAGTAAAGAGATGCACGAGGCTTATTGCCGGTTGCATGATCTGGGGTATGCCCATTCGGTTGAATGCTGGCAGGGCGAGACTTTGGCTGGTGGCTTGTACGGTATTGCATTGGATCGGATTTTTTTTGGTGAATCAATGTTCACCCGTGTCAGCAATGGTTCCAAGGTTGCCCTCGTGGCTTTGGTTGACAGGTTGAAAGCGGCGGATTATCAGCTTATAGATTGCCAGATGACCACCCGGCATCTTGTAAGCTTTGGGGCGCGGGAAATTTCCGGGACAGAATTTCTCGATCAGCTCAATTCTTTTATTCAAACAACTGTTCCCGATGGAAAATGGTGCGATGATATCTTCTGAAAACAAAGAGGTTTGTGACGGCTGTGGTAAACGGGCTCTTTTGCAGGATATGCAGGGGAATGAATTCTGTGATTCGTGCGGGCAGCTTGCCCGGATTATACAAACAGACCCGCAATTACTGCGGAAAATCTGCGGCTTGATCCGCTCTGATCTGCATGAATCCGATAGCGGTGAGCAGGTGTGTCCAGCAACAGGGCCACTGGACCTGCCCGAGGTCCTTGATGCTGTCCGCTACCGAACCCGAGATAGGGAACTCAATACCTGGTATGTCTCTGTGAGTGAGCTTCAGGGCAATCCTGTCGAGATCTTTGCCTCAACTGCTTTTGATCGAGATCACCATCTTCAGTCTCAAATCTCCAATCTGACCACCATCACCCGTCTGGTCTCTCTGGTATTGAGGCATGTTTTTCTTGGTGAAGTGCTGAGCCTTGAAAAGACGATCAAGCAGTTACATCGGAGTTCCCGGCAAAAAAACGACCTTCCCGATATGCTGACCCGGGTGTTGAGCCGTTATGTCAGGCATCCCGAAGAGATATTTGATGGCCAGGAGGAGAGTGATCAGGATTCGTAGAAGCGTAGATCTAGAATAAAACCTTCATCCCTAAAATCTTTTTTCAAAATAGGGAGCAAGGATTTCCGGTATTTCCACTGAGCCGTCTTCCTGCTGATAGTTTTCCAGGATGGCCAGAAGGGTGCGGCCCACGGCCAGTCCTGAACCATTGAGGGTGTGGAGCAGCCGGCTCTTTTTCTGGCCGTTGGGGCGGTAGCGGATGCCGCCTCGCCTGGCCTGGAAGTCAAGAAAGTTGGAACAGGAGGAGATCTCTCGATATGTCTCCTGGCCCGGCAGCCAGACCTCGATGTCATAGGTCTGGGTGGCGGAAAAGCCAAGGTCACCACTACAGAGTTTGACCACCCGGTAGTGAAGACCAAGGAGTTGCAGAACTTCTTCGGCATCAGTGAGGAGTGATTCAAGTTCCTGGGCGGAGTCTTCCGGTCTGGTGAATTTGACCAGTTCAACCTTGTCAAATTGGTGTTGCCTGATCAGTCCACGGGTATCGCGGCCATGGGAGCCGGCCTCGGAGCGGAAGCAGGGGGTATAGGCGGTAAATTTAACGGGCAGGCTGTTTTCTTCCAGGGTTTCATCGCGGAAGATGTTGGTGACTGGAACTTCAGCCGTAGGGACCAGGTAGAGGTCCCAGCCTTTGATTCGGAAAAGATCTTCTTCAAATTTTGGCAACTGGCCGGTGGCGGTCATGGAGGCTGAGTTCACCAGGAATGGCGGGAGAATCTCTTCATAGCCATGTCTCTGGGTGTGCAGGTCGAGCATGAAGTTGATCAGGGCGCGCTCAAGCCGTGAGGCGAGTCCGGTGAGCAGGGCGAATCGTGCCCCGGTGATCTTGGCTGCCCGTTCAAAATCGAGGATTTTCAGGGCCTCGCCAACTTCCCAGTGTGGTTTGGGCTGGAAGGAAAATGTTGGTTTTGTCCCCCATTGTCTGATTTCAACGTTGTCACTGTCATTCTGGCCAATAGGTACGGAGTCGCTGCACAGGTTGGGGATGGCCATGACAATTTCCTGGAGACGTCCTTGGATCTCGGTCAATCGGTCGTCAAGTTCCTTGATCCGGTTGGAGGTTTTTCGCATCTCCAAAACCATGGGTTCAGCCTGGGCGTTGTCTTCGGGGCTGCCCTTTTTGAGTGTGGCAATATCTTTGGAGACCGTATTGCGTCTATTTTTCAAGGCCTCAACCTCGGCGAGCAGGGTGAGTCTTTCCTGATCAACTGCCGCGAAATCAATCAATTTGTCCAGGCTTACTCCGCGTTTTGCAGTCTTTTCCTTGACAAGTTCCAGGTTCTCTCGGATAAATCGTAATTCAAGCATAATGGATTGAATGGGCGTTTGTAGTTTGCAGAGGCAATCTGCTAAAAAAAGGTAAGTTACAGGATAAATCCAATAACTTGCCTTGAATGTTTGGTGGGCTACGCTCGCTCGAACCAATAGCGTAACATCATGAAATGGCAAAGTTTATTTTAAGTCAAAAAACATGAAGGCCCCCAAAGAGACCCCCGGAACTGAACAATTAAAGAAAGTTAGTTTTTTAACATGCTCGAAAATATCATTGAATCTGGTTGCAGTCCATCTTTTTTTCAGGTCAGCCGGCAATGATCCACAAAAGCCTGTCAACTTAGGTGGCAACCAATGCCTTATCAATCAAGAGTTACTGCCGCCATCCTTCCAGTCATTATAACCTGCCATTCCAACCTGGTTAACAGGGGCAGCTCAAATCTGAGCCATGTCAGAAGGCTACTTGTTTAATATGTGATATCCCTCTTTAAGAATTATGTAATGATTTTATCATTGCTCATATTGTATTTCAGTATTGTCGGCTAAATATGATATGAAATGATATCCAAGCCTTTTTTTAATAAACTTTGAATTCAATCCTGCCGCTGTATGCACGCACCATGAATATGAAAAAAAATAAAGACATAAGCCGTTTTTTCAAAGACGCAACCGGCCATGACTGCTGTAATCCCCAAGAAACGTGTAACACCGGAACGTGGGAGCAGCTCTTCAACGGCATCCAGGATCCTGTTCTGGTGGTCCGACCGGATGGGATTATTATTGAGGCCAATGATGCAACTCTGCAGGCGGCCCGAAAAACCAGGGATGAGGTTATTGGTCAGGGAATATGCAAGATAATTCATGGCGGTAAGTGGCCGCATATCAAATGTCCTTTGGAAGAATTTCTTAAGACCTGTACTCCAAAAGTGGAAGAAACACGCCTCCCCGGTCTCTTTGGTGAATATTCTTTTGCTATCTCGCCTGTTAAAGAGATGGATGGCACAATAAATAAAATTATGCTGACCGCCAGGGAACTTACACGAGATGAGATGCGAAAGGTGGATTCCATACGGACGGCCAAACTTGCAGCTATCGGTGAGCTTGCTGCTGGCGTTGCCCATGAGGTCAACAATCCCATTACCGGGATTATTAACTTTGCCCAGATTCTTCTGGATAATTACGATTTTGATCCTGCAGGCATTGATATTGTGCAGAAGATTATGAAAGAAGGGAACCGAATAGCCTCTATTACCCATAATTTAATCTCTTTTGCACGGGCAGACAGTGGTGAGCGAGAGCCCGTTAATCCTGTGGAAATTGTAAATGCAAGTCTTGCATTGGTCCAGCATCAGTTGCAGAAGGACGGAATCACGGTAGTGACTGAATTTCCGAATAACAAATCAGTCATTGTTGCTGATTTCAGACAATTACAGCAAGTACTGTTGAATCTCATCAGTAACAGTCGCTATGCATTAAATGCAAGATACCCTGGTTTTGATTCCAGGAAAATTATTGAAATATCCTGTCTTGAGAAAAAGAAGGGGGATCATCCTGTTTACCGGATAACGGTGAAGGATTACGGAACCGGCCTGCCCCAGTCTATCCTGGAACGCCTTTTTGAGCCTTTCTTCACTACTAAACCCCCTGGTGAGGGAACAGGGCTCGGGCTCAGTATCAGTTATGGAATTATAAAAGATCATGGTGGAGATCTGCATGTTAACTCAATCCTGGACCAATACACGGAGATGATCATTGAACTTCCGGCAGGGACCTGAAATTATGGAAAAAGATTTATATTCTGCAAAGATTCTCATTGTAGATGATGAGGAGTCCATCAGGCAGACCTTTGAAATATTCCTGACCGCCGAAGGCTATCAGTTTGTGAAAACAGTAGCAACTTTTGACGAGGCCATGGAGGCACTGGGACAAACAGAATATGACCTCATTATCAGTGATATCGTACTGATAGGGCCTGGCGGGACAGATCTCCTCCAAAAAATAAGAGAATCAGGGGTTGAATGTCCTGTTGTGATGATCACAGGCTTTCCGAATCTTGAATCTGCTACCAAGTCTGTCAGGCATGGCGCCTTTGATTATATATCAAAGCCAGTGAATAAAGAGACCCTTCTCCATTTTACCAGGCAGGCCCTGCAGCACTGGTTTCTGGAAAATAAAGCCAAACGCCTCCAGCAGGAAAACGAAAAGTATCGCCGCTACCTGGAAACAATTTTTCGTTCGGTCAGTGATGCGATTATTACTGTTGATGCCAACTTGCAGATTGTTCAACTCAATGAAACAGCAGAACAATGGCTGAAAGCCAAAGGTGTGGAAGAAGTCTCAAATTTTGCTCAACTCCCCATTGATGAGCTGGGTATTGCCTGTCTCGACGATGTCCGTAAGGTTTTACAGCAAGGTAATGAGGTCAGAAAACATCTCATAGAATGCCATACTCCTGACCATAAAACAAAGATGATCAGTATAAATGCTTCTCCTTTGCGGGGTGAGGATGATGAATTCCAGGGTGTTGTGATCGTAGCCAGAGATATGATCATTGCCAAGCCTTTGGAAAGTGCCGAAAATCGCAGCTATTTTCACGGCTTTGTGGACTCAAGCCCTGCCATGCAGGAGGTGTATAGTCTGATCGAAAATATTGGTAAAGTTGATACTGCTGTTCTTGTCACAGGCGAGTCCGGGACCGGCAAAGAACTGGCGGCAGAGGCACTCCACGCCGAGAGTTCACGACATGACAAGCCGCTTATCAAAGTGGATTGCGTTTCTTTTGCCGAGAATTTGCTGGAAAGTGAGCTCTTTGGTCATCGAAAAGGGTCCTTTACCGGTGCAGACAGAGACAGGGCCGGCAGGTTGCTTCAAGCCGACGGTGGCACCTTGTTTCTTGATGAAATCGGGGACATCTCACCTCGGACGCAATTGCTTCTTTTGCGTTTTTTGCAGGAAAAGACTTTTACCCCTGTGGGCCAGGATGAACCAATACAGGTCGATGTCCGAGTCATAGCCGCCTCCAATGCCGACTTCCAGGCAATGGTGAAACAAGGAAAATTCAGGGAAGATCTTTACTACCGTCTTAAGGTTATTGAGATTAAGCTTCCTCCTTTGCGAGAGAGGCTCATTAGTATTCCACTGATGGCCAACCATTTTCTGGAAGTTTTTCGGAAACAGCTTGGCAAAAAGATTGCCATAATCTCTGATCAGGCCATGGAGTGTATGTTGCGTTATTCCTGGCCAGGGAATATTCGAGAGTTGAGTCATGTCATAGAAAGAGCCTGTGTCCTTTGTCAGGATGAGGTGTTGCAATTAAAGCACCTGCCGGAAGAATTACAGAGACCATCTGTCAAGGAGGATCTGTCAACATCCGTCTTTCCACCTCCCATTCCTCAAAACACCATAGTAGAAGCGTTTCCAGCAACTCCTCAGTATCAGTCGGAAGATGAGAAGATTATTAATGCTCTCCGGCAAGCAAACGGTAACAAGGCAAAGGCTGCCAAGCTCCTGGGTGTGGCCCGTTCCACGCTCTACAGACAGATGTGTCGCTATAATATAAAAGATTAGTATTTTGTGGGGAATTATTTTGGCTCTTATGGCAAGAAACTAAAAAAAACGCGCGACCATCAATTGGTAAAGTATATGTGTTTTTAGGGGGAGAGTTCTCAGTACCAATATCCCTGCAGGTTAGCAGTTGAACAGAGATTACAGGAGAGCCTGTTCTGTTTCTCCTGTCTCCCTGCCACCCTCTTCTTAACCGTCCTTCCTTTATTCAAATTCTAAACAAAAGAATGATACACAATCAGTTGCTAAATGGGACCAATTCTCATTTTTTTCCCTGAAAAAGTGTCGCCTTGGGACACTTTTGGTGTTCAGATGGGACACTGGCGGGACACTGGCGGGACACTGGCGGGACAGTCCGCAGAAAGGTCTTAACAGCGCCATACTGTTATTTGCTGTCACAGGCTCCTCTCTCCTGTTGCTTTTATATCCAACAAAACAGACGGTTGCGCTACAAGTCGGACCATCACTCATCGGCCCGCATTGTTCTGGCACGCATTGTGCAAAGAACATTATGCAAAGAATGCTGTGTGAGGCAAGCAGAAGATCAACCTTTTCAACCGTACAAGGAGATGCCATGAGTGAAAGAACACTTACGAAAGAGCAGAGTCAGGGTAGAGTTCAAGATAGAAGTCAAACTACTGTTTCAGCAGAAGTTGACAAGGTCATAATCGGTAGCGTTGCAGCCTTTACAGGAATTGTTGGATTGTGGGTCGTTGCCTGTCTTGGGAGCGCCATGTATCAGGCAGGTGGACCATTTCAGCTCATTGGCTCCTGGTTTAAAGCTGTAAGTGGTATGTGATATCAACAAATGATCAGTGCGGGAATGAAACGTGTAACATAACGAATGAAAGTATATATAACAAAAGCCGAGAGGATTTGCATCGTCTCGGCTTTTTTTATATACTCCCTCTGGGGAGACATCGTTGAAAACGAAGCTTTGCAGTCGACTGACTAAAAAAATGCTTTGTCCGATTTTGAAGATCTGGTGTTGTTCTCCTGGCTATCTCTGTCACGACTGCATTGTCAGTGACAGTCTTTTTGAAAACGCATTTGCACTCCTGGAGACTCAACTGCAATGGCCCTTCTTGTTCGTAATCTACTTGTCGGTTTTCTCTTTTCTCTCTTATGCCTGTTCATGGCTCTGCTCTGGTTTATGGAGCATAGACATACAAGCCAGGATTACAGCGAACTCATTGAGCGATTAAATAACAATCAGATCGTCAAACTTGAATTTACCGGTAACAGTGTCGTCTTCACTGATCGAGATAATTACACCTTTGTGACAACAGTACCGGATGTCAGTAAATTTCTGGAGAGAGTCCAGGGGAAAAATATTCATATTGTAGTGAAAGAAGACAGATTTAATCTGATTTATATGACCGTTATTGCTGCGTTCGTGGTCATGTTGATAATGGTGGTCTGGTGGTCTTTACAGCCTAAAAGAAAGGAAGAGAGCAAATTCGCCAGTGATAAACTGGTCAGCCTGAGTGGAAAAGAGATTGGACTTACCTTCAACGATATTGCAGGAATCCCTGAGGCAAAAGAGGAATTGGAAGAGATTATCTCCTTTCTTAAACATCCTGCCAATTTCAAAAAGATCGGCGCGACCATCCCCAGGGGCATCCTCCTTCAGGGCCCTCCCGGGACCGGTAAAACCATGCTGGCAAAGGCTGTGGCCGGAGAGGCCGGCGTTCCTTTTTACAGCTTCAGTGGTTCCGACTTTGTTGAGATGTTTGTCGGCGTTGGGGCCTCAAGGGTCAGGGATCTTTTCAAAGAGGCGAAAAGGAACGCTCCCTGCATTGTTTTTATTGATGAAATAGACGCGGTTGGTGCCAGTAGAGCAAGTGGTGCCTCTGCCGGAGGGCAGGAAGAAAGAGGACAGACACTTAATGCTCTGCTGGTTGAAATGGATGGTTTCGATACAGACGATACCGTTGTCGTGCTGGCAGCCACAAACAGACCTGATATCCTGGATTCAGCCCTCAAACGGCCAGGTCGGTTTGACCGACAGATTAACCTGCTCGCACCTGATCTGAAAGGACGGGTGAAAATTCTGGAAGTACATGGCCGCAAGGTTGCGCTGCATCCGGAAGTTGTGTTTGAGGACTTGGCCAAGTCGACTCCGGGTTTTACAGGTGCAGAGCTTGCAAACCTCGTGAATGAGGCCGCTTTGATGGCAGCCAGACAAGGAAGAGAGCAGATCCTCAATGAGGATTTTGAAAAGGCCCGTGATCGTATCCTCATGGGGATAGAACGTAAAGGAATGGTAATGAGTGACAAAGATCGAAAGATCCTTGCCTACCATGAGGCAGGCCATGGAATTCTGGCCAATAAACTTCCGAACTCCGATCCGTTGCATAAGATCACCATCGTCCCTAGAGGCATGGCTCTTGGTCAGACCCAACAATTGCCGATCAGTGACTACCCTGCGTATTCAAAGGAATATCTGCGCAGTAAAATCATTGTCCTCATGGGAGGAAGGGCTGCAGAAGAGTTGATGTTCAAACAACAGACCACAGGGGCACAGGGGGATCTGCTCACTGCCACTAAAATTGCCACCGACATGATCTGCAAATGGGGAATGAGCAAAACTCTTGGTCCTCAATCGTACTCCATAGAAAGTGGAGGTTTTATTGAAGGGGCTGGTGGACGTTTACCCATGGGCCCAGATACCGCCAGGCTCATTGATCAGGAAGTCAATGAACTCCTGTCCAGCTGCTATGATGAAGCAGTTCGTATTCTGAAACAGGAACAGTGTCTTCTTAAAAATCTGGCCGAGATTCTACTCCAGGTAGAAACTCTGGATGGGGAGGAATTTGATATTATTGTTAAGTGCAGTGTTAAAAAAGAAGTAGCAGCCATGAAAGATCCGGAACATACCTGCAATACCTGTACCTTGAAAGAAAATTGCAGCGTTGCTAAGTCCATGGAAGAGGTGGTAGATGCGATCGCTTCGTAGGCTGAGTGCTGTAACCTTTTTATGCACAGCCCTTTTATTGGGAGCACTCGTCCTTACAGGCCTTCGTCAAAACATCCTGACGAGTGACTACAGCACTATTGTTAAAGAAAGTGAAAGTACCATCTTTCTCTACGCGACTATCCAGGAACAGGCCACAGAAGGCCTTTTATCTCGTGACCCGTCACAGCTCTTGGGTGCGGCAAAGGAGTTTGAGCAGCTTCAAAGCAGGTATGTAGCCATGCTGGATAACCGTTTGATTCCAAGTCAATACAAACTCTCTTTTTTGCAGGAGCTGGATCTGGGGCGGGCTGTGATCAACTTGAGAAATCTGGCAGAGAATCCTGCGAACGAAGATTTGACTCTGAAGATCATGAGCCAGCTTCGTCAAATGAATAAGCAATTCCTGCAGTTTGACAGAATCGTCGTCAATGAAATGAGAGACAGAGTCATGCAATATCAGAAAAGAGCCCTGATCTTAATGGGAATGATCATCTTTTTGACCTGCTTTAGCCTTATCATACTCTACCTGAAGTCTGTCAAACCCTTGATCGATATAGCCACACAGGCTGAACAAGCCCTGCTGGACGGGACCCCCCTTCAACTCAGAAAAGAAGAAAAAAGCAGTGTGGAAGTCAGGGCCTTGATCACCGCTTTTAATCAGTTACTTCAAAAACCCAAAGAGGAAAGCCCTGATGACTTGACATACAATAGGAGAGAGGCGGAGTTTTCTGCAATTATTAATGAAGCCACAAACAGGCTTAATGGCATCATAAACTACTCACAACTGTTGGCAGATTACTGCGAAGCAGAAAATGTGGGTGGTGAACAAAAGCAGATACTTCGTAAAATCATTCAAGATGGAGAAAAGTGTGCTGTGATTCTCCGGAAAGGTCTACAATGAGGTGCTGTATGACAGATCAAGAACAAAAAGAAGAGGATATAAAAGGTCCAGAGGTTCCACCTGCAGAAGAGGGCAAAGAGATCGGAGCATGGGAAAGATTATTAGGGTGTACCTGGAAAACACCACTTGGATTTTTTGGAGTGGCCCTGACTACTGTATCCATCACCCTGATCGTACTTGGTCTCATTGGTCATCTCTCAGGTTTGATTGCCAACCATTATTTTGCCATTTTCACCTTTCTTTTTCTGCCGGCAATGATGATGTTCGGCCTCTGTCTTATCCCGTTAGCCTGTTATCTCCGGCGAAAGAATTGGTTTAAGGACAGCCTGATCAACGCCGAAAATTTGAAAATTGATCTTGGTGACAAACATCACAGAAAAGGGATCGTATTGTTTCTGGTCCTCTCGGTAATTAATATCACAATTCTGATTCTGGTAGCCTATGAAGGGTACCATTTCACGGACTCTTCCTATTTTTGCGGTGTAGTCTGTCATGAGGTTATGGCCCCTGAATATACTGCTTACAAGCGATCACCACATGCCAAGGTTTCCTGCGTTGCGTGTCACATAGGTCCCGGTGCCGGATGGTATGTCCAGGCAAAACTATCCGGTCTGCGTCAGGTAAAGGCTGTAATCGCCGGGGATTTCAGCCGCCCCATTCCTGCACCGGTCGAGCACCTGAGACCAGCACGGGATACCTGTGAGACCTGTCATTGGCCTGAAAAATTCCAGGGAAAAAGAGTAAAGGAATTTATCAGTTTTACCAATGATAATCAGACAGATCCTAACATTCAGGAAATCTCCTTGCATATTGGCGGCCGTAATCCGGTAACCGACGACTTTGAGGGAATTCATTGGCATGTAAGTCGTGATATCAAGATTGAATATCAACCCCTTGATGAAAAACGGACAAAAATTGGTAAAGTGAAGGTTACACGGCCTGGAGGAGTTACAGAAGAATACACTCTAAAAGACGAGCCCACTGAGAAAGGGGTTACCCTGCAATGGAGAACCATGGACTGTATCGATTGTCATAACCGTCCTACCCACGTCTATGACGATCTTGAAAGGGTTGTCGATTTTGGTCTCTACTCCAAAAAACTTAATCCCGAGATTAAGGGAATACGAGAAGACAGTATTGCTGTCTTGAAAATTGAGTACACAAGCAGGGATGAGGCCACAGAAAAAATCGTGGAGAACTTGCTGGAACTTATGGCTAAACGTCATGGAAAAGATTTTGTGGCAAAACACGAAAAAGAGCTAGCAGGTTCAGGATCATTTCTTCTGGAGGCCTATCTTAACAATGTATGGCCGGCAATGAAGGTGACCTGGGGAACCTATCGTCAGCACTTGGGGCATCAGAATGCTGACGAGGGCTATGGATGTTTCCGTTGTCATGACGACGAACATAAAACAAAATTCGGCAAGACTATCAGGCAGGATTGTAATATGTGTCACGATGAGCCGAAATAAAAGATAAGACTTTACCGGCATTCCACTTGTGTTCAAATAGGCGCACATAGATTAGCTGGTCTATTTGAATACATGTGGAGTAATGGTGGGCTCTTGACACTTTTTGAAGATACCCTTTAATTTACCTTTGCAGGATCTCTGCGAGATCATTAAAAATCTTTTCAAAACCAACCTTGTTTTTATTGGTACTGCCGGTAAAGAGGATTGATGCGCCACTCTCTTTCTCTTTGAGGAAAAGCCAGATTCGTTTGTGCGACATAAAAAAGGCAATCACCAGGCCAAGAAGCATCAGGCCGCATCCGATGTAGACAACCCACACTCCCGGATCTTTGCTGACCTGCAGTCCAGTGGCATACATCTGTTTGGCACTGAGGAGATACTTACCGCTTTCTCTTTCAACGGTTGCTGACTCACCATCTTTGAGCCAGAGTACAGAGGGCACTCCCTTACTGTCGGAAAACCATATTTTCAAACGTGAAATCGACTGCCCCGTCCAATCAGCATTGATTATACCAAAGGTGAGACCTTCCTGGGGCCATTCCCCTTGTTTCTGGAAAGGAACAATAGCGGTCTTGCTGTTGCCGCTGGCCTTATTGGTCACCTTGATCATAAAATCCTGATATCCTTCATAGCTTGCTTGATAAAAGGTGATTCCCCTGTATCTCAATGGAGAGTTCACCTCTATTGGAGCCTGGAAAAGCTCTTTACTCTTTTCCAGAATAGTCAATTCGGATTTATATTTCTTTGGCATCCCGGTAGGGTACAATTCAAGGCTGAAAGAGTCACAGCGTACAGTGAAGCCAAGATCAATGGTTTTAGTACCATTAAATGTGTAAATTTTATCTGTCTGCTGTGTTTCCGGAATCATGACGTTCCCCTTGAATCCACAGAGCTCACCAATGATTGCGCCGATAAATATTACCAAAATGGAGGTATGAACCACGTATACACCAGTCCGGCTCCAGGCCCCTTTTTGAGCAAAGAGCAGAGTTTCACCATCACTGTTGCGACTGCTGATTTTCCAGCCACTTTTGTTGAGTTTGGCGCCCAAATCCAAGACAGTTACCTGCAACGAAGAACTGCTTTGCCATTCTTTCTTTCTCCCCATTTTCTCAAGACGTTTCAGGGGAGTATCAAGGCCGGCAGCCCTCATCTGTTTCCACACGTCTGGAAAACGATCAAGGCTGCAGACGATGAGGTTAGTACTGAGAAGACCCAGCAAAGCGAGAAACCACCAGGAGCCATACATGTCAGGGAGGTCAAGTATCTTGAAAAGTTGGGCCAGATTACTACCATATTCCTGGGCATACCATGGCAGAGGTTTATTCTGAGGGATAATCGTTCCAATAATTGAGGTGACGGCCAACAGACTAAGGGTGGTAATTGCAAGTTTGACAGAGGCAAAAAAGTCCCAGATGGAATTTTCTTTTTTCATATTGATTGGTTATCTATAAGAATAATTAGAAATAGAAAGAAGCAAAAGGGGACAGATTTATTGTGCGGCCGGGCAAGGTCGTGTAGTCCAGCGGGTATGACCCCCGCCCCGGAAGGCAGGCCAGTCACCGGGTAGCAAGTCCTTGGAGGCTATATATGGTAACATAGAGCTTTAAGCGTAGGATAGCAAGCAGATAGGCCGTAAGCCGTAAGGTTGAAGGGATTGAGCCTCGTAATTGTCGCGTTGGGAAGGACGACACTGTAATAGAAGTGGAAGTCAACACAGGCATCGCCGCTAACGGCAAGGTGATGTCTGCTTCCTCGGGGTCAGAGACCATGGCATGTTTGACATTGTGATTACACGGCAACCCGGGAGACCCTGCATCTCTCTTGAATCAGAGAGTATGTCGGACAACCGAAGAGGGAGGAAGGCAAATAAGGTACAGGGAGTCGGATAGCCTAGTAGTACCGGTGAAGGCGGGTAATGCTGCTGGAGGGAAGGAGGCTACACATGGTAGCGCGGTGTGAGGAAACATTGGCCGTTCACGGAAGCGGAGAGCCGGTGGAAACGAAACTGCACCGCATAGCAGAGAAGGCCCGAAAGGAGCCGAGATTTAAGCTCACCAGTCTGTATCATCTGATGAGCGCGAGGAGCTGCTACGGGGATGCTTTAAGCGGTTGAGGAAGGATGCAGCCGCCGGCATCGACAAAACGACCAAGGATATGTACGCCGAGAATCTGGATGCCAATCTATCAAACTTGGTAGAGCGGCTGCACCGGATGGCGTACATTCCGCAACCTGTCAGGCGCAAATATATTCCAAAGCCTGGCAGTGCCAAACAGCGTCCCTTGGGAATACCTTGTTTTGAAGACAAACTTGTCCAGGCGGGACTTGTCCGGATACTGGAATCAGTGTACGAGCAGGATTTCATAGAATATTCGTATGGGTTCCGTCCGTCCCGAAGCTGTCATGATGCGCTCAAAGCCTTGAGTGAGACGGTGGAGAACAAGCCGATTAACCACATCGTTGAGGCAGACATCAAAGGCTTCTTCGATAATGTTAACCAGGAATGGTTGATGAAATTTCTGGCTCACCGGATTGAGGACAAGAGAATTCAGCGCATGGTGAAACGCTTTCTTAAGGCAGGGGTATCAGAGGATGGGGGTGTAATGGTTAGTGACGATGGAACCCCGCAGGGTGGGTTTATTTCGCCGCTACTGGCAAACATCTATCTGCATTATGCCCTTGATCTTTGGTTTGAGAAGATTTACCGCAAGAGTTGTACCGGCTTTGCCCGATTAATCCGTTATGCTGATGACTTTGTCGTCTGCTTTCAGTACAAGCCAGACGCGGAACGGTTTCGCGAAGAACTGGGAAAACGGCTGGGCAAGTTCGGGCTTGAGGTGGAACCGACGAAGACTAAAGCGATGGAGTTTGGAAGATTCGCCGTTCAGAATGCTAAGAGAAGAGGGGAAAGGGCCGAGACGTTTGATTTTCTGGGCTTCACCCACTACTGCGGCATAAAGCGGGACGGCAAAGGGTTTCGGATGAAGCGGATGACTGCTCGCAAGAAGTTTATCGCCAAGCTGCAAATCTTTAAGGAATGGCTGAAGAAGGCCAGGAATTTGAAGACCAAGGAACTTTGGGAAACAGCCAAAGCCAAATTGAGAGGCCATTATAACTACTACGGCGTAACCGACAATTTGCGCGGAATCGCGCAGTTTGGCGAGGAAGTGAAAAAGCTGTTGTTTAAGTGGCTGAACCGTAGGGGGAAGAAGAACTGTCTCAATTGGGAAAAGTTCAGTGAAATGCTGAAGCGGTTTCCTTTACCGAAACCACGGATCAGGGTCAGTATGTTTGGATTTTCTGTGAATTGACTATGTGAGGAGCCGTGTGCGTAAATAGCGCCAGCACGGTTCTGAGAGGGGCCGGTGACAACGGTGACAAGGTAATACAGCAGGCACGTAGTAGCCGCTTGCGGCAAGGCGTAAATAAAAGACTCGTTGTGGTTGCGTTGTTTTCATCGGAGAAGCCGGTCTACTCGACTGATTCCATGGATTCATTAACTGCCACGACCCCGACAAAAATAACCGGCAAAAAACGTCGAATCGTGTATTTCTTCTGGGGTGTACGTTTTTTCGCATGGATTTTCCTCCATTTGTAATTGTTTATCATAAACTAACCAAAAAAACAGAAAAAGATGATCCTTCCCTGAAAATGTGGATATTCAGTTAAGTCATTGTTATGAAAACGACAGGAGGTGACCTTCCCTCGTTTATTGTATCAGTTCAAGGTTAGCAATTTCGATTTGTTGTATTCGAAAGAGCACTGCTGAAAATTATTCCGGCGTTTATTGTTTAAAGAACTGTGAGGCCGCATTGCATTATAACCCAGGCGCCATGATTCAATGATTCGTGCTTTTCAGAAAGCTTTTTGGAGAAAACGATCAGGTGAGGGGCTTCTCGTTCACAGTGATCGGGCTGTTCAGTATGTCAGTATCGATTTCCGGAAATTGCTCAAAGAAAAGAAGTTTGTGCAGAGTATGAGCCGCAAGGGTAATTGTTGGGACGACACTGTAGTAGAATTATTTTTTCATACATTAAAAACTCAACTTGTTTACCAAAGAAGATTCCAGAACAGCGACGAAAGAGAGCAGGCCTTGAACTATATCAAAATTTGTTACAATCGCAGCAGGCGTCACTCAATAATTGGCTATCAATCCCCTGCGATGTATGAATCTGAATGGGAAAAAAGGAAAATGTTGCTTAACTACCTGTCCATAAAAAAGGTGGTAAGATCAGTTGCGATGTAGCTACTTGAAAAAACAGGGATTTAAAGATTGCGTTGGAGTGTGTCGGAAGGTGCTGGAAACAAAAGAGGCCAGTTATGGAATGAACCCGTAACCGGCCTAAAATGTTATAATGGTGGAGCTACGCGGGATCGAACCGCGGACCTCTTGCATGCCATGCAAGCGCTCTCCCAGCTGAGCTACAGCCCCAAATAAAATTTGCATATTGTCAAAAACAGAAATCAAATAACAGGGTTTTTTGAGGATGTCAACTCTTTTTCTTTTGTTGATGGGTCGTTACTGAATAAATTCTATCCTTCTGGTCCTTTTATTACGGTTCCCTAAGCTGTTTATGTGTCGTTTTTACCAAGATTTTTTGCCAGGCAGATGATGATATTATTTTTTGTAACGGCCTTGTTGATGGCAGGGTATATCTCTTGCTAATAGCGGGAGATTTTGGTAAGTTTAATTATTTTTTATGGGGACTGGAGAGAGCTCTGCCTCTTATACTGGTATTGTTGATATCTTTCTGAACGTGTCTGCACGTTTTTATATAAAGGAACATTTCATGTATTCACCATTTAATTTTTTGTTTGGCTGGTTGTCTAATGATCTGGCAATTGATCTGGGGACAGCGAACACTGTTGTGTATGTAAAAGGTAAGGGTATTGTCTTGCGGGAACCTTCCGTGGTGGCGGTGCGGCAGGACAGCAGGGGAACCAAGGTCTTGGCCGTTGGCCGGGAGGCCAAGCAGATGCTGGGCAAGACACCTGGAAATATCGTGGCCATCCGTCCTATTCGGGATGGAGTTATTGCTGATTTTGAGGTAACTGAGGCCATGCTTCGTTATTTTATCAACAAGGTACATAACAGACGGACCCTTGTTCATCCACGCATTATCATCTCGGTACCGTCAGGTATTACCCAGGTGGAAAAGCGTGCGGTCAGAGAGTCGGCTGAATCTGCCGGTGCTCGTGAGGTCTATCTGATTGAAGAGCCCATGGCGGCGGCGATTGGTTCCAATCTTCCCATTACCGAGCCAACTGCCAATATGATTATTGATATCGGTGGTGGTACCACCGAGGTCGCGGTGATCTCCTTGTCTGGTATTGTGTATACAAAATCGGTGCGGGTTGCTGGTGACAAGATGGATGAGGCAATCCTGCAATATATTAAACGGAAGCACAATCTTGCCATCGGGGAGCGAACCGCAGAGCTGATCAAGATGACCATTGGCAATGTAATTCCCGATCTTCCTTACGAAACCATGGAGATAAAAGGTCGGGATTTGGTCGAAGGTGTTCCAAAAACGATTATCATCGGCGCTGATGAGATTCAGCTTGCGATTACTGAGCAGGTGGATGTGATTATTGATGCGGTAAAAGAGGCCCTTGAAGTGACGCCGCCGGAGCTGGCGGCGGATATTGTTGATCAGGGGATCATGCTGACTGGCGGTGGCGCACTTTTGAAAAACCTTGATAAGCGGTTGCATCAGGAAACAGGTCTGCCTATTATTGTGGCTGATGATCCGCTGTCCTCGGTCGTTCTTGGCTCGGGTAAAGCCTTAGATAATTTAAAGATCCTGCGAGAAGTGACAGTGCAATGAAGGGAATTTTGACATTATATTGCAAGGTCTTGGCTGTTTGATAGGGAACAAGTGTCTGATATGAAAAATTGTGCCATCAATTGCTGCTGGTGAGCGTTAGTGAAGAATAGAAAGTCTTGAAGAGAGCATCCAGCGTTAAAAAGGCTCAGTCTCGTTTGGGAACGGCGAGGTCGCTCTTTCTTGGTTGGGTATTGTTGATCCTTGCCCTTTTCTTGCTTGGCTCCACCGTGGGTGGACAGTTTGGGGTAGTGCAGCAGATGATCATGCAAGCTCTGGGGCCACTGCAGAGAGGAGCTTCCAGAATGATCGGCTCGTTGCAGGTTTTTACCGGTGATTATCTGACCTTGTGGACTATCAGGGATGATAATAAGCACCTGCGGTTAGTGATTGCTGATTATCAGCAACAACTGGATCAGTATCGTGAGGCCTATGCGCGAAACCGTTATCTGGAGAATGAACTTAAATTTAAAAAGGAAGAGAACTTTCCCTCTCTTACCGCCCGGGTAGTTGGCAAGGATCCCTCCTTCTGGTTTCAGACCTTGATTGTGGACAAGGGGAAAGGTGACGGGGTGATTGCAGGGATGGTTGCTCGTACTTCATTGGGTGTGGTCGGACAGGTTATTCAAGTTTCTGATAATTACGCAAAGATTCTTCTTGCTAATGCCCCGAGTAGCGCTATTGATGCCATGATTCAGAAAAATCGGGTGCGTGGTATTTTGAAAGGGGCGGCTGATAAAGGGTATGTCCTCTATTATGTCCTCAAAAATATCGATGTTGTTGTTGGTGATCGTGTTGTTACTGCAGGTATTGGTGGTGTTTTTCAGTCAGGAATTCCGCTCGGCACCGTGTCCGCCGTGCGCTCAAAGCGCCGGGGTATGTTTCAAGAGATTGAGGTCGCTCCGATTGTTGATTTCGGGCAATTAGAGATGGTCTTTATTGATCTTTCCGAAAAACAGAAAATAGCTGAAGAAATGGGACTCACGATTGATCCTGTTGTTGAGTAGATGTTATGCTGATGCTCAGTTTTTTCCTGGTTGGAATATTTCTTATTGTAAGTCAGACTTCAATTTTTTATCTTTTCCCCTCCTGGTTGGGGAGTCCGGATCTGATCTTTATCTTGATCGCTTTTATTGCCTATCGTTTTGACTGGCTGCGCGGGTTGTTCCTTGTGCTTGTTTTTAGCTGGATCATGGATGTTGTTTCAGGACTTTATCTAGGGACGTATCCTTTGCTCTATCTTTTTCTTTTTGTTTCCCTTAAGATTTTCACAGAAAAGAGTCCGGTTAAAGAGGTCGCCTATCAGGTTCCCTTAGTGGGGATTGCTTTTTGGGCCGAGTATTCTGGTATGTATGCTGTCTATTCGTTGGTCTTGCCGGGTGTCTTGCCCGAGTGGTCATGGGGCAAGATTCTGCAAGAGACGTTAATCCTGCTTGTGGCCACCATCCCCTGTTTTCTTCTTTATAACAGCTTATTTGAACATATGTTCAAACGTCGTTGTGTCGCCCCTCGCATTCTGCGCAAGCGTTCAGGGAATTACTTTCGTTGACAGAGCTTTCTGCTGCGGACTTTAAAAATGATTAAATGGAATTTTCTGAAAGAACTTGGGGATATCTCTGAGCACGATCAGGCGGCTCTGGATGGACTGCGTAAGCGGGTCTTGGGTACGGGGGTGGTGCTGGTATTTTTTGTCACGATCATCTTTCTCCGTCTCTGGTTTTTGCAGATTCACAAAGGTGAGGAGTATAAAAGCAGAGCTGAGAATAATCGAGTACGTATTCGCGAGGTGGCCCCCCCTCGTGGTGATATCCTTGACCGGAATGGAAAGGAGCTGGTGACTAATCAGCCTTCATTTAATGTGGTGTTGGTACGTGAGGATTCTAATGACATTGATGGTCTTTTGAAACGACTGTCGGTAGTGCTCAAGGAAGATGTCTCAGTTCTCTGGGAAAGGATCAGGGAGGCGGAGAGTAAACAGAGGCATATCCCAGTTCGATTAAAGGAAAATCTGAGTTGGGACACCTTGGCCTATCTGGAAACGCATAATAAGGCTTTTCCAGGGATTCGCATTGAGGTCTTTCCCAGTCGTTTTTATCATTATGGTGATATGGCCGCTCATCTTATTGGCTATCTGGGTGAAATCAGTAAAAGCGAGTTGGAGGAGACAAATACTGATTTTTACCGGGGTGGAGACCTGGTTGGCAAAATGGGTCTTGAAAAACTCAGGGAGAAAGAATTGCGTGGGGAAAAGGGGAATAACTCTTCGGAGGTAAATGCCCTCGGATTTGAGCAGCAGTTACTGACTCACGTGGAACCTGTCCCTGGTAATGAGGTACGTTTGACCCTTGATATAGATTTACAGCAGGTGGCGGAAGAGTCCATGGACGTCGATGAAAAGTCCGGGGCAGTGGTGGCTATGGAAGTGAAAACCGGACGGCTTCTGGTCCTTGCTTCCACACCGCGTTTGCATCTGGCTGATTTTGAAGGTGGGATCTCGAGCAAAAATTGGAGCGCGCTTCTGGACAACCCCAAACATCCCTTGATCAATAAGGCATTGCAGGCCATGTATCCGCCGGGATCCACCTACAAGATGGTAACCGCGCTGGCAGGGTTGGCCAAGGGAGTAATAACCAAGGATACAACATTCTTCTGTCCTGGTCATATTGACTTTGGGAATCGGCAGTATAACTGCTGGAAACATGGCGGCCATGGGACCGTAAATTTGAAGCGGGCTATAAGTGAGTCCTGTGACGTTTATTTTTATCAGGTTGGGATGCGGGTAGGGGTTGATGCCTTGGCTGAATATGCCAATAAGCTTGGACTGGGGCGCAAGACCCAGGTGGAGCTTGAAAATGAAAAGAGTGGACTTATCCCGACAAAAGAATGGAAAAAAAAGAAATATGGGGTGAAGTGGCAGGATGGTGAAACCTTGTCGCTGGCTATTGGTCAGGGGTTTAATTTGGTAACCCCGCTCCAGCTCTGTCAGATGACGGCGATCCTGGCAAACGGAGGGAAAAGGTATGTGCCGCAACTCATTGAGAGTGTCACAGACGCGGATGGAAATGTTCTGGAGTCCTTTACGCCAAAACTGGCAGGCGAACTCCAGGAGAATGAAAAGAAATATCTGGCGCTGATCCGGGAAGGGATGGTTGAGGTTATTCAGGGGGCCAGGGGGACAGCCCGTGCGGCTCGTGTCGAAGGTATCAATATGGGCGGCAAGACGGGTTCAGCGCAGGTGGTGCGCCTGGAACAGTATAAACATCTTAAGGAAGAGGATATTCCTTATAAATACAGGGACCATGCCTTGTTTACCTGTTTTGCCCCAGCCGAAGACCCTGAAATTGCAGTGACTGTTGTAGTTGAACACGGCTTGCATGGCGGATCAAGCGCGGCGCCTGTGGCTAAGGCTGTTATGCAGAAATATTTTGCCAACAGGTTAGCCGTGGATCAAATCAGGAAAGCTGTTACTCCGTAAAGGGTGTCGTATTGTAACTTAGGTCCGTAGATTGAAGGCTGAAGCATATCAAAAATTCCGGAATTTTGTATTATCATGCATTCATTGTCCCTAAAAACCTTCAGCCTACCCACCTGAGTAATTACGTCGTATTGTTCATTGTTGATCTGCCTTAAAAATTCTTTTCTGGAAGGATAAAAAATGTTTTGCGTGGATAGACGTTTTTTCATGAACTTTGACTGGGTGCTTTTGTCTTTGTTATTGATGGTTTGTGGTATGGCGTTTCTTAATCTGTACAGCGCCACCTATCCACCACTAGGGGGAATGCCGCCTTACCTGAAACAGTGTTATCTTTTATTGATGGGTGCGGCGGGTATCATCTTTGTAATCAGCTTTGATTATAAAGAACTTCAGTTATGGAATTATCCCATCTATATTGTGGTCATAGTGCTGCTCGCGCTTGTTATCTTTGTTGGCAATAGCGCCGGCGGGGCTCAGCGTTGGATTAACCTTGGTTTTTTCCAGTTGCAACCTTCCGAACCTGCCAAGTTGATGATGGTGATCACGCTGGCCAGTTATTATTCTCGAAAAGATGTGGCGAACGGTTATCCTATTCAGGATCTGATCACTCCCATTATCCTTATGGCCGTTCCTTTCATCTTGATCCTGATCCAGCCAGATCTGGGAACGGCTCTGATGTTTGTTGTTATTTTTGTTTCTATGACGGTTTTTGCCAAGCTTCGCTGGTCGAGTTATATCATCCTGGGGCTGTCAGGTATAGCCTTGGCGGTGGTTGGCTGGTTCTTTGTCTTGAAGCCTTACCAGAAGCAAAGGGTGGAAACCTTATTGCACCCAGTAAAAGATTCCATGGGGGAAGGATATCAGATCCTGCAGTCAAAGATTGCGGTGGGGAGTGGTGGTCTCTTTGGTCGCGGATATATGGAGGGAACCCAGGGACATCTTCATTTCTTGCCGGAGCGGCATACGGATTTTGCATTCTCTGTCTGGTCTGAAGAATGGGGCTTTACAGGGAGTTTCTTTTTTTTAGCCGTTTATTTTTTTATGCTCTTTTGGGGGCTGCATGTGGCTATGTCAGCAAGAGACCGTTTTGGCCTGTTTCTTGCTTTTGGCGTGGTGGCGCTTATTTTTTGGCAGGCCGTTATTAATCTGTTGATGATACTTGGATTTCTTCCTGTGGTTGGAATCCCTTTGCCATTGTTCAGTTATGGCGGTTCCTCCCTGTTGACCACCCTGTTGGGAATGGGAATATTGATGAATGTCCGGATGCGCCGTTTTCAGACAGAATCGACTCTCAAAAGTTGTGATCTGTGAAGGGCTTAGGTTCAGATTCAGGGGAAGAGGAATGAAACTATTTCCGCTTTTTACAGTAAAAGAATCGATAGAGGCTTGATTATCAGCCGGAGAGAAATATAATGAAAGTGAAGGCAATTTTTGCTCCAGAAGGTGAGGGGTAAACATGGCCAGGGAATGTGCCGTGAGGCACATGTTGATAATGATGATTTTTTAATCGTCATTAGAGCATAAAGGGTTTCTTGAAAATTTCCAGGGAACCCTAAATGGTGGAGGAACTATATGGAACTGAAGGTTGAAACCAGGAACGTAGAGTTGCGAAAAGGCTGGCAGGAGAGGATTGAGGAAGAAAAAGAAAAATTGGTTCGTCATTACGCGAACTTTGTCCTCCATCTTCGTGTTTCAATTGAGGCGACAAAACACCACAAAGAAGGGGGGTTTGAGCTGAAAGTGGTAGCCTCAGTGCCAAACGATACCGTTGTCGTCTCCAGAAAGGGCGAGAATATGGGCACTCTTCTGGTGGAGGCATTTGATGTCCTGTCGCTGCAGTTAAAAGAAATCCTGCGCAAAAAACGGAAAGATCAGAAGGGTCTGGATGGTGCTATAGAGGTTGATAGCTTTGGGATCGTGCGCAAGGTATCACCTTTTGAGTCATATGGATTCATTGTTACTTTAGATGAGCGGGAAATTTATTTTCACGAAAATGCCTTGAAAGACATCGCCTTGGATCAGTTACAAGAAGGAGACGAGGTCACATACGGTGAAACTATTGGCGATAAAGGGCCACAGGCCTCGTGGGTACGAGTTGCCAGATAGTCTGAAATAAAGAAGAAAATAAAGCAGGGGTCCGGCATGGAATAGTTCTGTGCCGGGCCCCTTTTTCATTGCTGATGGCAGCCCTCTTTTATTCTTCTTGTGAGAAAGGGGCGGCAGTGGTAGAAGGCGTTTTTATGAATTTTTTAAGGTGTTATTTTTCAGAATGGTGTTTACGGGGGGTCTTTTTATGTCTTTGCAGCAACCGGAAATCGATGCGGAATATTTCAGTCTGTCTGAGCAGGAGATTTTTGAAAGGATTGCTGAGAGGAAAAAAGAGCTGGCTGGCCGTCTGCTCATTCTCTGCCATCATTATCAGCAGGAAAATATGGTCCGGTTCGCTGATCTTACCGGGGATTCGTTGAAACTTGCACGTGAGGCTGCAGCGATTCATGGTCCTGAATTTATCATCTTTTGTGGAGTCCATTTTATGGCCGAGGCTGCTGATATCCTGGCCCAGTCCCATCAGAAGGTGATGCTGCCCCATCTTCATGCCGGTTGCCCCATGGCTGATATGGCGACGGTCGGTGCGGTTACTATGGCTTACCGGGATCTGATGCAGGCAGGAATTGTTCAGAATGAAAGAGCCTTGGTGCCGGTTACTTATGTGAATTCATCGGCCGCAATCAAGGCCTTTGTGGGAGAAAGGGGGGGCTCGGTATGTACCTCTTCTAATGCTGAGCGTGTTCTCGCCTGGGCCCTGGCCAAGGGAGAAAAGGTGTTTTTCTTTCCTGATGAACACCTGGGCCGGAACTCGGCGGTGGCCCTTGGCATACCAGAGGATCAGATTTGTGTCTGGCGTCGGGGGGAGCTCTTGGGCGGCAACAGCGTGGAGGAGTTGCGGCGGGCCAGGATCCTGCTCTGGGATGGTTATTGTGAAGTTCACATGCGGTTTTTACCTGATCACGTACGCCGGTGGCGCCTGCTTACGCCGGATATCCGGATTATGGTTCATCCAGAGTGTGCATATGATGTTGTCCGGATGGCTGATCAGTATGGATCAACAGAGGCAATTATCTCTGCAGTCAACAAGTCGCCATCCGGCAGCAAGTGGGCAATCGGCACCGAGATGAATCTGGTTGAGCGTCTGCAGAGACAGCATCCAGACAAAGAAATACATCTTCTGGCAGCATCACCTTGCCAGTGTACAACCATGGATTGTAATCAACCCCTGAATCTGCTTTGGCTTCTGGACAATCTGGCGGCAGGGAGAGTAATGAATCAGATAAAGGTGGCACCGGATGTGGCCGCCCAGGCCCGCAAATCCCTTGAACAGATGCTTTGTATCTGAACAGTTAATCTTTTTCTGGCCTTCAGGAGCATCTTGTGACAAGTGAAGTGTATCTCATTGATGGCAGCGCCTATATTTATCGAGCCTACCACGCTATTACTCCCCTGAGCACGAGTCAGGGGTTGCCCACTCATGCCGTATTTGGATTTTTTAACATCCTGCGCCGTATCCTGCGGGAGAAAAATCCGCTCTATCTGGCAGTTGCCTATGACAGCAGGGGGCCGGTGTTTCGGCATGAGATGTTTGACGCCTATAAGGCTAACAGGGCTGTCATGCCCGAAGATCTGCAGGTCCAGATTCCCTATATTAAAGAACTGGTGCGGGCCTTTAATATCTGTTCCTTTGAAATACCTGGGGTCGAGGCTGATGATATCATTGCCTCTGCGGCCCGGCAATTGAGCAGGCAGGGGCATAAGGTGATTGTGGTCTCCGGCGACAAGGATCTGCTGCAACTGGTAGGTGAGCGGGTCATTGTATGGGAGCCCATGATGGACAGGGTTATGGACAGTCAGGCTGTGCATGATAAGTATAATGTGGGACCGGAGCAGCTTTTGGATTGTTTTGCCTTGATTGGTGACAGCTCTGACAATATTCCAGGGGTTCCTGGTATCGGACCTAAAACAGCTGAGACCTTGATCAATCAGTATGGGACCCTGGAGGGGATTTATGCCCATCTGGAAGGGATGAAAAAGTCGAAGATGAAGGAGCGTCTGGGTGAAAACCGGGAGGCGGTCTTTCTGGCCAGAGAGTTGATTCGCCTTAAGGAAGATCTCCAGCTTCCCGAGGCTCTCGATGCCTATAAACTGCCTTTACCTGATCATGATCAACTGCAGGACCTCTATAAGAAGCTAGAATTCATCAGCCTGATTGAGGAGAAAAAGAAGGGGGAGCGTATAGCCACCGATGGGTTCGTACTTGTTCAGAGTGAAGAACAGTTACAGGAGCTTGAGCGGGTTTTATCAGGGGCATCGTTGCTGGTAATCGATACCGAGACCACCTCGATCTGTGCGCGGACCGCAAAACTTGTTGGCATCTCCATCTGTGTGGATCTGGAGAAGGCCTGGTATATTCCGCTGAATCATCAGGATGAAGAAGGAGGGCACTTGTCTGGTCAGCTTGATTTTGCGCTGGTGGCCGAGAGGCTGCGGCCCTTTCTGGAGGGCCAGGATCTGCCGAAGCTTGGCCATAATATCAAGTATGATTATTCGGTGATCCGTCAGAACTTAGGAATACGCCTTGGTGGTCAACTTATTGACACCATGATTGCGGCCTATCTGGTCGAACCCACTAGGCGTTCCTATAAACTTGATGATTTGTGTCTTGATATTGGCCTTATGCTCACCTCGTTCACCGCCGTGGTTCAGGGGGATACCCGGGAAGATGCCTTTGCCTTTGTGAAGATTGAGGATGCCAGGGATTATAGTTGTGAAGATGTCTACGGGGCGCTTCGTCTCTGGCAGGATTTTGAACCGGCCCTGGAGAAGCTGGAACTTTCTGCACTCTTTTTTGAGGTGGAGATTCCGCTGATCCCAATCCTCGCCGAAATGGAGCTTGCCGGGATCTGTGTTTCCACGCAAGTTCTTGATGATTTGTCGGTTGAATTCAAGGGGAAGCTGCTGCTGCTTGAACAGGATATCTATCGGCTGGCCGGGAGGGAGTTTAATATTCAGTCTCCCAAGCAGCTGGGCGAGATCTTGTTTGATGAACTGCACCTTCCCTATGGTCGAAAGACCAAGACCGGTTATTCAACTGATATGAAGGTCCTGGAGAAATTGGCCCTGAGCCATGAGTTGCCGGCCATGATCACGAGTTATCGGAATCTGGCAAAGTTGCAGTCAACCTATGTCGAGAAGTTGCGGGAGCTGATTGATCCGGAATCTGGCCGGGTTCATACTTCGTTTAATCAGACGGTAACCGCCACGGGCAGACTTTCTTCCAGTAATCCCAACCTGCAGAATATCCCTATTCGCTCAGAAGAGGGGAACCGTATTCGCCAGGCCTTTGTCCCGGCGGATGGGCTGGTTTTCCTGTCAGCTGATTATTCACAGATTGATCTGCGGGTTCTTGCCCATTACTCGCAGGATGTCGTCTTGCTTCAGGCCTTTCGGAGTGGTGGTGATATCCATGCCCGGACTGCGGCCCAGCTTTTTTCCATCTCGCCATTCTTGCTTACGCCAGAGATGCGGCGGGTGGCCAAGACTATCAACTTTGGCATTGTTTACGGGATGAGCAGTTTCGGACTTGCCGCTCAGCTCAACATCAGCAGGAAAGAGGCCCTGGCCTTTATCGATCGCTATTTTCAGTTGTATGGCGGGGTAAAGAAGTTTATGGAGGCTATTGTCGAAAAGGCGCGGGTTGATGGTTTTGTGACTACCTTACTGCATCGGCGCCGGATCTTGCCTGAAATTAACTCCAAAAATAAAATGGATCGGGAATTTGCGGAACGAACTGCCATTAATACCCCTATTCAGGGAACGGCGGCTGATATCGTGAAGCTGTCCATGATCAAAGTGACGAAAGCCTTGACAAAAGAAGGGCTTGGCGCCCGTCTTCTTCTTCAGATTCATGATGAATTGGTTTTTGAATTACTTGAAACGGAGCTGGAAGAGACAAAAAAGATTGTCAAGCTGGCAATGGAAGAGGCCTTAACCCTGGACGTGCCTCTTGTGGTAAATTTTGAGATAGGGAAAAGCCTGGCCAAGGGCAACTGAGTTGTGCTGTGAATGCAGGGTGTTGGACGTTTGTCTGTACAAGATTGACAAAGTAACGTTGTTGTATTTTTATTCGCTTGCTACTGGTGGTGTTTCGTTGTCTGTTGGAACGGCATCATCGGGCTGATCGGTGACAATATTTTTTTTGCGTTCTTCTTTTTCGTTTTGTTTCTTTAGTCTATTTAATTCCTTGGCTCTTTTTTCGCCTTGGTAATTTGTCCGTTTAGCCACAATAATCTCCTGTGAAAATATCCTGTCAAGTCTTTCAGGATGTATAGATAACAAGAAAGCCCCGCACAAGTGCGGGGCTTTCTTGTTACTGTCTAATGGTTCTTACAGCTTGGTAACGTTTTCAGCTGCTGGGCCTTTGGCACCATCAACTACGTCAAACCGGACGCGTGCGCCCTCATCAAGGGATTTGAAGCCAGCTCCCTGAATTGCAGAGTGATGAACGAAAACATCTTTTCCGCCATCCTGCTCAATAAAGCCAAACCCTTTAGAATCATTAAACCATTTTACTGTACCTTCTGCCATTTTTACTACTCCTTTGTACTTGCTTCCATCTGGAAACTTTTTTTTAATAACGCCAACCTATTGATAAATAGGTTGGCGTGCTTGCCTCAAGTAATTCTTGGGTCATTCTTTTTTGAAATTCTTATCGTTTTGAAAATGTGGAGACTCCAAAAACAGCTGCTTTGGCTCGCTTATGCTTAGGAGCGCCCGTTGCTGAAGTTGTTTTATTCTTATTCCATGATCTTGCGGGCACGCTGGGTGTAGCGTTTTTGTCCTGGGCGTCGAAATTAAAGCCGGACACGGTTTCACGGAGGATCTTTTTGCCAAGAGTCTGCTCAATCAGCTTGATCATCTTGTCATCATCGGCAGTCATAAAAGTGAATGCCTCTCCGGTACAGGCAGCACGACCAGTACGACCAGTGCGGTGGGTATAGGCCTCGGCGGTATCGGGGACATCGTAATTGATGACATGCGAGATTCCGGAGACATCGATGCCTCTGGCCGCGATGTCGGTCGCCACCAGGATATTGAATGTGCCGCTCTTGAAACCATCCAGGGCTTGTTGCCTTTTGCTTTGTGATAAATTGCCCTGCAGGGAAGTCGCGCGGTAACCGGAGTTCTCCAGTTGCAGGGCAACGCTCTTGGCTTTGTATTTTGTTTTGGTAAAGACCAGAGTGGTCGTCATCCCTTTTTGTTCCAGGATATTCTTCAGTAATTCAGTCTTGCGATTTTGGGCAACTGGAATTAACGCATGGCTGATGGATGCTGCCGCCTGGGTATGATTAATCTGCACCGTAGCGGGGTTCGTAAGGATATCCTCGGCGAGGTGGCGGATTTCTTTGGGCATTGTTGCCGAAAAGACAAGAGACTGGCGCTTTTTCGGAATATATTTCAATATTCGACGAATGTCTGGTAAAAATCCTTTGTCAAACATATGATCGGCCTCGTCGAGAATGAGTATCTCAACATTGCCGAGGTTGATTGCCCTATCGTTTACGTGATCAAGCAGTCGTCCGGGACAGGCTACAATAATTTCTACCCCTGCCCGAATTTTTTTAACCTGTGTCACCTTGCTGACACCACCATAAATGACGGCGCTACGCAGATTGGTTAGATGGGCCATTTTCTCAATGTAACTATGGATCTGTTCAGCTAGTTCCCGGGTAGGTGCCACGATCAGGGCCCTGACGCTCTTTCTGGGGCCATCCAGAAGACGTTGCAGAGTGGGAAGTACAAAAGCGGCCGTTTTACCGGTTCCGGTTTGGGCCAGGCCAAGAAGGTCGCGACCTTCGAGAACAGGTGGTATTGCCTGCAGTTGAATAGGTGTGGGTACGGTGTAGCCGCTTTTCTGAATGGCGGTGGCGATGTGCGGGTGAAAATTAAAAACTGTAAAACTCATTAAAACTCCTTGTAATTAGGTACTGCTTGTGTTGCTTGTCTGATCCTGGTTTTAAAGTACCTGGATGCAGATGAAGCATAAATTGTTTTTTATAGATCCGAAAAGCATGCTCTGGTTTTGGGAAAGAAAAAATGTGCCAGAGTGCAGGCGAATTTGATTCTGATCGGAATGTATTGTTGGTTGTCAATGGGGTTGTGTGATTGAGCGAATAGTAATCAGTAAACAATCGTAATGTGCCTGCGTCGTTGTCCCTGCTTCTATTCTGTCTTTGTGTTGTTACAAATGAGGAGGTGATAATTGTACTCTTTGCCGTTTAGGGGTTCAGTAATGCCGCAGAAAGAATGTCAATGAAAAGGAATGACTGCTCTTCCTGGTAAGTGATCAGCAAAAACTTTAACGACATTGAACGATGCAGGAAACACAACGGTGAGGTGACGAGAAAAGAATGTGCTTATACTTTTTCTTTAATTTTATATACAATACCTTGTTCTTTTTTTTAATGCTACAAAATAATGCGATTTATTGCTGAAACAAGTAAACTGTTTATGTGTATCGTTTGTGTCTTGATGTAAAGTCAGACGTTCAGGCCCATTTTACGGGGTATAAGAAAAAATAAAATATGCTCAGAAGTACCGAGGTGTGAAGGGAATGATAAGAAAAGACAAGATTCCTGGTCTTTATAGTCGAAGGCTGCAGCAATTTGTGCAAGAGGTGACGGTCTATCCGGTGAGTTGTGAGAAACTGGCCGATGGAAGAACCGATCGGGAGTGGTTGGATGGGGTTTTGGCAGGTGGTGCCAGGATTGTGCAGCTCAGGGATAAAGAGAGTACAGATCGTGAGCTTCTGGCCAAGGCCCATTATTTCCGAGCAAAAACACGAGAGGCTGGAGCGCTCTTTCTTTTGAACGATAGATTGGATATTGCGCTTCTTGCTGATGCCGATGGAATGCATGTGGGTCAGACTGATCTGCCGCCAGAGGAGATCAGGAAGCTGGCCCCTGATTTTTTGATTGGCCTGTCCTGCAACACTCTGGAACAGACCCGGAAATTGGGGGAAGATGTAGAAACAGGGGGGTGCCCTGTTTCCTATTTTAACGTGGGCCCATTATATCACACGGCTACCAAGCAGGGCCTGCGTGAGTTTATCGGCCCTCAGGCCGTTGACCAGTTCACAAAAGCATGTCCTCTGCCTTTTACGGTGATGGGTGGGATTAAGTCAAATCATATTAAAGAATTATGCTTGGTGGGTGTCAAGCGGATAGCGGTGGTGACTGCCATTAGTCAGGCTATTGATATTGCTGCAGAGACAGCGTTCTGGATCCAGGAAATAAACGCATCTTCGCGTGATGCAAGGTGAGATGATGCAGTTATCTGAAAAAATAGAGAAAATCGTCAAGGAAGTGGAGCTATTCATCCAGTACGGGGTGCAGGAGAGTGAACTCCAGGATGCCCTGGAGCTTCTGCAACGATATAGAGATGATGACCTTGCCTTGCAGCTTATGAGGGCTTTTTATTCATCCCTTCCCGAGACCCACGAGGAGGCCATTGTCAGGATTTCCCTTATCCAGAAAAAAGATGATATCTTTTTACTGGGACTCAGTACCGCCAGGCTCAGTTATCTGTATCTTGCCACAGACCAGAAGGCAGTTTTTCTTGGTGAATACGGTAAAGAAATCGTTGAACCAGAAATGCTTGCTCTCTTCGGCTACGCGGACGCCAAGGACCTTTTTGAGAAATATCCGGAGCTCATGGCCTGTGAAGAGTATGAACCTGCGAGGACCTCAAGCGCAAAGTTCTGTCCTGTCTGTTCGGCGGCAGTGGGAGAACATCATCTTCTGGGATGTCCGGTGGAGGTCTGTCCCTGGTGTGATGGACAGTTTAGTCGGTGCGGCTGCCGCTTTGAGCAACTGGGGCTTGATGTGCTGGAAGATGAAGATGAGCTGGAGGAACTGGAAAGGATTCTGCAGGAAAAGGGGCGTATTCCTTATACGCCGGGACAATGTCCGTCCTATCCGTCAGCTACGGACGAATAGGACGGGCCACTTGGTAGGGAACGAGGGCTTATCTCTTACCGTTGATACTTTTCAGATACTGAAAGATGTCAGAATTTGAGGAGAGGACCAGAGAGGTCTTGTTGCCGATTATATCATGATAGCTTTCCAGCGTTTTGGTAAAGGCATAAAATTCCGGGTTCTGGGTATAGGCCTCACCGAATATTTTTGTTGCCTCGGCATCGGCCTTGCCTTTTATGCCGATGGAATCACGTTCAGCTGTGGAGGTAATCACCTTTAATTCACGGTCAACTGTGCCGAGAATCTCGGCCTTTTTGCCTTCGCCGGTGGAGCGTTTCTCTGCGGCAATACGTTTCCTCTCCGAGATCATGCGGTCGTAAACCTTGACACGCACTGACTCAATATAGTTTACCCGCTTAAACATGACATCAATCAGTTCGATACCATATTGCGTGGTGGCTTTAGCTGCTGTCTCAGTAATATAATCAGTGATAACGTCGCGGCCACGTTTGGGTGCGGCCCCCGGATTTTTATTGGTGGCGGCCATAGTCTCCTCGGACCAGTCAGAGCTGCGAATAATTTCAATAAGATCATTCTTGTTCACCATGTCCCGGACCGTACCGTCAATGATATCGTCGAGCATGGACTGGGCTCGGGTCTCGGTCTTGACTGCCTGCATATATTTCAGGGCATCAGTGATGCGCCAGCGGGCTGTAACATCAAGATAGACATAGGTTTTGTCCCCGGTCGGGATTTGGTTTGCGTCGCCATCCCAGATCTGAATTTTTTTGTCAAAGAGGTTGACATGTTGGACAAAGGGGATTTTCAGATGTAGTCCTGCTGTTGTCTTTGGGGTGCCAACCGGGGCGCCGAACTGGGTTATTACTGCCTGTGTTCCCTCTTCAAGGATAAAAAAACCATCATAGATGACCACAATACCCAGGAGGATGAGACCTGTCAGGAAAAATTGAGCGATTTGTTTCATTTCAGTTTCCTTGTTGTGTCGATTTGGAGCTTGTTTGGGAGCTTATGGGGCTTTGAGTGGCGGAGAGGTTAAGCAGGGGTAGTGGTGATTTCTGGTCTTCATCAATAACATAGACAGATGCCACCTCAGGCATAATCGTCTGCATGGTCTCCAGATACATTCGTCTGCGGGTAACTTCCGGGGCGTTTTTATATTCCTTGAGGATAGCCAGGAAACGTCCTGTGTCGCCATAGGCCTCATTAACTCTGGCCACGGCGTAGCCATGGGCCTCTTCAACTATTTTTTTTGCATTACCACGGGCCTTGGGGATGACCTTGTTATAGGTCTCTTCCGCCTCATTGACGAGGCGTTTCATGTCCTGGTCCGCCTCATTGACCTCGTTGAATGCGGGTTTGACAGGCTCAGGAGGGTTGATGTCCTGAAATTGGACGGTACCGATGGAAACACCTGCCTCCAGCTTGTCAAGTTGCGCCTGAAGTTCTTTTTTTGCATCGGCAGCCAGAAGGTCACGGTTGCCGAGGATATAGTCAAAATCCATATTGCCAACCACCCTTCTGGTGATACTCTCTGATATGTCACGCACCGCCTGACGCACGTCTTTGACTTTAAAGAGAAAATTGAGGGGATCGCTGACCCGATACTGGACGATCCATGCGACATTAATTACATTGGTGTCAGCAGTGAGCATCAGTGATTCCATGTCAAAACCGCTTCGATCAAAGGTGCTTTGCTGGCCAGGGGAGCGGCTGCGGAAACCAAACTCTTCTTTCCGAATCTCTTGCACATCCACTTTGTACAGGGTGTCGATCAAGGGAAGTTTAAAGTGCAGTCCTGATTGAGTGGTTTGTGAGTATTGTCCCAGGCGGAGCACAACTCCTACTTCGCCTGGAGAGAGCTTGTAAAAAGAGGCATAGACAGCCTGAAGGATCAGGATGGCAAAGATGAAGGTCAGGAGTTTGCCGACCCCGGCCATAGGGCTCCCTGGCTGGGATGGAGTGCCCTGCCCAGAACCGCCTATGTTTGGTTTTTTTGAGTCCGAAAAGTAGTCTTGCAGCTTTTTGATAAAGAGGGCTACCCATTCTTCAGGGGTCTGGGGCTTTTTCTTTTGGCCCCATGGAGGCATTTGGTCCTGGTTGGACATAGAGTTGTTCTCCTGCGTTCGTTATATGGAAAAGGCTGCGTATTATTTATAGGGAGTCTTGAAAAATGATTGTATAGACTAAACGTTCTTGGAGGGATTGCAAGTCAAAATGACATATCTCTGAGAGAGAGAAGGGTAATCCTTGCTGTCAAGGTTTTAGTCGGAAGGATTAGGCGCGGAGTGCCAGCAGCCAACTGCCAATGAGCAGGGTCAGAAAGAGGAGAAAAAAGACACATTGGAACAAAAGAGAATGGCGCAGGCTATGGAGTGGCTCGCGGCTCAGGAATTGTCCGAAAACCAGCCCGCAGAGCAGTCCGAAAAGATGGGCTCCTATGTCTGTCCGTTCACCGGAGCTGCCCAATATGGCCAGAAGCGATGTTCCTGCCATGAGTGGCATGAGAAAGTGAGAACCGGTGATTTTTTTTCGACCCTGGTGGGTGAGGGTGGCCAGCATGCCAATGACCGCAAAAACTGCCGTGGAAAAACCGACAAACTGATGATCTGGGCCGTGTACGATGATGTTGAGCAGATTAGCGCAGGCGGCGTTGAAAAGGATGGAGAAGAGCCCAAGTCCAGTGCCGGTAATTCGGCAGAAAAAATGAACGAGCCACCCCCCAATGAGGCAGTTACTCAGCAGGTGGACCATGTCGGCATGCAGGGTAAGGGCAGTTAACAGGCGCCACCATTCTCCCTCATGGAGAATGCGTTCCCCGTTTCCTGCCCCTTGTATAAACCAGAGGGAGTGTTGTTCCCAGGGGCCGGTTATGGAAAAAAAGAGGATCAGGCTGCCCATCAGGAAAAGGGTTGGCGGTTGCAGTAGAGGGGTGAAGTCAAGATCCGGGGCGGGAGGAGGTGGCGGCCAGTCTTTATTTTCGGCACAATAGCTTTCCAGCTCATGGATTGCCCGTAGTTCCTTGTCGGCGGTCACGAAAAGCTGCCAGTTGTTGTCATAGTGAATGTGGTGTGAAATCTGGACAGCTGACAGTACCAGGTGCCAGATGGCTGCCGTTTCCTCCAGGTCTGTGGTGAGAAGGAGATGATCTGGAGTTGTTTGGGGTTGGGGTGCCATATCTTTTTAGGAGCCGTTACGAAATAACCATTATATTTTTGACCATTTCGTTGTGGCTCCTTATGCCGGTCGCGACATTTCCATGTTACAGTTCTATTTTGAGCGACGGCCCAGAGAGAAAAAAAGAAACAATGGGGAAGAGGATGGTTCGGGTATTACCCTTCTTGCCAGTACCTTAGCCATTGAATACTCTTTTGGCAAAGAGCGGTTCATCTTTGTGGCTTTTTTGTCAGGGGTGGCCGAAGGAAATGGGGATTGGCAGGGAAGTGGAGTTCATCAGGATTGCGGGAAATGGAGTTTCGTGCTATACGGCAAAGGCTGGTCGTATATATGTTTGGAGGCAGAATAAGAGAGACAAGAGTGGCGGTCCATAAAAAAAGGGTTCCAACCTTTATAGATTGGAACCCTTTAATCAATTTGGTACCGTAGAGAAGACTCGAACTTCCACGAGGAAACCCCCACTAGGACCTGAACCTAGCGCGTCTACCATTCCGCCACTACGGCACAACGAGGAACAATATGCTTGTCTGGACGTTTTTTGTCAAGACTTTCTTGATGATGAGTTCAAAAAAAGAGAACGACGCAGGTTATAATGGAAATTTTCAGAGAACTTGAGGCTATTGAGAACACGTTTCCCTATGCCTGTGTCACTGTCGGCAATTTTGATGGGGTGCATCTTGGTCATCAAATGTTGTTTGCCGAGGTGGTGCAAAGGGCCTACCGCCATCATGGTACCAGTGTTGCCATTACCTTTGATCCCCATCCTCTGCAGGTGCTTCGACCCGAAGGGATCAAACTTATCTCCACCTGCGCCCAGAAAATCGAGCTGATTGGTCATGCCGGGATTGATGTCCTGGTGATTGTCCCTTTTACCTTGCAGTTTGCTGCCACTTCGGCCGTTCATTTTGTTGATGAAATCCTCAAGAGGCGCATAGGGGTTAAAGAATTGGTGGTCGGTTATGATTATGCCTTTGGTAAGGGTAGGACTGGCGATATCCCTTTTTTGCAAAAACAGGGGCTGGAAAAAGGGTTTCCCGTAACTGTTGTTGATGCCCATTATGAAAACGGGATGGTGGTCAGTTCAAGCAAGGTGCGGGAATTAGTAGTAGAAGGGCGGATGGAGGATGCGAGAAGGTTGCTTGGCCGTTTCTATCAGATCCGAGGTGAGGTCCAGGTTGGGAAACAGCGCGGTGGTAAGGAAATAGGTTTTCCCACGGCCAATCTGCATCTGGATGCGGAAGACCTGATTCCCAAGATCGGTGTCTATGTGAGTCAGGTGATCTGTGACGGCAAATGTTATGGTGGGGTCTTGAATATTGGTTATAATCCCACCTTTGGTGAAGAAAAACTGGTTGCTGAGACCCATATATTTGATTTCAGCCAAGATATTTATGGAAAGCCCATAAAGGTGAATCTGTTACAGTTCTTGCGCGGAGAACAGAAATTTTCAGGTGTTCAAGAGCTTGCCGCCCAGATTGGCCGTGACGTGGTCCAGGCAAGGCGGGTGCTGGCGGCACAACAGAAAGAATTAACACTTTCCTGTGAAGAAAAGTTTAATAGCTGATTCAGGTCAGGGGGTTGACAGCAGGAGGGAGAGAAACGAATTGATAATGTCAGAACGTTCTTGATCTTTCTGGTGATACATGGGCATCGCCTTGAGTCCTTTATTGGGCGCAGTCTGGTATTTAAAGTTATTTATTAAAAGAACGTAAAGGATAGTAAGCGGTATGGATGGTTGCAGAGGGGAAGTCTCGAGATACCATCCAGGAGCCGTTGAATAGATTTTCTTCTTGCAAGTGTGTTGAAGGTGTCTATAGTGTATGCGATTTAGTGACTTGGTGAAAATCTGCGTTTTTTGGCAGAAATTTTTCGTAAAGTCTTCCCTGGTGAGTTGAAGGTAAAGATAAATTAGAGACGGTGGTTGTTATGTCAGAACAGTTGCAGGAAAATTTACCAAAAATTATTGAAGAGTTTGAAAAGAAATGTCAGCAGAGCCCTAATAATGTAATGGCGCATCATCATCTGGGGTTGGTCTATCTGAAAGCCGGCCGTGTGGATGACGCCATAAAAATGCTTGAGCGGGCCATTGCTATTGATCCCATGAGTGGTGAGAGCATGATCAACCTAGGGGCCATTTACTTTGGCAAGGGGGATCTGGCCAAGGCCCAGGAGCTGAACGAAGAGGCGATCAGAGTCATGCCTGAGACCGCTCAGGCCCATGCCAATATGGGGTTGATCTGGCAGCAGCGCAACGAGCTGGATAAAGCCATAGCGGCTTACGACAAGGCCATTCAGCATGATCCCAAGCTGGCTACGGTGTGGATGAACCTGACCTCGGTATTGACCATGAAGGGTGAGGACGAACGAGCCCTTAAGGCGGCGCGTAAGGGCGTGGAGCTTGATCCGGACTCCCCGTTGGCCCAGAATAATCTGGCGGTGGCCCTTTTCTTCAGTGGCGAGTTCAAGTCGTCCAAGGAGCATATGGAGAAGGCCAGAGAGCTTGGGTATTCCGTGGATCCGAATTTTGTCAATCGTCTCAATCAAGAGTTGGCATAAAGCAAGAAATGCGATCTGGAGTTGATCTCGAATCAATTGATAGTGTATGAGTAAGCAACGAATAACAACACCACCGTGGTGTCCCTTTTGTGGCCAGAAAGTTGGGCGGGCAACGGATGGCATAGAACGGAAGATGCATGAGTTCAAGGTGGGGCGTTGCGAGTGTGGCGCGGTTTATAGCTGTGATCCCACTGGCCATAACATCGGATCGGCCATTGTCGAGACCTTGGTCCTGGCTTGTGACAATAACTGGGATTTGGCTTGGGACCTGTTGCCTGAAGATGACTATCTGACTGGCCGGGTGGAAGATTATGACGAATTGACCCACCAGGTTGTCAATACCAAGAATATGGATGGTCGGCCGGTGCGGGGTGTCCTTTATTTTGTACGTCTGCATACGGCGATCACTGAGATTTCCAAGCGGGTCAAAGAGAAAAAATCTGCCCAGGCCAGCCAACTCAATGTCGAATCAGAACAGATTCCTATTGTGATGGAGCCTGTTCTTGATCCAAAACGGAAAAAAGCCAAGGCCACCAAACAGGATGTGAAACGATATGCCGAACTGGGCGATATCGATGCCCTGGTCGCCCTCTGTTTTGATGACAAGAAGACCCTGCGTCTCATGCAACGGTTGTTGTATGAGCCAGACGAGGAACAGCGATGGCGGATCGCCGGGATTATCGGACAGGTTTGTTCCCGGGTTGCCAGCAGGGAACCAGGGCAGGTGGCTGAGCTGTTGCACCGGCTTTTTGAGGCCTGTTCCGATTCCGCTGCCACCCCCTGGGGCATGGTGGAGACTCTGGGAGAGGTGATCGCCGGGCGGCCTGATATCTTTGGCGCCTTTACCCGGCATCTCTTGAACTATATGGGGGACAGCTCTACGCAGAGCCAGGTTGTCTGGGCACTCAGCAAGATTGCTCGGGTGCGGCCTGATCTGATCCGTGCAACCCCTTTCTACAATCTGTTTCATTTTATGAATGATCCCGATCCGGCCATGCGCGGTCAGGTTGCCCGTCTGTTGGGCCGTATCAATGCAACAGAGGTCGCAACCCAGCTTATGGCGCTCACTGAAGATACGGCTGAGTTGTCGATATGGGAAGACGCAAAATGTATTCAATATACCGTTTCAGCCCTGGCCCAGGAGGCTGTGGCCAGGATTCATAGAGGAGATTCCAGCAATGACCAAGACCACCCTGCAATCCATTGAGAATATCGTCCCGGTGGATCAGAAGAAGAAATCCTCTGATCCTGCCCAGGCACAATATGAAGAAGGAAAGGACTTTTTAGAGAAGAAGGAACTGGCCCAGGCCGCCCTTGCCTTCCATAATGCCCTTTTGGCCTTTGAAGAAAAAAATAACCAGAACGGAATTGCCAATGCCGCCAACCAGCTTGGTCATGTCTGTCTGCAGCGTCAAGACTACGAAATGGCCCTGAAACATTATCAGCGGGCTTGGGAAATCTGTGAGAAGCAGGATGATCCTATGAGTCTGATTGCCCTGTCGCAAAAGCTTGTTTCAGTGTACCAGGGGATGAAACAGTATCCAGAGGCCGTTAAAATCTGTCTTGATCTGCTCGAGTCGTATAATCTGAACAATAATCCACAAGGGGTTGTTGATACCTTGGAACGGATGGTTGGTATTTATATTGAAGCGGGCGATACAGCCAAGGCTGCCGATGGGTATCGGACGATTGCCTCTATCCACTCCAGGTATAAACACAAGAATATCGCCGAGCGTTTTATGGAAAAGGCGCAGGCACTGGAAGAGGCTGTCTGAGACAGGCCAAAGGACGGTCATGTTTACAGGCATTGTCGCAGGTACAGGCATATTGCGGGGGAGACGAGGTGCTGTCGGTGGTCTGGCCTTTGACCTTGAGGCGGGATTTGATCTGGTTGATCCGGAAGAAGGGGAATCGATTGCCATTAATGGTGTCTGTCTGACGGCGTATGCCATGGCATCCCGACGTTTCACATTGGATGTGTCTCCTGAAACCCTGACGCGCACTACCTTGGGAGATCTTGGCGTTGGTGCTCCGGTCAATATGGAACGGGCCTTACGGCTGTCTGACAGGTTGGGAGGACACATCGTTTCTGGTCATGTTGATTGCGTGGCCACGGTGCGTGAGCGACGGCCCACAGGTGCCTTTACCCTTTTCACTTTTTCCTTGCCTGAACAATGGAGCCGGTATGTTATTGAAAAGGGATCGGTTACGATTGATGGGGTAAGTCTGACCGTCAACAGTTGCAGGGCAGGGCGATTTGAGGTCTCGATCATTCCGCATACCCTGCAGGTGACTACCCTTGGTCGGTTGAAGATCGGTAGCCGGGTGAATATCGAGGTGGATATTATCGGGAAATATGTGGAAAAGCTTCTTGGTGCCCAGCCTGCTATCGCTTCCGGGCAGGAACCGGGAAAGATTAATTCTGCCTTTCTGGCAGAGCATGGTTTTTTTTGATTTTATATACTTCTTCATGAGTGAAGGGGTGAAAGATAGTTTATTTTAACACAAGGTATTTGATCATGGCAGTCAGTCCAATTCAGGAAGTAATACAAGATATCAAGGCCGGGAAAATGGTCATTCTGGTTGATGATGAAGACCGGGAAAATGAGGGGGACCTTTGCATGGCCGCTGAGGCCGTCACTCCTGAGGCCATTAATTTCATGGCCAGGCATGGCCGGGGGCTGATCTGTCTGACCCTGAGCCCAGACCTTGTGGATAAGTTGCAATTGCCGATGATGGTGAGTGATAATCAGTCCCCCTACGGTACGGGTTTTACCATCAGTATCGAGGCCCGGACCGGGGTGTCAACAGGTATCTCGGCAGCGGATCGAGCCCGTACCATCGAGGCCGCCGTTGCTCCTGATGTCAAACCCTATGATATTATCAGCCCTGGTCATATCTTTCCGCTGCGGGCCCGGGCGGGTGGGGTGCTGGTCCGTCTCGGTCAGACTGAAGGGTCGGTGGATCTTGCCCGCCTGGCAGGGTGCCGGACGGCCGGGGTGATCTGTGAGATCATGAATGAGGACGGCACCATGTCGAGGATGCCTGATTTGGAGAAGTTTGCCGCGGAGCACGATCTGAAGATTGCCACCATCGCCGATCTGGCCGCCTACCGTCTACGTGAGGATATCCTGGTGCATCGTGCGGTTGAGGCCCGGGTGCCTACTGAACATGCCGGTGAGTTCAAGGCAGTGGTCTATACCAATGACGTGGATAATCTGGAACATGTGGCCTTGGTGAAAGGGCAGATTGATCCCGAGAAAAAGGTTCTGGTCCGCGTTCATTCCGAATGTCTCACCGGCGATGTCTTTGGTTCGGCCCGTTGTGATTGTGGGTCACAGTTGCATGCGGCAATGCGGATGATCGATCAGGAGGGCTGTGGTGTCCTGCTCTATATGCGCCAGGAGGGGCGGGGCATTGGTCTTGTCAATAAGCTGAAGGCCTATAATCTCCAGGACGTAGAGGGGATGGATACGGTTGAGGCCAATATCCACCTTGGCTTCAAGGCGGACCTCCGTGATTATGGTATTGGGGCCCAGATCCTCCGTGATCTCGGGGTTAGGAAGATGAGCCTGCTGACCAATAATCCCAAGAAGATTATCGGCCTTGAGGGCTATGGTATTGAGGTGGTGGATCGTTTTCCTATTGAGATGGCGGTAAGCGATGAAAATAAGAGTTATCTGCAGTGCAAGCGGGATCGAATGGGGCATCTGATTGCAGTTGACGATGAGTGAAGAAAGTAGATTTAAACTTTAAACCTTCTTTTCAGGGAAGGGTATATTAAAAAGAAATAAGGTGGTAATGCGATGGCAAATATGATTGAGGGAAACCTGAAGGCGGATGGCAAGAAATTCGCTATTATTGTAGCCCGGTTTAATTCTTTTATCTCGGAGAAGTTGCTGGAAGGGGCTCTGGATACCCTTATCCGTTCTGGCGCCCTGGATGCAGATATTGATGTGGCCCGCGTCCCCGGTGCCTTTGAGATCCCCCTCATTGCCAAAAAGATGGCCGCGTCTCAGAAATATGATGCGGTGATTTGTCTGGGCGTGGTCATTCGCGGGGCTACCCCTCATTTTGATGTGGTGGTCAATGAGGTATCCAAGGGCTCTGCGCAAGTGGGGCTGGAGACAGGGGTGCCTGTTCTTTTTGGGGTGTTGACCACAGAAACCATTGAACAGGCCATTGAACGTTCCGGTACCAAGGCAGGAAACAAAGGTGCCGAGGTCGCTGTTGCTGCCATTGAAATGGCGAATCTGATTGTTAATCTGCAGTAACGGTCTTTCATCCTATGGGAATACGTCGAAAATCACGAGAAGCCGCCATGCAGTTTCTTTTTCAGGAAGATTTCCTTCCTGGAGGTCTGCAATTGCAAGACGATCTTGATGTGCGTTTTGCGCGGTTTTGTGCTCTCTATCCGGTACAGAAACTGGCAATCCCCTATGCCCTTGAGTTGTCGCGGGGAACCATGCGGAATATTGATCGTATTGATACGTTGATCAGAGAAAGTGCGAGTAACTGGCGTATTGAAAGGATTGCCTCAACTGATAGAAATCTTTTGCGGATTGCGGTCTGTGAGATGCTTTTCAGTGAAGATGCCCCTGATCAGGTGGTCATTAATGAGGCTGTGGAGATCGCCAAACGTTATGGGACGGAAGATTCCCCATCTTTTGTCAATGGTGTTCTCGATGCGGTGCGAGTTGTGATTCGTGGAACTGGCGAACCGCCGAGGGCAGGGGCCGATACGGGTGCACAGGCCTGAACTATTCCATGGAGCAAACACCAATCAAGACAAAGCCTGACTTGAGGCAGGAGGCGGTTGCTGTTTGTGGGATTTTTCTTGCTTGTTTTCTGTTCCTCAGTCTGTTGTCCATGTCTTTGGAGACAGCTGGTAATTGGGGCGGTGAATTTGGCCGGATTCTTGCTCAGTTTCTCGTCGGATTTACTGGCGTGGGGGCCTATCTTCTGGCCGGACTTCTTCTCTTTATCTCCTTCCTTTTTTTTGGGCCTCGTATGGTCTTTGACCGTCTACCCCAGATAACGGCGGGTTTAACTGGTGCGGTTATTGCTGCCTGCGGCCTTCTTTCCTCTCTATCCCTGCAAGGTCTTGTCAGCGTGGAAGCAGGCGGTTTTTTGGGAAAGACTGTTTTGGGTCTGCTGCGTTCGATGCTTGGTGGGCCCGGTGCTATTCTTTTTTTATTGTTGATTTTTATTATCTCCATCATGCTTTCCATCCGTTTTTCTCCTTATGAATTTGTCTCTTTTTTCTGGAGAGTGCTGAAAAATATGGGAGGGCAACCGAAAGCCCGACAGAATGAGCGGCGCGGAGCAAATATCGTTGCTCCGGCGGGAGAGCTGCGGTCTGCAAAAAAAGAAGGGCCAGCGGTTGAGACTGTGCCTGCTCTTGTAAGCGGGGTGCCGGTTGTTAAGGAGTTACAGGCGACATCAGAGATTTTGGTGGAGGATGAGAACTTTTCTCTGCGACCACTTGCCCGGGGAGAGTGGCGGCTGCCACCTTTATCCTTGTTGGAAAAACCTGAATTGGTTCAGCACAAAGTAGATCATGAGGAATATTACAAGGTATCCAAACAACTGGAACAAAAGCTGATCAATTTTGGTGTTTCGGGCAAGGTGGTGGGGATCTCACCTGGCCCGGTGGTGACAACCTATGAGTATGCCCCGGCAGCAGGTGTCAAGATTAACAAGATTGTGGGTCTGGCTGATGACCTGGCTCTGGGGCTCAAGGCGCAATCGGTCAGGGTGGTGGGTTCGGTACCGGGCAAGGCAGCCCTTGGTATCGAGATTCCTAATAAAGATCGGCAGGTGGTGTACATCCGGGATCTGCTGACTACAGAAACATATCGTTCCTCGGTGGCAAAACTTTCTATTGCCCTCGGCCTTGATGTGGTTGGCAATCCAGTCATTGCTGATCTGGCCAAAATGCCGCATCTCCTTATTGCTGGAGCCACCGGAGCGGGCAAAAGTGTGGCCATCAATACTATTATCTCTTCGATCTTGTATAATGCGACCCCTGATGAGGTGCGGATGCTGATGGTCGATCCCAAGCGGATTGAACTGTCGGGGTATGAAGGGATTCCGCATCTGCTGCATCCGGTGGTGGTTGAACCCAAGCTGGCCTCCAGGGCTTTGCAGTGGGCGGTGCGGGAAATGGAGCGGCGTTACCGCTTGATGGAAGAGGCAAAGGTCAAAAATTTTGACTCCTACAATGAGACCACCGCGGAAAAATTACCCTACATCGTCATTATTGTCGATGAGCTGGCAGACTTGATGATGGTCGCCTCTAAAGATGTGGAGGCTGCAATTGCCCGATTGGCCCAGATGGCCAGGGCCTCGGGGATGCACCTTATCCTGGCGACACAACGGCCGTCCGTGGATGTATTAACCGGTCTTATCAAGGCCAATTTCCCCACTCGTATTTCCTTTAAGGTGGCATCCAAGATTGATTCACGGACAATTATCGATACCTCTGGAGCTGAGCACCTTCTCGGGGCCGGGGATATGCTCTATCTGGCCTCGGGTAAATCTTTGCAACGGATTCATGGGGCCTATATCTCCGAGGCGGAGACGGCGCAGATTGTTGAATTTTTGAAAGAGCAGGGAAGCGCCAACTACGACGATTCAGTGGTGGCCGAGGTCGAGGAAGAGAGTGGGGGCGAGGTTGGGGGTGATGAGAATGCCGATGAACGGTATGATGAGGCTGTTACTATTGTTTGTGAGTCAGGGCAGGCCTCTATCTCCATGGTACAGCGTCGGTTGCGGATTGGTTATAACCGGGCCGCAAGATTGGTCGAGTTGATGGAAAAAGAGGGGATTGTCGGCCCGGCTGATGGGGCCAGGCCAAGAGAAGTTCTGGTAAGAAAAACATATTAATATCTGACTGGGTATCGGTGATTGATTTTCTGTTGATTAATTTTCTTGACAATTATTTGGCAACAAACTATAAGATGAATTCTATGAAAATGAGTGACCGTTCATTTTGTTGCTGGCCTGAATTTTTGCTTTAATTTTTATGTTATTTTAGGTGGTTATGTGCTTGTGAGCTGCCTTCTTGTTTTTGATTTAGAGGGTTGTTTGGTGTGTGTTTTGTGTAGCGGTTAAGTTGGCCCAGTCGGTTCTGGGTCGCAAAAGTAAAAATAAACTGAGGAGGTAGTTTTTATGCCAAGTTATGTAGATCCTTCCAAGTGCGATGGTTGCAAGGGTGGCGACAAAACAGCGTGTATGTACATTTGTCCCAACGACCTGATGGTGCTTAACAAAGAGGAAATGCGTGCCTACAACCAGGAGCCAGATGCCTGCTGGGAGTGTTATTCTTGTGTGAAGATTTGTCCACAAGGCGCAATCTTTGTTCGCGGCTATGATGATTTCGTGCCTATGGGTGGTCAGGTTCATCCAATGCGCAGTGCTGCTGATATCATGTGGACCGTCAAGTTCCGTAATGGTAACATCAAACGCTTCAAATTCCCGATTCGTACCACCTCTGAAGGTGCTGCCAACGCATATGTAAGCACCAAGGGCGCTAATCTGGATGATGAGTGTCTGGTTCTTGAGTCAGCTCTTCCAACACCAAAGAAATAATTCTGGCTCTTCTTTTGAGAAGAATTACACGCAAACTCTTTTAATATTTTAAGGAGATTTTAATATGGCATTACCAAATAAACCAAATGGTGAGATTGCTGCCGTGGTAAATCCAGAGATCGTCGAGCATGATGTCGACTGTCTCATCGTTGGTGGCGGTATGGCTGCCTGCGGCACTGCTTTTGAGATCATGAAGTGGGCCCCTGCTGGTATGAAGATTACCCTCGTTGATAAGGCTTCCATGGAGCGTTCCGGTGCTGTTGCCCAGGGACTTTCTGCTATCAACACCTATATCGGCGAAAACCCAATCGAGAATTACGTGAAGATGGTTCGTAATGATCTTATGGGTGTTGTTCGTGAAGATCTGATCTATGACTGTGGTCGTCACGTGGATGAGTCCGTAAAGCTGTTCGAAGAGTGGGGCCTCCCAATCTGGAAGCTCGATGCTGATGGCAATAATCTTGATGGCGCTGCCCCTGCCAAAACCCTCCGTGAGGGTGGTACTCCTGTTCGTACCGGTAAATGGCAGATCATGATCAACGGTGAGTCCTACAAGTGTATCGTCGCTGAGCCAGCCAAGGCCGCGCTTGGTGCCGAGAACTGCCTTGAGCGTATCTTCATCGTGAAGATGCTACTTGACAAGAACAAGGCCAACCAGATTGCTGGTGCGGTTGGTTTCTCTACTCGTGAGAACAAGGTTCATGTGTTCCGTTGTAAGACCGCTCTGGTTGCCTGCGGTGGTGCGGTAAACATTTTCCGTCCTCGGTCAACTGGTGAGGGTAAGGGTCGTGCCTGGTATCCAGTATGGAATGCCGGTTCCACCTACACCATGTGTGCCCAGGTTGGTGCTACTCTGACCATGATGGAGAATCGTTTCACCCCAGCCCGTTTCAAAGATGGTTACGGTCCTGTTGGTGCTTGGTTCCTCCTGTTCAAGGCCAAAGTACAGAATGGTCTTGGTGAGTTTTATGCCAACAGCCCAGCAGTTAAGGACGAGCTCGAGAAGTTCATGCCTTATGGCGCGTCTGCGGTTACTCCTACCTGTCTGCGTAACCACTTGATGCTCAATGAGCTGAAGGCCGGACGTGGTCCAATCTACATGGCAACCGATGTTGCCCTGAACGCCTTCCTGGATGCGAAAAAAGCAGCCGGTATGGATGAGAAAGGTGTGAAGAAGTACTGGAAACATCTTGAGTCTGAGGCCTGGGAAGACTTCCTTGATATGTCCGTTGGGCAGGCTGGTCTGTGGGCCGGTGCCAACATCGAGCCAGAGAAGGTTGGTTCCGAGATTATGCCAACTGAACCCTACATGCTCGGATCTCACTCCGGTTGCTGTGGTATCTGGACCTCTGGTCCAGAGGAAGATTGGGTTCCAAATGTTGCCAACCCATCTCGTTCCCATAAATACAAATGGGGTTACAACCGTATGACCACTGTTGACGGACTCTTCACCGCTGGTGATGGTGTTGGTGCATCCGGTCATAAGTTCTCTTCTGGTGCCCATGCTGAGGGTCGTATCGTTGCCAAACAGATGGTGAAGTTCTGCCGTGATAACGCCTCCTTCAAGCCTGAGCTGAAACAAACCGCTCAGGAGCTTGCTGACGAGATCTATGCACCAGTTAAACTGTATCATGAGTTTGTTGGCGCGTCCACGTCTTCAAACGTTAATCCTAACTTCTGCAAACCTGCAGGTATTATGATGCGTTTGATGAAGGCCACCGATGAGTATGGTGGTGGCGTTGCAACTTATTATATGACCTCTGGTAAACTTCTGAACATCTGTCTTGATCTTCTGAAGATGCTGCGTGAAGATGCTGCGAAGATGGCGGCTGGCGATCTGCATGAGCTCCTTCGTGCTTGGGAGAACTATCATCGTATCTGGTGTGTAGAGACCCATATTCGTCATATCGAGTTCCGTAAAGAATCCCGTTATCCAGGATTCTACTATCGCTCAGATTTCCCAACCTGTGATGACGAAAACTGGAAGTGCTTCGTTAACTCCACCTTCAATCCTGAGACTCAGGAGTGGTTGTGTGAGAAGGTTGAGTGTATCAACATCGTTGCGACCGACCCTTGGATCTAAGATCTTAGAATCAGGTTTCATGATGGAATAAAAAATCTCCAGGAGTCTTCGGATTCCTGGAGATTTTTTCTATGTATTGTGGTTGATTCAGGCCAAAGGTTGTTTAGCTCCTTTGATCTGGATGAACTCCAAAAAAAGTTGGATATGTTTTTTGTGGTTTTTTGGAAATCTTTATTCAGGGATGTAGTAGTCTGATTGGGTCGAGTTGGTTAGGAATTGATGTCTTTGATGCTTTAGCTCGCATTAAGGTGAGCGGGATAAAAAGACCTTCAAGGTAAATATTAAGAGTACTCATGGAGGAATGGTATGACTGACGAGCAAGGCGCCTCAGGTGCAATTTTGGTCGTAGGCGGTGGTATCAGTGGGCTGACGTCGGCCCTTGAAGCCGCTGAAGTCGGAAATGATGTGTTTCTGGTCGAAAAGAACGCCTACTTCGGTGGTCGTGTAGCGCAGCTTAATCAATACTTTCCCAAGCTGTGTCCACCAAGCTGTGGTCTGGAGATCAATTTTAAACGAGTGAAGGATAATCGCAGGATTCGTCCTTATACCATGACCACTGTCAAGTCGGTGAGTGGTGGCCCAGGAAATTATGAAGTAACATTGGAAACAGCACCACGATATGTCAATGCCAATTGCACCGCCTGCGGTGAATGTAACAGTGCCTGTCCTGATGAGATTGATAACGAGTTCAACTTGGGGATGAATAAGAGCAAGGCCGCATATCTTCCCCATGAGATGGCCTTCCCTCGTCGTTATGTAATTAACAAGGCGGCCCTGTCAGCTGCTGGCGCAGCAGCGGTGAAAGCAGCATGCAAGTACAATGCTGTTGATCTGGAGATGCAGCCAGAGACCAAGACCGTTAAGGTTGCGGCTATTATCTGGGCTACTGGCTGGACTCCTTATGATCCAACCAAGATGGATAATCTGAAATTTGGCAAGTCTCAGGCCATTGTTACCAATATGATGATTGAGCGAATGGCAGCCCCTGGTGGTCCCACCGATGGTGCCATAGTTCGTCCTGGGGATGGCAAAGAGCCAGAATCGTTTGCCTTTGTTCAGTGTGCCGGTTCAAGGGATGAGAATCATCTCGAATTCTGTTCTTATGTCTGTTGTATGGCCACCTTCAAGCAGATGACCTATATTCGTGAGCGCTACCCTGATGCCAAGATCTATGTCTTTTATATTGATCTGCGTACTCCTGGTAAATATGAGAAATTCAGAGAGAAACTGATGACAGACAAGAACTCGTTCTTCATCAAAGGGAAAGTCGCTGAGATTATCCCTGAAGCTGATGGGGGCGTAACCGTTGTCGCTGAGAATGCGGTGACTGGTGACAAAATTAAACAGAAAGTGGATATGGTCGTTTTGGCTACCGGTATGCAGCCTTCCCTGGCAGTACAGGGCGCGCCAGTTGCCTTGGCCATGGATAACAGTGGTTTTATAATCTCTGATCCCGAGAAGGGAATGATTGCAGCCGGCTGTGCGCGTAAGGCTGCTGATGTTGTCACCACTAACCAGTCATCTACTGCTGCTGCCTTAAAGGCAATTCAGGTTTCCAGGAGGTCGTAATCAATGGATAAAAAGTATTGTGCCTATATATGTACGGGTTGCGGCATCGGTGAGGCACTCGATATTGAAGCTCTGACGAAGGTAGTAACCAGTGAGATGTCCATGGACTGCAAGGATTTTTTTGGACTATGCGGATCAGAGGGTCGGGCATTTATTGAAAAGGATATGAGTGAAAACGGGGTTAACACGGCAACGATTTGTGCTTGTTCTCCCCGAGTCATGCAGAATGAGTTTAATTTCGGCGACGACAAGATCACTATTCGGGCCAATCTGCGTGAGCAGGTGATTTGGTCTGCTGGTGCGGCAGAAGAAGGGAAAGAGGATGCGCATAAGGAATGGCTGAATGAGACTGCCAGTGATTATGTGCGCATGGCATGTACCCGTGCCAAAAAGACCGAACTCCCTGAGCCCTTCAAAATGGAGACCCTGAACAAGGAGATCCTGGTGATGGGTGGCGGGATTGCCGGCATGACTGCGGCCTTGGAAGCATCCAAGGCGGGAAGCAAAGTCACAATTATTGAAAAAGCAGATAAGTTGGGTGGCAAGGCCCTTGGATGGGCCAAGCAGTTTCCAACCAAACTCCCTTATGCCGAGCTTGAGCCTAATTCCATTGGGACGATGGTGGCAGCAGTTGAAGCGGATGCCAATATTACAGTGAAGACCAATACCGAGGTTGCCCGTATCGGTGGCGCTCCTGGTGATTTTGGGGTTACCCTGAAGGCTGCCGGGGAGAAATCAGAGTGGGATGCACCCGCTAAAGTGGGTGTTGATGAGCAGGATCTTATAAGCAAAGGCCAGATGGAAGATCCTAATGCCGGTCTTAAGCCTTACGCTGAAGGGAATCCTGATGCCCAGAAATTTGGCGCTGTAGTCCTGGCCACGGGCTGGGTTCCTGCAGATGTTTCCGCATACACCCATCTCGGATATGGTGTCAACGACAAGGTCGTTACCAATGCCCAGTTTGAGAAGATGGCAAAGGATGGTAAGCTTTCTGGCATTAATTCCGTTGCCTTTGTTATGAGTCCAGGTGGCGAAGAAAACGATCAGGATTTCCCTTATTGCAACTCTGTCACTTCAATGGTGGCTCTGAAGCAAGCTAAGTATGTCCGTGAAAATAACGCTGATGCCAAAGCCTATATCCTCTATCAGCATATGCGTACTCCTGGGCATATGGAGCTCTTTTATAAGGGCGTTCAACAGGATGATGGCATTTTCTTAACCAAGGCAGCGGTGACAGGTGTTGTGGCGGCTGGAAACGGGTGTACGGTTACGGCTAAAGATACTCTTCTCGGTGAAGATCTGAGTCTTGATGTTGACCTGGTGGTCTTGGCAGCCGGTATGGAGCCCACGACCAAGTATGAAAGTTCAATCAACCTGGCCTATCGTCAGGGGCCAGCCTTCCTGGATCTTGATCTCTTTGATGGCTATGCTGATTCTCATTTCATCTGCTTCCCATACGAAACCCGTCGTACTGGTGTCTATACCTGTGGCGGTGTGCGGAAGGCCATGAACATGGAAGAAACCATTGACGATGCCACGGGCGCAGCATTGAAGGCTATTCAGTGTATTGAATCAGCTGATCGTGGGGTGTCTGTCCATCCACGTTCCGGTGATAAGACCTATCCGGAATTCTTTATGCAGCGTTGTACGCAGTGTAAACGTTGTACCGAAGAGTGTCCGTTCGGTGCCCTTGATGATGATGCCAAGGGTACTCCATTACCTAATCCAACACGTTGCCGTCGATGCGGTACGTGTATGGGGGCGTGTCCAGAGCGAATTATTGGCTTCAAGGATTATAATATCGATCTCGTTGGCGCCATGCTTAAGTCCATTGAAGTCCCTGAAGATGATGAAGATAAGTTACGTATCGTGATCTTTGCCTGTGAGAATGATGCGTATCCTGCCTTGGATATGGCCGGTATGAGGCGCAACAAGATGAGTCATATGGTTCGTGTTGTACCTGTTCGCTGTCTTGGATCGGTAAATATGGCTTGGGTTCGTGATTTGCTCTCTGCGGGTATGGATGGGGCCATGCTTCTTGGTTGTAAATATGGTGACGATTATCAGTGCCATTTTGTAAAGGGTTCTGAGATTGCTGCCAAGCGCATGGAGAACATTGGTGATTCTCTCTCTACACTTGGACTTGAGCCTGAGCGGGTACGGTCTGAGCAGGTATCCATTACCGAGTATGACAAGATTCCCAAGCTTATCAATGATTTTGTTGATGAGATTGTTGATCTTGGTCCTAACCCATTCAAGGGTTTCTAATCCTGTTTGTGTAAATAATACTGGTGTTCACGCTCTTGCAAAAAGAGGTGAGCGCCAGTATCATGTTTCTTTTGATTGAAGAGATTTTGCGCTCTTTTTTATTCTTAAACAAAAGATTTGTTAATATGACAGGAGGATGAGAAGAATGAATGTTCAACCAGATTTAGAATTTATTAAATATCTGAAAAGTGCTGGCGGTGACACTCTGAAAAAATGTTATCAGTGTGCCACTTGTTCAGTAGTCTGTCCTCTTTCCACGGATAGCAAACCTTTTCCGCGGAAAGAGATGATATGGGCGCAGTGGGGACTGAAGGATAAGCTGGTTGCTGATCCTGATGTCTTTCTCTGTCATCAGTGTGGTGATTGTACGGCCTATTGTCCTCGTGGCGCCAAACCAGGTGATGTCCTTGGCGCGATCAGGGCCTATGCCTATACCTTTTATGGATGGCCGTCAGGACTTGCCAAGCTCGCTTCAAGCTCAAAAGGGTTGCCTATGTTGATAGCAATTCCTTCTGTGATTATTTTTGTTTTATGGCTGATCTCCGGTGGAATTTCTATTCCCTCAGCGGCTGATTTTTCAGCCCATGGATATCAACAGTTTTTTGGTCATTGGGATTTCCACTGGTTGTCCAAGAATGTTTTTTTTATTGATATAATCATGCTGTCTGCAGCCGGTTTGGCAGTTGTTGCCGCTTATAAGGGCGTGTCAAGCATGTGGAAGGGGATGGAAGAAAATGCTGGTATCAAAAGTGCTTTCAGGCCATCGTATGCGCAGTTTATTACGGAGTTTCTCTGGCCATCGGTTCAGGAAATTGTGCAACATACTCGATTCAAAGAGTGTAAAACAAATCTTGATCGGGTGCAGGGGCATCTACCTTTGATGCTTTCTTTTATTGGCCTATTTATTGTTACGGCCTGGTCTGCGACCGCTAATGATGTGCTTGCCCTTATTCCCGGTCTAAAATTTCTGCATGGCCCAATGTCAGTATGGAATCCTGTAAAAATTCTTGCCAATGTTTCCGCCGTTGCTATGATTGTTGGTATTGGTATTCTCTGGAGTAATCGCTCCAGGAAAGAGGCGGAAAATGGAGTAACCCCAACCTACTATGATTGGTTTCTGATCTGGGAAATTATGGCTGTTGGTGTTACCGGACTTCTTGCTGAGATAGCTCGTTGGGCAGGACTCGCGGCTCCAGGATATATTATTTATTATATCCATCTGGTATCGGTCATGATGCTTTTTCTGTATATGCCTTATACCAAGTTTGCCCATTTGGTTTATCGGACTTTTGCCATGACTTTTGAGCGATATAGAGAGAGTTCCTTTGGTAAAAATCCCATTGATATGTAAGATATATTGATGAGTGGCTTTGTTTTTTTTTAAAGGCCGTGTCTTTTTGACACGGCCTTTTTTTTGCTTGCTGATACGATTGATATGTTTTTTACTTTTTGCAAAATTGTCTTTGTCGTAGAAAGGCTAAAAAATATATAAAAAAAGATTGCGTTAGTCATTCATAGTAGGTATATTTGCTTCTTTTGTATGCTGGCGTAGCTCAACTGGCAGAGCAGCTGATTTGTAATCAGCAGGTTGCGGGTTCAAGTCCCATCGCCAGCTCCAGCTATTACAAGTCATGCTCTTTCCGTCTTGAATGTATGTTGTAAGATGGCAGTGAAATAAGAGTGCAAGCAAAGTAGTCTATGAATGGAGGGGTTCCCGAGTGGCTAAAGGGAACAGACTGTAAATCTGTCGGCAGCGCCTTCGGAGGTTCGAATCCTCCCCCCTCCACCATTTTTTGTTCCGAATTTTAGGTGCCAAGCGGGAATAGCTCAATTGGTAGAGCATCAGCCTTCCAAGCTGAGGGTTGCGAGTTCGAGTCTCGTTTCCCGCTCCAATGTAAGTTTTTTTTCGTTTGTACGGATAAGGGCCCACATAGCTCAGTTGGTAGAGCGCATCCTTGGTAAGGATGAGGTCACCAGTTCGACTCTGGTTGTGGGCTCCAGATGTGTTGCTATTTAAACCAGTTTATGGTCAGGGAGACGACGACTATGGCAAAAGAAAAGTTTGACAGGAAAAAACCACATGTCAATGTGGGTACTATAGGTCATATAGATCACGGTAAAACGACCCTGACCGCAGCGATAACCCGCGTTCTTTCGACAAAGGGTCTAGCTAAATTTACTGATTTCAGTGAGATTGACAAGGCTCCGGAAGAAAAAGAGCGTGGAATTACCATTGCAACCGCCCATGTTGAATATGAGACCGCCAATCGACATTATGCCCATGTGGACTGTCCTGGTCATGCTGATTATATAAAAAATATGATTACCGGTGCGGCCCAGATGGATGGTGCTATTCTGGTGGTCGGTGCCAATGATGGGGCCATGCCGCAAACTCGTGAACATATTCTTCTTGCCCGTCAGGTTGGTGTTCCTTGTATAGTGGTATTTTTGAATAAATGTGACATGGTGGATGACCCTGAACTGATTGAGCTGGTAGAGATGGAGCTGCGTGAGCTGCTTGATAAATATGACTTCCCCGGTGATGATGTCCCCATTATTCATGGTTCGGCCCTGAAGGCCCTTGAGAATCCCGAAGATCCCGAGGCTGCCAAATGTATCTGGGACCTGATGGAGGCTATCGATACGTATGTCCCTCAACCAAAGCGTGATATTGATCTTCCTTTTCTGATGCCAGTTGAGGATGTTTTTTCCATCTCTGGACGTGGTACGGTTGCCACGGGTCGTATTGAGCGTGGTATTGTTCGTGTCGGTGATGAGGTTGCCATTGTTGGTATTCGTGATACGGTCAAGACGACTATCACTGGTGTTGAGATGTTCCGCAAGATCCTTGATGAGGGTCAGGCTGGAGATAATATCGGGGCCCTGCTTCGTGGTACCAAGCGCGAGGATATTGAGCGTGGACAGGTTCTGGCTAAACCCGGCACCATTACTCCCCATACCAAATTCAAGGCTGAGTGCTATATCCTGGGTAAGGAAGAGGGCGGTCGTCACACCCCGTTTTTTAACGGATATCGTCCCCAGTTTTATTTCCGGACGACCGATGTGACCGGCATTGTGACTCTTCCCGAGGGAACCGAGATGGTAATGCCTGGTGATAATGTATCTGTTGTTGCTGAGTTGATTACCCCGATTGCCATGGATGTTGGTCTTCGTTTTGCTATCCGTGAGGGTGGCCGGACTGTTGGCGCTGGTGTTATCAGTGAAATTATTGCTTAATATTAAAATTTAAGCACTTTGCCTGGTTACAGGCAGAGTGCTTTTTTCTATTGGATGGATGGGTATGAGAGATATCATTACTCTTGCGTGTGGAACATGCAAGCGTCGGAATTATACGACGACAAAGAATAAGAAAAGTACGCCCAATAAGCTTGAGCTCAAGAAGTTTTGCTCATTTTGTCGGGCGCATACGCCGCATAAAGAGACAAAATAATACCTTCCTGAGAATGCAGTAGGCCAGTAGCTCTAATGGTAGAGCGCCGGACTCCAAATCCGGATGTTGGGGGTTCGAATCCCTCCTGGCCTGCCATTTCAGTGTCGGATACTTTTACTCAAAGTGAGTAAGTAACGGATTGTTTTGGCAGGTATTTTGCCAAAGATAGGTATAACTACTACGATAATGATAAATAAATCAAAACCTGTCAAAGATCTTAAAGTGATTGACGAGGAGGCTGGTGGCTTTTCGCTTTCTCAAATCAAGAAATTTATTGATGAAGTCAAGGTTGAGGCAACTAAAATAGTTTGGCCGGAAAGAAAAGTAACCATGGGGCTCACTGCTGTTGTAGTTATCCTGTCGGCAGTGGCCTCGCTTTATCTTGGAACGGTAGATCTGTTGCTTGGGAAAATAGTTGCTTCCTTACTGAAATAATATTCCGGTCAGAAGAGTGCTGAGCTTTGAATATATTCACCTTAACCTTTAACTGATTAAAAAGCTTATTCATGGCAAGACATTGGTACATCCTGCAGGTTCATTCAGGCTTTGAGGATAAGGTTAAAGCGACCCTTGAAGAAAGGATTAAGAATGACGGGCTTGAAGCTTTGTTCGGTGATATTTTGATTCCTACTGAACAAGTCGTTGAAATGGCAAAAGGGGTCAGGAAAACTTCTTCACGGAAATTTTTTCCAGGTTATATCCTTATTTCAATGGAGCTCAATGATTCAACATGGCATACCGTTCATGAAAATATGCCAAGGGTCGTTGGATTTGTTGGGAATGACATCAATCCCATGCCGCTTCCTGATGAAGATGCGCAAAAGATTATTAGTCGTATTCACGATGGCTCGGAGGCGCCACGTCCCAAGGTTGTATTTGAGGTCGGAGAGGTTGTCAGGGTCACCGATGGTCCTTTTGCTAATTTTCAAGGCGTTGTTGACGAAGTCTTTCCTGAAAAGGGTAGAGTCAAGGTGATGGTGTCTATATTCGGAAGGGAAACTCCTGTCGAATTGGAATATATTCAGGTGTCAAATAGTTAGAGTTAATGAATGTTGATCAAGGTAAATTAATTATTTATATATTAAAAATAAGCTGAGTGGCTTGAGCTTATTTAATTGTTTTAATAGATACTCATCGAGTAAAAAATCTACGTAGAATACAGCAGGAGTAAATAATGGCCAAGAAAATAACGGCATATATTAAATTGCAGGTTGCTGCAGGTAAAGCTAATCCTTCACCACCAATTGGTCCGGCTTTGGGGCAGCATGGTGTTAATATTATGGAGTTTTGTAAGGATTTTAATGCCAAGACGCAGTCTCTCGGGGATACTATTGTACCGGTGGTAATTACCGTCTTTCAGGATAGGTCTTTTACCTACATTACCAAGACCCCTCCAGCCTCTATCCTTTTATTGAAGGCTGCTGGTTTGAAAAAAGGATCAAATAATCCAAAAATTGATCGTGTTGCTGAAATTAGCAAAGAGCAGATTCGTGAAATTGCTCAAATAAAACTGCCAGATTTGAATGCGTATGATATTGATAAGGCTATGCGTATTATTGCAGGAACTGCTCGGAGTATAGGAATTACTGTTGTAGGTTGAACCAATTTTAAATAATTTTACTACAGTTAAGCGGGTATACACAGAGATACCTTGCTTGATGAGTAGGAGGCCAATATGCCGAAACACGGAAAACAGTATAGAAATAAAATAGAAGGTCTTGATCGTTCAGTATTAATGACTTTGGAAGATGCGATTAAAAATGTAATCAAAAATAGTTATGTCAAGTTTGATGAAACATTTGATATAGCGATAAAATTGGGTGTTGATCCCAGACATGCGGATCAGATGGTGCGCTCATCTGTCGTTTTGCCCCATGGTACGGGTAAGGTCACTCGTGTCCTTGTTTTCGCCAAAGGTGAAAAAGAGGCCGAGGCAAGAGAGGCTGGCGCTGATTATGTTGGTGCTGATGAATTGGTGGCCAAGATTCAGGGCGGATGGCTTGATTTTGATAAAACTGTGGCAACCCCCGACATGATGGGAACTGTTGGTAAAATTGGGCGGGTACTTGGGCCAAGAAATTTGATGCCTAATGCTAAATTGGGAACAGTGACCTTTGATATAGCCAATATCGTCAAAGAGATTAAAAGTGGTAAGGTTGACTTCCGGGTTGATAAGGCTGGAATCGTTCATGCCGGTCTTGGCAAGATCTCTTTTGGTGATGCCAAGCTTCTTGACAATGCCAAGGCCTTTATAGAAAAAATTATTCAGTTAAAACCTTCTTCAAGTAAAGGGATCTATCTTAAATCAATATCTGTCTCTTCCACAATGGGAGCAGGGCTCAAAGTTGATCCCCTTGATGCAAGGGCTATAGTAAAATAAAATTTAATTTAACGTCTGTGTCCTTTCTGGATGCAGAACTTTCAGTCAAAGACAGCAGGTACAGTGAGTTTAATTGTGTTTTTTCATAGCCTGCCGAGACGATAGAAGGGTTTTTGTTCAACGCTATCATTTTTTCATCTATAATTGTTTTGTAAATCATTATAGAGTGCCATGAATGAGAAATGAATAAAGATGAATTGCTTTCGTATGCGCTGTTTTTGATTCAATAATAACCTTAAACGAGCAACAAAGGAGGAGTACTTTGAATCGTGATGAAAAATCAGCAGTAGTTTCTGAGTTGAATGAGTCATTCGGCCGCGCCAAATTTACGGTGGTTACAGACTATTGTGGATTGACGGTTTCAGAGTTGGAAGAGTTGCGTGGAGAATTGCGCAAATGTAATTCTGAAATACGAGTGGCAAAAAACACTCTTTTGAAAAGAGCAGTTACTCATACCACAAGTGAATTGCTTGCAGATGATTTTACTGGTACTACCGCCATCGTTATGGCCTTTAATGACCCGGTTTCTCCAGCAAAGGCTCTTGCCAAATTTGCTGATGGTCATGCCAAGTTCAAGATACGATGTGCTGCCCTTGATGGAGATAAGCTTACAATTGACGACTTGATTGCCCTCTCAAAACTTCCGACAAAAGATGTTTTGCTTGGTCAATTGCTTTCTGTCCTCAATGGTGTGCCTACAGGCCTTGTGCAGGTGCTTTCGGCAGTGCCTCGGACTTTCCTTTATGGCTTGCAGGCTATCAAAGAGCAAAAAGAACAGGTAGAGAATTAACAGGTAGGCCGCTTTTTTGTTCGATAGCAGCATTTTCCTGAAGAATTATAACTTTAAATTATTAAAACACACGAGGTACTATCATGGCTGTTTCAAAAGACGAAGTAATTGAATTTATCGCTAACATGTCTGTGCTTGAGCTTTCCGCAATGATCAAAGAGCTTGAAGAGAAATTCGGTGTATCAGCGGCAGCACCTGCAGCTGTTGCTGCCGCAGGTGCTCCTGTTGCTGCCGCAGCAGCTGCTGAAGAAAAGACTGAGTTTGACGTTATCCTCACTGGTGCTGGAGATCAGAAGATTAAGGTAATCAAGGAAGTTCGTGCCATTACTGGTCTTGGCTTGAAAGAGGCCAAGGATCTGGTCGAAGGTACTCCTCAGCCTTTGAAAGAGGCTGTCAGTAAGGATGAAGCCGCTGATATTAAGGCTAAAATTGAGGCTGTCGGTGGTGTTGTTACGATAAAGTAGGTCTTGTGTCTATATGTTGTTCTGCTTGCAGGACAACCTGATTTGAAGAAACACGCTACGGGTTTTGACACGTAGCGTGTTGCATTTCAAGCCTTTGAAAACGGTCTCATGAAGGAAGATACCTGCCGTAGTGTATGGTCGTCTTTTTTAGAGCGCATTTTCCCCCAGTGGTTAAAGTTATGATCTTACAGGGTTTCACTTTTTACACCGGGCTGTCATTTGTATTGAGGAAGCTTTTTTTGTTTCCATTCAACTTCCCATCATCATCTTTGTCACCTCTTTTTATCCCCAGGCTACTTCATTGTTTGGCTAACGGGTCATTTACATCACAACGGTTTATTGTAACAGCCTGTCTGTGATTTTAAAATAACGCTCTCAATGCAACCTCGAGGACTACTATGGAACGAGTGAGAAAAAATTTTGCCACGGCACCATCTGTGATGGAGCCTCCGCACCTTATTTCCATGCAGCGGATATCATATGAAAAGTTTCTGCAAATGGATGTGGACGCAGGTGCCCGTGAAAATTTTGGTTTGCAAGGGATCTTTAAAAATGTTTTCCCTATTAATGATTTTAATGGACTCTGTTCCCTGGAATTCGTCCGCTATAATTTTGGCGAGCCCAAATACACGGTGGAAGAATGCCTGCAGCGCGGTATGACTTATGAAATACCCCTCAAGATTACGGTTAGGTTGATCACCCATGATGTGGATGCGGTGACTGGCGTTCAGACCTTACGTGATATGAAAGAGCAGGAGGTTTTCCTTGGGAGTCTGCCCCTGATGACCGGGGATGGCGTTTTTGTCGTTAATGGTACAGAGCGGGTTATAGTTTCCCAGTTGCAGCGTTCTCCTGGCCTTTTCTTTACTCATGATAATGGTAAAAGTCATGCCAGTGGTAAACTTTTATATTCCGCCCGGGTTATACCCATTAGAGGTTCATGGATAGACCTGGAGTTTGATATCAAGGACATCCTCTTCGTTCGTATTGATCGGCGGCGTAAATTTCCTGTGACCACGTTGCTGAAGGCTATCGGCTATTCTTCAGCCGAACTTTTGCGGATATTTTATCTTACTAATACTGTTCGTCTCCACGGTGATGATTATCTGATCTCTTTTACCCCGGAGACATTTCAGGGACAGAGGCTGGAGTTTGATCTGGTCAGTCCGGTGGATGGAGAGATGTTGGCCAAGAAAGGGCAGAAAATCAGTCAGGCTCTTTGTAAAAAGATCAAGACCGCCGCCATCGATTCCCTGAAAATTTCACGAGATGAGCTTATCGGTCGTTTTCTGGCCCACGATGTCGTCCGCCCGGATACTGGAGAAGTTGTTGCCCTGTGCAATAGTGAGCTGACCGAGACTCTGCTCCAGTCCCTTCGGGATTGTGGTATCAGTGACTTTGAAATACTCTTTATTGATGGCGTTAATTACTCGGATTCATTCAGGAAAACATTGACTCTTGATAAGGTGGCAAATTCAGAGGAGGCACTCCTGGAAATCTATCGCCGGTTGCGTCCTTCAAGTCCGCCTACAAAAGAAGTGGCCGAGACCTTCTTTGAAAATCTCTTTTTTAATGTCGACCTTTATGATCTTTCAGAAGTGGGGAGATATAAAATCAATGCCAGATTGGGCCTGACGACAGATATCAATCATAAGGCCTTGACTCGTGAGGATATTGTAGAATCAGTGAAATATCTGGTTCGTCTGAAAGATAGTCAGGGAGGTGTTGACGATATTGATCATCTTGGCAACAGACGGGTGCGAACGGTTGGTGAACTCATAGAAAACCAGTACCGTATGGGATTGGTGCGCATGGAACGGGCCATTAAGGAAAGGATGGCTCTTCAGGAAATTGAGACCCTTATGCCTCATGATCTTGTTAATCCTAAACCTATCTCTGCAGCCATCAAGGAATTTTTTGGCACGAGTCAACTGTCTCAGTTTATGGATCAGACGAATCCTATCTCTGAAGTTACGCATAAACGTCGTCTCAGCGCCCTCGGACCGGGTGGACTTTCCCGGGAGAGAGCAGGGTTTGAGGTTCGTGACGTTCATCCTACCCATTACGGACGAATCTGCCCGGTTGAGACCCCTGAAGGCCCCAATATCGGGCTGATTGTGTCCTTGGCGACCTATGCTCAAGTTAATCCCTATGGCTTTATTGAGACTCCTTACCGGAAGGTGGCGGATCGAATTGTCCTTGATGAGGTGAAATATCTGAGCGCCCTGCAGGAACAGAATCAGATAATTGCGCCTGCTGCCATACTACTGGATGATTCAGGACGGATTGTACCTGATTTCCTGATTGCCAGAGAGGAAGGGGAGGTTCTCACTGTAGCAAGTGATCAGATCAGTTATATGGATATTGCACCCAACCAGTTGGTCAGTGTTGCCGCCTCGCTTATTCCGTTTCTTGAAAACGATGATGCCAACCGCGCATTGATGGGATCAAATATGCAGCGTCAGGCTGTACCTCTGATGATTACTTCGGCTCCGCTTGTTGGCACTGGTATGGAGCGCTATGTGGCCCGCGATTCAGGTGCCTGTCTTCTGGCGGGTGATGGTGGGGTGGTTGAAGAAGTTGATTCAAACCGTATTGTCGTCCGTTATGACCGGCCAGGGGTTGATGGATATGATACCGGAGTCGCGGTCTATCGTCTGAGTAAATACAAGAAATCAAACCAGAATACATGCTTTACCCAACGTCCGCTGGTACTTCCTGGTGAGCGGGTCAGCAAGGGAACCGTTCTAGCCGATGGCCCTTCCTGTGAGCAGGGTGAATTGGCCCTTGGAAAAAATGTGACCATCGCCTTCATGCCGTGGCGTGGATTTAACTTTGAGGATTCAATCCTGATCAATGAGAGGCTCCTGAAGGAAGATACCTTTACCTCTGTCCACATTGAGGTTTTTGAGACCATGGCCAGGGATACGAAACTTGGCAAGGAAGAAATTACTCGGGATATCCCCAATGTAAGCGAGGAAAACCTGAGAAACCTTGACGATTCTGGTATTGTTCGTATTGGTGCCGAGATCAAGGCGGGTGACACCCTTGTTGGCAAGGTTACTCCCAAGGGTGAGACTATGCTTTCGCCCGAGGAAAAGTTGTTGCGGGCTATTTTCGGGGAAAAGGCTCAAGACGTGAAAGATTCTTCGCTCCGCGTTCCACCAGGGGTAGAGGGTGTTGTTATCGATGCCAAGGTCTTTTCCCGAAGAGGTGTTGATAAGGATGAGCGATCTTTGATGATAGAGGATTTAGAGATTGAACGTCTTTCCCAGGATAAAGTTGATGAGTTGACGAGTCTTAAACGTGGCGTCTGCCGTGAAATTGGTGATGTCATTAATGGCAGGACGGTCAAGAGTGATATTACCGATACGAAAGGGAATATTCTGGTCAAACTTGGTAAAAAAATAAGCGCTGATCTAGCTGAGGTTATTGGCTTTCATGCCCTGCGCACCTTGGATTTTTCTGAGAAGGCCAAGTTCCAGGAGCAGATTGATCAGGCTTACACCCGTTATGATAAACAGGCGGCGCTTATTACTAAACGCTATGATGGCATTATTGATCGCAAGAAGAAGGGTGATGATCTCCCTCCAGGTGTGGTCAAAATGGTGAAGGTCTATGTGGCCACAAAGCGCAAGCTGTCCGTGGGTGACAAGATGGCTGGTCGTCATGGCAATAAGGGCGTTGTCTCCCGTCTCCTGCCGGAAGAAGATATGCCTTTTTTTGCCGATGGCACCACGGTTGATATCGTTCTCAATCCTCTGGGTGTCCCTTCGCGGATGAACGTGGGCCAGGTGCTTGAGGTTCATCTTGGTTTTGCTGCTAAAAAGCTTGGTCAGCAGATCAGTGAACTTGCCAGGAAGCATGAGATCGAGGCCATTAAGAAGAAGTTGCGGAAGATCTATTCTCAAGAAGAGTGTGCCAAGATTATCGGTAATCAGAGCGATGAGGAACTCGTCGACTGGGCGCGTAAGCATCAGCGAGGACTGCATGTGGCCAGTCCGGTTTTTGATGGTGCCGAGGAAGTTCAGATTCGTCAGTTACTGGTTGAAAGCGGTGTTGATGAAGTGGGGCAAAGTCAGCTTTATGACGGCCTGACTGGAGAGCCTTTCGAGAATCAGGTAACTGTTGGTGTGATGTATATGCTTAAACTGCATCATCTGGTTGATAATAAAATCCATGCCAGGTCAACCGGCCCCTATTCTCTTGTGACCCAGCAACCCCTTGGCGGCAAGGCCCAGTTTGGTGGACAGCGTTTGGGCGAGATGGAGGTCTGGGCCATGGAGGCGTATGGCGCTGCTTATACCCTGAAAGAATTTTTGACCGCTAAATCCGATGATGTTGAAGGGCGTACTACCATGTATGAACGGATTGTGAAGGGCAATAATTTTCTTACTACCGGTCTGCCGGAATCTTTCAATGTTCTTGTTAAGGAGCTGCAAGCCCTTTGTCTTGATATGGAGCTGTTGCAAGAATAAGGGTGTTAAGTTTGGAGAATGGCCAACAAGAGGTCTCAAAGTGATTTCGCAGTGCGGATCAACTTCATACTTAAAACTTTTTTAACCCTATAAACTGTGGGAGATACAATCTCGTGGAAGAGCTATTTAATTTTTTTCAAAAGCCGAAAGCTCCTGTTAGATTCAAAAAGGTAAAGATATCTCTGGCATCACCGGAAAAAATCATGGACTGGAGCCATGGTGAGGTGAAGAAGCCTGAAACGATTAATTATCGGACCTTTAAACCAGAGAGAGACGGCCTTTTCTGTGCCAAGATTTTTGGGCCGGTTAAGGATTTTGAGTGCAATTGCGGGAAGTATAAACGCATGAAGCACCGAGGTGTGGTCTGTGAAAAGTGCGGGGTTGAGGTTATCCAGTCCAAGGTCCGCCGGGAGCGGTTGGGGCATATAAAACTTGCCGCCCCTGTTGCCCATATCTGGTTTCTCAAGAGTCTTCCCAGCAAGATCGGTGCTGTGCTTGATCTGACCTTGAAACAACTTGAAAAGATTCTTTATTTTGAACAATATGCTGTAGTTGAGTCGAATGTTGACTCCATCCCTGTTTGTAGTCTGCTGACTGAGGAGAAGTATCGAGAGTATCGAGAGACCTATCCTGGTCAATTTCAGGTTGCCATTGGCGCTGAGGCCATTCGAGAGCTTCTGGCCCAGCAAGATCTGGTTACCTTGTCTGCCCAGTTGCGAGCAGAGATGGCTGCGACCAGTTCAAAGACCAAAAGGCAGAAGCTGTATAAACGATTATTTGTTATTGAGGCTTTTCGTGATTCCGGCAATAAGCCTGAATGGATGGTGCTTGAGGTTATTCCCGTACTGCCGCCAGACCTGCGTCCCCTTGTTCCCTTGGAGGGTGGGCGTTTTGCCACCTCAGATCTCAATGATTTGTATCGGCGAGTCATTAACAGGAATAACCGTTTGAAGCGGTTGCTTGAGCTGGATGCCCCGGATATTATCGTTCGCAATGAGAAACGGATGCTCCAGGAGGCTGTTGATGTCCTTTTTGATAATGGTCGTCGTGGCCGGGTTATTACCGGAGCCAATAAACGTCCGCTGAAGTCGCTTTCTGACATGCTCAAAGGCAAGCAGGGTCGGTTCCGCCAGAATCTTCTGGGAAAACGTGTTGATTATTCCGGTCGTTCCGTCATTGTTGTGGGTCCTCATCTTCGTCTGCACCAATGTGGTATCCCGAAAAAAATGGCCTTGGAGCTGTTTAAGCCTTTTATCTACAACAAGCTTGAAAGCAAGGGTTTTGTAACCACCATCAAAAGTGCAAGAAAAATGGTGGAGAAAGGAACCAAGGAGGTCTGGGATGTTCTTGAAGAGGTGGTCACTGAATATCCGGTGATTCTCAACAGGGCTCCAACGCTCCATCGTCTGGGCATGCAGGCCTTTGAGGCCCTGCTTATTGAAGGGAAGGCCATCCAGTTGCATCCTCTGGTCTGCGCTGCCTTTAATGCTGACTTTGACGGGGATCAGATGGCAGTCCATGTACCCCTGTCTGTTGAGGCTCAGGTTGAGGCACGGGTTCTGATGATGTCATCTAATAATATCCTTTCTCCTGCCAATGGTGAACCGGTTATTATTCCTTCACAGGATATTGTCCTTGGTCTCTATTATATGAGCCGCGAACGGATAAATGCCACGGGTGAAGGCAAGATTTTTTCCAGCCCGGCTGAGGCAAAAATTGCTTACGATTACGAGATAGTGCATTTACAGGCTAAGATCAAGGTGCGGATGGATGGTAAGATTGTTGATACCACCATGGGGCGGATCTTATTAGGTGGTTTGTTGCCGGATATAATTCCCTTTGCCGAAATCAATAAAGTGATGACCAAAAAGGCGTTAGCGCAACTCATTGATTATACATACCGGCACGGTGGAACGAAGGAAACTGTTATCCTGGCCGATCGCCTGAAAGACATGGGTTATGAATATGCCACCCGGGCCGGGATTTCTATTTGTATCAATGATATGAAGGTCCCAACCAGTAAAGAAGATTTGATCGAAAAAGCCGAAAAGGATGTTATGGACGTTGGCCAGCAGTATTCCGATGGTCTGATTACATCCGGCGAGAAATACAATAAGGTTGTTGATATCTGGTCCAAGGTGAGTGAGGATGTTGCCAATGAGATGATGGAGGGAATCAAGGTTGATTATGTTCGCGACCGCGAGAATAATCTGATAGAGACCCCAAGTTTTAACTCTATCTTTATTATGGCAGACTCTGGAGCCAGGGGATCAAGAGATCAGATCAGACAGCTTGCAGGGATGCGTGGTTTGATGGCAAAACCATCGGGTGCTATTATTGAAACCCCTATCAAGGCCAATTTCCGGGAAGGACTTGGGGTGCTTGAGTATTTCATCTCGACGCATGGCGCCCGTAAAGGGCTGGCGGATACAGCCCTGAAGACTGCCAACTCTGGATATCTTACCAGACGACTGGTTGATGTCGCACAGGATGCAACGATTATTGAGGCGGATTGTCAAACCCTTGATGGAATTATTGCTGAACCATTGATGGACGGTGGCGATGTTATTGTTCCTCTTGGCGATCGTATTCTTGGTCGTGTAGCCTTGGAAGCAGTGGTTGATCCTTATAGCGGTGCTGTGATTGTGGCAGAAGGTGAAGAAATCACTGAGTCAAAGGTTAAAGAGATCAATGAGGCAGGGATTGATCGAGTGCAAATTCGCTCAGTGCTCACCTGTCGGTCTCGTCGCGGTGTTTGTGCTGCCTGTTATGGCCGTGATCTTGGTCGTGGGCATATGGTGAATATCGGTGAGGCCGTAGGTATCATAGCCGCACAGTCCATTGGTGAGCCTGGTACGCAGTTAACTATGCGAACATTCCACATTGGTGGTACAGCAAGTCGTGCCATTGAACAGGCTGAAGTCCAGACCCAGCGTGGCGGTCTGGTTGTGTTTAAAAACATGCATTACGTTGAAAACAATCTGGGGGTTAAGATTGTCATGAACCGGAATGCGGAAATCAGCATCAAGGATGAGTTAGGCCGAGATCGTGAGCGTTATAAAGTAAACTACGGCGCTCAGATCTTTGTCAAGGAAGGAGAAAACGCTGAGGCCGGTATGATTCTTGCCAAATGGGACGCCTATACTATTCCCATTGTGAGTGAGGTCGGTGGTGTTATCAAGTATGGTGATATTATTGAAGGTATTACCATGCAGGAGAAGTTGGATGGAGTTACTGGTAAGTCCAGTAAGGTTATTGTTCATTCGACTGCTTCGGCCCAATTGAACCCACGTATCAGTGTTAAAAATGACAAAGGGAAAACCCTTAAACTGCCAAACTCTGAATCTTTTGCGCGCTACAGTCTGCCTGTAGGATCTTTTATTGCTGTTGATGAGGGAGCAGTTATTGAACCTGGGGCCATTGTCGGCAAGATCCCTCGTGAATCTTCTAAAACAAAAGATATTACCGGTGGTTTGCCACGGGTTGCTGAATTGTTTGAGGTGCGGAAATCGAAAGATCCGGCCATTATCTCTGAGATTGATGGACGGGTAAGTTTTGGGAAGGAATTGAAGGGTAAACGGCGGGTGATTGTAACTCCTGAATTCGGAGAAGCTGAGGAGTATCTTCTTCCCAAGGCCAAGCATACCATTGTGCATGAAGGTGATTATGTGCAGGCTGGCGAACCATTAATGGAAGGGGTCGTTCTTCCCAATGACATCTTGCGGGTTCTGGGAGTAAAAGAGCTGGCAAAATTTCTGGTTAATGAGGTACAGGAGGTGTATCGGCTGCAAGGTGTGAAGATCAATGACAAGCATATTGAAGTTATTGTCCGCCAGATGCTGAAGAGAGTGCAGATCAGCAATGCCGGCGATTCCCGCTTTATGATCGGTGAACAGGTAGAATGGTGGAAGTTTGAAGAAGAGCGTGAACGTCTTTTTGCTGAAGGCAAGGTGCCAGCGGTTGCCGAGCCATTATTGCTGGGTGTTACCAAGGCCTCGCTGTCCACAGAAAGTTTTATCTCTGCAGCTTCATTTCAGGAGACAACCAAGGTACTGACCAATGCGGCTATGGCGGGCAAGGTTGACGAGCTGGCCGGGTTGAAGGAAAACGTTATTATGGGAAGGCTGATTTCGGCCGGAACAGGATTGCATGGCAATGTATAGGATAAAGGGAACTATTCTACTCCGATATTCTTTTTTGTGTTGACACATGTATGACTTTGGAGTAAAAATCTTTTTTTTGTGAATATCATTCGTGGTGCTCATGGATGTTAAAAATACAAGTTGTGTAACTGAGTACAGTTGTCAAGAATAATAAAAGTAAGGTAATCGAACAGGAGCAGTAAAAGTAATGCCAACAATTAATCAGCTCGTTCGACAGGGCAGAAAAAAATTAGTTAAAAAAACAAACACTCCAGCATTGAAGGGTTCTCCCCAAAAACGTGGTGTTTGTGTTCGTGTCTATACGACGACTCCCAAAAAGCCAAACTCCGCATTGCGTAAAGTGGCAAGGGTGAGGCTAACCAACGGGATTGAGGTGACATCGTATATTCCGGGAATTGGTCATAATTTGCAGGAGCATTCAGTGGTGTTGATAAGGGGAGGTCGTGTGAAAGATTTACCTGGTGTCCGATACCATATTGTTCGTGGTACCCTTGACACCCTTGGGGTTTCAAATAGAAAACAAGGGCGTTCGAAATATGGTGCAAAGCGGCCCAAATAATAGGTTGCTAACAGGTTGTTTCTGCAGATGAAAGAGGATAAAGATGCCGCGTAGAAAAATAGTAGAAAAAAGACAAGTTGATCCGGATCCACGTTATAATTCTGTTTTGGTGAGTAAGTTTACCAACGGGATTATGGAACGAGGCAAAAAAAGTGTTGCTCAGCACATCTTGTATGGAGCGATGGACATTATTGCTGCCAAGGTGACTGAAGGTGATCCTTTGACTGTTTTTGAAGAAGCCATGGAGAAGGTTCGGCCCAAAGTAGAGGTTAAGTCCCGGCGTGTGGGTGGGGCGACCTATCAGGTTCCGATGGAAGTCAGGCAATCAAGAAGAAACGCTCTGGCGATGCGATGGATTATAAGTTATGCCAAGGCACGGTCCGGGAAGTCTATGGCTGAGAAGCTTGCGGCAGAGTTGATGGATGCATTTAACAATCGTGGCGCAGCTGTAAAGAAACGCGACGATACACATCGCATGGCTGAGGCCAATAAGGCATTTGCTCACTATCGCTGGTAAAGTGTATTGTGTCATGAGCAACTGCTGTGTAGTATCGGTGTAGTAAGGTTAGGGCCGTCAAAAGTTTTTAATTGGTTTGAGGAATGTTGATGGCCGTGCGTGAGGATCTGTCTAATGTGCGCAATATAGGGATAATGGCCCATATTGATGCCGGAAAGACAACGACAACTGAACGAATTCTTTACTATACCGGTCGATCGCATAAGATTGGTGAGGTTCATGACGGCAATGCCGTTATGGACTGGATGGAACAGGAGCAGGAACGGGGAATTACGATCACCTCAGCTGCAACTACCTGTTTCTGGCATCAGCATAAAATAAATATTATTGATACACCGGGGCATGTTGACTTTACGATTGAAGTTGAGCGTTGCTTAAGGGTTTTGGATGGAGTAGTTGCTGTTTTTTGTGCCGTTGGAGGGGTTGAGCCCCAGTCGGAAACGGTGTGGAGGCAGGCTGACAAGTATTCTATCCCTCGAGTTGCATTTATTAACAAAATGGATCGTGTTGGGGCTGATTTTGATCGCAGTCTTAAGATGATAGCAGAGAGACTTGGGGCAAATCCTGTCGCTGTGCAAATTCCTGTTGGTTGTGAGTCCGAATTTAAAGGAGTTATTGACCTTGTTGAAGGGAAAATGCTCGTTTTTGATGAGGGGTCACTCGGGCAGGAAGTAAGGGAGCTTGAGATCCCTGAGAATTATAAGCAAAAATTCACGGCCGCACATATGGTGCTCCTCGAAAAGTTGGCCGACTTTGATGAGGAGGTCATGGGAAAATACCTGGAGAACAAACCGGTGTCACCTGAAGAGATTTATTCTGCTCTCAGGAAGGCAACACTGAGTCTTGACTTGGTTCCCGTCCTTTGTGGAAGTGCTTTTAAAAATAAAGGGATTCAACCCTTACTGGATGGCGTGATTCGTTATCTCCCTTCTCCTCTGGATGTTCCAGCGGTGGAAGGTGTTGATGAAAGTGGTCAGATCATTGTGCGTGAAGCAAGTGATGACGCTCCTTTTTGTGGGTTGGTCTTCAAGTTGATGAGTGATTCGTTTGTCGAGAATCTTGCGTATTTGCGGATATATTCCGGCAAAATAAAGATTGGCGATCGAGTCTATAATCCTGTTAAGAAAAAGCAGGAGAAAGTTGCCAAACTTCTTAAGCTTCATGCCAATAAACGTGAAGAAGTTAAAGAAATTGGTAGCGGTGATATCGGTGCTGTGATCGGTCTCAAGTTTACGACGACTGGTGATACTCTTTGTGCCGCTGGGGATTATATAGTCCTTGACAGTATGGACTTTCCAAAGCCGGTCATAAGTGTTGCCATAGAGGCCAAAAGTAAGGCGGATGAGAAAAAACTTGCTGAGACCTTACAGAAGCTGGCGCTTGAGGATCCATCTTTTACGATAACGACCAATGAAGATACCGGTCAAACGATTATTTCAGGGATGGGAGAGTTGCATCTGGAAATAATTATTGATCGTTTGTTGAATGATTTCAAAGCTTCTGCCAATGTGGGCAAACCACAGGTCGCCTATAAAGAGACGATCGGTGCCATGAAAGAGGCAGAAGGAAAGTTTAATCAGCATACTGGTGCTAAAGGACAGTATGGACATGTCATTCTGCGGGTGGAACCACTGGCGAGGGGTGCAGGTTTTGTTTTTGAATGTCAGGTCAGTGAAGATCAAATTCCAAAGGTCTTTTTGAAGGCTATTGAGAAGGGAGTCGCTGATAGTCTTGATTCAGGACCTTTGATTGGGTATCCCTTGACAGATATCAAGGTGAATCTGATTGGCGGTTCCTATCATGACGATGATTCCACGGAGATGGCATTTGGCATTTCTGCTTCCATGGCGATACGCAGGGCGGTAGCTGAGGCGAAGCCGTTGCTCTTGGAGCCTGTAATGCTTGTGGAGGTTGCGACCCCTGATCAGTATCTTGGCGAAGTAATTAATGATCTGAATAGCAAGAGAGCCAGGCTGGGTGTGGTTGAGAATGTCAAGGAATTACAGATTTTACATGCACAGGTCCCTTTAGCAGAGATGTTTGGGTATTCTACATCATTACGATCAGCGACCCAGGGCCGTGCTAATTTCTCGATGCGGTTTTTGGAATACGATGTGGTGCCGGCAGTCAAGGCGGATGTGATAATAAAAAAGATTAGAGGAATTTAAGCTCAACATATTGAGGTACGACTATGGCAAAAGAAAAGTTTGACAGGAAAAAACCACATGTCAATGTGGGTACTATAGGTCATATAGATCACGGTAAAACGACCCTGACCGCAGCGATAACTCGCGTTCTTTCGACAAAGGGATTGGCTAAATTTACTGATTTCAGTGAGATTGACAAGGCTCCGGAAGAAAAAGAGCGTGGAATTACCATTGCCACCGCCCATGTTGAATATGAGACCGCAAATCGTCACTATGCCCATGTGGATTGTCCTGGTCATGCGGATTACATCAAAAACATGATTACCGGTGCGGCCCAGATGGATGGTGCTATTCTGGTGGTCGGTGCCAATGATGGGGCCATGCCCCAAACTCGTGAGCATATTCTTCTTGCCCGTCAGGTCGGTGTTCCTTGTATTGTTGTATTTTTGAATAAATGTGACATGGTAGATGACCCTGAACTGATTGAGCTGGTAGAGATGGAGCTGCGTGAGCTGCTTGATAAGTATGATTTTCCCGGTGATGATGTCCCCATCATTCATGGTTCGGCCCTGAAGGCCCTTGAGAATCCTGAGGATCCCGAGGCTGCCAAATGTATCTGGGACCTGATGGAAGCTATCGATACGTATGTCCCTCAGCCAAAGCGTGATATTGATCTTCCTTTTCTGATGCCAGTTGAGGATGTTTTTTCCATATCTGGACGTGGAACGGTTGCCACTGGTCGTATTGAGCGTGGTATCGTTCGTGTCGGTGATGAGGTTGCTATTGTTGGTATTCGTGATACGGTCAAGACCACTATCACTGGTGTTGAGATGTTCCGGAAGATCCTTGATGAGGGTCAGGCTGGAGATAATATCGGGGCCCTGCTTCGTGGTACCAAACGCGAGGATATTGAGCGTGGTCAGGTTCTGGCTAAACCCGGCACCATTACTCCCCATACCAAATTCAAGGCTGAGTGCTATATCCTGGGTAAGGAAGAGGGCGGTCGTCATACCCCGTTTTTTAATGGATATCGTCCCCAGTTTTATTTCCGGACTACCGATGTGACCGGCATTGTGACTCTTCCCGAGGGAACCGAGATGGTAATGCCTGGTGATAATGTATCTGTTGTTGCCGAGTTGATTACCCCGATTGCCATGGATGTTGGTCTTCGTTTTGCTATCCGTGAGGGTGGTCGGACTGTTGGCGCTGGTGTTATCAGTGAAATTATTGCTTAATAAAGGTTGGATATGATCCCTACAGACAAAATTCGTATACGCTTAAAGGCGTATGATCACAAGTTGCTTGATCAATCAACATCAGAGATTGTTGAAACGGCAAGGCGTACAGGGGCAGCAGTGGTTGGTCCTATCCCTTTACCGACATCTATTAATAAATTCTGTGTGTTGCGTTCTCCTCATGTAAATAAGAAGTCGAGAGAACAATTTGAGATGAGAACCCATAGAAGGTTGTTAGATATCTTGGAACCAACGCAACAGACTATTGATATGCTAATGAAACTTGAGCTTTCGGCAGGTGTTAATGTCGAGATTAAACTGCCTTAAAGGTAGTATTGTATTAGAAAACGAAAGTAACGGATGATATTATGCCAAAGACTATGGGGATTTTGGGTAAAAAAATCGGGATGACGCGGATTTACAGTGAAATGGGTACGGCTACCCCTGTTACTGTGGTTGAGGCTGGTCCTTGTAAGATTTTGCAGGTTAAGTCACCTGTAAAAGATGGATACAGTGCCATTCAGGTTGGTTTTGCTGAAAAAAAAGCATCAAGAGTTACAAAACCGCTTGCTGGCCATTTTAGCAAATCTGGAACTGAGGCTTTTTACTATATTAAAGAGTTCAGGGTCGAAAATCCTGAGCAATATGAAATAGGGCAGACCATTAGTTTGGAAGCTCTCTTTAAGATCGGTGATCTTGTTGATATTCAAGGTACCAGTAAAGGGCGCGGTTTTCAGGGTGTTATGAAGAGACATGGTTTTAGTGGTGGTTGCGCCGGCCATGGTTCGCATCATCATAGAGCACCAGGATCAATCGGATGCAGTGCTTGGCCAGCTCGTGTTGTAAAGGGAAAAAAAATGCCTGGCCGTATGGGTAATGACACAGTAATGACTAAGAATGTCATTATTATAGATGTTCGTGCCGAAGAGAACATACTTCTGTTGAAGGGGTCAGTTCCAGGTGCAAAACAGAGTCTTTTGAAAATTTTCAGTAAATAAATGATTCTGCTTTTTTGATCTGGCACAAGGAGAAAATAATGTCAACTGTAAGTGTATTTAATATCAAGAATGAAAAAGTTGGTGAGATCGAACTGAATGAAAAGGTTTTTGATCTTGTCGTTAAAGAGCATCTATTGCATGATGTTGTGAAGATGCAACTTGCGGCCAAGCGTGGCGGAAATGCTTGTACCAAGACCAGGGTTGAAGTAAGTGGTGGCGGAGTCAAGCCATGGCGGCAAAAAGGAACTGGACGGGCGAGAGCAGGAAGTAATACTTCTCCCGTTTGGCGTGGCGGCGGCGTTGCGTTTGGCCCCAAGCCAAGAGATTATAGTATTAAATTAAATCGCAAAGTAAAGAAACAGGCATTGGCAATGGCAATGAGTGCCAGGTTGCAAGAAGGGAACCTTGTTGTCCTTGACGGGTTCACTCTTGAGGCAATTAAAACAAAAGAGTTTATCAAGGTAATGAATGTACTTGATATTGATAATGGCCTTATCATTACTCCTGATGTTAATGAAAATGTCAATCGATCTGCGCGTAATGTGAACGGTTTCAAGGTGCTCTCAACTGAGGGATTGAATGTTTACGATATCCTTCTGCATAAAAAACTTGTGCTTTTGCAACCTGCTATTGAAGGTCTTGAAAAAAGGGTGATGGCATGAAAAGTTTGTATGATGTATTAAAGGGACCATGTCTCACCGAAAAGGCGGCATTGTTGCAAGAAACCGACAATAAGATTGTCTTTAAGGTTAATCCTGATTCCAATAAAATTGAAATCAAGCAGGCCGTTGAGAAGATGTTTCCTGTAAAGGTAAAGCATGTTCATGTAGCCAATATGCATGGCAAACAAAAGCGAGTTGGGCGTTTCACGGGCTTCAGAAATGATTGGAAAAAGGCCTATGTGACACTGTCTGAAGGTCAGATTAACTTTGCAGATGAATTGTAATGATTCAAAAGTTATAGATTGATGGCAAGTAAGGCGAGATAATCATTAAGCAAAGAAATCTATCCAAACAATCTGATGGAGCGATTGGGAAATCATGAGTATTAAGACATACAAACCGACATCTGCCGGTAAACGGCACCATGTGTCGATTCAAAATTCTGACTTGTCTAAAAATGGGCCAGAGAAAAGTCTTGTTAGCAGCCTGTCTAAGAGCGGTGGGCGTAATAATTACGGTCGTATTACCACCAGACATATTGGTGGTGGGCATAAACGAAAGTATCGGATCATAGACTTTAAGCGAAATAAAGTTGATATAAACGCCAAGGTTATTTCCATTGAATATGATCCTAATCGTTCAGCAAATATTGCGCTGTTGAGTTATCTTGATGGGGAAAAAACCTATATTCTTGCCCCGGAAGGTATATCAGTTGGTGATCAAATTGTAGCTGGTGACAATGTTGATATCCAACCTGGCAACTGTCTGCCTATGATGAATATCCCTCTTGGTACGATTATTCATAATATTGAGATGAAAATCGGAAAAGGGGCGCAGATGGTTCGCAGTGCTGGCACCTCCGCGCAGTTAATGGCCAAAGAAGGAAATTTCGTGTTAGTCCGACTGCCTTCGAATGAAGTGCGTAAATTTCATAAACTCTGTCGTGCCTGTATAGGACAGGTTGGCAATAGAGAATATGAAAGCCAGAAATTGGGTAAGGCAGGACGAAGCCGCTGGTTGGGAATTAGGCCTTCTGTCCGTGGTGTGGCCATGAACCCGGTTGATCATCCCATGGGTGGTGGTGAGGGTAAAAGTTCCGGTGGTCGTCATCCATGTACTCCATGGGGGTATCCGACAAAGGGGTATAAGACCAGAACAAATAAAGCAAGTGATAAGTATATTATCAAGAAAAGATCATAAGATCCAAGGAGTAAAGTATGGCTCGTTCAGTAAAAAAAGGTCCTTTCATTGATGACCATTTAGTAAAAAAGGTAGAAAAGGCAAACGAGAGCGCTTCACGTAAGGTTATTAAAACATGGTCTCGACGTTCTGATATTATACCTCAAATGGTTGGACTTACCTTTGCGGTTCACAATGGAAAAAAATTTATTCCTGTTTTTGTTTCGGATAATATGGTCGGTCATAAACTTGGTGAGTTTTCACCAACGAGGACATATCATGGTCATACCGCTGACAAGAAAGGTAAAAAGTAATTCGATTTTTTAAACGTCTTGGCAAGATCTATTAGGAGTAAATAGTATGGAAGCTCGAGCCATAGGGAGAGGGATTCGCATATCTCCCCAAAAAGCAAGACTTGTTGCTGATATTGTTAGAGGGATGAATGTTGATAAGGCAATCAATATGCTGAATTTTATGCCGAAAAAAGGTGCTAGAATTTTGCGAAAGGTTGTTAATTCGGCAATTGCTAATGCAACACAAAATGATAAGGTTGATGTCGATACCCTTTATATAAAGAAAATTTTTATTGATGGTGGACCATCATTGAAGCGAATTATGCCCAGGGCTCAAGGACGAGCAACCGGAATAATCAAAAGAACGAGTCATATTACTGTGATATTGGACGAACAATAGTTCTTTACTTTATCCATGGGCGCGAGTATAATTCATATTTTTTCATTTAATGAGCGAAGTATTTTGATGGAGGATTGTTTTGGGGCAGAAAGTTAATCCATTGGGAATGAGACTTAATATAACCCGGACATGGGATTCTATTTGGTATGCAGATAAAAATTATGCAAATTATCTCATCGAAGACCAGAAAATTAGAAAATTCTTCAAGCAACGTCTTGGGCATGCAAGCCTTTCCAAGGTGATTCTTGAACGGACAGGTGAAAAAGTACGAGTAAAGCTTTTTACTGCCCGGCCTGGAATTATAATTGGGAAAAAAGGTGCTGAGATTGAGATATTAAAAAAAGATCTTGAGAAGCAGATCAATCGGAATGTTGTTATTGAGATTCAGGAAATCCGTAGGCCAGAGGCTGATGCTAAATTGATAGCTGATAATGTGGCTGGTCAACTTGTTAGAAGAGTAGCTTTTCGGCGAGCAATGAAGAAAGCTGTGAGCTCTGCGCTTCGATTTGGAGTTAAGGGTATCAAGATTTCTTGTTCAGGTCGTTTAGGTGGGGCAGAGATGTCCCGCTGTGAGTGGATGAGAGAAGGGCGTGTTCCTTTGCATACACTGCGTGCTGATATTGATTATGCGCTTAGTGAAGCCAACACAACATATGGTATTATTGGTGTTAAAGTGTGGATTTTTAACGGTGAAGTGTTAAGTGAGGCTGATTCTGCTGTTGGATGAGTGCTCCCCTCTTGATCGTTGAAAATTCAATTATTCTATATGGAGTAAGTGATGTTAAGTCCTAAAAAAGTCCTTCATAGGAAGGTATTTAAGGGTCGTTTGACAGGAGTTGCGTTTCGGGGGTCCTCTCTGTCTTTTGGGGATTATGGCCTTAAGGCCCTTGACTGCGGCAAGATGAGTGCGCGACAGATTGAGGCTGCTCGAATTGCTGTGAATAGAAAGATCAAACGTGGTGGTAAGGTTTGGATCAGAGTATTTCCTGATAAGCCCATTACCAAGAAACCAGCTGAAACACGAATGGGTAAAGGTAAGGGAAGTCCTGAATATTGGGCTGCCCAGATTCATCCTGGCAGGATGCTGTTTGAGGTTGCCGGTGTTGATGAAGAGCTTGCAGTACGTGCTTTAATCTTGGCTGGCAATAAATTACCGTTTGCCACCAAAGTGGTGTCACGGAGGGATATGATATGAAAATGGCTGATATCCGCAAGATGTCCCCTGAGGAACTTGCTAAAAAAGAAATGGATTTAAGAGAGGAAATTTGCAAGCTTGCATTTCAGCATAAGATCAGACCTCTTGAAAACACATCACGGACATTTGGGTTGCGCAAAGATATAGCAAGGATACTTACCCTGCGTACCCAGCTTAGTGTTAGTTGAAATAAAAATCATTTTTTAATTAAAATAAAATCCTGCTTCCTATAACTCGAATTGAAAAGATTATGAGTGAGATAAATAAATCAAAAAAGACTAAAACAGGTTCTGTTGTAAGTGACAGGATGGAAAAAAGTATTGTCGTTCAGGTTGAAAGGAAAATCAAGCATCCCTTGTACGGTAAGTTTGTTAAAAAAACTGTTAAATATATTGCTGATGATCCTGAAAATTTGTGCAAAATTGGTGATCTTGTTCTGATTGAAGAATGTCGTCCATTGAGTAAAAGAAAACGTTGGCGTCTGAGAACAATATTAGATCGTTCTGTTTAATAATATCCGGTTTTTATAGTATAAATACTGTGATCTGCAACTGATGAAAAATCAGGTGAAATTATGATACAAACTGAAACAGTACTTAATGTTGCCGATAATTCTGGGGCCAGAAAAGTACTTTGTATGAGAGTGCTTGGTGGATCTCGAAAGCGGTATGCCACCATAGGTGATGTTATTATCGTTGCCGTTAAAGAGGCGATTCCTCACGCTAAGGTGAAAAAAGGCGATGTCATGAAGGCCGTTATTGTCCGTACGGCTAAAGAATTGAAACGTCCAGATGATACCTGGGTTAAATTCGACGACAATGCTGCTGTTATTCTTTCAGGAAGTGGAGAGCCACTTGGTACGCGAATTTTCGGGCCTGTTGCTAGAGAGTTGCGTAATCAGGGCTTTATGAAAATTATCTCATTGGCACCTGAAGTTCTATAGTGTTTTTCATGTCATCCAATGGGCATACAGTTTTTTGAGCAAAAAAGTATTGAAAATGGCGGTATTGAAAATGGCACATGGTAAAACATACCTGAAAAAAAATGATCAGGTTGAAGTGATTACAGGGAAAGATAAAGGTAGAGTTGGCAAGATCTTACGAGTTATTTTAGATAAAGATAAGGCCGTTGTTGAACGTATTAATATGATTAAACGTCATAAGAAGCCTTCAGAACTGAATCAGCAAGGGCAAATTATAGAGAAGGAGGCACCTATTCATGTCTCTAATCTCCAGCTGATTTGTCCAGGATGTACCAAGACTGGGCGTGTAGGAAAGAAAATACTTGAAGATGGTACAAAAATTCGCTTTTGTAAAAGTTGTGGTGAATCCGTTGAGGCTAAATCATAGGTTTTCAAGAAGCTTACGTTAGACAGAGGTTATAAATGGGTGCGCTGAAAGTTTTTTATAATGAGCAATGTGTCCCTTCTTTGAAAGAAGAATTTGGATATTCAAATATTATGCAGGTCCCGAAGATCAAGAAGATTGTTCTTAATATGGGACTTGGTGAAGCTGTACAGAATCCTAAAATTATTGAAGGTGCAGTTGAAGAACTTTCAAAGATTGCTGGACAACGCGCAGTAATTACCAGAGCTAAAAAATCGATTGCCGGTTTCAAGTTGAGAGAAGGTGTCGCAATTGGTTGTTGTGTTACTTTGCGTGAAGAACGTATGTTTAACTTTTTTAGTAAATTGGTCAATATTGCCTTGCCTCGGGTTAGAGATTTTCGGGGTTTGTCTCCAAAGTGGTTTGATGGAAGAGGCAATTATTCAATGGGGATTAAAGAGCATATAATCTTCCCTGAAATTGATTATGATAAAATTGATAAAGTAAAAGGGTTCAATATTACTATTGTAACCTCAGCTCAAACAGATCAGGAAGGCCGTTCTCTGCTTAAATATTTGGGAATGCCATTCAGGAAATAAGATAGTTTTGTTTTTTTTATATTCTATAAATGTTTAGTAACTGGAGGTTGTTTTGGCCAAAAAATCCTTAATTGCAAAAGCACAACGTGAGCCAAAATTCAAGGTCAGAAACTATAACAGATGTCCACTATGCGGACGTCCAAGAGGGTTTCTGAGAAAATTTGGTGTTTGCAGGATATGTTTTCGTGGATTAGCATCTCATGGTGAAATTACAGGTGTTGTAAAGTCAAGCTGGTAAAAGCATTGATGATGTTAGATGTCTTTGTATCTTATTTTGATGAAGAAAAGGAGAGTTCGCCATGTCCATGAGCGATCCCCTGGCAGATATGCTGACCAGGTTGAGAAATGCAGTAATGGTAAAATTTGATAGTGTGCATATGCCTAAATCCAATGTAAAAGTTAGTATCGCCAAGGTGCTAAAAGAGGAAGGTTTTATTGCTGACTACCATGTTTCCAATGAAGGGGTCCAGGGTACTTTGACTATTGATTTGAAATATGGATCAAACAAAGAGTCTGTTATTGTTGGTATAAAACGTATTAGTAAGCCTGGTTTACGAAAGTATGCCAAGGCTGATGCCATTGCAAAAGTTCTGGATGGGTTAGGAATAGCCATAATCTCTACTTCAAGTGGTATAGTAACGGATAAAACCGCACGAGCCAACAACACAGGTGGAGAGATACTTTGTGAGGTTTGGTAACAAATCCACAAATAACGGAGGGAAATATGTCTCGTATTGGAAAACAACCCATTCCTGTGCCTGTTGGCGTGACAATCAATATTGATGGTCAGCATGTATTGGTAAAAGGTGGTAAGGGATCACTTGAACGAATTGTTCGTGATGAAATAAAGATTGTGCAGCAGGCCAATGAGCTCTTGATTGATACGCATGTGGAGAGCACTAAGGCGAGTGCGTTTCGAGGATTATTTCGTAGTTTGATTAACAATATGGTTGTTGGTGTTGATCAAGGTTTTAAAAAAATAATGCTTGTTGAGGGTGTTGGGTATAAAGCCAGTGTCACAGGTAATACCTTGACTTTGAATGTTGGGTACTCAAATCCAGTTGATTTTATTCTACCTGAGGGAATTACCGCGAGTGTAGAAAATAATACTAAAATTAACTTAGAGTCTATTGATAAAGAATTGCTTGGTCTTACCGCTTCTAAAATTCGTAGTATTCGAAAACCAGAACCGTATAAAGGGAAAGGAATTCGCTATGCTGATGAACACATTGTGCGCAAGGTTGGTAAATCTGCTGGCAAAAAATAAACTTCCGTGACTCTTGATTGTTACGGTTCCTTAAATAATAGTAAACATGGTAAATAAAAATGGCTAGGACAAATGCTAAGGTCACAGCGCGGGCAAAGCGGGTAAGTCGTATCCGTAAAAAAATTACCGGTACAAGTGATCGGCCCCGTCTTAGAGTCTTTAAGAGTAGTAAACATATTTATGCTCAAATTATTGACGATAGTATTGGTAAAACACTTGCTTTCATGTCAACAGTTGATAAAGCATTTGATATAGGTGAAGTGAATGGGAAAACCGGCGCAGCGGAAAAAGTAGGAGAATTACTTGCTGAACGCGCGAAAGCAGCTGGTGTAGAAAAAGTTGTTTTTGATCGTGGAGGATTTATTTACCATGGTCGTATAAAGGCAGTTTCCGATGGGGCTCGTAAAGGCGGGCTTCAATTTTAATGAACTTGTATTTTAGGGGGGTGTCCCTTGTCTGATTTTAAACGTTCCAAGAGTGAAACTCCTGAGGAACTGATTGAAAAAATTGTTTTTATCAACAGGGTTGCTAAAGTAGTCAAAGGTGGCCGGAGATTCAGCTTTAGTGCTATTGTCGTTGTAGGAGACGGTAAAGGTAAAGTGGGATATGGATTGGGGAAGGCTAATCAGGTTCCAGATGCCATTCGTAAAGGTGTTGAACAGGCAAAAAAGGATATGGTCGCTGTTTCGTTGACTGAATTCTCAATACCTCATACTATTATTGGTCATTATGGTGCTGGTAGAGTTCTCTTAAAACCTGCATCTGAGGGTACCGGAGTAATTGCTGGTGGTCCTGTCCGTGCCGTTTTAGAAGCCGCTGGTGTTACGAATATTCTTACTAAATGTTTGGGTTCCAATAATCCACATAATATGGTTAAGGCAACATTAAGTGGTTTAAGAACATTGCGTTCAGTACAAAGTATTGCAAAGTTACGTGGGAAGACTGTAGAAGAAATATTCGCATAACTGGAGCACATTTTCTTCCAGGCAATAGAGTCTATGAAGAGATGTGCTTTTTTATATTATTTGAACTAAAAAAGGTAGTAAGATGGCCGAGACAATAACATATACTTTGGTCAAGAGTGGTATTGGCAGTACTAAAAAAATCAGGGCCACTCTGACTGGTTTGGGGTTGACCAAGATGCAAAAAACTACAACCCGCAAGAATACCCCTGAGATCAGGGGGATGCTGAATAAAGTTGGCCATCTCGTTCGAGTTGAGGAGAACTGAAATGATAACATTAGCAAATCTTTCGCCGAATATAGGGGCAAACCGCAAGAGAAAACGTGTCGGTAGAGGTCAAGGGTCTGGGCGTGGTAAAACTGCCACCAGAGGCCATAAAGGTGCAAACTCTCGCTCAGGGTCAGTTGTTCGTCCTGGATTTGAGGGTGGTCAGATGCCCTTACAACGTCGTTTGCCGAAACGTGGTTTTCATAATAAATTCAAGGTTGAATATGCCATTGTTACTCTTTCTCAATTAAATCAGTTTGACGCTGGCAGTGACGTAACCGCAGAGATGCTTATTGGTGTGGGTTTGGCAAAAAAAAATCAACCAATTAAGGTACTTGCCAATGGCGAGATTGCCCATGCGATTACTGTCAAAGTTGATAAGATAAGCACTGGGGCAAAGGTCAAAATTGAAGCTGTTGGTGGAAAAGTTATTGAAGTGGAATAGCTGGTTCTGGTTATCATAATTTATGATACGGATATCTTTCCTTATCATTGAGTGCTGTAATATTAGACGGAGCACAGGTTAAAATTAATGAGTGGATTGCAAAGAGCTGCCAACATTCCCGAACTGCGTAAGAGAATTTTTTTTACTCTTGCCATGCTCGCTGTATATCGGATGGGAGTGCAAATACCAACGCCAGGAATTAATGGCGAGGCGGTTGCCGCCTTTTTTCAACAACATGCTGGGTCATTATTTGGTATGTTTAACATGTTCTCTGGTGGTGCCTTGTCAAAGTTTTCAATATTTGCTCTTGGTATCATGCCATATATCAGTGCCTCAATTATTATTCAACTCCTGACGGTTGTCGTTCCCCAGCTTGAGGCCCTGTCAAAAGAGGGTGAGTCGGGAAGAAGAAAGATTACACAATATACCCGCTATGGTACCGTTGGGCTGAGTATAATTCAGGGACTTTTTATCAGTACCGGCCTTGAAGGTATGACGGGTCCTGGTGGAGAGATTATCGTTCTTGTACCTGGCCTGCAGTTTAAATTGTTGACCATGCTCACTTTGACATCGGGAACTGCATTTATTATGTGGCTTGGTGAACAGATGACCGAACGTGGTATTGGTAATGGAATGTCTTTGATTATCTTTGCTGGAATTGTTGCGAGTGGCCCTGCCGCCGTTGCTAATTCCATTCAACTTATAAAAGCCGGTGAGATTTCACTGTTTTTTATTCCATTTATTATAGCTTTTATGGTTGCTGTTGTTGGTTTTATTGTTTTTTTTGAAACTGCTCAGCGGCGGATACCTATTCAGTATGCAAAACGGGTTGTGGGAAGAAAGGTTTATGGTGGTCAGAGTTCTCATCTCCCGCTAAAGATCAATATCGCTGGCGTAATTCCACCAATTTTTGCCTCATCGATCATGATGTTTCCCGCTACTATTGGTAGCTTTATCAAGATTGACTGGGTTCAACAGGTTTCAGCGGCCTTCTCTCCCGGAACTGTTTATTATTATATCCTTTTTGTAGGTATGATTGTTTTCTTTTGTTTTTTTTACACGGCTGTTACCTTCAAACCAGATGATGTTGCTGAGAATCTGAAAAAGAATGGTGGTTTTATTCCAGGGATTCGTCCGGGTAAGAAGACCGCTGAGTTTATAGACAAGGTCTTGACCAGGATAACAGTTGTAGGCTCAATCTATCTCAGTGTTGTATGTGTGTTGCCAACCTTGCTGATTTCAAAATTTAATCTTCCTTTTTATTTTGGCGGGACAGCCCTTCTTATTGTGGTAGGTGTAGCAATTGATACAATGTCACAGATTGAATCTCATCTTGTTATGCGAAATTATGAAGGATTTATGAAAGCCGGTAAAATTCGCGGTCGAAAGTAGAGTTGAATACAGCAGCAAGTGTTCAGGGGGCTAAGTCAATTATTATAAAAAGCCCAGATGAAATTCGTTACATGCTGGAAGCCAACCAGATTGTAGCGGAAGTTCTCTTTATGTTGCAAGGGGTGGTAGAGCCCGGTATCACAACCTTTGAATTAGACAGAATAGCAGAGGAGTTGTGCCTTAAACGAAAAGCCAAACCAGCTTTCAAAGGCTACAGAGGTTTTCCTGGTTGTTTGTGCGTTTCATTGAATGAAGAGGTTGTTCATGGCATACCATCACGTAAGAGGAAACTAATCAAGGGAGATATCGTCTCTGTTGATTTTGGTGTTTGCTTCAAAGGTTATTTCGGTGATTCAGCGATTACCATACCTGTAAATGGCATTGCGAGTGATAAAAGAAAGTTGCTCCAGGTTACCGAGAATTCGCTGTTACTTGCTATTGATCAAGTGCGAATTGGAAATAGAATTTCTGATATATCAAGGGTCGTTCAAGAGCACGTAGAGGTTAATGGTTTTTCGGTGGTCCGCCAGTTTGTTGGCCATGGGATTGGGACATCTTTGCATGAGGCTCCAGAAATTCCAAATTATGTACAAAATGATAGATCGCCGCGTATAGTGGCAGGGATGGTTCTGGCCATTGAACCCATGGTTAATATGGGGACGCATAAGGTCTCAGTCCTCAAGGATGGCTGGACTGTTATTACTGCTGACAAGAAGTGTTCTGCCCATTTTGAACATTCAGTAGCCGCTACCTTGGATGGTCCTTTGGTGCTGAGCTCTCGGGAAAACTTTGAAGTAATAAATAAATAATGCTTCTCTTTTTCGTTGAGGTGTATTATATTTTTGACTTTTTGGTTTGAATTTATAGACATCCAGGAGTGAAGATGGCAAAAGAAGAGGCCATAGAGGTCGAAGGCACAATCGTTGAACCTCTACCTAATGCAATGTTTCGTGTGGAGTTGGATAATGGGCATAAGGTTTTAGCACATATATCTGGCAAGATGCGGATGCATTTTATTAAGATATTACCTGGAGATCGGGTGACCATAGAACTATCCCCTTATGACCTGTCCCGTGGTAGAGTTACGTTCAGGGCCAAGGGTGGTAAAAAGAATAAATAGAGGGTTTTGATATTATGAAAGTACGGGCATCAGTTAAAAAAATGTGTAGTGATTGCAAGATATTCAAACGCAATGGGGTTGTTAGGGTGTCTTGTAAGCTTAAAAAGCACAAACAACGTCAGGGTTGATTCATTACCTTAATTTTAAATAGTTTTATTGATAATTATAATACGACCTTCTTAAGGAGATACAATTTTGGCACGTTTATCAGGAGTTGACCTTCCGAAAAATAAACATATGGATCGTGCGCTTACTTATATTCATGGTATAGGGCTCACTTCTGCCAGGCAGATACTTGCCAAGGCTGATCTGCCATATACAATGAATAGTGATGATCTGAGCGGTGACGATGTTACCCGTATCCGGAAAATTATTGAAGATGAGTATACGGTAGAAGGAGATCGAAGGCGTGAGGTCTCTATGGATATCAAGAGACTCATGGATCTGGGCTGTTATCGTGGCAGACGACATCGGATGAATCTTCCTTGTCGAGGCCAAAAAACGAAAACAAACGCCAGAACCTGCAAGGGACCACGTCGTGGAGCAGCAGCTCGCCGCAAATAATTTAATAATGAAAAGGTAATACAATGGCCGGTGCGAAACGTGCTTCTGCACGCAACAAAAAAAAGGTAAAGAAGAATATTCCCGAAGGTATTGTTTTTATTTATTCAACGTTTAATAATACTATCGTTACCATATCAGACACACAAGGCAATGTTATTTCTTGGTGCAGTGCGGGAATTTTAGGGTTTAAGGGATCTCGGAAAAGTACTCCTTTTGCAGCTCAAAATGCAATTGCAGAAGCAAGTCAAAAGGCTGCGGATCATGGGATGCGAAAGGTTGAGGTTAAAGTGAAAGGTCCTGGTCCGGGGCGAGAGGCTGCCTTGCGGGCTTTGGCTACCACTGGATTTGAGGTGACCCGTATATGTGATGTTACTCCTGTGCCTCATAATGGTTGTAAGCCTCCAAAACGTCGTCGTGTTTGATCTTGAATGACGTTATAATTGTAAAATTTAATAAAATCATAGAAAAGTTGATGGAGGACTAAGTGGCAAGAGATATAGGTGCGGCATGTCGTCGTTGTAGGCGTGAAAACCTTAAGTTATACTTAAAGGGAGACCGGTGTTATTCGGACAAGTGTGCGTTCGAACGGCGGGCTTTTGGTCCTGGACAGCATGGACAGGCGCGTTTTAAAAAAGTTTCTGATTATGCGCTCCAGCTAAGAGAGAAACAAAAAGTTAAAAACATGTATGGTGTGCTTGAAGGCCAGTTTCGTATCTGTTTCCATAAAGCAGATCAACAAAAAGGTGTTACCGGTGAAAATTTATTGGTTAACCTTGAGAGAAGATTAGATAATACAATATTTCGTATTGGCTTGGCATCGTCAAGAAATCAAGCCAGGCAGTTTGTTTTGCATAGTCATATTTTGGTGAATGGAAAAAAGGTTAATATCCCTTCTTTTCTTGTTGGGGCAGGGGATGAGATTTCGGTGAAGGAAAAAAGCAGAAAGAATTCCTTTATCATGGAAAATCTGGAGGCAGTTGCTCGTCGTGGAGTTCCCAGCTGGTTAGAACTTGATAAGGATAATTTCAGGGCCACGGTTAAAACTCTTCCTAATCGTGAAGAACTGTCTATGCCAATCCAGGAACACCTTATTGTTGAGCTTTACTCCAAATAACTGACGTTGATTTTCCAATAGATACAGTCGTTTTTATAGTTAAATATTTGTATCTATCTGGATATATTCATAACGCGTTCTTAGCAGCCTGACCTGTATCATAGAGGTGACTGTATGGTTTTTTCGCCATAAGAACGTTTTTATAAGATGATTGATATGCAGAGAAGGAATTATATGACCCAAACTGCTGAAGAAAAAATTCCATTTTATCGTAATTGGCGTCAGCTGATTCAACCTGAAAAATTAGAGGTGGATAAGGCTAAACATACTGAAAATTACGGTAAGTTCGTATGCCAGCCTCTCGAAAGAGGATTTGCATCGACGATAGGTAATTCTCTTCGTCGTATTTTGCTTTCATCGATCCAAGGTGCAGCAATTACAACCATTAAGATTGATGGTGCCCTTCATGAATTTACCGCCATGAAGGATGTCGTTGAAGATGTCAGTGAAATTATTCTCAACCTTAAGCAGGTTCGACTGAAACTGAATAAGGCAGATTCCCAGACGGTTGTTATCGATAAAACTGGTCCTGGTCCAGTAACAGCAGCGGATATTAAGGGTTCTTCTTTTGTAGAGGTAATGAATGGTGATCAACTCCTCTGTACCTTGACGGGAAAAACTCATTTTCATGCTGAATTAACTGTTGAATGGGGTAAGGGATATCAACCCGCTGAAAGACAGTCTAAAGAAAATCTTACCATTGGTCAGATACCTGTAGATGCTATTTTTACTCCTGTCAGACAGATTCAATATACCGTATCTCAGTCACGTGTTGGACAGCAGACCGATTATGATAAGTTGACCATTGAGATTGAGACTGATGGGAGTGTCAAACCTGAGAACGCTTTAGCCTTTGCGGCTAAAATCCTCAAGGAGCAGATGACAATTTTTATCAATTTTGATGAAGGTACTGCTGAGCCTGAAACAGTTGTCGGTGAGGATGAAGATAATCCGGAAAATGAGTTTTTGAATCAACCGGTTGAAGATTTGGAGCTTTCTGTCCGTTCAGCTAATTGTCTGAAAAATGCCGATATAAATTTTATCGGTGAATTGTGTCAGAAAACTGATCAGGAAATGCTGAAGACAAAAAACTTTGGACGTAAATCTTTAAATGAAATTAAGGCGTTACTTGCAGAGAGAGGCCTTACTCTTGGGCTTAAGTTTGACAACTGGACAGCACCAGAGATTGTTAAAAAGTCCGAAGATCTCGAGTAAGCGTTTTGAATAGACATTATATTTTACTGAAAATAGTTGATTTGTATTGATATTATCAACAGATTAGGTTGAGGAAGAACCAATGAGACATAGAAAATCTGGAAGAAAGCTTGGGCGTACCACTTCTCATCGAGAGGCGATGTTTAGAAATATGGTGACCTCCCTTTTTGAACATGAGCGTATTGTTACGACAACACCTAAGGCTAAAGAGGCTCGTCGTCTTGCTGACAAGATGATTACTCTTGCTAAAAAAGGTGATTTGCATGCAAGGCGTCAGGCTTTGAGTTTTATTCGTAGTAAAGATATTGTGGCAAAACTTTTTGATGTCATTCAATTGCAATTTGTTGATCGGAATGGCGGATATACCCGGATTATTCAAACTGGTGTTCGACAAGGAGATGCTGCTGCAATGGCTATCCTTGAGCTGGTTGGTTATCAGGAAAATATAGTGGTAAAATCAGATAATTAGTTTTTGGGCGTTGTGGGTGAAAAAAGTTTTTTTGTAAACTTCTAACAGTTGCTTAAATGTATAACAAATAACTGTGGAAGAGAAGATTTGAAAAGCTGACATGGATTTTATCATGTCAGCTTTTTTTTGTTTTTTATGGTTGATTCATTCTTGTGACATTTTTTCGATGGTCCTTTGATTAAAAAAAGAGATGAACAGTAATAAAGAATTTCCTGAGGGTATGGTACCATTGGGGGCAGAGAAATTTCAGTTTTCATGTCATGGTGGGGTTGAATGTTTCATGTCCTGTTGTAAAAACGTGGATATGTTTCTCTACCCTTATGATATTGTTCGCTTGAAAAATTGTTTGCAGATAGATTCTGAGACGTTCATGCGTCAGCATACACGACTTGTTAAGGGAATCCATCCGTATTTCCCCGCTGTTATGCTGAAACTCAATGATGATGAAATGAAAACCTGTCCCTTTCTTGGGGAAGATGGGTGCTTAGTTTATCATGATCGACCATCTGCCTGCCGCACATATCCGCTTGAGCGAGCAGTTGATCGAACGTTGGCTCGTGGTCGTTGCCAGGATTATTATTTTTTAACGGATCATGGTTACTGCTTGGGTCATCAAGAAAACAATTTTTATTCTGTTGCACAATGGATACGAGAGCAGAAGCTTGATGAATATAATAGGATGAATGACCGTTGGGCTGAGCTTGATACGCTCTTTGCGACGAATCCGTGGAAAGGAGAGGGGAGCGGGGGGCCTAAGCAACAAATGGCATTTATGGTATGTTATGATGTTGATGGCTTCAGGGCACTGGTGCTTAGAAAGAAGATGTTAGATCAGTTTCGTCTTTCGAGAGAGCAAAAAAGAAGTATTCAGGCAGATGATGTTGCATTGCTGCTTTTTGGTTTTGATTGGTTGAAATTGTTTTTAACCGGGAAGTCGTCTTTAGAGCGGCGCTAATTTTTTTTGAGATTCTTGATTCTGATTTTGATAAGTTGCAAAAAAAAGTCTCTCATGGTAATTATTAATGTTTTGTGATTATGAATATTGTTTATGGAAGTTGCAATAGAGGCGAAGGAAAGTCATTCCATTTTTAAATCAAGATGAAAGTGTGAAGGCAAGTGGGCCGCGATGAGTCGCGCAATGCGTCTGATCAAGTTAATGTTTGATTGAGGAATGGAGTAAAATACACACATCCCTTGCTGTTCCTGGTGTTACAATGGGCCTTGTTAAGGTTCAAAAGTAATAAATTGGGGTGGAGGTTAAACCAGAAAACGGAGATAAAAATGTCATTTGCTACAGTTAAAGAGATGCTTCAGGCCGGTTTGCATTTTGGTCATCAGACACGTCGTTGGAATCCAAAGATGAAGCCCTATATCTATGGGCCACGCAACGGCATCTATATTATTAATCTTGATAAGACCAAGCGCATGTTTGATACTGCCTGTGATTTCCTCACCAAGGAAATTGCTCGCGGGGGATCGGTTCTGTTTGTTGGAACAAAAAGGCAGGCTCAGGTTATTGTTCAAGAGGAGGCCAAACGATGTAATATGTACTATGTTGATCATCGTTGGCTTGGCGGAATGATGACAAATTTTCAGACTATTAAAAATAGTGTTGATCGCCTGAAGTTGATCGAGGGCATGCAGGAAGATGGTTCTATTAGTCGTTTTCCTAAAAAAGAAATTGGTCTCATGGAAAAAGAAAGGACCAAGTTGGAGCGTAATGTCGGTGGTATAAAGAATATGAGAAAATTGCCTACAGTTCTTTTTATCGTTGATCCTAAAAAAGAGTCCATTGCGGTCAGTGAGGCTCAAAAATTGAATATTCCTGTTGTTGCGCTTGCGGATACCAACTGTGATCCGGATGGCATCGACTTCATGATTCCTGGTAACGATGATTCCTTGCGTTCTCTCAGGCTCGTTGTTTCTTGTATCGCCGAGGCCGTTCTTGCGGGTCAGGCCAGACTTGATGGTGATGCTGCCTCCGATGACGCTCTGGCTGCTGCTATGGGTGATGCTGGTTCGGAAATGGGACAAGCCGTTGAAACTGAACAATAAATAAAAATGGTTCCTTGATTGGGGCCATTTCTGTTAGTTTTTTGAAGGGGCTGTCTCTTGACCGCCCCTTTGCTTTATCAGAAATGGGTATTCGTATCCTCTTGTGTTTCAGGACTTTTTGTCCTGTTAATAATGAAATTGGAATAATGCTTCAAGATTTAATATAAGGAGGTTTATAATGAACATTACAAGTCAGATGGTAAAAGACCTGCGTGATAAAACTGGTGCCGGCATGATGGATTGCAAAAAGGCCTTGAGCGAGAATGCCGGGGATATGGAAAAGGCCATTGACTTTTTGCGTCAGAAAGGACTTGCGGTGGCTGCTAAACGAGCTGGACGTGCTACCAGCGAAGGTGTTATTGAAGCCTATATCCATGCCGGTGGTAAATTGGGGGTTATGGTAGAATTGAACTGCGAAACCGATTTTGTTGCTAAAACCGATGCTTTTCGCGAGTTTGCCCGTGATGTTGCCATGCATGTTGCCGCTGCCAATCCTGTCTCGCTGAGCAGAGATGACGTGCCGGCAGATATCGTGGAAAGAGAACGCCAGATCTATGTTCAGCAGGCCCTTGATTCTGGAAAACCAGCAAATATCGTTGAGAAAATGGTTGTGGGTAAGATTGACCGCTATCTCTCGGAAATCTGTTTGCTTGAACAGCAATTTGTCAAAAATCCCGAGAAGAGTATTCAGGATATGTTGACCGAGCTTATCGGAAAAATGGGGGAAAATGTTTCAATCAGGCGTTTTGCTCGTTTTCAAGTTGGTGTATGAATAGTCATGTTGTCCTGATCAATAAAAGCTTGGTCTTTTATTGATCAGCCTCCTTCTGGATAATGGTCTTATTTTTTGAAAGGCCTGCCTTCTTCTGCCATCTCTCTTCGTGCATTTATCGGAATGCAAAGGAATTCTTCATGCAGATACACTATAAAAGAATTTTGCTGAAACTGAGTGGTGAGGCTCTGATGGGTGAAGATGCCTTTGGCATCAACACCGGTGTCATTACTTATGTGGCGGGCGAGATAAAAGAACTTGTGTCACTAGGTGTTGAACCCGGGGTGGTGATTGGCGCTGGCAATATCTTCAGGGGTGTTGCCGGGGCAAGCAAGGGAATGGATCGAAGTACGGCTGATAATATGGGAATGCTGGCAACGGTGATTAACAGTCTGGCCCTGCAGGATGCCCTCGAGAGGGTTGGGGTTGTTACCAGGGTTATGTCGGCCATTCCCATGCCATCAGTCTGTGAGTCATATATCAGACGCAGGGCCACCCGGCATCTTGAGAAAGGACGGGTTGTCATTTTTGCCGGAGGAACTGGTAATCCATATTTTACTACAGATTCAGCCGGTGTGCTCAGGGCCTTGGAGATTGATGCTGATATCGTGATCAAGGCCACCAAGGTTGATGGTATCTATGATAAAGATCCGGTTGGATCATCTGATGCTGTTAAATTTGAACGTTTGACCTATGATGATGTGTTGCAGAAGGGGTTACGGGTTATGGATGCTGCCGGTATTGCCCTGGCCCGGGATGATAAAAAACCAATTCTGGTGTTGAATATGAATAAACCAGGGAATATTCTGAAGGCTATTTGCGGTGAACAGGTGGGCACCTTGGTTACAGTCTGAGCTGATAACGGAGTAAATGGCAAGCGATATCAAGCAATGGTAAGCGGGAGAAAAGCTGATGAGTGAAGTATTAGTGGAAATGGATGACAAGATAGAGAAAAGTATCGAGGCCTTGAGGCATGAGCTGTCCAAGGTGCGTACTGGTCGAGCCTCTCTTGCCTTGCTGGAAGGGATCTCGGTAAATGCGTATGGCAGCCTCATGCCCTTGAATCAAGTCGGTTCCATGACCATCCCTGAAAGTCGAATGATTGTCATTACTCCCTGGGATCCTCAGATGCTGCCCGCAATCGAAAAGGCCATCCTCAAGTCTGATGTTGGCTTGACTCCGGCCAATGATGGCAAGATGATACGTCTTTCTATTCCGCAGCTTACCGAGGAACGAAGGAAGGATCTGGTGAAACTGGTCAAGAAGATTGCTGAAGAAATTCGTGTGGCTGTGCGGAATATTCGTCGTGAGGCCATTGAAGGCCTGAAAAAACAGAAAAAAGATAAAGAGATATCTGAGGATGAACTGTTCAAACTTCAGGATGAGGCTCAACAGAAGACGGATGTCTCCATGAAATTGATTGATACGATTACCGCTGCCAAGGAAAAAGAGGTGATGGAGGTTTGATGAATTTTTACGAGATCATCGGGTATATTCACTGGCGTATTCAATGGTACAAGGGATAAAATCTTTTTTACTGTCATCTTTGTTCTTTAAGGTCTGCTGATTTTTATGTCTCAACGTCCTGTTATTGATCCTGCACGAATCCCCCGTCATGTGGCCATTGTTATGGATGGAAATGGCCGCTGGGCCCAGCGGCGTCATCAACCGCGTCTTTTCGGACATAAGGCTGGGGTCGAATCGGTTCGGGATGTGGTAGAGACTGCCAGAAAGATTGGGGTTGAGATCTTGACCCTGTATGCCTTTTCTTCGGAAAACTGGAAACGGCCAGCCAGTGAAGTCAGCGGCCTGATGTCATTTCTGAAGTCTTATGTCCAGACCGAACTGTCCAGGATGTTACAGAATAATATTCGCTTTACCTGTATTGGTGAACTGGAACGACTTCCGGTGGAGGTGCGTGAGGTGCTTGATCATGCCAGGGCCGAGACAGCGCTTAATGATAAACTTGTTCTTAACCTTGCCTTGAGTTATGGCTCACGCTCTGAGTTGACCAGGGCGATGAGAAAGATCGCGGCCGATTGCATGGCCGGAACTCTCAGTGCCGGAGAAATTGATGAGGAGTTGATCAGCAGTTATCTGGATACGGCCGGGATGGTTGATCCTGATCTGTTGATTCGTACTGGCGGGGAGGCCCGACTGTCAAATTTTTTACTCTGGCAGGCATCATATAGCGAGATCTATTTTACCGACGTGATGTGGCCAGATTTTCGGACCGATGCCTTTCTCCAGGCCATTGCTGATTTCCAGCAACGTGAGCGGCGTTTTGGCAGGATCAGCGCTCAATTGCATAATGATTAACCGCCATGCCGGATATCCGGCGCACCCCAGGATGAAGGTTCTGGCCGGATTGTCTGCCTCTGGTCTGCGCTTTCAGAAAAAAATATGAGTCGATTGATCCCAGGTCTGGCCCTTGCTGCCTGTTGGTTGCTCTTGCTTCTTTATGGTCCTTTTCTGTTGTTTTTTCTGGTTATGGCCCTGGTGATTGCGGTTGGTGCCCAGGAATATGCCAGGATGGCCTTTCCTGAAGAGGGTATCCTTTTTCGAGTTTTTTTTGCTGTGCTTGCGCTCCTTCCCATCTTGTGCATCGGGTTTGTTCCGTCCCTTGGACTTACTGGCGGTCTCCTTCTTTCTCTTCTTCTGCTGACCGGCTATATCCTTTATCGTTACAGCCAGTTGCAAGATGCGTTGCTGTTTTTCAGTCGTGCTTTCTTTGGTGTGAGTTATGTCGGATTTTTGGGGGCTCATCTGGTGTTGCTCTATCAACTGCCAGCGGGAAGCAGTTGGATTCTGGTGCTTACGGCGATTACTGCCGGGTCGGATTCAGGTGCCTATTACAGCGGTCGAGCATTGGGGAAACATAAGCTTTGTCCGCGGGTAAGCCCCAATAAAACCGTGGAGGGGGCAATCGGCGGGCTTGGGGCTGGTGTCGTTATGGCGGTGCTTATGACTCTGTTGCTGCGGTTGCAGGTGAGCTGGTTTTTTCTGGTGCCAGCGACAATCCTTCTGACAGGTGTCGGGATTGTCGGCGATCTTACTGAGTCTATTATCAAGAGGGCAACAGGTACCAAGGATTCCGGCACCCTGTTAGGTGGCCATGGCGGTGTTCTTGATCGGGTTGATTCTCTCCTCTTTGCCGCTCCCGTTCTCTATTACCTGTTGCTTGTGTATCAGGGTGTCTCCGTGGTGACCCCATGAAGGTTCTGGCACTTTTGGGATCGACCGGTTCCATTGGCACAGGGGTGCTCGATGTGGTCAGGCAGTTTCCTGGTCAGTATATGATAGCCGGGCTTGCCGCCGGCAGGAATGTTGAGCTGTTAAGCCGGCAGGTGTTGGAATTCTCCCCTGAACGGGTTTCCGTGCTCGATGAGGAGCATGCCGGTTTACTCAAGGCTCTTCTGCCTGTGAGCTATCATGAACGGATTGTTTGGGGAACAGAGGGCACTGTTCAGGTGGCTACCCTTGATGCAGCGACTATGATCATTTCGGCCATTGTCGGCGCCGCTGGATTGCTGCCGACTCTGGCTGCTATCGAGGCCGGGAAAGACATCGGGCTTGCCAACAAGGAAACCCTGGTCATGGCCGGCAAACTGGTTATGGCTGCAGCCCGACGCAAGGGAATTCGGCTCCTGCCGGTGGACTCGGAGCACAGTGCGATTTTTCAGGCATTGGAGGCTGGGCGTAAGGAGGATGTGGCCAAGATTATTCTTACTGCCTCTGGTGGCCCGTTTCTGCATAAAAAAGTAGAGGAGCTCCAGCAGGTCACCCCTGATCAGGCCCTTGCCCATCCAAACTGGAATATGGGGAGAAAGATCTCTATAGACTCTGCCACCCTTATGAACAAAGGACTTGAGGTTATTGAGGCCAGATGGCTCTTTGACGTTTCAGTTGATTCTATCGAGGTGGTAGTGCATCCGCAATCTATTGTTCATTCCCTGGTGGAATTCCAGGATGGCTCGGTTGTGGCCCAACTAGGGATTCCGGATATGCGGATCCCCATTGCCTATGCCCTTTCTTATCCCAAACGACTGCCCCTGGCCCTCAAGCCTCTGCAGCTTTCCCAATGTGGAAATCTGCAATTCCATGAGCCTGATTATGTCCGTTTTCCGGCCCTGGCCCTGGCCTTTGATGCCTTGCGGCAAGGGGGGGTGATGCCTGCGGTCCTGAATGGTGCCAATGAAGTGGCGGTAGAGGCCTTTCTTGGCGGCAGGCTTCCCTTTTCTGGTATTGTTGCAACTGTTGCCAGGGTTCTGGAGAAGGTGAAGAGCGGCAGCGAAGATTCTTTGGCAGATATCCTGGCCGCAGATGCCAGCGCCCGAACCGAGGCCGAACGCCTCGTCTCTCAATTTTACCAATAAGGAACTGTTCCTGATATGAATACTGTGGTCTCTTTTATCATTGTCCTTGGCCTGCTTATTTTTGTCCATGAGCTGGGTCATTTCCTCTTTGCCAAGTTGTTCAAGGTAAAGGTGCTCAAATTTTCTCTGGGTTTTGGCCCGAAGCTCATTGGCAAGACCTATGGCGAGACTGAATATCTGATCAGCGCCTTTCCTCTGGGCGGATATGTGAAGATGTTTGGAGAAAATCCGGATGAACAGGATGTCGCCAATGACGATCAGCGCGGGTCTTTTGCCCATAAGTCGGTGTGGAAACGTTTTTTTATTGTCCTGGCAGGGCCGATCTTTAACCTGTTGTTTGCCCTGGTCTTGTTTTGTGGTCTCTTTATTGCTGTCGGCGTTCCTGACTCCAAGGATACGACCACAATCGGCCAGGTGAGCCAGAAATCACCGGCGGCACAAGCGGGTCTTCTGGTCGGGGATACCATTGAACAGATCAATGGACGTCCCGTGACTGGGTGGCTTGATGTTTTGAGCGGTGTCAAGGAGAGTGGCGGCAATCCGCTCACCATCCAGATCAAGCGCGGAACAGAGCAGATACGTGTTGTTGTAACACCGGCCATTGACAACGTGAAAAATGTCTTTGGCGAGGTAACCGAGAAGCGCTATATGATCGGGGTGGTCAAGGCCGATGCCGTGGTCTATGAGAAGGTGGGGGTAGTTGCGGCCCTCCAGGCGGCATCCGCCCAGACCTGGATGTATATCTCACTGACCGTCATGGGCTTTGTGAAGATTATTCAGCGGGTGGTCCCGATGTCGGAACTTGGCGGCCCTATTCTCATTGCCCAGCTTGCCGGGCAGCAGATGGCGGCGGGTTGGATTCACCTGGTCTTTTTTATGGGGCTGCTCAGTGTTAATCTTGGCATCCTGAACCTGCTGCCTATTCCGGTGCTTGATGGCGGTCATCTCATGTTTCTGAGCATAGAGGCGGTGCGGCGTAAACCTGTGTCCGAACGGGTGCAGATAATTGCCCAGCAGATTGGGATAGCCCTGCTCGGCTCGCTCATGCTTTTTGTCTTCTATAATGATCTGTTCCGGATATTTAGCAAATGAAGGGTGCGCAGGCCATGGACGGCCCAGTGTCGCAGGCGCCAAGGACGGCGCAGGAGCGACCATTACCCCTGATCCTGTCTCTAGACACGGCCAGCAGTTGCAGTTCACTGGCCTTGACTTGTGGCAGTGTGACAGGCGGACAGGTGCTGGCCTCTCTTTCCTTGAACAGCAGTGTGACCCACTCCCGGCGTCTGCTGACTGCTATTGACTGGTTGCTGGCCGAGACCGAAACTGATTGGCAGGCCGTTGCCGGTCTTGCCGTCAGTCTTGGCCCTGGGAGTTTTACCGGACTGCGGATCGGCATGGCCACGGTCAAGGGACTGGCCATGGCCACCCGCAAGCCCTTGCTGGGAGTCTCGACTCTCGATGCCTTGGCCTTCAACTGTACCGGCGAGCAATTGATCTGCGCCGTGCTTGATGCCCGTAAAAAAGAGGTTTATACTTGTTTTTATCGCTCTGATCTTCAGGGAATTCCCCGCCGGATTGGAGCGATTCGGGTGGTTACCCCGCAGAAACTGGTAGCTGAAATTGAGCAACCCGTGTTGTTTGTTGGCGATGCAGTCATGATCTATGGAGATTTATGGCAGGAGACTCTGGGCGCGTGGTTTGCCAGTGCCCCAAGGACACTGCATTACCCGTGCGCCAGTGCCATTGGCCTGTTGGCGGGTGAGATGCTGCAACAAAATCAGTGTCTTGAGCTTGCCACCGCCGTGCCTTTGTATGTGCGGGCCTCGGACGCGGAGTTGAGTTTAGGGGCCGTTTCGAAATAGATTTTGCATGATTGAACTCGCACAGAGAGACGCTAAGGTGTAGAGAAAAGCTTTATGGTCCTTCTCAGCGTTTCTGCGCGAGAAATTATAAAGATTCCAAATCATAACATGAATGTTTTTGTTGAAGAACCATAACCACCAGCAGGGGACAGGATCATGATTGTGCGGCGGCAGACCCGGAAAATAGAGATTGGCAATGTGCCGGTGGGCGGAGACAGTCCCATTGCGGTGCAATCCATGACTAATACCGACACCCGTGATGTTGCCGCCACCGTTGCCCAGATCCACGCTTTGGAGAAGGCGGGCTGTGAGCTGATCCGGGTGGCAGTCCTTGATCTTGAGGCTGCGGCGGCCCTTACTCAAATTCGCGCGGCGATCTCCATTCCGCTCATCGCCGATATCCATTTTGATCATCGTCTGGCCGTGGCCGCCATGGAAAATGGCGCCCAGGCCATCCGTATCAACCCCGGTAATCTGGGCGGTCCGGCCAAACTGGCCCGGGTTGTGGATGCGGCCAAGCTCCATCAGGTTCCGATCCGGGTGGGGGTCAACAGCGGCTCCATTGAAAAGGATCTGCTCAAGATCCATGGCTATCCCACCCCGGAAAATCCCACCGCCCTCATCGAGAGCGCCCTGCGCAATGTCCGTCTGCTGGAAGATCTGGGGTTCCACGAGATCAAGATCTCCATCAAATCCTCCGATACCCTGACCACGGTCAGCGGGTATCAGTCCCTTGCCCAAAAAACCGACTATCCCCTGCATCTGGGGGTCACTGAGGCTGGCGGTCTGATTGCCGGCACCGTGAAGTCCAGTGTCGCCCTTGGTATCCTGCTCTATCAGGGGATTGGGGACACCTTCCGCATTTCCCTGACCCGGGATCCGGTGGAAGAGATCCGGGTTGGCTATGAGCTCCTGCGATCGCTGAAGATCCGTGAACGCGGCCCGGAACTCATCTCCTGTCCCACCTGCGGCCGTACCCAGATAGATCTTTTCACCCTGGCCGAGGCGGTCGAGCGCTATGTGCAGACCATGACGAAACCAATCAAGGTGGCGGTCATGGGGTGCGTGGTCAACGGCCCGGGTGAGGCCAAAGAGGCGGATATCGGTGTTGCCGGGGGCAACGGGGTAGGGATTATTTTTAAGAAAGGGAAACTCTACAGGAAGGTAAAAGAGGAAGAACTGCTTGCGGTCTTTCTCCAGGAGTTGCAACAGATAGAAGAAGAGATAATATCATCGTCATAAAAGGTAAAGAATAAGAAATGCGTTACTCACAAACTTTTGTCCCGACTCTGAAGGAAATTCCTGCCGAGGCCGAGGTGGTCAGCCACCGGTTGCTGCTTCGGGCTGGCTATATTCGTAAACTGTCGGCCGGCGTTTACACCTATCTGCCCTTTGGCCTGGCCGCCATCCGCAAGGTGGAGAGGATTGTCCGCGAGGAGATGAATCGCGCCGGGGCCCAGGAGCTGCTGATGCCCATGGTCCAGCCTGCCGATCTGTGGCGGGAGACCGGCCGCTACGAGAAGTACGGACCGGAACTGCTCCGGTTCAAGGATCGGCATGACCGGGAATCGTGTCTGGGGCCGACCCATGAAGAGGTGATCACCGACCTGGTGCGGGGTGAGGTTCGTTCTTATCGGCAACTGCCGCTCAATCTTTATCAGATCCAGAGCAAGTTTCGGGATGAGATCAGACCCCGGTTCGGACTCATGCGCGGCCGTGAATTTATCATGAAGGATGCTTATTCCTTTGATGTTGATGATGAGCAGGCGAATATCGCCTATCAGAAGATGTATGATGCCTATCAGCGTATCTTTACCCGTTGCGGCCTGCAGTTCCGGGCGGTAGAGGCGGACAGCGGCAGTATTGGCGGCAGTTTCTCTCATGAGTTCATGGTCCTGGCCAAGACCGGCGAGGATACCCTGGCGGTATGCAAGGCTTGTGACTATGCGGCCAATGTGGAAAAGGCGGCGATCAAGGCTCGGCCTGTGGAGAACCAGGAACCCATGCTTGCACCTGAGAAGGTTGAGACCCCTGGCAAGCGTAAGGTCGTGGCGGTTTGTGAGTTTTTGGGTATCAGGCCGGAGCTGCTGGTCAAGACCCTGATCTACAAGGTGACAGGCGGCGATGGTCAGCAGAAATATCCGGTTGCCGTCCTGGTGCGGGGTGATCGTGAGGTGCAGGAGGTGAAACTCAAAAACCTGCTGCAGGCGGCCGATCTGGAACTGGCCGAGGATAAAGAGGTCTTTGATATCACCGGCGTGCCCACCGGCTATCTTGGCCCTATTGGCTTGAATGGTCTGAAGTTGAAGGTGGTGGCTGATCTTGAAGTTGCGGCCATGCGTAATTTTGTGGTGGGCGCGGGGGAGAAAAACTACCACCTGAAGAATGTCAATTTGGACCGCGATTTTGAGGTGGCCGCTCTTGCCGATCTGCGGCAGATTGCTGCTGATGATCCTTGTCCGCTCTGTGGTGGTGAGCTGGGTCAGATTGAAGGCATTGAGGTCGGCCATATCTTTAAACTGGGAACGACGTATTCCGCCTCCATGCGGGCAGTCTTCCAGGATCATGATGGCCAGGAGAAACCCCTGATCATGGGTTGTTATGGTATCGGCATCAGTCGCATTGTTGCCGCGGCCATTGAACAGAATCATGATGAGAACGGGATTATTTTTCCGGTGGCCCTTGCCCCGGTTCAGGTGATCATCCTCAACCTTGGTCTCAAGGATGCGGTGATAACCGCAGCGGCGGAGTTGCTGTACACGCAGTTGCAGACGCAAGGTGTTGAGGTGCTTCTTGATGACCGAGATGAACGGCCTGGCGCCAAGTTCAAAGATGCTGATCTGCTGGGTATTCCCTTTCGGTTGATGGTTGGCGCTCGCTTGGGCAAAGAGGGAGTGGTTGAGATCCGTCATCGCCGCGATGGCCTGACCGTGGAACTTGCCTCTGATCAGGTTGTGGCCTATCTACTGAATCAGATCGCCGTGGCTGGCAGCGCAGTGCAGGAGCGATAGGAGCTTGTCATGACTGCATTCATGCCGGGCATCAATGGTCTGAAGACCATTGCCAAGGGATATCTCCACGATGTTGATCTGGAGCCCATTGACAAGGCCTGGGACCTTGCGGTCAAGGTGCACACGGACAAGAAGCATTTTTCAGGTGAACCGTATCTGGATCATGTCCTGGAGGTGGCCTCCACCCTTGCCTCCATGCACCTTGACCTTGACACGGTCATTGCCGGTCTGCTGCATGGTGTCCTCAAGGAGGGAGTGACGGTTGAGCAACTGGGCAAGGAATTTGGCAGGGGTGTGGCCGAGATCGTTGAGGGCTGTTCCCGGATTACCAGGGTCCATTATAACAGCCAGTTGGCATATCAGGCCGAGAATGTCCGTAAGATGTTACTGGCCATTGCCGCCGATATCCGCGTGCTTCTGGTCAAGCTGGCCGACCGTCTCCAGGATATGTGTTCTCTGGAATCGAAGGACAGCGACTATCGGCGCGAGATGGCGCGTGAAACCATGGATCTGTATGCGCCCCTGGCCAGCAGGCTGGGTATTGACTGGTTGAAACGTGAGCTCGAAGATCACTCATTCCGCTATCTCCACCCTGACGAGTATCTTGAGCTTGCCGCCAAGCTGGAGAGCTCCTTTGCGGAGCGGCAGAAGTACGTTGAGGAAGTAATCAATATCATTCAAAAAAAACTTGTTGAGAATAAAATTTTTCCGGTTCGTATTATTGGCCGTCCCAAGCATATCTATTCCATTTATAAAAAACTTCTTGCCCAGAAGATTCCCTTTGAACGGGTCTATGACAATGTGGCCTTTCGCATCATCGTCAATACAGTGGATGAGTGTTATGCGGCGCTCGGGGTGGTGCATGAGAACTGGGTCCCTGTCCCTGGCCGGGTCAAGGACTTTATCTCCGCTCCCAAGGCCAATAATTATCAGTCGATGCATACGACAGTGGTGGGGCCGCAGAACAATTTTATCGAGGTCCAGATCCGCACCGAGAAGATGGACCGGATCGCCCAGGAGGGTGTGGCCGCGCACTGGGCCTATAAGGAAGGGCAGAAGATTGGCGGCAATGATGCCAAGCTCTTCCGGGAACTGAAAAAACTGGTGAACTCGCTGCAGGAGGTTGAAGATCCGCGGGAGTTTCTGGAGAATGTCCGGGGAGAACTCTATACCCCTGAGGTCTATGCCCTGACCCCAGGCGGTGAGGTCAAGGAATTTCCCCTGGGAAGCTGCCCCATTGACTTTGCCTATGCTATCCATACCGAGGTGGGGGATCGCTGTATGGGGGCCAAGGTCAATGACCGTCTTGTGCCCTTGAAATATGAGATGCAGAATGGTGATATCGTTGAGATTATTACCTCAAAGACCCAGCGTCCCCGCCGGGGTTGGCTGAGTCTGGTCAAGACCAGCCGGGCCCGCTCCCGAATTCGTAGCTGGCTGCGTCGGGAGGAGAAGGAACAGGCCGTGCAACTTGGCAGGAAGATCTGTGAGCGGGAGCTGAAGCGGTATGAGACCACCCTGAAAAAGATGGTCAAGAGTGGACATATTAAATTGCTTCTGAAGGAGCTGCGCTGCAATTCTCTTGATGATCTGCTGGCGAAGGTGGGGACCGGGGTTGTGACGGTGCAGAGTCTTGTCAAGGCGCTCCAACCCCCTGAATTACGTGACGAGAAGGATCGTCCCAGTGAATCGACTCCCCAGGACCTTGCCGCCCTGATGGTGAGTCAGCAGAAGTCCGGCGGTCAGGGGGGCGATTCGGTTATCAGTATTGATGGGATTGATGATATGTTGGTTAAAATAAGCCAGTGTTGTCATCCGGTGCCAGGAGATGCTGTTATCGGTTTTATCACCACTGGCCGTGGTATCTCAGTGCATAAGGCAAGCTGTGAAAATCTGTTGACCACTGATCCGCGGCGCTGGATAGCGGTATCCTGGTCTGGCACCCAGACCATCCAGCATCGGGTGGAGATTCTGGTGAGCGCGGAAAACAGGCGGGGCATTGTAGCAACCATCAGCGCCGCCATCAATGCTGATGATGCCAATATCCTCGGAATTCCCACACGGATCACTCCCACTGGTATCGTTGAGCTGCAGATAACCTTGGAGGTCGCCGATTTGGAACATCTGCAGATATTGCTGCAACATCTGCGGCAACTGGAGTCGGTGATTTCTGCGAAAAGGGTGTAGGAGGCGCCTGCTATGATCCTTTGTCCGGTCTGTGGCAATGATATCGCTCATGGTCTGCTGATCTGTCCATTCTGTGGGGAAAAACAGGACCTCCAATCAGGAGCGATCGCTGCTGCTGGCGTTTTTCATAAAGTGGTCAATCTGGAATTGGGTAAACCTCTTGTTGAGAGCGCCTTGCGGAAATTGCAGATGGAACTGGAAGGTGGCCGTCAGCAGAACCTGCGTGTCCTGACGGTGATTCATGGCTATGGTTCCAGTGGCAAGGGTGGTGCTATTGGTGCCGAGTGCAGGAAGGTGTTGGCATATCTCAAAGGGAATGGTGAAATTAATACTTTTATTCCTGGTGAAGAATTCAGGACGAAATCAGGGCCAACCCGAGATCTGCTGCGCCGGTTTCCGCAATTGGCAGCCAATGTCAATCTCAATAAAGGAAATCGGGGGATTACGCTGGTGGTTTTGTAGTTTCGGGTAACTTGAAAAAATTGTCTGTTGCAAGAGATTGCTTGCTGAAGTACAAAGAATGTATATCAGTGTTTACTTAGGTAGGTGTAGGTAGGTAGATCATGTTGTTGAGATAAAATTTATGAAAGGAGATGATGGTAATGAACAGATTGATTGTATTTGCTTTGATGGCCCTGTTGTTTCCGTCCCTGGGATTTGCGGCTGACAAGGATAAACCTGCGGGCGAACTGAAGACTTTTCAGGATAAGCTCAGCTACAGTATGGGGCTGGATGTGGGAACCTACTTCAAGGGGATGAAGGAGGATATTAATTATGATCGTTTGGTCCAGGGGATAGCCGATTCCTTTAAAGGAAATAAACAGCTGATAACTCCTGAAGAAGTGGCCCAGGTGCAAAAAGAGTTTGCAACCAAGATGCAGGCAAAACAGGCTGCCCAGTTAAAAGAGATGCAGGAAAAAAACAAGAAGATTGGTGATGAGTATCTTGCCAAGAATAAAGAGAAAAAGGGAGTTATTGTCACCAAGAGTGGTCTGCAGTATGAAGAAGTGAAAAAAGGCAGCGGCGAGAAGGTCAAGGATGGAGATCAGGTTAAGGTGCATTATACCGGAACATTTGTTGATGGTAAGGTTTTCGATGATTCCCGTAAACGGGGTGAGCCTGCTGTCTTTGGTGTCGATCAGGTGATTCCTGGCTGGAGTGAGGCTATGAAACTGATGACTGTCGGTTCCCACTACAAGCTCGCTATCCCCTCCAACCTTGCCTATGGTGAGCAGGGAGCGCCACCAGTGATTGAGCCTAATTCAGTCCTCCTTTTTGATGTGGAGCTGATCTCTATTGAAAAGAAAGATGCCGCTCCAGCCCCTGCAGCTGCTCCGGCCCCGGCATCTGCCCCTGCCCCGAAAAAAAAATAGGTACGAGGTCTGAAAATGGGTGATGCTAAAAAGGTGAAGAAACAATGTTGTCATAAGTTTGAAAAAAAAGGCAATCATTGTTCCAGTTGTCCATTGCCTGTTAAGGATGAGGGTAAAAAACTGAAAAAAGAAAAGACGAGCGACAAGGAAAAGACCAAGAAAAAAGAGAAAAAGCAGGGTGGTAAAGGAAAAAAATAGATTCTCGGTAGAGAGAGTATCGCCTGCTGCTGGGTCAGTATCTTGAAGTTCGGGCTTTGAAAAAAGGTTCAGAAGGGTTTCCTTCTGAACCTTTTTTTTTGGTTTTTGGTTTCTATATATCTGATTTTGACAGGTCAAGAGCCGTTCCGGCCATTCTGGTGTGTCCATTTCTTTATTTGCAGCTGTTTGGTGGTACAGGAGATGCAACGCTGTCTGGTTGATAGTCATTCGTCGTTGTTCGTTTGCTCACAACAAGTTTTGATCCTTAAGTTTTTCTGAAATACTTTTTTTGCCGATCAAAGCAGTTGCATGAGCAGGGGCAGGGTGAGAAAAGAGAGAAGGATGCCGACCCCAACCATGGCGGCGGTGAGTTCCGGGGAAAGCCCTGCCATGATCGCCAGGGCCCCGGCTGAGACCATGGGCGGCATTCCCGCCTCAAAGATGGCGACACGAACCGCTAGGCTGTTGAGCCCCAGAAGATGGCAGAAGAGCAAGGCCAGGAGCGGGGCCACGATCAGCTTGACCGAGAGCCCGACCAGCAGGGGTGGTAGCACCTCGGGACGGAGCCGCAGGGTGAGCTGGTAGCCAACCGCAATCATGACCATCGGCACCAGGGTTGCGGCCAGGCTGCCGAACAGGGTGATCGCCGGTGCCGGTAATCCGACCTTGCGACCGGCCAGGGCCAGGGCCAGGGCCAGAAAAGGGGGAAAGGTGATGACTTTTTTCACAATCAGGATCAGCCTAGGCCTTTCTCCACTGCCATAGAGGGCGAGAATCACCGTGCCGTAGGTCGCCAGGGCCAGAAAGGAACCGAGCTGATCATAGAGAACGGCGTAGGGGATACCGGCCTCACTGAAAAAGGCCTGCACCATGGGGATGCCGAGAAATGAGGTGTTGCCCAGGGGGACCAGGAGTAAGAGGGCGCCGATTATTTCCCGGCGCCAGTTGCGGAGCCTTGCTACGAAAAGGATTATTACGGCAGAGGCCGCCAGCATTGCCCAGGGCATAATGACCGGGGCTAGGATATCCCGGGAAAAGGTCAGTTGCGGTACTTTGAGCAGGATCAGGGCGGGCAGGGATACATGGATGACAAACAGGTTGAGCACCTGGGCAGTTTCCCTGGGAAAGCGGGGAAGCCGGCGCAGTCCCATGCCGATGAGAAGAAAGGCGATGGTGAGGATGAAGTTTTCCATGGAGTCTGTTAAGGGGTAACGTTAATAAACCTCCTCACGGGTGGCGTCCGTCACTATCGAACGCTGAACAGAGATCCACCCCTCTCTTCCGGGTATGATCTGCTCTTGAATAGAGGCAATGACCATATTTTCTTTTTTTTCTTCGCGCACGATCTTGCCAAGGGGAACAAAAGAGCAGCCTCTTTCTTTGGCAATCTTGATAAAATCTGCAAACATGGCCTTGTGGACAATCCCTTCCACTTCCGCGTGAATGGTGAGGATGTTGAGCCGGTCAGGTTGGAGAGCGGAGAAAAGGTGCTCGTTGTAATTCTTCTCGGTGACACCTTGTTGTCCGATCAATTCATCATAGGTCGGCAGGGTCGTCGGTACCTGTGGGGTCTGGAGGATTTTTCCTGAGACCTTCGGATAAAAGATGCACTCTCCCCGGCAATCAGAATTATAAAGAAAAGCGAATTTCTCTTTTTCCAGCAAGGCGGCATTGGTACTGCGCCATGCCGGGGCTGCGGAACAGATTGGACTCTGGCCTGTTAACGAGATAAGCGTCTTGGTTCCTTGACTCAGCAAGGAATAAATACGGGACGCTGACATATCTTTAATGCCTGCCTGCCAGCCATGATGATCCCAGGCATGTAATCCGATCTCATGGCCATCTCTGGCCGCCTGCTGAATGGCTTGTCCCGCTTTTTTGGCAATGGACGGCCCTGGCCAGAAGGTGCCTTTCAGTAGAATATCCCAGCCATAGAGACTGGCGGCCTTGGTGCGCATCATCTTCAGCAGAAAGGCAGGGCGCAGCAACCGCCACAGATGGCGTCCCATATTATCTGGCCCGACTGAGAAGAAAAATGAGGCATGGATCTCATTTTCCTTGAGGATCCGGCACAGTTCAGGGACGCCAAGCCGGGTTCCGCGCAGGGTGTCCACATCAATGCGTAATCCTATCAGCATGCTTTCACAACAAGAATCTGCTTATCTCTTTTTTGCATGCCGTCCTGGATATTTTTCAACAAAAATCATCCTGATGATGGATCTCAAATTCCCCTGTTTCGACTGCCTGCTTCAGGAAGAAATCCAGGGTCTCTTCTACGGACTGCTCCAGGGTTATTTTCGGTTTCCAGCCCAGTAATTTTTCGGCCTTACGGATACTCGGCTTGCGGAAACTGACGTCTTCATACCCCTTGCCGTAGAAGGTGCGACTCTCGATATCCCTCATCCCGGCAAAAGGAGGAAACTTCTGGGCCAAGGGATGTTCTTTGAATTTTGCCACCAGGATCTCAGCCAGTTCGCGAATGGAGGCCTCGTTGTAGGGGTTGCCGATATTGAATATGTTGGACTCACAGACGTTGTCTTTATTCTCGATGATGCGGAACAGGCAATCAAGACCATCTTTTACGTCGGTAAAACACCGTTTTTGCTGGCCGCCATCCACCAGTTGGATGGGAGTGCCTTCTGCCAGATTGAGAATCAACTGGGTGATGACCCGTGATGAACCAATCCGTGCGGATGCCAGGCTGTCAAGTCGTGATCCCACCCAGTTGAAGGGGCGAAACAGGGTGAACTGTAAACCCCTGGTGGCGCCATAGGCCCAGATCACCCGGTCGAGCATCTGTTTGGAACAGGAATAGATCCAGCGTTGTTTGTGAATGGGGCCAAGGACCAGTTGCGAGCTGTCTTCATCAAAGACACTGTCCTGGCACATGCCATAGACCTCGGAGGTGGAAGGAAAGAGGATTCGTTTTCCATACTTGGCACAATAGCGGACAACCCGGAGATTTTCCTCAAAATCAAGCTCAAAGACCCGTAAGGGGTTGCGGGTATATTCCGCGGGGGTGGCAATGGCCACGAGCGGCAGGATGATATCGCAGCGGCGAACATGGTATTCGATCCACTCACGCTGGATGGAGATATCGCCTTCGGCAAAATGGAAATTCGGATTATCCCCGAGGTGTTTGATATAGCGGGAACCAAGGTCCATGCCATGCACTTCATAGCGTCCGCTGTCGAGGAGATGCTCGGAGAGATGGCTGCCGATAAAGCCATCCGCACCCAGAATAAGGACTGATTTCTTGCGCTTCTGGGCGAGGGTTTTTTTCACATCCGGCCCAAAATGCATCCCTTGCACCAGGGCGAGCTCGGTAACTAAGCGGTTAGCGCTGAGGAAGAGTCCTTTTTCAGTCTGTCCGGTCTTGATCGCAACGGCTCCCTGGCCGCAACTGATGACAAAAGGATTCTCCGAGAGAACGGTGCCGGGCTTTGCGCCCTTGTTTTCCGCCAGGGTCTCGACCTGCCAGAAGATCACCTTGCGATTTCCCAGAAAGCTGAAGGCCCCGGGATAGGGTTTTGTGACCGCCCGGACCAGGTTACGGATCTCGTCGGCGCTTTTGCTCCAGTCAATCTCGCCATCAGCCGGTTTCCTGCCGCCATAATAGGAGGAAAGGGTCTTGTCCTGAACGATTCGGGGTGCTGTGCCCTGGGCCAGTTTGGGGAGCATCTCATCAAGAAGGAGAGCGCTTGCTGCTGCCATTTTTGTGTGGAGGGTGAGTGCGGTATCCTGGGAATCGATTCCGACCTTGAACTGACCGACAATATCGCCGTCATCGGGCCGGGGTGTCATATAATGCAGGCTGACTCCGGTCTCCTTCTCCCCATTGATCAAGGCCCAGTTGACAGGACATCGTCCCCGGTAGCGGGGAAGAAGCGATCCATGCAGGTTCAGACATCCGGCTGCCGGAATGTCGAGGATCTCTTTTTCCACCAGATTACGATAGTAAAAGGAAAAGAGGATATCAGGCTGCATGGCCCGAATCTTTTCAACCCACAGTGGATGATTCAGGTTTTCCGGGGCATAGACCGGGATGTCATGTTGGGCTGCGAGCTCGGCCACTGAGCGAAACCAGATATTCTCATCAGGGGCATCGGCATGGGTGAAAATTGCGGATATCTCAAATCCGGATTCCAGAAGTTTTTCGATACCAACGCAACCAATCGTATGATAGGCAAGGACAATAGCTTTCATGTTTGTTCCAGTAAAAGTGTTTTAAATTTAAGACTGCTTATTTAGTTTATAGTCTATTAGGCTGAAGTCTGTTAACAAAAAAGTAATGAAGACATAAATGGGATAAAACAGGTTTTTATCCATCCTTCTTGCGTCCTGTAACTTCCTGAATGAAATATCGGGGTCTGTCCCTCACATCGTGATAAATGCGGCCAATGTATTCTCCCAGAATCCCCATGGCGATAAACTGGGCGCCGATAAAAAAATAAACCAGGGCAAACAGGGTGAAAACACCGCCACCTGCCCATTCAGCACCATAGATAAGCCGAAGAATCAGGATCAGTATCCCGAAACCAAAGCCAGTAGCCGAAATGATCCCGCCCACAATGGACAGCAGGCGTAATGGATAGGTGGTCATGGTGGTGACCAGATCAAACATCAGCGAAATCAACTTACCAAGGCTGTATTTTGATTCACCCAAGGTGCGCGCGGCATGTTCCACTTCAACTTCAGTGGTTGTCCGGGCAAAACTGTTGGCCAGCACCGGAATAAAGGTGGAGCGTTCATGACACATGAGCATTGCTTCGATAATGTGCCGTTTGTACACCCTGAGCATACAGCCGTAATCGTGCATCATGACCCCGGTTGCCTTTTGCACGGCGCGGTTGATGATTGCCGATGAGGTTTTACGAAAGAATGAATCGTTGCGCCGAGCCCGGATCGTGCCTACCACATCATAATCCTTGGCCACGGCGACCAGACGGGGGATTTCCTCCGGTGGATTCTGGAGATCAGCGTCAAGGGTGACGATCCAGTCGCCACGGACATGGGTAAATCCGGCCATGATCGCGTTGTGCTGGCCATAATTGCGATTGAGCAGGACCCCAACGATCTCATCGGGATTGTCGGCTGCGGCCTTGCGGATGATCGCTGCCGATTGATCTTTTGAGCCGTCATCAATGAAAATAATCTCGAATGAGCGGGCCATCTGCCGGCAACTGGCCAGAGTCCGGCGGATCAATTCACCCAGACAGGCCTCTTCATTGTAAACAGGGATAACAACAGATATTTGCGGATTTTCTTTCATAGCAATGTCCTGCCTTCTTCAGGAGGAAATACTCTTATTGTCCTTTCAGGAGACAATCCTTGATTGCCTCGACCACATCAGTCACATCGTTTTCAGTCATGTCAGGGAAAAGCGGCAGCGAGCAGATCCGCTCAGAGTTCCATTCGGTGTCGGGCAGCATCCCTTCCCGCATCCCCATCTCTTCCCGGTAATATTTCTGGAGATGGATGGCGCGGAAGTGGAGGCCGGTGCCGATATTTCTCTGTTTCAGCCCTTCCATGAATTGATCTCGCCCGAACCCGTTTTTTCGGCTCTGGAGCCGGACAATGAAAAGGTGCCAGCTGTGGACATGGGGATAATCGGGGAGCGCTAGCGGCGAAAGCTCGTCAATATCGGCAAGCGCCTGCTGATAAAGGGCAGCCAGTTCCGCTCGCCGTTTATTCAAGGCCGCCACCCTTTCCAGTTGTTTGACTCCAAGGACTGCGAGCATGTCGGGGAGATTGTATTTATAGCCTGGCGCAACTACCTGGGCCTGGGGGGAACGCCCCTGGCTCGATCTGTCATGGGCATCGACTCCCAGGCCATGAAATTTCAGACTGCGCACCCTGGCCAGCAGCGCGGGATCATCGGAACAGACCATCCCTCCCTCGCCGCTGGTGATATTTTTTATGGGATGAAAGGAAAAAATCACGGTTCCTGTCCTGCCGATGGGCTCACTGCCGTATGAAGCTCCGATGGCATGGGCCGCGTCTTCAATAAGCGGGATCGAGTATTGGGCGGCGAGTTGCCGCAGCGGGGTCAGATCCACCGGGGCCCCTGCGTAGTGGACCGGAATAATCGCCTTGGTCCGTTCCGTGATTTTTTCGCGGACAGCAGCGGCACTGATCATCAGGGTGTTACGGTCAATATCAACAAAGATCGGTGTCGCCCCGGCAAGGACAATCAGATTGACGGTGGAAACCCAGGTCATGGACGGGGTGATGATTTCATCACCTGGCCCGATATTCATGGCCTTGAGCACCACGTGCATGCCGGCGGTCGCGGAAGTCAGGGCAACTGCGCCCTGGCAGCCGGTGTATTCGCAGATCCGTTGTTCAAATAAGGAATTCCAGGGGCCAGTGGTGATCCAACCTGAACGCATGACCTCGGCTACAGCGGCGATATCTTCTTCGGTAATAGAGGGTCTTGAAAAGGGAAGAAAATCAGTACGCATGGGATCTGTTGGCTCCTTGTATGTTATTTGCCAGACGCCGCTTCCAAGAAACCGCCGGAACAGATTGGCTGTTTCTTGGAAGCGGCATAAGGTGACGTAAGCTAAGCAAACAAGAAAAAGATCTTGCCTGCTTAACAACGTCACCTAAAATGTAGCAAAAATATAGCCGTCTTGGCCGTTTTCATCAATGGTTTTCGGGGTAGGCAGTTGCGGTATCCATTGACGATAATTTCTGGCTCTGGCGATCAGGATTATATTTCCTTGATGGGCAAGGATCTTGGCCCTGATTTGGGTCAGTGGGAGCAATCGGCCCTCAGCATCTTTATAGCCAAGTCCATAGGTGACTTCACCGGCATCATTTACCAGCAGGATATCTGCCCGTTGCAAGTACCAGCAGGCTGCTCGCAGTGATGTCTCATCAGAGAGAATGACGGTATCAGCGTTGACTTCTTTTTTATGCTCAAGCAACAGAGCTCCCGGTGATTTTCCTTCGATGGTCTGATCGGGCATGAGAAAGGGGGCCACGCAGAGGAGTAAGGCCGGACTTAAGCCAAACAGGATGATTTTTTTGCTCCAGTTCTTGGACTGACTGGCCGCTAGCGGTAACAGGGCCATGACCAGAAGACCGGCCAGGGTTAATAAGCCTTGCCAGGTCTTGGCGTAGGGGGTGATGATTCCGCCGAGCCCGATAAATTGGATCAGGAGAAAGGCAAGGGGCAAAAGGCCAAAGATGAAGACCGCTACTCCGGCGCCAATCTGGAATGGACGGAACCGGTTCGCACGCAGCAGAGAAAGGAGACCGATACTGACCAGAATGGCAAAGGGCGGAAAGCAGGGCAGGATATAGGTCAAGAGTTTGCCAGAGGAGAGCGAAAAGAAGAGAAAGGGCAGGCAGAACCAGGCCAGGCAAAACTGGATGAGTTGTTTGGTTTCGTGGCCCCGGATGCTTGTGCGTAAACCGATCCCGGCGGCAGGGAGCAAAAAGGTCCAAGGCAGGAACATGGCGGGAGCGGTTGCAAAAAAGTACCAGAAAGACTCAGGGTGCTGGGCCTCTTGGGTTCCCCCCAGAAAACGGCGGACATGCTCATTCCAGAAGAAGAAATTCCAGAAATCCGGTTCCTGGCGGTGAATAGCCAGGCCCCAGGGCAGGGCCGTAAGGGTGGCGACGATAAGCGGCAACCAGGCGAGGCCCACAAGATCGCGCCAGCGCCGCTGCCAGACAAGATAGGCACCCATGGTCAGGGCCGGCACGACCAAGGCCAGAAAGCCTTTGATCAGGAAGGCGAGACCGCAACCGATACCGGCCGCGACCAGGAACCACCGCCTACGGGAAGAGCCATGTTCGGCCTGGCTGGCCAGAAAGAAACAGACCATGGTCAAGGTGAGAGCGGCGGCGAGCAGCGAATCCAGGACGCCGAAGGTGCCGACTACAGGCACCTCAAGACTGGTGAGAAAGACCAGGGCGGCGATTGGTCCGGCCCAGATTTCATCCCGGGGGCAGGCATGGCGGACCAGCAGCATGATCAGCAGGGCGCTTAAGCCGACACTCAAGGCCGAGGGCAGACGAATGGCAAACCCGTTTTCACCGAAGGTCAGGATCGAAACGCTGTTGAGCCAATAACCCAGGGGGGGCTTTTCAAAGTAGCGCAGGCCATTGAGATGGGGGCTGATCCAGTCGCCGGAGGAGATCATCTCCCGCGGAATTTCACCGTAGCGGGTTTCATCCGGCTCCATGAGCGGCCTGATCCCCAAAGGCAGCAGGTAGATACAGATAAAGAGGCCCAGTAGCAGGATATGGAGTCTGGTTTGAGTGGTCATGGACAATGGGCCGGAGAGAGTGGCTCCTCCAGATGGGTGTGAAGTTGTTTTGGCGGCAGGGTTTCAATGGTGACCCAGTTGCTTGTCGTGTTATTGCTCATGACAGCTCTGCCGCAGTGAGAGAAAAATGTGATGGACATCTTTCGTGTTGCTGTTCGGGAAGACAGATGCGAAAGGTGCTCCCTTTGCCCAGCGTGCTTACAAGCTCGATATGCCCACCGTTGATCGTTACCGCCCACTTGGCAATGGCCAGACCCAGACCTGAGCTGCCTGTGTCTCGGGAGCGGACCTTATCTACCCGGTAAAAACGGTCAAAAATCCGTTCCTGATGTTTCGGGGCAATACCCGACCCTGAGTCGGAAATCTCTATAAAACAACCATTTTGATCCTTGTCAACCAGGATCTGGATGCTTCCTTTCACCGGGGAGTATTGAATGGCGTTGTACAGGATATTGGCAAATGCCTGGCGGAAGATATTCCGGTCAATACACACGGGGCAGTCTTGTCTGATCGTCAGCGACAGTTCCTGTTTTTTTTCTTCGGCAAGCACTTCGAGCCGTGCTGTTTCATCTTTGATGACCCCGCCTAGTTCCAGCTTCGTAAGGACTGGCTTGATCATATCGCTATCGGCTCGGGCCAGGGCCAGAAGGTCACTCACCAGACGACTCATCTTTTCCACCTCTTCGAGCATGCTGGCAATGGTCTCCTGATATCCGTGGATGTTCATGGATGTTCGCAGGGCCATTTCACCGACGCTGTGCATGGCTGACAAGGGGGTGCGCAGTTCATGGGAGGCATCGTCGGTAAACTGGCGCATCTGCTTGAAAGAGTGGTCGAGTTTGCCGAGGAGATGGTTAAAGGTCAGGGAAAGATGACCAAGCTCATCGTTGACGTTCTCGACCGGCAGACGTTCGTGGAGACGATCTGCGGAAATGGTCTTCATCCGGGCGATGATCTTCTGCAGCGGTGACAGTACCCGTCCTGCCATAAAATAGCCGCCAGCCCAGGCCAGCAGAAGAACCAGGGGAAAACAGAGGGTCTGGATCAGAAGCAGGTGCCGCATCTCTTTGGCGAAATGTTCGGTGGTACGGCCCACCCTGATCACCACATCCACTCCTTCGATCTGCCGGACTTCCTGCATCATCAGCAGTTTCCGGCCATCGGTCAGTTGCAGGGTATGAAGCGTCCGTGTTTGATCGACTGGCGTCAGGGATGCTGGTGGCAGGCTGAGATCCGTCTGGGTGAAGTTCCGGTAAATCAGAACGCCATCCAGATGGGAGACGGCGATCCAATATTTCTGGTTGGTATTTTCCTGATGTCCTCTCCATACAAAATGGCCATCCGGGGCCAGTTTCAGAAAAAGCTTGACCACCTCTTCGGCTTCTTCCTGCAGATTGGTTTTGAGCTCAACGGTGAGCTGGTGCCACAGGAACATCTGCGTGGAAAGAATGTAGGCGCCAAGGGTTAACACCAGTACACCGAGATGCCACAGGGTGATCCGGGTACGGATGCTCTGGGTGATGTGGCGCAGGGTCATGATTCTTCCTTCTTCATGATGAAACCGACACCTCGGATGGTATGCAGGAGTTTTTCCGGAAAATCCTTATCGATTTTTCGGCGCAGGCGGGCCATGTGGACATCAATAACGTTGTCCAGTGGAGTTGCCCGCGTGGTTTCCTGCCAGAGATCGCGGGCAATCATTCCCCGGGTGACAAACCGGCCCTGATGGCGCACCAGATAGGTCAGCAGGTCGAATTCTTTGGAGGTCAGCTCCAGGACTTGTCCGTCACGACGCGCTTCACGGGTCACCAGATCCAAATCCAGACCTCCAAACTGGAGACGGAAGATCTGTTCGCTCCTGCCCCGGCGGAGCAGGACCCGGATGCGGGCCAGGAGCTCGCTTGTGGCAAAGGGCTTGATCATGTAGTCGTCTGCCCCGCCGTCGAGACCTAAGATCCGGTCTTCTACTTTATCCCGGGCGGTAAGAATCAGGACCAGGGTCTGTTCGTCGCGGCGGCGCAGTGCCTCGAGAATTTCCAGGCCACTGCGGCCCGGCAGCATAAGATCCAGGATCACCACATCAAAGACCTCGGTGTTGATCAGGAAAAATCCCTCTTCACCGGTCATGACCGCACTGACGCTGTAGCCTTCCTCTTCCAGAATCTGTTTCAGGGAGTGGGCAATTTTTATCTCGTCTTCAATGATTAAAATTTTATGCATGGTGACTTCTTTGGTAACGGAATGAGTGCAGAAGGACAACTGACGTCTTTCTGAAGATTTCTTCAGGTTGTCTCCTGTTTTGCCTTGATACCAACAGCTTACCGCATGGAGGTGTTTCGGTAAAGAAACATGAGCCGTCGTTCAAAAATAATCGTAATATTGGAGTGTTGTGCCGGCATAAGGAACCGTAACGAAATGGTCAGAAATGTAATGGTTATTTCGTAACGGTTCCTAAGAGAAAAGAGGGTTGACTTGTTCTCATTTTCGGATAGTGTCATTTCTGGATGCTGGAGAACCACCCCCTTATTCCATCTCTAGATCAAGCGTTCACTTCGCCGTTTTACTGCTGTCGACTTCGCTTCGCTGCTCTTTACCATACTCCTTGAGCTTGAACGAAGACCCTCATTTTTCAATGTTCCCTTAAATGCTATAGTGACTGCATATGTCTGACCTGAGTGATCCAAGGGTATTCTTTGCGGCTGAACGTACACTGCTTGCCTGGGATCGTACCAGCTTATCATTAATGGCATTTGGTTTTGTAATTGAATGTTTTGGCCTGTTCGTGCATATCTTTTTGTCGGGAAAGAGTGAGCCGATTCAAAGAAGCTTCTCATTTTGGATCGGCTTTGCCTTTATTGTGTTGGGTGCGTTTATCGCCTTTGTTGCCATCGCCCAGTTCTGTACAGTCCTTCGTATCCTGAAGCCCGTTGAAATCCCGGAAGGCTATCGAGTAAATGTCGGTATGTATACAAACTCGGTTGTTGTCGTTTTGGGCATTGCCCTTATTATTTATCTTTCTGTTCAAGGGCTAAAGCTATAACGTCATTCAACACCTTGAACATTCGGCATTAGGGCCTCATCCCTCAGTATGTCCCTGACGATATCGTCAGAAGAGAGCCCGCAGAGTACGCCATCGTTCAAAAATAACTACTACAGAAATGGATAAAAAGTATGTGTTATTTCTTAACGGCCCCTAAGCAGAAAAACCATACGGACAACATGTGATGAATGATCTCATCAATAACATCCTTCCATCGATCGAGCATTTTCATAGTGCGGGTTATTGGATTGCGTTTTTTGCAGCCCTCTTCGAGACAATTATCGGTCTTGGCCTGATTTTACCTGGATCAACAGTCATCCTTTTTCTTGGTGCGCTTTCCGCATGTGGCTATATCGATGTCGGCGACCTTATATGGTTTTCTGTCTTGGGCGCAATTATCGGAGACAATGTCAACTACTCTTTCGGTAAAAAATATGGTGCTCTCTGGCTGAAAGATGGTGTCTGGCTCCTTAATTCCCAGCATATTGAAAAAGCAAGGTGTTTCATGGACGCCCATGGTGCTAAGAGTATTTTTTTTGGTCGGTTTATACCAAGCGTCAAAGAGGTTGCCCCTTTTATTGCCGGCAGTGTCAAAATGGATCAAAGAACATTTATGTTCTGGAATGTTCTTGGTGCGATTGGGTGGGGATTTGAATGGGTTCTTGCCGGCTACTTCTTTGCGCAATCCCTTCAAATCGCGGAATTCTGGTTATCTCGAGCTGGTTTATTCTTTGTTTTTCTCGTCATACTTGGCGGCATTTTTTACTTCCTCAAGTGGCTGACTTTCAAGAAAGGGAAACAGATTTTAATCATTGCCAACTCTCTCTGGCAGTCTCTTAAAGAGGCGATGACAAAGAATGAACATGTGATTGCATGGACACAAAAGAATCCGCGCAGTATTGCCTGGTTACAGGCACGGTTTGACCCGGCAGCATTTTCCGGTTTGACCCTCTCTCTCTTGACGCTGGCACTTGTCTATGTTCTGGCTTTGTTTGCCGGTATCGTGGAAGACCTGATAACGTCTGACCCCATTGTTGCTGCAGACATCCGTATCGCCAATCTTTTCTTTGTCTTTCGCACCGAGGCGCTGACCATTGTTTGTCGCTGGATAACCTTGCTTGGTAAAAGCCAGATTATCCTGGGATTCATTGCCCTTTTCATTGTTCTCCTTTGGTTATGGCGAAAGAGCCATTACATTTTTCCCCTTTTTATCGCTGTTGTCGGCAGTGAGACATTTTCCTCTTTAGGAAAATTGGCCTTCCATCGTCCTCGTCCAGAACTGGCCATGTATGCAGAACATTCTTTTTCTTTTCCCAGTGGGCATGCCACGATAGCGGTCGCTTTTTACGGGTTTGCAGGCTATCTCCTCATGCGCTTTATCCCTGGCTGGAAGAGAAAGGTGAATATATTGTTTGCAACAATTTTCATTATCATGGCGATTGGCTTTAGCCGGATATACCTTGGGGTCCATTATGTCAGTGATGTCTGGAGCGGTTATCTGGTTGGGGCAATATGGTTGATTATTGCCATTTCATTTTCCGAATGGTTCGAACATCAGGCAAGAAGTGACAGGCCGGTATCCCCGGTCGCTTTTGCCCGTCCAATCTCTTTTATCCTTGTTGTTATCGCCATCCTGTCCTATGTAGGATTTGCAATAAATTACCATCCGCAACTGGTATCAGCCCCATTAAACAGCCCCGTTGCTGTCTCGGAAGTCAGAGATATCTTCACAAATGAACAGTTGAAATATACCGAGACACTGATTGGCGAAAAACAGGAGCCTGTAAACTTCATTTTCCTTGCCAAAGATGACGGCCAGTTGCTTGCAGTCCTGCAACAGGCAGGGTGGAAATCAACCGACAAGGCGAATGTTTTGTCATCGGTCGAGGCAGTGAAGGCATTACTATTAAAAAATCTCCATTATTCTGCACCAATTTCACCTTCTTTCTGGAATATGAAAATGCAGGATTTAAGTTTTGCAAAAATGATTGGGGAGGATAGGCCCGGCAGCGCACGGCATCTTAAGATATGGCATACAAATTCCTTCATGGCAGATGGGAATATTATCTATGTTGCCATGGTGAATGCCAATGATGGCTTCAAGTGGGGGGTTATCCCCAGAATATCTCCAGATTTAGATAGTGACCGAGAGTTATTGTATCAAGACCTTATCTCTACAGCAAAAATTGAAAGTCATACCAAGATGCAATTCGTCAAACCCTTGATCGGGAAAAATTTTATGGGAGATCAATTTTTCACTGACGGTGACGCGTATATAATGTCAGTGAAATAGTGGGTTTTTATAACTATATGAAATATTACTATCTTTTGTTTTTTCTTGCGGGCTGTAATTTTTCTGAATAATTCTTTCAATCTTCACGTTTCCTTCATGTCGCGATGTTACATTCAGTTTAAAAGGAACCAAGGGTGTCTGGAGTTGTATTTCTGGCAAAACAAGAAACTCTTTTAACCTGAATGTTTCATGAATTTACCACCCGATGCTGAACGGGTATAATGTCGTCCGCCGCGTGTGAGGCGGTGGCTGTTTTTGTGTGACGACGACCGGGATAATGCTATTCAATGCAATGTGGAAAACGGTCAAATAAAGTTTGTAGCCGCGCAAAAGAATAACGGAATATTTGTTTCCGTGTATAATACCGGTCCGGGTGTTGCCGAAGACGATTTGGGGAATGTGTTCGAGCAGTTCTATCGGGTGGAAAAATCCCGTTCACTTCAATACGGCGGCGCCGGGCTGGGACTGGCCGTTGTCAGGAAAATTGTCCAGCTTCATGGCGGCACGGTGAAAATGGAAAGCGAAGAAGGGGTTTGGGCACGAATAACAATCTGGCTGCCGCTTAATACGCTCATCTCCTGACGGATAGTATTCTGTGCAATTTTCGCATGGCCCGGATGGATTCCTGCTGGTTTTCCCAGGATGGTGAGCGCTGTAAAACCAGGGAGCTTTGGTAATGAAGAAAGAGTGTCATCTGTACCACTCAAGAAGGAATAAACATGATTAAGTTCCCATTTCCGCAACCATTTAAGCATGTGCATCCACCAGTGCAGGACATCAACAAGATCATAGATGCCCAACTGACAATCGGTCAAAAAGCTTCTGACTGGGTGGCATCGAATCTTGGCAGTTGGTGGTTTATCATCCTTCAGACGGCCATCCTGATGGCCTGGGTAGTTATGAATGTGCTTTCCTGGTATCATCACTGGGATCCCTACCCATTTATTTTTATGAATCTGATCCTTTCCCTGCAAGCGGCCTACGCGGCACCTATTATTATGATGAGCCAGAACCGGCAGGCTGCCAGAGACCGTCTGGAGGCGCATAATGATTACCAGGTCAACCAGAAGGCAGAGGAGGAGATTCGCGCCATCCTTGATCACCTGATGGCTCAGGATAATGCCCTGATAGAAATACACCGGCTGCTCGATGAGATGCGCCAAGAAAAATGGAATAAGGATTCTTGTTGAATTCTTTTATTGCTTGTTTTTGGTCGTGGCCTTTGGTTAGCCTGTCTGCCAATGTTTATTTATTGAATTCAGTTCGTTGTGGAGTCGGGAGCTGTCGGGTTGCTGGAAGGATGCAAGTGGTTATTGTCTTGACTCATGAGGAAGAATAGCCCTGCATTTTTCCTCATGAAAATTTTTTTTGAAAAAGGAAGTTATTGATATGGAAAAGCAAAAGAAGTTTATCAGATGTCTTTTTTCCATCCTTTTGGAAATTGTTGTCGTCATTAGTATGATGGGCGTGCCGTCTGTTGTCTTTTGTGGTGATAATAAAGAAGTTCATGGCGCACCTGCTGCAGAAATGTCAGTGCGTCCACTCAGCCTTTGGGATGCTGCTATCCTGGGGGTGGTGGAAGGCGTCACCGAATATCTGCCGGTGAGCTCCACCGGCCATCTGCTCCTGACCGAGCACATCCTGGGCCTTGCCAATGATCCTGCAAACAAGCGGGTGGCTAATGCCTATGCCATTGTCATCCAGGCCGGGGCGATCCTGGCAGTGCTGGGACTGTATCGAAATCGGATTCGGCAGATGCTTTTGGGGCTGATTGGGAAGGATGCCAGCGGGCAATCTCTTTTCTGGAATCTGGTGATTGCTTTTCTGCCGGCGGTTGTGGTCGGGCTGCTACTTGAGGATGTGATCAAAGGACGATTGTTCGGGATTTGGCCGGTAACTGCGGCCTGGTTTGGAGGGGGAATATTCATCCTTTTTTTGGACAAGAAGCGACCGCATGAATTATCCGGCCTGTCGATTGAGAGCTTCGGATGGCGGCAGGGCCTGGGTATTGGTCTGATGCAATGCGCGGCTCTGTGGCCAGGGGTCAGCCGCAGTCTGGCGACTATTGCCGGGGGGTTGTTGATGGGCGCGGAACTGACAGCGGCAGTGGAGTTCAGTTTTTTGCTGGGGCTGATGACCCTTGGCGCGGCCACCATGTATGAAGCATATAAGAACGGTCACATGATTGTGGCAAGTTTTGGCCTGGCCGGGCCGTTGTTGGGGTTTTTCTGCGCCTTTGTCTCGGCCTGGATCTCGATTAAATGGATGGTCAGTTTTCTGCAGCGGCGGGGTCTGGCCCTGTTTGGCTGGTATCGGATTATCCTGGCCCTGGTTGTGGCCGCAGTGCTGTTGTCTGGAGTAGGGCTGCAGTCCTGACAGTGGCTTTTCCCCTCAAGGAGGATGTTGCCCATGTTTCACTGGCTCCGCGATCAGCGCCGTGCCGAGGCGCGAAAGCGTCTGTTCCCTCCCGAGTGGGAAGCCTTTGCGCGCGCAAACGTGGCCCACTACTGCGTGCTCGATGACGCCGAGCGCGCTGAGTTGCGCGCGATGATGCAGGTCTTTCTGGAGGAGAAAAACTGGGAGGGGTGCGGCGGCCTCGACCTCACCGATGAGATTCGTGTCACCATTGCGGCCCAGGCATGTCTGCTGCAACTGGGACTCCCCCATGACTACTATCGCAACGTGGAGTCGATTCTCGTCTACCCCTCCACCGTTGTCCCCCCCGAGCGCCACCCCGGCTTCTTCGAGCGCGTGGACGGTCCGGTGGAGGCCTCAGTCCCCCTTTTGGGCCAGGCCTTCAACCAAGGGGGGCCGGTGATCCTTGTGTGGGATGCCGTTCTTCACGATGCGCGCCACCCCGAGCAGGGGCATAACGTAGTCTACCACGAGTTTGCCCACAAGCTCGACATGCTTGATGGAGCCGCCGACGGCACCCCGCCCCTTGCCGACCTCGATCAGTTTGCCGAATGGGTGGCCGTGTGCTCCCGCGAATTCCTGAGGTTGCGTCACCTCGCCGAGAAGGGCCACAAAACCTTCCTTGATGCCTACGGCGCGAAGAACGAGGCCGAGTTTTTCGCTGTCGCCACCGAGACATTCTTTGACCGACCTCTCACCCTCCAGAGACACGCCCCCGATCTCTACGGTGTCCTCAGCGCCTACTATCACCAGGATCCGGCAGGGCGCGTGAACCGCACCTGCCCTGTAGAAAAGTGAGCGGGTTTCCTGCGGTGTCAAAGAGTTTCAGGGGCACGGTTTTTCAGCTCAGTCAAACCGGACTCTCTTCTGGTGATAGGCTTTTTTTGTTACTCGTTTCGAATTTGCTTCAGCGGCAATGCGTCTTCTTTGAGCGCAGCGTCACAGGGTTGGGGTGTGCCCGGGCACTCATTGAAGACTTGAATCGATCTGCCGCTGGAGTATTACCAGGTTCGCCCGTTCTTTTGTCTTGGAAGCGAGATAGTCCTTCTTGTCCAGATCAAAAAGCTGCTTTCCGTAGCGGCTCGTAAGAGAGTACCATTCGCTGATTCTCATGCTGAAACGGCTTTCTTCGGGATAGCGCAACGTATTCATAAAGGACTGGATTGCGAAATAGGACCGGACCGCAGTGCGCTCGACCGCGCCGCGAGGCCCGCCGATATAGATGGGTTTGCTGTTTCTGTCTGTTCCAATCACCGTGAACCCTACCTTGTCCCGACCGAGCGTCGCAAAATAGATCTTTACCACCAGGCGAAGCGCAGCACTGTCGCTGTATGCATAACTGACGTGCACAAAAGTCTTTGCCCCGTCAACGGGCAGGGCCTCGAACCTCATCCTGTGGTCGCTCGTGCCGTAAGGGCCGGCGTCGGCATTGAGAGTGATATCCAGATACCCCTGTTGCTGAACAACGTTCCGGTAATCGAACTTGACTTGACGCGTGTCTTCCGGAGGTTGGTAGGTTTTTTTGCCTAGGAAAAAGGTGAGCTGCCATGCGCCAGCCAGTTCCCTGTTGGTGCATGCCTTGATATTGGGATGGAGGGATACGATATCGCACCAGTTTGCCGGAACCTTGAGTGCTGTGGCAACGCTGCTGAAGGGATAATCAAAGATCCCGTAGACATCCACATGCACTGTGTTGTCTCGTTCAAAAGATTCCACCAGGAGAGGAGGGCCGGAACTGGATTTCTCCAATCTGGCCATGTTCCGGTGATAGGTATCGAGCAGGATTTCTGCGCCCTGCTGAGGACTTTCGACAGCTGAGGCGGAACCGGCAGCAAGAATAATTAGAGCTGCGATCATCAACCGGAATAATTTCGGAATATTTCTGATCTTATCCATCTGATTCACTTGCACTGTATGAAGCCACCATTGACGCAACGTTACAACCAGCGGAAGAATAAATTTACAAACCACTCCCTGGCTCTGGGCAACAAAGGTCTTTTTTCCCATTCCTCCCATAGAATCTGTCTGGAATCCGCAAGGTCCCTGGCAAACATCTGCTCCATTTCGACGGCAAACTCGTGACTGAGGATAACCGCATTTACCTCGTCATTTTTTAATAAGCTCAAGAAATCCATGTTGGTTGAGCCGACTGTTGACCAGACCTCGTCAATCACTGCGGTTTTCGCGTGCAGGAGAGAGGTGTTGCGCTCGTATATCTTTACTCCCGACTGCAAGAGTTCGGAATAATGATACCTCTGTGCTTGTAATGCCAACTGAGAATCGGAAATTCCGGGGAGAATGATCTTAACGTCAACACCGCGCGCCGCAGCATCGGTCAGGGCCTTGACTATCTGATCGTCAGGGATGAAATAGGAATTTGTCATGTGAATCGAATGCTCGGCAAAGGAGATGGCCGACACATAGACGATAAATGGGATCCTGTTGGTCTCTCCCGGGGTGCTGCCGACTACACGCACCAAGGATTTTCCCTCTTCTCTCAGGACTGGGAAATAGTTCCGTTCGGAAAGTTTCGGACCTTTCTGCTGCAGCCAGGTATCAAAAAAGAGCTTCTGGAATTCAGCCACGGTCGGGCCTTCAATTTGAACGTCTGTGTCACGCCAGTGAATGGGTGCCTTTTCGTTTTGTTTCCGCCTGAGAGGGATGCTCGAATACACCTTGCTGATGTTGATTCCCCCGATAATGGCGACTTTGCCGTCGACTATTAAAATCTTGCGGTGGTCCCGGTGGGTCAGGTCCCATTCCTCCCCGGCCTTCAGTGGATTTATCGGATTGAATCCGACAATCTGAACTCCACCGTCGTGCAGGTGCTGGAAAAAAGAAGCGGGAGTATTCATACTGCCGACGCTGTCATAAATGAGATTTACCTGGACGCCTTCCGCCTGTTTTTGCAGCAACAGATCGGCAAATTTGCGGCCTGTTTCATCATCTTCAATGATAAAAGTTTCCAGGTTGATATGGTCTTTGGCCTTCTCTATCGCCTTGAACATTGCGGCATAGGCAGCCTGACCATCGGCGAGCAGAGTGACTTTGTTCCCCTTGGTCAGCGGGCTGTCGGTGATCGATTCTACCACGGCATTGTGGCGTTCCAGAATGTCCGTCGGGTCGGCAGATCGTTTCAGCCGTTCCATGATAGCCTTGCTTTTTTGGGGAGAGAGCAGCCCTTTGGACGAAACGATTTGCGGATGTTTCTGGGCAGTCGGCGCCTCGTCAATCATTTCAGAGACGTTCGGTAAGGTTGCACATCCATTGCAGATGCTCAAAATGGATGCAAGCAGACAGAACAGAAAGAAAGATTTGACGATTTTCATATATTTATTTTATTACTTGATGAATGCGTGACGATTTTTGAGGCAGGGGTTCAGGACGACGAGATTCGGTGATACTGCATACCGGCCTTGTCTGTCTTGCTCTCGTTGCCAGTCAGGATGGGGTTTACTTCACCTGCCTTGTTCTATGAACATAAGGTGTCTTTCCCCGAAGTACAGGCAGATTTATAGAGAGAGTGATTTTTTCTTTGCAAATTTTTCCTGGATTCAGGAGTATGTCTGTCCGTCACACGTGGCTTTCAGTCCCTGCAGAAGGACAAAGCGTCCCAGGCATATAACCTTGCAAGGGAATGAGGCGACAAATAAGGGGTTGTGGCAGAGTCCGCCCGAAAGGTAAACAGTTTCAGGGCTTCCCGCAAAGTTGTAGGCATTCAGGGCAATCCCCTTGACAAATTTGGCAACTGCCTCTGCCTCGCTTGTGCCGTTGACTACCGCATCAAAGATATGACTCATGCCAAGAACCCCGCAGGTCACTGAAAATGAGCTGTCAGGGACCTGCATAGTGGTAAAGTCAAGGTTATAGTACCTTTCCAGGAGTTCAATGGTAAACCCCATGGAGGCGCCGCATTCTGTGTTCCAACCCATGTTTTTTATCTTGCCCTGATCGGAACGGATGAACTTGATATCCCGGCTGCCACAGTCGAGCAGGGTGTAGCTGTCAGCATTGATCAGGGCGCTGCCACCCCTGGCCAGGGCGGTGAGCTCATTGACATAATGGGTGGCATGTCGCTTGCCGTTATGGCCTGTGGCGAGATCAACCTTCAGGCCCTGGTCTAAATCCTTGGTGGGGATGAGCTGAGGGGTAACGGTAGTCGTGTCCCAAAGCTTGCAGTATGAGGTCCCGAAGTCAGCAAGCAGCATAATCAGAAGGTTGGCAGGTCGGAAGAGAGAAGACAAAAATCTGCTTTCTTGCTTTTTCTCCCCGTCTTTTGCAAGGTTGAAAGTTCAAGAAAGGCCTGGATCTTTGCCTTGGTACTGTTGCCGGCGGTGACATCGCAGTCCACATAGAGTCCATGGGGGTGTTTGCTGGCCAGATGTCTGGCCAGTGCGGTCTTGGCGCAGAAGGATTGGGCAAAAAAGACTGTGGGGATATCCGGGTTAACCGTCTCTTCCAGTCTCCGGTGGTCAGGAGTCTTATTCTCCATGCAGCGGGTCCAGCCATAGACATGGGTGGTCTCCGGGAAGAGGCTGAGCAGGGAAAAATCACGGGGCGGTACACCCCAGAATCCGGCGGTGGGGGCGCAGGCAGGCAGATTCGTGTAGGGCTTGGCCGATTGTACTGACCTGGTGATAGCGCTGAGCTTATCGAGAAGAGGCATCCTGGCAGTGCAGAGTGGTGTGCCGAAATCTTTTCTGTCCTGATTTCTGGTCTTGATAACAGTGGTCTCGGGAAGGATATCCTCAAGGATGGTGGCGGTATGCAGGGCGCAGTCGCATTTTCCCGGACCTACGTCAATATAGATGTAATCGGGCTTCAGGCTGAGGGCGTTGATCACCGCAGTGCGCAGGATGGCACAAAAGACCCGGGGCAGAAAGGATGAGGCCAACTCAATATCCCTTTTAACAAGAGGCTCATCCAGGTCAAAGATCGTATCGCCATTCGCCTCGAGTTCTTTGATGATTGTAAGTGGTGGGATACCAACAATACCGATCCGTCTGCCGATCTGTGTTTCCTGTGGGCAATTGCTCATGTCGGGATCAGTTGTTTTGTTTGTGCAGGAGAAAGAGTCCGGCGCCACCAAAAAGAAGATGGATAATGACCGCTGCCAGCAAGGGATTGATATAATCAGCCCGGGCCAGCGATTGCAAGGCTCCCCAGAGGCCCCAGGCCACAAAGGCCAGTCCGCAGCTTGCGGGAATGGCGATGGAAAGATCGCGCCCCCATTTCTTATATGAAATGAGAAGCACCGGCAGGCCAAGCAGCAGCAAAGGCAGGCCGAGCAGGGAGTAGGAAATGCGGCTGTAAAAGTCTGCCCATGCCTTGACCTTATCTTCCTGCATTCGTTGCTTGTGGATTCGTTGATAGAGAGCGGTTATGGAAAGTTCAGAGGCCTCATATTCCGGGACAAAAAAATCAGCGGGAGTCTCGGGCAGGGAAATTTTTTTCTCGGTAAAGAGGGTGGTCTGGTAGGTACCTTCCCCTGTGCGAACCTGGGTCTGGCCGTTATGGAAGACCCATTCCGGATCTTTCCATTCAGCAGATTCGGCGCTGATCAAGGTATTCAGGTTGTACGGTTCTGTCCAGCTTGAGTAGGAAAAATTGAGAAAGGCGGCCTGGCGCGGATTAGGTCTGGCAAAGGAGTAGAAACCATCATGGCCTTTGTAGTAGTAGCGACCGTTGCGGAAAATTCCCAGTGGAACCATGCCTTTTACGTTTTCGAACCAGATCGTATTGGTGCTGGAAATGGTTGCCGGAAGCAGCCATTGGGCCATGATGAGAAAAAGCAGGGTGCCGAGCAACCCTCCGGTGAGCACCGGTTTGATAATGGCACGAAGTGGAATGCCACTGGCCATGAGCGCGGTTAATTCATGGTGATGATTGAGCAGACCTATGGTAATAACCCCTGAGAGCAGGATAAGTACCGGGCCAAGTTGGTCAATGATAAAGGGGATGCTGAGGAGAAAAAATTTAAAGACCAGGCTCAGCGGTTTACCGGCCTCCATAAATTTATCTATCTTCTCAAAAAAATCGATGAGGATATAGATGGCGGCAAAGCCAGCGGCAACGGTGCCAAAGATCCTGATAAACTGGGTCAGTATGTAGCGGTTTAATAACAACAAGATCAATCCTATTTTTGATGACGTCGTAAAAAGACCCGAAAACGGCGTTGCGGCGCTCCTTCGTCACTGCGGCGTAGCCAAAAGTACGCCGCATCCACAGTCATCGGAGTATCGCAAGCTCGCTTACCTGTGCGCCTTGTCTTTGGGCCTTTTTACTTAGCCATCCGTTTGATGATTTTTGCGTCCTTTTTATTATATGGTATTCTCTTCTTTATTGACATTAGGTACCATTATCCAGGGCTCTCGTCAAGGAGAAGGCAGGGATAGACCTGTGAGTTTTCAGGGGTCGTTAAGAAATAACCACTACGATTGTATCTATTTCTTTATGGCCCCTTATGCCGTTGATAACATTGAAATGTAGAAATTATTTTTGAACGACGGCTTAGCAATGAGAGAAAGAAGGAAAACACCATGCCCGTAAGAAAGATGACCCCTTTTGTGCTTCCTGTCCCGGTGACGGCGGATCAGCCCAGTTTGCAGGATAATACAGCTGATCTTGATCGTCTGCGGCACGCCCTCGGTCTGAAATTGCTTGCCGTGGATACCGCAGGAGGCGCGCTCGGGGTGCGCCCGCTGGAGATCCCTTTTGCCCGGATTGTGCCGCTGTGCAGACGCTTTCGTCAGGCGGGTTTTTCCGGGGTTGCCCTGGTCAATGATCTCCCGGACAGATGGGTGCTGGCCGATTTTTTGCCTCAATCGCCGGGCCGGCTCCCGGCCATGGCCCTTGATCTGGGTACCACCCATCTGGAGGCGACCCTGGTGGATCTGTTGACGGGCCAGGTCCTTTTTTCCGCCGGGCGCGAAAACAGCCAGATCGAGTATGGGGCCGATATCCTCAGCCGCATCCATCAGGCCACCAGCGTCAGGAGGCAGATGCGCGAGGTGGTGGACCTCTCTTTTCTCGATCCTGGTCTTGCGGTCCTGCAGCAGAGTATCGTTGCCTGTATCAATGCCCTGATAGTTGAACTCGCCTCCGGCAGCGGGGTCGCTGCCGAGGATATCCGGGCCCTGTCCGTATCCGGCAATACCACCATGACCCATCTCCTTCTTGGCCTTGATCCTTTTCATATCTGCCGGGAACCCTATATCCCCATGGTCAATGTCATTGAGCCCATGGAGAGCCGGGAGCTTGGGCTGATTCTGCACGAGGCCGCCCCGGTATGGATTATGCCCTCCGCCGGCAGTTATTTCGGCGGCGATCTGATCTCCGGCATTCTGGCCTCGGGTCTGGCTGCAACCGAGCAGACCCGCATGCTGATCGACGTCGGCACCAATGCCGAGGTGGTGCTGGGAAATCGCGACTGGCTGATTGCCTGTGCCGGGGCTGCCGGTCCGGCGCTTGAAGGCGGGGTGGCCCGGATGGGGATGCGGGCCGCCCCTGGCGCCATTGACTTTGTTTCTCTCGATCCTGAGACCTATGCCCTGGAGGTGAGGACCATTGGCGGGGCGCCGGCACGTGGCCTCTGTGGCTCCGGCCTGATTGATCTCGTGGCCTCGCTTTATCTGGCCCGGATCATTGATATCCGGGGAAAATTCAGGGACCCGGATCAGGAAAGCGATCCGGCTCGTGCGGCCTTTATGCGGGAGCGGCTGGTGGAGCGCGATGGACAGCGGGCCTTTGTCGTGGTGACGGCCGAGGCCGGCGATGGTGACGAGGTGCTGCTGGAACAGATTGATCTGGACGCGATGATCCGCTCCAAGGCCGCCATGTATGCGGTCCTGGCCACTCTCGTAGGTCAGGTGGGGCTTGCCTTTGAAGATCTGGCGGAGATCTGTGTCGCCGGCGCCTTCGGCAATCACATCAATCCGCAGCGGGCAATAACCCTGGGGATGCTCCCGGATCTCGATCTGTCGGTCTATCGGGCCATCGGCAACAGTTCGCTCCAGGGGGCCGAGCAGGTTCTGTTTTCGCGTTCAGCCCGCCAGGAGTGTCTGGATATTGTCTCGAAAATCACCTATGTCGAATTGAACGTAAACCAGGATTTCATGATTCGTTTCTCCGGGGCGCGCTTTATCCCTCATACCGATCCCACGCTTTTTCCTTCGGTTCCGCTGTTTGCAGAACAGGAAGAAGGAGCGGCAGAGAGTCTCAAGACCAAAGGTTGAGAGGGCTGGCGTCACTGTGTGCCAAGCTTGCTTTCCTGTTTAGTGGTTGCTATAGTGGAATGGATTCGTTGGTATTCAGGGAGCCTTGAGTGCATGACAGCGGAAAAATGAATGGTTTGACAATCTGCATAAAAAATTACAGTCTTTATGAGACTGAATATATTGAAATGGCGATAAAGCAAAAAAAAGGCACTGCGGCTCCTGTTGTGAGTGCCTGTCACAGAACGGCCAAAGAACGTTTGCAGGGATTCTGGAATGTTTTTGAAAAAGAGGATGACGTCCTGGTCTGTATCAATGCCGATCCCGATGCCCTGGCCTGTGCCATGGCGATTAAGCAGCTGCTCCGCTACCGGGTAAAAACAGTTGTAATCGCCCACCCCAATGAGATCCGGCGTCTGAACAATATCGCCATGGTTCAACGTCTGAAGATCCCTCTGGAACGATGGAATAATCTCAAACTTGACGCCTTCAGTAAAAAAGTGCTGGTTGATTCGCAACCAATCCATCTTCCCTGCTTTGAGAAGGTCAAATTTGATGCCGTAATTGACCATCATCCGCTTGCCGGCGAGTGTCAGGCTGGGTTTGTTGATATCCGTCCCGATTATGGCGCTGCCTCCTCCATGCTTGTGGAGTATCTGCGTGCGGCCGGCATCAAGCCCACTGTGGCCACGGCCACCGCTCTCTTTTACGGGATCAAGGTGGATACCCGGAACTTTGAGAAAAAATCCCGTCTCTCTGACGGGATCTCGTTTCGTTATATCTTTACCCTTGCCAATAGAGATCTGGTCAGAAAGCTGGAGCTTACCGATCTCAGGCGTTCTGAACTCAAGTATTTTTCTACCGGACTGGCAGAGCTGAAATATTCAAAACGGCGCTTATATTCCCATGTCGGCAAGGTCCGCAGTCCTGATGTCCTGGTGATGATTGCTGATTTTCTCAATCATGTCGGTGAGGTGGACTGGGTCTTTGTCTCGGGAATCCACGGTGAGCGCCTGATTGTGATCTTTCGTTGTGACGGCTACCGAAAAAATGCGGGGAAACTGGCCACGCGCATCTTTGGCACATTGGGGTCAGCAGGCGGGCATAAAGAAGCGGCCCGGGCCGAGGTTCCCTTGAAGAATCTGGAGATAGAAGATCAGGGGTTTACCACTCTGACCCTCAAACGATTGACCACTCGTCATATGAAGTAGAAAACAACCGCTTCTTTCCTTTCAAGGGAGACATATGAACGCACCTTCCACGCTGGCGATGATCCTGGCGGGCAGCCGGGTTGATGAGCTGGACGTCCTGACCTGCTATCGTCCGAAATCAGCCGTGCCCTTTGGCGGATTCTGCCGGGTTATTGACTTTGCCCTGAGCAATCTGATGAACTCCGGTATCGAGCGGATTGCCATCCTCAGTCAATATCGGAGTTTTTCCCTGATCAATCATATCGGCACCGGAGCGGCATGGGACATGATCGGCCGTTACCGGGGCATCTCCATTCTCCCTCCGTTCAAAGGCATGGACAGCGCCGACTGGTATCTGGGCTCGGCTGATGCTGTTTATAAGAATCTTGATTTTATCCGATACCATCAGCCCGAAGAGATCCTGATCCTGTCAGGAGATCATATCTATAACATGGATTACCGGAAGATGATCGCCTATCACCATGAAAAGAAGGCTGATCTGACCATTGGTTTTATTCAGGTACCCCTGGAGAATGCCCATCGTTTTGGGGTGGCCGCTCTCGACGATGAAGACGGGGAGCGGGGAGGAAGGATGCTTGCCTACTGGGAAAAACCGGAAGTTCCTCAGTCCCGTTGGGTCTCACTTACGGTCCTGTGCTTCCGGCCCGAGGTCCTGTATCGTGCCCTGGAGGAAAATCACGGCAAGGATTCCTGTGAATTCGGCCGCGATATTATTCCCATGCTCATGGCGCAGAACTGCCGGGTTTATGGGTATAAACATCAGGGATATTGGGGCTATACCCGAACCATTGAAGAGTACTGGCAGTCCAATATGGATCTGTTGGGTGAGAATCCCAAGATTGATATGGAAAAATGGGGGGTGCGAACCAACCTTGCCCATCGGGGAATCTGTGATCTCCAGCCCACTTTGATCGGGGAGGAGGCCACGGTGCAAAACAGTATGATCTATAATGGCTGTGTGGTGGAGGGAACAGTGCGGAATTCGATCCTGTTTCCCGGGGTGCATGTGCAGAAAGGGGCGGTGGTCGAGTCTTCGGTTCTGTTTTTTAATAACATGATCGAGGAGGATTGCCGTCTGAACAAGGTTGTGGCCGATGTCAACAGCGTCTTTGGCACGGGGGCCTGTGTCGGCCAGAGGGCAGGGATTGAGACCGCGCCAGGGGTGGCGAGAGAGGTGACGGTGGTTGGCTGGAATAACCAGATCCCCGCGCACACTGTTATTGGCGAAGGGGCGATCATTGATCCCCATCTGCCCGCTGAACAGTGGAAACAGAAGGTGGCGGCCGGAGAGGTGATGCGATGAGTCGGAAACAAGACGCCCTGGTTCTGCTGCTGGCCGGTGGGGTTGGCAGCCGCTTGAATATCCTGGTGCAGAGCCGGGCCAAACCGGCCGTGCCCTTTGGCGGCTTGTACCGGATCATTGATTTCAGTCTCAGCAATGTCATGAATTCCGGGCTGACAAAGGTCGGGGTCTTGACCCAGTACAAGCCGCTTTCTCTGATGAAGCATATCGGCACGGGTGAGGCCTGGGATTTTACCGGCCGCAGCCGTGGGGTGAAGATTCTCCCGCCGCGCACCGGTTCTAAGGATTCTGACTGGTACAAGGGTACGGCCGATGCGGTGCGGCAGAATATTGATTTTCTGGAGGCAAATCCTGCCGACGAGGTGATCCTGCTTTCTGGTGATCATATCTATCTCATGGATTTTCATGCCATGCTTGAGTATCATCGCTATAAGAAGGCGGATGTGACCGTGGCCATGATGGTGGTCTCCAGGAGCGAGATCCACCAGTTCGGCGCCGGGATCATCGATGCCCACAACCGGATTGTTGACTGGGAGGAAAAACCGAAACATCCCAAGACCAACCTCGCCTCCATGGGGATTTATGTCTTCAATCGGCGTTATCTGCTGGATGCCCTGGCCAGAGATCGCGATGAGATTGATTTCGGGATGCATATCCTGCCGTGGGCCATTAAGAATGATAACGTCTTCGCCTATCCTTTTTATGGGTATTGGCGGGATGTGGGGACGATCCAGGCGTATTGGGAGGCCAATATGGATCTTCTCAAGCCGGGGAGCGGGATTTCGCCGGAAAAATGGAGGATCCGAACCAATGTGGAGGCCGAAGAGCGGCGGGCTGACCGGGCGCCGGCCCGTTACGGGGCCGAGGCCGTGGTCAAAGGCTCCATGATCTCTGCCGGCTGTACCATTCAAGGAACCGTGATCAATTCAGTGCTGGCCCCGGGGGTGGTGGTTGAAAAAGGGGCGGTGGTCAAGGATTCCATCCTTTTTGTCGATTGTGTGGTCGAGACTGGCGCCACTGTTGATCTTGCCATCTTTGATAAACGGGTCCATGTGGGATCCGGGGCCGTGATCGGCGCGGGGAGTAATCACCATATTCCCAATCGCAAGCAGCCAACCCATCTCTATACCGGGATCACCTTGGTCGGCAAAGAGGCAGTGGTTCCCAGGGGGCTGGTGGTGGGACGAAATTGCATTATCAAATCGCATACCCATTATGGCGCCTATCCCGGCAATGAAGTGCCGGATGGCGAGTCGGTGTAAAAAAGGCAGAGGGCCATGTCTTCTGCCTAGATCCTGAAAAATATTGCGTTTTCATTCAACTCAAGTATTATGCCTCCTGCTTGCAAAGAGCATCCTGCCCGCGTAGCTCAGGGGATAGAGCACTGGATTCCTAATCCAGGTGTCGCGCGTTCGATTCGCGCCGTGGGCACCAAACCATATAAAAGGATTAATAAGCAAAAACAGCTTGTTAATCCTTTTTTGTTTTGTCCTCTTGGTATTTGTTTTCCAGCTCAAATTTGTGGTGTGAGAAAAGGTGTATGAATTTTTTAAGAATACAGGTTGCTTAATTTTGTGTTTTTATTTCAGTTTGAACTTTTAAAGTCGGATTATCTTGAGGATAATTGGTGTTTGAATAGTGTTTTAAACCGTTTTTATCAGTCCACGAAAAGACTTTTCCAGAAAGAGATCTTTCTTGTGTTTTGTAATTATTATTTGATTGATTTGTTTCAGATGAATAAGATCTTGTGGAAGCTGGTCTAACTATATTATTTTTGTTTGAAACATCGTTTGTTTTTTGCTGATATGATTGTTCAGGTCGCGATTTGTCCTTAGAATAATCATGTTCCTGAATTTCCGGAGCTGCAATGATCTTCACGTTATTGCTTCTTGTATGATCTATATAGGCATTTATCCAATAAGCTAAAATAATGATAATTCCACATGTCCTGTATATGTGTCCATAAATTGGGTTAATTGGTTCTTTTTTTTTATTTCGTCTTGTTTTGTTTGAATCTTCATCCAAATTCTTTTTATCCAACTCGATATTATCATTCCAAAATTTACTGTCTTTTTTCCTGCCACCATACACTTTGTGTATTAAAACTTTAGTTAATCTTGATACTTCGTCTTTTCGCTCTTTCATTTTTGGTTAATAGATATTTATTAATCGGAGCCGCACTAGTTACGGCATCCGTGTTAAATGACTGGTTAAATTATTGTTTTTATCCATTGGAGTTTTGAGATTTTTTTTCTGACTTTAATCCAGCCACACTTATTATGCTTTCTAGATGCTTTTGCCTTTCGTGCTTTGCGACATACCAATCTTTAATCAAGATCTCTATTAAGCCAATAAGTAATTGCGCCTCTTCAGGTTCCACTTCGATAATGAGGTTAATGTCCTTTTCCATGTGAGCACCAATATTTCCGATACTTCTAACTGAATCAATAGCTTGCCATGTAATAGGGTCAACCTTATCTTTTATTCCATTAATTTCATCAACTAATCTTCCCTTTTTTACACTCCAAAAATCTCTTATGACCCCCTGTAAACATCTGCGAGACAGAGTGGCAGAAGCTTTAGGACTCAGGTTCTTTATCAGACAAGCTTCATTATAATCAGCAAGAATAGCTTCTGGTATATAATCAGGAAATTGTTTTGCCAAAGAACTTGGCCTCATACTCCATTCAAATCTTTTTGTGTCGGCTTTTACCCAGTGGCTTCCATTGCCGTAGTGTGATGAATGAAGTGAACCAATAATTGCGTATTCACGACATTCATCATTCGGGCAAGTAATAATTTCAGTGATTATGGCAGACTCACCATCTTTATTACCTTTATCAAAAAAATGAGTGTCACGGCTGAAATTTGAATCAGTAATAGTTGCTTCTCTGTTGCAATAAGGACAAGTCCAGTTAAATTTAATTGCCATATTTTACCTTTGTTAATCTAAAGTGTAATAGATAGAAAACTTTAATATCTGTGCTAGGCAGATTCTGTCTAGCATTATTCATAGGTTGCAACCAATTTATGTTTGGCCGGATTTTCAAGGCTGTATTGTAACACTACCTGATGGGGCGGTTAATCACAACAGATTCAACAATATATACTGAAGGTTAGAGATTTCATAATTTTACCCGTCATCATGATGGAGGCGGATGAACTTCTCTCATAACTGTTTCAGCAAAATCGCGGATTAACATAATTCCTGGTTGTTTAGTCCCTGAATTAAATGGTACGCTATGCCATGACCATTAACAACTCCGTATCCTTTCTTTCTGAACACAAAGAACAGGCCCCATGAAGCCAGCCATCATCAACAAGATTGCCATTGTCCTGGCCATTGTTCTGCTGATTCTGCTGTTCAGGCTGCTGCATCTTGATCACTATCTGACCCTTTCGTATCTCAAGGCCTCGCGGGAACAGCTGGTCCAGCTCTATGCCGAGCGGGGGGCCCTGGTCATCGGCGGGTATATGTTGATCTATGTCGTGGCCACCGCCTTGTCCGTGCCGGGCGCGGTGATCCTGACCCTGGCCGGGGGCGCGCTTTTCGGGCTGGTCACGGGCACAATCGTCATCTCTTTTGCCTCGACCATCGGGGCGACCCTGGCCTGTCTGGTCTCCAGATTTCTGCTGCGGGACTGGGTTCAGGCACGATTCGGCGACAAGTTGCAGCGGATCAATGAGGGCATGGAGCGGGAGGGCGGCTATTATCTCTTCACCCTGCGCCTGATCCCGGTTTTTCCATTCTTTGTCATTAATCTGGCCATGGGTCTGACCCGGATCAGGATCTCCACCTATTACTGGGTGTCGCAGCTTGGCATGTTGCCGGCCACAATTGTGTATGTGAATGCCGGCAAGGAGTTGGGAAAACTGGAGACACTGGCCGGGATCCTGTCGCCGAGTCTGATCTTTTCCTTTGTCCTGCTGGGGCTGTTCCCGATTACGGTGAAGAAGATCATGGCCAGGATAAAAAAATGATGGCGTCGCGAAAAGTCCCAAATACTGCGTTGCTCTGCATCCTTCGTCACTGCGACGTACCCAAAAGTACGCCTCATTCCTCAGAATTTGTGCGCCTTGTCTTTGAGCCTTTTCGCTTAGCCATCCCCTTGATTGCTTTTTCCGAGATCAAAAATGATGGCGTCGCGAAAAGTCCCAAATACCCCAAGGGCACTTCCTTCAGGGCGCACACATCCTTCGTCACTGCGACGTACCCAAAAGTACGCTCATCCCTCAAGATTTGCGCGCCTTGTCTTTGGGCTTTTCGCTTGGCCATCCCCTTGATTGCTTTTTACGAGATCAAAAATGATGAGATGATGAGTGCCTGAATGGAAAAGGAGACCCCATGGCAAAATATGATTATGATCTGGGGGTGATCGGCGGCGGGGCAGCAGGCCTGACCGTGGCTTCCGGGGCGGCCCAGTTGGGGGCCAGGATCCTGCTCATTGAAAAGGGGCCCGCGCTTGGCGGCGACTGCCTCCATTTTGGCTGTGTGCCGTCCAAGACCCTGATCCATTCGGCCCGGCTTTATCACAGCCTGAAAAGCTGTTCCCGTTTTGGCCTGCCCGAGGTGGCAATGGAGGAGGTTGATTTTTCCAGCATTGCCGCCCGGATCAGGTCGGTGATTGCGTCCATCCAGGAGCATGATTCCGTGGAACGCTTCTGCCGCCTGGGTGCGGAGGTCAGGTTCGGCGCCCCGCGTTTTGTCGACGAACATCAGATCGAGCTGGGCAATCAGCGCCTCTCGGCCAGGTCCTGGGTTATTGCCACCGGTTCATCCGCGACCCCTGCCCAGGGGCCAGTCCTCCAAAATATCGCCACTATCACCAATAAAGAGATCTTTGCCCTCGATCATCTGCCCGCCTCCCTCGTTGTCCTCGGGGCCGGCCCTATTGCCATCGAGATGGCCCAGGCCTTCTGCCGTCTTGGCTCGCGGGTGACGGTGATCCAGCGCTCCGGCCAGATCCTGACCAAAGAGGATAAGGACCTGGCCGACGGGGTGATGGAGGTCATGGCGGGCGAAGGGGTCCGCTTTCTGCTGGGTGCCACCGTCACCGCGGCGAGAACGGTGGGGAACCATCAGGAGCTGGTGGTGGTCAGCGGGGCGGGTGAGGAGACGCTCCTGGCCGAGACCGTGCTGGTGGCCCAGGGCCGCAGCCCCAATATTGATGGTCTGGGGCTGGCGGAAATCGGGGTCGCCCATGATGCCGGCGGGATCACGGTGGACAGCCGGATGCGGACCAGTCATGCCCACATCTACGCTCCGGGGGATGTGAACGGCCGGTTTCAATTTACCCATGCCGCCGGTCATGAGGGCGGGGTTGTGGTCGCCAATGCCATCTTCCGGCTGCCGCGCAAGGTCAATACCCGGTGGATGCCCTGGTGTACCTACTGCGACCCGGAGCTGGCCTCCATCGGCATGAATGAGAAAAGGGCCGCAGAGGCCGGGATTGCCTATACCGTCTGGACCGAAGAGTTTTCGAGCAATGACCGGGCCCTGGCCAGCGGCGGGGAGGTCGGCAAATTGAAGATGCTCCTTGATGCCAAGCAAAGGCCTCTGGGGGTGCAGATCCTGGGGCCGTCTGCAGGAGAAATCCTGGGTGAATGGGTGGCTGTTTTGAATGGCGGGATGAAGCTTTCCGCCCTGGCCGGGGCCATCCATCCCTATCCGACGCTCGCCGAGATCAACAAGCGGGTGGCAGGTTCCTGGCTCTCGCCCAAGATCTTTTCCCCTACGGTGCGCAGGGGGCTCAAGCTGATCTTTCAGTTGCAGGGATCTGCCTGCAATCCCGGTTCCAGGATTTGATGATACGATGCAGGAAATAATAGCCCAATTCTGTGACCCTTCCGCTTTGCCGGCGGCCGAGCCGGTCGTTACGGTTCTGGGCGCCGGCAATATCAACGACACCTGGCTGGTGCGGACAGGAGGGTTTTCTTTTGTCCTGCAGCGTCTAAATCGCCAGGTTTTTCCCTTCCCCCATCTGGTCATGGCCAATCTGGCCACCCTGTCCCGCCATCTTGCCGCCAAGGTCAATACCAGCGGTCAGCGCTGGGAAAACTGTATCCTCCTGCTCACCAAGGGAGGGGCGCCATTTTATACCGACCGCCACGGGGATCTCTGGCGGGCGGTCAGCTATATTGACAGGACAACCACCCATCAGAGCATAGCGACACCAGCCCAGGCCGGACAGGTCGGTTGGGCTTTGGGTCACTTTCATCTCCTGCTGGCTGATCTGCCGGCCCAGGAGCTCCATGAGACCCTGCCCGGCTTTCATGTCCTGCCTTGCTATCTCGATCACTTTGACCAGGTGCTCAGCGGCGCGGCCATGAAGAACGACCTTGATCTCCGGTTCTGTCTCGACTTTGTTGCCGCCAGGCGTAAGGACGCGGATGTGCTGGAGCGGGCCCGGTATCAGGGAAAGGTCAGGGTGCAGACGATCCACGGTGATCCCAAGGCCGGGAATGTCCTCTTTGATGTGGAAAGCGATCTGGCGGTGAGCCTTATCGATCTGGATACCGTGGGGCCGGGCCTCATCCACTACGATATCGGCGATTGTCTGCGCTCCTGCTGCAATGCCTCAGGGGAGGCGGCAGCTGATCCGTCTCAGGTGGCGTTTGATATGGATCTGTGCCGGGAGGCGCTTGCCGGCTACTTTTCCGGGGCCGGGACTCTCCTCTCGGGCCACGACCGGGAGCTGATCTTTCATGCAGTTCGTTTGATCTCGTTTGAGCTGGGTCTTCGGTTTCTCACCGATTATCTGGCAGGCAATTGCTATTTCAAGGTGCTCCATGAAGAGGAAAATCTGCATCGGGCCATGGTCCAGTTTCATTTGGTGCAGAGTATAGAGAGAAAGGAAAAGGAGATTGAAGAAATAGCTTTCAAGAGCAATCTTGTAACTTGCTTGTAAGGATCTGCTCCACAATGGCGATGTCCTCAGGATGGTCAACCCCGGTGCTTTTATTGATTGCTTGCCGCAGAGAGAAGAGTGTTGATCGTTGTACAGGTTTGTGCGATTCCGCCGCAGTGACTTTCCGCGTAGGTTAGAATCTCCTGCTGTGTTTGCTCGCGTGGCGGTGGAGTCGAGGCAGTTTTCAGCAGGATCTCAGCGGCCTCTTGCCAGTTTTTGACTTGGAAGACCAGTTGCTGGTCAATGATTTCCTGTCCTATCCAGGAAAAATCGCTCCAGTGCGGGCCAATAACCGGCTTGAGTCCGCAGGTGAGCGGCTCCAGGAAATTCTGACCGCCCAAGGGCGCCAGGCTGCCGCCGATAAAGGCGGTGTTGGCAAGCTGGTAGGCAAAAAGCATCTCGCCCATGGTGTCCCAGAGGATGATGCTGCCGTGCCGGACGGGCTCTGTAGTGCGGGACCGTAATTGCCATGGGCAGTCATGTTTTTCAAGCAGCTTTTCCCAGTTGTGCAGGCGGTGCATGTGTCGGGGGAATAAGGCGATGATGATCTTCTTGTTTTGTCCCTTGATGGCACAGATCAGTTTCATAATATCCGCCTCTTCTTCCTGTCTGATCGAACCGAGGACCATCAGCTTGGTGTCAGGCGGAAACAGGGGGGCCAGGGGATTATGCGCAGCCGCTGGCGCGCCTTGATCGCTGATGCGGTCAAACTTGATGTTGGGCATGGTTGCAACGTTGTCCTTGCCAAAGAGGGCGGCAAAACGTGCCGCGTCATCGGTGGATATAGCGAGAATTCTGTCCGGCCTGAGATGGCGCCACAATGCGGGCCAGATGCGATAGCGGGCCAGACTGCGCGCGGTCATCCTGCCATTGGCCACCAGAATCTTCACCCGCTGTTGTTTACAGGCGTGCAGGAGTCCGGGCCATAATTCGCTTTCCAGCAGCAGCATGACCTTGGGCCGGATAGCGGCCATGGCCCTGGTCATGAGCGCAGGGTGATCAAAGGGGAAAAAAGCGGTGTGAATGGTGAGCCTGCTGCTTTGCTGTATGGCCTCGCTCCGGGCCTTTTCCAGGATCTCCATCCCTTGACTGGTATAGGTGGTCAGAAGCACCCGCATTGGTCGGGGCGGATCCAGCTTTCTGATGATCTCCCAAGCGAGAAAAGCCTCGCCCACCGAGGCTGCCTGGATCCAGAGATCAGCGGCGGCAGGATCCTCCTGCAGGGTCCGTTGGCTCAATCCCTGTTGCAGTCTCTGGTTGCGTCGCAGGAAGGGAATGGCAATGTTCCATGCCAGTTGATAGACCAGGAAGGCGATCTTGATGGATAGCGGTGTCCTGGTGTTTGGAGGAGGCCAGGCGCTGGATGGTTGAGTGGAAATTTGCTTGTCTCCAAACTGGTGTTGAAAGATGGAACCATTCTCCATCTTTCATGGCAAGGTTATTTATGAACAACGGTTTGCTACGCCGCTGTATGTGTATAAAGGCAGGCCACCTGAGTGGTCAAAACGGCATAAGAAGCTGTAACGAAACGGTTATAGCGTGTCAGGTTGTTTCGTCGCGGCTCCTTAAGCTACCCGTTTCTTGCTGATTTTACAACTGCGGCGCAACGATCCGCATCAGGTTTTCGGCCAATTGTCGTAATATTCCTGCGGGTTTCATGGCATGCTGTGAGTTCTGAAGAAGCTTTTCCATCCATGCGTTTATCTCTGAGATAATGGAAACAGAGTAGGCGAAACTGACCACTTCGTAGTTCAGCAGCAGGCTGCGATTATCAATATTGACGGAGCCAAGCATCGCGCCTGAGTCGTCAAAGAGGATGGCCTTGGCATGGAGCATGGGTCCCTTGTACAAGGCCACTTCCACCCCGGCCTCCATTAATTCCCGCATGTAGCTGCTGCGCACCAGGTCGGCGAGCAGATGGTTGGATTCATAGGGGGTAATCAGTTTAACATCGACGCCCTTGTGATGGGCAATAATCAGGGCCTGCTGTAAGGAGGTGTCGGGAACAAAGTAGGGGGTGACAATCCATATCCGTTTTTTGGCGGTGTAGATTGCGCAGAGCAGTGCCTCAAAGAGGGCATCTCTTGTAATGTCAGGACCGGATGGCACTACCTGGATATAGGCGTCGCCATGGCCCGGAGGAACGGTGTCAAGTGTGATTGGTGTGGCGTGACCGCAGGCAAAGGCCCAGTCGGAGGCGAATATCTCCAGGTAATGAAAGACCGCCGGGCCTTCGATCAGAAAAAGCAGATCGTTCCAGCGGCTGGGGTCTGGGAGTGGTCCCATGTACTCGGCTGAGAAATTCATGCCACCGGTAAGGACAATGCGGCGGTCAAATAGGTAGATTTTCCGGTGGTTGCGCAGGTTGATATAGTTTCGCAGCGGCATTTGCAGGATGGGCATGAAAAAAGAGACCTTGGCCCCGGCCTGACGGAGTTTTTTGAGAGGACGCTGGAAACAGTAAAGAGGAAATGAGCCCAGTGAATCGATGAGAACCTTGACCTCCAGCCCCTCTTCTGCTTTCCTGGTCAATGCCTTGAGAAGTTGAGCGGTCACTTCGTCGGTGTTGAAGACATAGGTGCTGATAAAGATGCTTTTCTGGGCCTTGTCTATCTGGTGTATCAGCGCACTGTAGGCCTCTGTCCCATCCGTATGGAGCACAAACCGGTTTCCTTGTGTGCCGCCTGGTATGCCATTGGCGCGTAGGACGCCGTCAATGGGGTTGGCCTTTTCAAGGGGCAGGTCCGTCACCGAGCGGAGGCTGAACATAGATTTCGTTTTGGAGCTGGTACGCTTGCGGGAACCAAGGATAAAGTAGAGGGGTACCGCCAGATGCGGCAGCAGTATGATCGCCAGCAGCCAGGAGATCATGCTGGTTGGGGTGCGCCGTTGATACAGCATGTGCAGCAAGGCACTGAAAAAAAGGACCTCGCCCACTACCAGGAAGGTGTGGGAGAAGATCAGTTGGAGCCATTCAATGGGCATGGGTTTAATGGAGTGTGGATTATTTTTTAATTACTTTTTTGTAATAATAAATACGGCTATTTTAAAAATAAAACAAACATGTTAGCATTTTTATCTATTCGCATTTATGTTTCGGGAGATATTTGTTTTGAAAACTCTTTTATTACAATATGTAAGCATAAATATATTCATTATGGCCAGATCTGGCACACTCTTTGAAGTAGCAAGGGTGTATTCCGCTTCGGTTGCCCTTGCCTTCTCCCAAATCTGGCAGGGGCAACCGTTTTTTTATTTCTTCTTTAGTATTGTATAACTGCCATCATACCAAGTGTCCAGCAAGTTTGTCGGTTGGTGCTGATATCTGTAGTATCGCCAGTCTTGATAGTTTTGCCGGGACGCGAGATCATCAACAATAAAGAACTCTTCTTTCCTTTTTGTAAACTTTCCTCCATTTTCAGTACCTCCTTCCCTGCTCTCCTTATTATCACTGTTGTCCTGTCTTTGTATGTAACTCATTATAATAAAAGATTAATAATCAGTATTCCCCTGCTGGCATCCTTCTTGCTTTTCTGTGATTACAGGAAATTTATAACACCTTTTGACATCGGGAAGGAGAACAGGCATGGAAGCGTTACTTGCAGATCGACACGAGCAGATCCACCGCACCGGGGAACAGCCCTTTACCCTGGTGTGCAATAAAGACAGTCTGGCCGGGGCCGTGAGCCAGCGGGCCTGTGTCTTCTGCGGATCGCGGGTGGTGCTCTATCCCATTGCCGATGCCCTGCATCTGGTGCATGGGCCCATTGGCTGCGCAGTTTATACCTGGGATATCCGCGGCGCTCTTTCTTCCGGCCCGGAGTTGCACCGCCTTTCCTTTTCCACCGACCTCCAGGAGCGGGACGTGATCTTTGGCGGGGAGGAAAAATTGTACCGGGCCCTGATCGAACTCATTGACCGGCATAGTCCCAAAGGAGCTTTTGTTTATTCCACCTGTATCGTCGGCATCATCGGCGACGATCTGGAAGCGGTCTGTCGGCGGGTGGAGGCCGAAAAGGGGATTCCGGTGATTCCGGTGCAGTCGGAGGGGTTCAAGGGTAACAAACGGGCCGGCTATACTGCCGCCTGTAATGCCATGGCCCGGATTATCGGTACGGGCGACACCGCAGGCATTTCTCCATTTTCCATCAATATCCTGGGGGATTTCAATCTGGCGGGCGAGATCTGGATGATCCGCGAATACTTTGAACGCATGGGGGTGCAGGTGGTGGCCAATATCACCGGCGACGGCAGGATTGCCGATCTGGCGCGGGCGCACGGGGCGGCACTGAACGTGGTGCAGTGTTCCGGTTCCACCATGGATCTGGCCAAGATCATGGAAGAACGCTACGCCATTCCTTCCATCCGGGTCTCCTATTTCGGGATCGAGGATATGGCCCAGTCCCTCTATGACGTGGCCGACCATTTTGGCGACCCGGAGATGCTGGAGAAGACCAGAAAGCTTGTCAAGGAAGAACTGGCCCGGATTGTACCGCAGTTGCAGAGGTATAAAGAGGCCCTGGCCGGCAAGAAGGCGGCCATCTATGTGGGCGGCTCATTCAAGGCCTTCTCCCTGGTCAAGGCCTTCCGTCTGCTTGATATGCAGGTGGTGATGGTCGGCTCCCAGACCGGCACCGAGCAGGAATACCGGGAGCTGGCCGAGATCACCGATCCCGGCACGATCATCGTCGATGACACCAATCCTTTGGAGCTGACCTCCTTTCTTGAGGAAAAAGAGGTTGATATCCTGGTGGGCGGGGTTAAGGAGCGGCCCATTGCCTACAAACTGGGGGTTGGCTTCTGCGATCATAACCACGAACGCAAAGAGGCCCTGGCCGGTTTTCAGGGGATGCTCAACTTTGCCGAAGAGGTCTATTCCTCGGTGATGAGTCCGGTCTGGCGGTTTGCGATGCGAACGAAAGACAGAAGGTAGAAGGCTGAAGCCAGAGAACGGGAATTAAAAACTAAAGGAAGAGCACCATGTCCAAGAATCCGCCCAATTATATCTCCACCACCAATGCCTGCAAACTCTGCACCCCGCTTGGGGCCTGTCTGGCCTTCAAGGGGATCGAGGGTGCCGTCCCCTATCTGCACGGGTCGCAGGGCTGCGCCACCTATATGCGGCGCTATATCATCAGCCATTACAATGAACCCATTGATATCGCCTCCTCCTCACTCTCGGAGAAGAATGCCATCTATGGGGGCGGTCCTAACCTGAAGCTGGGTCTGGTCAATGTGACCCGGAAATATAATCCCAAGCTCATCGGCATTGCCACCACCTGTCTGACTGAGACTATTGGTGACGATGTCGGCAGGTACCTCCATGAGTTTCATCGGGAAACCGTTGGCACTATGCCGATCATGGTCCGGGTCGCAACCCCCAGTTATAACGGCACCCACATGGAGGGATTCCATGCGGCGGTGACGGCGGTGGTAGAGCAACTGGCCGAAGGCGGCGAGGCGGTTCAGGGGAAGATCAATCTGCTGCCGGGGTTTATCTCGCCTGCCGATAAACGTTATCTCTCTGAGATACTGGATGATTTTGGACTGGACGCCACGATCCTGCCCGATCTTTCGGATACCATGGATGGCCCGGCCACCAGCAAGTATGACAAGATTCAGCCCGGCGGCACCCCCCTGGCTGCCATTGCCACTATGGGCTGGGCCAGCGCTACCATCGAATTTGGCCGGACCCTCAATGGAAAAACTGCAGGCGCTGTCCTTTTGCGGAAACATGGAGTGGAGCGTCTGGTCCTGGGCACCCCCATCGGGATTGAGGAAAGTGATATCTTTTTTGCGGCCTTAAGCACACTCAGTGGCCGGCCCATTCCCGAGAAGCATGTCCGGGAGCGGGGTCGGCTGGTGGACAGTTATATTGACTGCCACAAGTATATCTTCGGCAAGAAGGCCATCATCTACGGTGAAGAGGATCTGGTGGTGGCCCTGACCGCCTTTCTGGCCGAGATCGGGGTCGTGCCCGTGCTCTGCGCCTCTGGCGGCAAGAGCGGCAAGCTGGCCGCAGCCATCCAGAAAACAACCGGAGATATTCTGGCCGAGCAGCCCCAGGTCTTTGAGGGCATGGACTTTTTCGATATCAGCGAAATGGCCGAGGGCCTGGCCCCGGATCTGCTCATCGGCCATTCCAAGGGCTATCCCCTGGCCAGAAAGCTGGAAATCCCCCTGATCCGGGTGGGGTTTCCCATCCATGACCGGATGGGCGGCCAGCGGATTCTTCATCTCGGCTATCGCGGAACCCAGGCCCTGTTTGATCAGGTGGTCAATGCAATCCTGGCCAGGAAGCAGAGTGATTCGCCGGTGGGGTACAGCTACATGTAACTTGATGGCGTCGGCAAAAGTCCCAAATACTTCGTTGCACTGCATTCTTCGTCACTACGGCGTACCCAAAAGTACGCCTCATTCCTCAGAATTTGCGCGCTTCGTCTTTGAGACTTTTGCCTTAGCCATCATCATAGGATGATTTTAAGCAAAATTGAATTTGTGATTTTTTTTAACCAAAAAATTTTATTGGATTTTTCAACAAGCAGGAAGGAGCATATCATGACCATTGATTATAGTCGGCATCCCTGTTTCAATCCCAAGGTCCAGGGTCAGTTTGGCCGGGTGCATCTGCCTGTGGCCCCGAAATGCAACATCAAGTGCAATTACTGCAACCGCAAGTACGATTGTGTCAATGAGTCGCGGCCGGGGGTGACTTCCACCATTTTGTCACCGGAACAGGCCCTGGTCTATATGGGGAAGGTGCTGGAGGCAGAGCCGCGCATCAGTGTGGCCGGTATTGCCGGTCCTGGCGATCCGTTTGCCAACCCGGATGAAACCCTTGGCACCATGCACCTTCTGCGCCAGAACTATCCGGAGCTGATCCTCTGTCTGTCCACCAATGGTCTGGGCCTGTATCCATATATCGATGAGGTGGCGGATATCGGGGTCTCCCATGTGACGGTGACGGTCAATGGCATTGATCCCCAGATTACCAAAAATATCTATGGCTGGGTGCGGGACGGCAATATCTCCTATCAGGGTATCCAGGCGGCAGAGCTGCTTTTGGTCCGGCAGTTGAAAGCCATTGAAAGGCTCAAGCAACGGGGGGTGATCGTCAAGATTAACTTTATTGTGGTGCCTGGGGTTAATGACCATCATGTGGAAGAGACGGCTAAATTCATGGCCGGGATGGGTGTGGATCTCTTTAACTGCATGGCCCTGTTGCCCAATGAAGGCACGCTGTTTGCCGATATCGTCGAGCCCGATAAAGAAACGATGGCCAGGCTGCGCGGCGCCGGCGAAAAGTATCTGCCGCAGATGCGCCATTGTAAGCGCTGCCGGGCCGATGCGGTGGGGCTCCTTGGCGCTGACCGTTCAGGCGAGATGGCCGGATGCCTGAGCGCCTGTGCCTCAATGCCGGCCAATCCGAGTAGTAACCGTCCCTATGTGGCGGTGGCCAGCATGGAAGGGATGCTCGTCAATCAGCATCTGGGTGAGACCACCCGGTTTATGATCTGGGAGCAGGTCGATGATACATTCCGGCTTGTTGAAGAACGGCCGGCGCCCATTCCCGGTAGTGGCATTGGCCGCTGGCAGGCCATGACCCGTATTCTTTATGATTGTCGGGCGGTGCTGGTCAGCGACATGGGAGAGACTCCCCGCGAGATCCTGCAAAAGCATGGCATAGAACCGATTACCATGTCAGGATTTATTGAAATGGGTCTCAAGGCGATTTACAACGGCGAGGGGTTATCCAAACTGAAACGGCGGGGAAAAAAGAGTTGCGGCAGTGGACACTGTCAGGGAACGGGAACCGGTTGCGGCTGATTCCAGTTTGCATTCAAGCCGATACCTTCGTCGGCTGCGCTACGCGGCTCCTCACCGTACTCCCTCGTACTGCTTCGTCGCCGCTCGCTTGCCTTCTCGGTCTCAACTTGAATGCTTGCTGGAATGAGAAGCAATCCCATTGTTGATGATCTCGTGGTATTACTTACCGGCGAGATCATCAACAATGATTTATTCAAGCCCCTTTTTCTTGTTGAGAAAAAGGGGCTTTTTTTATAGCGTTGCCAGCCGCAGCAGCTCAGGATCGCTGAGGCCTTGGGCGGGAAGATCGGGCAGGTTGCGGAGCTGTCCTGCAAGTGCCTCGGCCTTGCTGTCATTAATGGGATGGCCGAGGGCAAGGAGGTGGTTACAGAGGGCCCGTTTACCGCTTTTGTGGCCAAAGCGCATGGTGCGGCTGGCGCCGACCTTGTCCGGAGAATAAGGCTCGTAGGTATCGGGATTAATGGTCAGGCCATGCAGGTGCAGGCCGGTTTCGCAGGTAAAGATGGCTTCGCCGATAACCGGATGATTGCGGGCGATGGCGATACCCGTGGCTTGACTGACGGTCTGGCAGAGCGCGGGCAGGAGGTTGAGCTGATAGCGTTCCATCCCTTTGATCAGGCAGAGAAAGGCGACGGCCTCTTCCAGGCGGCAGTTGCCGGCCCTTTCGCCCAGGCCCAGGACAGTGGCATCGATCCAGGATGCTCCGGCTTCAAGAGCGGCAATGGCGTTGGCGGTGGCCATCCCGAAATCATTATGGGTGTGGACCCCGCAGGGAAGTCCTGACTTCTGCAGGAGCATTTTCACCATATTGGCAATGGTGGCAGGAGAACCGATCCCCACGGTGTCGGCCAGCCGCAGGCGTTGCACCCCGCAACCTGCCGCCGTGCGGGCCAGCTGGTAGAGGAACTCGGGATCGGCCCGGGTTGCGTCTTCAAGGCCCAGAGATATAAAAGGAATGCCGGATTCCCTGGCTTGGCCAACGGCCTGGCGTAAAGTGTGCAGAACCCAGGTCCGGTCTTTTCGTAGACGCTGGTTGATGTGCAGGTCCGAGGCCGGGATCGACAGTGACAGGACATCCGGCCGGCAGGTTGCGGCAAAGGCGATATCCTCGCTGCGGCAGCGGCACCAGAGCCCCAGACGTTGTCGCCCTTTGGTTGTCTGCCGGGCAAAGGCAAATAACTCCTGCAGATGGCTGTTTTTTGCGGAAGCGACACCCATCTCAATCTCTTCCACTCCCACCTGAGAGAGCTGGCGGATGATCTCGTAGCGCTGCCCCTGACTGAAGCGCACCCCTGGCGTCTGTTCGCCTTCCCGCAGGGTGGAGTCAATGATGCCGTGAAAGTTGGGAGTCATGGCAGTCTTCGTTAGCTCCCTTCGATCTGTTTGCGGAACAAGTTGATCTGGGCGGTGCGGATCTCATTCATCTTCAGTCGATAGATATCGGTGGGAAAGAGGAAATCCGCCACTCCGGTGTCGAAGATCCGTTTGACCTCATATTCGTCATGAGCCACATCCCGCTGGTAGATATAGTTGAGATAGGAACGGTTGGTGTGGATGATGAATTCCACCCGCATCCCGCCCAGTCTGGCAAAAAATTTCAGCATCGGGGTGTTGCCGGAACTACCCATTGACGTGCTCGTGTAGTGGCCGCTGGTCAGGGTGTCGGAGATATCTTCCAGGGTCATGAATGAGCCTGCCTCTACGGCGCTGCGGGTCAGGTGTCGGATGAAGCATTTGACATCACCTACCGAGTTGAGCACCGCCATCAGTCCCAGTTCATCATCAACCGCCGTGGCCGGATTCTTTTCATTTTTTCGCAACAGCTTCAAAACCTTGGCTGACGGCGGTTTTTTTCTGATGGTGACGTAGATCGGGATCTCCCGGTCCTGACTGCGAAAACGACGGCGCTTGATCAGGGTCAGTTTCTCGCCGGATTTTGGCGTTACCTCTCGGGCCTGTTCTTCAGAGAGAACGGTCACCTCCCGGCAACTGAAATCGTCGGGGCGGTGGCGGCTGTGCAGATACTTGATTTCCAGATCACCGATCTTGAGACTGGGGCTCCAGACATGGGCATTGAGAAAACGAAGGAAGTCTGAGAACTTGGTCTCGATATCGGTCTCCCGTTCCCGCTGGTCAATGGAGCCGGCGAGATTCATGAGCATCAGTTTGCGTTTGGCCTCAAAGCGGGCCTTGCGATGAAAACGCTCGTCAAAGATGATGAGCAGCAGGCTCACCGGGTCATTGGTGGTTTCGATCTCATTGGTGGTCTCAATATGTGAGCGATAGGGGGCCAGGACCTTGGCCCGCAGGGAGTTGACAACATCATCGGCGGTGCGGGCATAGTCGTGCAGGTAACGGCTGATGTCATGGCTGGTACTGTCCAGGCCGAACATGTTTCCTAACAGGATACGGGAGCGTTCGGCGGTCTTTGCCCGGAGTTTACGGTCATGAAGCAGGGTCAGGATCTCATCAAAGTTGCTGATTCCCAGAAAATCAAAGATCTGACTACGCACGGCACGATATTTGGTCTTCAGCAGCTGATTGCCTTCCAGTGTGCGTACCCAGTTCTTGGCCTCCCTGGAAAAGGGGTGGGCAAAGGGCGGTAGTTCACCCACAGCAAAAGGGCCATCCTGAAGCATGGCTGTAAAGATTGATTTCTTGTTCAGGAGATTCATGGTGTTGATCCTGTTTTTTTGTCTGTTATTTGCCAGACGCCGCCCAAAGAAAAAGCCGGAGGAGATTGGCTGTTTCTTTGAGGCGGCATAAGATGCCGTAAATGAAGCATGCAAGAAAAAGACCTTGCCTGCTTCATAATGGCATCTGAAATTCCGGCCGATCCAGATTGAATTTCTTGATCCGATAGCCAATCTGGCGCTGGGTCAGGCCCAGATCCCGAGCGGCACGGGCCTGAACCCAGCCATTTCTCATCAGGGCCGCCTTGATCTCAGCCCGCTCCAGGTCTTCCAGGGAGTGGTGGGCCGGGTGGCTGCTATCAGATACGTTGGCCTCTAGGCCATGATCAGTGGGGGCTATCCTTGCTGAGGGGGAGGATGTCGTCTCCTGGGTCAAGGGGTTCCCCATCTCTTTGGGAAGATCGCTCGGATAAAGAATACTCTTATCGGTCAAAATAACCAAGCGTTCGATGAGATTTTGCAGTTCCCGCACATTTCCCGGCCAGCTGTAATTCATCAGGACGTCGAGGGCCTCCTGGGATAACTCCACCTCTTTGTCGTTCCGTTCGATACTTGCCCGCAGGAAGTGGTTGAGCAGGATCGGGATGTCGCTCTTGCGCTCCCGCAGTGGGGGGAGATTAAAGGGCAGCACATTCAGACGATAATAAAGGTCGTTGCGAAAGGTGCCGCGAGCGACGGCATCTTCAAGGTTGACATTGGTGGCGGCAATGATGCGTACATCGACCTCCAGGGTCCTGGTGCCGCCCAGACGTTCAAACTGGCGTTCCTGGAGGACCCTGAGGAGTTTAGCCTGGAGGGAGAGCGGCAGCTCCCCGATCTCGTCAAGAAACAGGGTGCCGCCGTCAGCCAGTTCAAAGCGTCCGGCGCGGCTGGCCGTAGCCCCGGTGAACGCCCCTTTCTCATGACCAAAGAGTTCACTTTCCAGCAGGTTTTCCGGCAGGGCCGCGCAGTTGATCTTAATAAAATTTTTATCCCTTCTCGGGCTGGCCTCATGGATGGCCCTGGCCACCAGTTCCTTGCCGGTGCCTGATTCGCCAAGCAACAGCGCGGTTGCCCGGCTGGGCGCCACCTTTTCAATGGTGGCAAAAACCTCCTGCATGGGGCGTGACTGGCCGATGATATAATGGCGATTGAAGCGGCCATGCAGTTCCGCTTTCAGCGAGCGGTTTTCTTCCACCAGTCGTTTTTCCTTGCGGACAATGGCCTGATGCAGGGCAATAAACTGACTGATGAGTGTGGCCAGAACACTGAGGAAGCTGACGTCTTCCTTGAAGGATGTCTCCGGGCCGAAGAGCCGGTCAACAGTGAGCACCCCCACTGGTTTCTGGGCCATGAGGACCGGCACTCCGATGAAAGAGATCTGGTCCTTTTTGATGGTTGTCCTGGCACCGGTACGATTGAGGAACAGGGGCTCGCTGTTGATGTCCGGAACGACACAGGGCGATCCGGTCTGAAAGATTTGACCGCATATTCCCTCGGAAAGCCCGTAGATCCCCCGTTGTTCCTCCTCAATGGTCAGGCCGTAGGATGCCTTGATCTCCAGTCGTTGTCTGTGCGGATCAAGAAGAACGAGGGTGGCCCGGTCCATGCGCAGGATATCGTGGAGGATCTGAAAGACCCTGCCCAAGGCGGTGTCGAGATGTACCGCCTCGCCGATAAGCTGGCAGATCTCGGAGAGGGCTTGAATTTTCAGGGCCTCCAAGGGGCAGGAGGAAGCGGGGGGAGGTGCAGGGGCAAGAGACTGATCCATAATTTCTCCTAAGTTTCGCCGAATGGGTGTGGATTTCATGTTGGCGTACAGGAAATGTTATGCAAAAAACATACCAATATGTAATTGACTTGTTTCCAGTATGTTATGGACCTGTCTGTATTTGATATGTTACAAATTTGAAATAATTATTATAAATAAGCGCATTTTTGGAATTTATGAGGAGAGTATGGGGGGCTTCGCATGACTGTAAGGAGTAGATGACGTGTTGAAGCAATCCGAAAATCTCTCTGTGGGCGTGTCTTAGCATGACGGCAGTGTCGAGCTAAAACTGAAAATATCAACAACGGCCCCTTTTTTCTCCTTTTTTTGGGTTCACCAAAAGAAGAGAAGAAATCTAACCTGCCTTTTTGTCAGGCTTTTATAAATTTACAGAAACAAAGCTACGCTAATAAATTATTTGAAAAAACAGGCGAAAAGTGTAATCATCTAATAGATGAACAGTGAGTTGTGAAGTTAACAGGGTCCAAAGAAAATCCGCCGCAACGGAATCAATTTTTCATTCATTGTCGAGAAACAATGGAAAGGAGTCAGCCATGTATAATACCATATTAGTACCTCTTGACTGGAGTTTAGAGTTTCATAATGATTCCCATCGTCACAATGGGGGGCGGGCAATTTCCCGCTACATTGTTCTCTGATATAGGATATGTCTGATATCCTGAGGCAAATTGCTTGTCTGGC
>JAPLJF010000031.1 GCA_026388715.1 Deltaproteobacteria bacterium
GAGCATCGAACAATAGGAACAAGACGGCCGGGAAATAAAAACGCATAAAAATAACCAACCACAATGAAAACGGTGAAAAATTCACTCATTTTTCATTCGGATCATTATTGTAATTCGGGTTTTTCTACAGACTCGTTGGGCATCTTCAGGAGAGCGTCATGGAACCACGCATTAGCCTTATCACATTATCACCCTCGGCGTGTCTGATCTTGAGAGTGCTACACGGTTCTACGAGGAGTGCCTTGGCCGACCTCGACTTGAGACACCACCGTTCGTTACGTTCTTCGCGCTTGCGCATAACGGACGCTCACCCGCAGTGGTAGATGCATTACTTGAGCGCGTTGCCGAATACGGAGCGAAAGTCACGAAACCAGGACAACCTACAGACTTGGGTGGTTACTCTGGATATTTCACAGACCTCGACGGGTTTGTTGGGAAGTTGCTCATAATCCAAGTTCTCCTTATGTGTGACCAGATGCCCAACCCTGCGCTCAAGAGGGACTGTGCAAAAAGCCGCGCAGTCCGTTTAGCTCCACGTTAGAAGTCGCAAACTCACGCAATGACTCCCACACGTTTTGCAATTTTGGCAGTTTCTTCAATCGTGGTTCTGCATCATGAGAGAGCCTTAACCAACAAGCTAATGAGGTATGTGGAACGGAGGTAACAAAATGCCAATTAAAGGACCCGCTGAATTTCCTCCGAAGGATGATCGACCCCGCGTGATTGGCATCGAGTTTTCTCCCCGCACCCTCATCATTTTGGTACTCATCCTCTCCGGCCTGTGGGTGCTGAACCGGCTTCTACCCGTGATTCTGGTACTCGTGGCGGCTCTTCTCATCGTCGGCACGATAAGTCCCGCGGTCCGGTGGCTCGAAGAGCGGCGCATGCGCCGGGGCCTATGCATCGCCATCGTTTTCACCGGGCTTCTGGTGGTCACCGTTTTTTTCATCACAATGACGATTCCAGCACTCATAACGCAGGCGTCGGACCTTATGGATCAGGTACCCGCCCTGCGGGAACGCCTGGTGAACTGGTTGGCGGTCTCCCCACTGACCAACTCCTTAGCGGACCTGCTTCGTGACTGGCAATTGGGCGATATTGTAAGGATGGTCGCCTCGAATGCCATCGCGTTCTCCACTAGTGCTATCGTGCTCTTCGCGTATATTCTGAGTTCCTTATTCCTTGCGCTGTACATCATGATCGACCGGGATCGGCTGCGCGGAGGCTTCTTCTTGGTGGTTCCCAGGTCCCACCATATCCGGCTTTCCCGGATCTTGCTGAACATGGAATCCATCGTCGGTGCCTACATCCGCGGGCAGGTGATCACCTGTGCTTTCATGGGTGCCTTCGTCTTCATTCTCCTGAGCGTCTGCGGGGTTTCTAACGCCTTGGCCATCGCGGTGTTTGCGGGCGTTGCCGATGTCCTTCCCTACATCGGTGCCCTGCTTTCGGTGGGGGCCGCAGTGGCGGCATCTCTCCCCGGCGGCCCTACCATCATTCTCGTCGTGCTCGTGCTGATGCTCACTTACGAGGAATTCGAGAGCCGTGTAATCGTACCCCGAATCTATGGAAGCGCGTTGCGCCTCCCGTCGTCCGTGGTCCTTTTTTCGCTTTTGGCAGGAACCGTTTTGTTGGGCATTGTCGGAGCGCTTCTTGCCCTTCCGGTGGCGGCAGCGGTGCGAATGCTCATCGAGGAACTGCGCGTCGAACTGCCTGGTCAGCAGGAACAGGCTGAAGATATAGAGACCAGGGTACGCGACGAACGCGGTGAAGAGGAATATGAGCACCGGACCGAAGGCATGCCCGCCGAGCAGGCCGCCGCCATCGCCGTCGAGATCTCCACCGATCGCCATAAGGAAGAAAGCAGTCTGTCAACGAAAACGGATGCACCTGTGGCGGACGATCAGTCCGGTTGATACGTAGTAGCTGCGTGCGGCGAGGCGTCAAATAAAAAATCCTGGTTTCTGATCAGGTATCAGCTTCCTACTCTACCTAATAAATCGATGGGAAATAGTACAAAAGTGTCATATTCAATGGAGGCGTATGTCCCCCCCAGGGCTATCTGCTTCCCTCTTTTTCTGAATTGATTACAGTTCATGGATTCTTTTTGAATGAAGAGTGCCCCTGGTTATGACCACCAGATCGCAAGTAAATTCAAAATTGATTGCAGTTACATTCTCATCCGCGTGAGCATATTGGATGTTTACCCCTGTTGGTGTCAATGCCATCAATGTTGCCAAGGCTGAATTCGGCATCAATGTTCTAGTGCCCAGAATATCTGCTGTTCCTTGCATGGACCAGAAATTGTCTGGATGTCTGGGAGCTATCAGATAGATTTTTTGAAATCTTTTTTTGATCCATAATGTTTAAACTTTGAACGATTCATTACAGGGTCCTGTTATTGGGTTCATAACTGAGTTTTTAAATTATTGACCTGTATAGGGGAGGAGAATGATGAAGACTTTCTTTTGTTGTATCTGGCAACAATGACCACAAAACCCGCTCGTTCATCCAGGCCAGGGCTGGCCGGTTCAAATTCTGCCAGTTTTTCCGGCGTCTGATAGAGGGTTGAGGCGCTTTTGCAGATATGGAAGCTATTTTTGGTGAGGAGTTGTTGCAGCTGGGCGATGGTGGAGAACCGGGCTGTTTGATAAAAGGGGTGTCCGTGCTCTTTTTTCTGGAGCAGATTCCGGCCCCAGGCGCTGTCTGCCGGGACAAGGCCAACGACCAGAGGCGCATCGTGTCGCAGGGCGCGCGCACATTCCTGCAAAAAACGGGTGGGGGATTCGAGAAAGCAGAGGGTGAAGAGCAGGAAAATGGCGCCGAGGGAGGACGTGGCAAAGGGAAGCTCCTCGGCTATGGCCTGACAGGTGCAGATACCTCTTTTTTTTGCCAATAAGAGGGGGGCCATGGCCGGGTCGATGCCCAGAGGGATCTGCAGGGCCTCGGCGAAACGACCGGGGCCGACGCCAACTTCAAGGGCTGGCTGGGAGAAGCTGATATCCAGAGATTGAATGGCGGCTTTTTCAATGGCAAAGAGCTGGCTGTTGTCAAACCAGGTATCATATTCCTCGGCCCGTTCATGGAAGACTTGTGAGCTGTGCTGCCAACGTGGTGTCTTTGGTGGTTGTTCTCGCATCTTTCTTTACCAGAAAGTAGAGCTGCCCTTGTTCCTTCATGTTGCCGGCAGCTGTTTCGGCGTAATGACCATTCCCCCAGAACAAATCGGCCCGACCTGCGCCCTTGATCGCTGCCCCCGTATCCTGCGGCAGGACAAAGCGCTGCATGGTCTCCCATTTCAAGAGTTGTCCCTCCTTGTCAAGGACAGGTTTTTGTGAGATCAGATAGGCCATGACCCCTGTGGGCAGGGTTGCAGGGTCAACCGCGATGGAGCGTCCGGCGGTGAGCGGCAATCCTATACTGCCAGTAGGACTCTCTTTTGTTTTATTCCATTGAAAAAAGACAAAACGGGGATTGTGATGCAGGATGCGTTTCTGCTCATCTGGATTTTGCTGCAGGTAGTGACGGATGGTTGGCATGGTGGCTTCTTCGCGGGACATCTTGTTTTCATCCACCAGAAGCTTGCCGATGCTTTTGTATTTCCGGCCATTGGTCGCCGCAAATTGAACGGCCTGTAAGGAGCCATCACGGAGACGAACCTTTCCAGATCCTTGGACATGGAGAATAAAGGCGTCCACCGGGTCTTTCAGATACACCAGTTCATTGCCTGCCAGCAGGTTTCCTTCTTCTATCTCGGCCCTGGTCCAGAAGGGAACCTTTCCCATTTCTGTATCTTTACGACCTATTGTTTTCTTACCCGTTACCGGATCCCGATAGGTAAGGAGCGAAGCAGGGGCGGTATAAAGAGGATGGATAAATGGATCTTTTCGGGTCAGGCTCCCTTCCAGCAGGGGCTCGTAATAACCGGTGATCAGCATTTCTCCTTTTTCCCCTTTGTTCCGGCCGCTTGCCTGATAGAGGATAAAGTTCTCCCGGACGGCATGATCGAATTCCTCCGGACTTAGCTTCTGCTTCAGGATGTCAAGAAAGGTTTCCATTGATTCAAGCAGACAGTTCTTAGAACACAAATCTTGCCCCAGTCGAGTGATGGTGTCAGGGGGAAGTGTTTTCAGGTAGTCCAGGTGGCGTGTCGCGGCTATGATCAGGCTCTTGTCGTCCATGTCGTCCCGTAACAAGGACGGGAGTTGGTTCTGTTGAGGGACAAGGAGGGGTAATTCTTGCGTATGGCCATGGAGTGGCCACCACAGGCCAAGAAAAAAAATAAATACTGCCCATGTTGTCAAAAACGGAAGACATGTGACTTGTGGTGAAAATCTCATGGTTTCAATGGGTTTGTTTCAGCGCCTCAGCCAGTTCACAGACTGCCATGGCGTATCTGCTTGAGTTGTTCCATGCGGTAATGGCCTGAAAATTCGGATAGGCGGCTACATAGCGAAATCCTCCACCGTTGAAGGGGTCTTTTTCAAGACCAACGATAGATAGTTGTTTGTTCCCAGGAGGGGGTGGCAGCTTAATTCCCTGGATTTTACTGACAACCTGCCAGTCGACCCTGTTTTTGGTTCCTTGGTTGCTGGCATTGATGAGTTCCTGACCTTTTAATTCGTTGCCGATGTCCACATAGAGGGGGGTGCCAAGGACCCAATGGTAGCGGTGGAGATAGTTGGCGATGGAGGCCAGGATATCGTTGATGGAGGTAAAAACATCAATTTTTTTATTCCCGTCAAGACTGATGGCATATTCCCGGTAACTGGAAGGGATGAATTGGGTCTGACCAAAGGCGCCGGCGTAAGAACCGGTGACGGTAAGGGTGTCAAACTGGTTCTCGCGACAGAGGAGGAGAAAATCGACGAGCTGGTCACGAAAGAAGGCGCTGCGTCGCGGATAGGCGTCAAAGAGGGTGTTCAATGTTTTGAAGACCCCATATTTCCCTTTATGCTCACCAAAATGGGATTCAATACCCCAGATGGCAATGACTATTTCGCGATTGACTCCCAGCTCTTTTTCAATTCGGTCCAGAATTTGCTGATTGGTCTTCAGTTCTTGTCGCCCTCTTTCGATGACCTCCGGAGTGATAAACAGTGGCCAGTAGGAATAATAGGGTTTGGCTTCCCATTGCTTATCCATGAGTTCCAGTACTTTTTTGTCAATCGTGATACCGGCAAACAGCCGATCCAGCTCAGCCTGAGTGAAATGATGCTTTTCGCGAAGTTCCTTGAACAGTGTGGTGTATTTTTCCTGTTGCAGATTAATGGCTTGGCCATCTGTTACAAGATCGGCAGCCTTTGCTTTTTCGGTATTATTTGTGGCCATAGCCATAGCCACAGGGGTAAAAGAGCTAAGACCGATACTGGAAATGGCAAATACAAATATGGCGAAACGAGAAAATGTATTAATAGCAGGACCTCTTGTAACTTATGGAAGTGTCAAGTTTTTTTTGTGAAATCATTCCACTTCGTTTTTTTTTGAGGAAGGGTCGATCTTTCGGACCTTTCCAATGAGAATTAACCATCAGTGTACTCCCATCTTCAGCGAGATACAAGTCAGAAGGCGGCAGCAGGTAGATTCTGCGGCCATAATCTTTACTGGCTTTGTTTCCAGTCTCAATTCTGTGACGAGTCGTTCAATGATATGGGTCGTTTGCCACCAGATCCATCAAAGGTTGCGTGAAAAGCGGAGATAAATTTATCGAGCATTTCCGGGGGAAGCGAGTTGATTCCTGCGGCTGCCGCACGTCCTCCTCCCGTGGGAAAGGCTCTGCAGAGGGTATCCGCGTTCTTTCTGTCTGCCAGAGGGGCTCTGACGCTGATGCGCAGGGTGGAATCCGCATTGTCAACGATCAGTGCGTGGGCAGCTTCTTTTTTTTCCTGGGCCTTCAGATTGGCAAAAACACCAGAGACTCGTCGTGCCCATGTCGTGTCGGGAAAGTGAAAAATCCGATTGGCGTTGCCTGGATTGATGGCGTTTTGACTGAGCGCCAGAGTCATATCCTGTTGGAAGCCCTGACGCAGTATGGAAAGCGTTGGAGAGGAAGCAATAAAGTCCAGAGGGTCCTCATAGGGGCGAATCGCTCTGTAAAGATCAGCCGGGTGAAAGTAGAGATCAGTTAGATTTGCCCCATAACCATTATAGTTCAGGAGTTCCCCAAGTTCTCGGAGTTGCTCTATGACTGTTTCCGAGAGAGAAAGAGTTCGCGCGGCTTTATGGGCAGCGTCATGCAGATTGTCGCCGAATGCCGCCACAATAGCCCATTTTCGGAAACGTCCGTGGAGCAGAGAATCAATAATAAGAGCAGTGCAGGTGTCAGGGGCTGTGTTGATATGGGCGGTGAGGGCAGCTGACTCCGGGATCACGCCCGCAAAATGATGATCTATGTAGAGTATTTGATTGGATTGGGTCAGGAGTGTTTGCAGAAAAGGACGGTTGCTGTCAAGAGAAAGGTCAAGGACTGTCAGCGAGCTTTGTGCTACGCCCTGCAGTATTGATAACAGAGCGATATCTCGTTTTACGCCGGTGATCAGGATGGCATCAGGGCATGGTGTGTCAAGGCGGAGTTGATGCAGGGCGCAGATTCCGTCGGCATCGCCATTAAAGATGTCATACTGCATGGTGTCTTACTTTCCGGCGAGATTGATACCAAGGGGGTTACCAATATTTGCCAGGTTGAACAGCAGCATGATGCCTTGATCACCAGGGGTATAGTTGGAGCGCAGTTCAACAGACCAGCAGGCAGGTTGATAGATGAGGGAAATATCCTGTGCTATGGTCTGAGATTGAGAGAGCGAATGCTCGATTCTGTAGGCTGCGAAAATGGTGTCACTGATATGGGCCTTGGCAAAGACGTTGATCTCATGGATATCTCTGAGACCGTTGTAATAAGCATAAAAGGGGCTGGCGATGTTATAACTATCTGTGTTGTTGTAGTAGCTATTTGTGCTGTTATAAGGAGAGCCTATGATTTTGTCTGTGCTGCTATAACGATAATTCACACCGAGGGAGTCGCCGCGACTGTTACTGTAAATGCTGTCAAGGCTGTAGAGGACCACTCCTTCACCATATATGCCGATATTTGTTTGATAGGAGAGGACAAAGTTATCGATCGGGGTCCAGCCAAGTTTGAAACTGACAGGGGTCAGTGGGCGGTCAGAGTATTCCTGGCGGAGATCATAACTTTCCCAGACCTTGAGATAGCCATAGTCGTGGCCAGATTTTTTTTTGGTATCGTTGAAGATTTCAAAGAAATTATTAACCCCATAGGTGATAGCATTGCTATCCTGGATGCGGTCAACCTGATCAAAAAGAGGCAGGTCGTCCTGGTTGGTCTTCGGCAGGTAGTCATATTGGACATAGGGTCGGAGGCGATGATCCCAGCTTGTAGCCTCATTCTCATTCAATCCAAAATTCCGAAGCAGGGTGGTGCCAACCTCACCATGCAGATTAAAGAGAGAGCGATTGGGGGTATCGCTTTGATCCCATACTCCGTCTCCGTTGGTCTGAACCATGTAGGAGGTATTCCGTACTCCGACTTCCGCCCGTGATTCAAGGTAGGCGCCGAGAGGGATAGGGGTGCTGAGACGGGGGAACAGATCGAGGCGCTGGCCGCCAATACCGTTTTCACGCCAATAATTTACATAGTCGGCGTTCCAGTCAACGGTAAAAGATGTGTCAGCAAGGGGGAGAGACCCGGTGAAATCCAGTCCCGGCAGTTTCCAGAGCGGGGTATAAGGTGTTTTTGGGTCTGCGCGGACATCGTTAATGGCCAGGAAATTAGTTTCCAGAGACATGGAATCCCATACCTTGAGAACCTTTGCGGTGTTGACGCGCTGATCGGCTGTCCAGTACTGGAAATTACGGCCATACATGGAGAGGAAACGATTGTTGGTTTCAGTGTATCCAGTAAAACCGGTGTTAAACTCGGTCAGGTAGTCACGATCAGAGACGATATCAAGATCGATACGGGTGTACAAATTGCTGGGAAGATCATGGTCGACCTTGCCGCGGAACCAGTATCTGTCCGCATCAGTATGTGTGTAACCAGTTTCTCGATAATAGTCGATTTCGGATGGATCTGTGAGCTTGTCATGGAGAAAGCTTCCCATGAAGGTCCCTTTTTGTGCCTCACCCAAGACATAACGAAATTCCGCTCCCGGCATAAATCCCCGGTTCGCATAGTATTCAGGGAACAAGGTCAGATCAGTGGAGTCGGAGACATTGACAAAAAGAGGCAGGTCAAATCCAAAGCCATTGCGCGTAGAGCTGGAGATCTCGGGAAACATGAGACCGGTCTGACGTTTATTCTTAGCGGGTACCATCATCCAGGGAGTGTAGAGTACCGGCACATCTTTTATGCGAAAGGTGGCATTTTTCAAGACGGCGTACCCACCCTCGGTGACTGTGGTGTCAGTACTGGCAAAGCTCCAAGGCGGAGTTTCGTTATTCTTCAGCTTACAGGTAATGACCCAGCCATTTTCGATATGATAGGTGTTAAACCCTGTTTTTTCAACGGTCTTTCCTTCAAGGTGCAGGTCTAGGGATTTACGCAGGATGGTGGCATCGGTAAAGGTGCCGGTTTCCTTGTTGAGATCCATGACACCTTCTTCGGCTGAAATTTCATCGTTTGCACCCTTGATGTTCACATGGCCGCGGGCCTTGACTGAGCCGCGATCCATGTCATAGGCAATCCAGTCGGCCTGGATGGTTACTCTATCTTCATAGCGAGGGGTCGTGTCCTTTTTTAATGCTTGTCCAGTCGTTTTTTCTGGGGTAGAGGTTGGTTCTTCCAGAAGTTCTCCCCATTGTTTGTTTTTTTTCTGATTTTTTGATAGTTCTGGTGGAAGTAGTTCTCTTTTGGTGAGAACCACATTGCCCTCGGCAATAATGGATTTCGGGTCTTCATAGCGGGTAATTTTGTCTGCGGCTATCTGCCATTCCTCGGTGGCGACAGTTTCGGCAATACCATTGCTGGCCGGGAATGACACGGCGATCAAAGAGGTCAGGCAGAACAAATGGCTGGCACAATGGCGGGTGGTGAAGAGCTTTGTCACAGTAAACTCCTTTGAGGAAAATGAAGAGCAAGTGGTATATTGGACTTCAGACCGACCTGACTGTTGTCACGTGTCAGGAGCGGGTTACGAGTCAGTGATATTGGACGATAAGTGAACATTGAATAATTTGAATAACGATCAAAAATACTGTACTTAATCATTTTGAATGTTTCAAGTTATTCGTGTTTAAAAGTATGTTATTGTCAGTTGAGTGATGCCTGTTATTAAGTCCCGTTTGGTTGTATCTGTTTTTATTCAAGAGCAACTGGTCGTTATGGCAGAGCGTTTTTGTAAAGGAGATTGGGGCTGAGTGATCATGCTGGCCGCTGGTGTGATTGGTCAGGGTGAGAGAGGAAAACAGGGGGAGAATAAAAAAGTAACCGCTGATTGCTGGATGCTGAAGGGTTATAGTTTACGATTTACCTTGATAATGAGGGTGGATTGTTTTATTTTTCAAGTATTGTGTAGTATAATTGAGTATCTTCTGAGTCCTTTAGTGAGCCTTGAGTATTAGCAAACGATGAAATATCTTTTTGGCCCGGTTTACTCCAGGCGTCTTGGGCATTCACTGGGCATTGATCTTCTTCCTCCCAAAATTTGTACCCTTAATTGTGTCTATTGCGAAGTAGGACCAACCACTGAGCTAACCTGCGAACGCAAAGAATATGTTCCAACGGAAGAAATCCTGAAAGAGATTGATCAGGTTCTTGAACAGGGGACGGGTGGGCGACCCATTGATGTGTTTACCCTGACGGCCATGGGTGAACCTACCTTGCACACCGGGATAGGAAAAATCATTGCCTATTTGAAAGGCAAGACTGATAAGCCCGTAGCTGTTCTGACCAATGGCACACTTTTTTTTGATCCAAAAGTTCGTGCGGAGCTGTCTGCTGCCGATATTGTTATTCCTTCCCTTGACGCGGCCAGGCAGGAGAGTTTTGAGCGGGTGAATCAACCTGCGTCTATGGTGAACCTTGAACAGGTTATCGAAGGCCTTGCGCTCTTCAGGCATGAATTTCGCGGGGAGTTCTGGCTTGAGATCCTGTTGGTCAGAGATATGAATGACAGCCTTGAGGATCTTGTCGCCTTGCAACAAGCAGTGCGGAAGATAAATCCAACGCGGATTCAGTTGAATACAGTGGCACGGCCACCCATGGATGGCCGTGCCCGGCCTGTGACCCGAGGAAAGATGGAACAGGCCGCGGCAATGCTGGCGGATGGCTATGCCGGCAGGATCGATATTCTGATTGATTTTCAGGCCATTGGGAAAAAAAGAGATGGGAATGAGAAGCAGGCGCGGGAGCAGCAGACTCTCGTTGAGGAAATCGCGGCCATGCTTCAGCGTCGGCCCTGTCCTCTTGAAGAGATTGATAAGGCCTTGCATGTGCAGGATCTGGATTTGACCAGGGAATGTGTGCAGATGCTTGTTGACACTGGCAGGATTGAGAAGATCGCACATGATGATAAAGAATTTTATCATTATGTAAATGTTTGAATGGCCTTGGGGAAAAAGAACTCATTTCTCAAGGCGCCTTGAATAGAGTTGAGGAACGAGGATGGGATGACGCTCTGTGGCGTCTCCGAGTCCATGGAAGGCACCAGCTTACGTGGTAGTGGTGTTTATTTATTCTGCGATAACCGGCAAAACAGAATGTCTTGCCGGTTATCATGATTGTATCCGGCGTTATGCTGTCCGTTGAGGCAGATAACGCCTGGATCTGAGGAAAGTAAGGATGACTGAAAAGAAAATAAATCCTGAACAGGGAGCAATTCCTGAGCAGGGATATAAAAAGATCAAGGCGACAATAGGGGCCTGGTGGAAAAGTTCTGTGGTGGGTGAGCCTGAACCAAAGGCGGTTGTGCAAGATGTTGCGGGAGAGGAACAAGGGACTGTTGCGGAAGTGGTCCCGGAAACCGGTGAGCTGCAAAAAAAAGCGAACAGAAGACCTGCCCGGCCGAGGCGGAAAAAAATAGAAGCCCCTCTTGAGGTGATTGAATCGGGTACTCTGCCCCGGATTGAAGAACAGTCAGGGGCAGAGGGTGAAAAAGCTGATCCTGGTCAGGATAACACGCAAGGAGCAGAGGCAGCAGTAGTGGCCGAGACCAGTGTGCCCCAGAAAAAAAGCGGCAGGAGACCTGCCCGGTCGAGGAGGAAAAAGCCCAGTGCGGTTGCGCAGGCAGGAGAAGATGAAGCCGCTGGTGCTCTTGAACCAATGGTTTCCAGTTCATCTCTTGAGGGGCGTGGGGCTGATGATGAGTCTCAGGTTCAAGAACAAGCTGAGGCAGCCGGAGATCAACCTGTAACCTCGGCACCGGCCAGTGAGCCAGGAAGACGTCCTTCCCGCTCCCGGGGAAGGAGAAAACATGCCCCGGAAAATCTTGATATTCAGGACGAGGAGAACGATGAGGTTCCTGATGTTGAAGATGAAAAGGCGGTCAAGAGTACAGTCAGCAGGTTGTTGATCAATGCCGAGGAGCCGGAAGAGTGTCGAATCGCCCTGCTTGAAGATGGTCGACTGGAATCCATTCATGTCTCAACTGTTGCCCGCGAGCATACAAAAAGCAATATTTACAAGGCCAGGATTGTGGCGGTAGAGTCGAATCTGCAGGCTGCCTTTGTTGATTATGGGCCGGATAAAAATGGTTTTCTTCCCTTCAGTGAGATTCATCCCGAGTATTATCGGCATGATGTCAGTGAAAAGACCATGCGTCTGATTGAACAGCACCAGTGGAAAAATCTGAATATCAATGAGGTGCTGGAGAGAGGCCAGGAAATGCTGGTCCAGATCGTGAAAGAAGAGGTGGGGAATAAAGGGGCCAATATGACCACCTATCTCTCGCTGCCGGGGCGCTGTGTAGTGCTCATGCCCGGCTCTGATTCTTCCGGGATATCCAAAAAGATCTCCGGTGAAGAGCGACGTTCGCAGTTGCGCGAGATTATGGACAGTCTGGAGATCCCTGAAGGCATCGGCTGGATCGTTCGTACCGCCAGTGTAGATCTGACAGAGATCTCTTTGGCCAAGGACGTCAAGTATCTGTTAAAACTCTGGGATGAGATCAAAGGGAAAGGACAGGGGATGGACGGGGTCGGTCTGGTCTATCAGGATCATGACTGTGTGCTGCGGTTTCTCCGTGAACATTTTGATCCCGAGATCAAGGAGATCCTCGTGGATGATCTGGCTGCCATGGAAAAGGTCCAGGATTTTATTGATCTGCTGCCCGATAAACAAAAAAATACCAAGGTCAGATTGCACAAGGGCGCCCGGCCGATTTTCAATCAGTATAACGTGGAAGACCAGATCGAATCGATCTATCAACCTCAGGTGTTTCTGCCATCTGGTGGCTCCATTGTTATTGATCCTACCGAGGCCCTGGTGGCCATTGATGTGAACTCAGGCTCCACCGGCAAGGGACAGAATTTTGAGGATTCTATCTTCAAGGCCAACATGGAAGCGGCAACAGAGCTGGCCCGGCAACTCCGGTTGCGGGATCTGGGTGGTCTGATCGTGGTTGATTTCATCGACATGCGGAGTCAGAAGAATATCCGCGAGGTGGAAAGGCAGGTCAAGGTTGCCATGAAACGTGATAAGGCTAAGGTGGATATCAGCCGGATTTCCAAGTTTGGATTGATGCAGATCTCCCGGCAGAAGCTTGGCGCCCCCATTGAGGCCCTTAATTACCAGATCTGCCCGCATTGCCTGGGGCGTGGCGTGGTGCGCTCGGTAGAAACCCTGGCCCTCTTTTATCTGCGGCGGATACAGACCGGTGCCAGCCGGAAGACGGTTGGCCGGGTGGAATGTCACTTCCCCCTTGATGTGGCCCATTATCTTCTGAATAATAAACGTCATGAGTTGATTGATCTGGAAAACAGGCACAAGATCTCTGTGGATATCATCGCTGATCCTGCCTTGAAACCGGCGGATCATGAGATCTTGTTCCATAAGGAAGAAAAAGAGCGGCAGCCTCAAGAGCAGTAGAAAGATCCTTTATCCTTTACCTTTCAATATTTACTTTTTTTTATGGAACTGCAGAATAAAGCAGTAATTTTTATTGGTGAGTTGCGCAAATCGCTGCGGACCTTGGGAGTGGGGGTTATTGTCGTAACGATCGCAACCTTTTTTCTCACCCCTGATCTGCTGCGAGTTGTCCAAAATCATCTGGCGGAAAAGCTCTATTTTTTTACTGTGTCTGACCCGTTTCTGGCCCATGTAAAACTGGCCGCTTTTGCCGCCATTTATGGTCTGATGCCGTGGGTGATGGTTGTTTTCTGGCGGGCCATCGGTAAACCATTTGGGGTTGCAGGGGCACAGTTATTCTTTTTTGTTCTCTTTACCACCCTGCTTTTTTATGCGGGGACGTTGTTCTGTTATTTTTTGACACTGCCTTTTGGGATCAAGTTTCTCATTGGATATGGTTCGGAACAACTTCGACCAGTTATCTCTATCAGTCATTTCGTAAATTTTGTCACTCTGTTTCTCCTTGGATTTGGCACCATCTTTGAGCTTCCTGTTTTTATGGTCTTTCTGGTCAGGGTAGGGGTCTGTTCACGCAGTTTTTTTGAAAGAAACAGGCGTTATACTGTGTTGATTATTGCGATTATTGCTGCTGTGTTAACCCCGACACCTGATGTCGTGAACATGGCGCTCATGGGTGTGCCCCTTTATCTTCTTTATGAATCCGGTATTGTGATTCTGTTGCTGATGCGGGTTAAATAAGAGGGAGTAGGGTACTGCAGGGATGAGGGCATTGTTGTAGAAAATAATGTAGTTATCGAAATGGCAAGAACGGCATAAGAAGCCGTAGCAAAATAGTTAAAGAGGCACTGGTTATTTTACAACCGCTCCTTGTGTTATCTGCCAGACACCATTCAAAGAAACACCCGGAAAAGATTGGCTGTTTCTTTGAAGCGGCCTAAGGTGCCGTAATAAAATAAGTAAAAAAGCACTGCTTATTTCATAACGGCACCTAAAATTCTGTCAGATGGAAGCCATGTTTTTTGAGGAGAGCTGCAGTAATCCCGATCCTTCCTGAGATTCCACAGGAAGGGCTGCCAGCCTTTAAAAAAATGGAAGTTACCTGCTGGCTCTGTGCCAACATGAGGGTCTGTTCTGCTCCCTTGATAAATTGCGGGCTCACATCCATGCCATCCCGGGTTATTACTCTTGCCTTTCCCGAGAGGACATCGTAGCCATCGCCTTCAATGATGTCTGCCGCTGTTCTTGGGGTGGGAAGGCCCCCCATCTGTTCTGGACAGAAAGGAATCCATATCCCATCTTGCAGGCGTTGCCGACATGCCTGATTGGGCCGGGTTTGTCCATCATAACGGCTGCAAAGGCCGACAAGACAGGCGCTGACCAGATAAATGGGTATTGGGGAAGGCATGATGGGGGAATAATGGTTATGCAGCTTTTTCCATCCAGATGTTGATATTATTTTAGAAGCTTATGAAAAGAACATATAAAACATCCTTATCGCCCTTGCAGCAGAAAAAGTTATATCGGATCTCCCTTCTGCTTGTTGTTATCTTTCTTCTGGCTCTCTTTTTTACTCCGGACAAGGGACTCTTTTTTCTGAGAAGGCAGAAAATGCGGGTTGTTGCCTTGAATGCAGAAAAGCAGAAACTGGTGGAAAAAAATAATGCCTTGCGTGAAGAGATCAAGCGAGTGACAACCGATGTGCGCTATCTTGAGGAAGTGGCCAGAGAACAACATGGTTTGTTGAAAAAGGATGAAATGGTCTTTGACTTTTCACCTAAAGAACAGAAAAAGAGGCAATAATAAGCTCTATAGAACCTTGTTATTGCCTCTTGTGGCCTGGAGAGGGATCACACGGATCCCTGGCGACCTATGCTCAGGAAAAACCTGAACGGGAAGAACAGCCGGACAGGGCGCCTGATGGAATGGTTGCCCCTTTGGCCGGTTGGCCGCTGGTGGCTGAGAGGATTTTTTTGATGTTCGCGCTGTTACAGTGTTTGCAGTGGATGCTGTCAACGGCGGAGGCAATGAGTACCAGACTTTCAAATGTCTGGTTACAGTCATCGCATTTGAATTCGTAGATAGGCATTTTGGTTCCCTTGGTAATTTTAAAATAATAGAATAAAGACAGAAGAGGATTGAAGTGTGTTGCAAGAAGTTCTCTTTTTATTTGCTGAATGATATAATTTGTCTTTTCCGGATTTTGTCAAGGTGTCCTTGCATGAAAAGAACGTGCTGGCAATAAGCTTATGAACCTACAATATGTGGAAATTATAGATGAAATGCGATCATTGCTGGCATATCATCAGGCCTTGGGGATTGAAAACTATCCCCGGGATGCCGCAATCGTGCACTTTCTGGACAGAACGGCCGAGGCTGCCGTTGGGGGACAAACCTTACCGCAACAGAAAAAAGTTATACCTGCTGTTACACCTGTCGTTGCAGTAGCTGTCACGGAAACGCTTCAGGGTATTGCCGTAGAGATTGATGGTTGTTGTAACTGTGATCTTCATGTCAGGCGAGTGGCTCCGGTCCCTGGCAGAGGGACGCCACGGGCCAGACTTCTTATTGTTGGCGGTTGGCTGACCGAGACTGAACCGGTGGATCTTCCTCTGGAGATGATATTTGGCTTGGAGGAAGATAAGATGTTGTCACGGATGCTTGCGGCGATCCATCTTGCGCCTGGTGATGTCTTTATCACCAATATTCTCAAGTGTGGCTTGTCCGAATCCTGTCAGCCGGTAGCTGCCAATATTAATTGCTGTCTTGCGTACCTGAGGCGTCAGATAGCCGTGATTGCTCCGAAGGCGATTTGCACCATGGGCATTGTTGCCACCAGAGCCCTTCTTGATCTGCCGCAGTCCTTGTCTCAATTGCGAGGACGTTTTCATCTGTACACGGCGCTTGATGGGAAACAGATCCCGCTTATACCTACCTATCATCCTTCGTATCTGCTTCAGGCTGCAGAGATGAAGTCTGAGGCTTGGAAAGATCTGCAACTCATCGAGAAAAAATTGGCAGGGTTGTTATTGTAACAAAATAATGTCACCATATGGATGGTAGTCGCTCTTCATCTATAACACCCCAAGGACACTTCCTTCCCCCCAAGAGTACTTCCTTTGGGCGTGCACTCCGCAAGCGACACTCTGCCATTCATGACCGTTATAACGAAGTGGTCAGGAATGGAATGGTTATTCCTTTACGAATTCTAAAGATTTTTTTCTCCAACGAAGAGAGTTTCATTGAGAAGTGGATGTTAGCCACCTGATCTGATTGGTTTTTTGCCCTTTTGCCAGGGCTTGCCTGCACTTTTGCAGGATAATACAAATTTTTTAAAAGGAGGAGTGGCTATGACCCAAGTGAAAAAGAAAATTTGTCCCGTATGTCAGGGAAAGAAAGTAGTTGCAGGCACCTGTGAGTGCAATGCTGAGTGGCGTGGCACCCAGAAGGGTGAAGACTGGGAAGAGTGCCAGTGCTCCCCTGAACAGCAATGTGCGATGTGTAAAGAGGTTTAGGATATATTGACTCAGCAGATGAGAAGTGTCATTGAATTGGTTTCCTGATGGGAAAGGATGTATTTTACGGGAGTATTGACACCTCCCAGGTAGGTTGTTGAGCCTAATGTCATATTAGTCATATTGGTAGAGGCCAGGTAGTTGAGATTTAATTCAGAGTATAAGGGCGGCCGATGATGAAGATCCTGATTGTTTATTATTCCATGTATGGACACATTTACAAAATGGCAGAGGCGGCGGCAGAAGGAGCGCGGGCAGTGGAAGGCGCTGAGGTCGTGATTCGGCGGGTACCGGAGACTTTGCCTGCGGATGTGCTGGAGAAGATGGGCGCTGTTGCAACCCTAGGTCTACAGACGCAGATCCCGGTCTGCACGGTGGAAGAACTGGGAGAGGCGGATGCCGTTATCTTCGGCACTCCCACCCGGTTTGGCAACATGTGCGGGCAGATGCGCCAGTTTCTTGACAGTACAGGGCAGTTGTGGATAAAAGGGGCGTTAGTGGGAAAGGCCGGCAGTGTCATCACCAGTTCCAATACCCAGCATGGTGGCCAGGAAGCCACGATCCTGAGCTTTCATATAACCCTGCTCCATCAGGGGATGGTTATTGTCGGGTTGCCGTATTCGTTTCAAGGTCAGATGAACACAAGTGAGATCACTGGTTGTTCCCCGTATGGCGCCTCGACTATTGCCGGCGCTGATGGCAGCCGCTCACCCACTGAGAATGAGCTGGCAGGAGCCCGTTTTCAGGGCGAGCATGTTGCCAGAATCGCCAGCAAGCTGACTGCTTAGGAGCCGTTATGAAATAAGCAGTGTTTTTTTGCTTATTTTATTACGGCTCCTTATGCCGCTTTAAAGAAACAGCCAATCTTTTCCGGCTGTTTCTTTAAAGCGGCGTCTGGCAGATAACATACAAGAGGCCATTACGGAAAAAGCCAATGCTTCGCTATTCCTGCCATTGAGACGGCAAGGTTGTTGTGTCACGATGCTGCCGGAGTTTCCTGTTGTGGAAAATGGTGTTGGATGAAGGCCTCTTCTTCTTGCTTGGTCTGTACCACCCCGTCAAGACGGGCGGTCAGCAGTTCGTTCAGAATAGCCTTGAATTGTGGTCCCGAAGGATAACCCATGGCCTTGAGGTCGGCGCCCGTTATCTGGGTTTTTATTTTGCGGAGGTCAGTCACATACAGGGAAACACCTTGTTTTATTTCATTTTTTCTGGCGATGGCCATGAGGTAAAGGAGCCCAATGTTTGCGAGTTCTTTAAGGAGCCAGTAGAGCTCAGAACGGCGTAGGCTCGATCGTCGGTAGAGAATATGGGCGATCTTGTCGGCGTTGAGCTTCTGCTGGATAAGGAAATCGCTCATCTTGGGTGGGAGTCCAAAACGTTGACAAAAGGCCGAGACCTCGGCGGTCTTGGAGCGCCCCATGATGGCCAGCAGATAGACCTGCCAGGCTGGACATGGCGTGTCAAGATAGAGCAGGTGAAACCAGGAGAGGGCCTGCTCAGCCTGGGTCAGGATATGGTTGAAGCGGCGATCAATCTTCAGGTGGGGTTTCAGGTCCGGCCATAAAAACTGGAAGAGCTTGAATTCTGCCAGGCGGTTGATGGCGGGCAGCGGGTTTTCCTCGGAAAAAATAAGCTTCAGTTCAGTAAAAAAACGCGGGTCATGGGCCTTGCCAAAGAGGTTCATCTTGACGGCGCTCTGGATCAGGCGGCTGGTGTGGGTGTCGATTCTAAAATCCATCCGTTTTTCAAAACGAATGGCCCGGAAGATACGGGTTGGATCTTCGACAAAACTGAGGTTGTGCAGGACCTTTATGGTTTTCTCTTTCAGGTCACCCTGACAGTTGAAAAAATCGATCAGGGTCCCAAAACGGGCCGGGTTGAGCTGGATGGCCATGGCGTTGATGGTGAAATCGCGGCGATAGAGGTCAAGCTTGATGGAAGAGAGTTCAATCGTGGGCAAGGCCGCCGGATAGTCGTAGTATTCAAGTCTGGCCGTGGCCACGTCGATCCTGAGGCCATTTAAACTCCAATCAGGCAACCGGATCATGGCGGTGATAAATCGTTCGTGGACCTTGACCTGGCCGTTAAGTCTTTGAGCCAGCTCTCTCGCAAAGATAATACCATCCCCTTCCACAACAATATCGAGATCAAGATTCTTGTTCTGCAGGAGCAGGTCACGGACAAAGCCGCCGACGGCAAAGGCCTTGAAACCAAGTGAATCCGCCACCTCGCCAATGGTCTGCAGGAGGGTAACCAATTCTTTGTCCAGGAATTCCGCGATCAGTTGGTTCAGGTTTCTGGTTCGTTCCTGAGACTGCTGTTCGGTCTCGTGCAGGAGGTTTTTGGGAAGATGGGCCGGGTCGTTGACCAGCATGTTCAGCAGATCGGTTTGGGTGATAACCCCGGCCAGTTGATGGTTATGAACAATGGGGATCAGGCGCTGCCGATGTTCGATGATCAGCTCTTCGATATCAGAGAGCGTTGCGCTCAAGGGAAGACTTGCAATGTCGCCGGTCATGTATTCGCTCACTGGCAGGTGGCCGAGTGCATGGTGAATGGCCTTTTCTATAACCCGACGCGTGATGATGCCGACAACCTCTGTGGCCGGCTTATGGGGCTGAGTGTGGTCGGTGGCTACCACTGGCAGCGTTGTTATGTTGTATCTGGTGAGCAGGTAATGGGCCTGGTTGATGCTGGCTTCGGCTGGCACACTGATGACGGGTTGGGACAGCATCTCTTGGGCAATAGCCTGGGGCCGGATGTGCCGGTGCAGGATGCGGATCAGTTTGTCCTGGGCCTCAATAAGGGTCATGTCATGGATGGTGGCCGAGGCCGCGTTGGCATGGCCGCCGCCGCCAAAATCCCGCGCCACTGTTCCCGTATTGACTTCCGGGATGCGGCTTCTGCCGATCAGATAGATGCGACCGGCCATGGAGACGAGGGCAAAGAGGGTGTCGAGGTTCTCCATGATCATGAAGCGCCGGACGATCAGGGCAAAGTCGTCAACATACTCAGGGAGGGTCAAGGTGACCACCACTACTTCGATCCCCTGGATGGTGTAACTGCTTGCGGTCTCCATCAGGTCGTGCAGCAGTTCAACCTGGCGGGCGGTGAGGTCATAGGTGATGAACTGGGATATCGTCTCCAGCTGGGCCCCTTGTTCCAGGAGCCAGGCCGCTGCCTGCAGGTCGGCTGGTCTGGTGGTCAGGTGCGTCAGTGAGCCGGTATCTTCGTAGATGCCAAGGCCGAATATGGTGGCCTCTAAGGCCGAGATCGGGATCTGCCGTTCCTGAAAGATCTGGGTGAAGAGCGTAGTGGTGGAACCCACATCCTTGACCAGCTCCAGATCACCCTTCATGTCTTCCGGATTGTCGGGGTGATGGTCGAAGAGGTGGATCGAAAGACCTGGATTATCGAGGCAGGCGGCAAAGGCGCCGATGCGTTTGGCATTTCGGGTGTCGACGACGATGAGCCTGGTTATCGCCTTGAGATCAATATGCTTTAATTTTGCAAAGTCATAGCGATTGGGCAGGGTCTCATTGATGAAGTCCCGCAGGTTTTTCTCCTGTGATCCGGAAAAGACCATGATCGCATCAGGGTAAATCTTCTGGGCGGCAATCATGGCGGCCAGACCGTCAAAGTCGGCATTGATGTGGGTGGTGATTACTTGCATGGCCCCAGGTTCATGGTCAACGGAAAACAGAAGTTATTTTGTAACGGCTTCTAACGAAACATCTTCTTTCTTTCGTGCGGGAAGAGAAGAGATGATTACCAGGCCAACTCCGGCACCAATGACCGCAAGATTGGCGACGGCTGAGATCCCATGCAGTTTCCGGAACTGAGCACGCAGGGGATGATCAGGCGGAGTCGTTGTAAAAGATGGGATCTCCTTTTTCAGCTCGGCGGCTTTCGGTTCGATGATAAAAGCCTGGGCGGCGGTGATGGTGAGCATGACAGTGAGAATAATAGCAGAAATAATGGCGTGGCGGCCTCTGGTCAGCAGCAGGCAGATGAGCGCTACCGCACCACACGCCAGTCCCCAACGGAAATACCCAGGGAAGAGGACGCCCACAATTCCACCGGCTATATCGCGGGAATAGGCCTTGAAGATGATTGGGGTCAGGACAAAGGTAAACAGGGCAGTCCCGCCCAGCCAGCAGGCAATGGCAAGATGATAGATGATCGTTGCAAGTTGCATGTGTAGTTTCTTCCCCTCCGCTGCGTTATTTAATCAAAAGTGCTCCTCTTGTTCCCGTATCCTTATCTTACTCTTACTATACGAGTATTCAGGCTCATCCAGCAAGCTTTCATCCGCGCGGGTGAAATTTTTTATGGAGTTCCTTTAGTCTGTCCTGGTCGATATGGGTGTAGATCTGGGTGGTGGCGATGTCTGAATGGCCAAGCATGAGCTGAACGGATCGCAGGTCCGCGCCATGGGTCAGGAGGTGGGTGGCAAAGGAGTGACGCAGCATGTGCGGGGAGATGGATTTGCTGATCCCGGCTGCCCGCGCCGCCTCCTTGATGATCTGCCAGAAGCGCAGCCTGCTCATGGCGCTGCCGCGGTTGCTGACAAAAAGGGAATTGCTGCGGCGACCCTTGAGGATCAACGGTCGTGCCGTCTTGAGGTACTGCTCTATGACTTCCCGGGCCGGGGTACCAAAGGGGATGAGTCGTTCCTTGTTGCCCTTGCCGATCACCCTGACAAAGCAGGATGAGAGATTGCAGGCCGCAAGAGGGATAGAGACCAGCTCGGAGACCCTCATCCCGGTGGAGTAGAGGAGATGCAGCATGGTGTAGTTTCTCTGGATCTGCGGGGTGATCGTGGCTGGCGGGGTCAGGAGTCTGATCACTTCGCTTAAGGCGAGGGCCTTGGGGAGTTGGCTGCCAATCCGCGGAAGATCAATTGCAGCAAAGGGGTTGTGCTTGATTATGCTGTTGGCCTGTAAAAAGCTAAAGAAGCTCTTGAGGGCCGAGACCCTCCTGGCATTACTGCGATTGGAAAGGTGGCGCGCGCTGCACTGTTCCAGGAAGGTATGAAGGGTAGTGCTGTGAATTTCGTCCAGCGTTGCTATTCTCTGCTGTCCGATAAAGATAAAAAAAAGACCGATATCGGCCTTATAGGCCTGGACGGTGTTGTCGGCAAGCCGCTTTTCAGTGATCAGATAGCGGAGAAAGAGTGATCTTGCGGATACAAACTGCGGGGAAATGGGCTGACGGGAGATGGTCAGAGGATGTGCTGGAGGCTCTTACGCAAAGAGAGGATTTGAACGCCTGGGGGCGGAGCTGCTCCAGGCGTTACTGATCTCTGTGGTGAGCCTACGCCCTGCGAGTACGGTTGAATTTCCGAAGCTTTCTGCGGGCCTCGGCTTGTTTCCGTCGTTTCATGATGCTGGGTTTTTCATAGCATTCACGACGTTTCAACTCTCTTTTAATGCCATCGATCTGCAGCTTTTTCTTCAGTTGTCTGATGGCGTATTCAATATCTCCACGAACTTCAACTTCTATCATTTAGGACTCCAGTGTATTGGATATTTAGGCTCGAGGAAGAGGCCGACTGGTGGCAATTTTCTCGATATTTTAAAATAGCTCATTTCTGAAAAGAATCTGCATCTATAAAAAGAACTTCGCCTTCTGTCAATGGATTTTTCCAAAACAACAAGAGAATGAGACGGATATCTCTGCCGGGAAGGCATGATTCAGTAGAAATATTCATTTTGTTATTTGAGATTTTTGTAATTCCCCCGCAGTGGCGTGGAGTTACAGAGAAAAGTTTTTTGACTTTTTCAGCGACTCTCCGTCACGGCGCGCGATCAATCGTTTATGTCCACACGTGAAGAGGCAAAGAGTTACGGCGGAAAAATCTTCCCGGGATTGAGGATGCCTTGCGGATCAAAAAGATTTTTTAGTTGTCTCATGACCCTCAGGGTGGTGTCGTCCAGTTCAAGGGGCAGAAAGGAAGATTTGGTGATGCCGATGCCATGTTCGCCGGACAGGGTGCCGGCCAGTTCGATGACCTGCCGGAAAAGCCGCTCTCTGGCGATCTCGCCCCTGCGCCGTTGCTCTTCCTGGTTGCGGTCAAGCATGATGTTGACATGGATATTGCCGTCTCCCGCGTGGCCAAAGGTGAGGATGGTGAGGTCGAGCTCTCGGGCCAGGTTTTCGGTAAAATGGACAAGGTCGGGAATCCTGGTGCGGGGGACGACTACATCCTCGCTGATTTTATGGGGGCTCAGTTGAAAGGTGGCAGGTGAGATCGATCTTCTGGCCAGCCACAGTTCCTGCCTCTCGGTTTCGGTGGCTGCCTGTCTGATGGTGCAATGGGGGGCTGTTCCCAGAAGCTTGTGCAGGCGTTCCGTCTGCTTCAGCACCACGCATCTGTTGCCGTCAATCTCGAGCAGGAGCATGGCCTCGATATCGGGCGCCGGTGGCTCCGGCAGCAGTTTTGCTACCAGACCCAGCGCTGTTTTGTCCATATATTCCAGGGTGCAGGGGCGGATATTGTGGTTCATGATCTCGGCCACCAGAGCGGTTGCCCCGGACAGGGAACGGGAGCTGATCAGAAAGGTCTCCTTGTGTTCCGGCAGGGGGATGAGGCGGGTGATGATCTTGGTGATGATCCCCAGAGTCCCCTCCGAGCCAATAAACAGCCGGGTCAGATCGTAACCGACCACCCCTTTTTCGGTACGGGTTCCGGTGGTCAGGATCTCGCCGCTGGCCAACACCACTTCCAGGCCGATGATAAAGTCCTTGGTCACTCCATATTTCACGGCAGAAGGGCCGCCGGCGCATTCGGCCGCATTGCCGCCCATGGTGCAGAACTTGAGGCTGGCCGGATCGGGGGGGTAAAACAGGCCGAGCTTTTTCACCTCCTGTTGAAAATCCCCGGTAATGACACCAGGTTCAACGATGGCAATCTGGTTGTCCCGGTCGATCTCCAGGATATGGTTCAGGCGGGAGAGTGCCAGCACCAGTCCACCCTGTACCGGCAGGGAACCGCCGGTCATGCCGCTACCGGCGCCTCTGGCCACGACCGGAAGGGCATGGGCACTGGCCACACGCATCAGCGCGGCAACCTGGGCCGTGGAATCAGGAAAGGCCACGATATCGGGGAGGAAGGTCTTTCCCGTGCCGTCGTAGGAATAACAATGCAGATCCTCAAGACTGGTGGTACAGTTCTTCCGGCCAACAATATCGGCGATTTTTTTGATAATATCTTTATCCATATACGGTAGAGGCTCTTGCAAAAGTACCATTAAATTCCCTCCCCCCTGGAGGGGGAGGGTTAGGGTGGGGGGGGAAGTAGCCATAAAATCATCATGTTGCATGCTTCACCCTCCCCCTAACCCCCTCCCGTCAAGGGAGGGGGACATATTTGGAAGAGTTTTGCAAGAGGCTCAGTATATAATAGCCGAGTATTGAAAAAATGAAAGCCTGATTGCAGGCGGATTGGCTCAAGGGTGTAAATCTTGTCTTGTTTTATAGGCAACGGGTGATAATTGCAGAGAAAGGAGGGCAGTTGTGGGGGAAGAAAAGAGAATACGGGTGGCATTGCTGGCTGGCGGCAGATCAAGTGAGCGGGAGGTGTCATTGAAGGGTGCGCTTGGGGTTGAAAAGGCATTGGATCCCCGGAAATTCAAGGTCACGCGCTACGATCCGGCAACGGATCTGGCCCTTCTGGCCCAGGATGCGTCGTCCATTGATGTGGCCTTTATCCTTCTGCATGGCTTGTACGGCGAGGATGGGACCGTGCAGGGCTTTCTCGATCTGCTTGGCGTGCCGTATCAGGGCTCCGGGGTGCTGGGCAGCGCCATGGCCATGGACAAGAATGTGGCCAAGATCATGTACCGGCTGCATGGCCTGCCGGTGGCCGAGTGGGAGATGGCGCGTCCTGAAGATGTTAAAACGCCGGAACGGTTGCTGAAACGTCTGCATCTGCCCCTGGTGATCAAGCCGGTGCGGGCCGGGTCAAGCGTGGGGATGTCCATTGCGTTTACCACGGAAGAACTGGCAACCGGGATCAAGGCGGCCTATGTGCATGACTCTCAGGTCATGGTGGAGCAGTTTATAAAAGGCCGTGAGATCACCGGCGGCGTCCTTGGCAATGAAGAGCTGACCGCCTTGCCTCTGGTGGAGATAATCCCCAATAAGGAGTTCCTCTTTTTTGACTATACGGCCAAGTATCAGCCTGGGGCCTCAAGGGAGTTGTGTCCGGCCCCCATCAGCGAAGAGCTGCGCGAAAAAGTCCAAGAACTGGCCCTGGCCGCCCATCGGGCCCTGCAACTGCGCGGCTATTCCCGCACCGATATGATCCTCACCGAAGAAGGTGACCTTTATATATTGGAGACCAATACGATCCCCGGTATGACCCCCACCAGCCTTCTCCCGCAGGCGGCTGCCGTTTACGGGCTGGACTTTCCGGCGCTGCTGGAGCGTTTGATTGAACTGGCACTCCAGGGGGCAGGCAACAGGTAGCGGAAAGTTATAGCGGCCCTCCCTGTCAAGATAGATCTATGTAGTGGATCATTCTCTGAAAATATAAAGCGATGCTCGCCAGTTATGTTGGGTTTTTACTGAGTTGAAAATCAATATAAATATGATGCCGTCTTTCTATATCACTCATTGGGGGTGATATACAGAAAATGGATAATAACTTGTTAACCTGAATGACTCATGGATCAATACGATACAAAACGTGATACATTAAACGGAATATTCCTTAAAAAATTAATAGCAGGAAAATCTTTGCTGGATGATATTCACAGGCTAAAAGATAAAGCTAGGAAGTATTTTAATCGGGCAAAATTAGGTAGAAATGCAAATGAAGCTCTTCAACTTCAAAAAGCTTTCCAGTTGATAATAGACAAATTCCCCGAAAATAGCGAAATGGCAGATGTATTGTTCAAGTTATGGGAAGACACCTATGATATTGAACATGATGACTTATTTATTGTTGCTGCCTTTGAAAACTATGCAAAAGCGGTTCTTTTATCAAAAAGATATGTTGTACATTTAATCCAAGCACCAAAAGGTTTGAGAGATAAACAAGCTAATACGCCCATTCATATTAATACAATCCGAGCTAAAAAGAATATTTCAGAATTATATTTTAAGCATAATACGATATCAATGACTCACTTACTAAAACCAAATTATCTGAATGTTATTGGCCTCTCTGATAAAGCGATTTCTGCAATACGCCACTACAAAAATATTCGAAATAATATTCATTTTGGTGGTCCTAAAATAGTAATCGGGGACTCTATTTTCTATGAAGGATTAATTGATTTAAGAAAAACAATATTTAGCTAATCACCGACTTCACACGGACCCCGCAAACTGCGCAGATCCGGTGAGCCGGACCGTTAAACTCCAGAAGCTTGAATCCAGATAAATGTCCATCTGCAAATCTCGTTTTCCAAAAATCAACATGCCTATATCCCTCGGATATGTTCGGTGATTCATGAATGATTAATATGTTGCAAATAGTTCGCCTTTTTTGGGTGGGTGCCGCCGTGCTGTCCGCTGTGCTGATGACCGCGAGTTTTTCATATGGCGTGGAGAGAGAAAGGCTTACAATCCATATTGACGCATCAACTCCCGTTGCGTCTTTCATGCCCGATGAGGCGTTCGGGGCCGGTCTTGATGGTCTCGAAGAAGATGAACTTAAAAGTACCTATTCCCCTGAAAATATCAAGACCATGGCCGGGGCGCCCTACCGGAGGCTGTCCTGCCGCCTGAGGACCGAACTCGGCATTGAAGCATGGCATTGGAATGAGGCCGGATCGTGGAGCGATGAGTCAAAGAAAGAGGGCTACTGGACCTCAAGCGACAAGGCGAAGGGTCCACTGCTGAAGTCCTTCGGTTACAAGCTTCCACGCAGGGGCAGCACCATTGATCAGGCCGGAGACGATGGTTATTCGCGGCTCGATGACGGCGACAAGAGCACCTTCTGGAAGAGCAACCCCTATCTCGATGGTCATTTCACTGGCGAGGACAATGCGCTGCATCCTCAGTGGGTGCTCATCGATCTCGGTAAACGATGTAATGTGAACGCCCTTCGCATCCTCTGGGGCGAGCCCTACGCCACTAAGTACGAGGTACAATACTGGGATGGCAAGGATACAGACTATGTCAACCACTTGACCGCAGGTGTCTGGCGGCTGTTCGCGCACGGCCAGGTTCAGGATGGCAAGGGGGGCAACACCCTGTTGCGGTTCGGAGACGCCCCGGTGTCTGTTCGTTTCGTTCGCATCCTGTTGAGCGCCTCCTCAGGGACGGCACCGCAGAATGAGGATGTGCGCGACCGTCTGGGATATGCCATCCGGGAACTGTTCCTGGATGGCATAGATGGGCGGGGTAAGCTCAAAGATATCATCAGGCACGGCGCCTCCAACAAGAGCCAGACCCTGATGGTTGTCTCCTCCACCGATCCCTGGCATCGGGCGGTTGATCGTAACCCTAATTCCGCCCACCCTGGTTTCGATCAGGTCATGGCGTCCGGTCTTGGGCGGGGTAATCATGTACTCGTCCCAACTCCCCTGCTGTATGACATACCCGAAAATGCGGCAGCCGAGATCCGGTTCCTGAAGTCTCGGGGTTTTCCGATGAGCCAGATCGAATTAGGAGAGGAACCTGACGGGCAGAACGTGAGCCCTGAACATTACGGCGCCCTCTATCTGCAATTCGCCAAGGTCATCCATGAGATCGATCCAGCCCTGATCACGGGCGGCCCAAGTTTCCAGTCAGAGGTGGGTGGATGGGAAACCATTATTGACGAGAAAGGTGAACATTCCTGGATGAAACGATTTCTCGACTATCTGCGCGAGCGCAAGCGTCTTGACGATTTTGGCTTTTTTTCTTTCGAGTGGTATCCGTTCGACGATGTATGCCAACCACCAGCAGGGCAGCTGATCACGCAACCGTTGTTGATGAAGAATGCCTTCGAGCGTTTAGATAGGGAAGGAGTTCCCTGCAATATTCCGTGGATCATAAGCGAATATGGATATTCCTCGTTTGCAGGGAGGGCGGAGGTTGAGCTTCCCGCCGCCCTCTTAAACGCTGAAATCGTCGCCCAATTCCTGACGCTTGGCGGCAAAACGGCGTACTATTACGGCCTCGAACCCAAGAAGCCTATTCGTGAGCTGGACTGCGCCCATACAGACAGGCTGTGGGGCAATCTCATGATGTTTCAGAAAGGCCCCAACGGGAAGGCCAAGTGGTTGCTTCCCGCTTACTACGGCGGCAAGATGCTGATGGAGGAATGGGCCGAACCCATCAACAAACAGCACCAGTTGTTCCGTGCTTTGGTTAAGGAGGACGATAAAGTTGTCAACGATGTGACTGCCTACGTGGTCCGCCGGCCTGATGGCCACTGGGCGGTGATGGTGTTCAACAAGAGCACGGAGTGCATCGAGCTGGGTAAGATCCGGTTCGACAGCATGGGCAGCAATGGGATCGATTGGAGTGAACCACTCGATGTGATCCAGTACTCACCACTGCAATATACCTGGCGGGCTGAAGGCGCCAATGGACATCCAAAGCGAAGTGAGCCACCCGTGCATTTTCAAGTCCTTGATGAATTGGCGTCTGGAATCACATTGCCGCCCATGTCCTTTACCGTGGTTCGAGGTGCCCATCCGTAACTTTTCCCTTCCTCTTCTCTTCAGGGCGAGGGAAAAACTCGATGACTTTGTCCTTAGAGCTTGTCCGTAAATAAATCTTTGGTGCTCGCATCCGGCTTTTGGCCGAATTTGACCGTTCCTCAATCGCAAAATCCTCGCCGTAGCGCTGCTACAGCTGCGGTTTTACTCAATCGCCTCGGCCAAATTCGTCTCAAAATCCGGCGCGATCCCTGAAAAGCTTATTTACGGACAAGCTCTTAGTACCTTACCGAGCATAGGCCGAAGAGAGAGGTGGGGCAAATTGGATAATAAATTGGCATTACGGTGGTGCCAAAAATAAAAAAAAGGAGTTAAGGCGCAATGTCCTAACTCCTTGATGTTATTGGTCGGGAAGAGAGGATTCGAACCTCCGACCTCGGCGTCCCGAACGCCGCGCTCTACCAGACTGAGCCACTCCCCGATTTTATTGTTAAGAGTACAATAATCTGTAAATGAATATAGCTTGCTTGTCCTTGTGTTTCAACAAGGAAATGTCAAGTTCTGTCTGTTCTTATCTGTGTTTAAAAAACAGAGATTTGTTTGCGGTTATGATTCTTCGCAGTTGTTAAAATTCAAGGGCAAACTCATAAGAAAGCCCTGACTTGTCAAAATGTTTTAATACCTGCCGCAGGTCATAGAGGCTGGGGACTTCGAAAATCAGTTCCCAATCAGGAGTTGGGGTGGGGGATTTGGAGAGTGCTATCAGATCAAGGATTTTCATTTCTGCCGGGGCTACACCGGCGTACATCATCATCTTCTGACGGGTGGCGGCCATGATGACCAGGGTCTGTTTGTGGGCGACAAAGGTCTCTTTTTGCCGCCATCGCACATAGACAATATCCTCTCGCTGGAACTCAATTGTTTGAAGCTTGGGACAATTCATGCTGTGCACGGATAATCCTCGCTCACTGAGCAGACCATAGAGCCGGGCGTCAGTAGGGCTTGGTTTGCAGCAGGCTGATATCTTGACAAATGCCGGATCAAGAGTGGTAAGCTCAATGGTATTAAAGGCCCCGGTTGGCCGGATAAGGGGAGGGCTGCCGGGGTAGAATACGGTCTTGATGCGCTCGATAAGTGTGGGCAATCGTAACCTGCCCTCACCAATCTGAACATAGAGATCCTCGAGGCTTTTCAGGGCAAAATGTTCGAGTATCTGCTTGAAATCTGGCCGGGCCAGAAGATCAACAGGAAGACCATAACGTTGCATCTCCTGGCTGACCACTGAAAGTCCAATCTCCTGGGCAACCTGCTGACTTCTGATTTTAAATGTTTTTGACAGTTCGGAGCGGGCCCGGGGTGTCTGGCAGAGCTCAAGCATTTTCAGGTCAAAGTGAATAGGGTGATCAGCCCGGATAATACGCACTGTGTCCCCGTCCTCTAAAACAGTATCAATTGCCCCCCGTTTGCTGCCGATCATGGCGCCAAGGCAACTGTGTCCGATATCGGTGTGGACGTGGAAGGCAAAATCAAGAACGGTGGAATTGGCAGGAAGATGTTTCAGGTCACCTTGGGGGGTAAAGGTGGAGATCTCCTTATTGCCGCTGGCCGCAATAACCTCACGGTAGGAGACGGAATCATTTGAGGCGAGAATGTCAAACAACTCCTGGATCTCACGAATAAATCGGCGCTGGTTGGAGTTTTGTGAGCTCCAGCCTTTAAACAGGCCACGTTGCGCTCTGCGAGTCATATCCTCGGTGCGAATCTTGAAGAGAAATGTTCTCCCTTTGATATTGGCTTTGGCATGCAGGGACTGATAGCCTGTGTCCTTGGGGCTGGCGATAAAATCACGGATCGTGCGCGGGATGGGTGGAAAGGTCTGATTCAGGATTCCCAGGGCCTGGTAACAGGCGGGAGCGTTCTCAACCACAATAAGAATTTCAACGGGATTATCTATCTGTTTGCGTAAGATATGGTTAGTGGCATCATAATAGGCCCAGAGCCCCTTGGGGCGAATAGTGACCTTGCAGGTAAACCAGACATCTTCGGCCTTCTTCCTGAGTTGTTGAACAATTTCGAATACCACCGGCTCTTGTTCGATCTGTTTGATCTGGCCGATAAGCTTGGCGCTTTGTTTGGGGAATTTATAGGAAAGAGCCAGATTGAACATCTCGCGTTTCAGGCTGAACAAGCCAAGCACGGTGGCAAGCGGGGCATAGATATCAATGGTTTCGTCGGCAATCTTCTGTCTTTTGTGCTGGGGCAGGGCGCTGAGGGTCCGCAGGTTATGGAGTCTGTCGGCCAGTTTGACCAGCATGACCTCGGGGCGTAAGGCGGCCCCGGAGAAGATCTTGCGATGGATCATCTTGGAATGTGTCTGTTTGTCCCCGGTAAATTGGGTGATTTTGGTACAGCCTTCGACGATGGCCTCAACATAATGGCCAAATTTTTCTCCGATAAAGCCAATGGTTATTTCTTCGACATCCTCCACTGTATCATGGAGCAGGGCGGCCGCCAGGATCTCCGGGTGGGTGATATCCATCTCGTCAGCCAGAATTCTGGCGACAGAACAGGGATGCATGATGTATGCCTCGCCGGAGCGGCGCCATTGATCGTCATGGGCCTCAATGGCAAAATCCAGAGCCCGCCAGAAGACGTCGGCCGGGTCATTGCCGAGCAATTGCCGCATCTGAGTGCGATATATTTCCAGATCAAAAGGTATATTGTACTGCATATGGCCCGGTTTATTTTGGTTGATTTGTTGAGAAAGGATGTGACCTGCAAGGGAAAATTGCTGTTAATTCCTTTGCCCACCGTTAGGACTGTGCTATTATAAAAAATATCCGATTGATTCGGTTGTCAGGTTGAAGGCTATGGATGGAAGCGAATCTTGAAAAGAGGGATATTAAACAAGCTTACCAAAAAATAACGGTCAGGGGAAAAATAAATATCAGTTATGAGAAAAAAAAGAAAACATTTTCCAAGAAAGCCGGCAGACAGGCGGTATGTTACTCAATCTGACCGAAGATCACCACGACAAGACAATTCACTGGAGCACGACGTGCTGGCGTGCGTGTATCGCAGTGAACAAGCTCTCTCGCAAACTGATATTGTTGCGGAGCTCAAGCTTGAAAAAGGTGCACAGAAGGAATTGACCGTACTCCTCGCGGCGCTTGTTGAACAAAAAATCCTGAATCACACCAGTAAGGATCGTTTTTCGCTCGGCAAGCAGAACAACCTGGCTGCGGGAGTCCTTGAGCAAAACCCGCGCGGTTTTGGTTTCGTCACCGGGCTTTCTGTCAGGGCTGGAGGTTTAAGCTATACCCGAGATCCTTCGGTTGAGGCGTTTCGTATGGGGTCTGCCCGTCATGGTGATACAGTCCTTATCCGAGTTTACAAGGTTCGTCAAGATGGTCGTCCCGAGGCGGAAGTGATCAGCGTCCTGGAACGAGGTTCTAACCGTCTGGCCGGATTTATCTCCTTTGAGCAGAACAAGGTTCGGGTAACCCCTGAAGATCCCCGTTTTCCTTTTTCTGTTGTTATTGATGGTACTGTTCCGCAGGATGTAAAGGCGGGAGACGCGGTTATCGTTGAGCTTGCCGAAGGTGCTGATGCTACTGAAGATGCCGCCAATTTCCGGGGCAGGATCATTGAGGTCCTTGGCAATCCGGACTCCATTGATGTCCAGATGCGGTTGGTGATTGAGAAATTCAAACTGCCCCATAGTTTTAGCGAGCAGGCAAGGCAGGAGGCGGCGCAACTGCCGGAAGAGATTACCGAGACCAAGGGCCGGGAAGATCTGCGGGAGATTCTGCATGTCACTATCGACGGAGAAACAGCCAAAGACTTTGACGATGCCGTGGCTGTTTTAAAGACCAAGAGCGGTTTTCGGCTTTATGTCTCCATTGCTGATGTCAGTCACTTCGTGAGACCAGGCACCGCCCTCGATAAAGATGCCTACGACCGCGGTACCTCCATCTATTTCCCCGGCAGGGTTATCCCCATGCTGCCGGAGAAGATCTCTAATAATTTGTGCAGTCTTATTCCCGACCAGGACCGTCTTGCCTTTACCGCCATTCTTGATTTTGACCGGCAGGGCAACACCACCAAAAAGCGCTTTATCAAGTCTATTATTCGTAGCCATAAACGCTTTACCTATACCACTGTCCGGCAGATCCTCATCGATAATAATGAGGACGTGCGGCGCGAGCATAAACTCTTTTTGACTCCCCTCAAGTGGGCGGGCGAGCTGGCAAGAATCCTCCAGAAGTTGCGCAAAGAGAGGGGGGCCATTGGATTTACCTTGCCGGAACCGGATATCGGTCTTGACGAGAGCGGTAGAATAAGCACCATCGGCAGGGCCGAACGGAACTTTGCCCATGAGATTATTGAGCAGTTTATGCTGTCCGCCAATGAGGCCGTGGCCGAGACCTTTACCGAGCACTCTGTCAATGCCCTCTATCGGATCCATGAACGACCTGATCCTATAAAAGTGCAGGAGTTTACCGGCTTTGCCAAGACCCTGGGGCTCAATCTCCCCAAGCATCGGGAGGACCCTGACTGGTTTGGCCAGGTTCTGGATATGGTGAAAGGAACTCCCAAGGAATATGTGGTCAATAACCTGCTTCTCCGCACCATGCAGCAGGCACGTTATGACGCCCGGAATGTCGGCCATTTTGGTCTGGCGGCAACCGACTATACCCATTTTACCTCACCTATTCGCCGTTATCCCGATCTCCTGGTACATCGTGCCCTGTATGATTTCATCAGCAGGTCCAAGGAAAATAAAAAAAATCTCAGTCCGGAAAATTTAAAAATTATCGGGCCCTTTCTCTCCACCCGGGAACGGGTAGCCGTGAGCGCGGAACGGGAGATGAACGACCGGTTGAAGGTCCGGTATATGCAGGACAAGACCGGAGAGAGTTTTGACGCGGTGATCTCCGGGGTCAATGGATTTGCCTTTTTTGTGGAACTGCTTGAACTCTTTATCAGCGGCTCTGTGGCGATTGGCGAACTGCGTGATGATTATTACATCTATGACGCAAAACATCATCGCCTCATGGGAGAAAGAAGCGCCAAGATGTACCGGATCGGTGATCTGGTGCGGGTGACCCTGCTAGATGTGGATCCTCGGAAAAACAGGATCAATTTTACTCTGGCCAAGGAATAAGGGGCTGATTGCCAGACTGCAGGGGGCTTTCTTTGAGGCTTGACGGGAAACTATATTTCGCATAAAGAAAGGGGGAGGGGCAGGTCTCAAGTCATGAACACAACATTGCATCACCCTTTTACCGTTGTCTTGGAGAAATGAAGGATATGGAAAATTCAAACTGGTTCATGGGAATTTTGAAGACCCCTTTTGCCGGGGGATTACTGCTTGGTGTCCTTTTCTGTTGTATTATCTATGTCCGTGGTTTTCTGCGTCGTCGTGAATTGTCTCGGGAAATAAACAGGTTAAAGACACATCTCCATACCAAGCTGGAGATTGATTCAGCAGATAACGAAAGAAGAAAACAGGAGCTTATTACTCTCAGGCAGGAGCGGGACAACCTGCGCATTACTGTCCAGTCATTGAATCAGAAGCCAGGCCGCAAGGAGATCAGGCAGTATTATATCTATCAGACCGCTCTTGATATCATGTTTGAAAAAGCACCGGGGTTTGCCTCTGCCTGGCAGGTCACGATCAAGGAGGCTGAGCGGCTCTTTGAAAAATCAGAACAAGGAGTTGTGCCTCTGTTGAAACGACTGATGCCAACCAGTACGAACCAGCAGGTGGAAGAATATGAAAAAATCAGCAGGATCTCTCATGATGATGCGGCCGCTTAAGCCGTTGGAAAAAATAATATCGTCACCTGAATGGCAAAAACGGCATAAGGGCCGTAACGAAATGGTTTGAAATGGCTGGTTATTTCGCAACGGCTCCTAAGCTGCAGGGTATTGGCTGAAGGCGGTATGTCTTTGTCTCTCTTTTGTCCCCCATTCCCCCGTCCTGTTCTTTTCTCTTTTCTTTTTCTCACTTTTCATGACCATTGATTCCACTCTTCTTAATCATGTTGCCATTGTCCTCATGGAACCGAAATTTCCGGAAAATATCGGGGCGGCGGCCAGAGTAGCCTGGAATATGGGCGTCAGTCGTCTGATCGTTGTTGGCAGCATACCTCCTGATCGTGAACGTATGGCCATGATGGCGACTCACAAGGCCGCGCATCTTCTTGAAAATATGGAATTTCATCACAGCCTCGAAACAGCCCTTGCCCCTTTTTCCCGTGTTGTGGGCGCCACTGCCCGGCGAGGCCGACAGCGTATCCCGGGGAAAAACCCTCGGGATGTTGTCAGTGAGATTCTGCCCCTGTTGTCCAACAACGAAATCGCTTTTCTCTTCGGTCCGGAAGATCGGGGCCTCACTAATGACGATCTGAAGTACTGTCATATGACCTCTTCCATCTTGACGGCTGATTTTTCTTCGCTGAATCTGGCCCAGGCGGTGGCCATCCACTGTTATGAGCTTTATCATGGAGTTGTGCATTGCCGGAAAGATGTGGTTCCCTCTCCTTGCCTTGCCACAACCTTTGAGCTTGAAGGGATGTACCATTATCTGGAAGAGACCCTGTCCTCTATAGATTTTCTACAGGACAAGAGCCATGACTATTATATGAACAATATCCGTCAGTTTTTGGGTCGGATGCAGCTGAGCTCTAAGGATTCCAGCATCATTCGTCGTATCTGTCGGCAGTTTCTTCGTTTGCAGGGGCTGCCCGTTGAAAAAAAAGAATAAGACGGCTGGCGTGGTTGGCAGAGAGTATCTCAGACTCCCTGCAACGGACATTGTGTACATCGTGGATTATTTTTTCGGCAGTAGTTCTTTCCCAGGGCCACAATCAAGGCGTGATACTCATTGTAAAGGGCTGATTGGGTTGGTAGCTTGTCGTGAAATTCTTCCTGGAGCGAGTGGTAGTCGCTCTCTTCGGCCACCAGATGGTGCCGAGAAAAGATGCGATGGGTATAGGTGTCTACTACAAAGATCGGATGGTTGGCCGCATAGAGCAGGATGGAATCCGCAGTCTCCGGCCCAATCCCCTTCACCGAGAGCAAGGCCTCCCGTCCGGCAGGCAGATCTTCAGCGAATAAAAGTTCCAGCTTCCCTTGGTAGCGTGCGGTGATCATCTGCAGAAGATTTTTCAGCCGTTTTGCCTTGATGTTAAAATAACCAGACGGTTTGATAAACTGAGCAAGTTCATCAACAGACAAGGCGGAAAGCGCTGCAAAAGAGAGTATTTCTGCCTCTTTCAGATTAGCAATGGCCTTACGAACATTTTCCCAATTGGTATTCTGGGTGAGCACCGCTCCGACCATGATTTCAAACGGCGAATCCCCAGGCCACCAGCCTTGTGGGCCAAAATGCTGAGAGAGCAGGGTATAAATCTCTTTAAATTTATTTTCCGTCATTTATGCGCTTGCTATTCTCGTTTGTGACCTTGATGACTATTCAATCTGGGGAATCCCCTAAACAGATACCTATTTCTCTTGCGGTCAAAACTTTGTCACTGTCCAGATTTACTTTTTTTCGAGACCTGATAGCGTCAATGAGGGGAACCGAAACCATGGATGAAGCAGACAGGGCCACCATGTGACCAAAGACACCCTTCTCAACCAGGCGAACGGCGGCGGCACCAAAACGTAAGGCCAGCAAGCGATCAAAGGTCGTAGGAGAGCCGCCACGCTGCAGGTGCCCAAGGACAAGAGACCGCGTGTCTTTGCTGATGCGTTTCCGGATCTCAGAAGCCACCCATTCACCGACCCCACCCAGCACAAGCTCTGCTCTTCCTAATTCTCCCGCGCCTTTGTTGATTACTGTTCCGCCCTTGACCACAGCACCTTCAGCGACCACCACGATGGAGTAATCCTTGCCGTGCAGTTCATTGTCTGTTATTTTTTTGCAGACTTCGTCCATGTCAAAGGGGATCTCAGGCATCAGGATAACATCCGCTCCTCCGGAAATTCCCGAATAAAGTGCTATCCAGCCGGAATCACGCCCCATGACTTCAACCACCATGACCCGATCGTGCGATTTTGCCGTTGAATGGAGTTTGTCCAAGGCCTCTGTTGCTGTTGACACTGCCGTGTCAAAGCCGAAAGTCCTGTCTGTTGCCTCAAGATCATTGTCAATGGTTTTGGGAACACCGATAACCGGCATCCCTTTCAGAGAAAAACGATGGGCGATCTCAAGACTCCCGTCTCCGCCAATGGCGATATGACAGTCAAAGCCCATTCTTTGAAAATTGTTCATGATCTTGTCTGAAACATCAACAATCTGGATCTCGCCTGCCAGATTTTCGACTGGTGTGGAAAAAGGATTCCCTTTGTTTGTCGAGCCCAGGATAGTGCCACCAGTGGCATAAATCTCTTCAACATCCTCGATAGTTAGGCGCCTGAGCTCCTCAAGGTTTAACAAGCCTTTGTAACCACTGCGACTGCCATATACCTCCCAGCCACGGCGATAACATGAATGAACAACAGCATAGATAACCGCGTTCAGCCCTGGGGCGTCACCGCCACCAGTGGAGATTACAATTTTTTTCATATCAGTAGGCCGTAGTTTTTTTGGTATCAGTCTGATAATAGATTTAATTTATTGGAAATACACATTTATTTCAGAAATAGTCAGAAAGAGAAAGATGTGATGTCGTTTGTAGTCAATGTGGTCACCTGCATAATGTGGATTGACTTCTCAAGATTTGCAACTTAAAATAGATATTAACATGTTTATGTATGATTGGAAGAGCAATGTGTTCTTCCAGTAGCTGAAAAATACATAATATATTACTAACTGAAAATACAATGTTTTTTAATTAACCATAGATTACAGGAGGAGTTGTATGTCTGAATTTACCGTTACTGACCAAGCAGTAAAAAAACTTACTGAATATCTGGAGCAGAATAGTATTGATTCTGCCTTGCGTATTGCCTTGATGCAAGGTGGCTGAGCAGGCCCCTCTTTGGGGCTGGCTCTGGATGAGCCAAAAAGCAATGATAAAATCTTTGAAAACGGCGGTTTGAAGTTTCTCGTAGAGGAAGGTCTCTTGAATACTTGCGGTACAGTTAGTGTCGATTATGTTGACGCTGGCCCACGTTCCGGGTTTGGCATTACCTCCAGCAATCCGATTAGCGGTGGAGGTGGATGTAGTTCTGGCTCTTGCAGTTCTGGCGGGTGTAGTTGATTGTTATAGTTTGATTTCTCCGGCGAGCCTCATTTCTGTGAGGCTCGCCTCTTTGTTTTTTCCTCTCTTTTTTATTTCTATTTCCACGTCCAAATTTCCATGGTCAAAAATTTGACACGTCATGGGCTTACTCTTATTTTTAACTGCAAACAAAAAGACTCGAACAAAGGATCAAGGTCCTCTCATTTTTTTCCACTTAGCCCTTGTGGCAAAAACGGCATAAGGGGCCGTAACGAAATGGTCGGAAATATAATGGTTGTTTCGTAACGGCTTCTAACCTTCAAGACCATATTAAGGAGGAGAGTTTCATGCAGTTTGATAAATTTACCATAAAGTCCCAGGAAGCGATCCAGGCGGCCCAGCAACTCGCTCAGAATAAATCTCATCAGGAGATTCAGTCCGTACATCTGGCCAGAGCCATTCTTGAGCAACCTGAGGGGGTTGTGGTGCCGGTACTCCAGAAAATGGGGGTTGATCCTGCCATTATCCTGATGGAACTGAACAAGATACTTGAAAAGATTCCCCAGGTCTCGGGCAGTGGCGCTGGTCAGGCTTATATCTCTGGAGAACTGAAACAGCTCCTCGACAAGGCATTCAGCACTGCCAGCCAGATGCAGGATGAATTTGTCAGCCAGGAACACCTCTTTCTCACCATTATCAAGAATAATAAGTCAGAGACTGCCAAGATGCTGCGCAGTAAGGGCGTTGATGAAAAAAATTTCCTGACGGCCCTCGCCACCATTCGCGGCAATCAGCGGGTTACCGACCAGTATCCTGAAGAAAAATATCAGGCCCTGGAGAAATATGCACGCAACCTGACTGATCTTGCCAGAAAGGGGAAGCTGGATCCAGTCATTGGCCGGGACGAGGAGATACGGCGGGTGATCCAGGTCTTATCGCGGCGAACAAAAAATAACCCCATTCTGATTGGTGAACCAGGGGTTGGCAAGACGGCCATCGCTGAAGGCCTTGCCCAGCGCATTGTCAATGGCGATATCCCGGCAACCCTGCAAGGAAAGCAGGTTGTTTCCCTTGACCTTGGTTCGTTGATCGCCGGGGCTAAATATCGTGGTGAGTTCGAGGACAGGTTAAAGGCAGTGCTGAAAGAAGTTGAAACGCGAGCAGGGGAGATCATTCTCTTTATTGATGAAATTCATACCCTGGTGGGCGCGGGAGCCGCAGAAGGTTCCATGGATGCCTCCAATATGCTCAAGCCCGCTCTGGCCCGTGGAGAATTGCACTGTGTCGGTGCCACTACCCTTGATGAATACAGGAAGTATATTGAGAAAGACGCCGCCCTGGAACGAAGATTCCAGCCGGTTATTGTTCAGGAACCCAGCGAGGAAGATACCATTGCCATTCTGCGCGGCATCAAAGAAAAATATGAAGTGCATCATGGCGTCCGGATACAGGATGCCGCAACGGTTGCCGCCGTCATTCTATCGAATCGTTATATTACCGATCGTTTCCTTCCTGACAAGGCCATTGATCTCATTGATGAGGCTGCCTCCTCCTTGCGTATTGAGATTGATTCCATGCCCACAGAAATTGATGAGCTGGAACGGAAGAAAATAAAGATGGAGATTGAGCAGGAGGCCCTGAAAAAGGAAAAAGATCCAGCTTCGAAAGAACGCCTTGTGGAGCTGAGAAAAAAACTTGGTGAATTAAATGATTCTCTCAATGCCCTGAAAGGGCAGTGGACCACGGAGCGTGATGTTATTCAAAGTATTCGTCAGATTAAGGCGAGTATTGATGAGGCACACATGGAGGAGCAGCGCGCCGAGCGGATTGGAGATCTGAGCAAGGTTGCGGAAATCCGCTATGGGAGAATTATTAAACTGCAGAAAGATCTTGAAGAAGCCAACACCAAGCTGCAACAGATCCAGGAAAATCAGCAGATGCTGAAAGAGGAGGTGGGGGCTGAAGATATTGCCGCGGTGGTTGCGAAATGGACCGGTATCCCTGTAGATAAACTCCTGGAGGGTGAAAAAGACAAACTGGTACATGTTGAATCAGCGCTTGCGGCCAGGGTAATTGGTCAAGAAGACGCCATCAAGGCGGTTGCCAATGCAGTGCGCCGGGCCCGGGCTGGTCTGCAGGACCCTGACCGCCCACTTGGCTCTTTCATCTTCCTGGGACCCACCGGAGTTGGGAAAACTGAGCTTGCCAGGTCGCTTGCAGATTTTCTCTTTGATAGTGTTCAGGCCCTGATTCGCATTGATATGTCTGAATTCATGGAAAAACATTCCGTCGCCAGGCTTATTGGCGCCCCTCCGGGTTATGTCGGCTATGAGGAGGGTGGGTATCTCACGGAGGCAGTACGCAGGCGACCCTATTCCGTCGTGCTTCTGGACGAGATTGAAAAGGCGCATCCAGATGTCTTCAATGTCCTGCTGCAGGTTCTGGATGACGGACGGATGACCGATGGCAAGGGGAGGACTGTCAATTTTAAAAATACTATTCTGATCATGACCTCCAATCTGGGCAGTGATCTGATTCTTAAAATGGCGGAGGAGCACGCAGGGGTTGATGCGGTCCGCAATCAGATCGAAGAACTTCTCCATCAGAAATTTAAACCGGAATTTCTGAACAGGGTCGATGAGACTATTATCTTTCACAGCCTGTCTAAAAAAGACATGCGCTCAATTATAGATATTCAGCTCCAGAGACTGGTCACCAGGCTGGAAGAGAGAAAGTATAAACTCACAATTACAGATGCGGCAAAAGAGCTTCTGGTAGATGCGGGTTTCAACCCATTGTTTGGGGCGCGTCCCTTGAAAAGGGCTATTCAGCGTTTCCTCGAAGATCCTTTGGCAATGGAGCTGTTAAGCGGGCGCTTCCATGAGGGGGACCATGTTCTGGTTGATGTTCGGAAGGGGATACTTCACTTCAGCACCTGATCTTTTATGGTGGCTCTCCTCGAGCATCAGGCTTTAATAAGGGGAAAGGGGTGGCAGGGGTCACTCCTTTCCCCTTTATCTTTTTGACAGGATATGGTTTTTTGGGGTCAATACCTATTTGTTTTGAGCGCCACAATCACACAATTTAGACTAAAAAGAGACATAAAATGAGCAGTGATTTTAATGAGTTGACAATTAACTATGAAGAGGATGGTATCCTTCTGGTAAAAGAACTGGATAAAGAAGTCTTGTCAAAAGGGGCCTGGACCACAATTTTATATCGCTATCAAAACTGGAATAAGAGCAAGGAGGAGTATAGTAAAGATATGTATACTATTCGCCGCTACCAGAAACGAGAGGGGGAGTATCTCCCCAAATCTAAATTTAATATTTCAAGCCCGGAACAAGCTCAAAAGATAATTACTGTTCTGCAAAAATGGATCAACAGTGAACAAAAATGAAAAAAGGTAGATCTCTTTTGCGCATCCAGCGCAGTGTTTTCTTTTTTTTGTTTTAGAGGCTATGTAAAAGTCATATCTTAACTTCTTGACTTATCGTGTTGTGCCGGCAAGTGACGAACATGTTTTGCAGTTACCTTGTTTTTTCCATTGACATGATCCAGTTGATTGAGTAGTTTGCCGCGGTCGCCGGGTGCGTCACATTTGATGTGCACCATCCGGAGATAAGTAGAGAAGTGATAGGGCAGTAAAACGA
>JAPLJF010000008.1 GCA_026388715.1 Deltaproteobacteria bacterium
CACAAATATTTACATGAATATATTAGTGAATTTTGTTACCGGTTCAATCGTCGTCTTTGGGAACATGAGTTGCCGATGCGTTTACTGAACGCCTGCTTGGGTCATGTTCCGGTTTAACTGAAAATAGGACAGAGCCATAAAGATAAATTGATCCTGAGCAATCTCTGTGAATCGAAATTTACTCACAACGACCGGAGGGGGGCGACCGGAGAACGAAAAAAGAGCTTCCAGAATTAATGATAATGATCCTACCGTTTTGGTTCTCAATACCTGCGGCGTAAGCGCAGCAGAACCTGCTGGTAGCTGTGGGGGATGAACCAATCCCCATGCCGGTATAACCGGCACCTTTACTACCCCGGCACAAGTAACTGCCAAATGTCTTGAATGTCACAATGGCGAACGTTTTGATATCATCAACTCGCTGCATGGCATGATGGCAACCGCTGCCCCCAAGGTCACAAACATCAGCGGCACCAGCCATAAATTAAACGAAATCAATACATTCTGCAGCTATCCGAACCCGGCTATGGCAGGGGCTGCCTGTCTAACCTGTCATCCCACTCTGGGCAAGTTACAAACCTGACAGCGGCAGATATCGATTGTCTGCAATGTCATAATGACGCCTACAAGCACTCCTGGCCGTCTGATCCTGATCCCGCCAATTGGGAATACTCTTGTTGACTGGCAGAGGACCACATCATGACATTAAGCGGCCCGAAAGAGGACTGACTGAACCCTGTAACCCTGACGGTACGGAAAACAGTGCCGACATCAGCGAATTTGTAGATAACAATTATTATAACCACTGTGCTCCACAAATAACTCTTCACAAACCCTAAAAGAAGGTCACCCCGTAAAAGGCCCTCGTCAAGATTAGCCTTATAGCAAATAATCAGCCAGCGTATGACCGCCAAAGATCCTAACCGAATATTTCCTGACAATTTGACCATATTTACAATAGAATCCGATGAATATAATGGTAACATCGAGACAGGGCATCCTTGGCCTGGGGATTCGACTCCACTTTCAGCAAGGCCAGGAGCCAGCCGGAGAAAAGATTGCATTCCAACGGTGGTCACTCTACAATGACAAAACCGTACCAGCCTTTGCCATTCTCAGGAGAATAGATGAAAAAGATATCCGGTATTATTGTTGACCCTGTGGCCCGCAAACAATTTCCAGGAACCGTGGTCATTGACCAGGGGTGTATTGTTGACATCCAACCAAACGCCGAGGTCAAAGGCCCCTTTATCCTGCCGGGATTGATCGATTCCCATATTCATATTGAAAGCTCCCTGCTGACCCCGGCCGCCTTTGCCGAAAAAGCGGTGTGCCACGGCACCGTGGCCGTGGTGGCTGATCCCCATGAAATCGCTAATGTGCTGGGGATTGCCGGCATTGACTTCATGATCGAAAACGGACGGCAGGTACCACTGAAGTTTTATTTCGGCGCCCCCTCCTGCGTGCCGGCCACCGCTTTTGAAAGCGCCGGGGCCAGGCTTACGGCCCGCGATGTGGCAGAGCTGCTGAGGCGTGACGACATCTTTTTTCTGGCGGAGATGATGAATTTTCCCGGTGTCATCAGCCAGGCCCCCGAGATCATGGCCAAACTGCAGGCCGCCGCAAAGATGGGCAAGAAAATGGACGGCCACGCCCCGGGCCTGCGCGGGCTTGATCTGGCAACCTATATCAGGGCGGGGATCAGCACCGACCATGAATCGCTCAGTCTGGCTGAGTGTCACGAGAAACTGGCCCTGGGCATGAATATTCAACTGCGCCAGGGCTCAAGCGCCCGCAACCTCGATGATCTGCATCCGCTTATCACCAGCCACAGCGGCCAGTGCATGCTCTGCACCGATGACCTGAAACCGGCCGATCTGGCCCGCGGCCACATCAACCTGCTGGTCAAAAAGGGACTCAGCCTGGGCCATGATCTCTTTGACATTCTGCAATGCGCCTGCGTCAACCCGGTGCGCCATTACCAGCTCGGGGTCGGGCTGCTGCAAAAGGGAGACCCGGCCGACTTCATCCTGGTCGATGACCTTGACCGCATGGAGGTCAACGCCACCTGGATCAATGGCGAGATGGTCAGCGCCAAAGGGCAACCCTTCTTTCAGACCAAGCAACCAATGCCGATCAACCGCTTCCATGCCGCACCGATTATGCCTGTGCAGTTGCAGGTCCGAGCACAAGGTTTGCACATAAAAATCATCGAAGTGACTGACGGCCAGATTGTCACCGGCGCTGGCAGCTACCCCGTGCCGGCAGACAGCACCGTTGTCGAGGCAGATCCACACGCGGACCTGCTGAAGATCCTCGTCCACAACCGCTATCAACCAGCGCCACCGGCCATCGCCTTTGTCCACGGCTTTGGCCTGCAACAAGGGGCCATGGCCTCCTCCATCGCCCACGACTCCCACAACATCATTGCCATTGGTGTTAACGACCTCGATCTGGCCCGGGCCGTCAACCTGCTCCAGGAAGGCGGTGGCGGCATCTGTTTTGTCAATGGGGATGAGGAAAAGAGGATGGAGTTGCCAGTGGCCGGCCTCATGGGCCTTGGCAGCTGCGAAGAGATGGCCCGCCAGTACAGTACCCTTGAACACAGGGTCAAGGAAAACGGCTGCCTGCTGCAAACGCCCTTTATGACCATGTCCTTTCTGGCCCTGCCCGTGATCCCAGCGCTGAAAATCACCGACCTGGGCCTCTTTGACGGGGAGAAGTTTGAACTGACGGACCTCTTTGTCTGAGCCCTGCGGAGGTTCTCAGAGAGAACAAAAAAAGATTTTTCAAGATAGCCAAAAAAATGACGCCTCAACTTACCGAATTACAGTCGTTTTATGGTAGGACTTAGAAGTGTGGAGTTGTGTGATGCGGGAGATGACAATCAGCGTGCGGATAACCCAGGCAGCCGATTATGCCACCCTTTCGGCTGCCATAAGGCTGTTGCGGAAAAAGTGTATTTTTTAAAGGAGACATTATGGCAAAAAAGATCCTTATCGTTATTGTTGCCCTGGTACTGATCATTGCCATGGGTGGCTGGCTCGCCTACTATTTTTCCGATAAAGAGGTGATTAAACGCCAGCTTACCGGTCTTGCGGTAGAGCTTGGCAAGGAGGGACAGGAGTCGCCGATACAGATGGCTCTGAAAATGGGCAATGTCAAGAAGATGCTGGCAAAAGGCTGCCTGGTGACCATTCCTGAAAAGGGCTATAGCGAGGTCCTGGAACAGGATTTGATTATCCAGTACCTCATCTATCACCGCAATCGCTTCGCCCTGTTCACGGTTGCCTTTGAAGATGTGATTGTTGACATTCCGGTCAAGGGGCAGGCCACAGTGCAGAGCAGGGTTCGCCTCCGGCGCCAGAATACGGCCCAGATAGAGTCTGTTGAGGAAAGCCACCAGGTCGAGATTGCCCTGATCCAGAGCGATAAAAAATGGCTGTTCCATAAGGTCACTATGCCGGAGTCCCTGGTGGAGTAGGACAACGGATTTTTTTCCATACCCTCTGGGGCTACATTCTTTTCGGACGCCAAAAAACGTGGCCGGATATAGCCTGTTACGGGGCCTTTGTTATTGTCTGCCTGGTTATAAGTGTTACTGTGCGAATGGTCACTATTCTCTTACCGGAATTTATAATTCACGCATTCTCTTGTAACAGGGTATCAATCGAACTTACGAGATGAATTTCAAAATAGTAAAAAACGACGCTTCAAATTACCGTATTGCAGGAGTTTTATGGTAAGATTAAAGAATGTGGGGTTTATGTGATACTGGAGATGGCCATCTCCGAACAGGCGGCTGAGGCCGTGCCGGACACAAATAAGGAAGGCGCGAATCGCGATCAGGAGGATGGATGCGATGTTGATTCCAGAAGGGTATCCAGGGCGGATCCTCCGGGGGGCTTACTCCCCGGCCTTACGCGAACACTTGCGGCGCGGCATCGAACGTCTTGAGAATTTCGAGCGCTTGGGGCTCGCCCCCATGCTCTATGTGGCAGCCTGGCATGAAAGGGAGAAGGTGATCTGGTATGAATTTCTCGGCCAACGATTACTCCACCTCCTGGACTGCCCCGGCGATCAGGCCGCGGCCCGTTTCCGTTCCCTGGTTCTTGACCAGCGAACCTACAGCTCCCAGGAGGGCGACCTCGACGTCCATGAGGAGATTATCTCCTCCGGCCGCTTGCGTGCGGAGGGGGACAACCTGCGCGAACACCGGTTGCAGGCGGGACGAATGGAGGCTATCTACAAGATGAACCTTGCCGGGACCAGCTGGCTCAAGGATAGCTCAGTCCTTGAGATATGGCAGACGGACGGGATCTGTCTCTCCTTCGGCTGTCTGATCGATGTCTCCAAGGAGATGGAACAGAAGGATCAGATCCACCAGGAGAATATGGTGGTCCATCGGGACAAGTCAATCCTGGTGGCAATGGAGCGGGCCAATGCCCTGAACACCATGGCGGTAAGGCTCTGTCACGAAATTCGCAACCCCATTGCCTCACTCGGTGGCCTGGTCAAACGGCTCCATTCCATGTGCGAGCCAGAGGCCAAAATGGCCCGCTATCTTGAGGTGGTTGAACACGAGACGATCAGGCTGGAAAAGATCCTGGCCGGATTCGTCGCCTATACCCGCACCCCTCAGTTGCGCCGGGAGCCGGTCGAGCCCAGGACCCTGCTCAGTTCGGTCCTGTCTCTGCTCAAGACCGAGATGGAGAGCCAGGGCATCGAACCGATCCTCCATGATCAGGCGGATCTGCCCTCCCTCTTCATCGACCGGGAACTGATGGAGGAGGCCCTGCTCCATGTGGTCAAGAACGGGATCGAGGCATTGCCGGGTGGCGGGACGATTGAGTGTTTCCTCGAAAGGGCGGAGGGAGCGTTGCGAATCAGGATTCGCGACCATGGCGCCGGGATCCAGGAAAACCTCCGGGCCCGGATCTTTGAACCCTTCTTCACCACCAAGGTGTACGGAGCGGGTCTTGGCCTCTCCATGGCCGACAAGATAATCCGGCTGCATGGCGGCACTCTTAGTCTCCAGGCTGGCCAGGAACGGGGAACAGAGGCGGTCATCCTCCTGCCGGGGCAGAAAGGAACCAATTGAATCAACCGCTTGATACAGGCGTTTTCTGGCCACACGAAGGAGAACATGGTAAACGGAAAAATCCGCTTTACCTTGTCTTGAAGGCCCTCATTTATGGCCTAAGAGAAATCTTCTGCATGGACTTCAATCAAGATGCCTCAACTTTTCCAGAGCTTGCCTGAGTGGGCAGCAAGGGGATGTTTCAACCCCTTCTCTATATGCCTTAAGTAACTCTACTGACCGACCGGCCAGCATCCTTCTGGTTTCTCGTCTCTTGCCCTTTATTCTGGGGATCCTCATGGACTCATAAGCGGTGGTTTGATGCCTCATCCAAGCGATCACTGCCTTTGCCGCCCGCTCTTCGACAGGGATCATCACTGTCCGCGCCACCGTTCCGCTACCAACAGGAATCACATGAACAGTAATCGCCTCAGCCATCTTCTTTTCCAACTCTTGGTGTCTTGGGGCAAAAGCGAGGAAGGTACGGACTTCAAGGCAAAATTCCTTCTCATACTCAGTCTGTTTCTTGCCCCGGCGCTGACGGTCACCTGCTAATTTCTTCTGGTATGCCGCCGTTGACCGGACTGCCTCAACCTCCTTCCTGGCCAACGCTATCGTTTCTACCGGCGCCCAGATCCCTTTGGAGATGGTGCGGCGACCCATTTGAGCCTGAACTCGCCAGAAAGCTCCTTGGACGGTAACCTTTCTGGTAAAGCCGGCATCACCTGCCGGAAGGAATGCCCATCCTGCAGGCGGAGATACCTTCTCGCCATTTTCACCTATAAAGGTACCGTTCAAGCCAGGTTTAACGATTTTATGCCCTGGTTCCATAGACCTCTCCGTTCGTAAGAATATCAATGCGCATAATACAGATCAAATCCTGATCATAAATGGCAGGAGCACAAGTCCCGCGCCAAGAGCAATCGATATCCAGACACTACTTATGAAATAGGGGAAGACACAAAGGCAGATACCAGCAAGAAAAGCAATCATGTTGGCTTGTTTCCGGCCATAGAGTATATACCCCATGCCAATAGAGCCGAATATCAATCCAGTGAAGATCAGTGTTGTATCCACTTCCATTGTCCTTCAATCACTGCCAATGCTTATTCTTTATGAAATGGCGGTATCGATCCGGGCAGTTCATGCTCATACCCACCCGCCATAATAAATACCAAACACCAGACTCTACAGTGTCCACCGTAAATGAGCCAGTGTATTAATGGAGAAAAGAAACTAGCTCATTTGCGGGATCCACTCTCCTCTGGTTCTCTCAATCGCTGTCCACATTCCCGCTGAGTGATGATGGTAGCGTCCTCTTTTTATTCTGCAACAAAAAAACAGCGGTGCATAGTTTTTACTGCACAAATCAACACCATTCTTGCCCTATTCTTTCCTTGCTGCTGAAGAATATTTTAAAAAATTACTGTAATTTCACAACGATAACAAAAAGATACTCTTCTCATGCCAAGTTGGCGTCATTATTGCTTTACATAAACAACGCCATATCAGGCACGAACTTTTTTATTAAGTAATCATCCGTGGTTGTCAGATAGTGAAGATCTATAAAGGAGGTCAAATGGTACAGCTCAAGGGAATTCAAACAAGACCGTCTTCTTTTCAAGACATTCTCTTTTCAGACAGGAGGTGGATGATATGAATATCAGATTTCGCATATTGCCGGCCCTCGCCCTGGCGATGACCTTGCTGTTTACCCCGCAGGCGCGGGCGGAACAACCTGAAGCTGCTGCCAGCACGCCTCCTGCTGCCGTTGCCAGTTCTACCGCCCCAACCATCACCATCGATAAAACGTCCTTGGATAATGGTGGCGATATTCTTGTTACCGGCAAAGCCCCAGCAGGCTCGCAAGTATATGTAGAGATTTTTTCAGCGGATAAAAAGGTCCGGGCCAACCGCTTTGATGGAGCAAAAGATCCAAAAACAGGCAAGATCCCCTATAAATTTTATCTTACGCAGGATATGCCGGCATTTTATAAAATTCTTGTCCCCAAAGAAATGGCCGGAGAACTCGATAAGGCCAAGGCTGACGGCAACAAATGGAAATACTCGGAAGTCCTGAAAAAAATCGGCGCTGATGCCGCCTACAATGCACCAGCCAAGATCAAGATTGATAATTATCAGGCCACAATCATGGCCAGTATTATTGGCTCTCGGGGAAATTTACTGCCGGAGATGGATGAAAAGACCACTAAAAGTGAGTCGATGAAGCTGGCCAAGGGACGTTTCCGCAGTGTTGGCAAACTGCTGGCCGCCAATGTCGAAATCCAGCCTGATGGGTCCTACACGGCCAAAATCAATCTTCCTGCCGGTCAGGCCCCTGGTAAATACAATGCAACCGTGACCGCAGTCACCGAACGGATAAAAGAAGGGGATAAGGAGACTGTCAAAAAGGTCACAAGTGAGGTGGTATCCTTTGAGAACAAGATCTCTTTCCCCACTGTTTATTTGAAGACTGCGGGGACAAGCATCAACCTGATCTGGCCCTTTCTCCTCAGTCTGGTTATCTCCATTTTCGGTATACTCATGGGGGCAGGCGGCGGATTTATCCTCAATCCTATTCTGGTCTCTCTCTTCCCCCTGCCGCACACCATCGTCGCCGGCACGGTTATGCCCACCGTGCTTTTTGCCCAGGGCAGTGGCATTTACAACTACAACAAGATTAAATTCATCAACTGGAAACTCGGTACCGGTATCGGCTGCGCCATGCTGGTGGGTGCATTTATCGGCCCGAAACTTACCGAGATGATCACCCTTGATCAGTTCAAGTTTATCTTCGGCTGGATTCTCCTGATACTGGCAGCCCTGATGTTCTGGCAGACAACTCCTGGCTATCTTGCAAATAACAAAAAAGAACAGGCCATCTTGAAAGAGTTCAAGAAACGGGCGGAAGAAACTGCCAAGGCAAAAGGCTAAACCGTAATTTACCTGGAGGAATCCGTTATGAAAGTAGATTTTTGGGGTCAGGAATTTGAGGTCAACATGTGGGTCGGCTGCATTGGTGGCTTTTTCATATCCATCATATCATCAATGTTCGGGTTTGGCGGCGGGCCCTTCATGGTCCCGCTGATGACCGTCGCGCTGCGGCTGCCCATGTACATAGTCGTTGGCAGCTCACTGCTGGCCATCTTCTTCAGTACAGCCATGGGCAGTATTCGTCATATGCAGTTTGGAAATTTTGACATGGTTCTCTTCCTGGTCATGTTCCCGGCAGCTATAATCGGTGGTTATATCGGCCCACAGATTGCCAAAAAAGTAAGCCCTACCATGGTTAAACGTATCGCTTGTGCCGGTTTGATCCTTCTTGGACTCAACCTGCTGGATGTCTATTAGCCGTTGGAACAAAAAAACATCGTCACCTGAAGTGCCAAACGGCATAAGGAGCCGTAACGAAATATTCAGGAAAATCACTGGTTATTTCGTAATGGCTCCTAAAAAAAAGGGAGCTCTTCCCTCCAGATCCTGTTTTTATAGCACCCTCCTTGTTATAAAAAATGGATCTGGTTTTTTCTCTACATTTGCTTTGCATCTAAAAAGGGAGTTTTCCCTCTCATTCCAGTCGCTGCGTCTTCCCCCGGCGTGGGGTCTGGAATGAGTTTTTTTATCAGAGAGAAGTAATGGCTAAGGACAAAGGCCCAAAGACGCGGCGCACAAATACTGAGGAATGAGGCATACTTTTGTTTACGCCGCAGTGGCGAAGGATGCAGTGCAACGAAGTATTTGGACCTTTGTGTAACGCCATTAATATTCAATGGGCAGCTGTTTGACCTGACTGCGAGTGAAAACAGGACCGTCCTTACACACCAGAGTGGGGCCGACATTGCAGTGGCAGCAGACCCCTTCCCCGCATTTCATCCGATTTTCCAAAGAAAGATAAACCTGATCATCCGTCCAGCCGATCTTTTCCAGAGGCGGCATGGTAAACTTGATCATGATCGGCGGCCCGCAGATAAGGGCCACACTGTTTTCTGCTGATGGCGCGACCTCGCCGGCAATGGTGGGCACAAAGCCGACCAGTCCATCCCAGCCCGGCGCCTCCCGGTCGATGGTGACATGAAGATCGATATCCTCGCGCTGCGCCCACTGCTTCAATTCATCCCGATAGAGGAGCATGCCCGGGGTGCGGGCGCCATAGATAAAGGTGATCTTGCCGTAATCCTGACGGCGGGCCAGCAGGGAGATCAAGGTGGCCCGCAGCGTGGTTACTGCAAAGCCACCGGCAATAATGACGATATTCTTGCCATTCATCTCCTTATTGACGGGAAAACCGTTGCCCAATGGGCCGCGCACACCCATCCGATCACCGATATTCATCTGGTGCAGGGCGGTGGTCACCTTGCCGGCCCGGTTGACCGTAAAAAGCAAATGCCCCTCTTCGGTGGGCGAAGAGGCGATGCCGATGGGGATTTCTCCCTGTCCGGCCAGCGACAGCATGGCAAACTGACCCGGAACATGATGCCACGCCTTTCTATGGGCCTCCTGCTCAAAGACAAGCTTGAAGGTCTTCTGATTGCCGTCTTCCGTCTCAACCACAATGTCGTCGATGCGGACAGGATAGGGCATATAGGATATCATATCTTACTCCACCGCCAGAAGGTCACTCATGACCTCACGGATATCAATATTAACAGGACAATCCTGGACGCAACGCCCACAACCCACACAGGAGAAGGGTCCGAAGCGGTCCGGAAAATATTTCAGTTTATGCAGGAAACGGTTGCGGGTCCGCTGCACCTTCTGGCCCCGTGGATTATGGCCGGAGGTGTGCAAACTGTAGAGGGGGAACATGCAGGAGTCCCAATAACGGATGCGTCGTCCCTGGCCGCGCACCACCTCGTCCTGGATGTCAAAGCAGTAACAGGTCGGACAGATAAAGGTACAGGCCCCGCAGTTGATGCACGATTCACCCAAGGACTTCCACATAGGGGCATCATAAAGCCTGCCCAGCTCACTGCCCTTGAGGGTATCAAGCTCCGTTGCATCTGCCTTGCCCCCCGTACTGCGTCGAGATGCAAGGGCCGAGATCTCGCTTTCTTCTGCCGGGGCCAGATCAAGACCAGCCATCAAGACCTCACCTTTGGCAGTGCCCACCTCGACGATAAAACCATCCTGGGTTCGGGAAAAGGCCAGATCAAGACCTTCACTGCCGAATGGTGAGCCACCCATCTGCGAGCAGAAGCAAGTTGACAGGGTCTGCTCACAGGTAAAGCCGACCAGCGCCGTCCGCTGCCGGTTGGCCTGGAAAAAAGGATCTTCCTGGTAAGGCAGATTGTTGAGCAGTACGCTTCTGGCATCACAGGGACGGACGCCAACCACGACCTGCATCTTCTTGGATTTTGCTGGTTCCCGCATCAACCCCTTGTCCGGATGGTTATTCTCCAAGGTATAGGTGAGCAGGGTTTCCGGTTGCGGAAAGAAAAATGACTTCACCGAGGCCGGCGTCGGCCCGGTGGACAGGGTGAGCGCTGAGCCGCCATCCACCCGGCGCCAGCCAGGCGCACAGTCAGAAGATGTGGCAGGTTGTTTGGCAAGAACAGGGGCATACACCCGGTGGACTTTACTCCACTCCTGCATCATCGCATCCAGCTCGACTGATGAAACCTTAAAGACCTTCACGATTATTTGCCCTCCTTACCAGACCCGGGCTCATTTGCCATAAATTGCTGGGGATCATCCATCGCATACGTGGTCAGCGGCAAAGGGGCATCAGGCTGCATTCCCGCCTCGATCCCGTAAAGATTCAAAACATCCTTGTTCAGTTTTTTCGTCAGCATGCGCATATTGATCCCCTTGGGGCAGACCGTCTCGCAGGTGCCGCAGTCGGTGCAGCGTCCGGCACAGTGATAGGCTCGCAGGATATGAAAGAGACCGGTATCCACCGCATCCAGACTCTTGCCGACCCACTGGGGCTTGGCATCATCGACAAAACAGGTGGGACAGTAGCAGAGTGGGCAGGCATTGCGGCAGGCATAACAGCGGATACAGGTGGCAAATTCCTCAGTAAACCAGGCCCAGCGTCCATCCCCTGATTTCTGCTCCAGGGCGTCAACCTGTATGAACGGGTTAGGGTTCTTGCGTTCCGAGACAGGCTCGCCAATCCGCACATCCACCAGAACCGGGTCAGGATGGGTGCAGGTCTGACAGTTGTCACGCACCACGTCCCAGCGATTGATGGTCTCGGAAAAATCAGCACCCTGAATAATCAGGTCATGGTCACCCTCTTCCACCGCCAGGATCTCCCGGCCGCCAAAAAGGGCCTCCACCTTGCGTCTGCTCACCATGCCGCGGCTGCCGACACCAAGCACCACCACCCGGTCGCGGGCCACCTGATGCTCCTGAATCTGCACCACAATGCTGCGTGACCAGCAGCCGGTAGCACAAATCGCCACCTTGGGCAGCGGGCCCTCCGGTTTGGGATCACGCGGTCCACGCGGCGGCTCCACAGATTTCAGCGTCGCCGGCAGATAGTTGGCCAGGTTCAGCACGCAGAAGGTGTTCCAGATCAGCTTGCGGCAATCCTCAGGACTCCGGACCACCAGCGGTTTGACCGTCATCGGCAGACTACCCGAACCATAGCCGATAACCGCAGCAACCGTGCCGTCTTCTAAAAGTTTCCTGGCCTGGGCCCGGATCTCTTCACTTACTGTTTCGTTTATTGTTGGCATGATCTTTTTTACGCGACCTGTAATGCCGTTTCTAAGGCATCAATTTTTTTTACCAGCCTGCTCGCAGGCCCCAGTGCTTTTACTTTCTCAGTCACGCTTTGGACAACTTCGGCAAACTGCTCGCCCTCGGAGGCCGACACCCAGGAAAAGTTGACCCGTCCCGGTTCAATCCCGATAAAATCGAGAAGATTGCTCAACAGGGCAAAGCGCCGCCGGGCAAAATAATTGCCGCTGATATAGTGGCAGTCACCTGGATGACAACCGGACACCAGAATCCCGTCAGCCCCTGATTTCAGCGCCGACATGATCATGTTCTCGCTGACCCGTCCCGAACAGGGGACCCTGACAATCCTGATATTGGATGGATACTGAAAACGGCTGACACCGGCCAGATCAGCCCCCGCATAACTGCACCAGTTACACAGAAAGGCAATAATCTTCGGTTCCCAGTTCGTGCTCTGCTCGGTCATGATAGTCTCATTAAAATAATTGTTCTGACAACTCTCTTTCTCATCTTTCCATCACATGAACGCCGCATCAACCGCGGCCATTATCTGTTCATTGCCGATGTTCTTCAAGGTCACCGCATCAGAGCGACAACCGGCAACACAGGCGCCGCAGCCCTTGCACATGCTGGTATTCACCGTAGAAACACCGTTTTCATCAAGACTCACCGCGTTATAGGCACAGACAGCAACACAGAGTCCGCAACCGGTACACTTGGCCGGGGTCACCACCGCAGTAACACTTTCGGCTGGGACCGCGTCATAGGCCAGGATAATGGAGGCCCGGGCCGCCGCAGCCTTGGCCTGGGCGATGGCCTCTTCCATGGGTTTGGGATAATGGCAGAGCCCGGCCAGGAAAACGCCTTCCGTGGCAAAATCCACGGGCCGCAGTTTCATGTGGGCCTCCAGCAGGAAGCCCTGGGAGTCCACGGCACACTTGAAGAACTTGGAAAGGACACCGGTCTGCTGCCGGGGCTGCACCGCTGTGGCCAGGACCAGCATATCGGGATGGATAATAACATTGGCATCAATGATCGGATCATGGGCATGAATGACCAGTTGACCATCTTTTTCGCTCACCTGCGGCAGATGATCCAGGTCATAACGGATGAAGAGAATCCCCTTGGCCCGGGCCTCCTGATAGAGACGTTCCCGTTGCCCATAGGTGCGGACATCGCGGTAGAGCATAAAGACATCCATATCCGGATTCAGCTCCTTGAGCCTGACCGCCGAATCAATGGCATGGGTACAGCAGACCCGGCTGCAATAGGGCCTCTCGGGAATGCGTGAGCCAACGCAGTGGATAAAGACCGCCTGTTTGACCTCTCCCAGCGTTGCATCTTCGTCAATGAAGCGTTGATCCAGTTCCAGCAGGGTCTGGACATGAGGGTTGATCCCATGCAGAAACTGCCATTGCCCTTCCGGCTGATAGGCTTGCCCGCCCACGGCCATGACCGCCACCCCATGTTCAAAGGAATGGCCATCACTGAAGGTGGTGATAAATTTACCCACGGAACCGGTGACATCGCTTATTTCCGTGTTCAATTTGACACTGATCTGCGGATGGGTAGTGACCCGCGCGGTCAGCTCATTGATAAACGGCAGGAATTTATCTCCTTTCCAGTTGCGATAGACCTTGCGGCCATTACCGCCTAAGCATTCGCTCTGCTCAATCAGGGTCACCGGATAATTCTGCTCGGCCATGGAAAGGGCCGCCGTCATCCCGGAGACCCCGCCGCCGATCACCAGGGCCGATTTTGTCACCGGTACGGTATTGTATGGCAGGGCACCTTCACCCCGCACCCGGGCCACTGCCATGGCTACCAGGTCCTTGGCCTTGGCCGTCGCCTTCTCCGGCTCCAGTTGATGGACCCAGGAATCCTGGTCCCGGATATTGGCCATCTCGAAGAGAAACTTGTTCAGGCCCGCATCCCGCAAGGTCTCCTGAAAGAGCGGCTCATGGGTTCGGGGAGAACATGAGGCCACCACCACCCGGTTCAACCCCTGCTCCTTGATGATCGATACCATCTGGTTAATCGTATCCTGGGAACAGGTGAAGAGATTGCACTGGGAAAAAACCACGCCATCCAGGTTTTTCGCATGGGCGGCCACCGCCTCCACATCAACGACACTGGAGATATTGATGCCGCAGTGGCAGACAAAGACCCCGATCCTGGGGGCCTGGGCATGGATGTTCATCTCGGCCGGATACACCTTTTTACTGGTCTCGCTCCAGCGGGCGGGGGCCATGATCTGCCCTGCCTCAGCCGCGGCCGCACTGGCCTCCATCACCGACTGGGGGATATCCTTGGGTTCTGAGGCCGCGCCGCAGACATAGATCCCCGGCCGGCTGGTGGCCACCGGATTGAAGCTGTCCGTTTTGATAAAATTATCAGCATCAAGTTCCAGGCCCAGCATTTCCGCCATTGCCAGCGTCTGTTTCCCTACCTGCAGCCCCGTGGAAAGGACCACCATGTCAAACTCACCAAAGTTGACCTGACCCTGCTCATCCACATAACGGAGTTGCAGATTACCAGGATCTGCCGCCGGAATGACCGAGTGCACCCGCGCCCGGTGGAAATGGACGCCATTGTCCTTGGCGCGGTTATAATAATTCTCAAAGCCCTTGCCGTGGGTCCGCATATCCATATAAAAAATGGAGGGCTCAAACTCGCCATGGGCATGTTCCTTGGCAATCACCGCCTGTTTGAGGGCAAACATGCAGCAGATGGAAGAGCAATAGGGATGACCGACCCGGTTGATGTCACGGGAACCGACACATTGCAGCCAGGCGATCCGTTTGGGTTCCCGGCCATCAGATGGCCGCTCCATGTGGCCCATGCAGGGGCCGGACGGGCTGAGCAGTCGCTCAAATTCCATGGCGGTCACCACATTGGGCAGACGGCCATAGCCGGTAAAATCAAGGGAGGAAGGATCATACGGGGAGAATCCCAGGGCCAGCACCACCGAACCCACTTCCAGAACATGCTCTTTGGCCGTGTCGTCGAAATTGATGGCGCCTGCCGGACAGACCTTGGCGCAGACACCGCAGCGGCCGGGTTTGTTGATTCCGATACAGTGATCGGGATCAAGGGCATACTTCAAGGGAACCGCCTGGGGATAACTGAGATAGGCCGCCTTGCGCTCGCCGATGCCCTCGTTAAACACATTGCTCACCTTTTTCGGACATTTTTCAGCGCACAGGCCGCAGGCGATACATTTTTCCGGATCAATATAGCGGGGACGCTGGCGAACAACGGCCTTGAAACTGCCCGGCTCGCCCTCAAGCGCAATCAGGTCTGACAGGGTCAGGAGATTGATATTGAAATGACGGCCGCATTCCACCAGCTTGGGCGAGAGGATACAGGCGGAACAGTCATTGGTGGGAAAGGTCTTGTCCAGTTGCGACATCTTGCCGCCGATAGATGTTGTCCCCTCCACCAGATGCACGAGGAACCCGCTATTTGCCAGGTCAAGCGCCGCCTGCACGCCGGCGATACCGCCACCAATCACTAATACCGATCCTTTGGACATTATTTTTTTACCATGAACCTTGTGTTGTTTATCTGACCAGGGCCTTAACGATCCAGTTCCACAGGTGGGTGGTCTGCCATTTGCCGCCATAAAACTCGGCCAGATCCTTGATTTGGCCATGACAGTTATGACAGGGGGTGATCACCACATCAGCGCCGGTGGCATGCAACTGCTCAAATTTCATTTTGCCATGCTGCCGGCGATTATCGGTAAATCCTGCCTGCAGCGCGCCGCCGCCGCCGCCGCAGCAGTAGTTATTAGATTTATTGGGCCAGACGTCGATGAAGTTTTCCTCACCGCAGACCTGCTTGATCACAAAACGCAGGTCCTCGGCCACCGGGTCACCAAAGCCCTGCCGTACCAATTTGCAGGGATCCTGGACCGTAAACTTCAGCCCTTCGGTGTTCCAAGAGGAGTCAACTTTGAGCCGACCCTCGCGAATCCACTGGGCATAATAGGTAATAATACTGACCACATTGAAGTTGTGGGGGATGTTAAAGCGTTTCAACCCTTCCAGGGTTGCATAAAGCATGTGGCCTCACTCCGTATTTATATAGGTCGGGCACCCCAGGGCATCGACCGTCTCCGCCTGCATGCGGACGGTATATTCCCAATCCTGCGGATCACCGGAGAAGAGACAGTAATTGGCTCCGTCCCACCATTTGGAAGAATAGGTCCAGTCAATGCCGGCGGCATGGAAGATCTTCCAAATGAAGGCCATCTCTTCCGGCTCAACCGTCGGTTCCTTGGCATTCTGGTTCAGATAAAATTCCGCGCCCACCTTATCAATAGGGGCCTGGAGATCGGCCCATTCCGGCTCATTTTCATGAATCTCTTCAAGGACATCGCCAACCACCCAGACAAAATCCTCATTAGGGATACCCGTTGAATTCCCTGGATCCTTCTGCAGGTCACAGGACCTCTGCAGGTTTTTCGGCCTCTGCTCCCGTGGTCGCATACCTTTCAGCTCATAGACAAAGCGGCCGACATTGATCCCCATGGGACAGGCATATTCGCAGCGCTGGCAGACAGAACAGGAGTAGATCCAGTTGGTATTTCGCAGCAGGTCGTCCTGGCCAAGGGCCAGATAGCGGATGAATTTGCGGGGATCCATGCCCTCGATACCACTAGCCGCGCAACCGCTGGCACAGAGGCCGCAGGTGAGGCAATAGTCGATTCTGGCATTGGGAAGCTTGTCCTGAAACTGCTTTTTCAGTTCAGCCCGCAGAGGTAAAAGGTCAATTTCTATCATGACATACCGCCAGTAAAAAAATGAAAAAAATCCTGTTTATTGTGAATTCAGGCCCTTTTAAAAAGTTATTTTCTTATAAACGTCTTCGGCAAGATTTGCAATATATTCAAGGCACTCTTTCCTTAATGTTTTTGTCTCTTTTACCGGCAACCAATTGAAACAATAATAAAAAATATCACATCTAACTTCGCACCTGCTTACAATTCATTGGCCCTTGTGAGTGTAGCGGATCACTGTGGCTTTTTCCAGGGTGATCATGCCGCCTCCCATCATCTCATCAATACGGGGCATGACCGCGTCGATCTTTTCCTGACTCTCCACCACCTCAATAATAATGGGCAGATCAAGAGACAGCCGCAGCAGTTTGTCAGTATGAAAGACGCTGTGCGCACCAAATCCAGCAACACCCCGCAGCACTGTGGCCCCGGCAAACCCTTCTTTTTTGAAAAGTTCAACCAGAACTTCGTAGAGTGAACGATGCCCGATTTTATCACTCTCGCCCAGGAAAATCCGCATCAATACCTTTTCGCCGCTGAATCGTGTCATAATTGTCCTCATTCTTTAGAGATAACGTGCTGTATGGATACCAAGCCAGGTAAAGATCAGACAGACAACAACGCTCACCAGAACATTGGTTGTGGCCACAAAAAAGCTTCCATCCTCCAATAACCTGAACGTCTCATAGCTGAAGGTGGAAAAGGTGGTGAAGCCGCCGAGAAAACCGATGGTGAGTCCGGTACGTAGGCTGACGGGCAGCAGGGTGCTCCGCATACTGAACTCCATAACCAGGCCGATAAGAAATGCCCCGAGGATGTTGACGGCAAAGGTGCCGTAGGGAAAGCTCCTCCCGAACAGGTTATAGGCCCAACCTGAGATATAGTAGCGGGTCACACAGCCGAGCGCCCCGAAACCGGCAACGAGTAAAACCACCTGCATCGAAATCCTCCATAATATACACCACGAATTTTTCGGTAAACATAGACTAAGACTCACGCACTGTCAAATGTTGCGAAGAACGGATCAGGACAATCAGCACGGTGAAGAGGATTGCCGCCAGGGTTGCCGTTGCCGCGCCGAAATAGAAAGTCGCGGCCGGAGAAACATGATCCCAGAGCCAGCCAGCGATGAGGCTGGCCGGCAACATGGCAAGACCGACGGCGGCGGCATAGACGCCAAAGGCGGTCGCCTTGAAATCAGGGGGAATGATCGCCGCCAGAAACGCCTTCTGAATCCCCTCAGTAAACCCCATGAATAGACCATACAGACCAAATAACACCCAGATAGTGGAAGCATTTTTGGCAACCGCAAAGCCGTAATAGAGCCCGGCAAACAGAACGAACCCGAGCAGGATAATCCTCTTCTTGCCAAATCTGTCGGCCGCCATCCCGGCCGGAATAGCCGACAGGGAGTAAACGAGATTGAACACCAGATACACCACCGGGATCGTAAGCACCGGGATACCGATCTGCTCCGCTCGCAGGATCAGAAAGGCGTCGCTCGAATTTCCAAGGGCGAACAAGGTCGCTATTACTATGAAGAACTTCACCTTCCAGTCAAAATGATTGAGGCTCAACTTGGGCCGCTCGACTTCGGGTTTCTGCTGTTTTATCTTTTCCTGGATGAAAAGGATAATCAGGATAACCGCAATCACCCCCGGCACCATGGAAAGCCAGAAGATCTTGCGATAGTCGTTATTTAAAAAACCAAGGAGGAAGAAGGTGGTGGCAGGGCCGACCACCGCCCCCAGGGTGTCCATGGCCCGGTGGAAGCTGAAGGCGCGGCCCAGATGGGTGGATTGAGTGGCCTCGGCAATGATGGCATCCCGGGGGGCAGTGCGGATACCCTTGCCCAACCGGTCGGTAAATCGTGATGCCAATACCTGCTGCCAAGCGCCAGCCATGGCCATAATTGGCCGGCTCAGGGTGGAGATGGCATATCCGGCAAGCATCAAGCTCTTGCGCTGCCGGGTCCGGTCGGAAAACCAGCCGGAAAAAACCTTGAGCAGGCTGGCCGTTGATTCGGCAATACCCTCGATCAGGCCGATCATGGCCATGTTGATTCCCAACACGTTGGCCAGGAAGAGGGGGACAAGCGGGTAGATCATCTCGGAGCTCACATCCATGAAGAAACTGACGAGCCCTGTGAAAAAGACGTTTCTGCCGAAGCCGAAATAGGTTTTCTCTTTTTTCAACGGGCTACTCCTTGATATGGCAAAATAAAAAAACTCCTACCCTTGTTCAAGAGTAGGAGTCATTAGCCTTGCGGGTAAAGCGTTCAATGGCGAACTCCATCGCCTTCATTTTTGGTAAGCATAAACCAGGATTCCCGCATTGTCAATCACCGAGAATATCCTCTATTTTGTTACCGGAAAGTGGTATGCTGGAAAAAAGAGGGATTTTACCAGCGTGGAGGTAAAAATGGCTCGTAAGTTTGATCATGCCCCACTTATGGTGTTCGTACAAAAACGCCGCCAGGCCACCGGCGGCTATGGTGCCACGCCGCAGCTACCCGCTACCATCGAAGACACCTTCCATGCTGTGGCCATCGGCCTGGTGCTGAGCAAAGACCCGCCCACACTGCGATCAGAGCCTGCGCTCACCGGATATCTTGCCCAAAGACTGGCCGCGCCCTGGTTGGGAATCGACACCACCTTTCGTCTGCTGACCCTCTGCCGCTTCTGCGGGCTTACCATGGACACCAAGCGGGTACGCGCCCATCTCACCGCCTGTCTGGCCGGGGACACGTCCCTTGCCGCCACTTATTATGTGAGCAAGATAGCCACGGAGATTCTTGGGACGGAGCCGGAAGAATTCTTTGATCCTTCACGACCGACAGCACTGCCTGCCCGTTGCGCGGTGGACGACATGGCCAGGTATCTGGCAGTAAAAATAATGCGCGCCCAGCGAATCGAGGCGGCAGAAGAGCTGACCGGCTGGCTCCAGCGCTCGCAGAACGGTGATGGCGGATTCGGCTTTTTTCCGGGGACCACCTCGTTCATCGAGAATTGCCATGCCAGTCTTGCGGCCCTGAGCCTCCTGGGTGCAAGGCCGATTAACCTGGCCAATGCCAAGGCCTTCATCATCAGCTCCCAGACCGGAGACGGCGGCTTTGCCCGGAGCCCCGGCGCAGCCCCATTTCTTGACGCCTCCTGGCATGGTGTCGCCAGCCTCCGTCTGCTTGAGGAGATGGAGCGACCTGCGGGTGTCTTGTGGGAGAGTTCAAGCCAACAAAGCCGCCTGATTCACTCCGTTTAAGCTGTGATAACAGAATAATCTTGTGCCATTTAAAGAGCAAGAAAGGCATAAGGAGCCGTTATAAAATGAACGACAAAGCCCATTCATTTTATAACGACTCCTAAAAAAGAAAAGGCCATATATACTTACCTGCCGTGAAGAGCAGACACACCACCAGAATCCACTTGATGAATCTGGTAGGCACAAACATCTGCAACCGAGCCCCGCAAAACCACCGATCCCGAAGAGAAAGCCCAAAAGCCAGTCTGTCCCGAATAGCAGTTGTCCATTCATGGTATTTTCCTTTCTCTTCGGCTTTATGTTACATTAATATACCAGCGCCCCTGCTACTCCGGCACCTAGGATGATAAGCGTCGGGTCTACTTTTGTAAATGCAATGATCGCAAAGCTGCCAAATGCGATTATTCCTGTAGGGATGTCGACAATAGATGTCATTCCCAGGGTTATTGCGACCGACGCGAGCAGGCCGATTACGGCTGGCCTGATGCCCTTAAAGCTCGAATTGACTATCCATGAGTTCTTAAACTGCAAGTAATAATGGCTGATAATCGTCACAATGATAATCGATGGCAAATAAGTACAGATGACAGCCCCAAGAGCGCCCCAAAATCCGAATATTTTATAACCGATAAATACGTTCATGATGGTCAACGGTCCCGGCGTAACCTGACCGATAGCTACGCTGTCAATGAATTCCTTACTGGTGAGCCAGTGATAATGGTCAACGACTTCGCGCTGAAGGAGCGGCAGCATGACGAAGCCGCCACCGATAGTAAAGAGATTGATATACAAAAGCGTCCAGAAGAATTTCAGGATTTCCACTCTGTCCTCCTCCCGTACAAAAATACGCCTGCAAGGGCTGCGGCAATGATCAGGACAATCGGATTGAGTTTGAACACCGCGAGGCATACCAAGGCGGTCAGGGCGAAGGCTATACTTTTATAGTCCTTCAGGATCTTCCCGCTCATATTGAAGACAACCGAGGCAACAAGTCCGACAACAGCCGCGCCGACCCCTTTTAGTATGGCCTTTAAGAGCGCAATCTCCTTATACTTGACGTAAATAAAAGCGAGGATCAGAATCAGGACAAAGGACGGAAGAATCTGACCAAGAACCGTGGCAAGAGCGCCCCGCCATTTTCCGAGGGTATAACCTATGAATATGCCGGTATTGACGATAGGGGCGCCGGGCGTCAGTTGTCCTATGATGACACTCTCGGCGAATTCTTCATGACTGAGCCATTTTCTTTTATGCACGAGTTCCCGTTCAAAAAAGGCGAGCATGGAATACACTCCGCCAAAGGCAAACGCGCCTATTTTAAGAAAGACCGCAAATATATCTTTTACTTTTACCTTCACCTCTTCCATATTCACCTCGTTGAATTATTTTTCCAGTGACACTGCTGTCTCATAGTTTTTTACAAAAGAGATGACAAAGGCGACCAGCGGCGGCACCAGCGGGTTGACCTCAATACCGGCAACGGGAAAGTACATCAGAGATGCCCCTTTCTAAGCAATGGTTCTTAAAATCGAGTCCACCACCTGGCGAACCTGACCCAGACATCAGTGGCCAGAGGGATTTGTCTCCGCGCACCGGCAATGACCGTCTTTTTTTTCGGCAAGAATGCGTTCCATGATCAGCGACCGGCCATGGCGCAGGACATCCTGACACAGATCTTCCTCAGTGTAGCCAAAACAGTAACAGATGAGACGGGACATGAGTTCCTCCAAAGAATGGAAAGATTTTTCGGGCAGAAGATTTCTGTCCGAATGGCGGACTGATATTACTACAGGAAAAGAAGAGAGACAACCGTTCCCGCAACAATCACCCAGAGGATATCGATCTTCCGCAACAAAGCCCCCAGGGCGGCAACACCAAGCAGCAGATGGAGCCAGTCCCAATGCACCTGCAAGGCAAAGCGGATGGTAACCGTCGCCAGCAGGCCGACAAAGGAGCAGAGCACTCCGGAAATAGCCCGCCTGAACCAGAGGGAGGCCCGCAACCTGGCAAAATACGGGGCGATCCCGATCACCAGCAGTAGGGATGGAAGGAACATAGCAGAGGTGGCAACACACGCACCGGCAAGGCCATGGAGCAGATAGCCGACAAAGGTGGCCGTAATCACAATGGGACCCGGGGTAAACTGGCCAAGGGCTATGCCATCAAGAAAGGTAGGGCCAGTCAGCCAGCCACGTACCTCCACGATTTCATGAAACATGAGGGGCACCGAGGCAAAGCCGCCACCAAAGGCAATGAGGTCAATCCGGGCCATGAGCATGGCCAGTTGCGCAAGAGGATGGCTGAAAAAAGCCAGCAGGGCAAAACCGGCAGCGGCTACAGCAATCAGACATACAAGCGGCCGAAAGGTAACTGGAATTTTTGTCCTCGTCCCGGCCAGGAGAGGGACAGGTTGCCTGCTGTGCAGCGCCATAGCCAGCAAGGCCGCAAGAAGCAGGATCAGGACTGGATGAACCACCATCCAGAAGAGCGCTGCGGCCATCAGGGCAATAACGCCCTGTCGCCAACTGGTCAGGGTAGTTCGGCCAAAAGAGATGGCGGCATTGGCAACAACGGCGACAATAAGGGCCTGCAGACCGCTGAACACGGCAATCACCACGGGCAGCGCATGGGCGCGGACATAAACCGTTGAGAGCAGCAGCATGAGGAGAAAGGCTGGCAGGCCAAAGCCGACATAGCTGACAACAGCCCCTCGCACGCCCTGCACCCGCAGGCCGACATAGGCCGCGACCTGCATGGCCGTGGCGCCTGGAATTGTCTGACAGAGGGCGATGCCATCCTGAAAGACCTCCTTCGTAAGCCAGTTCTCCCGCTCAACAGCCCGCTCACGGATATAGGCAATCATGGCCGGTCCGCCAAAGGCAGTTATCCCCAAGCGCAAAAAGGCCAGGAACAAACGGGACAAAGTCGGCGGAGGCGTTCTTGCAAGCAAAGGCTCATCCATGAAAAGAATTGTCATTTGCCATCTTTCTGACAATGCAATGCACCCTTAGCATAACATCCCTCATAAAATATTCATACGAAAACGAATATCCTGATACCGCAACACCACACCCTCCCAGACAATCTGCTCCAGGACCAGTTGGTTCTCAATCAGATCTCCCTCGCGACAGATCCTGTTGTTGATCATAATCATCCGTTTGGTCGCATCTTTTGCATAAACATGGCCGGCCAGTTTCAATGGCGGCAGAATTTTCTGCACACTAGCCGGCAAGTCCTGAACAAGGGGCAGCATTTCTACCTTCTCCGAAGCAATCTCCGACGCCACCGATGGGGGGGGAGGCGCGACAACATTTAACTGGGATTTTCGAGGGACATCTTCCGGCTTTATCACCGTTTTCTCTTCAATCACAGGCTGTTCCACCAACCCTTTATCATCCCCTGTCTCCACCACCAACGGTTGCAAAACGGCTTTTTTGTGAACTGCTGGCGATGGCATCACCGCGGAATCATCCTTTTCCTCGCTCATAAGCGGTTGCAGGACAGCTTCTCCCTTGACCGCAGGTGGATGGACAGCCACCGGAGCAGGTTGCTCTTTCAACTGGACAACGCTCTTTTCCAGGGCAGAAATTTTTTCCTGCAAGGCAACGCTGTTCCTCTGCATGCCCCAGTACAGAACCAGTGCCGACAGACTCAACAGGGCACCCCCCGAAAGCCATATCCACAAGGAGGATCTTTTCTCTCTTTTGCCATGGCCAAAGCGGAGTCCATGATCACTTTGCAGATCCGGGACCTCTCCCTGCTTGCGTTCCCGATCAGATTTTTTAAGCGCATCGAGGATATATGACATGATCACCAGTCCATCTATACAGTTTTATTTTTCTTCATGTGCCTGACTGGCCCCATGTTCATTTTCCTGCTTATTCGGGGAGACAGACCCAGAATTTTCTTTCTGCGCCGATTCATTCTTGTCAGCAGGAACCTGTTTCCATTCCTGCACCCTGACCCCATTTCCTTGATCTGTCCGGGAGACAAATTCCCAATGACCATAATAAAGAGATCCGGCCAGAATAGCCAAAACAACCAGTAGCAGTCCTAAAACAAGGCCGTTGAAGGAAGCCCCGCGAAGCATGAACCGAAGCCCCGTACCATGAACAGGCCGCCCCAGCACTTCACGTGCGGCCTGATTGATAATCCGCAGATCAACCTGATCTTTTTCCTCCACATAGGCCCCCAGCAGAGCCCGATCACAAAGGAGATTGATCAACCGGGGGACCCCCCGACTCAGCTCCGCCACCCGTCTGACCGCCGCGTCCGAAAACAACCTTTTTCGCACGCCCGCAACTGCCAGACGATGTTCCACATACACCGCAACATCCTGACTGGCCAGAGGCAACAGGTGATACCGGGAAGTAATGCGCTGATTGATTTGGGCAACATCCTCTTTTTCAAGAAGCTGCCGCAACTCCGGCTGGCCCAAAAGGATAATTTTCAGTAGTTTCTGTTTCCCGGTTTCCAGATTGGTGAGCAGACGAAGCTGTTCCAGGGTATCCATACTCAGATTCTGGGCCTCATCAATGAGGAGAGCGGTGATTCTGCCTCGGGCATGGGCGGCAAGCAGATAGCGGTTCAGGTGATCGACAGAGTTCTTGACACTGTTTTTTTTACCGGTGACGACAATCTCCAGTTCATCACAGATCGATGCCAACAGCTCCATGGCATTCAATTTTGGATTCAGGATCAGGGCCAGGTCAGTATTCTCTGGAAGCTGCTCCAGCAGACATCGGCACACCGTTGTTTTGCCGGCGCCCACGTCACCGGTCAGCAGGATAAAACAACCATCCCCGCTGAGGCCATAGAGCAGGTGGGCAAGGGCCTCCTGATGCAACGCGCTCATATAGAGATAGCGAGGATCAGGGGCAATGGAGAAAGGTTTCTCTTTGAGTCCAAAATAATGTGTGTACATAATGAGAAAACAGACCACAGGCCAGAACAAGAGACTGATCAATATTCCATGCAAAAAGGTAGTTTGAACAAGGTACTTTCCTGGCACACACTATAAAGTATATTGCCAATAGTTTCCATTTTTTCTTGTTTCTCATTGAAATTCTTCAAAATACTGCTACGATACCAGAACAAGGATCAATAAAAGGGTTTCCAACAATCAGCCTGTTTCCAGCACATCTTGCCATGCCCATATATGACTACACCGCATTTGACCAGAAAGGTAAATCCAGAAAGGGTATTATTGAGGCCGATAACGAGGCCAGTGCCCGCAATAAACTCCGTGCTGCCGGGAAATATCCGGTCGAGCTCAAGGAAAATTTCTCTCAATCACCCAAGGCTGGAAGGACTGGACTGGGATCATCCCTTGTTTTTGAGCGAGTCAAATCAATGGAGATCCACATCTTCACCCGACAGCTTGCGACCCTGCTCGGCGCGGGAATCCCTCTGGTCAGCGCCCTGAGTTCTCTTCTTGAGCAGACAGCAAATCCTGCCCTTAAAAAAGTGCTAGCCCAGATCAAGGATGCAGTGAACGAAGGCAATACCCTGACCAACTCCCTGGCCAAGCACCCAAAACTCTTTTCCAATATCTACATCAATATGGTTCGCGCCGGAGAGGCATCCGGCTCGCTGGATATCGTCCTCGAAAAGCTGGCAGACTTTGGTGAAAAGCAGAGAACACTCCAGGGCCGCATTAAGGCAGCGCTGATTTACCCGATATTTATGGCCGTTATCGGCAGCGCCATCCTCTTTATCCTCATCACCTATATCGTTCCCAACATTACCAAGGTCTTTGCCGACATGGAACGCACCCTGCCTCTGCCCACCCGGTTCCTCATCAGCTTAAGTAATTTTTTACGAGGCTACTGGTGGCTGGTTCTGCTCTTGATGATTGGTGCATTTTACTCCCTGCGCCTTTTCATTCAAAGCGCCAGGGGCCGCCAGATATGGGATCTGCTTAAACTCAAGATGCCCATCATCGGGGCCGTCAACCAGAAGATCATCCTGGCCCGTTTTGGCTCGACCATGGCCAGCCTGCTGGGCAGCAGCGTTCCGCTGGTCACCTCCATGCAGATCGTCCAGTCCATTGTCAACAACTCCCTGATTGCCGAAGTAATTGAGGAGGCCATAGAGCGGATTCGCAAGGGTAAAAGCATGGCCAGCGCCCTGGGCTCATCCCCCTGGTTTCCCCCCATCTTTGTGCAGATGATCAGCGTCGGCGAACAGAGCGGCAATCTGGAACCCATGCTGACCAAGGTCTCCGATGCCTATGAACGGGAAGTCGACATGGCCATCATGGGCATGACCTCCCTCATTGAACCCATTATGATCGCGGCCATGGGCGCGGCCGTAGGTTTTGTCGTCCTGTCCATCCTGCTCCCTATCTTCGAGATGAATCAGATGGTTAAATGAATTTTCGGCAATCGTAATAGAGGATCCAGGTCCTTGGCAACACCCTGGAAGGCAGGTTAATGGAAGGTGAATATCCAGAAGAATCGACCTGTTTGGCCCCTGGCAGCACCCTTGCCGCTGATATGACCCTGGAAAGAGGGCGCTGAGAATCATTTTTTCTTTCCAATATGGGGCAGATTCGGGTATCTTGCTCCAACAAGAAGATCCGGATGATGTTGGATCTCATAAATTCAAAAAGAAACAGATCAACAAGGAGATGACGCCATGAAAAAGACTTTTTATACCGCTGCAATCTGTTTTTCCCTTTCTTTCCTCCCCATGACTGTCTGGGGTGGTTGCGTGGAAGGAGATTGCATAAATGGCCAGGGCACCTTTGTCTGGGACGATGGGACGCAATACATCGGGACCATCAAGAACAAAGCCCCCGAGGGCAGTGGCAAGATGCTCTATGCCGACGGGGGAGAGTACACAGGCGAGATGAAGGCTGGCGCCCGCCATGGAAAGGGGAAGATGAGTTTTCCTGATGGCCGTAAATATGAGGGCGAGTGGGCCGCTGACCTCATGAATGGTCAAGGGGTAATGACCTGGATGGATGGCCGTAAATATGAGGGGCAGTGGAAGGATGGTATCCAGCACGGCAAGGGGACCCTTACCGCTGTGGACAAGACAACCAAAAGCGGGACCTGGGAAGACGGTGGTTTGGTTAAATAATCACGGAGACCCGGATCAGCAAGAAGCTATTTGATATCCTCGTCTGTCGTCAAAGCAAGGGGGATAATAGCCTTCTTCTATGATGAACCGTCATTCAAAAATAACCTTGCCATTGATACATGGCAAAAACGGCATTAGGAGCTCTTACGAAATTATCAGAGTTGTAAAGGATTTCGTAACGGCTCCTAACAAGAATGGCCTGCTCTGCAAAAAATTAAAGCAAGAATAACGATAAATAAATTGAGAACGATCCGCTGACAGCAGCGATATCAGCCTTCCCAATTTCCAGTCTCTGAGATTACAGCTCCAGCTGGACGCCAACCTCAATGACCTGGTCCGGAGGGATGTCAAAAAACGCTGCGGCATCCATGGCGTTGCGGGCCAGAAAGAGAAAAAGCTGGGAGCGCCAGCGCCACATTACCGGGTGTTCTCCGATAGAGAGTTTTTCCCGGCCCAGGAAAAAGCTGGCCTCTTTCATGTCGAGGTCCACCCCCTTGCTGCGGGACAGGGCGAAGATGGTGCCAATCTTTGGCTCTTCCATGAAGCCGTAGTGGGCAATGATGCAGCTGAGGCCAGCGCCCAGTTGTTCGACCTCGATTTTCTCGATAAGCGGAACGCGGGGGATTTCCTCGGTGCGGATATTGAGAAAAACCACCTCGGAATGGAGAATCTTGTTGTGCTTCAGGTTGTGCATCAGCGCGGCAGGTACAATATCATGGCTCCGGCTCAAGAACACAGCCTGACCGTTGATCCGCTGCGGAGGATTTTTTGCCAGCATTTTCTTGAATTCTTCCAGTTTCGGGGTCAGACTCCGCATCTTGTTACCAAGGATTTCCCGACCCTGTTTCCAGGTCACCATTATCAGGAAAAAGAAACCGCCAATGACTAAGGCGAACCAGGCGCCATGAAAGATCTTACTCATGTTCGCCCCAAAAAAGGGAAGATCAACCACAAAGAAAAGGGCGGTGAGCAGGCCGGCAGTCAGCCGGTTCCAGCCCCAGCGCTTGCTGGCCACCACAAAAAAAAGGGTGGTGGTGATCAGCATGGTGGCGCTCACCGCCACGCCATAAGCTGCGGCCAGCTTGCTTGACGATTGAAAACCCAGGACGAGGCCGATGGTGCAGAGCATCAGGGCCCAGTTTACCGGACCCACATAGATCTGGCCGATGTGGGAGAACGAGGTGTGGGTGATCCTCAGCCGGGGAAGGTATCCCAGTTGAATCGCCTGGCGGGTCAGGGAAAATGAGCCGGTGATCACAGCCTGGGAGGCAATGATGGTGGCGATAGTGGCCAGGAGGACCATGGGGATCATGGCCCAATCCGGGACCAGGGCGTAGAATGGACGAGACGCTTCTTCCGGCCTGACAAGCAGGAGGGCGCCTTGGCCAAAATAGTTGAGGACCAGCGCCGGAAAGGCAACCAGAAACCATACCAGCTGGATGGGCCGTTTGCCGAAGTGGCCCATGTCGGCATAAATCGCCTCGGCCCCGGTAACCGCCAAGAAAACTGCGCCCAATACGATGAAGCCGTGCATCCTGTTTTCGAGAAGAAAATTGATGCCATGCCAGGGAAACACGGCGGCCAAAACCCGCGGGCAGTTGACGATCTGGGCAATGCCAAGGGCGGCAAGTACGCCGAACCAGAGAAGCATGATCGGCCCAAACAGACGGCCCACCTTGGCGGTGCCCCGCTTCTGCAGAAGAAAAAGCCCGGCCAGGATGAGAATGGTGGCCGGAATGATATAGGGCTCCAGCAGCGGGGTGATGTGTTTCACCCCTTCAACGGCGCTTAACACCGAGATGGCCGGTGTGATCATGCCGTCGCCATACAGCAGACAGGCGGCAAAGACGCCGAGCCCCACCAGGATCCACTGGGGGGTATGCGGTTTGACGTTTTTGGGTTTGATCAGGGCAGTCAGGGCCAGAACCCCGCCTTCACCTTCGTTATCTGCCCGGAGGATGAAGCCGAGGTATTTGACGCTGACAATGAGCACGAGGGCCCAGAAGATGAGGGACAATACGCCAAGCACATTGGCAGTGGTCGCCGCGATGCCATACTCGCCGTGGAAACATTCCTGCATGGTGTAGAGGGGGCTGGTGCCAATATCGCCAAAGACAACACCGAGGGCCACCAGCGACAGGGCCGTTAGTTGTTTGCCGTGTATTTCCGTAGAGGGGATGCTCATACCATATTTTTCCTTTATGTATCAATAATCGGCACTATTGGCGATTATCCACAAAAGAGCAATAAAAAAATCTACAGGTCCAAAAGCGAAGGAGAGAGTAGACGGGGAAAGTTGCGGCTACAAACTATGCAAATATTCGGCATAGCCTTCTTCTTCTAGTTTTGCTTGCGGAATAAAATGCAGGGCAGCAGAATTAAGACAGTAACGTCGGCCAGTTGGGGGCGGGCCATCGTCAAAGACATGGCCCAGGTGCGAGTCACCATGGACGCTCTTCACCTCAGTCCGCACCGTAAAGAAACCACGATCCTTTTTCTCAACCACATTTTTCTCGGCAAGAGGCTTGGTAAAACTGGGCCAACCAGTCCCGGAATCGAACTTGTCTCTGGAACTGAAAAGCGGCTCACCGGAAACAACATCCACATAGATCCCCTGTCGTTTATTGTCCCAGTATTCGTTATGAAAGGCTGGCTCAGTGGCCTTTTTCTGGGTCACATCATATTGCAAAGGAGTCAGGCGACGACGCAGTTCTTCATCAACAGGTTTTGCATACAGTGTCTGCTGCTGCCTTTGTTGCGACCACATTTTTTCAAGAAAAGCCTGTCTACCTGACCCCTCGTAGGCCGAATAATGACTGTAATGTTTTTTATAATAATCCTGATGAACCTCCTCAGCCTCATAAAATTGGGATGCCGGCAGAATGCGGGTGGCAATAGGCCTTGAAAACAGACCGGACGCCGCAAGTGTTGTCTTAGATTTTTCAGCCAGCTCCTTTTGCCCCTCATTCTGATAAAAGATGGCCGTTTTATACTGGGCACCACGATCAGCAAACTGGCCACCGCCATCGGTGGGATCAATCTGATGCCAAAACACCCCCAGCAACTGCGCATAGGAGACCTTCACCGGATCATACACGACTCGGACCGCCTCATAATGATCGGTCCGGCCACTACTCACCTGCTCATAATCGGCTGTTTCCTTGCTGCCTCCCACATAGCCGGCTGTCACCTCGAAAACACCTTCCAGTTCCTCAAAAGGCGGCTCCATGCACCAGAAACAGCCACCGCCAAAGATGGCCACTTCCCGCTGGGCTCCTGCCATTACCGGCATGATACACCCCACCCCTATGAACAACACCGCCAAGAAAGTAAAAATAAAAGACATGATATCCTCCAGGAAACAAAATTTTGATAATCATTCTCCATTCAGGTTAAAATAGTTATATGGCTCTGTCCTATTTTCAGTTAAACCGGAACATGACCCAAGCAGGCGTTCAGTAAACGCATCGGCAACTCATGTTCCCAAAGACGACGATTGAACCGGTAACAAAATTCACTAATATATTCATGTAAATATTTG
>JAPLJF010000010.1 GCA_026388715.1 Deltaproteobacteria bacterium
GATTTACTGTTTGCCTCAATTTGGCTGAGAAAACGGCACAATTTCTTGCCGCTATGTCAATAGCTTTTTGTGATTTTTTTACAAATTTTTAACATATAGTTTCAGTCATGCTGTTGGCTGAAACTCCAAACTCCAGTGAAAGAGATAGAAAGAGAGAAAAACTTAAATCTCTGTTTGCGCTAGTGGCGCGCCGAGTTTGACAGATCAGAGGAGTCAAGCACAGAAAGGACCACGCGGTTCCGAAGTTTCGACTACGACGAATAAGAAACAGTGCGACAACAGCACAGTTATAAGGAAAAGACTCAACTTGAGGAGATTATGCACCATGGCAAATACACACGATAGTTCCAAAACAATGAGTCAGGAGATGCAGAGCATCATGGATCGTGCCCATGCGCTCGTGGACGCTACTTCTGGAGAGCTGGATGACCGGATCAAATCAGCCAGAGCCGCCCTGAAGGAACGCCTGGAATCAGCCAAGGGCGACTACGGCAAGCTTGAAGCCCAGCTCCTGGACAAGGTTCAGGCCGCGGATGAGTTTATTCATGTGAAGCCATACTACGCCATCGGCGGCACCTTTATCGGCGGCCTGCTCCTGGGCTGGTTCATGTCCAGGAAATAGCATGGACAGACTGCCGCTTTTCATCTCCGGGTTCTCAGGGGTTGCCGACCGGCTCGGTGGGATAGCAATCCAAATTATCGAGGATCGTTTGCAGCTCCTGGCTCTGGAGATGCGCGAGGCCAAGATTCGGTTTGTTCAGGCATTGCTCCTGGCCTGTGTGGGTGTGGTCTTTTCTCTGCTCGGCCTCCTGTTGCTGGTTCTGGCCGGCCTGTATGTCTTGCCTCCTGAATGGCGGCTTTTGGGACTTGTTGTTACGGCAACGGTCAGCATACTGGCTGGGGTGGTAGTCTTTATCGTCTTGAGCCGGCACCTGCAACGAAAAACACTGGCCTTTGACCAGAGCCTGGCCGAACTGAAAAAGGATACGATATGTTTCTCGACCAGGAACTGAAAAAGATTCAGGAGGACAAGAACCGCTTGGCCATATGTTGTGACCTGCGTCGCCGTCTGGTTCATATCGAGGTCCAGGGTATCTGGTGCGGAGTGCGTCGCACGTTTTCGAATCTGTCCTTGGGGTTGGCCCTGGCTGAGCAGATTCTCAGTTTTCTGCGTGATCGCAAAGGCAGTCACCGCTAGCGCAATTAAAAGTGCATTGAAAGGAAGAACGAATGCTGTGGAATAATACTGTAATGCTGGCAACATAGGGCTGCTGGTCGTGGGAAGCAGGAAAGGATAAAGGGACACAAAACAGCAATGTGCAAAGGAGCGAGCAAAATGCAAAAATTACTTTTTGGAATATTTTTTTTGGTGTTGGTCCTTGTATTTCCTCTTTCAACGAGGGCAAGGGTAGGTGTAGGCATTAACATTTCTTTGCCTGTACCCATCGTATTTGTTGCACCACCGGAGTTGATCGTGCTGCCTGAGACGGATGTTTATGTTGTCCCTGACGTAGAAGCGGATATCTTCTTTTACAATGGATGGTGGTGGCGTCCATGGGAAGGACATTGGTATCGCTCGCGCAGCTATGACTCAGGTTGGAGTTACTATCGCAGAGTTCCCTCTTTTTATAGACAGATACCCTCAGACTGGAGGAGTGACTATCGTGAGCATCGTTGGCGCGGAAATCAATGGGATTACCAACAAATACCTTACCCGCAAGTGCAACAGAACTGGAGTGGCTGGCAAAAGAGCGGGTATTGGGAGAAACAACAGACTTGGGGGGTCCAAGGTTTGCAACCCCGAATGCGATCACAACAATACCGGGGTGCAGGTCAGAAATTCCAAAAGTCTCAACCACAGCACTCACAGCAACAATACCGGGGTGCAGGTCAGAAATTCCGACAGGCTAAACCACAGCACTCACAGCAACAATACCGGGGAGCAGGTCAAAAACTCCAAAAGTCTCAACCACAGCACTCACAGCAACAATCCCGGGGCGCAGGTCAGAAATTCCAAAAGGCTCAACCACAGCATCAACAGGGAAAACAGAAAGGTGGGAAAGGAGGGGGAAAGGGTAACAACTAGGATGATAAAAGGTCCAACGGAAATGACGTGAAGAGCGTAGAGATCTTTATGTTCATTGAGTAATCCAGATAGATTTTACCGGCTTGCCAGGGGATTTATGAGCAAGAGGATTACCCTGGATGATTACTCTGATCCTGTTAATCGTGTAGCTGCCGGGATTTGTGGGCAGTTACACGGCAGGGATGGTTATAAACCAAATTAACACTATAAAGGTAGGGCTAAATGAGAACAACCACACTTCTTGCCATTGTGCTTATTGCCCTGGGGGTCGTGGCCTTTGGGTATCAAGGGATCACGTATACGACCACAGAAAAGGTCGTCGATCTCGGTCCACTGCAAATGACGGCGGAGAAAACCAAAACGTTTCCGTTGCCGCCGATCGTCGGAGCTATTGCGCTCGTGGGTGGCATTGTGTTGCTGGTTATGGGAAGGAAAAAAGACTGAACAAATTAGTTATGTGTAGTCTTTAAACAAGTTGCAGTGGCTGTATAAACTGAATAATTCACATCGATAAGGAACTCATAATGATGAAGCGACTATTAATGGTGTCCACCTTGGTCTCCGCGCTATCTTTGTACGCTGGGTTTGCGTTGGCGGCATGATGATGGGACCTGGTGGTGGCCGTGGTCGCTGATCAGGGTAATGTTTATTAACACGGTGCCTCTTCGGATCTGGAACGTTAGATATACGGAAGTCGGAAGGCTGAAGATCACATAGCGAGGATAGAGATCAAATGATGATCATAGTCAGAACAATCATAAACGTGCTGCCAGAAAAGCAAAAGGAGGTTTTGCAAACCTTGCTTTCATTGATTGAACTGCCAGAAAAGGAAAAGGGTTGTCTGAGCTATGGTATCTTCGCTGATATCGAAGACGAAAATATTTTCAACCTGATTTCGGAATGGCAAACCCGACAACATCTGGACCACCATATGAGGTCTGACAGATTCAGCGTGTTGCTTGGGACAAAGAGCCTTCTCAGCGAACCAATGAATATTCAAATCTTTACGGTCTCAGATTCTGAAGGATTCGAGGCGGTTAATTCTGTAAGAAAAAAAGAAACTTGTTTGCCAAATTAATGCGCAAAGCCCGCGACGGTTTCACCCGCAGCCTTTGCGGGCAGTCCACCCATGATCTATCCTCTGCACGAGGAAACAAGGGGACATTTATCTAACGTTCCCTTTGATTTCCTAAACACCAAGGAGACTGAAAAGAGGGTTATATATGACCACCGGTTAAATATAACCCTCTTTGTATAGCTGTTAATGACTATCTGTCACCTGCTTTCTTATCTATTTATTCATAATAATCAAAATGATGGGTGACGTGACGCTAAATATTAGGACTGTGGCACAAGAGTTGCAACTATAAAAGTGCTGAGCAAGAAGTATCTATTAAGGCGACTGATGAGTCTATTGTGCTCTTTGATTCTTCAGTCAATTTTTCACTGTAAACTTGTAGAAAGGAGTAACCGCTATGAAAAAGAAATATATCGTTATCCCCTATTTAGTTGTTCTTATGCTGATCGGCACCCTTGCGGCCTGTTCATCTAAAGAAAAAAGTACCGAAATTCAAAAAACCACGACGACGACCGAAAAGCCCATGATCCAGCACCAGCAGACCACCACCACGACGACTGAAGAAAGCAAATAGTTAGTCGAGCCAGTTCAAAGTTCAGCAGCTTACAGGGAATGGCTCTGCCGGATGCAAATTGATGAAAGAAAAAAACGAGTCCAATTTGCACAACAGGCTCAAAGCGTAAAAAAAATCCAGCCTGAGCAAGACAAGATCGGGAAGGAAGGAACAGCAGAGAGCAGTTTTTATAGCAACGTAGTGCCACAAGGCGATGGATAATAATTTCTCAAAAAACAAGGAGAAAACCATGAAAAAAGTAATGCCATTCGTATTCACATTGGCCGTTCTGGTTATGCCATGCGCAGTCTTTGCCGAACAGGGACAGATGACTGTCCATTCGAGCAGCACGACAACGGAAAGCGCAGGGACGATCAGCGAGTTTGGCCCCGACACTATGGTAATTCGGTCGGAAACCAGCTCAGCTCCGATGCACTACAGCTACACGAAGAGCACAACCTATGTTGACGACACGGGTGCGCCTGTCTCCATAGAGACTGTTAAATCCGGTCTGCCGGTGACAGTTTACTACACCCTTGAAGGCGATCGCATGATCGCCAACAAAGTGGTAGTTCGGAAAACCACGACGAGAACGATCGAACAACCCGCGGCCGAAGAGCGGACCGAGACCAGGACGAGGACGATCGAGACTAAATAAGGTAGTCGATCCAGGACAACGTTCAGTAGCCCGCAGGGAATTGCCCTGCGGGCTTTTTATTTTCGGCGGACGAAACGACGTTCGACTGATCGCGGTACCGGGTAAAACAGGGGGCAGTATATTGAATTATTGACAAAGACCCCGTCTGCTGGAGTCGCATTCCTTACATGGTAAGAATCGCACGAGTTATATAGCAGGCGGAATACCGTTCCACATCACCCGGCGTGGCAATCGCCGAATGGAAAACTCTTTCAAAGAGTATTGTTTTGCTGCCCTTTTATGTGCTAACCTGTCATTCGACAGACCAATTTAAAATCGTTTTTTTAAAACTTGTTAATCTTAACCCAAAAACATATAATCATCTCAAGACATGATAAAAAAACCTGAAGACATTGCCGAGAGGCTTCTTGGCGTACCCTATGAATCATTGGATAAGCTCACCAAGAAGGTTGTCCAGCATGTTGCTGGACGAAGGCACATTTCCAGGAACACTGCCAAGGAGTTTGAGGCAAAGCCAACTCTGGGGCAGCGAGCAGCAGATGCGGTTGCGACTTTCGGTGGCTCCTGGACATTCATAACTCTCTTTGCTACAATCATGGTTGTCTGGGTTGGCTTGAATTCGTTTATCCTTGTTAAATATGATAAGACTTTTGATCCCTATCCTTACATCTTGCTCAACCTGTTTCTTTCAATGCTGGCCGCCATTCAGGCACCCATAATCTTGATGTCGCAGAACAGGCTTGCAGAAAAAGACCGGCTCAATGCGGAACATGATTATGAAGTCAATTTGAAGGCCGAGCTTGAGATCATATTGCTGCATGAGAAAATGGATTTATTGAGAGAGAGTCAGTGGAGCGAACTCTTGGTAATCCAGAAGGAACAACTCAAGTTGCTGGGGGATTTGACAGAGAAGAAGATCGCGGCTGAATAAGGTTCGGATTTCGGTACCCGGCCATCGGTTTGGGCCCGCTCGTGCATTCAAACAGCGTTTTAGCTTGTTTCTTTTTAAGGTTTTTAGTCCGAAATTGCTAAATTTACACTGGTTCAGTTTGTAGGGGAATGGTCAGCCACAATTGACAACCGATCTCACCCTATAAAATTCGGGGAAATAGGTCATATATGGCCCCATGGTTAAATGTGACCATTCTCCCGGGGCTGTTATTGAAGCCCTTGCAAATGCTTTTTTAGCTATTTATTCTCAAAAACAATATGATGGGTGATGTAACGCTGAGTGCCTGGAGTCTGGCGCAGATATTGCTTAATAGAAGTGAGTAATGGTGTATCCTGGTTGTCGTTTGGTGCCTCTGGGCTGGATATTCTTATCAGGGTTCCATAAAAAGTAATTAATATATACCTGTTCAAATTTGGGTTAATCGGTGAAGTTTGTCGTATTACACAACCACAACACGAGGACACGTTATGTCGAAAGTAAAGTTATCATTTGCCGTTGCCTTATTGCTGTTGAACCAAAGCGCCTTTGCCGGGCGCTGGCGGTCAGATTCAGCAGATTCCGCCCGCGCCCATTCTGCAAAGAACAGTTCCGGAAATCCGGGTCGAACAAGGCCAAGCGCCGGCCATCCCGGCTTCGGATAACGTCAAAATTCTGGTCAAGTCGCTCCATGTGACCGGCCAGACGCTCTATTCCGAAGACGAGCTGGTCAAGATCACGGGGTTCAGTCCGGGTGGCGAACTGACGCTCACCGAGCTGCGCACCATGGCTTCAAAGATTGCGGACCATTACCATGCGAATGGCTATTTTGTGGCGCAAGCCTACCTGCCGCCTCAGGATATCAAGGACGGGGCCGTGACCATCGCCATACTCGAGGGCCACTACGGCAGCGTCACCCTGAATAATCAGACCAACCTTTCGGATGGACTGGCGAGCGGATTGCTCGACGCCCCGGAATCCGGGACCACGATCTCCATCGCCCCGCTTGAGAACCGCCTTCTGCTGCTCTCCGATACTCCCGGCGTGAACGTGAGCTCCACCATGACTCCCGGCACCTCGGTGGGTACGTCCGACCTGATCGTTGATTTGACTCCAGGGCAGCGTGTGACGGGGAGCATTGAGGCCGACAACGCCGGCAACTACTACACCGGCAGGTATCGTATCGGGGCAACGGTAAACCTCAACAATCCGCTGGGCCTCGGGGATGTATTGAGTGTGCGCGCGCTGACTTCGGGCTCCGGGATGAATTATGGCCGCGCGTCCTATCAGCTACAGTTAGGTAAGGCGACGGTGGGGGCCGCTTACGCTGCCATGAATTACGAGCTGGACGAGGAGTTTGGATTCCTCGATGCCCACGGTACAGCCCAGATCGCCAGCCTCTACGGCAGCTATCCGTTGATCCGTTCGCGCAACACCAATCTTTACGCCCTGGTCGACTATGATTATAAGACCTTTCTGGACAAGGTAGATATAACATCAATGGTCATCGACAAGAACGTCCAAGTTGGGATGGGAGGCCTCGCCGGCAACCATCGTGACCGTTTAGGCGGTGGCGGGCTGACCACTTATTCGCTTACCGGGACTACCGGTAATGTCGACATCAACACCCCTGAGGCGCTGGCCGTGGATGATGCGACGGCGCAAACCAACGGGAGCTTCCAGAAATTGGGTTTCAACGCTGCGCGGCTGCAGAGCGTCACCGACAGGATAGCGCTTTACGCCGCGATCAACGGCCAGTTTGCCTCGCAGAACCTGGACATCTCTGAGAAGATGGCCTTGGGCGGCCCGTACGCGGTGCGGGCCTATCCAGTAGGCGAAGGTTATTCAGATGAGGCCTATGTAGCGACTCTGGAAGCGAGACTGCTGTTGCCGACGTTTTGGGAGAGCATGCCGGGGCAGATGCATTTGATTGGCTTTGCCGATACCGGCACGGGGACCATCAACAAAGATCCCTGGACGGATGAAGACAACCACAGAACTCTAAGCGGAGCGGGGATTGGTCTCACCTGGGCGGACTACAATAATTTTATGGTGAATGTGTGTTACGCCCACAAGCTGGGTAATGAGGTGGCGACAGCAGCCCCGGACGCGTCGGGCCAAATCTGGCTACAGGCCGTGAAATATTTTTGAGCAGGGTGAGCGAAACGAACACGTGCTTCACAAGTATTTTAATGAATAATGGAGTGACAATATGAACCGCATTTACCGATTGATCTGGAACAACAGGACCGGCACCTTTGTCGCCGTTTCCGAAAACGCCAAAAGCACTGGCAAGAAATCGTCATCCGGCGCAACCGTGGTGGCGATGGGTGCGCGCTTGGTCTTGACAGCCTTGGCCATTCCCGTGATGATGTCATTGGGAACGAATGCCTTGCGCTACCTGCCGGCGGCGTCGTATCGGCAGGTGGTGCCAGCATTAACAGTGGTGCGGGCAGCACGACCATCATCCAGTCGACGCCGAACGCGGCGATCAACTGGCAGAGCTTCAACATCGGACAGACCGAAGCGGTCCGGTTCGTTCAGCCTGACAGCAACTCGGTAGCGCTCAACCGGGTGCTGGGTTCAGACCCTTCAAACATCTTCGGCAGTCTGTCGGCCAACGGCCATGTGTTCCTGCTGAATCCGAACGGCATCCTGTTCGGCCAGGGGGCGCAAGTGAATGTGGGCGGGCTGGTAGCGTCCACCCTCAACATTACTGACAGCAACTTCATGGCCGGCAGATACAAGTTTACCGGTGCCGGCAAGGGTACGGTCCGCAACCAGGGGTCGATCAACGCCGACGGCGGTTATGTGGCCCTGCTCGGTGCCAACGTCAGTAACGAAGGCGTGATCTCGGCCAAATTCGGCACGGTGGCACTCGCCGCAGGCAACGCCGTCACCCTCGACGTGGCCGGGGACGGTCTGCTCAATGTCACGGTGGACCGGGGCGCGGTGAACGCGTTGGCCCAGAACGGCGGCCTGATTCAAGCCGACGGCGGCCAGGTGCTGCTGACCGCGCAGGCAGCGGGGAACCTGTTGCAGAGCGCGGTGAACAACACCGGCGTGATCCAGGCGCAGAGCATTGAGAACCATAACGGCACGATCAAGCTTATGGGCGACATGCAAAGCGGTACCGTCAACGTCGGCGGCATACTGGACGCCTCGGCTCCGAATGGCGGCAACGGCGGCTTCATTGAAACCTCGGCAGCGCACGTCAAGGTCGCCGACAACGCCAAAATCACCACCGTTGCGCCCATGGGGCTGACCGGCACCTGGCTGATCGATCCGAAGGACTACACTATTGGCGCGGGCGGCGACATTGCCGGCTCGACCCTCAGTGCCAGCTTGTTTACAAATAACATCACTATTTCCAGTAACCAAGGTTCCGTTGAAGGCGCCGGCGATATAAACGTCAACGAGGCCATCACCTGGTCGGCATCTGGAGATCCGACGACTCTGACCTTGAACGCCGTGCGGGATGTGAACGTGAATGAGGCCATTACCGCCACTAAAGGAAACTTCGAAGCATGCGCCGTTCGCGATATCAACGTGAATAATGCCATTACGACGACCCATGGCAGCGTTGCATTAGGCGCCGGACACAATGTAAACGTGAGTGCGACCCCCGGGGCCATGACGACGACTAATGGCAACATTACTCTGTGCGCCGGACACGATGTTAACGTGAATGGGAAAATTACGCTGACCAATAGCGGCAGTATTCCCGCTGAGAGCCTCGGTCTGGCCCTTGGCCTGGTGCTGAGTGCCGGGAATGATGGTACTGGACCGGGGGTTGCCGGCGGAAGCGTATACCTTCCGCCGGCTGGTTCCCCCCTTCGGCCTAGCGTCACACGGTCGGAAGCACCAGTCACCGATGTCACCATTAATTACAATCCGACGTCGTACACAACGCCGACAGATTATTCGCCTAACTTAATCTTGACCGGAAGCGTAACGCTGACTCAACACATGCTGGTGTTCCCGGATGGGGACAAGGTTTGGGATGGCACGACCGCAACAACCTTCTCAGGCTTGAAGGGTAGCCCTGCCGGCGTCACGTTGGCTGGTGCCGGTACTGCGAATTTCGATACTCCGGACGTAGGAACGGGCAAGATAATCACCTTTAGCGGCTATACCCTTACTGGTGCGAATGCCAACGATTTTGCCTTCGCGACTCCTTGCTGCGGGACTGGTGGTAATAGAACAACCGGGACTATCACCGCCGTGACGCCACCGCCACCGGGACCGACGCCAACTCCGACACCAACTCCGACACCGACACCAACGCCAACTCCGACACCGCCACCGGGACCGACGCCGACACCCATAGTCGTGCCGCCCGTTCTGCCGCCGGTCGTGATGCCGGTTATGATGGCGCCCGAGACGTTGTCCGCTTTGAATCTCACCGTGATAGGCACGGGCGTCCTCATGCCGCCCGTCCAGTATGTTCAGCCGCCGCTGGTCCAACCGCCACCGGTTGTGGTTGTCCCGCCCGTGACGCCACCAGAGGTCTACGTGCCGCCCTATCATCCGCGTAAACAAGACCGCAATTAAGAACCGTTGGCCCTGGCCCGTTGATTGATAAACAATGAGCGCCGGGGCCACTTGTGGTTTTGTTAGACGAGCGAAATCTGCCGATAGGAATCGGTTAAGGAAGTTTGCAAGACCGATCAAATCGCTGCGTGATTGGAAGCCGTGATTTTCTGCGGTTTGGATAATCTATGACAACTAAGAGGAAAAGGATCGGTTTGCGTTTTTTGGCGATGTTGCCGCACCAGCGCTCGGCAAGCGTGCGCTCGGTCGTGACGATCATAGTCAAAGGACTCTGTTTTGGCCTGCTGGCCGCCAGTTTTACCCCCAACCAAGCATCTGCGGCGGACGATGCCACGCCATTGTCCAACCTGAGCCGCCCATTGTCTGCCCATGAAGGTGCAGCAGTCCCATCCACTCTTGAGACGCAATCCGTGGTGGCACATTGTCCCAAGCGGGCGAACTTTGAACGGGAGCGCGCCTCGCACGAGGCTCGGTACGTGGCAGATTGGGTCGTTGATTCGGGCGACAATCGCAGCATGCCGTTCGCGATTGTTGATAAGACGGACGCCAGAGTCTTTGTATTCGATGCGGCTGGGCGGCTTCGCGGCGCAGCCCCAGCGCTGCTCGGTCTGGCGCGGGGTGATGACGCGGTCCCCGGCATCGGCAACCGGGCGTTGTCGAGTATCCGTCCCGAGGAGCGCACGACGCCGGCGGGCCGCTTCGTGGCCGCACTGGACCGCAATTTGCACGGAAAGCAAATTCTCTGGGTGGACTACGATGGCGCCATCTCCATGCATCCGGTCATTACGACCAAACCCGAAGAGCGCCGCCTGCAGCGTTTGGCCACTCCGACGCCAAATGACAATCGTATTTCCTATGGCTGCATCAATGTGCCGGCGAAGTTCTTCGAGAACGTAGTGCACAAGGCTTTTACCGGGACGAATGGCATCGTCTATGTGCTGCCGGAAACCAGGTTGGCCAGCGAAGTCTTCGCATCGTATGACGTCGAGGAGCACGCGCGAATGCAGGCCGTGAGGCAACCAGTGCCCGCGCAGGTCGCCTCCGGAATCGTTTGGCATTGAGTGTGGACACCGGCAGGAGTAATTTGGTGTCCACTATTGACGACCGACTTCAATATGATATTATACAGTTGTGCTTCTTCTTGTTATTCCTTTAAGCATATTCACAAAACGATTAAATTACAGTGCAGGCTTTCCTAATAAGTTACGACTAACTATTGGAAAAAATGGACAATAAAGCTAATGAGTCTGGGGACGATACCTCAAGGGTTCAACCCTGTTTTGAAGCTTTTGACAACATTATGGGTGCGATTCGTCAACCCATAGTGGTGCTCGATTGTGATTTGAAGGTGGTAAAAGCCAATCGTTCCTTTTACCAGATGTTCAACATCAAACCAGATGAGACAGAAGGGATACTCATATACGATCTTGGCAATCGGCAATGGAACATCCCAAAGCTGAGAGAATTGCTTGAAGGAATTCTCTCTGAAGATACATCATTCAATGACTTTGAAGTGGAACATACCTTTTCGACCATCGGCCGCATGATAATGCATGTAAGTGCCAAGCAGATTTGCACCAAGCCGAGCCAAACCCAACTGATCCTTTTGGCAATTGAGGATGTGACAAAGCGCGAAGATCAGAAAAGAGATCTTGAAGAGCTTATTAACAAGCGAACGATCGAGCTTGTCGTTGCCAGGGAAGAGGCGGATAAAAGAAAAGAAATAGCTGAAGCCGCCTTAGCAGAAATAAAAAAGTTAAAAGAACAACTGGAAGGGGAAAGAGCTTATCTGTAAGAAGAAATTAAACTGGGATGCAACCATGAGCAAATAATCGGTCAAAGTGACGGGCTTAAGTATGTACTCTATAAAGTTGAGCAGATTGCCGGCAGCAATACTACCGTACTGATTCTTGGTGAGACAGGAACCGGCAAAGAATTGGGCGCCCGGGCTGTCCATCACTTGAGCTTACGCAAAAATCGGGCTCTGGTGAAAGTAAACTGCGCTACCCTGCCCGTAAACCTGATCGAAAGTGAGTTGTTCGGTCATGAGAAAGGTGCTTTCACCGGTTCTTTATCGAAACACCTTGGACGATTTGAGGTTGCCAACGGAGCGACTCTGTTTCTGGATGAAATCGGTGAATTGCCGCTGGAGCTCCAGGCAAAACTGCTCAGAGTCCTTCAGGATGGTGAGTTTGAACGGCTGGGCAGCTCTCATACCATCAAAGTCGATGTGCGGATTATTGCGGCCACCAATCGTAATCTGGAAGAGGAGGTCCGCATGGGTCGTTTCCGTGAGGATCTCTGGTATCGGTTAAATGTTTTTCCGATTACCATGCCGCCACTTCGGGACCGCGCGGATGATATCCCCAATCTTGTGGATTTTTACGTCAACAAGATTGCCAAGCGGATGGGCAAGACCATTGCAGTCATTCCGGAGTGTGTAATGACTGCTTTACAAACGTATCACTGGCCAGGGAATATTCGAGAGCTGGAAAACGTCCTTGAACGGGCGGTGATCAACTCGTCGGGCCCCAAGTTGCACCTTGTTGATGAACTTAAAAAGCCGGGCAAGGATTTATCTGCAAACCAAAAAACTTTAGAAGCGGTGGAGCGAGACTATATTATTCGAGTGCTTGAGCAGACCAAGTGGAAAGTAAGCGGAAAAGACAGTGCGGCTGAAATCCTTGACCTTGACCGCAGCACCTTGCGCGCCCGCATGTGTAAACTCAATATCCAAAAACCATAGCTTCCCCTCCCCATGGCGTGGGCCTGGGGCCTGCACATTTAGAGCTTGTCCGTAAATAAATCTTTGGTGTTCGCATCCGGCTTTTGGCCGTCTTTGACCGCTCCTCAATCGCAAAATCCTTGCCGTAGCGCTGCTACGGCTGCGGTTTTACTCAATCGTCTCGGCCAAATTCGTCTCAAAATCCGGCGCGATCCCTGAAAAGCTTATTTGCGGACAAGCTCTTAGTTCAGATGCAGCCGTTCTGCCTGAAACATGATCGGCGAACCTGGCCACGGTCTATGCGTAGAAAAATCTCGGATCGGTTGATGAGGACAATCTGTTGTTGAGTCTCCTGACTGGTGTTGAGAGTCTCTGTGAAAATAGTAGGCAAAGTTCCCTGTTGATCGTTGGGGATAGACCTTGTATGATGCCCATTAACCTATCAAGATCTCTGCACGTTTGTTTACCTTCTGGTTGATCTTTTAAGTATATTGATAAAATGATCAAATTACAGTGCGGACTTTCCCCATAAATGACATGAAAAAACTCACCACTAACACCGCGCGCAAGCAGGGTGAAGAAGCGCTGCTCAAGGCGGGAGCCCTGCAGAACGCGATTTTCAACAGTGCTAATTTCTCAAGTATTGCCACTGATGCGCAGGGCGTTATTCAGATCTTCAATGTCGGCGCCGAGTGCATGCTGGGCTACACGGCAGCCGAAGTGGTGAACACGATTACGCCGGCCGATATCTCCGATCCTCAGGAAGTGATCGCCCGTGCCGAAGCACTCAGCGTCGAACTCGGAACTAAGATTACGCCGGGCTTTGAAGCCCTAGTGTTCAAAGCCTCACGCGGCATCGAGGACATCTACGAGCTGACTTATATCCGCAAGGATGGCAGCCGTTTTCCAGCAGTCGTATCGGTCACGGCCCTGCGCGACAAGAAGGCCGCCATCATCGGATATCTGCTGATTGGCACCGATAACACCGCGCGCAAGCAGGTTGAAGCAGAGCGCCAGCATTTGCTCGAGATTCAGGAGGAGACAAACAAACAACTGCAGCTGGCCAATGTCACCTTGCGGGAGAGTGAGGAAAAGCTCGCAGTAACGCTTAACTCTATTGGCGATGCCGTAATCGCCACCGATGCAAAAGCACGGGTGACACTCCTGAATCCCCTGGCCGAAAAGCTCACCGGTTGGACGCAGGTGCAAGCCAGCGGTCGCCCGATAGACGAAATTTTTTCCATCATTAACAAAGAAACCCGTCGCCCTGCCACGATCCCGGTAATGGAAACCTTGGCGCAGGGCACGATACACGGCCTGGCCAATCATACCGTGCTGATTGCCCGTGACGGGAGTGAGTGTGACATCGCCGACAGTTGCGCGCCGATTCGTGGCCGCGAGGATCAGGTGGTCGGATCCGTTCTGGTGTTCCGCGATGTCACCGGAGAATATGCAGCGCAGCAGGCCTTGCGCGACAATACTACACTGATCCAGACGATTTTGAATACCGTGGTGGATGGCATTGTCACCCTTCATGCCCACGGTGGCATCATCGAGACGGTTAACCCGGCCATTGAGCGCATGTTTGGCTATGGTGCCGCAGAACTCGTCGGACAAACCTTCAGCCTGCTGATTCCTGAGCTTGATCGAGACCAGCGCAATGGCTCGCTTGAGTATTACAGCGCGAGCGAAGAGGCACGCGCTATCGGCCTTGGCCGTGAGGTTGTCGGCCGACGCAAGGATGGCAGCATCTTCCCGTTGGAGATAGCGGTCAGCGAGATGTGGCTGGGTGGTCAGCGTTACTTTACCGGCATTTTGCGTGATATCACCGTGCGCAAGCAGGCTGAAGAGGCGCTGCTCAAGGCGGGAGCCCTGCAGAACGCGATTTTCAACAGCGCCAATTTTTCGAGTATCGCCACTGACGCCAAGGGTGTCATCCAGATCTTCAACGTTGGCGCCGAGCGCATGCTGGGTTACACGGCCGCCGAAGTGATGAACACGATCACGCCGGCCGATATCTCCGATCCGCAGGAGTTGATTGCCCGCGCCGAAGCGCTCAGCGTCGAACTCGAAACCCCGATTACACCCGGATTTGAAGCCTTGGTGTTCAAGGCTTCACGCGGTATCGAGGATATCTACGAGTTGACCTACATTCGCAAGGATGGCAGCCGCTTTCCGGCAGTCGTGTCGGTCACGGCCCTGCGCGACGAGCAGGAGGCCATTATCGGTTATCTGCTGATCGGCACGGACAACACGGCACGCAAACAGATCGAGGCCGAGCAGAAGCAGCTCGGCCAGCGCCTGCGCGATCATCAGTTTTACACACGCTCCCTGTTCGAATCCAATATCGATGCGCTGATGACTACCTATCCGTCCGGTATCATCACCGACGTCAACAAGCAGATGGAGGCGCTCACCGATTGCACGCGTGACGAATTGATCGGCGCGCCGTTTAAAAATTATTTCACTGAGCCGGAGCGGGCCGAGGCCGGCATCAAACTCGTGCTGAGCGAAAAGAAGGTCACCAACTACGAACTCACCGTGCGCACCAGGGACGGTAAGGAAACTGTGGTGTCCTTGAATGCCACCACCTTTTACGATCGGGACAGGAGGTTGCAGGGCGTGTTTGCCGCGGCGCGTGACGTCACGGAGCGTAAACTTCTGGATCAGGTGTTGCAGGAAAAGACCGCCGAGTTGGAGAATGCCAAGGCCGTGGCGGAAAAAGCCAACCTTGCCAAATCGGATTTCCTTTCGAATATGAGCCACGAGATCCGCACACCGATGAATGCCATTATCGGTATGTCTCACTTGGCGCTGAAGACTCCGCTGACACCGCGTCAGCGCGACTACATCAAGAAGATCAAGGGTTCCAGCCGGCATCTGCTCAGTATTATCAACGATATCCTCGATTTTTCGAAGATCGAGGTGGGCAAGTTGACGATTGAATACACCGAGTTTGAACTGGAGAAGATGCTCGACAATGTGGCCAACCTGGTCGCCGAGAAGACCGTTGCCAAGGGGCTGGAACTGGTCTTCAATATAGACAAGAACGTGCCGCCCTCCCTGATTGGCGATCCGCTGCGGATGGGGCAGATTCTGATCAATTACTGCAATAATGCCGTCAAGTTCACCGAGCATGGCGAGATCGATATCGTCATCCGCCTCCAAGAGCAGACTGCCGAGGATGTGCTGATCTATTGCGCCGTGCGCGATACGGGCACCGGCCTGACGGAGGAGCAGATAGGGCGCTTGTTCCAGAGATTTTCACAGGCCGACGCCTCGACCACCCGTGAATTTGGTGGCACCGGCCTCGGGCTGGCTATTTCCAAGAAGCTGGCCGAACTGATGGGCGGAGAGGTGGGTGTCAGCAGCGAACCCGGCAAAGGGAGCACCTTCTGGTTCACGGCACGTCTTGGCAAGGGCGTCGGCCAGCCGCGTCAGCTGACGCTGTCGACCGACATGCAGGGTAAACGGGTATTGGTGGTAGACGACAACGAGAACGCCCGCCAGATGCTGGGTGACCTGCTTGGCAGCATGAGCTTCAAGGTCGACCAGGCCGAGTCGGGCCAGGCGGCCATTGGCGCCGTGAATCGTGCCGAGGCGCAGGGCATGCCTTACGAGATCGTGTTTCTCGACTGGAAAATGGAGGGCATGGATGGCAACGAGACGGCCAAACGGCTTAGGGAGCTTCCGCTCAGCCGCATGCCGCACATGATCATGGTGACCGCTTTCGGCCGCGAGGAAGTTATAAAGGCTGCGGAGGGAGCCGCTATCGTCGATGTGCTGATCAAACCGGTCAGTCCCTCGGTGCTCTTTGACAGTGTGATCCGCATTCTGGGAGGTGTCGACGATGGCGTACGCACCACCGGGGATGCGCCGACCGAGACCTTCGTGCAACTTTCTACCCTCAAGGGCTCCCGTATCCTGCTGGTGGAGGACAACGATCTCAACCAGGAAGTGGCAACCGAACTGCTGTGTGATGCCGGTTTCATTGTCGATCTGGCCGAGAACGGTCAGATCGCGCTGGACAAGGTCAGGGCCGCCGATTACGACATCGTGCTGATGGACATGCAGATGCCGGTGATGGACGGCGTAACGGCGACCCAGGAGATCCGCAAGGAGGCGCGCTTCAAGGATCTTCCGGTGGTGGCGATGACCGCCAACGCCATGCAGGGCGATCGCGACCGCTGCATGGCGGCGGGTATGAATGATCACGTCGCCAAGCCGATCGAACCCGAAACCTTGTGGAAGGCGCTGCTGACATGGATCAAGCCGCGACAATCGATAGCCGCCGCCGTAGAGATGAAGCCGCAGGCAGTGCAAGATGTCGCCCTGCCGTCCGGCATTGAGGGGCTGGACATGGCCGATGGCCTGCGCCGGGTGCTCGGTAAGAAGCCGCTCTACCTCTCGATGCTGCGCAAGTTCGTCGCCGGGCAGAAATCCGTCGTGACGGAAATCCTCCAAGCGCTGGAGGGCAACTCCTGGGACACTGCGGAGCGGCTCGCCCACACGCTCAAGGGCGTTTCCGGCACCATCGGCGCCACCGGCCTGCAGCAGCTGGCGGAAAAGCTTGAGACTGCGATCAGGGAGGGCCGTCCGCGCGAGGAGGTCGATGCCCGGCTCGACGAGTTGAAAATGCTGCTTGAATATTTTATTATCCAACTGGAACAGCAGCTCTCGGTGGAACGGGTCGAGACGGCTGGCATGGTTGCCCCGGAACAACTTAAGGCTGTTTGTGACAAGCTGGCGGCATTGCTGGCCGATGATGACGCGGAGGTGGTTGATGTGCTGGATGCGAATGCGGATTTGCTTCACGCCGCCTTCCCCAACCACTATTGCAAGATTGATGACGCTATCCGCTCATTCGACTTCGAGGCGGCGCTCGCAGCGCTGAGGGCCGCTACCGGGACATTGGTATAATTATGGATGGACTCGATTTCACCGGAAGGGCAACGATACTGGTTGTTGACGACACGCCGGAAAACCTGACCCTGATGAGCAGTCTGCTCAAGGACGATTACAAGGTGAAAGTTGCCAATAGTGGCGAGAAGGCGCTGAAGATCGCAGCGTCAGACTCACCACCGAATCTGATCCTGCTTGACATTATGATGCCCGGTATGGACGGTTATGAGGTGTGTCGGCGACTCAAGCGTGACCCCAAGACGATGAACATCCCGGTGATCTTTCTTACCGCCAGATCTGATATGGAGGATGAGCAGAAAGGGCTGGAACTCGGCGCAGTCGACTACATCATCAAGCCGATCAGCCCGCCCATCGTCATGGCGCGCATAAAGAACCATCTGGCACTGAAGGCCATGGCCGAATCCCTGCGGGATCAGAACACCTTTCTCGAACTCGAGGTGGCCAAGCGCACGGCTGAACTTGTCGTCGCCAGGGATGAGGCGGAAAAAAGAAAAGAAAGAGCTGAAGACGCCCTTGCCGAAACAATACAGTTAAAAGAACAACTGGAAGTGGAAAGAGCCTATCTGCAAGAAGAAATTAAACTGGAATACAATCATCAGAATATTGTTGGTCAAAGTGATAGTCTCAAATATGTACTCTATAAAGTTGAACAAATTGCCGTAAGCGACACCACCGTATTGATTCTTGGTGAGACAGGAACCGGTAAAGAGTTGGCCGCCCGGGCTATTCACGACTTGAGTTTGCGTAAAAATAGGACTCTGGTAAAAGTAAATTGTGCCTCCCTTTCCGCAAATCTTATTGAAAGCGAATTGTTCGGCCATGAAAAAGGTGCTTTTACTGGTTCGCTGTCCAGACATCTTGGACGATTTGAGGTCGCTAACGGCGCGACTCTTTTTTTGGATGAAATCGGCGAATTGCCAATGGAGCTGCAAGCAAAGCTGCTCAGAGTGCTCCAGGAAGGCGAATTTGAACGGTTGGGCAGCTCTCACACCATAAAAGTTGATACCCGAATTGTTGCCGCCACCAATCGTAACCTGGAAGAGGAAGTCCGTAAAGGCCGTTTCCGTGAGGACCTCTGGTACCGGTTAAATATCTTTCCGATTACGATGCCGCCGCTCCGGGAGCGCATGGATGATATCCCGCTTCTTGTCGATTCTTTTGTTAAAAAGATTTCCAGGCGGTTGGGCAAGACCATTGAGATCATTCCGGTGACCGTAATGGAGGCATTACAAAATTATCACTGGCCTGGAAATGTTCGGGAGCTGGAAAATGTCCTTGAACGGGCGGTGATCAACTCGTCGGGCCCCAAGCTGCGTCTGGTTGATGAACTCAAAAAGCCGTTCAAGGATTTATATACAAGCCCAAAAACTTTGGAAGCGGTTGAGCGAGACTATATTTTGCGAGTGCTTGAGCAGACCAAGTGGAAAGTAAGCGGAAAAGACAGTGCGGCTGAAATCCTTGGTCTCGACCGCAGTACCTTGCGTGCACGCATGGGTAAGCTCAATATTCAGAAGTCATAGATGCCCAATGGAGCCGGGTCTCCACATGCAGATCAGATGCAGCCGCTCCACTTGCAAGATGACTGGTAAATTCGGCTATGGTCTGTGAGCCCAGAAGGGACATCAAGCCCATTCCTCGATGCATTGGTGGTATGTATCGCTGTAAAATCTGTCAATGCGCAGCATAAAAAAGAATGGCCCCTCCTGTTTGCACTGGATGGGCCATTCTTCAGACGTGTTTTCTTCCTGTTCTCTTTTCTTGCCTAAAACTGGAAGCGTAATCCCACGCCCAGGCGACTTGCCTGGCTGGAAATCAGATCATCAGCTTCGCAACGTCCTTCGACAAAGAGTGAGGTCTTCATCGTCCCCGGTTTCTCATAGATGAGATATCCCATATTGACAATCAAATCAGCCTTACCATCATTTCCGGACCAGTACCCGGCGCCCGCACCAACGAACCACTTCTCAGTCAAGTAGTAATTCAACAGGGCATCAGCCGTGAAGGCGCTGTCGGCGTCATCACCACCAACCCGGGCAAAACCACCGACAAGTCCCATTGCGTAGAGTCTTTCAGTCAACGGAAACTCATAACCAACACGGGCAAAGACGTAGCTGGTTGGATCAAACTGGTAAGCATAACCGATATCGGCAACCGGTCCACCCTTACGCTGATCCTGAACCACTGTTGCTTTTTGGACGTCCTTATTGTCAATCACCACAGGGGTGACAGGAACGACAGGAACGACAGGTTCGGGGACTCTGCTGATATTCCTCAAGCTCAGATTGCCGCAGACAGCGGGAACAATAAACTCGTAGCGTTGTCCATCTTTGTCTATGGTAAAACTGTAGGCGTCAAAGGCCGCCTTACCACCCCAAGTCACGTCCTTGATTACGGCAACCGGACCAGTACCTTTTTTTCGGAAGAGCATCCAGTCAACTCGCTCCCCTGGAGCAACTTTGATGAATTCAACTTTTGCAGTCGGAAACTGGGCCATAAAATCTGGAAACAGTTCTGGATAACCCGATTTGGCAAACCCTGTCTTTATATCAGCGCTGTGTTTTTTGACCATGGTCCGAAGGTCTGTCTCAGAGGTCATGGCCGGGCGATAGAAGGGATGAGTCCCCAGACGTTTGAGCGTTACGGCTGCAAAGGCCGAGGATGAGCATGTTATAACCAGGCAGATACCTAATAACAGCAACAATTTTTTCTTCATTTTTTCTTTCTCCTTTTCTTTTTACTTGCATCTTTTTCCGTTCTTCCCTCATGGGACCATCTTCTTCATTCTCTTTTCAGACTCATTTTTAGACTTGAACCGTTGTTCATATTCCACTCTTCTTGATAAGCTCCATTAGAATCCCAGAGACACGCCCAAGCCAAAGTACTCAACCTTATTATTGTAAAACTGGCCGTGCGGATCAAACCCTTTGTACCACTCGGCCATGAGGCGCAGGCGACGCTGCCCTGGATTGGGATGACCGAACTCGAGGCCGACCTTGACACTGGTGTCGAGTTCCCAGTCATGCTCCTCCAGGCTCTTCATGTCCACCCCGCCAATCGGTCTGCCGTTCCATAGAAGCGGCTTGCTGCCGCGATATTCGATCCCCCAGTGGGCGCTTAGCGGCTTGAGATCATTTGGCTCCTTGTGGATCAGGTACTCACCACCGCCGTACACTCGCCATTCATGCCATTCGCGGGAATAGATGAGTTCGGTGGCTTCGTAACTGAGGTTAACCCGTTCCGGATGATTTGCACTCAGGAGAAGTTCATCCCCCAAGTGCGAGCTCTGATGATAAAGGCGGAAGAGGAGTGAATTGTCGCCATACCGGTAGGCGACAGGAATGCCGATAATGTAGTCGGCGTTGATGAGATCGGAGGAAGGGGTGTCCAGGTTGAATTGGGCGAACAGGGCGCCTTCCACGTTCAGTTGCAGGCCATCCCCCTCACGGCTACCGAAGAACCGGTACAGGCCGAAAGCCTCTCCGAAGCCGACTGATGCCATTGTGTATCGTACACCCAAGGATCGGAAACTGTCGAGACTGACAAAGAACTGCGGCTGCTTCGGATCGGCAATGAGTGGCTGGAATAGGTTGCCCGTGGGGAAGGCTTCAGCTTCGCCTGTTATCCCCAGAAAACCGCTTGCCACTTCCGGTTTATCGGTATCTGCCGGTTTTACCACAATCGTCATTGCCTGCAGTCCATCGATAGTGCGTAGCTGTTTGTCGGCAGCCTCCCGTCGTATTGAGTCATCTTTAAACAAGGTAATCCTGGCAACCCCGTTGACTATCTTTAAAATATAGCTGTCTCTCTCCCAATGCATGTCCCGTTCAAGGATGGAGGTAATATAGCCAGCCAGAAATTCATCGCTGGCCCTGTCGGTTGCTATTGCAGGGGAGGATGTGAAAAAGAGCAGAAGGCAGAGAGAGGTGGTGCACAGACGACCGGTAATATAAAACCAGGTGGTGATACGCATCAGTATGATCAACTGTGGCTGGGAATTGTTAAGAGCCATTCTTTGCATGAGTTTAGACATCCTTTTCAAACATGATGACGGTATCTTTAAGTGCAGCCTGTAATACACCCCAGGTATTCTCCACCCCGTCCTTATGTTCTTCCCAGGCGTCATCGTTGGCCTCACCCAGCTCTCTCAATTTGGTCTTCGTGGCGGCACTCTTCTGCTCAAGATCGTCAACCAGCTTGGCATGTTTAATCCTTGCATCGGCTGTGAGACTCTTACCCCGGGCCTTGAACTCGGCTAATTTGGCCTGCCCCAGTTCAAATTCGGCTTCTATCATCTTTTTGTATTCTTCTTTGGTGCTCATAGCGTATCTCCCTTATAATGCTAAGATATTGAGGACTCTTCAGGCTTTCTTTGAAAATCCGATTAAAAACAGTAACGCAGCAGATCCCAAAAGTCCTTGTTGGTCTTCGTGACGTCAATTTTCTCTTTAAGATTGTCGAACTGATTAGCATGTTTGATATGAGTGTCAGCAGAAAGACTCTTTTCCGGGGCTTCGAACTCGGCTAATTTGGCCTGTACCCGTTCCAATTCTGTCTTTACCTTTTGTTTGTAGACTTCTTTCGTGCTCATAATATCTTCTTTCTATTTATATGTTAAGGGATTGGGGCGCTCTGCCCCTGTCTCTCTTGCATAAAACCCATTCAAGGGGTTGCTAAAGGCGTCGACCTTGAATGACGCGAATCAGAATCACCACGACGGCGACGATCAAGAGGATATGAATAAATCCGCCCATGGTGTACGAGGAGACAAAACCCAGAACCCAGAGAATAACCAAGATGACTGCAAGTGTTTCGAGCATTTTTTTCCCTTTTGCCATAATTCGGCGAATCGAAAATCTGGCGGCCCACTGTTGGGAACGTCAGCCTTCAGCCTTCAAGTCGCAGTCAGGCTTGCGCTAAGACTCAATCTTCTTCATGGCAACGTCTTTCGATTGGCAGCGGTTGTGATCGCCCCTGGAATGGATATCAAGGGCGAAGCACTGTCATTTAAGTTGCATGTCATTTTTGACCGATTTCACCCCTTTGACCCCACGTGCGACCTCGATCGCCTTGTTGATGTCGGCCTTAGACTTGACGAAACCGCTCAGTTGAACGACTCCCTTGAAGGTTTCAACATTAATTTCACTTGTTTTCAGGGAGGGGGCTTCGAGTATTGCGGTCTTGACCTTAGTGGTGATAACAGTGTCATCAACATATTCTCCCGTTCCCTCGTGTTTTGTTGTAGAGGCGCATCCCAGGAAAAAGGTCAACAGGATGATTAAGGAAAAAGCGGAAAAAAACTTTGAATGTTTCATGGTTAAATCCTCCAAATAAAAAAATAAACTCAATATCCCTGGATGCTCAAAATGTCAGGGATTCCTGTGACACTCTTTGTCATGTTGTCAATTCTCTCATGGTCTTAAAAAAGATGACGGCAATGAGGTGACAAACGAGAAGCTGGGTGCCTTTCTTCATTAAAGCAATGTTTGTGCCAGGTCTCTGTTTCTCCGCGTCACCTCACCCATCATCCTTATTTTTATGAACAATTGAACAAGAAAGCATTTATGGAACGGTCATGAACAGCCTTACAAAAAGGTCATATTTAACCAGTGGTCACATGTGGCCCTTTTCCGGTCTTTTTGGTGTTATAAGTAGTAAATGATACATGATATGCGCCAGGTTGCGTCATCACCCATTTCTGATCAATATGAAGAAAAGTACTGTACAAAGCGGCGTTAGTTGGGTAATATAGTCAACTTTTGTTTATTCGTAGAACTTTAGTGGTGTGTGGATATGTCTTTTTTGTAACCTCATTTTCATTAGAAAGATAATAATCTTGGTTTGTTAGCGTTTTCAAGTGGCGCATCGTTTTCTGCCGCCGCTTGTTGTTTATATGTCCGTTGAATGAGGAGTTGCAGGTTCTGTGGCTCCTTATTTTTTTATTCTATCTATGTCGGCTTAGGACTGGCAGGAAGATTCAGGTGTAGGGGATAGTAATCATGAGTGTAGATTTAAGTAATGTACGGAATATAGGGATAAGTGCCCATATCGATTCAGGAAAGACGACACTGACCGAGCGTATCCTGTTTTATACGGACCGGATTCATGCCATTCACGATGTTCGTGGTAAGGATGGTGTCGGCGCCAAGATGGATTCCATGGAGCTGGAAAGGGAGCGCGGCATTACCATTCAGTCAGCGGCCACATTTTGCAACTGGAAAGGGAAAGATATCAATATCATTGATACCCCCGGCCATGTGGATTTCACCATTGAGGTTGAGCGTGCTCTGCGGGTTCTTGATGGCGCGGTTCTGGTGCTCTGTTCCGTTGGTGGCGTGCAGTCGCAGTCTATCACCGTTAATCGGCAGATGACCCGTTATAAGGTTCCCCGTATTGCCTTTATCAATAAGTGTGATCGGACCGGTGCCAATCCCGAGCGAGTGACTGCTCAGTTACGGGAGAAGTTGGGGTTGAATGCCCATATGGTGCAATTGCCTATCGGTCTTGAAAATGATCTGGTGGGTGTTGTTGACCTGATTACCATGAAGGCCCTCTATTTCGATGGCGACAATGGTGAGGTTGTGCGCGAGGCTGAGATCCCGGCGGCTTTGCAGGAAAGGGCCAAGGAAAAACGGGAAGAGCTGCTGGAAGCGGTTTCCATGTTTTCTGATGAGTTGATGGAGGTGATGCTGGAGGAAGGTGAAATCGCCCCCGCCCTGATCCAGGCTGCGGTGCGCAAGGGCACTCTGGCCCTGGAATTCACTCCGGTGTTTGTTGGCTCTGCGTACAAGAATAAGGGGGTGCAGCCCATGCTCGATGGGGTGAATGCCTATCTGCCCTGTCCCACTGATGTTGAAAATGTGGCGCTTGATCTCAACCATGAGGAAAAGGAGTTTGCTGTCTCCAATGATCCTGATGATCCCTTGATCATGCTTGCCTTCAAGCTTGAAGATGGTCGCTATGGGCAGTTGACCTATGTGCGTACCTATCAGGGAAAGGTTGGCAAGGGGGATACGGTTTTTAACAGCCGGACCGGCAAGAAGGTAAAGATCGGTCGGTTGTGCCGGATGCACTCTGACGAGATGGAGGATATTGATTTCTGCGGTTCCGGCGATATCGTCGCCCTCTTTGGGGTGGATTGTGCCTCTGGCGATACCTTTTCTTCCGGTGATATCTCCTGCTCCATGAGCTCAATGCACATCCCTGAGCCCGTTATTTCCCTGGCGATTACCCCGGTGGACAACAAGGCCCAGATCAACATGTCCAAGGCGCTGAATCGTTTTACCAAGGAAGATCCTACCTTTAAGACCTTCGTCGATCATGAGACCAATGAGACCATTATCTCCGGTATGGGCGAGCTGCATTTGGAGGTCTATGTTGAGCGGATGAAGCGTGAATATAATGCCGAGGTCCAGGTGGGCGCACCCCAGGTGGCCTATCGTGAAGCCATTACCGCTCGAGCCGAGTTTAATTATACGCACAAGAAACAGACGGGTGGCTCCGGTCAGTTTGGACGGGTGGCCGGTTATATGGAGCCGCTGGAAGAGGGCGAGTATGAATTTGTCGATGCCATTGTCGGCGGTTCCATTCCCCGGGAGTTTATTTCCTCCTGTGACAAGGGCTTCCAGAAGAGTCTGGTCAAGGGGGCGCTTTGCGGCTCTGCAGTCACCGGTGTTCGTTGCGTCATCAACGATGGCGCCTATCATGCCGTGGATTCCTCGGATGTGGCCTTCCAGCTGGCAGCCATTGGCGCCTTCAAGGAAGGGTACATGAAGGCTAAACCGGTGATCATGGAGCCGATCATGAAGGTCTCTGTGGAAGGCCCCACCGAATTCCAGGGGTCGATCATGGGCAGTATCAATCAGCGGCGCGGCATCATTATCGGGACCATGGAAGAGGGAAATTATACCGTGGTTGAGGCCGATGTGCCTTTGTCTGAGATGTTTGGATATTCCACTATCCTGCGCTCTTTGACTCAGGGCAAGGCCGAGTTTACCATGGAGTTTTCAGCCTTTAGGCAGGTTCCAAAAACGGTGAATGACGAACTGATCAAGAAATATCAGAGCGAGAAGAAGAACGGGTAGTTTTTGTTTCTGGCGGCAAAGCTGTTTTGTTCCAGGCATGGGTTTCATGCTTGGCAGATCGTCCCTTGATGGACGAAGCAAATGAATAGATAAAAGAGGTACACGACCATGGGCAAAAAAGACCTGGTAATGAATAATCCGTTGCGTATGTTGGGGCTTGAGAAAAAAGTTCAGGAGAGTGGTGCTGGTATGGGGCTGGTCATGGCTCGTGCCGGTCTTGGCAAAACAGCTATTCTCGTACAGATTGCCCTTGATTCAATGCTCTGGGGAGATAAAGTGCTGCATGTCTCTATAGGTGAGGGCATCGACAAGACCAAGGCATGGTATGATGATATCCTGGCCCTGATGACGGCTGAAAAGAAAAGTGAAAGCATGCAGGCCACAATCACTGAGCTTATGCAGAAACGGATGATAATGACCTTCAAGGAAAGTAATTTCAGTCAGGTAAAGCTTGAAGAAAGGCTGGATGATCTGGTGCAACAGAATATCTATAAACCAGTGTGCCTGATTATTGACGGATATGACTTTCAGGCGGGTACGCATGCGGCCCTTCAGGAATTCAAAGACTTCATGGTGCGGCGTGGTTTGAAGATGATCTGGTTTTCAGCCGTTACCCATCGCGATGATGAGCGTAAGAGCGCTGCTGGTATTCCTGCTCCCTGTCATGAAGTTGATGATCTTTTTGATATGGTCATGTTTATTGCTCCCAAGGATAATGCCATTGATTTGAAGATCCTGAAGTGTGTCAGTTGTGCGGTGAATGCCGGCACCTCATTAACCCTTGATCCCTCCACTATGCTGATTCAGAAGGCATAGGCTGGAGGGCGCCTGGAGAAGGTGATCAAGATCAGGGGTGTTGCCGGATTTTTCGAGTGGCATTGTCCGGAAAACAGAGTGGAAAACGGGTGTCTCCAGAGAAGGGGATGCCCGTTTTTTTTTAAAATAGAGTGTAGAAAATCATGAAATTTCGCCCTTGTATTGATCTGCATGATGGGAAGGTAAAACAGATTGTCGGTTCAACATTGAATGACGAGCGGCCTGAACAGTTACGGGTTAATTTTACCGCAGTTCAACCTGCTTCCTGGTTTGCCGAGCTCTATCGGCAAGATGATCTTACTGGCGGTCACATCATCAAGCTGGGCCCGGGCAATGATGCGGCCGCCCTTGAGGCGCTTGCCGTCTGGCCCGGTGGGATGCAGATCGGTGGGGCCATAACGGCAGATAATGGTCAATACTGGCTGGATCACGGGGCCTCCCATATTATTGTGACCTCCTTTGTGTTCAGGGAGGGTGTGATTGATGAAGACCGCCTGCAGCGGCTGGTGCAGGCGGTAGGAAGGGATCGGCTGGTGCTGGATCTGAGCTGCCGGAGACGGGATGATGACTATTATATTGTTACCGATCGTTGGCAGCGTTTTACGCAAGTTGTGATCAGTGAGAAAGTTCTGGCCCATTTTGCCAAGGTCTGTGCCGAGTTTCTCATCCATGCCGCTGATGTGGAAGGGCAATGTCGGGGGGTGGAGCAGGAGTTGATTCAAAAACTTGGAGCCTGGTCTCCCCTTCCTGTCACCTATGCCGGGGGGGTTCGCAATATTGCTGATCTGGAACTGATTCGGGATCTTGGGCGGGGACGGTTGGATGCGACAGTGGGCAGTGCCCTGGATATCTTTGGTGGCACAGATATGACCTATGCCGAGGCCGTGCGTTTTCACCGGGCAGAACAGAGGTGAACAGTTCTGGGTGGATGAGGATATGAACGAAAAGTTGCTTTCTGAAAAGGGAGAATCGCCTTCTCTGGTTGATCTGAGGATTCAGATTCCGCAGGAGCTTTATGTCGCCTATCAGCGGTGTTCCTGGATTATTGTTCATGAAACCGGTCGGAAGCCTCTTGATGTGATGCAGGAGATGGTGCGTGATTTTCTCATGAAGCATGGGTGTTGAGCCAGGCGGACGTTGCTGACGGCTGCGTTTCTTTTTCGTCTGCTGTTGCTGATGTTTTCTTGACCTCTTGCTTGACTTTAGATACAATAAAATTTTTAGAAGACTTTTTGTGGCCTAATTATTTGATATTAAAGTTTTTTCAGATGGTTGAGCGGAGTGGGCTTGGATCAGGATAATCGGCGCAAAAAGAGAGAAAGATTTATCCGGAAAATGTCCAGCCTGTCAACAACGGTGGGCAAGGTGCTGGAGATCTGCAGTCGTACTGATGCCTCAACCAACGAGCTGAACAAGGTAATTTCTCTTGGTCCTGTTTTGAGACCGGCCAGGTGTTGAATCATCAATCAGGCCTATTATTCCTTGTTGAGCACAGTACGTCTCTCCGTGCCATGGACCATGCTGGGGATGAATACAGTCAAGAACATGGCCCTCAGTGCTGCCATTTTCATTCTGTTGCTGGCGCCAAAAAATCGAAGTGTGAGTTGTTGGGAATTGATCATCAGGAAATCGGTATTCAAATGCTGTAATGCTGCTTGAACTTACAGGACTGGATTGGTCGGATCTCGCCGCCATCAGCAGGATGGCCGAGGATGAGATTCAGAGGGCTCAGATCTTTTTGCAGGTATGAGAGCGACAATGAATGTTCGATTTTGGGGGGTGAGGGGTTCTATTCCCTGTCCAGGACCTTTGACCCAGAAATATGGGGGAAATGGGGCCTGTATAGAGATGAGGGTTGGTGCGGAGAACAGGCTGGTGATTATTGATGCCGGTTCCGGTATCAGGCCGCTGGGCAACCATCTGATGCAGTATGATCTGCTCAAGGGACCAATCCTGGCCGAGATCTTTCTCACTCACACCCATTGGGATCACATCATGGGATTTCCGTATTTTGTCCCTATTTATGTTCCTGGCACCCAATTGAAGGTGTATGGTCCTGTTTCCTTTGATGAGGATCCTTTGGAGGAGGTTGTTGGCGGACAGATGAAATATCGTTATTTCCCGGTCAATATGGGAGAACTTAAATCAGAAATTGAGTGGATCCGGCTGAAAGAAAATTCTGGCAGAGATTATGGGAATGGACTGGTCCTGACCACAAAGTTTTTGAATCATACCATCACCGCCCTTGGCTATCGTTTCGAGTATCAGGGAAAGTCTTTCTGCACCTGTTATGACTTTGAACCGTTCCGCAATCTCTTTATTACTGATCCTGATCATCCTGATTATGATGAGAGCATGGCTGTTGAAGGGGCGGAAGTGGCCAGGGAACAGAATCTGGCCATGGAGGCCTTTTTTGCCGGGGCCGATCTGCTGGTCCACGACTGCCAATATACCGATGCAGAGTTTAAGACCCGGATTGGTTGGGGGCATTCCAGTTTTGAATATGCCATTGCCGCTGCGAGTCGGGCTGGCGTGAAAAGACTGGCCCTGTTTCACCATGACCCAGATCGAACCGATCAGCAGATAGATGAGATGGCTACCATCTATTGCATGCCGGGACGATATGGTGATATCGAAGTTTTCTTTGCCAGAGAGGGACAGGTTATAGAGTTGTGAAGATTGCCCTGGTACAGATAAATCCGGTGATTGGTGATTTTACGGCAAATTGTCGGGCAATAGTGCTTGCCGCAGAACAGGCCCTGTCCCAGGGCTGTGAGCTGGCGATCTTTCCCGAGCTGGTGGTCTCCGGCTATCCGCCGCAGGATCTTCTGGAAAGGTGCTCCTTTCTGGAAGACCATGATCGTGCGGTGGCTCAACTGATTAGTGACCTTCCACCTCTGGCCGTGATGTTTGGCTGTCTGGAGCGGCGGTCAGGGGTTGCTGGTAAACCCTTGTATAACTCGGTGCTGGTGGCCCGAGGTGGAGTAATTGTGCATAGAGTACGCAAGCAACTGCTCCCTTCTTATGACGTGTTTGATGAAACCCGTTACTTTGAGCCAGGGCCAGAGGCCGCCCTTTATCAGCTCGAGGAAATGACCTTTGCTATAACCGTGTGTGAGGATATCTGGTATCAGGCTGTCGGTTGTTATCGTTGTGATCCGGTGGCATCATTGTTTGTCAGTGCCAAAGAACAGGGGCGCCGGATTGATTGTCTGATCAATGTCTCGGCTTCTCCCTTTCAGCGTGACAAGGAAACTATTCGTCATGCCATCTTTCGTTCCCTTTGCTCCCGGTATCAGGTTCCTCTCTGCTATGTGAACCAAGTGGGGGGGCAGGATTCTCTTCTCTTTGATGGCCGCAGTCTGGCCATGAATACCAGCTCGGAGATTGTGGCCAAGTGCGCGGGTTTTATGCCGGACATGGTGGTGGTGGACACCGATGGCTGGTGCGGCGAGATGCATGGCCCGGTGCAGGAGGAACCCGTGGCTGCAGTGTATGCGGCGTTGGTCATGGGGGTGCGTGATTATGTGCGGAAGAGCGGATTCCGCTCTGTGGTCCTTGGCCTTTCCGGTGGGATTGATTCTGCCCTGACCGCCGTCATTGCCGTTGATGCCCTGGGTGCTGAAAATGTTCTGGGGGTTGCGCTGCCTTCACCGTATAGTTCACAGGATTCCATGGAAGATGCGGAGGTCCTGGCTTACAACCTTGGCTGCACCTTCAAGGTTGTTCCCATCAGCCTCCTGTTTGCCGCCTTTCAGGAAACCCTGCATCCTCTTTTTGCCGGGTATGGTGAAGACCTTACCGAACAGAATCTTCAGGCCCGGATTCGCGGCAATCTGCTTATGGCCCTGTCAAACAAGTTTGGTCATCTGCTCTTGTCAACCGGCAATAAAAGCGAGCTGGCAGTCGGTTACTGTACTCTGTATGGGGATATGAGTGGCGGTCTGGCCGTGATTTCCGATGTACCCAAACAGATGGTCTATGAACTGGCCCGTTATGTGAACCGTGATCAGGAGCGTATTCCTGGTCGTACCCTGACCAAGGCACCAACTGCTGAGCTCAAGCCTGGTCAGTGTGATCAGGATGATCTGCCGCCTTACGCGATCCTGGACCAGATCCTGGAGATGCATCTGGAGCAGGGAGCTGGGCTGGTGGCGCTCGTTCAGGCCGGTTTTGATGAGGTAGTGGTGCGTGATGTTCTGCGCCGGATTCGCCTCAATGAGTATAAACGGAAGCAGGCAGCCATGGGGTTGAAAGTGACCAGCAAGGCATTTGGCTATGGCCGGCGCTATCCCAATGTCCAGAATTATCAGGAATAAGCCGTCTTTCAAAAATAAACGCAACATTGAAATGCCCTAATCGGCATAAGGAGCTAGAATGAAATGGTCAGAAATGGAATGATTTTTTCGTTACGGCTCCTAAAAGGATGAGCTTGGTGGAAGAAAAAGGCGCGAGGCGTAAACTCTCCCGGTTGTGGCAGCAGTTTGCCCTGCTCTTGATTGTGATGGCGGTTGTTCTGCTCGTTATTCGTGAGCTGCGGACGAAGCGTGCTGATCGGGTGTATATGACCACCAGTGGCCGCATTGATATGTGTCTCTTCTGTCACAAGGAAGAAAAACTGGACGCGGCCCATGATCCCCGGGTGATCGGTTGCGCGTCCTGTCATCTCGGCGATGCCATGGCTATTGATAAGACCAAGGCCCATGCAGGAATGGTCATAAACCCCGGAGATCTGCGGGTGGTTGAGAAGACCTGCGGGGTTGAAGGTTGTCATCCCACTGATGTCCAGAAGGTCAAGAATTCACTGATGGCCACAAACCGGGGAATTATCGGCACGTTACTTTTTTACTGGGGAGAATCGGCCAGCCAGAATACTGATCTTACTGTCGAAAAATTGCTGACTGGTCATAAGAATTCCCTTGCCCTCGATTATTTCCGAAAGCTCTGCGCCACCTGTCATCTGTGGAAACAGAAAAATGACCTGCCTGGTGCCCCTGATTTTTTTAATGAGAAAGGTGGCGGCTGTTCCGCCTGCCATTTTGTCATGCCGGAAGGCACAGTTCGCAAAGCGGTGACCGGCTTTGATGATGCTGCCAAGAGTGAGAAGGCCAAGGTCCATCCCCTGGTGATTAAAAAGGTACAGGATGTCAATTGTATCCGTTGTCATAATCGTTCCGGCCGCATTGGTATTTCCTATACCGGGGTCTTTGAGTCGGAAGGGTACGGCACCCCTTATGAGAAGGGGGGGTTGAGCGCCAAACAACTACCAGGTGCCCGCTTTTATCTGGAAATTGCCGAGGATGTGCATCATAAAAAGGGGCTGGCCTGTATTGATTGTCATACCCGCAATGAGATCATGGGTGATGGTGTGAGTTATGCCCATTATGAGGAGCAGGTGGAGATCTCCTGCAAGATGTGTCATGCCGCCGATCCCGGCAAAACCCGTAAGGGGAATCCGGTGAAAAGCATTGCCCAAAAAGAAGGGCAATGGCAGTTGACCGGCAAGCTGAACGAGAAAGTCCATTCTTTACAGCCACCGAAACCGGGTGTGTGCGATTTCAGCGGCCATAAACGGATCAGTTGCGAGGCCTGTCATTCTACCTGGGTGCCGCAGTGTTATGGCTGTCATGCCAAGCGTGATGCGGCTCAGACCCATCTCGACAAGTTGACCCTCAAGGAGACTCCAGGGATGTGGGAAGAGGGGCGTTCGTACATCCGCTACGAGAAGCCGATGCTGGCTGTGTGGAAAGATAAAGTAGTGATTGTTACCCCTGGTTGCCAGGATATTGTGACTCTGGTCGATGAAAAGGGAAAGGTCGATGGTGGTTTTAACCGCTTTACCATGGCTGCCATTAATCCGCATACCACTCAGGCCAAGGGCAGAACCTGCGCTGACTGTCATGCCTCCACCAAGGTTGTCGGTTTAGGTGAGGGGACGGTGACGGAGAAGGACGGGAAGTGGGCCTTTGCTCCCCTTGATCAGGGGGTGGATACCTTTGCCGGTAAGACAGTGGGCTTTGATGCCTTTGTCACCATTGATGGCCAGCCGCTTCAGCACGGATCGCGGCCTGATTTGCGGCCTTTTAACGGTGAGGAGTTGCACAGGATTTTGCGGGTAGGGCTCTGCATTGAGTGTCATACTGAATACAATGATCCGGCATGGAAGACGTATAGTGCCAAGGCCCAATGTCCTTCGCAGAAGGCGGAGGGGATCCCGAAGGAAGTGCCTTTAGGGAACAGAAAAAAATCAGAATAAACTCACCTGCAGTGCCCTTTACAGCCTAATCCACTATCTCATTTGGTCTCCTCGCGCCCTATTTTCCGGGATGGAGTAGTGAGCTTTTTATCGGCCCATGCCATACTGGTACCAGCCAGTAGCTTTCTGGCTTTTGTTGAATTGTTGTACGGAGGGCCTTGCTGAGCCAGTGGCTGTCTTCTACCAGGTTGTAAAAAACAGAATCAGTGCCGATAAAACCATCCAGCATATGGGTCAGGATGTGCAGTAGTTTACTGGGGTATCCTGGTTGAATGGTAAGCAGGTCTTCAAGCTCAGTCAGGCCGGTCTCTTGAAGTTCTTTGAGCAGGACGCTGCAGAATGCGCGGTTGGCAGCGATCCCTGTCTCCATCTCTATCCAGAAATGCTTCCAGACGCCAGACCGGATCTCTGCATCTTTGATGGTGGTTGACTGGTATACAACGAGCTGGGTGGCGTTCATGAAATGGGCTGCCTGTTGACGGGCTTGGGCGAGACTGTTTCCGGTTGCCAGAAATAGATGCCGATGATTGTTGTTATATGGGAAGGGATTGGTCATGATGCAGTTTGAGAGAGTGTCGATTTTTGATTAAATAAAAAAAATCCCCTGTCGAATGAACGACAGGGGATCAAAACACTGTTTTTATGCGTCAGAACGTATTAGAAGCTCATGGTCAGATGATGGCTTGCCAGGAAGATCGAATTGGTGTCCCTGTAGGTTTTTCCCAACTTGAAGAAGTCACCAGTGTCAAGATAACCAAGGTGTACGGCGTAGACTAAATTGTCAAGCAGTCTGTAAGCAACGCCGGCATTATACTCAAAGCCGTACTCGTTATCCCATCCAGCCATCTCCTTGTCTGCCGTGGCATAACCAATGGCAGCATGGAGGGTCAGGTCCTGGGTGGCAGAAAAGTCTGTGCTCACAACAATGGCATTTACACCTGCTGTTTGGGCAGCAGTACCAAAGACACTCGTGTTCGGTCCCTGGTAGTTGTTCAGGATGTTGCCAAATATGCCTGTCACGATATAAAGAGGCTCAAAATCCCATCCGGTGCTGCCGTAGCTTTTAAGGTCGGTATCATTGGGATTATCATCACCACTGGTGTGGAAATACATGGCATGACCGGTAAGGTCAGCAATGGTGGCGTTTAAGTCAATGATAAAGGCAAGTTGACTGATATCCTGGTCTTGTTTTGCAGCACTGTAAAAGTCTTTGTTGCCAAACTTATAGTCAAATTCGGTGTCAATTCCCATGTTGCCGCCAAATTTGAATTGGCCAACACCTCTGATACGATGGGTAGTGGTTTCATAACCATAAAAGGCAGGGGTAACTGATGAACCGATTAAACCAGTGGTAGAGTTCAAGCTCCAAGTAGTAGAGGCTGGGAGGTCGGCACTATTCTTGGTATTATCCTGCTTTAAGCCATAGCCCAGAGTGACAGCACCCCAATTGCCTTTGAGAGTGCCTTCTACATCGTAGTAGTCTGCATCCATATTGTCGGTATTGCCCAAATAGGCTTCATTCTCAAGCTGTTTTTCGAAATAGGCATAGAGGGAAAATACATCGCCAAAGAGATTGCCGGATTTCCAGGTGATACGGTCTGCTTTGTCGTCGGTGTCAACAAAGGAAAGTCCAAATGCACCGCCTGAGCGGCGGCCGATTTCCCAGAGACCGATGGGTGATTTGTACATCATCCATAGTCTTTCTACGGACATATTTTTGCCATTGTCAACATCAGTGTCATCCTGTGCACCCCAAACAGTGCCCCGGCCGATAAGACGAACCCGGCTCATCATGCTGATCTTGTCATTGACAACCAGCTCGGCTTCGATGTTGAACATGTGCTGCAACCAGGCGTCAGAGTTGGTCTCTTGGCCAGGATTGCTGGCCAGTTGCAGTCCGTGACCGCCGCCTGGATAATTATTATTGGTGGATGCTGCGCCAGCGCCATTGTCTATATAGAAACCGTCAACAGTATAGGTGCCTTTTACCTTGAGTTCCAGTGCCGAGGCACTTGTTGCAATGCCAGCCACCAGGCCGAGAGCGGCAACGGTGGAAAGTACTCTTTTCATCTCTTCTCTCCTTAAATATTCAGGGATGATTAGTCTCAGGCGACTCCCCATCGCCGTGTGTTTTTTTAGCTCGGTACAAAAAAGTCTCCAAGTACAAAATTTTATACATACTATTTATATATAATGGAGGGTGGGTAAAGTCAAGTCTTAGATTGCCTCTGGATTATTTTTCTGCTGATCCCTGTGTGATGAGCTTCATGCAAAAGTCATGATAGGCTTTACCCTGTTATTTCGATCAAGCTCTCTTTTCTGGTGAAATGACGGAAATATGGCTTTTAAAACTTTTGTAACGGTTTCCAAATAAGAGATGCTGTCTTCTGTTTGCTGTGATACCTTGCACTGCCATAGTCTACATTATCCCGTTCTTTAACCTCTTTTCTTTTTTGTCTATGTCCCAGCCTGTTGCATCCAGACCCTGGCTTTTTTTCCTCCTGGTGGCCATCGGGGTGTTTCTTTCAACCATGGACAGCAGCATGGTTAATGTGGCGCTGCCCACTATTATGCGCAGTTTTGCCACTACCCTGGCCCAGACAGAATGGGTGGCGCTGATTTACCTTCTTACTATAACTGTTACACTCTTGATCTGGGGCAGGCTCTCGGATCGTCTCGGCAAGGGAAAGATGTATTTGCTGGGGATGCTGGTTTTCAGCGCAGGATCGGTTGCCTGCTATTTGGCACCGACCCTGTCCATACTTATTTTTTGTCGTTTTATCCAGGCATTGGGCGCTTCGATGATGATGTCCTCAGGGCCGGCCATTATCAAGATGGTCTTTCCGGTACACCAGTTGGGCAGAGCTCTGGGGCTTATTGGTCTTGCTACGTCCATTGGCCTGATGAGCGGGCCGGTGATCAGTGGTTTTCTGATCCGTTTCTTTTCCTGGCGTGTTCTTTTCCTGGTGACCGTGCCTGTCAGCTTGACCTGTTTTGGGGTGGGCTGGTACTGGCTGCTGCCAGCACACCCCCCTTCTTCTATAAGCTTGAAAAAATCACGATTTGACTGGCCAGGCCTGTTGCTCTGGACCTTGCTTATAACCATGACGGTTCTGGTCTCGACCCATCATGGTGCTTTTTCTGGGGGAATGTTACTGACAGGTTTTTTGGGGTTCTGTCTCTTGCTCTTTTTGTTCAAAGTGATTGAACAGAAGGCTGTTGAGCCACTTCTGCCCTTTATCTTGTTCAGAGATCGCCATTATGCCATTGCCATTATCTGTGCGGCGCTCTCTTTTGCTGTGCTGTTTGTGGTATTGATCCTTATTCCTTTTTATCTCGATTATGGGCTCAGGCTCCCTGTTGACAGGATTGGTCTGGTGATGATGGCGGTGCCGGTGGCGGTTTTTGTGGTATCTCCTCTGTCCGGTTGCTTGTATGATCGGATGGGAGCCAGATTGCTTACCACCACAGGACTTACTTTCTGTTGTCTAGCCCTGATCTTTCTTTGTTTTCTTGACGAGCGGTCAACGTTTATGGCTGTTGCCTGGAGGATGGCTCTGCTTGGCGCTGGTCAGGCCTTGTTTCTTTCTCCGAATACGGCCTCTGTCCTGGCCACTGTTGATCCGCATCGTATCGGTATCACTTCCGGCATGCTGGCCACAGCGCGAAATCTTGGAATGTTGGCCGGAGTTACCTTTGCCGGTCTGGTTTTTGGGGAGGTTTTTTCTTTGTTGAGTGGGGGGCTGGATCTGAAGGATTTCAGCCCAGTGCATACGGCGGCTTTTATCCAGTCTCTGCGGATAAGTTTTGGTCTGACTGCGGCAGTGGCACTGGCCGGCGCCCTGCTTTCGGGCCGCAGATAATAAACTACTCAGGTTGTTTAGGCCGTTGGTGGAGAGTTTCCATTATCCAGTGGCAAGGTTACGGTGGCAACGGTTCCGCTGACGGGACCTGGTTGGAGTGAAAAAGTGCCCTGGTGTTCAGCGACGATCTTCTTGACCAGGGTCAGTCCCATACCCGTGCCATAAATTTTGGTGGTGAAAAAAGGGTCGGTCACTTTGGCCATATTGCCATTGAGTATCCCTATGCCGCTGTCAGCGATGATAATTGAGACACTCTCTGGGGCCTGCTTGACGTTGACAGAGAGGAGGCCGCCATTAGGCATGGCCTCAACGGCATTACGCAACAGATGCAGGAGCATCTGTCTGATCTTTTGGCCGTCGATGTGAAGGTATGGTTCTGGTTCGTCGAGGTTGAGCTGGTAGGTAATTCCCTGTTTTTTCATGGTGCCATAGAGCAGCATGATGCTCTTGCGGATCAGCGGATAGAGGGGCTGGCTGGTTTTCTGGGTCTGGTTTTCAGCGACAAAGTTAAAAAGATCTTCAAGGGTGGATTCAATCTTGGCCGCCTCCTGGGTCATGCTGTCGAGAAATTTAAGGATATCGGGATCGGTGACTTTCCTGGAGAGCATTCTTGCCGTACCCCCGATTGAGGTGATGGGATTGCGGATGGCATGGACCAGTTGTGCCGACATGTGGCCAAGGGCTGCGTAGCGTTCGGCATCAACCAGCAGATCCTTGTTTTTTTCCAGCTCCTGGGTGACATCTTCCAGCTCCTGCATCTTATGGAGTATGCTGGTGTAGAGATAACTGTGCTCAATGGCCAGGCTTGCCTGACTGGCGAAGATCTCCAGGTCCAAAATATCTCCAGTACTGATTGGGTGCTGGGTGATAAAGTTGTCGGCGATGATAACGCCCAAGGATTGACTGGGAGAAAAGAGGGGGACGATGATAAAGGTGTCTCCCTGCAACAGGTCAAGGAGCTGGGCGGTGACAGGGTAATTTGGGGCTTGGCCATGCTCGACGAAGACACTTTTTCGTTCGGCGCAGGCGCGAATGAGGGTATGATCAGTGGCGGTGGCCGGGATGGAGAGCTCCCTGATGATCCGGTTTACTCCCTGGTTGACGTCTTGCAGGGAATTTTTGAAATTCTGAATAATGTCGCTTAAGTGCAGATTTTTAATCTTGATCTCTTCCCAGACACGGCCTGCCTCTTCCCGTGAGGAGGGGCCGATGGCCAGTCGTCCTTGCAGTACCTGGTGTGCCTGGTCAAAGAGGGCGAGAAAGGCCCGGTTGAACTGGAGCCCTTCGCCAGCGGTGATCCCCACCAGAATAGCCTGGAGCACGTCATCCAGTTCCCCGCTGCTCAGATAGGCGGTGTTCATCTTCAGATTGAGTTGATGGAGGAACTGGGTACGGACGTTGGTGGCCTCTAATCTTTGCTGGTAGATACGGTTATCAATGACCAGTCGTCGTTTTTCCAGGGTGGCTTTAATGGCGTGATGAAGGTCTGCCAGGTGCATGGGTTTGGTCAGGTAGTCATCAGCGCCGAGCCGCAGGCAGGAAAGCGCAGTTTGCAGGTCAGCGGTGCCGGTGATCATGATAATGGCGAGATCCGGGTAGTGGAGGACCAGGTCTGGCAGGATTTCGATACCGTTGCGGTCGGGCAGTCCTATGTCGAGCAGGGCGAGGGCAACATTTCTGGTGGGCAGCAGTTGGAATAATTCTGCGGCGGTCGTGGCATGGAGGACGGTAAATCCCTGGCTGCTGAGAAAATCCTGAAAGAGAATGAAGATATCCTGCGAATCATCAACAACAACGATCACCTCATCAGGATTAATAAGTTGAATTGGCTGCATGGAAGTAGTTTGTTGGCAACATGAAGTCTGATTGTGACCAAGAAGAAGCCTTATTTTTATTATAATTTTTTTTGATTGTACTGCCTTGGTTGAAAAATAAAAGGAAAAATCGTATAACCCGTCATCTATGGATTTTTTTGGTGATTGGTTTTGCTATTTCAGAGAAAAAGAGGGTGTGGTGGCAGAGGTAAGTGACGCAGAACTCAAAAAGGTGATTGGGGATTTTCTGGATATAGGCCATGTGGAGAATATTGCGGCCATGTTCCGGCAGGAACCGAGATACTATGGTTGGACCGGGGAGATCCTGAATGATCCGCGTTTTCAGGTGCGGCTTGGGATCTCTGTCCTTTTTGAGGAATTACGTCTCTCTCAGCCTGAGAAGATGGGTCTGGCAATCCCCTCGCTGCTGGCCCTTCTTCATTCTGTGCCACCTGTGCCATCGTATGTGCGGGGTGAGGCGATCAGTGTTCTGGCTATTGTCGGCAGTGATGTGGCCATGGCCGCAGTACGGGCCGCGGTGGCAGATCCTGACCCCTTGGTCGCGGAAGTGGCAAGGGATATCCTGGGAGAAGGTGCGTGAAGGAAATCTTTGCAAGTGGCGGAGTGCTGGCCCGCTATTTGCCGGCCTTTGAGCCGCGTTCCGGCCAGTTGCGGATGGCGGAGGCGGTGTCCACCACCCTGGCGGCCGGTGAAAAGGGTGGGGCCGAGGGACAGCGGGCTAAGGTGCTACTGGTTGAGGCCGAAACAGGCATCGGCAAGACCCTGGCCTACCTTATCCCTGCCCTGCTCTCTGGACAGCGGGTGGTGGTCTCCACTGCCACCATCAATCTTCAGGACCAGATCCTGAACAAGGAGATCCCTCTGATCGAGCGGGTTTTGGGGCGATCGGCTACGGCCTTGTGTGTCAAAGGGCGGCAGAATTATCTCTGTCTCTATCGCTGGAATCAGTATCGCAGTTCGCCGCAGCTTTCGCTGGTCGAGGATGCCGATATCGGCAGAATCAAACAATGGCTGGAAAAAACCAGCAGTGGTGATCGGGCGGAACTTCCCTGGCTGGCTGATGGCTCCCTGCTCTGGCCCAAGATTTCGGCGCAATCCAGCCAGTGTCTGGGCAGTGACTGTCCTGATAGTGCCTCCTGTTTTGTCAATCAGTTGCGTAAACAGGCAGGCTCTGCTCGGCTCCTTATTGTGAATCATCATCTCTTCTTCTCTGATCTGGCCCTGCGTCAGGCCGGTTTTGCCGAGATCCTGCCCCGGTATCAGACGGTGATCTTTGATGAGGCCCATCATCTGGAGGGCGTGGCTACTCAATTTTTCGGCAAGACCTTCAGTCAGTATCAGCTTCTGGATCTGGTTACTGATATCGAGCGTCAGGCAGAGGCCGACCTCCCGGTTAAAAGCCGTGACCAGATTATCGCCTTTGCCCGAGGGCTTTCGCCACGCCTGGAGCGATTCGCCCTGCTTTTTCCCGCTCAGCGCGGCCGGTATCCCCTGGCGGAGATTATTGCCGGCAATGGATCCTGGGCCCAGGAGGTGGAGGGGTTGGCAACAGGGCTGGATCAGTTAGTCAAGTTGCTGGCAGGTCAGGCCTCAATCGGCGAGGTCTGGAATATCCTCAGTACGCGGGCGGCGGAACTTGAGGCCAATCTGCGGCATATCTGTCTTTTCCCGGAGAGGGGGGAGGGGGATCGCTTTGTCCACTGGTATGAGCGGCGGGAGCGGACGATCACCCTCTCTGCTACGCCGGTGCGTATTGCTGAGGAACTGGAAAAGATGCTCTACTCCTCGGTGCAGAGCTGTATTATGACCTCGGCCACTCTTTCTGCCGGCGGGGACTTCTCCTACGTCAAGGAACGGCTGGGGCTGGATGCAACGGCTACGACCCTGCAATTCCCTTCCCCTTTTGACTATGAAGGACGAACGCTGCTTTATGTGCCGGAAAAGGATTTTCCTGAGCCAGCTGATGCATCCTATAATGACCGGGTGTGCCAGCGGGTGCTGGAACTCCTGCAGATCAGTCAGGGGCGGGCCCTGGTCCTTTTCACCAGTCTCAAGGCCATGGAGATGATGGCGGAATTTCTTGAGCCTCGTCTTTCTTATCCCGTTCTGGTGCAGGGTCGGGCCTCACGGCAGGCCCTGCTTGAGATTTTTAAAGAAACCACTGATTCGGTGCTGCTGGCTGTTGCCAGTTTCTGGGAAGGGGTGGACGTGCCGGGTGATTCCCTGAGCTGCGTGATCATCGATAAACTGCCCTTTGAGGTGCCAAGTGATCCGGTGATCCAGGCCCGGATACAGGCCATTACCGATGGGGGCGGCAAGCCTTTTTTTGATTTTCAGGTGCCTCGCGCCATTCTCACCCTGCGTCAGGGGGTGGGCCGACTCATGCGGGCGGCCACTGATTGCGGGGTGATTGCGATTATGGATGTCCGCCTGTTCACCAAGGGCTATGGCCGCAGCTTTCGGGCCAGTCTGCCGCCTTCCCCGGTGGTGCGGAGTTTGGTGGATGTGCGGACTTTTTTTGAACAAACGTGCGATTCGCACGGTAAACCGGGAGCATGATGGGTATGGGGGCAACAGGGCAATTTGCCGGGGCGGCGGATGGGGCAGGGTTGAAGGCCGCAATCGCCCCTGATCTGGCCAGGATTGAGCAGGCCATGCAGACCGATCTGGCCACCTTAACCGGCGATATGGCAGCGCTGCTTAATGAGGTGCTGCACTATGGCCTTTTTAACGGCGGCAAGCGGATCCGGCCGCTGCTCACCGTGCTTTGTTACCGTCTGTGTGGCGGCAGTGAGGTGAAAAGTACGGTGGATATCTATCGTCTTGCCATGGCCTTCGAGTATCTCCATTGCGCGACCCTGTTCCATGATGATGTGATTGATCAGGCGCTCACCCGGCGGGGCCGGCCGGCCGTCAATGTGGCCTATGGGGAGACGGCGGCGATCCTGGCCGGAGATTTTCTCCATGCCCGGTCGATGTTGCTGGTGGGAAGGGGGGGCGGGATTCAGGCCCTGGAGATCTTCTGCGGGGCCACGACCGCCATGGTGGACGGTGAATTCCTGCAGCTCCATAATGCCAGCAGATACAATCTGGCGGAAGAGGATTATTCTGCGGTGATCATGGGCAAGACGGCCCGGCTTATCGGGGCCACCTGTGAGATCGGGGCCCTAGTTGCAGGTGCAGATACCGCCGCCCAGCAGACGCTGCGGGACTATGGCCTGCAACTTGGCTGCGCCTTCCAGATCATTGATGACCTCCTGGATTATCTGGGGGATGAGGCCAGAACCGGCAAGTCCGTTGGCAATGATTTTCGCGAAGGGAAGATGACCCTGCCTCTGATCATCGCCATGACCAGGGCTGAAGAGAAGGACAGGGAGCGATTGCTGGCCATGCTGGCAAGTGGTGATGAGCGGAAGGACGGTTTTGTTGAGGCCTGCACCCTGATCGCCCGCTATGATGGTTTTGCCGTGGCCCGCCATAAGGCTGAGGCAATGATTGACGAGGCCCTGGCGCAGTTATATGGCTTTGATCAGGCAGCAGTCCAGCAGGAAAGAGCGGTGCTGGAGGCATTGGCCTCTTATGTCCTGAACCGGAATAAATAGTGAACAATTGCAAGGCTGCGACCGGAATCGGTCCATGGAGAGAGAAAAGATGGAGAGAAAAAAGATCGTTAGGAAAAGAAGTGGTGGCCGGAAAAAAAGAAAATTAACCTGGCTGAATGCCCGGAAAATCATTCCTTTTTCCCTGCTTTTCTTTCTCTTGTTATTTTCAATGGCCGCGGCCGGGTATGTGATTTTCTTCCGTGCCACTCCGATGCCTGTGACTGGATTTTTTACCGGCTGATTGCGACTCTGGTCTGAAAAATGCTTGTCGTCCTTCTTGTTTTACCGTTGTTTGGGTACTGGCTATTGGTCACGATGCGGTATTCTCCCGAAATTCCTTGCGATAGCGTGAGGGGGTGGTCTTCAGTTCCTTCCTGAATTGCTGACGCAGGTTGAGTCCTGAACCGAATCCGGCCTGAGAGGCGATCAGATCAATTGACGCCGAAGTGGTTTCCAGCAATCGTCGGGCCAGGGCCAGTCGCTGGTGCAGGAGCCAGGTGCCGACGGTAGCGCCGGTTGCCTGCCTGAAATGGCGGGTAAAGGTCCGGCGGCTCATAAATACTCGTTCCGCCAGGGCATCAAGAGTGTGGGGTTGATCCAGGTTGGTCTGCAACCACTCCAGCAGGATGGCAAACCGGTCAACCGTCCCGGTTTTGTTGAGCGGTTGTTCGATGTACTGGGCCTGCCCTCCTTGCCGATGTGGCGGGACCACCATGCGTCTGGCGACGCGATTCGCTATCTCCGCCCCATACAGCCTGCGCAGAAGGTGCAGGCAACAGTCGATACCTGCGGCCACCCCGGCTGAGGTAATGATCTGCCTTTCATCCACATACAACACATCCCGCTTCACCTGCACCAATGGATAACGGCTTGCCAGATCCTCGGTCCACATCCAGTGGGTGGTTGCCTTGCGGCCATCCAGGAGTCCAGCTGCGGCCAGCACATAACTTCCAAGACATAATCCCACGATAATTGCACCTCGTTGACCGGCCTGTCGAAGTGCCTTCAGGAGCGGTTCCGGTGGCGGCTCATGGGGATTGCGCCAGCTCGGGACGATAATAATCTCGGCCTGTTCCAGTCCCTGGATGTCGCTCAGTCCAGTGAGCGCAAAGCCAGCGCTGGTGGCAAGCGCTCCAGGCTCAATCGTGCAATACTGGAGCTTGCATTGCGGTATCCCTGCATCCTGGCGATCTTCGCCAAATACTACCCATGGAATAGAGAGGTGAAACGGGCTGATTTTGTCGAATGCAATCACGGCAATCATGGTGGTCGGCATGGTTTCCTCCTGTGATTTTTGGCCTGATTGTAACAGATATTGTCATTCGGGCCACTATTTCTTTGGCATTTTTTCGAGGATAATCATTTCACAAGTCAAGATTACAGTAAAAAAAGCTGAGGGTGGAGGAATTAGTATGCTGCGGATACGGCCGTTGGAATCATCGGATATCGTTATGATCAAGGGTTGGCCATCGTATGTGGGTGACATGGAGCAGATGGATTTTGCGTTGCGGGAGGCTGGGTGGCTGGATGAATTCCGGCTGCGGCCAGGCACCTTTTCGTATGTGGCGGAGCAAGATGCCGAGTTGATCGCGTTCACGATGCTGGGCAAGACAGATACGACAGGGGCCGAATTTCGTATTGCCGTGCGCGCCGACAGGACTAGTCAAGGGCTTGGCGAAGGCATTGCCATTCTTACGCTGCGATGTGGTTTTCAAGAACATCGGTTCTCCCGTATTCATCTGATCGTCAGGAAAAATAACGGCAGGGCGATCAGGTTATATCGACGCGTTGGCTTTTCGGAGCAGGGGGAGTGTCAAAGGGAGATTCGGGGAGTTACGGTGGATTTTTGGCTGATGGGGATTGAACAAGAGGAGTTTGCCCGCTTGCATAGGGTGTAAACGTATTTGCGGAAAAATGAAAAGGAGGAAAAAATGCTACCACACAGGGCGTTGATTGTTATTGATGTGCAGAATGACTATATCGGCGGTCATCTGCCGATTGAGTTTCCGCCGGTGGAGCAGTCGCTGGCCAATATTGGTAGAGCCATGGATGCGGCCAAGGCCGCCTGTATTCCGGTGGTGGCGGTGCAAAATGTCCTGCCTGCATCTGCTCCGTTTATGGCCACGGGGAGCCACGGAGCAGAGTTGCATCCGGGCATAGTTGAGCGGGGTTGGGATCACTACATCCTGAAAAACCTTCCCAGCGTCTTTGTCAACACCGGCCTGGAAGAGTGGCTGCGAGAGCGGGAAATCGACACAATCACCATTGTTGGCTATATGACCCATAACTGTGATTTTTCCACGGCGGTGTACGGGATGCATGCCGGTTTTATGGTGGAGGTCCTCTCCGATGCAACCGGATCGGTTCCTTATGCCAACCGCGCCGGAAGGGCAACGGCCGAGGAGATTCACCGGGTGGTGAACGTGGTGATGCAGGCCCGGTTTGCAACGGTCATGACGACTGATGAATGGGTCAAGGCCTTGAACAGTGGGGTGACGCCGGAGCGGGACAGCATCTTCAGCTCAAATCAGCGGGCGCGTCAGAAAGAGTAAGCAAGAGAGTTGGGAGCGGTCTTCCGGTCAGATTGAGCATTTTGGGAGGCAGTCTGATTTTATTGGAGTTTGGAAGTTTCAGTAGGTGTTGTTGGCTGAAACTCCAAACTCCAGTTTTGCGTGCAAGGTGGAATTAATGTTTAAACGAACGCTGGCCGGTAAGCATCATGGCCACCTTGGGCTCTGCCTCGTTACAGGCCTGGATGGTCTCAAAGTCGCGCATGGAGCCGCCAGCCTGGAGAATGGCGGTGATTCCCTGTCTGATTCCCACATCCGCTCCATCCCGGAAAGGGAAGAAGGCATCCGAGATCATCACTGAACCGGGAAGTCCGGCCCGATCGGACTGGACCTTGGCGTCAATGGCCTCCTGGTCACCCTTGTCCCGTTTTTCCTGGCTGATCTGCAGTACCAGGTCGGCGTAGGGGATTTTGTACTGGTCAAAGCAGAGGATATCCGCGTATTTGATGTAGGCCTTGTGGACGGCGATCTCGGCCACGCCTACCCGGTCCTGTTCGCCGGTGCCGATGCCCACGGTGCAGCCATCCTTGACATAGAGCACCGAATTGGAAGTGACCCCATGTTCCACGGCCCAGCCGAAGATCATATCGTCAAGTTCCCGTTGGGTCGGGGTACGGTCACAGCTGAAGGTCTCACCTTTCCAGGTGGCGGTCGCCGGTTTCAGGTCGGCGGCCGAACGGATGGAGTTAACTGCCGATTGCTGGGCAATGATGCCGCCGTCGATCAGGCTTTTGAAGTCAATATAACGGAATTTTTCAAACTCGGCCAGGCGGTCAATGCGGCTGATCTGGATGACCCGCAGGTTTTTGCTTTTTTTCAGGATCTCCAGGCTGCCCTCTTCAAATGAGGGGGCGCAGACCACTTCCAGATAGTTTTGCGATAGGAGTCTAGCCGTGTCATTGTCGCAGGCCCGGCTCATGACCACCGCCCCGCCAAAGGCGGCGATGCGGTCACAGCGGTTGGCGCGGTCAAAGGCATGGGCCAGGGTGTCACCGTAGGCGGCGCCGCAGGGGTTGTTGTGCTTGAGAATGACTGCAGCTGGTTTGTCCATGAGATATTTCAGGATATTGAGGCCGTTATCAATGTCGGTCAGATTGATCTTGCCGGGATGTTTTCCCACCTGGAGCATGTCCTCGACGCGGATAGCCGAGACCAGACCATTGCCGGGCTGGATAAAGAAGCATTCGCCAAGGGTCAGATTGCCGTTGACCAGTTCATAGAGGGCGGCCTCCTGATCCGGATTCTCGCCATAACGAACACCCCGCTCGTCAATGGACCCATCCTCCTGCTTGATACCCCAGGTTCGCTTACGATAGACCAGTTTCTGATCGCCGAAGGAGATGGTCATATCCATGGGGAAGTGATCGCCCAGAATGGTGGAATACATTTTTTTCAGATCGCTCATGATTGCTCCGTTTTTTCGTTAAAAATTAAAAGTTGAAAGGCAAAAGTGAGGATGCCGGAGTGAGAATTGTTTAATGAATCCGGCCACTATCTTTTACCTTTCAGTTTGAAATGCGCTGTCCCAGTCCTTGCTGACCGGATCAAATCCCTTGGCCGCAATGGCCAGGATTACCTCTTCCACGGTTCGCTGGTCACCGACGCTGAACTGTTCCCCGTCTGTCTGATCGGGGTTGGAGTATCCGCCAGGGGCGGTGCAGGAACCGGCCGAGTAGCGGGTGGGGCCAAGGCCCAGCATCCCGTCCCGATACCGAGCCTCTTCCCGGGTGGAGAGGAGAAGTCCCACATCCGGATCAAAGAGGCGCAGTCCGAAGATGAGCTGGCTCAGGTTCTTCTCCGAGACCGGGACCAGCGGGGCGAAGGCGCCGGCTGCAGGACGCAGGCGCGGGAAGGAGACGGTGACAGCGGTGTTCCAGAAGGTCTTGCGCAGCCAGGCCAGATGCAGGCCAAGGGCTAGTCCTTCCGCCCGCCAGTCGGTCAGTCCCAGCAGGGCTCCGATGCCGACCTCGCGCATCCCGGCGGCCGCTACCCTGGCTGGGGTTTCCAGCCGGTAGTGATAGTCAGTTTTTTTGCCGGAGAGATGGACCTGCTTGTACAAATCCTGATTATAGGTCTCCTGATAGACCGCCACCGCGGTGATACCCGCCTTGAACAGACGGGTGTAGTCGGCAGTGGAAAGCGGCTGGACCTCGATGGAGATTGCGGCAAATCTGCCCCGCAGTCTGCGGGCGATTGCCTCCAGATATGCCACATCAACGGCATTTTCAGCCTCGCCTGAAACCAGCAGGATATGCTGGAAGCCACGGTCATGGAGGATGTTGGCCTCTATCTCGGCCTCATCGAGTGTCAGGCATCTGCGGGCAATGCGGTTGCTGGCGGAAAACCCGCAATAGGCGCAGCGGTTGGTGCAGTAATTGGAGAGATAGATCGGGGCGTAGAGCTGGGTGGTCCTGCCGAAACGTTGGGCGGTGAGGAACGCTGAACGGCGGGCCATTTCAGGCAGAAAGGGTTCAGCCGCCGGCGAGATGAGCGCAGCCAGATCATGGATGCCGGGATTTTTAGTGATCAGGGCCTGCTCCACATCCGTAGTTGTACAGTTCTGGATTGTCTGCTGGAGTTGCTGAAAATCAGGCAGGGTAAAGAGGGTCATGCCAAAAAACCAAGATCGGTGGCAAGAGTGCCGGTCAGGGGGGATGAGGCCTGGGCCTGTTTGCCTCTGCTGCCCATGCCGGCCACAAAGGCGGTACGGCCGGCTTCTACGGCCTGGGCAAAGGCGCGGGCCATGGCCACCGGATCACCGGCTACTGAGATGGCCGTGTTGACCAGCACCGCGTCGGCCCCCATCTCCATGGCCAGGGCGGCGTGCGATGGGGCGCCGATCCCGGCGTCCACCACCACCGGCACCCGTGCCTGATCAATGATGATTTCTATCTGGAAGGCGGTGAGAATGCCCTGGTTGGTGCCGATGGGCGAGCCCAGGGGCATGACCGCCGCGGCTCCCACGTCCTGCAGGCGCAGGGCGAGGATGGGGTCGGCGTTCATGTAGGGCAGGACGATAAAGCCGGCCCGCACCAGTTCTGCTGTCGCCTTTAAGGTCTCCACCGGATCGGGGAGCAGAGTGCGGGGGTCCGGGGTTACCTCCAGCTTGAGCCAGCTTGAACCGGATGCCGCCCGCGCCAGATGGGCCAGACGAATGGCCTCTTCGGCATTTCTCGCCCCGGAGGTGTTGGGGAGAAAGACGCATTTCTTCCGGTCGAGGGCGATCATGATGTCATCTTCAGGATTGTTCAGATCGACCCGCCGCAGGGCCACGGTCACCATCTCGGTGCCGGAGGCGGCAATGGCCTCTTTCATTACCGCCGATGAGGAAAATTTGCCGGTGCCAAGAAAGAGCCGGGAGTTGAAGGTATGTCCACCAATAGTCAGCATGTCAGTCAGCATGTCAGCCGCCTCCTACAAATCGGATGAGTTCCACTTGGTCATTGTTCTGGAGAGAAGAAGCCGCATAGCAGTCTGGCTGGATAATGGTTTTATTCAGTTCGACAACCACCGATGCGGCTGGGATACCCAGTTCTTGCAGGAGTCTGGCCACGGTCATTGACTCAGTGGTGATGGTCTTTGGGGTGCCGTTCAGGTGAATCTGCATGATACAATGATTAGTGGGAAAAAAGGGTGTAACCGCTTATCGCATTCCGATGGCAAAAGGGGCTGATGGTAAGCGTAAGCCGTTGGTAATAAAATAACTGCAACATTGAAATACCGTGAATGCATATGGATCTGTAACGAAATGGTTATAAATGTAACGGTTATTTCGTAACAGCTCCTAAGCATTCCTGAATCAATCATCTTAATCTGATAATAATAACTTGCCAATAGTGTTTTGCATTGTCCGAATAAAGTGGACCTTATTATCAGGCACTCCTGATTGTGCTAACTTAATTGTTGATAACCATGGGTATTACTTTTTCAGTTAAAATAATGGTTGTTTTTTTTAAATTCTAATTGGAGGAAACGAGTTGCTTGTGATGGATCGATATGAGTTCATCAGGATGGCCCATAGAGTTTTTTGGGGAAAACATCACTGAATTGGCTCAGCAGACAGGCCATTCGCGGAATTTCGATCAAGAAGACAATCTGCGGCGCGAGCCGTGGATTTCAAATCTTACCAGTCCTTGTTTGCAAACAGTCATCGATGGGTGGTTGAATTATCCTCTGTGGGCCGGATGCCTGGCGCGAAGCGGAGGTGGACTGGGGAGTGGTAACGATGGTCGTTGCCGGGAAATCGGTGCGGTTGAGGTTTTTCTGTATGCCCAGCAAGTTCTCAGGGAAGCATTTCGTTCGGTTTTACCCCCAGTGAGCGCCAGCAGACATCTTTCCTGTCCTGATTTATGACAATCTGACTATCACCGTTCGCAAGGTCAACCGTTTGGTACAGGAAAGTTTTCACAAATTCAGAGTCTACCACGGTTTTGAAGCCTGTGCTGTGAGCCACAGCCTGGCCGGTTCACAGCACAACCCCTATGCGGACCACCAGCTACCAACCCGAGTCTCTACTGTCGCAGCTCGCTTTGCAATCGAGATTGATATATCCCCTCGGGCAGGGTTGGTTGTTGGTAAAGTCCCAATAGCAGGGTTCTTGCCTTCGGTCGTTATGGTCATCGCGATAATGGCCCTCGCGTTCGTAGCGGCGGCCCCATTGAATATCCTCATCTTGGCAACGGTTGGGACCGCGGCAGGTCTTGATCATATTCTGCATATCGTCGCACAGGGTCTCATACCTCTCACCAGGGAGGCAGGTCCCGCGCTGAGAATCCAGCCCCAAGTCCCGACACGACCTTCCGCCGCTGTTCCTCCAGGATGTGCCTGGACAATCCTCTCCCTGGGCGGTCGCAACCATGCCCAAGATCATCATTCCAACTGCAATTCCCATTAGTTTCTTCATGTCTTTCGCCCTCCTTGTTGAATTATCGGCCAAACTTTAAATGTTTTTTTCATACCATCTACTCGAATGGTTCCCTAATATTTTTCTGAGCTCTGCAGTGGCTTGATCCATGGACAGGAGACCTCTACATGATTGCCTCCCCGTCCGGATGAGGTAAATTGGGCAAAGTGGACCCCCAAAAATGAGACATTGCATTTAAGGGAGAAAGCAGACTGTCGCAAAGGAGTTTATGATGAGGAAACGATACAGTAATGAATTAAAGGTGAACCGGCCTTGGCCGGTTCACCGCACAATCTGGAAGTGGAGCCTTCCGGGAAGGGACTACCAGTTCCGATCTGGCCTTCGGTCGTCATAGTCATTCCGATAACCATCATCACGTTGGTGGCGGTGGTCCCGGCGACCTTCCGCTTGTTGACAACGGTTGGGGCCGCGGCAGGTCTTGATCCCTTGTGGCGCGTCGTCGCACAGCGTCTCATACTCGTCACCGGGGAGACAGGTTCCACGCCGAGAATCCAGCCCCACCTGCTGACATGACTTCCCGCCATTGTTCCTCCAGGGTGTATTGGGACAATCCTCTCCCTGGGCGGTCGCAACCATCCCCAAGGCCAATATTCCAACTGCAATCCCTATTAGTTTTTTCATATCTCTCTCATCCTCCTTGTTGAATTATCGGTCAAGCCCCAAATCCCTTCTTTTTACCGTTCTTTGCTATTTTCCTGAGCTCTGCAGTGGCTTTAGCCATGGCCAGAGTTAAACGTTTTTATCTTCCTTCCCGACTGAGGCAGGAAGGAGACAGTGCATCATATCAGCCAGATATCGGTGAACAGAATTTCCGCTTATTCTTGGATGAATTTTGAAATATGGAGAAACAACCTGTTTTCTGTCTGCTTATTGCATTCTCTCTGATTGATTTCTCCATATTACGATAATAGCCATTGAGAAGGATATTATCAATGGATGAGCCTTGGTTTCCGTCATTTCCTATTCCACCCTGACGCGAAAGGTTCCAAGAGAGCCTGGGTGGTGCATGTCATTTTCCATGGCCACAGTATGGCAGACGGCGCAACCCCGGTTGGCCCCAATGGGGTAGGGATTGCTCTGATATTGCAATGGCTGGAGATTGCCCACTTCCTTACTGTACGGGTTGTTAGCCGGATAGAGGGAATGCTGCGCACCATGGCATGAGGCACAGAGCAGGACTCCTTCATCGCTGTGTCGGTAGGCAAATAAGCCATTTTTGTCGACAGTCCAGCTGTTAAAGGCGGTGCTGGAGTCAGGCGGTTGAAATCCTTTATGGCAGGTCAGACAGTCGGACTCCATGACCCATGGTAACCTGCCTTTGATGGTAGCTTGTGCCACTTCTCCCTTGTCAGCAAGGAGGGTCATGAGCTTGCCGCTTCCTGGTTTTTGAGCCTTTTGTTCTTCTTTGAGCAGACTTATGGCGTGGTCTGTGAGAGAGCCGTGGCAGTTTGTGCATTCAAGCCCTAATGCGCCGTGCAGGCCATCCATGCGGCCGGTGGCTCCCTGGGCGCTGCTGGCGTGACAGAAGGCGCAACTGTTGTCGTCTTTATAGAGATAGGCGGCATGAAAACCATGCATGGATGCCGAGAGATTCAGCTGGCCGGGTTGGCCCGTGGCCCCACGGCTGCTGTCGGCGTGACAGGAGACGCAGACCACGATCTGGCCGGACCTAAAGTCCTGACCGAGTCTCGTCTTGCTGCGTTTGTCATGGGCGGCCAGGATTGCCGCGGCAGTCTGCCGGGACAGACCGGTGCGGCCCTGTTGCCGCCATGGCCCTCCATGACAGTTACGGCAACCGATCTCGGTTGAGATGCCGATTTTGAGGCGGGTGGTGGCAATCACTTTTTTATCCCTGACTGCCTCGATCTCGGCCAGGAGATAGGGACGGAAATCCTTGCTGATCTGGGGGATTTTCGCAAGCGTTGCCTCAAAATCAGTCCCAGCAGTGGTCATGTTACCAATAAGAGGCCCGTTGTCGGTGTCAATCCGGTAAGTTACCTGGATATCTTCAGTCAGGACACTGGGGGCCTCTCCCCGCAGGATGACCTGAGCCCGCAGCGTCGGTGGCGCAAAGGAGAAATCAATTCCCGATTGTTCAGGTTCGGACGAGAGGAACATGCCCTTGTCGGCACTGGCAAGTATCAGAAACTCGGCTGTTTTCGGGTCGAAAGGTGCTGGCTTGATTGTCTCTTTGCTGATCTGTACCGCACTGTCAACTCCTCCGGGAACGAGACGGGTGGTGAGGTAGTCGGCAAGCACCCCCTGTTCTTCCTTGGTTCCGGCAAAGGGCGGCATGTAGGGATTGGCTGTGCCCATGGTTGCCAGAAAGGAGCGCATCCCGGCCGGAGAAAAACGTCTGGCCAGGGGCAGGATATCATTTAAGGGGCCACCGGCTGAGTGACAGGGCAGGCAGAGCAGGGTGCACAGCTCCTTGCCGGCCTCCATCCGGTTTTCTGCTGTTATTTTTCTGTTTTTTACCCAGCGGGCAGAGGCGAGCATGCCTGTTTTCTGGATCTGGGGCAGGTCGGCCTTTCTGATTGAGGTGGAGTACATGTAATCGTGGATAATATAGGGCCTGCGTCCTCCTTCGCGGATAAATTCGAAACAGCCCAGGTAGAGGAAGCCAAGGAGCAAGAGCAACCAGGCCAGAGGCTTGCGCACCCCCTGCGGCCGGAGGATGGCCATGGCCAGGCCACCGGCTGTGAGCAGCGGCGAAAGCCAGATGAAAAGGGTCAGGAAGGGCTTCATCTCCGGTGCGGTGATAAAAATTATCTCTTGTTGCGCTGGTGACAGCGCTGTCTTGTACCACAGGGCTGAACCCAGGAGCAGGACTAGTGGCGGTACCAGCCACAGACCGCAATAACGGATCATTTTGTGGCGGAGAGGGGCATCTTTGATATTCACACTGGTCAGGAAACCGAAGAGTCCGGCAATCATCAGGGCCATGAAGGTGCGGAAGAAGAGGGCCGGCCAGAAGGTGGGGTTGAAAAATCCCGACCAGAAATTGTTGTCGGTCAGCCAGGCCCCGGGGGTGAGCATGAAGTCAATGATGCCGTTGATGACAAAGAGGGAGAGCCAGGCGCAGCCAAAGTAGATCCAGCCCAGGATCAGGTGTTTTCTTGGGCTCAGCCGGTCAAAGGTGTAGTAGTAGAAGAGCAGGGAGACAATCTCGGCCAGGAAAAAGACCCACTCTATGGCAAAGGCAAAGACAAAGATATGGATCAGGGAGGAGGTGGCGGCAGGACTGAGCAGGGCGATGGTGAACCAGATACCGACGCCGGTCATGCCGCCGAGGACCATGGTCAGCAGTAGAAAAAATTTGGTGTGTTTGCGGGTGTAGGCCAGGATCTCGGCTGAGCCTTCACGCAGCCCTTTCATCTCGGTCAGAACCAGAAAAAGTCCACCACCCACGGCAAAGTGGGAGATGTAGACATGGATGATGGCGATGACGGCAATGAGCAGGCCGCCGCCAAAGGCGTCCAGTTGCCAGACAGGATAATTCATGACTGGACCTCCTTGTCAGCAGGGAGGACAAGCTTGATCATCCACCAGATCAGATAGAGGCCGGCCGCAAAGATCAGCAGAAAAAGGATCAGGGGTGAATATTGGGGTACCACCTCCAGATCAGAGGTGGAAAACCAGGGGGCCAGGGTCTGCCTGCGGACAAGTTCCCGAACCGTCACCATGCAGATGATGGCCCCAAGGACGGCGCCAGCAGCATGGCGAACACGGTTTTGCAGGCCATAGATCAGGGACAGGATCGTGGCAGTAATTCCGGCCAGCAGAAAGCAGAGTAAAAATGCACCGGTAGCTCCTGTCGCGGTGCGTATGGCTGCGGGCAGGCCGCCGAAGTACCAGGTCCCGACGCCAAAATTGCCGATGGTGGCATAAACAAACCAGTTCATGGCTGAGGGAATATGAGCTGCCGCTGCATGGTTGCCGCGTCGTCTTTGCCAGTCATAATAGAGGCCAAGGGCGAGTCCGCCCACCGCCACGGAGGCAAACACTGAGTGCAGATAGCGCGGCAGCAGGGTGGGGTCTCCGAAATTCAGCAGCATCCCTTGCGGATGATCAAAATAGCGGACCCAGCTCTCAGGGCTGACCATCAGGCTCATGTTATTGGTAAAGAGAAAGGTGATGGCCAGCAGGAGGAGAGCAATAATGCCACTGATCAAGGTATGCAGACCGGAGATCTTGGCAAATTGCAGATTATAGACATAGGCGGCAGAGTAGGCAAGAATGAGAAGTGCGACGATGGAGAGCCAGAACACGGCCATGAGCACCGAGCTTGTGTACATGAAGTGGCCGTAAAGAACCTGGAGAAAGAGCAGGGGGGCAACGCCGAAGTTGACGGTAAAGGCGATGGTAAAGGGAAGTTTCTGGGAGATCAGTTGGTTCTCGGTCGGTATTTTTTGATTAAAGGCGTGATTGCAAAAGGTGATGATGGCCCAGCCGATCATGATATTCATGGCCAGAATATGCAGGAGAAAGGTGGTTGACAGCAGGAGCTGAAACCAGCCCCAGGGGACTTGCAGGGGGTCTGGGGTCGGGATAAGGTGTGCCGGAATCATGACGCCTCCATGGTTTATTGCTGGTGGAGATTGTCTCCTCTCTTCCAATTGTTATAGGGGGTATGAATAAAAAATGCAAAAAAAAGATAAATGAGAAGGATTCCTGTTGACCTGAGCGAATATATTTTTTATAAGATCAATAAAGTCTTATTTGTCTTGTTTGGAGGAGTGGTATGCGATTAACACGAGCCGGTGAATATGCTATCAGGTGTATGGTGTATCTGGCTTTCAAAGGGCAGGGGGTTCTGGTGGTCAAGCAGGAGATTGTCGAACAGGCGGATATTCCCAGTCCTTTTCTCGCCAAGATTGTTCAGGATCTTGCCCGGGCTCATCTGATCGAGATCCGGCAGGGTCCAAAAGGCGGCTATGTCTTGATGCGGGACCCTGCCCAGCTGACCCTGTTGGAGGTTGTTGAGGTGATGATTGGAAAATTGCAGTTGAATGATTGTGTCGGCCGGCCTGGAACCTGCGCAGCCAGTGCTCATTGCCGGGTACACCAGGTTTGGGAGGATGCCAGCGCACAACTGCGGCAGCATCTTGCCGGAATCACCTTTGCTGAGCTGTGCAAGGATGAGTCTTGTCTTCCTGTTTTTTCTGTGCATAATAGAAAGAACTGATCTGATTGTATCCGCATTGCTGACGCACACGCAAACAGTTGAGGGGGGTGGGTATGTCGCTGTCATTAACAAAGGTGTACGCCTTTTATCTGAATGGATTTAAGGCCATGACGGTGGGCAGGACCTTGTGGAAGATTATCCTCATCAAGCTCCTGGTCATGTTTGCCGTCCTGAAGATGTTCTTTTTCCCCAATTATCTTGATACGAATTTTCAGACCGATGCACAACGGGCCGACCATGTTCTGGAACAGATTACCAGGCCGGCTGTCCAAAACCATTAATAGAAAGGAGGGATGATCAATGGTTGATGTAGATTTGAGTTTGGTGAACTGGTCCAGGGCGCAATTTGCCTTGACGGCCATGTATCACTGGATATTTGTGCCACTGACTCTGGGCTTGTCTTTTTTATGCGCCATGTTTGAGTCCATCTATGTGCGCACCGGTGATGAGAAATGGAAGGCGCTCACCCGGTTCTGGATGACCCTGTTTGGCATCAATTTTGCCATTGGGATAGCCACGGGTATTATCCTTGAGTTTCAATTCGGTACCAACTGGTCAAATTATTCCTGGATGGTGGGTGATATCTTCGGGGCGCCGCTGGCTATTGAAGGGATCTTTGCCTTCTTTCTGGAGGCAACGTTTTTTGCGGTGATGTTTTTTGGCTGGAACCGGGTATCCAAGGGATTTCATCTTTTTTCCACCTGGATGGTGGCCGTTGGCTCCAACCTCTCGGCCCTGTGGATTCTGGTGGCCAATGCCTGGATGCAGAATCCTGTGGGTATGGCCTTTAATCCGGAGACCGCCCGCTTTGAGATGGAGAACTTCTGGGCCGTGCTCTTTTCCCCTATTGCCATGTCCAAATTTACCCATGCAACCAGTTCCGGCTTTCTCCTGGCCTCTCTCTTTGTGGTAACCATTTCTTCCTGGTATCTGTTGAAAGGCAGGCATGTCGATATGGCCAAAAAATCCATAATAGTGGCATCGGTCTTTGGTCTGCTCGCCTCGGCCTATGTAGGTTTCACCGGTGATGAGGCAGCCTTTGAGAACGCCCAGAAGCAGCCGATGAAACTGGCCGCTTTTGAAGGTCTGTATAAAGGGGAGAAAAGCGCCGGTCTTGTTGCCGCCGGGATTATCAATGGTGCCAAAAAGCCAGGAGATGCTCAGAGCCCCTTTCTCTTTGAGGTAAAAGTCCCGGGCCTTCTTTCCCTGCTGGCCAATCGCGTATCGGGTTCATTTGTGCCGGGTATTGACGATCTGCTTTATGGCAACAGTGAACAGAAGGTTATGGGAGTAGTTGAGAAGATGAAGCTGGGGCAGCAGGCGGTGGCTGATCTTGCGGCCTTTAAACAGGCCCGTCAGGAGAAGAATATCGGCGCGGCAAGTGAAGCCCTGGACCGATTTACCGCCAATAAAGAATTCCTGGGGTATGGCTATCTGAGCACCCCGGAAGAGGCGGTGCCGCCGGTGAGCACGGTCTTCTATTCCTTTCATATCATGGTGATCCTCGGGTCGTTCTTTCCTGTCTTGTTTCTGGCCTATCTGTTTTATACGCTCAAAGGAAGGGTTGCCGAGGTCCGATGGCTGCTGCCTGTTGGTATTTCTTCCTATTTTCTTGGTCTTGTCGCCCAGCAGACGGGCTGGATCGTTGCCGAAGTTGGCCGTCAGCCCTGGGCCATTCAGGGCCTGCTGCCGGTAAAAGTGGCTACTACCAATCTGGCTGTGGGACATGTGCAGGCGACATTTTTCATGTTTATGGGGCTTTTCACTCTGCTGCTTATCGCCGAGATAAAAATTATGTTGAAGCAGATTTCCATTGGACCGGAGGGTTTATAAATGATAGCAAATCTTGAGTATGCAACCTTGCAGCAGATCTGGTGGATCCTCTGCAGCGTTGTCGGTTCATTGTTTCTGTTCCTGACCTTTGTTCAGGGCGGCAATACCCTGCTCTGGCAGGTGGCGAAGAACGATGTGGAGAGCTCTCTGGTGATGAACTCACTGGGACGCAAATGGGAAATAACCTTTACCACCCTGGTTCTCTTTGGCGGCGCCCTGTTTGCGGCGTTCCCCAAGTTCTATGCCACCAGTTTCGGCGGGGCCTACTGGGTGTGGATGCTGATTCTTTTCACCTTTATCGTCCAGGCCGTCAGCTTCGAATACCGGAAAAAGCCCAATAACCTTTTGGGTGCCAAGGTCTATGAGCTGTTTCTGCTGATTAACGGCACCGTGGGCGTTCTGTTGATCGGCGCGGCAGTCGGGACCTTTTTTACCGGTTCCAACTTTACCTTGAATGTCTATAATCAGGTCACCTGGACGCACCCTCTGCGAGGACTTGAGGCGGCTTTCTCGCTCTTTAACCTTTCCCTTGGTCTCTTTCTCGTCTTTAATGCCAGGGTGCTGGGTGCCATGTATCTGCTCAATAATATTAATTTTTCAGCCATGGATGCCTTTGAGGCCCGACTGCGGAAGGCGGTGTGGATCAATTTCCTCTGCGCCCTGCCCTTTCTTCTCTATGTGCTGGTTTCACTGCTGCTGAGGCAAGGGTTTGACGTCAATGCAACAACCGGAGTTGTTTCCATGGTTGCCAATAAGTATCTTCTGAATCTGCTGGCCATGCCCCTGGTCCTTGGCCTGCTGCTGGTGGGTTTGGTGCTGGTGATCTTGGCCGTGCTGACCACTGCCTTTAAGAAAAGCAGCAAGGGGATCTGGCTGGCTGGACTGGGTACCGTGCTGGTAGGGCTGGCGGTCTTTTTTACGGCTGGCTTTAATCATACGCCTTTTTACCCATCCAAGGCGGATCTGCAGTCCAGCCTGACGATTTACAACGCCTCATCAAGTCTATATACGCTCACAGCCATGACCTATGTGGCCCTGGGGATCCCTTTTGTCCTCGCCTACATCGCCTACGTATGGAGACAGATGGATTCTCAGAAACTGGCGTCCCATGAAGTGGCGAATGATGAGGCTTATTAGGTGCCGTTATGAGAAGAGCAAAGCTTTTCTTGCTCTTCTCATTTACGGCACCTTATGCCGCTTCCAAGAAACAGCAATCTTTTTCGGCTGTTTCTTGGAGTGGCCCCTGGCAGATACCATACGATTTGCCGTTATGAAATTCTTTGGTTCCCATGCGTCGCCTCCAGTTTTCCTGGGGTCGAGTTTGGGACGGATTTTTTTGAAGAAATTAATTTTAAGGAGGGAGTTTGATGACATATATACTTATTTTTTCCTGGATTGCCCTGATTTATGCTTCCTATAAAGGGGCGGTTATGGCCCTGGATAAGGCGGGTCTTCTGTAACAGGGGATTAGAGAACAATGAAAAAGGAGGGCTTGGCCTTCCTTTTTCATTTGATGAGATATCGATGGATGAAATGACAAACTGAGGCTGTTATGGACGGACAATCACAAAAAATCACCCTGTTGGGCTCCAATGTCAAAATTCGCAATCTTCCCATCAAACAGGTCAGCCTGCTGGAAGAGGGAAGTCTGCCGGCGTATGGCTATAATCCTGGCGATCCGATTGAGCTGATGGCCGGGGATGTCTCCATTGAGTATGGCCGTCTGGAGCAGTGTCTGACCTGGCTTGCTGCCTATATTGCTGAGTCTGATCTCAATCCGCGCATCCATTCAGTTTCCTATGGAGAGCAGAAGGATATCTTTCAGATTTTTCGTAAACAGAGCGGCGCGGAGATGGAGCGGGAGGACCATGGTTGGTTCATGGTTAATCAGTATCTGCCTGCCGGCGCTCGGGTCAAGAGTGCTGAGCCCTTTCGGATAGATGATAGCAACCGGGAGGTCTTCAGCAACAATAACGGAATGATCGTGATCGATGATTCCGGCTGTCCTCCGCATCTTACCGAAGAAGATTTCGCCCGCAATCCGGATGCTTGGGTCATTGCCATGGGGATCAGTGTCGCCCACTGGCGGCGGTGGGCCGAGATGTGCGGACCAAGAATCGCCTTGTTCTGTCGGCTGGCGGATCTGGAAACGACCCGCATGGAGATGGACTGCTCGGTCAACTGGGAGACCATTGTCGCCATGAGCCTTCGGGCCTTGCGTACGGAGGAGGTCGGACTCTGGGATGCCGTGACCAGAAAGTTTCGCTGTCATATTATTGTCGAGATGTTCCCGCATGGTATCCTCTATATTGGGCCGGATGCCATTTTTTTCCGCCATCGCAAAGGCTGTCTGCCCGAGAAGAGTTCGCCGCGGCAGCGGGGATCTGTCCCTTGTTATGACACCTTGATTCTGGCCATGCTGGCCATGGACGCTCTGCGGTTTGGCGGCTTTATCTTCAGTCGCAATTATTTTTATGATTTTTCGCAGCGGGTGATGCATAACTGGGCGAGTCTGTATAAGCATGGCTATTATTTTAAGGATACTCTGGAATTTCCCAACCTTGATTTCGTCAAGAGTTATCCCGGCGGTTATGCTTGTTCGTATGTGGACAATGGACCCGATCCCGCTTTTTTTGAGCTTCCTGAACTTTCCCCGGATTTTGAGACCGTCCTCGATCTGGTTTCCAGTCAGATCTGGTCGGCCCAGAAAAAAGCGGCTCTTCGTAAATTTTTCTATCTGGGAAAAGCATCGCCCATGGCCCAGAATGCACCTCTTGCCGGAGCCTATGGCTATCTGGATGAAATTGTTTCGGTGCTCCATGACCTCAAAGAAGAGGTGAACCGCAAGACCGGCTTTCATAATCTGCCGATCTTTAATGTCGGTCATCTGCGCACCACCGATCCGGCTGAGATCGATCCGGTGATCACCCTGCAGAATGTCATGGACTCCTATGTCTCCAAAGAAACGGTGCAGCGTCCTCTCTGTATCGGGGTCTTCGGGCCCCCGGGATCGGGGAAGTCCTTTGCCGTCCGGCAGGTGGCTGCGGTCATCGCCAAAAAATTTCAAGGGGATCCCTTTGATCTGTTTGAATTCAATATGACCCAGTTTTCATCCCCTGATGAGATCAATTCTGCCATTGAGCCGGTGCGGGCGGCAGTAGCCAGGGGCAAGGTGCCCATTGTCTTCTGGGATGAATTTGATTGCCGTTATGAGGGCAATGAATTTGGCTATCTCCGCTATTTCCTGCCCTCCATGCAGGATGGCGTCACCTATGTCAATGGCATTCCCCATTATATCGGCCGGGCCATCTTTGTCTTTGCCGGGGGGGTGAAGGCCAGTTGGGAAGGGATGGAAAAACTGCTCGATGCGGATAAGCCGGAGATACTGGAAAAGATGAAGACCCTGAAGATCCCCGATTTCATGAGCCGGTTGCGGGTGGTGCTTGATATTGACGGGATTGAGATTGCTGACAGCCTGCTTCGTGATTCAGCCAGTGCGGTTGAGCTGGAGGAGTTGCGGCGGGTCTTGCTCAAGCGGGCCTTTATCATTGCCCACCAGATGGATACCCACTGGAAGAAGGCGGCGCGCAAGACCTCAGGCCTGCTGCTCCGTCTGCTGCTTGGGAACTATAAATTCGGCGCCCGTTCGATCGAGGCGGTGATCGAGGCCAGCCGGGCCTCAGATCGCATCGTCTATGGCCTGCCCGAACTCATTGCTCCATCAGCCGCCCGCATCCATGCCGAATGGCGGGTGGAACTGGAACGTCGTATTGATCAGCTCAGGAAAAACAAGGGCTTGCGGGCAGTGTGGTAGGAAGAAATAAGGAAGAGGGAGAGTGGCATTTGGGCAGTTTCTGATCACTATTCCCTCTTACTTTTTTTGTACTTGATATCGTCTTTTTTATGAAAATAGGTGATAGCGACCGTTTATTTTTTTTTTTTTGGCCTACCAACAGACAACGCCTTCAATCCTGTCAATAAAAGCCTCATTTCCACAAGACAGCTCTGTTTTTGTGTTTTAATGAAAACGGTCGCTGTCCTTATTTCCCAATTACCTGGCTTTCATTTATGATACTCGTAGAGCAAGCCTGCAGGATAACAGTCTCCTGGGAAAATCAGGGTGAAGAATCTTGCAGCTCACGTTCAGATTTATGGATCAGGTTATCTTCCTGAGTTACCCCGGAAGAACTCGATTGACTGAGCAGGGACATCGTGTAAAAGACAGCCACCAGTAAAAAGCAGACGGCCAGAAACTTAACAGTTGCCTCCGTTTTTTTGTACAAAAAAAAGATAATGGCGATCCCGAGCGCAATGGCAATCGGGATATGGTTGGAGAAGAATTGGAGAACAAGAGCGTAGAAACTGTTAAAATCAATCATATTGTATCCTCCTTTTTTTGTTTCGGAGTATCTTTTGAGAATATCGACAGTTATCTTTCTGTAGCTTATATCAAGGGATTTTTTTTTCAAAGGGAATAATGAAATTTATAGAAAAGAACGTTTGCTTTCAGACGGACCAGCCATCGCCACCGGCCCTGATTTCCTTGAGGCTGGCGCTCAGGAAATCGGGCAGGAAATAGGGACAGCGACTGTTTATTTTGTTTTACTTGGCCTACCAACAGGCAATGCGGGCAACCTTCTGCCGACAATGTATTCAATTGTGTTGATGAAAACTTCATTCCCGCAGGGCCGTCCTGTCTTTGTGTTTTGAATAAAAATGGTCGCTGTCCCTATTTTTACTGAGTGGCGGGTGGAGCTTGAACGTCGTATTGATCAACTCAGGAAAAACAAGGGCTTATGGGCGGTGTGGTAGGAGGAAACAAGGAAGAGGAATGGAAGGACTTTTTTCACTGGCACCGCAGGAAAACTCTCTGGATCATGAGGCTGAAATTATAGCGGCCGTCCTGGTCATTCCAGCTATCGAGGCCGAAACTGATCAGGAGCCCGACCTTTTCCCATTCCTGAATACTCTGTTTTCGGCCCCTCCATCCCTACCTGTAGAACAAGCCTGCAGGATAACAGCCTTCTGGGGAGATCAGAATTTAGAATCTTGCAGATAACGATCAGTTTTATTGACCATCTTAACATCCTCGCAAGCACTCGAATGAATGAACAGGGACATCGTGTAATAGAAAGCCATCAGGAAAAAGCAGCCGGCAAGAACCTTAACAGTTGCATCCGTTTTCTTGTACAAGGAAAAGATAATGGCGATCCCGAGCGCAATGGCAATCGGGATATGGTTGGAGAAGAATTGAAGGACAAGAGCGTAGAAACTGTTAAAATCAATCATCTTGTATCCTCCATTTTTTTGTTAATGAGGAATAGCGACCGTTTGTTTTGTCCCGTGTGTTCTCTTTTTTGATAAGAGTGGTATGTGGTCGCTATCTGTTTGACCTGCCACATAACTCTTTGATGATATGTGATATGGAAGATGAATGCAACATCTCCAGTGAGCAATATTGAGATTTTTCCCGACGCCATCAAACCTTGTATACCGAATCGAAAGGTAGGAATAATATGGATGACAAGGAACAGGGTTGGTATTAAGAAAGGCAACGGTCCTATCTCGATTCCTGTCATCAAAATAGGGAATAACGACCGTTTATTTTGTTTTTCTTGGCCTTAGGAAAAACAAGGGGTTGCGGGCGGTGTGGTAGGAGGAGGTAAGGAAGGGGGAGAGTGAAATTGGGGCAGTTTCTGTTTGCTCTTTCCTCTTCCCTTTTTTACTCGATGCCCTCATTTTTTTTTATAAAAGAAACGGCGATTTGGTGTCGACTTTTTTCAAGTATATCATAGCTCTCGCAGTGAGGTGGAACCGTTTGTTGTGCTATTAATATCAAAAAATTAAACCAAAATTTGCTTGCTCACCTCTCGTGTTGTTAAGTCAAAATAATGCCCAGATTTTATTGGGTACCATATTCCGTTATAGTTGGAACATAATAATACAGCGTATGTGTATGAATTAAATGGACTTACTTTGGAAACGATAGCGTCTTTATGCCACTCAACATTAATGAGATGCCCTTGGGTGATTTGTGTGTTGAATTTTTGTATTTTTTGATTGTCATGCAAAATTGGTGAAACGTTTACAGAAAAATATTTTTTCAAATCTCCTTCGTCGAACCTTATAAATTGACGTATACCGTTAAACTCATCTCGCAATACAATTTTGCTTCCGGCAACATATGCCAAATAGTTGAATGCAATTTTTGATAATGCTCGAGCAATAGTTCTATCAATTATTACTTCGCTTTCAACAAGAACCGAACCTACAGGTGGATTGGGCTGAATAAGATCGTTTTTTGTTGATATGTTAATCCCTTTGTTTTTGAGTATTTCAATAAGTTGAGGAAGTTCAGATTCATCGGCAAACATTTTAGCTGTCTTTAAGTCATAGCCTTCTTTTTCTAACTGCTCGGCAGACGGAATATCTTTAGGCTCATAATAGATGTACTCATTCATAAATTTATTGTAGAAGCCTGCCTGAATTGGATAGCTAATCCCAATCTCTCCGGGTTTATCAGCCTTGGCTTCTTCTACGATGGCACCCTTCCACTCTCCGTCTATAATTTTACTTTTTACTCGCCTTTTATTTTTTAGTGGCTTTTTGGGCTCAATACCATGTTTTTTCCTTTCGATACTTTCATAGCTATCTCTACCAAGAAAAATTTCTAATTTGTCGCCAAAGAACTGATTGCACTCATCACAGACGCAATTGTAAAGAATTAAATTGTCAGGAGAAAAACGTCCCAAGCATTGAGGAATTACATGCTCACGTTTTTTATATTTATTGGGTGGTTTATCTTGGAGGCAATAAAAACATTTCATCGTATTTCTGTTCTGCTTTGTCGCAAAGAAAGAAGTGAGAGAGTCGTTATTTCGTTACGGTTTATTGTATTTTATCTGCCAGACGCCGCTTCAAAGAAACAGCCGGTAGAGATTGGCTGTTTCTTTGAAGCGGCATAAGGTGCCGTTAAGGAGTTGAGCAAAAAAAGCCTTGCTCAACTCCTTAACGGCACCTAAAAAATGAGTTCGTCAAAGGTGACAATCGAGGGAAATTCATGGGAGTAGCGCACCGGCAGGCGTGAGCTTGGCCGGGCTACAAAGATGAGAAAGCCCATCTCGTATTCCCTGGCCGAGCGCAGGACCTTGGCGGTGTCGTCGGCGAGCAGGGTCCGTTTCCGGTCATAGTGCAGGATTCCTTCCAGTCGGTCCCAGAAGGCAGGATGTTCCTTGGCCTCTCCCACCTCTTCGGCGCAGACATTCCGGTCAAACCACTCTCCGAGCGCGGTCTTGCGCAGCTTGATCTCCAAGGTCTTGGAGTGGGCATTGGTGACGAGATGGATCTTCTTGCCGATCTTGCGGATGAATTGCAGGAAATCGAGGACGAAAGGGTGGACCTGGATCAGGTGATCCACCTTGCATTTCAGCTCCGGGATATCGAGTCCGAGTTGTTCCGACCAGTAGTCAAGATCCGTCCATTGCAGGGTGCTTTCCACCGCTTGGTACCGCTTCAGCAGTTCCTTCCTGGCCTGTTCAGGGGTCATCCGGTTCTGTTCCCCAAAGATCTTGGGCACATATTCTTCCCAGAAAAAATCATCAAAATATTTATCGAGGAGGGTGCCATCCATATCCAGCAGGATGGTGTCGATTGCGGACCAGGAAAAATCAGGTTTGATCTGGATGGTGGTTGGCATCAGTATTGCTCCATGGGTGTTATTCCATTTTTAAATCAAGCGTTAACTTTGTCGGCTACCCCGTACTGTCTCGTCACTGCTTGCTTGCCTTCGCATTTCCATCTTGATTGAGAAATGGAATAGGCACGAGTTGGCGCAGATCGGCCAGTGTTTTGCGGACGGTGGCAAACAGCTCTTCCGGAGAGGTGAACCGGGCCGGGACCACAAGCCTGCCGTCAGGGGTAAGCACGGGCACCAGGGACAGTGCGGCCGCGGCCGCGGGGCCGGGACGTTTCAGTGGCGCGCGAGTCCGGGCCGGAGTCATCGGTTGGATTCGCCTGCCCGGTGCAGATACCGTCTGTGGCCCTGTCTGTTTGCCTTGATGGCCCTTGGTCTGGAGGTATTGCAGCAGCAACGCCGGATCAATGGGGGTGGTCTTGAGAAAGGAGAAGACCAAGACGTCCTTGCCTTTTTCCAGTTTGCTGATCTTGAGGGCGATCAACTCTTTTTTCAGGCTGACCACCTGCAGGAGATTGATGGTCTCAGCAGGCAGGGTGCCATAGCGGTCAACCAGTTCATCCTGCAGATCGGCGTACTGGGTCTCGTCGGTTGTGGTCAGGGAGGAGATCCGGCGGTAGGCGATATAGCGCTGGCTGACATCAGGGATGTAGGATTCGGGGATATAGGCCGAGATCTGGAGGTTGATCTCGGGGTCGAGCTCTTCCGCGATTTCTGTACCCAAGGTGCCGGCGCGCGCAGCTTGGGCCTTGAGGTCGGCCACGGTTTTCTGCAGCAGGTCGAGGTAGAGCTCATAGCCGATGGCGGCGATATGGCCGCTCTGGGAGACACCGAGCAGGTTGCCGCCGCCCCTGATCTGCAGGTCGCTCATGGCCAGTTTGAAGCCTCCGCCCAGCTCATTGCAGTCCATGAGGGCCTGCAGGCGATCCTTGGAATCACGACTCAGGCCATCAAGAGAGGGCACGAGCAGATAGGCATAGGACTGGGTGCTGGATCTGCCGACCCGGCCGCGCAACTGGTAGATCTCGGCCAGCCCCAGGGTGTCGGCGCGGTTGATGATAATGGTGTTGGCCGACGGGATGTCAAGGCCCGATTCGATGATGGTGGTGCAGATCAGCACATCGATCTGCTTGTTGACAAAAGCCACCATGATCGCCTCCAGATCCTTGCCGGCCATCTGGCCGTGGGCCACGGCAATACGGGCCTCGGGCACCAGGCCCTGGACGGTGGCGGCCATGCGGTGGATCGATTTCACCCGGTTGTGGACGAAGAAGACCTGACCCTGGCGGCGCATCTCCTTGCTCACCGCCTCTTTGATGACCAGCTCATCGTAGCGGGCGACAAAGGTCTTGACCGGCAGCCGGTGCTCCGGCGGACTGGAGATGACCGAGAGATCGCGGATGCCCAGGAGTGACATCTCCAGCGTTCGGGGAATGGGGGTGGCGGTGAGGGTGAGGATGTCCACCTCCGCCTTGATCTGCTTGATCTTCTCCTTATGGCTGACCCCGAAACGGTGTTCTTCATCAACGATGAGCAGGCCCAGATTGTTATAGACCACATCTTTTGAGAGCAGGCGATGGGTGCCGATGATGATATCAATCTTGGCCGCGGCCAGATCCTTGATGATCCGCAGCTGGTCGGCGCTGCTGCGAAAGCGGTTGATGCAGTCAATGGTCACCGGAAAGCCCGCCATCCGCTCCCTGAAGGTCTTGGCATGCTGTTCCGCGAGCACCGTGGTCGGCACCAGGATGGCCACCTGAAAACCGTCTTCCACCACCTTGAAGGCGGCGCGCACCGCTATCTCAGTCTTGCCGTAGCCGACGTCGCCGCAGATCAGCCGGTCCATGGGCTGGTCCGAGGTCAGATCGTCAATAGTCTCGGTTATGGCCTTGTCCTGGCCGGCGGTTTCGTCATAAGGGAAGGACTCTTCCAGTTCGTGATACATCTCGCCAGGCGGTGTAAAACGTCTTCCCTGGCGCATTTCCCGCCGAGCGTAGATATTCAGGAGTTCGTGGGCAATCTTCCACACCTCTTCCTTGACCCGTGCCTTGGCGCTCTGCCACGACTGGGTGCCCAGTTTATCTATCTTGGGCTCACGATCAGAGAGACCCTCATAGCGGCTGATCAGGTTGAGCCGGTCCACCGGCAGATAGAGTTTGTCGCCTCCTTTATACTCAATGAGCATGAAGTCGTTTTTAATCCCCTGAATCTCGATGGTGATCAGCCCATGGTAGATGCCGATACCATGGTCGCGGTGCACCACCACATCAAGATCGCGGAGCTCAGTGAAACGAACGGACTCGCCTTTTGTCTGCCTTGAGGTTTTTTTGCTGCCCAGACGCATCTCGCCAAAGAGCTCACTCTCCGACAGAAAGTGGATTTTCTGCTCTGCCAGCGAGAATCCTGCACTTAAGGGATGATCGCAAAGGAACAGGGATTGCGCGGGGTTCTCGGCTGCAAGGTGGAGAGGATCCAGCGGGGCTTGCACAAAAACAATCGTATGCTGATGTTTTTCGAGAAGTTCGGCCAGGTTCCTGGCGTGACGACTTGACCGGCAACAGAGAATGACCTGATCGCCCTGTTCCTGCCAGGCATAAATCTGGTCATTCAGCGGTGTCAGGATTCCCCGTTTCTTTCGCTGGACCTCGATATCCTGTTTGAGCAGTTGATGATTGGTGGTGGTAAAGGCCACGAGTGTTTCTTCGCCGCCGCCGAAGTCGGAGCAGAACAGTTGGGGAAACCGGCCCATCTCCTGTGCCAGTTGTTCCGGCTCCAGAAAAAGCTGTGTCGGCAGCAAGGCCGGGACCTTTTTTTCTTGGGCAACAGCAAAGTTTGCCACAATCCGTTCGTGGACAATATTTGCGGTCTTGCGGTTGGCCTCGGGATCCATGGAAATGATCCGGGTATCAGGAGGCAGATATGCCAGGACGGTTGTGGGTGATTGATGAATATCCTGGTAAAAAAGGGGCAGGAAAAACTCTATCCCGGCAAACCGGTGTTGTTGTTCTATCTGTTCAGCAAGTTGCGCGGTCTGCTTGTTATCCCATTGCTGAGTTAGCGCCGTTTCGGCCAGGTGCTGCCGAAGGGTGATGCCGGCATCAGCGGGGGGAAAGAAAATATCGCTGACCGGCAGCAGAACAGCCTCTTGCAGATCCTGCTGGGAGCGTTGGGTGATGGGGTCAAAGGCGCGCAGGGATTCGACGGTATCGCCAAAAAAATCGAGGCGGATGGGGCCATCCTGGAGCGTTTTGCCGGTCGCTCTTGCTCCCTCCACGACAAAAGGGGGCGGATAGATGTCGATGATCCCGCCGCGCACGGAAAAATCCCCCACTGTCTGGACCAGAGACACCTGTTCATATCCCGAGTGAATGAGGGTGGCGATCAGTTCGTCCTGGGCGACCTCTTCGCCGGTCATGATCAGTTCCGCTGCGTCTGCCAGCAGCTTTTGCGGCATGATCCGCCGCATCAAGGCTTCGACAGAGACGATCAGGATAAATGGGTCGTCTGTGTTCTGTAATTGATACAGGGTGGAGATGCGGGCGGCGGTGGAGACTCGATCAGGAGAGAGCGGGGTGTAGGGAGGGATTTCGTAGCCGGGATAGGTGAGAATCCGGACGTTGCTGAACAGTCGCAGATCGTCTTCAAGGATGGCAACCTGATGTTCATCCGGGACGATACAGCAGCAGTTGCCGGTGGTGGCCAGCATGCTGACAAGCAAGGCCGGGCTGCTGCCGCGCAAGCCGGCAACGGTGAGTCTGGTATCGGTCTGGGCTGCTTGTTTCAGGTGGTTTGCAAGCTGGATTGACATCTTGTGGAGGAGTAAAAAAAGAGCCGGCTGCACAAGTGCAGCCGGCAAAAGAAAAATGAATGATGGGGAGGGGGAAGACTCTGCTTAAAAGCCACCGCCAATGGAGAAGTCCCAAACGGATTGGTCTTCACCTGCTTTCGGATCGAGATTATAACCCCATACCAGACGCAACGGCCCCATTGGAGAGATCCAGCGCAGCTCAAGACCGGTGGCCTTGTTGTAGTCGGAAACAGACCAGTCCATATCATCAGCCATATTCTTGCCAACATCAAAGAATATGACACCATTAAGACCGGCCTCTTTCATAAGCGGGAAGATGTATTCAAAATTGCCAAACCACATCTTATCCCCGCCGATGCGGACACCATTTATATCCATAGGGCTGACCTTGCCATATTGAAAGCCGCGAATGGAGTTCATGCCGCCCAGATAGAAGCGCTCATAGACCGGAAGTTTGTTGGTCTCATTTTCCCAGACCTCACCGGCAGAGCCTTTAACATGAAAGACGGTTGTCCAGGGCAAGGGGAAGAACCAGGAGGAGGAGGCCTCCAGTTTGGTGAACTGGGAATCTCCGGCAAAAGGGCCACCGGCATATTTAACACTGATTTGATTTTGCGACCCCGTGCTTGGTGAGGACGGACGATCCCTGGTGTCACGCACCAGGGCGAACTTGACTGCGCTGGTGACATTGAGATCCAGGGATTGGGTGATCAAGGGATTGGCAAGTGCAAAAATAGACAGATCGGAGAGCGTCGTGTTTTCATAGCTGTAGGCGCCAAAGGCCTTCCATTTTTCAAAGATAGGGTAGCCCAGACGGAGGGCCCCACCTGTAGATTTTCTTGTGTAATCGTCGTATATGCGGGACATATCATAGAGATCCGCGCCCCAGGACAGTTTTGAATCACGAAGGTGAGGATCGGTGAAACTCAGATTGAACTGGGTGCTCTTACCGCTGACATTTCCTGAGAGAGAGACCTTGTCGCCAGTACCCATGAAATTGTTTTCGGCAACCTCTGCCATGAACATCAGGCTGTCAACAGAGCTGTAACCCATTCCTATGGAGAACTGTCCGGTGTTTTTTTCCTTCACATCGACAAGTATATTCATCTTAGCGGGATCAAGGGAAGGTTCCGGGTGAATATTTACTTCTTCAAAGAATTCGAGACGTTGGAGTGCTTCGCTACTGGCCCGCAAGGCCTTGGAATCAAAAACACCACCTTCCTGGGCCTCTATTTCCCGGCGGATGACATTGTCACGGGTGCGGGTGTTGCCGCTGATGGTAATCCGGTCGATATAGACCAGTTCGCCCTTTTTAATCTCAATAGAGATATCAACCCGCCCACCACCCTTGGACTTATCTATGTTGGGCCGGACATCGGCAAAGGCATAGCCGTGCTCGGCGTAATAATCCGTGATCTTGAGGATATCGTCGCGTAATGCCTTTCTGTTGATAAATTTTTCATTCTGGACGGTGAGAAGGTTGCGCAACTCTTGTTTGTCGGTGATCAGGTCGCCTTTAATATCAATGGTTCCGACCATATAGCGAGGGCCTTCTTCGATATTAAAGGTAATGTAGAGCCATTCACCCTCCTGTTTGACGACTGGATCGCTGACCTTGACTTCAAGAAAACCCTGATTGTTGTAGAAAGAACCAATGCTGGCGGAATCCTGGTTCAACTGCTCATTTTTTAACAGGCCGGAATCGGTAATCCAGGACAGCAATCCTTTTGTTGAGGTCTTGATGACATCAGCGAGTTTTTTGCTGTCAAAGCTTTTATTGCCGACAAAGTTGATTTCCTTGATGTAGATCTTGGGTCCTTCTTCAATAGTGTATCTGACGACAGCCTGGTCTTTGTCAGGATAGCTTATCTTGGGAGTTACCTTAGTGTCATAATAACCCTTGGATTTATAAAGGGTCTTGATGGCTTCGCCACTCTTATTGATGGTGGCGGGGTTGACGATGGTGTTGGCGTTGACATTGGCGGCCTCTTTCACATCTTTTTCGTCGAGTGCACTGATGCCTGCAAATTCTACCTTGCTGATCAACGGTTTCTCGGTGACCTGGAAGATAATTTTTTTACCCTCAGTGCTCTCTTCGACCTTGATGTTGACATTATCAAAATACCCCATGGCAAAGATGGCTTTCAGATCCTTGCGTAACACCGTTGGCGAGTAAATGTCACCGGTCTTGGTTTGGATCTTGTGGATGATCGCCCCTGAATCGATGCGTTTGTTCCCCTCAGCCGCAAGTGAGGTGATGATTTGACCCCGATTGGTGAAGCGAAGAATATCCTTGCTTATTTCTTCCATGACGGAGTCCAGATTCTTCAGGGACTCGCCGTGCCGGTAATAGGACTGGGGCGTGGATGCTGCCAGGAGGTCATAGACCTTATAATCAACACTGACCTGGTCGCCAATGGCCGTAACACTGCCAATGGCCACGTAGTCCTGGCCCGTCTTCTGGGCGAGATCGTGCAGATCTTTGAGCGCGGGGGGCCAGGCACCGTTGTAATTCAGCATCTGCTTGGCCTTGTCTCGTTCAACCATGGTGAATCCCTGGTTGGTAAGGGCTGCGGCCAAGGCTTTGTCTGCCTGGCTTGTCAGGGCAGCAGTATCACCAGAGCCATTGATCTTGGCTGGCAGAAAGGTGGTGTTCTGTTCCGCTGCTACGGCTGGCGTGACCACAACGGCACATAGTACGAGATGCAGGAGAAGCAGGGATAGCCTGGAGATGGCAGAAAAGGAAGGGCAGGCCGGAGATACGGATCTTTGTTGGCGGTTCATAGGATTAGTCCTTTCTGAAAAACGGGGATGAGCATATCAGAAAAATATTTTTTATAGAGAAGCTCGTTCGTACACTGTAAATCTTATTCTTTTCTTGATCATACGGATTACCCTTGAATAGCGTGGGAAGCAAGGGGGAAAATGCAAAAAAGTTGTTTTTAATAAAAATAATCAAGACACTATGCCATATTTAAATTTTTTTTGCAAAGAGGACAAAAGGATAAAAGTGAGATGTTAAAAAAATGATTGAGAAAAAAATATCAACCAGTCTGTTCAAGCAGTTCAGCGACCTTGTCATGGATGGTAATGGCCAAAGCCTGTTTGTCTTTGTTGCTGGAGCCGGAAACTGACACCGGATCGCCGACCTTGATCGTTATCGTGCCGGGACGGGGGAAGAAGACCCCTTTCGGCAGGACAGCATATGATCCCACAAAGGCGACGGGGACGATGGGCGCCCCTGCCTTGATGGCCAGGAGCATGGCGCCTCCTTTGAAGGGCTGGAGCGTCCCGTCAGGTGATCTGGTCCCTTCGGGAAAAATAAGGATAGAGGTGCCGGCTTTGATCCGTTCTGCAGCCTGTTGCAGGCTTTTTACAGCCTCTCTGCTGTGACTGCGATTGATGGCAATGGCCCCGGCATTGGTCATGGCCCGCCCCAGAAAAGGGACTTTGAACAGTTCTTCTTTGGCCAGCCAGCGGAAGCTGAGAGGAAAGTAGCCTTGGAAACTGAAGATGTCAAACTGGCTGAGATGGTTGGCACAGTAAATATAGCCGGTCTGTGGCTGGAGTTTGTCCGCCCCTTCGATGGTCACGCGTACTCCGGCAATCAGGCAAAACAGTCTGGCCCATTGCCGGGGATAGCGTTGCAGCTTGTCTTCAGGAAGACGAAAGAGAAAAATGGCGATGACAATGACCAGGCTGTAGTAAATGGTCATAAGGGGACTAAGGAGCAGTAACGTTCCGCCACGGATAAAAGATGAGGCAGTCATGATGAGAGGTCGCGGAGATCGGGAAATGGGCTGATGGAGTCATGATGGATGCTGTTTAACAGCGTCTGAGGTGCCTGCTGAAAATCAATATCCATAACCGTTGTCTGAATCATGGATTCGCTGAAGGTGGAGATGAGATTTTGATGGCTCCAGCGCGTCAGGTAGTAGATCACCAGGGCCGGCAGTTTGGTGTAGATGGTCTCCTCGGGCATTGGGTCATGGAAGCTTGACTGGCGCAGTTTTTCCGATGACAGGGTTTGGGTCTTGTAGAAACTTTCGAGGAACATCAACTCGGCAGGCAGACTTGCCTTCAGGCCGATCTTGGAGAAGACTTTCAGGAGAATCTCCATGGTCTTTTTGCCAATGGTGGCCACAGGATAAGGGACATAGATCTCGCGTGGTCTCTTGACCTCAAGATAGGATTTGATGGTGAGAATCAGGTGTGCCAGTTCCACAGGATCTCTGTCCACAAAATGATAGGTCTCGCCTGCAAATTCCTGACGATTGAGGAGGACATGGTGGACGAAATAGGGCAGTTTGTTGGCATTGGAATAGGAGTGCACCACCCCTTTTTTGGTAAAAAGAACCGGCATGGCCTCATCAGCAATGGAGAAGAAAAGGCGATGAAAACCCTGGATCTTATGGTCGTGTTCACCATAGACTACGGCCAGGCGGATGCAGGTGTAGTCAAGTCCGACCGTCTGATACATATGGCGCAAGGTCTCTTCGGCCATCAGCTTCGATTTTGCATAGTTATTCAGACTTGCGGTGAGGGGCAGGTGGTCTTCCTCTTTGAGATCCTCACCGTATGGCAGGGTGGCAGCCGAGCTGATATGGATATAGGGGATGTGCAGGGCGGCCGCGGCTCGAGCCAGGTTCAGGGTGCCAAGATAGTTGACCTCAAAGGCGAGTTGCGAGTCGGAATCAATATTGGCGATAGCGGTATTGATAACAAAATCAGGGCGCACCCGTTTGAGGTAATCGCGGATATCGCCGGCACTTCTGATGGAGAGCTTTTTGCTGCTTGGGGCCCGGAGTTCAATGGAGTCCTGGGTTGTGGTCTTGAAATAGTTGGCAATGGTGCCACCGATGAGGCCGGAGCCGCCGATGAGAACGCCGAGCATTTTGTGAGGGGGTGAATATGTTGGCACGACAGCTTGCTCCACAATCAACAGGTCATGATTATGGGAACCTCAAAAAATTATTTTTCGTTCAGTGGGGCCGGTTTGACCGTTCCACTGAACGAAAATCCTAGTTTTTCAAGAGACCCTTATGACAAAGAGAGATTACGCTATCATGAATTTGCAGAAAAAACACCTTTTTTGAACTTTTTTCACCTGTTGCCCTTTTTCCGGTAGTGGATTATTGCGCCAGCATCTGATCGAGCCGCTTGCGAATCTCGATGATGAAATCGCGGGTGTTGACCACTTTTGGGCTTGTAAGTTCGGTGATGAGTGCCAGATCCTTGGTCATGCAGCCCTCTTCGATCGTTGCCAGGGAGGCCGCCTCCAGCATGTCGGCAAAGCTCACCAGCTCTGGGATCTTGTCGAGCTGGCCGCGTTTTTTAAGTGCCCCGGTCCAGGCAAAGAGGGTGGCCATGCAGTTGGTCGAGGTCTCTTCGCCCTTGAGATGCCGGTAGTAGTGGCGGGTGACGGTGCCGTGGGCGGCCTCATATTCGAAACAGCCGTCCGGCGAAACCAGGACGCTGGTCATCATGGCCAGCGAGCCAAAGGCGGTGGCGACCATATCGCTCATGACGTCGCCGTCGTAATTCTTGCAGGCCCAGATAAATCCCCCGCGCGAGCGGATGACCCTCGCCACGGCGTCATCAATCAGGGTGTAGAAGTATTCGATGCCGGCGATGCTGAATTTTTGCGCGTATTCGGCGTCATAAATCTCCTGCATGATGTCCTTAAAGGTGTGGTCGTAGATCTTGGAGATGGTGTCCTTGGTTGAGAACCACAGATCCTGTTTGATATCGAGGGCGTAGTTGAAGCAGGCATGGGCAAAACTGGCAATGGATTTGTCCTTGTTGTGTATACCTTGAATGACGCCGGCACCTTCGAAATCATAAATGGTCTCGCGCCATTCCTTGCCGTTCTCAGAAGTGAAGACCAGCTCCGCCTTGCCCTTGCCGGGGACGCGGTATTCGGTGTTGCGGTAGATATCGCCATAGGCGTGACGGGCAATGGTGATCGGTGCTTCCCAGGTACGCACCGATGGTTTGATGCAGTTTACCACCAGGGGGGCGCGAAACACCGTGCCGTCGAGAATGGCGCGGATGGTGCCATTTGGACTTTTCCACATCTTTTTCAGCTTATATTCTTCAACACGCTGGGCATTGGGGGTGATGGTGGCGCATTTGACACCGACGCCGTATTTCTTGATTGCCTCTGCCGCGGCAATGGTGACGCTATCGCCCGTCTCATCGCGGTAGGGCAGGCCAAGGTCGTAATATTCAGTCTTGAGATCGATATAGGGCAGAAGCAGCTCGTTTTTGATATCGGCCCAGATGATGCGGGTCATCTCATCGCCGTCCATCTCGACAAGCGGTGTGGTCATCCTGATTTGCGTCATTTGAAAATCCTCCATTCCTTCAAAAAATATAATGGTACAAGGATATTTGTTTGCCATTACACATACATATTATATGAATCCTGTTTTGCCGTGGACGATACGTAAACCTTGTCCAATTCTTGGCGGTCATCATAGCATACGATATTGCCGCTCTGCCAGCTTTTTTATATGGCAACGGGAACTGGCAGACCCGCTCCTGGTTCGGGCTGGTCTGCGGATTAGAGTGGCAGGGTTGTTCTCTTGCCTTGACAAGATGGTGATGGGATCGATACAAGGAGTGAAGGATTCCGCTTACTCATTTGAGAAGGAGTGTCAACGGTGCATCTTTTCATGTCTTATCTTGTTTTGTCCTTCACGGTTTATCAATGATTCCCTGGCGAAAATGGGGACGGGGCTGTGTGGAGCTGATCTTTCCCTTCCGCTGTTCTTTCTGCCAGATTGCTTTTACCCGGAAGGGGCAGGCGATCTGCGCCGACTGTCTTTCCCGTATTCATTATCTGCAATCCCCTCTTTGTTCCTGCTGTGGCCGGGAACTTCCTGACAGCAGCGGCGCTGATCATCTCTGCGGATCCTGTCTGCGGCAGCCGCCGGTATATAGCCGGGCTCGGGCAGTTGTCCGCTACGAGGCCCCGGTCAGTCATCTGCTCCATCGCCTGAAATATGCGGCAGATACCCGGACGTTGCCAGTGCTGGCGGCAGTCATTGAGCCTTTTGTCTTTGCTTCCCTTCATGATTTTCAGCCAGAATCGGATCGTATTGTCCCTGTGCCGCTTTTCCCTGCCCGTTTGAAAAAGCGAGGACTCAATCAATCATTACTTTTGGCCCGGATTTTTTTCCCGGAGGCGGGAGAGTCGCTTCTTGTTGATGCCTTGATCCGGACGCGCAATACTCCGCCGCAAACCACACTGGATGGCGCAGACCGCAGAAAGAACCTGCGGGCTGCCTTTGCAGTCAGGTATCCGGAGGCAGTTTGTGGCCGGCGGATCTTTCTTGTTGACGATGTCCTGACCACCGGCACCACAGTCGCAGAGTGCAGCAAGGCCCTGCTTGCTGCTGGCGCTGTCGAGATCTGTATAGTGACGGTGGCCCGGGTGGCTGAATACCAGTGATGGGAAGGTTTGATTTCAGGAACTGAGACTTGGAGTTTTGTTTCAGAACATTGCGGTTTTGTCAGATCGATTGCACGGTATGTCTTGACAGGTGGATAGGTGTACTTGCCGCATCTGCCGCCACATCCGCTCTTCAGTTGGTGGGGGTGATGGTAAAGCTGGTGTCTCTGGTCAGGCCCATGGCCAGCAGCCGAGCTCTGTAATTCTTGCTGTCCCTGGTGTAACCAGTAACAATGCTCCGTTTGCCGGCGGCCATGTTTCCTAAATGCAGATTCATTTATTCTCCATTTTATTTATTGTTTCAGTTATCTGTTTGAGACATTGACGAGCTTGACCTTATGGGCCATGCCGCCGCCGAGGGCGAATCTGTTGTGCTGTTTCATGATGCTGGCCGCCAAAGTTTTTCACCAGTTGCTGTTAACGGGGCACCATCTTTTTCAGGCCCCCCACACTCTGACTATCCATGCTGGCCATACCGATATCCTCTTTAAAACTTCCAGGTGATGCCGGCTAGTACGGTATAGTCAGTCTCAGAGTTATTGATCCCGTATTTGAACCCGCAATCGAGGCTGAGACCATCTGACAAGGTATAGATAAACCCGGCCAGGAAAAAGACGGGATCGGCGTCGGCGTCGGCCAAGGGATCAGGGTTGCTTTCAACCCCGAGGTCCCCAACTGCGGTAAATTGTTTGTTCAAGGTGACGGTGGAGGCAAGCGAGGCATGCCAAAGGTCCTTTTTCTCATCTATAGTGTTGTCATTTTGAATATAGCCGAGGTTGAGGTGGACGGCCCACTGGTCGATGGCCGTGGAGGTGATGAAAAAGAGGCTGTAAGCTGTCTTGCCACTGCCCAGCCCTTTTCCATCGTCCCCGATCGGCAGGGTAAGCCCTGGCTTGAGGGCAAGGTTCAGGCCATTATTTTCATAGAATCCCCACTTCACCTCAACCAAGGTGTCGGATAAGCCGTGCTCACTCAAGAAGGCTTCCGCATCCTTTTCCCGAAAATGCAGATAGGGGAGACCGACAATAAAGTCTATCGAGTCGTTTATGCCATAAGTAAGGGCAGCCGCTCCCTCCGTGGTTGTGGTGGTAACCTCGTCTTCCTTATTATGTCCATACTCGCCGTTCAGTTCCAGTTGGGCCTTGCCCGTGCCCATGGTGCCGGCGTCGTCCGTGATAAGAGGATGGCTCGCAAAGGCGGCGGTCGCACAGCAGAGGATGCCGAAGAATGCAACAGGACCTGACAGATGCCGGCTACGCGATACAGCAAATACAGGGATGAAATTCATTTGTTTATTCAGTATTGGATTAATAATTATTGTCACTAATGGTTTTTGTTGTCAGCGGCAAGTCTTCAAATTCGCTGATATTGTGTGTCAGATGTTCCTTGACTGTCACTTTTCTCCCTTGCTTAATGTTCTCATCATTTTTTTAACAATGCCTGGATGAAAGAGTTTTTTGTTCACCTGCACATCTATTGTTAGTTGCTTCTAACTTATGATTATTAAAAAAACCTGGTGCTTTCTTTGTGGCATCAGGTTTTTTTGCAAAAAAAGGGGAGATTTTCCTGTTTTATTTTGACAATGATGGTCAATGAAACCGGATTTTTATCTGCTACTTACATCCTGCACTTGCTGGCATCCAGTCGTTGGGATGGAGCAACAGCTTTGAAGCTTATAATTGCAGGAGTGAGGTGCTGTCATGGAAGGCTGCTTAGTTAGTTGTCCCTAATTTTTTGTTATGATAGCAAAGAGGACAATGGCCGTCAAGATTTTTTTTGCTGTTAATTTGTCAATAATACAATTGTAGTGTTGCTGTATCTTCTTTTTCAATATTTAAATAGATATTACAGTATGTTACTGTTTAAATTAAATGATCTTGTCAGGTATGCAAAAATAAAAAAAAACGGCTTGAACGGGAGTGGTTGATATAGCGATATATTCAAAATGTATTCAATGAAATATGGCGATATTGATAGGAAATCGTTGTTTTATTAAGATATATTGAGATGTTGATTATATGATAATTGTTAATAACTTGTGAGTGCGGTGATTAACCTGCGAAGATGACACGATAAAAAGAGTGATTTTGTTGATGCTTCAAAATCAAGGGGTCTGCGCGGGGGCGGGGCTGGAAGTCAAGTATCACGCTCTCTGGCGTGGATAGTCATAATGGGCAGGAATGGCTTGAAAAATGGGCTTCAATCGTCTTTGACTGAATGCCGGATTTAGGTTTTAACTCGGGGCGTGATTTGGTGAAAATGATTTATTTATTTTTTAAAAAACGTTGTTAATAAGGGGGGTGGTGTCTTTTTGTCGGAGAATATTCTGGCGAGAATTTTTATTTTTTCAAGGATCTGGCACATGGTATTTTGGTTTTTTATAGTGATAAATTGTCTCAAATAGCTTTTTATCGACTTTATACACTATCGTTAACGTCCGACGTGGGGAAGGAACTATCATGGTGTGGCAGAAAATAAAAGAGAGTTTGCGTGATGTGCTGGCGGAGAATGTGTACAACCTCTGGATTGAGCCCCTTGAGTGTGTGCGCTGTGATGATAAAAATATCCGACTTTCCTGCCCGGATCGGTTTTATCGCGCCCATCTGACTCAGCATCATCTGGGCCTGATCCAGGACAAGGTCAATGAAATTGATGGTATTGGCAGGCAGGTCATTTTATGTGAGGTGGGGCAGAAGATCCTGCCTGCCTCGCCTCAGACGGGCCAGTTACGTCTGCCGCATGTTCCTGCTGGCGGGTCATCGGTCCGGACCCTGCATCCTCGTTATACCTTCGATGAGTTTATGGTAGGTGACAGCAATCTTTTGGCCCTGTCGGCTTGTCAATCAATCGTTACGGGTACTGATACTGTTGGTCCCTGTCTGTATATCAACAGTTCAACCGGGCTTGGCAAAAGTCATCTGACCCATGCGGTTGCCCATCAGATCCTGGCCACCTCTCCTGCGACCAGACTTCATTACCTGACTGCTCAGCAATTTTCGGCCGAGATGGTGCGCGAGATTCAAACCAACAGTATGGATCGTTTTAAACGGAAATATCATGATCATTGTGATATCCTGCTGGTGGAAGATGTCCATTCGCTGACCGGTAAAAAAAAGACCCAGGAGGAGATGAACGAACTCCTTGATGCCCTGATTAAAGGGGGAAAAAGGGTGATTCTGACTGCTAATAGCGCGCCTCGGGAGCTGAATGGTATTGATGATGAGTTTCGTTCCCGGATGACGTCCGGGCTTGTAACCACTATTCAGGCGCCGGATATCCTGACTCGCCAGCGGATTGTGCAGAAGAAGGCGGAAACGCAAGGGCTTGTGCTGACGGAAGAGTTTATCGCTTATCTTGCTCATCATATCAAAGGGGATGTGCGTAAGATTGAATCTGCCATTCTTGCTATTCGGGCCAAATCTGCCCTGATGGGTGGGCAGATCGAGATGGCCCTTGTTCGCGAGGTGGTAGAAGGGATTGTTGGTGCCCCTAAAAATCTCTCGGCAATTATGATTGGTGAGTTTGTCAGTACCCAGTTTAATGTCAGTGTTCAGGACATGCAGTCACGCACCCGGAAAAAGGCGATTGTTTTTCCGCGGCAAGTGGCCATGTATCTCAGCCGGGCGCATACCCAGCAGTCACTGGCGGATATCGGCAAGGCCTTTGGTCGGGATCATGCAACCGTATTGCATGCAATCAAGGTGGTGAGTGATCGTATCTTGCGTGATGTTTCTGTCTCGGCTCAGGTGGATTTGCTGAACAAAAAAGTGAAACAGATTTAGGGCGGAGCGGTGTAGGAGCGGAGCCTGGTTTTTCGTAATGTCACGGCCTGTGGGGAATCCCACGGGCCGCTTGATTTTTATGCCGGTATCTGCTATGAAAATATGCGGATGTTTGACTGCGGAGTCAGGCAGAGTGTGACTTGCCGTACTCCTTTGCATTTCTATCTTGTTTAAGAAACGGAATAATCGTTCTTCTATGCTGGAATGGAGATTACCGCGTTGCTGGAAATAGTAGATGTCTCGCGCCACTTCGATACCTTTCTGGCCCTGGATAAGGTGTCTTTGCATATTAAGGCGGGGGAGTTCTTTACCCTGCTTGGGCCGTCTGGCTGTGGAAAGACAACGTTGTTGCGCCTTATTGCCGGATTTGATCAACTAGATGGTGGCGATATCCTTCTTGATGGCAAAAGTATTCTTCCTGCTTCCCCCGAGCACCGTCCCCTCCATACCATCTTTCAGAATTACGCCCTGTTTCCCCATATGACGGTGGCGGAGAATGTTGCCTTTCCCTTGCGGATGGCAGGAATAGCCAAAAAAGATATCCAGGCCCGGGTGGCAGAGGCGCTCGAGGATGTGCGTCTGCCGGATAAGGCCAGGCAGTATCCGGATGCCTTGTCTGGTGGTCAGAAACAACGGATTGCCATCGCCCGGGCCCTGGTGAACCGTCCCCGGCTGTTGCTCTTGGATGAGCCCTTGTCAGCGCTCGATGCCAAGTTGCGCGAACAGATGCAGATTGAGCTTATTAACCTGCAGAAGGATATCGGGATTACCTTTATCTATGTGACCCATGATCAAAGCGAGGCCCTGGCCCTGTCCCACCGGATTGCGGTGATGGATTGCGGCAGGATTGCCCAGGTGGATGTCCCTTCCCGGTTGTATGGCTTTCCCAACAGTCGTTTTGTCGCTGACTTTATCGGGAAGTGTAATCTGCTTGAAGGCAAGGTCAGAGACCAGCAGGGAGATTGCGTTACCGTTGAACTGGATGGGCTGGGAATAGTGTATGTGTGCAGGTCAGAGACGAAGCCTGCTATCGGCAGTCGTTGTGCCCTGACCCTGCGCCCGGAAAAGATTCGTATCGCCCCCACCGTGCGCCCTGCAGATGATGAATCTCATTTCACCGGTCATGTGCATGATCTGTTGTATCTGGGAGATGTGACCGTGTATCTTGTCACTCTGGCCAATGGTGTCCTGCTTGAGACCCTGCTTGCCAATTCCGCGTCCGGGCGGGCTAACTTCTTTGAAGTCGGTGATCAGGTTGAGGTCGCCTGGTCGTGCGATGCCGGCCATCTGGTGCTGGACTGACATCATGCAGGGCAAGTCCTGGTACAAGTATCTGCTCTCCCTGCCGCCCATGGCATATCTGTTGATATTTTTTGCGGCGCCTACCTTGATCATGCTCTTTGCCTCGTTCCGCTATGCCGGAGAATATGGCGGACTGGCGCCCTGGTATCTTCATGAGAATGGCCGACTCACCCTTGATCTGACCCTGGAAAACTGGCAGCGGCTGCTGGGTACCGATATATATCTGCGTCTGTTCCTGAAATCGATAGGATATGCCGTGGTCACCACCCTGATCTGCATGCTCATGGGCTATCCCCTGGCCCTGATGATCGCCCGCAGTGGCCGTAAGTCTCGTGACCTCCTTCTCCTGCTGGTGATTCTGCCGTTCTGGAGTAATTTTCTGGTTCGTATCTATGCCTGGATGATCATTTTCAGCCCGGTCGGGGCCCTGACCCGGATGCTCAATGGGGTGCTCGATCTCTTTGGCGCGGGGCCAATTACCCTGATGTTCAGTCCGACGGCGATGCTTGTCTGTCTGGTCTATGTGCACCTGCCTTTTATGGTGCTGCCTTTGTACGCCAATCTGGAAAAACACGATCTTGATCTGCTGGACGCGGCCCAGGATCTGGGCGCCGGGAAGTGGCGGCAGTTCTGGCTCATTACCTGGCCTCTCTCCCTGTCCGGTGTCATCGCCGGTTCGATTCTTGTTTTTATTCCGGTGCTGGGCATGTTCGCAATCCCTGATCTTCTTGGTGGCATCGACGGCATAATGATCGGCAATGTCATCAAGCAGCAGTTTATGGAGTCTCGTGACTGGCCCTTTGGCAGTGTTCTGTCCATGGTGCTGACCGTGACCGCAGTGGCTGTGGTCCTGCTTGGCTCCCGGCTGGGGCAACGACGTTGAGGCGGGAGAGGCGATAATGCAGAGAAGAAACGTGTTATTATGGATCAGCGCCGCGCTGGTCTATCTTTTTCTCTATCTGCCCCTGGTGATTGTGGTGGTCTTTTCGTTTAATGACTCCAGGCTGAACGCCGAGTGGGTGGGCTTTACCTGGAAATGGTACGGGAAGCTCTTTCATAATCGCGAGATGCTGGCCGCGGCCATGAACTCGTTGATCATTGCCAGTGTCAGCGCCGCTGTGGCCACTGTTCTCGGCACTCTAGCGGGGATTGCCATGCATCAATCCCGTTTGCGTCTTCTGCAAGTGTTGGTTCTGGCGCCCATTGCCATGCCGGAGATCCTGATGGGTGTCAGTCTGCTGGTGCTCTTTATCATGGTTAATATGACGCTTGGTCTGTTGTCCATCATGCTGGCCCATATCACCTTCTGTATAGGATTTGTGGCCCTGGCGGTGCAGGCCCGGATATCGAGTATGGACCCATGTCTGGTCGAGGCGGCCCGGGACCTGGGGGCCTCGACCTGGTGTTGTTTCCGCGAGATCACCTTGCCTCTGTTGATGCCCGGGATCCTGGCCGGCGGCCTTATGGCCTTTACTTTGTCCATTGATGATTTTGTGATCACCTTTTTTACCGCTGGCGTTGGCAGTTCAACCCTGCCGCTGCAGATCTATTCCATGGTCAAGATTGCAGTCACTCCTGAGGTCAATGCGGTATCAACCTTGTTGATGCTGCTGACCCTGGTGGTGATTACCGTGGCATCACGATTGTCTCCTGCTGTTGTTCAGGGCGAATAAGATTAAATTAATAAGAGGAAAGTGACATGAAGAGAGTATCTGTTGGGTTACTTGGCTTACTGGTGCTGTTTTTGACCTCTCCGGTCCTGGCCAGTGAGGAGTTGCACCTGTTCAACTGGAATAACTATCTTTCAAAAGAGGTGGTTGCCGGTTTTGAAAAGAGTTGTAACTGCAAGGTGGTTCAGGATTATTATTCCGGCACCGAAGAGATGATGGCCAAACTCCTGGCTGGGGCCAGTGGCTATGATCTGGTCATTCCCACCCAGAATGCCGTGCAGGCCTTGATTCAACGAGATTTTCTGGAGAAACTGGATAAAAGCGCCCTGGCCAATATCAAAAATCAGGATCCCTCCTTCCTCAATCGTTCGTATGATCCCGGCAACGTCTATTCACTGCCCTATGCCTATACCACCACCCTGATTGGTTTTAATGTGCAGCGGTTGAAAGAAAAGGGGATTGAGCCAAGCAGTTGGGCGGTCATCTTCGATCCCAAGATCCTGGAGAAGATCAAGGGGAAGGTGACGGTCATGGATGATGCCGATGAACTGTTCGGCGCGGCCCTCAAGTATCTTGGCTATTCGGTCAATGATGCGGATGAGAAACATCTTCTCCAGGCGCAGCAGGTGATCATGCAGGCAAAACCGTATTGGGCCGCATTTAATTCATCAAGCTATATCAAGGAGTTGACTGTTGGTAATATCTGGGTTGCCCATGGTTATTCCAGTGACATGGTTCAGGCCCGTAATGATGCCATGGCTGCCAAGCGTGATTTTACGGTTAATTTTATCCTGCCCAAGGAAGGGGCTGTGCTGGCCCTGGACAATATGGTTATCCCCAAGGAGGCGAAGAATAAAAAGCTGGCCCTCCAGTTTATTGATTTTCTGATGGATGGCAAGAATGCCGCCGGCCTCAGTAATGACGTGGGGGCTGGCAATCCCAATAGTGCGGCCCTGCCCTTTATCAAGCCAGAGCTCAAACAGCTTACCGCCATTTTTCCGGATCAGAAGGTCCTCGCTAATCTGGAAACCCTGGAGGCCACCAACGTCAAGGTTCGTCGCTTGAAAAACAAGCTATGGACTGAGATTAAACTGAAATAGATTTTATGGCATCGCAAAAAGGCCCAAATGCTCCATTGCGCTGCCCCTTTGTCACTGCGGTGTACCCAAAAGTACGCCTCATTCCTCGGTCTTTGCGCGCCTTGTTGTTGGGCCTTTTTGCTTAGCCATTCCCTTAATGATTTTTACGAGACCATCCCTTATGCGATTCCTCCGTTTCTCGCCCCTCTTCCTTTTGTTCTCTGTCTTCTGCTTATTATCTGCGGCTTATGCTGACCTACCGCCTCTGCCAGATATCCCTGTTGCCATTGAAACTCAACTGTATCAAGGAAGTAATGAAAAGGTTACCGCTTTTATTGGTAAAAGGCAGGCCCAGGTTGATGGTTTAATTACACTGATCACGACCGATATGCAGAAGGTGAAAGAGAAGAAGGAAAAGGTTGATTTTGTCGCTCTCCTGGATCTGTTTCAGGGGCTCTCCTTTCAGCTGAAAAACCTGCAGGCTGAACTGGCCCGAGCAGAAACCCCCTCTCTGCAGCTTCCATCCCCTGGTTCTCCACCGTACAATCTGGTCGCCTTTGCTGAAATGGTCTCTTTTCAGCAGAAAGCTGCCCAGCAACTTGGGCTGTATGAGGAAGGTCTTGCACTTGGAGAGGCCAGGATTGCTGTCCTGAAGGATGAATTGCCGCCTCTGTTGCCTCTGTATGCCCAGGTGAAATCAGAGGCCGCCAGCAGGATTGAGGCCTATGAAAAGTTGGCGTATATCCTGAGTCTGCAACATGAATACGCCATCCTCCAGCTTAAAAGGCCGAAGTTGAACAAGGCGTTGACTGATATCCGTGTTGTTGTAAAGGAAGCGGCGATCCTGGTAGAGCAGGTCTTTGGGCAATTACAGATTGACAAGAAGGATATTGCGGAGCTGAAAAAAAAGTTGGACTTGCTGAACGAGAACCACGCTGGCAATCTTGCCAGATTGAATGCGGAGTATCTGGATCTGAATAAGCAAAGTGTGGTTGTTGAATCAAAACTGGATAAAGCCGTTACCGCCATGAGCTCGAAGGCAAAAGAGGACACCGCTGCAGGTGCCTTCGAGAGCGAGAAGGAACGGCTGGCGCTGGTCATGGAGGCTATCGGATTCCGGCAAAAGTCTATTATTCAGGAAAAGATGAACCTGGATCTGGCGATCAAGGGTGTGATGTTTCGACAAGAATGGCTCACTGCCTATGTTGAGATGTCCAAGGGGAAAAAGCCCTCTGATTTTGTAGAAACGTGGCGGAAAAATGGTGAGGAACTGATTGCGAAAAAGGAAGCCCTGATGCGGGATTTATCTCTGGCCACGCAAGAAAGATCTGATCTGACCCGGCGTCTGGTGGCTATTACCAACAAGGTAGGAGCTTCCACTGATGTGGATTTGCAGACGGTTTTTGCCAAACAGGCAGAAAAGACAACGGAAAATCTGGATGTCTATATTCTCGGGATAGATGATAATGTCCATGATCTCGCTCAGTTGCATGAGGAGGTAGAGCTGGTCTTGCGGCTTCTGCTGAACAGGATGGATAGTGGTGAGCGTTTTCTGACCTGGGGGCTGGTCTATCTGACCAGTAAATGGGAGCAGATCAGGATCGTCCTTTTTTATCCACTGATCACCATTGGTGAAACAGCAATCACTTTGATCAGCATCTGCAAGGTCTTGGTCCTGTTGTTGATTGGGGTGCGGCTTCTCAAGGTCATCCGCCGGAAGACGGCCAATCTTTTAGCCGAAAGAACTGCCATGACGCCGGGGGCGGTCAATTCGATGACAACCCTTGTCTATTACGCGGCGCTGGTTATCGGGATCCTTATTCTTCTCTCCACCATCGGTTTTAATGTCAGTCAGTTGGGCATAATTTTCGGGGCGCTGAGTGTGGGGCTGGGTTTTGGTCTGCAGACCATCGCCAATAATTTTATCAGTGGGATTATCCTGCTCACGGAACAGACCATCCAGGTTGGCGACTATGTGGAGCTACAGGCAGGGACCACTGGTGAGGTCAGAAAGATCTCGATTCGAGCCACCATTGTCAGGACCTTTGACGGTGAAGATGTCATTGTTCCTAATTCTGAACTCGTTTCCAGCCGGGTCAATACCTGGAGCTATGAAGACAACTGGCGGCGGTTGAAGGTCCCTTTTGGGGTTTCCTACGATTCCGATCCAGCGGAGGTGGTTCGCCTGGCCGAAGAGGCGGCCCGGGAGGTCAGGGTTACCAAGGAAGACACCGCTCATCCCCTGCGTATCTTGTTTGAGGGTTTTGGCAACAACAGTCTTGATTTCTCGATCCGGCCCTGGTGCTGGATGAATGAGCTCAACGCCCAGACAGGCATGATCAGCGATTATTATTTTGTCCTCTTCAAGAAATTGAAGGAAGCAGGGATTGGCATCCCTTTTCCGCAGACGGATCTGCATCTCAAATCCATCTCGCCTGAAGTGCTGGCGATTCTGCAACAAATAGCTTTAGCGCCTGGTCAGCCGAAAGCTGGTGGAACTGGTAATAATGGTGCAGCGCAGAACGTTGTGTAACGAATATCGGTATCAGTCCTTTTTATTTTAACAGGGATGATATAGAATAAAATTTGTTTTGTATGCAGATGTCTCTGGCAGGAAGTTGAGAAGATAATTTCCAGGGTGGCCTGAATTGTGTTGCAATGTGGCAAGCAAGGTTCCCAGAGACAGTAAACCTGCGGCAGGGGGAACTGCCGTTTTTATGGCAATACTGGTGACTTCATGGATTTTGCTGCTCTTCCCAAAAAATATACCGAATATAAAACCGCCAAGACCGTCGTCCTGCCCATCCCTTATGATGGGACCGCCACCCTGCTCAAAGGCTCTGACCTTGGGCCGCAGGCCATACTAAAGGCCTCTTCCCGTCTTACTTTGTTTGATCTTGAAACCAATTTTGAGGTCTATCGGCAGGGCATCTGCACCTTGCCGCCCGCTTTGTCGCGGGATAATCCCATTGATATGATTGATGAGGTACGGCTGCAGGCGGCGCCCCTTTTCCGAGATGGTAAGTTGGTGGTGGGCTTGGGTGGCAAGCATCTGGTGAGTATCGGGCTCATCCAGGCGGCCGTGGAACGCCACAGTGAGTTGAGTGTCGTCCATTTTGACGCTCATGCCGATCTGCGCCCCATTTCAGCCGAGGCCGGGTATGGCAATTCCTGTGTCATGACCAGGGTAAATGAGATGTGTGAGTCCGTGCAGATTGGTGTCCGCAGCATGGATCACGATGAGCGGGGCAAGGTCGATCTGGATCGGATGGTGTTTGCCCGTGACCTCCATTATCACGGGGTGAGTGCGGCGGGTGATGCCCTCGATATGCTCAGTGACACCGTCTATCTGACCATTGATCTTGATGTCCTTGATCCCTCCTGTATGCCCTCGGTGGAAAGGCCGGAACCAGGCGGTATCGATTGGTATATGCTCACCAGACTTATTCGTCAGGTGGCCAGTGAAAAAAGGATTGTGGGTCTGGATGTGATAGGCCTGGTGCCGCAGCCGCACCATCCGGCAGCCGACTTTCTGGCGGCAAAACTTATTTACCGGGTTTTGAGTATGATCTTTTCACGGTAGGAGAAGGGCACCGGCCTCTATTTTACAAGTAACAGGCTGAAGCCCGCCCTACAATGAATATGCTTCAGCCTTCAGTCTAAACACCTAAGTAGCTACCATCAGAGGAAATCACAATGAGAGTGACATGTTTGCTTGTTCTTGCCCTTTTGGCCCTTGGCGGTTGTAGTCAGGAGACGCAGAATAAATTTGGCAGGGCGGTTCAGAATTGGACGGGAACAAACGGTGTCCTTGAGGTCTATGCCGGTGAAAAACTGGTAAGGCGTTTTTTGAAGATCGATAAACTCAGCACTGCCGTTGCCACCGACGGTAAGCAAGATCGGCCCTATCGTTTTGGCTATGGCATTCTCGACGAGAATCTGAACGGCGTGGCCGATGCCAATGAAAAGAAGGTCTATTTTGAGTTCAGTGATTACTCAACATCATATATCTTCTATGAAGATCCCAGGTAGTCTACAGGGAGTCTCTGCACGTTTTCCGGTTCTTTGTGTCCAGGCATATCTCCAGGAGGGGACTTTTTCCCTTCTCATTAGGGTTCTGTGCATGAAGCTGACCATAAAAAAACCGGCTGACTGTCGTCTCCCTGCTTTTTCTGTGTCTGATGGAGGCCGCTTCTTTTCCGTTCCTTAGTATGTTCAAATAGCAGCTCAAGGGAATTATCGCCACTGAACTGTAATTGTTGTTCACCGAAGTTCCTTCCTGTGTCGAAGTGTCATTGCTCACGCTTGTCTCATCCCTGACTTGTCTTTCCTCTTTTACTGGCGTTTTCTGCCGGGCGCACACTCTTGGTCATTCTCTGTGCCTGCTGATGGTGCTGGCTAATTTGCGCACCTCCTGCATGGTTGCCTGGACGTCGAAGCTCAGAATCTTTCTATCACGCATGACCATGCGGCCATCAATGATGACGGTATGGACGTCAGCGCCATTGGCAGCATAAACGAGCAGGTCCTGATTGGAACAGGGGGTCAGGTGCGGTTGCCGCATATCGAGGAGGATGAGATCGGCCTTGTAGCCTGGAAGCAGTTGACCAATGTTGCCCAGTCCCAGCAGGGCGCCGTTGCTTACGGTCGCGCATCTCAGCGCCTGTCTGGCCGAGAGGGCAGTGGCGTCAAGGGTATAGACCTTCTGGATCTTGCTTAAAAGAGCCATCTCCTTAAACATATCCAGGCCGTTATTGCTGGCGCTGCCGTCGGTGCCCAGTCCCACCCGGATTCCGCGTTCGATCATGGCCGATACCGGGGCCATGCCTGATGCCAGTTTCAGATGGCTCTGGGGGCAGACCACTACCCCGGCTTCACTCCTGGCGAGCAGGTCAAGATCCTCGTCATCAGGCCAGACGCAGTGGATGCATATCGTGCGTGGGTCAAGCAGGCCGAGTGCGGCCAGGTGCCTGATCGGGCTTGTCCCCTGGGGCGCCCGGATCATTCCTTGCTCCTGGCGGCTTTCCGCCACATGGATAAAGAAGGGTGCCTGTCTTGTCGTTGCCAGCTCCTTGGCCCGTTGGAGGGTCCGGGCAGAGCAGGTATAGGGGGAATGGGCAAAGATGGCCGGGGTGATGCGGGGATGTTTGCCTTGCCACGCGTCGAGAAACTGGGCCACGGTCTCCAGGTTCCGGGACGGGTCGGGCACGCCGGGGGCGGGAAAATCAATAATTCCCTGAGCGGCAACCGCCCGCATCCCCGTATCAACAAAGGCCTGGGCCGCCTGGCCTTCGAAAAAATAGCCATCGGCCACCGTGGTGGTGCCGGAGAGGATCATCTCGGCTGCGGCCAGCTTGGAGCAGTGATAGACCATCTCCTGGTTCACATACCTGGCCTCGGCGGGAAAGATATGTTCGCCCAGCCAGGTGGCAAGTTCCAGATCATCGGCCAGGCCGCGGAAAAGGGTCATGGCGCAGTGGTTGTGTCCGTTGATCAGCCCCGGTGCCAGCAGCTTGCCCTGGCCATCGATGATTGTTGTCGCCTCGGGATTTTCTGGTTGCGGCAAATTGGCCGCGCTGCCGATTGCGGTTATGGTGCCGCCTTGAGTCCGCAGCCAGCCATTGGCGAGGAGAGGGGTGTCGGGCGCGGTGAGCAGGGTGCAGTTGTGGATAAGGATGGAGTCTGGCATTGTGTTGGGCATGGCAAGGGGAAGAGGGCTTGTGGTTAAAAAGAGGGGCATTTTCCCTAGTTGCAGGGTATAATACTTGTTTTAAGATTTTTTGTAACTGCTGGTAAGCCGTTGTCGCAAAATGACGTCGTCAGCTGGATGGCAAAAACGGCAGAAGGGGCCGTAAATGAGATGGTCTGGAAGGTAATGGTTATTTCGTAACGGTTCCTAAATTTTTTCAAGATTGAAGAGGCAAGAGTACATCCTATTCTTCAATCCTTTCTCAGGAGTTTTTTTTATGGGCTTTCGTTGTGGCATTGTTGGCTTGCCAAATGTTGGAAAATCAACAATTTTTAATGCGTTGACCGCGGCTGGTATTGAGGCGGCCAATTATCCTTTCTGTACCATTGAACCCAATGTGGGGATTGTGGCCATGCCGGATTCCCGACTGGATATCCTGGCAACTCTCGCCAGAACCAAAGTCAAGATCGGGACCCAGATGGAGTTCGTCGATATTGCCGGTCTGGTCAAAGGTGCCAGTCAGGGCGAGGGCTTGGGCAACCAGTTCCTTGGTCATATCAGGCAGGTGGATGCCATTGTCCATGTGGTCCGCTGTTTTGAGGATGAGAATATTGTCCATGTCGATGGCTCCATTGACGCCGAGCGTGATCGTGAGGTTATCAACATGGAACTGATCCTGGCCGATCTGGATACTGTCGATAAACGGCTGAAGAAAACCCTCAGTCAGTCCAAATCAGGGGACAAGGTCTATAAGGCTCAAGGTCTGTTTCTGGAGAAATTGCATGCGGCACTCGATGCCGGGCAACCGGCGCGCAGCGTGGCGGCCGATAGTGATTTGGAGCGTGATCTCCTGCGTGACCTTTGTCTGCTGACTACCAAGCCGGTGCTCTATGTGGCCAATGTGGCGGAAGAGGACGCCTTGAGCGGCAACGCCTCTGTGCGGGCGCTGGAAGAGGCGGCCCGCCTGGAGGGGGCTTCCGTAGTCATTATTTCCGGCAATATCGAGCAGGAACTGAGTCAGTTGTCGCCTGCGGAACAGCAGGAATTTCTGGCCGATATGGGGATGAGCGAGCCGGGATTGAACCGGCTGATCAAGGCGGGATATGAACTCCTGGGTCTGATCACCTTCTTTACGGTGGGCGAGAAAGAGACCAGGGCCTGGACGATTGCCAAGGGCACCAAGGCGCCTGGGGCGGCCGGCAAGATCCATTCCGATTTTGAGCGCGGTTTTATCCGGGCCGAGACCATTGCCTATGATGATTTTATTGCCTGCGGCAGTGAGGCGGTGGCCAAGGATAAGGGCTTGATGCGCTCTGAAGGCAAGGAATATGTCGTGGCCGATGGTGATTGTCTCCTCTTTCGTTTTAATATTTAGAGGCCGTTATGAAACAAGCAAGGCCTTTTTCTTGCTTGTTTCGTTTACGGCCTCTTATGCCGCTTCACGGAAGCAGCCAATTTTTTCCGGCTGTTTCCGTGAGTGGCGTCTGCCGGATAACAACAATCCCTCAATAAAGTTTAGATAAGCTGCCATGCACAAGACACAGTTTGTAGATCAACTCAAAGAGGGCGACCGGCTGGATGATTTCTTTGTGGTCAAGACAGCGCGTCTGGCCGAGACCCGGGCTGGCAAATCCTATCTGATCCTTGAGGTCGTGGACAAAACCGGTGAGATCGGCGGGCCGATCTGGGATCAGGTCGAGAAGCTGCAAGGAGTGTGTCAGGTTGGTCAATTTGTCCACCTGAGTGGTCAGGTTTCATTGTATCAGAACAAGTTACAACTCAAGATCGATGCCGCCCGTGCTGTTAATCGCAATGAAGTCGATCTTGCTGATTTTGTCCTGGTCTGTGATCAGGACCGGGAGGGGTTGGCCCGGGATCTGCAGGCCCTTGTCGCCTCGGTGAAAAATCCTTTCCTGAAAAAACTATTGCAGGCCTTTTTCAAGAAAGAACCCCTGTGGCAGCGTTTTCAGGATGCCCCAGCGGCGAAAGGGATCCATCACGCCTATGTGGGTGGCCTGCTGGAGCATTCCCTCTCTGTGGCCCGGATTGCCGACAGTCTCGCCGCCCATTATTCCGGGGTTGATCGTTCCCTGCTCTTGGCCGGAGCCCTGCTCCATGATATCGGCAAGGTGGAAGAGCTGACGATGGAGGTGGCCGTGATTGATTATACGGCCCAGGGTCGGTTGAAGGGGCATCTGGTCATGGGCAGCGAGATGGTGGCCGAGGCGGCAACGCATATCAAGGACTTTCCGTCGGAACTCCTCACCCAGCTGCAACACCTGATCCTCAGTCATCATGGCCGTCAGGAGTTCGGTTCGCCCACCGTGCCCATGACTGTTGAGGCCTTTCTCCTCAGCTTTGTTGATGACCTCGATGCCAAGATGAACCTGATGGAGCAGTTGCGCAAGAAGATGAAGGAGCCGGGCCTGCAGTGGACCGAGTATCAGCGCCCGCTGGAGCGATATCTGTATCTTGACCCTTTCGAGGCGCGGGAAACAAAAACGGCTGAGCATGTGGATGAGCAGCCGGCAGCGCCTTCGCCATCGCCATCGCGCCAGCAGACGCTTTTTTAGCAATGGGCACGCGGCAAAGACAGTTAACTCCTTCTTTCTCCAGCCTTTTTGGTCAGGAAAAGGCCAAATTCCTGCTGGGACGGGCCCTGGAGTCCGGGAAGTTGGCCCATGCCTATCTGTTCCGGGGGCCGGACGGGGTGGGAAAACAGCTCTTTGCCAGAAGTCTGGCCGCGGCAGTGAACTGCCGGCAACGACAAGGCCCGGATGCCTGCGGTCATTGCCCATCCTGCCGGAAATACAGCTCGGCTAATCACCCTGATTTTCTGGTGATAAGCCCGGAAAAAGGGGCGATCAGGATCGATCGCATCCGGGAGATGATCCAGGCGCTTTCCTATCCGCCCTATGAATCTTCTGTCCGGGTGGTGCTGCTGGAGGATATCCATACCATGCGGCCGGAGGCGGCAAACAGTCTGCTGAAGACCCTGGAAGAGCCGCCGGACAATAATCTGCTTATCCTGACAGCGGCAGCGTCCCGGGACGTCTTGATTACCATAAGTTCCAGGTGTCAAGTGGTTCCTTTTTTCAGTCTGGGCCAGGAAGAGACGGCGCAGATCCTGGTGCGGGAATTGCCGGAGCTGGACCACGAAACAGCCCGTCTCCTGGCCCGTCTCTCTGAGGGCTGTCCCGGTCAGGCCTTGCTCTTGTATCGCAAAGAGATGGTTGCTATCTGGCGGGTGGTGGTGGCGCTCATCTCTGATCCTGGGCATGACGGCAGCCGCGATGTGGGGATGTTGCTGCAGGCGGCTGAAACCATGGCGTCCTTGAAGGAAGATCTTCTTCCTCTTCTGGGGCTGTTGCGGATCTGGCTGCGAGATCTTCTGGTTGCTGACTCCTTGGGTCAGGATGGGTATGAATCGGTGGCCATGGGAGAGGGCGTGCGCGGGAAGAAACTGCGACTCTGGAATTTTCGTCAGCTTTTTGATAAACTGCATGCGGTTGATCGAGCGGAAAAAGAACTTGGCCGGAACTGTAGTCGTACCCTGGTGTGCGAGGTGCTTCTGTTTCAGTTGCAACAATAAGTACTCAGGTAGAGAGACTGAAGGCCGAAGGCTGAAGGTTTTTTAGGTGCCGTTGCGAAATGAACGTGTTTTTTCGTTCATTTTGTTACGGCACCTTATGCCGCTTCAAAGAAACAGCCAATCTTTCCCGGCTGTTTCTTTGAAGCGGCGTCTGGCAGACAATATACAGGGTCGGATTTTAATCCGACAATACCTAGACTAACAACCTGAGTTCATTTTAACTTAAAAGCATTATTATATGTCTATGTCGGAACAGCAGAAAGAGAAAGTGGAGCAACAGAGGCAACCCGGGGAAGAGCAGATATCCTTTTATCGGATCAGTTTTCGGGCGCAAGGGCAGGAGTTTACGGCATCGTCTGAGCTTTCTGATCTCAAGGCCCGTGAGGTGGTGATGGTCAAAACGGATCATGGCACTGAACCGGCAATACTCATCAGTCGCGCCCCTTGCTGTCATGGCTGCGGGATGAAACGCCATGCCACCTATGTCCTGTCCAGACGTGCGAATCAGGAAGAGATAGGGCGATATGCCAATATTACTTCCTGGGAGGCGACGGCTTTTCTGGTCTGCAAGGCTCTTATTGAGCAGCATAAACTGTCCATGCGGCTGGTGCGGGCCGAACGTTATTTTAATGGCAGCAAGATTGTCTTTTATTTTACTGCCAATAATCGCATCGATTTCCGGGATCTGGTGAAAGATCTGGTGCTGGAGTTTCATACCAGGGTGGAGATGCGGCAGGTGGGGGTGCGGCATGAGACCAAGATGATTGGCGGTCTTGGCACCTGTGGTCGGGAGTTGTGCTGTTCTGTCTTTATGGATGAGTTTGATTCCGTCTCGATCAAGATGGCCAAAGAGCAGGATTTACCCCTGAATCCTGCTAAGATATCAGGGGTCTGTAATCGTCTGCTTTGCTGTCTGACCTATGAATATTCCACCTATCGCCGGGAGCGAAAAGGGATGCCCAAGACTGGCAAGCGGATCAGGATTGGCGAAGAAGTGTTTCTGGTCAAACGGCAGAACCCTTTGCAGCAAACTATCCAGGTCAGCGACAGCCAAGGGGAGACCCATCTATTGACTAAAGAACAGTGGCAGACCTGTGAGCCGGTAAAAGTTGAGGAGAGCGGGAAGAAGGAAAAGAAGTAAGGGCTCCTTTCGCGCAGAGATGATAATTTTTTGTTGTACGCAACCATGTGAGTGATGACAACCTATATTACGACCCCTATTTATTATGTGAATGCCCAGCCGCATCTGGGACATGCCTATACCACCATTGTCGCCGATACCTACAGCCGGTTTCGCCACTTATGCGGTGAGGAAGTCCGGTTTCAGACGGGCACTGATGAGCATGGTGACAAGATCGCCGAGGCAGCGCTCAAAGAGCAGGTGTCGCCCATTGAATATGCGGACCGGATCAGCGCCCTGTACCGGGAGAGCTGGCCGTTGCTTGATATCATTCCTGACAACTTTATCCGGACTACCGATACGAATCATATCAAGACCGTGCAGCGCGTCCTGCAGCAGGTGTACGACCAGGGCGATATCTATTTTGGAGAATATTCAGGACTCTACTGCAAGGGTTGTGAACGTTTTCTGACTGAAAAAGAGCTGGTCGGCGGCAACTGTCCCGATCACCAGCGTCCGCCGGAGAAGATCACGGAGCAGAACTATTTCTTCCGCATGTCCAGATACCAGCAGCAGTTGCTGGATCATATCCATGTCCATCCTGAGTTTATCACCCCGGAGCGTTACCGCAACGAGGTCCTTTCCTTTCTCAGCGAGCCCCTGGAGGATCTCTGTATCTCGCGGCCCACCTCAAGGCTGACCTGGGGCATTGCCTTACCCTTTGATCAGAATTTTGTCACCTATGTCTGGTTTGATGCCCTGATCAATTACCTCACCGGGCTTGACTATCCTGATGGCAAGTTGTTTCATCAATACTGGAAGGTGGCGGAACATGTGATCGCCAAGGATATTCTCAAACCGCATGCCATCTACTGGCCGACTATGCTTCTGGCCATGGGCCTCCCCTTGTATCAGCGGCTCCATGTGCATGGCTACTGGAATGTGGGTGAGACCAAGATGTCAAAGAGTATCGGCAATGTGGTGCGTTCGGCGGAACTGGTGGCCGAATACGGTGTCGATACGGTGCGCTATTTTCTCCTGCGCGAGATGTCCTTTGGCCTTGATGCCTCGTTTACCAGCGCCGCGATCATGACTCGCCAGAATTCGGATCTGGCCAATGATCTGGGCAATCTGTTCAGTCGCTCCCTGGCCATGCTGGAAAAATATACGGATGCCAAGGTTCCGGCCCCTGGCGCGATTGAGGACTCCGATGCGATCCTGTGCCAGACGGCTGTGCAGATGCTGTCGCAGTATCACGAGAGCATGGGGCAATTCCAGTTTCATCGGGCCTTGCAGAGTGTCTGGGATTTGATCAGTCATGCCAATAAATATATTGTTATCAATGAGCCGTGGATCTTGGCCAAGGACCCGGCCCAGCAGCCGCGCCTGCACGCAGTGCTCTATAATCTGGCTGAATGTCTGCGTGTGTTGACTCTTGTTCTGCGCCCGGTGATGCCCCAGACAAGTCAGAAGATGGCTGTGGGTTTAGGCTTGAGTGCGGACGATCCCCGGATTGCCAATTTTTTTCATGGTGCTCAGTGGGGATTGAGCACGGTCGGCACCAGGTTGCAGACAACAGCTGCCCTGTTTCCCCGGATGGACAAGCCTGGAAAAGAGGGCGGCGTCATCGAGGCCACCGGAACAGCAGTCCAGAAAAGCTCTCCCAAAAAAGAGAAAAAAAGGGGGGCAGTTGCGGAGGTGGGGGTGATTGAATTTGCCCAGTTTCAGCAAGTTGATCTGCGGGTGGCAGAAGTGGTTCATGCTGAGCGTATTTTAAAATCAAATAAATTACTCAAGCTGACGGTCAAGGCCCCGGAGGAACGAATCATCGTCGCCGGAATCGCTGAATATTACACCCCGGAAGAGATGGTTGGGCGGCAGGTGCTCATCGTGGCCAATCTGCAACCGGTCGAGATAATGGGGGTTCAGTCGCAGGGCATGGTTCTGGCGGCCAAGACCGAGGTGGAGAGGAAAAAGCGTCTGGTCCTGACCACCGTAAGCGGTTTGGTGGCGGCTGGCAGTAAGGTGGCGTAACCAGGCGACTATTTTAGCCGTCTGCAGACGATCCATTGTTTCATAAAGAGGAGTGCGAAAAATGTTTGTGATGAATAATTTTATTATAAAACTGGTTAGTTTTATTAACTTTTTATTAACAGCCTATATGTGGATGGTTGTAGGAAGGGCGGTTATTTCCTGGGTGAATGCCGATCCTCTTAATCCTGTTGTTCGTTTTTTGTATGAAGTCACTGAACCAGTGTTGAGTCGAATTCGGCGGTGGGTTCCCATTAGTGGGGGAGGGATTGATTTTTCTCCCATGATTCTCATATTCATAATAATATTTTTCCAAAGTGTTTTGTTGCCCACCTTAGTAGAACAGATAGCAAGGTGACGGGTTGAGGTCTGGCAACAAACAAGTGTCTGCATGTTGAATGAGTGAGCAGGCTGCTGTTTACGTCGTTGCCATAAAATAATGTCATCATATGGATGGCATAACCGGCATAAAGAGCCGTAACGGAATGGTCAGGAAAGCAAGAGCCCTTTTGTAGTGGTTTCGTAGTGGTTTCTTGTTTGTTATCTGCCAGACGCCACTCAAAGAAACAGCCGGTAAAGATTAGCTGTTTCTTTGAAGCGGCATAAGGTGCCGTAATAAAATAAGCAAAAAAGCACTGCTTATTTCATAACGGCTTCTAATACGCACAGGATACAGAGGAGTATTATGTCCACAACACCACAGATGATTACACCACAGATTATCAAGGATCAGGAGTTTCAGACTAAATTTAGAGGATATGACCCTGTTGAGGTCAAGGCCTATCTGGATCTGATTGCCGAGGAATTTTTTGACCTTCAGGAGCGTTGTCGGCTCCAGATTGATGATCTGCAGGCCGTTCATGAGGAAAAAGAAATCATTGAACAGCAGAAGATCTCTTTGGAGGCGAGCAACGCCGAGTCCCGAAAAATGGCGGAAGAGTTGAGGCAGGCAGAATTGCTGATGGAACAGAAGATTGCGACACAGGCAAAAGAGTCGGAAGGGTTCCGGGCCTGGATCACCAGACTTGAAGAGGAGAAGAAGGGTCTGGAGGAAGTAGTGAACAGTGCCAAGGCCAGGATCCAGAAGGCAGAAAGTGCCTTATTGCAGGAAAAGGCTGAGAAAGGGATCTTGGCGCGCAAGATTGAGTTGATGGAAGCGCAGCAGCGAGAAGCGAAAAAAGATGAGGTTGATTTCAGGTCAACACTGACTGCGGCTCAGAAGTTTTGTGATGCGATGAAGGAGAAGAGCAAAAAGCAGGCGGAGCAGATGCTTGATGCGGCCAAGGCCGAGATAGAGCAAATTCGCCAGGCAGCGCATGCCGAGCTTGCTCATCTGCCAGGAGAGATTGAGGCGTTGCAGCAGAAACGGGAAGAGGCCCGCAAGGTTTTGCGGGCAACCCTTGAGGCCTATCTGCAGAATCTGGATATCTTTCCTGCTGCGGATGAACAGAGTTCGGAACGGGAGATCGATGATCTCTTCCAGAAGATTCAGATCCTTGAAGATGGTTCGCTCAATTCTGAAGACCTTGAGGCGCTCAATTTGGAACCCGGCATCATGTTTCATGCAGACGGAGAGAAAGAACTTCTGTCTGTCTTTGAGACCGATGAGTCAAGTGGCGATCATGCGGATGACAAGAGAATCTGAGGGTATGGGAGTAAGTCTTGGTAACAGGATACTGTTGGCAACCGGATGGAAGAACGGCTTCTTCTTGTCAACTGCTCCCTGATACGTATGCCCTTTTTGTCTTGTTTGCCGGACGGGGAGGTCACTCCTTGCCATTTACGTCCAACCTCGAGCCTCCCGTAATGGTCTGGTCTGCATCCATGACCAGGCCATCAAACTGGCCCTGACCTCGTCACCCATTGATGATGCGGCGAATAAGGCCCTCATCACTTTTTTTTCTTCTTTTTTCAAGATTGCCCGCCAGCAGGTTATTCTCCATAAAGGGCAACAGTCACGGCGAAAGCAGGTTATTATTGAGGGTTTGAGCCTAGAGGCGATCAGGGAGCGAATTATGGCGTAGATGCATCGCAAAGATGTTGCTTGCAAATAAACTTGCTTGTGCATAGGTATGACGGCGCAAGGGTCTGTAAAAGGATGGGCCGGCCGATCTCTTTAACGCTCCATAAACTTCTACCGGAAAGAGGGCGCGATTATGAAAAAGTATGTGATTGGCAACTGGAAGTGTAACAAGGGGAGTGACGAGGCGCAAAACTGGTTTGCCGAATTTGCCAGACGGTATCGTCCGGTGGAGGGGCTGCAGATTATCGTTGCCCCTTCCTTTATCTGTCTGCAGTCTCTGTCTCAATATGTGAAGACCCTGGGTCTTGAAAACCTGTCCCTGGCGGCCCAGGATATCTCACCTTTTCCCAAGGGTTCCTATACCGGAGCGGTGGCGGCGGATATGGTCAAGGATCTGGTTGACTATGTGATTATTGGCCACTCGGAAAGGAGGCGCTATTTTCATGAGACCTCACAGGATGCCGCCAGTAAGATGAGCGAGGCGGCGGATGTGGGGCTGATCCCCATTATCTGCGTGGATCAGCCCTACGCCAGGTCGCAGCTTCTTGCCCTGAATGACAGTGAGAGCAAGGAGGTGATTATTGCCTATGGTCCGGTGGAGGCCATGACGGTCAGAATTCCCGAGTCACCAATAAAGGTCGCAGAAACGGCGCGGTTTATCTCCCAGATCCAGCCGGGCCGACCGGTGGTCTATGGCGGCTCCCTGGATTCAGATAACGTCAAGGATTACGTGCGCGTGCCGGAGTTGGCAGGCCTCTTTGTCGGCGAGGCCAGCCTGGACGTGGGATCGTTTCTGGCTATCTGTGAGCAGATGGCAGGGGCCATGGAACGGAAATAAAGGACTTTGTTGTACTCTATCTGCCGTCTCGTTGCCGCTCGCTCGTCGATGGGTCTATGCCCACCCACTGCCGTTGCGTTTTTTAATGTTGCCTTTATTTTTTGATAACGGCTTAGAGCTTTTTGGGGTCAAATTCCGGTTGCTGGGAAAAGGCTCTGTCCACAAGCCCTTTCAGCTTGTTGTGGATTTCCTTGGCCGGGGGGATTAGAGAGAGGACCGGCAGGAACTTTTCAACGGGCCCAGGGGGCTGAATGCGCATTTTCTGTTCCATGGTGATGGCATTATCGGTTTCAAGAGCCCCGGCCATGGGGCCAGAGCTGCCAGGGGTTGTCCCATCCATGCCGCGGAGAAAAAGCATGATGCCGCTGATGTCATTTTTTTGATAAAAGAGATTAATCTCTTCCTTGATGGTTTCCTGGTCTTCGGCCAGTTCCAGAATACGGTTTCGATAGTCGGCAACATGTTTTTCCAGAGAGTTGTAAATATCAAAAAACATATTTTGAAAGCGCCATTTCCGGGTAAGGCCATGGACCGGGAAATCTGCCAGTACACGTTTTCTGATGGTGGGTGATTTGCTTATGTATGGGTCGTAAAAAAGGGTCTCGCCTAAACCAGTGATCCGGAAAAGATCATTGATCAGGGAATCATCCTGCAGCAGAACATAGAGACGGACAAGGTCGAATCCGATCTTTGCCTCCAGCTCCATGGCCTCCGCAATGACGTTTTTTTGATAGGCATTGGTGTCCTCTTCAATGATTTTACGAAATCCAAAATAACGATCGGCAATCTCTTTTTTGACCTCAAAGGCCAAGGTTGTATTTAGATCCAGCATGAAGCCACCTTCTGCCTAGTGCTATTCTCTGCCAAGTAAACTCTCTTTTTATCCAGAACCATTTTAGAAGCCGTTACGAAATAACGTGCCTCTTTCTTTCTGTTTCGTTACGGCTTCTTATGTCGCTCTGGCCATTCAGGTTGCCATGTTCTTTGTTCCCAACAATTCAGTATAGTGCCTTCAGTTGCCAGATGCAATAATTCCGTACTCCGTGCTCAGGCTGAGAGATATTTGCTTCCACGTGACAATGTGTTTTGGGGCCTCTTGTGGAGAATCAACGGAGAGTGTTGACCGGTTAAGAAATTGTAACATTCAACCTCTAAAAAATCGCTCTTATTCGGCACGGAGCTCTCGGCTGCGTCCAAGGACTGATAGGTAAATTCCTGGGCCTCGGCCAGACTTTTTGCCTTGTCCAGCGTCTCTTCGGAAATGGCGGTAATCTGCATCAGGTGCTGGCGGCGTTTGGCCTCACGTCTGGAGTTTTCCGCCTGTACCCGGGCCGATTCCGCTTGGGCCCGGGCTGTTTAGGTCTCGCTGGCCGCCAGTTGTTTTTCGGCAATCAGGTCCTTGTTCCATAGTTCCAGCAGGAGCTGGTCTTGTTCAACCTTGTCACCTTTTTTTACGGCCAGGATGCTGAGCTGGCCGTCGATGGCGGGAGAGAGATGGGCCTGACGGCAGGCCTTCAGAGTTCCGGCCCGGGTATTGGCGACAACTTTTTCGACAGCGCCTCGTTCAACAGGCGCGACAATGACCTCAATTTCCTTGGGAGAAAGGCGGTACCAGAGAAGAGCGCCGATGAACAGGAGAACAGTCAGGCTGATCCAGAGGGCACGGTATTGAGACATAATTTCTCAACTTCTATCATGGATGGACTTGGCAATGATTCAGGTTGTTGTGGATAAATTTTTAAATAAACCTCTACAGGTTAGCGTAGAAGTAACCGGCATGTACAGCTTTTCGAGCAGGTCAGGTTGACTGCCGGGTTGGGCATTATGGCTTTGCATCCTTCAATGCTTTTTCGTTCCTCGCTTCTATTGCCAGCTTCTTTCCGGCAGGAAGCTGTTCGTACATCTCACGAATCGTTTTCGGATGCGAGATCATTTGCTCTGCGATGATATTGACAAGCCCCAGAAGTCTGAGGGCCGTGTCTCGATCATCCTTTAGGTCATTACGCCAGGGTGCACTGCTTCGTTCCCGATTACGCGTACCACGTCGAGCGACTTCTGTACGAGAGGGTTTAGTCCCTTCGCGACAAGACTTGCAATGTCATCGTCAATGCTTTTTCCCTTCTCTCCTAGAAAAGCGCAGAGCTTTTGAATTGAAAACCTCAGCAGGGCCGCAGCTCCACGCGTTGAGAAATTCAGAATGCTTCGCGCTTCCTCGAAGTCTTGAACTATTTCATCTGGCAGATCAGCATTTGGTCCTTGGCCAAGTCGCTGCGGAGGAAATACAAGGCGTTGGCAAACCCATACTGCAACTTTTTTGCAGTTGTAACACTGGCTCAAAAACAGATTGTTCACATCGTTGTAGATATAAACCCCTTGCTTGTTCTGATCGAGAAAGACCATCCCGCTATCCATTTTCCCGATCCACTCAAGAAGATTTTTCTTATTTTCAGTGTCCTTGGATGAACGAATCCTCTCCTTCATCGCTTCATCGGGTATGGCCGGTATTCTGCGTTCTGTGTCTACACGGGCGGCGTGTAGCTTAAACCAATGCTGAGTGGTGAATGCACCGCAGTACGGGCAATCGAAGGCTGTTTCAGTCATAGATAGTGGCGTGTTTTTTGTGGTCATTGGTGGCCTGATCTCTTTGGTTCTGTGGGTTGCGGTGCGAAGTGTTGATGACGTCCAACAGTTTAAACAGCTTCAGACCCTTCTTTGATGCGTACCAGTCTGGCTCCGAAAAAACCATCGATGGAAGGCCCGGGCCGGGGGGCGAAAAATCCATCTCTGACCAGTTCTTGTGCTGATTGCGGTAAAAATGGCGCGCAGTCTTCGGTCATAAAGTCCGGGTGTCGGTTAAGAAAGAGGGCTATAACCTCTTCGTTTTCCTCAGGTTCCAGAGAGCAGGTGGCATAGACCAGAGTCCCTCCAGGTGCGAGAAGTTTTGCCGCCTGTTCCAGCAGCGCCAGTTGGTTTTCTTGAAAGCGGGCAAGTTCATGCTCTTGCCGGTTCCAGCGGATGTCAGGATGTCGGCCGGTGACCCCGGAGCCGGAGCAGGGGGCGTCAACGAGGATGCCATCAAAGTGGGAGTCGCAGCTTTGGGCAAAGCGCTCCAGATCCATTTCATACAAGGTGACAGGCGCATCGGGATGGAGTCGCTGCCTGTTCTCGCGGAATTTCTGCTGGCGTTGCAATTCAGGTTCCACGGCGGCGATGGTGGCATGAGCGGAGGCGCAGAGCTGAACCAGACAACTCGTCTTGCCGCCAACTCCGGCGCAGGCATCCAGGTACCGGCCGTTTTGGATGATGGGGGTCAGCAGCAGCGCTATCAATTGGGCCGCTTCATCCTGGACCTGGAAGTGGCCCTGGGCGAATCCCGGCAGTCTGTTTATGGCTCCATGAAATTCAGGCAGGATCAGGGCATCCTCGCTGTATGCCCCTAGCCGCACGACAAGCCCTTCCTGCTCAATGGCCGCCATTACCTGGACTTTGGTGGTAATACAGGTGTTGACGTGCAGGATCAAAGGCGATTGCTGGTTGTTGATCGCACAGATCCGCCGCATCTCTTCCTGGCCGTATCTTTCCTGCCAGCGTCTGACCAGCCAGTCCGGGTGATTGAGGAAAGGGGTTCCAGAGCTGCCCTCGTGGTGAAGCCGGGCCGTTAGTGCTTGCTTCTGGCGCAGGCTTTCCCGGAGGACCCCATTGACAAAGCCCTGCAGGTTTTTTGGCAGGTGGGCTGTCTGCACGGCCTTGACCGACTCATTGACCGCTGCTGACTCAGGGATACGGTCCAGGAAAAAGATCTGGTACAGTCCGGTCAGCAGGGCCTGGTGAACAAAGGGTTTGAGCCTGGAGAGAGGCTGCCTGCAGAGTGATTGGAGCAGGGATTCGAGGGCGTGCCGCTGCCGCAAAACGCCGTAGATGATATTCATGGCCAGATGGCGTTCGCTGCCGACGAGCGCGCATTGCGTGGCTATCTTGTCAAAGAGTGAACCTGCCGGCAAGTGGGTGCGTTCGAGTTGACAGAGGGTCTCGATTGCCGCATAGCGAGCTGTTTTCTGTTGGATTTTAGGCAAAGGCTGGTCACAGGGTCAGGGGGATACCAGGTTGTCAATGGCGGCGACAAGCTCGGTTATTGGCGATTGTTTGGAGACCAGGGTCTGCAGGCTGTGGCCGCCGCCAAGCTGATTTACCTCTTCCGGGCTGACCATGCCGGTGAGATAGAGAATGGGAATCCCGGCGGTCTGCGGGTCTTGTGCCAGGGTAGTTGCCAGTTCAACTCCATGGATTTCCGGCATATTGATGTCGAGAATGGCCAGATCCGGCCGTTCCGTTTTGATCAGCGCCAGGGCGGACCCGCTCTGGGAGCTGGCGGTGACCTGGAATCTGCCGGATGCCTCCAGTTCCATTTTCAGAAGATCGCAGAGATCCTGGTCGTCATCAACAAGGACAATTCTTGTGATTTTTTGCATGGTTCTTTTTTCCTTCTGTGGAGAGAATTTCAGGTTTTCTTGATAAGATGTCTCTTCTTGGCCCCCTGAGGGGAAGAGATATTGCAAGACGCAACGCATATCCAGTTTATCAATATCATTGCGAAAATCAAATGGAAAAACAGAGGCAGGGATCAGCCATCGGTGTTATCTGGTTTCTGGTAGTGGATATGGACGGTGTCAAGATAGGTGATGATCTCGTCAATCAGGTGTTTCGCCTGGGTCAGGTCATGGGCTTCTGCCGATTTTTCCAGTGCCAGGCAGAGGTCGCCAAGATGCGTAAATCCATACATCCAGGAGGTGCCTTTGACGGTGTGCGCCTGTTTTTTGAGATCCTGCATTGCCCCTGTCGCCAGCGTTGCGAGCATCTTTTTCGCGTCCTGTTTTTTGTTGATCATGAAGCGGGGGATGAGTTTGGCAAGCTTCTGGTCCAGGACCAGTTTGTTGGGGTCGTCTTTCCCATCCGTGGCCCCGGCCGGCGCCATGGCAACAGGTTCCGTCTGGATCTGGTTCGTGAGCTGAAGATGGGTGGCAATGGTCTCGATCAGTTTTGATTTTTTCACGGGCTTGGTCAGAAAATCGTTGCATCCCGCGTCGAGGCACTTTTTTTTGAAACGGATAAAGGCATGGGCGGTCAGGGCGATGATAGGGACAGGAGCCCGCTTGTGTTTTTGTTCCCATTGCCTGATTTTCTGGGTGGCCTCATAGCCGTCCATGATCGGCATCTCAATATCCATAAGGATCAGGTCATAGGGCTTGGCGCAGAAGACCTTGACGGCCTCCTGGCCATTTTCTGCCGTCTTTAGTGTAAACGGGGTGCTGCGGAGGTAGAGACGAATGAGATTGCAGTTGTCTTGATTGTCATCAACCAGGAGGATGCGGGCGGATGGCAGCAGGTCGCAGCTGGCTGATTGTAACTCACTGTTGGTATTGATTTCCGGACGGGGTGCTGTCGCTTGTGAAAAAGGAATGGTGAAGAAGAAGGTGGAACCCTTTCCCGGCTGGCTTGTCAGCCAGATATGGCCTTGCATGATGGTCAGGAGTTTCTGGCAGATGGTGAGTCCGAGGCCGGTGCCGCCGTATTTGCGGGTGGTGAGTGAATCTGCCTGGGTGAAACTTTCAAAGATTAGTTGCTGTTTGTCGGCGGGGATGCCAATGCCATTGTCTTTGATGGTAAAAAGCAGTTCCTGGTCAGGGCCAGGTAGAGACTTTGTAGAGACGGTGATCTCAACCTGGCCTTTTTCAGTGAATTTTACGGCGTTTCCGACCAGGTTGAGCAGGATCTGGCGCAGGCGGGTGGGATCGCCTTTGAGGTAGAATGGGACGTCACTGTCAATATGGGTGCTGATCGTGGTTTCCTGTTCATCGGCCCGCAGGGAGACAATGGTGGTGACCGATTCGAGCAGGGTGGGGAGATCAAAGTCGATGGTCTCAAGCTCGGTCTGGCCCGCCTCTATCTTTGACAGACCAAGGATGTCATTGATGATTTCGAGCAGGCTTTCGCCGGCAGAGCGGAAGATGCGGACATATTCGTGCTGTTCTTCAGAGAGAGTGGTTTCCGCCAGGACTTCGGCCATGCCGATGATGGAGTTGAGGGGGGTTCTGATCTCATGACTCATGGAGGCCAGGAATTCACTCTTGGAGCGGCTGGCATCGAGGGCCAGCTGACTGAGCCGCTTGTTTTCCAGGAGGGTGTCGTGCAGATGGATGTGGGTCCTGACTCTGGCCAGCAGTTCCTGCTGGTTGAAGGGTTTGATGATATAGTCCTGGCCACCGGCATCAAAACCCTTGACAATATCGGTCTGCTGGGACAAAGAGGTGAGAAAAATGACCGGGATGTCCTGATATCTTTTGTTTTTTTTGAGTTTGCGGCAAAAAGAGAAGCCATTGATGCCGGGCATCATGACATCGAGAAGAATGATATCAGGCATCAGGGTACGCAGCAGTTTCATGGCCTCTTCCGCGTTGCCTCCGAGCACGACTTTATAATCAGCCTGTTCCAGGACGGTGACAAGCGGCGTCCGGGTGACCTTGTTGTCATCAATGAGAAGAACGGTGTGCGCGGGTATTGGCATGGCCGGAACAGGAGGTGAATGTTAATGGGTATTTACGATAATTTATGCTATTTTGTGAGTCATTGGTTTATTTCTTGAATGATAGTATAAAAGTGTACCATAAGAAAAGAGAGAATGAAATCTCTCTTTGAGAGAAAGGTGAACAGCAAGATAGTGTGAGAGGCGGAGAGAGGCATGAAGATTCACTGGTTGCAGCATGTGACTTTTGAAGGGCTTGGCAGTATCGAGAAGTGGGCGCAGGAGAAGGGGCATGTGCTGAGCTGTACCCGGCTTTATGCCGGCGAGCTGGTACCGGCCTTGGAGGCATTTGACCTGCTCATTGTCATGGGTGGACCCATGGGTGTCCATGATCAGGATAAATATCCCTGGCTCCGGGAGGAGAAGACCTTTTTGCGCCGGGTGATTGCGGCAGGCAAACCGGTGCTCGGTGTATGCCTGGGGGCGCAGCTGCTAGCCGATGTCCTGGAGGCGCAGGTGATGGACAATACGGAAAAAGAGATCGGCTGGTTTCCGGTTGAGCGGGCCAGCGGTGTTTCTGCATGCGTCGTTCCCGAACAGTTGGAGCGGGTGCTGCCCTTGCGGCAGACCGTGTTTCACTGGCACGGCGACACCTTTACCCTGCCGGAAAAGGCAATGCGGCTCTACTCCAGCGCCGCCTGTGTCAACCAGGCATTTGTTTATGAAGACCGGGTCATAGGACTGCAGTTTCATCTGGAGACCACCCCGGCCAGCGTCACGGCCCTTGTTGAAAACTGCCGTGCGGAGCTTGGGCCCGCACCCTGGATCCAGAAAGAAGAGGAGATACTTGCCGCTGCCGGCGATTTCTTTGCGGAAATCAATAGCTGGATGGGTGCCCTGCTGGATTATCTTGCCCAACAAGTATGAGACGTATGAGTACCCTTGACAACCCTAAGACAGCAGACGAGCTCACTGACTCTCTGGCCACAATCAAGTAGGATGCTATGGATCTCTTTGCCCAGACCCAAAAATATCACCAGACCGGAGATTTCGAGCAGGCCCTGGCCGGTTATCAGGCCCTGCTTGCTGACGACCAGGACAACCCGCAGCTCAGCTATCTCCTGGCCCTGCTCTTTTTCGAAAATGGAAAACTGGACGAGGCGGCCCACTGGTTTACCCGTGTTGTAACCCTGGCCCCGGAGGCGGCCCCGGCCCATTATAATCTGGGAATCATCTTCTTTGAACAGGGCGACTACCCCAGGGCGGCCCAAGCTTATGAGGAGGCGGCCAAACTCTGTCCTGATGATGCTGATATCTTCTTTAACCTTGGCCTGACCAGGAAAAAACTGGGGCAATTCGACAAGGCCTTCAGCTGTTACCAGAAAGTGTTGACCCTCACCCCTGACGCCGAGGACGTTCTGTATAACTTAGGGGTCCTGTGCAAAGATCTGCATCACCATGCCGACAGCATCTGTTTTTTTGAAAAAGTGGTCAGGAATAATCCCGACCACGTCCAGGCCCTCAACAACCTCGGCTATCTCTATCATCTGGAAGGAGAAGTCGACAAGGCTATCGCCACCTACCAGAAACTGATCGCCCTTGACCACAATGCTGTCATGGCCGGTCATATGCTGGCCGCGCTCACCGGCCAGACTACGGCCACGGCCCCTGATACCTATATCCGCACGGTCTTTGACAGTTTTTCGGAACATTATGACGAGAGCCTGGTGGACAAACTGGGCTATACCGTCCCTGCCCAGCTCAGGGCCATGCTCACCGGCAGGGACAGCCACCGTTTTTCCGACACCCTCGATATGGGCTGCGGCACCGGGCTGTCCGGTGAGGCCTTTCAGGGTCTGACCGAAAAACTGATCGGCCTTGACCTCTCTTCTAAAATGCTTGAGGTCGCAGGCAAAAAAGGGCTGTACGACAGCCTCCATGAAACAGACATCTGCTCATTTTTAAGGGAGGGCGAGACCCCTTTTGAGCTCTTTCTGGCCGCCGATGTTTTTGTCTATATTGGTGATCTCAGCGAGATTTTCACCCTGGTGAAAAAGAGGGCTGCGGCGGGCAGCATCTTCCTCTTCTCAACAGAGCTTGCCGCCCAGGGTTTCTGCCTGAAGCCCATGGGCCGGTATGGTCACGCCGAATCCTACATCAGGGGTCTGGCCCAGGAGAGCGGCTTCACCGTGCTCAAGGTTACGGCGGCCAATATTCGCAAGGAAAAAGATGAGTGGATTGCCGGCAACCTCTATATGCTGCGGGCCTGAACAATAAAGTGCAGGAAATAACGGTGGCCTGACCCCGATTTCGTGTCCTTGGACATCACCCGGAACTTTTGAAAGAGATAAAAGCTGCGTAGCCCGTTTCAGGGGGAGGAATCGGGGAGTGTCCCGAATGGCCAGATAGGTGTAACTGGGGTCTGATGCCGATTTTCTGCTCGGGGAGTGTCCCGAATTTTCTCTCAAGGTAAGCTCGATGATTATGACGCTACTCAATAGTTTCTTGGAAGAATTCCCCAATTACTTTGGTACTCAGGATTATATCCGAGGTGTCTTAGTTGAAATGACTGGGATAACCATTGAAGTTATCCTTCTTTCGATTTTGGTGCCTGGGGTTTTGTTAATCCATCACCATTTTCGGACGCGACCTCTACGTGTCCACGCCCAATTCTATTTCATGCGTGTGTATAACAGGATCGCTGCTATTTTTCTCGATCTCAGCTCATTTGTGACTTTCAAAGATATATTGCCGATTCTTCTGGATGAGCTTGAGAAGAATCCAAAATCTAAAATTCTTAGGCATGGATTTACCTACAGCCTGGGAGAAAAATTGCTCGTTTTATCCAGACTCCTTTCGGATGAGAATGCATATCTGAAGCATATTCAGAGCAAGCGTGCGGGAGATTTTGAACGGTACAGCTCTATCTGTAAAGAATGCGATGTGGATATTGCCCAGTTAATAGTACTGAGCGCCTTGCCACGAATTCAAGAGGAATTATTTCGGGTACAACAACTACTCTCAGCGATTAGGGAATTTATGGACGATAGTGCAAAACGAACTGAGAACGAGGGGCTTGATCTTTACACTTCGAGAGAGATTGTGAAAATGGTTGGGGTAATTACGCGGATTATTGAGAAAGATTACCGTGAACGAGAAAAATTGATTGCTTCCGTAAGGCACTTCCAGGAATTTAAGTCGCTAATACCTCTATTATTGAAAGTCCCTTATGTGCTGGCTCGCCGGTTTTTTGGGATAGCGGTGTGCCGAATGCAGAAAAAACCTTATCGTGACATCATGTCCGCTTCATCTTTCCCAGAGAAACTAAAGGAGTGGAGGGAAAAACATAATCTTACTCCAAATGAATTGGCCATCGAATTTGGCATCTCGCTAAAAGAATACATCGCCTTTGAAAACGGATACAAACAGCCGAAAGGTGAATTGTACGTTAAGCTTTGCAATCGGATTTATCGAAAAAATTGACATGGGAGGGATGAATTGGGGGCAGACCACGGTTTGTCCCCAATTCCTTCGATTCCTTTTTCTGTCTTTATTATTCCTTCTGAATGAGAAAGAGAATCAACGCAATCTGTTCTTCAGCCCCTTGCCGACAATAACGGTCAGATAAAAAAAGCCGGCCAGCATGACAATTGTTGGGCCAGTGGGCAGATCCAGGCCATAGCTGAGGGACAGGCCGCCGCCAACCGAAATCAGGCCAAGAAGGGTGGCCAGGAGCATCATCTGCCATATGCGGGTGCTGAAGTGGGAGGCGGTGGCTGCCGGCAGGGTAAAGAGGGCGATCACCATCACAATCCCCACCACCCTGACCATCAAGACTATGGTCAGGGCGGTCAGGCAGAGCAGGAGCAGGGTGTAGAGCTCGGTCCTGATCCCACGCAGACGGGCGAATTCCTCATCAAAACAGACGGCGATCATCCGGTTGTAGCTGAGAAGGCCAAGGCCGATGACGATCACATCGAGCACACCAATGGTCAGCAGATCACGACCGGTAATCATCAGGATATTGCCGAAGAGATAGCTCATGGGGTCAATGTAGCCAGGGGTCTTGGCAATAAAGATGATACCCGCGGCCATGCCGAGCACCCAGATGGCGCCAATCACCGAATCCACCCGTTCACGGGAACGCAGGCTAACCAGACCAATGACGATGGCGGCGGCGATGGCGGTGACAATGGCGCCCAGCATCGGGGTCAGCCAGGCCAGTCCATAATGGACCTGGCAGTAGAGGGCGGCACCGATTCCTCCCAGTACGCAGTGGGCGATGGCCCCGGCCAGATAGGTCATCCTGCGTGCCACCACATAGGTGCCGATAATGCCGAAGGCCGGGGCGGCCAGGAGTCCCGCAAAAAGGGCATAGCGGAGAAAGACCATGTTGGGATCGGTAAGGGCGCTAAAGTATGTCATCATGGGAGTGCCCCTGTTCAGAACAGCAGTGATCGTGCCGGACCATCCGGACATCGCCGCCATACATCTCGCGAATAACCTCACCGGTCAACTCCGAGGTAGGATGGATCTTGACCTGTCGATTGACACAGAAAACCCGGCTCACCATCTGGGAGACAAAGCCGAGATCATGGGAGACCGTGAGCACCGTCACCCGGTTGGCCAGCCCCTTGAGGATTTCGAAGAACTGGAGTTCAACGCCAGGATCGACGTTGGCGGTGGGTTCATCGAGGAGCAGGATCTCCGGCTCGCAGGCCAGTGCCCTGGCAATGAGAATACGTTGCCGCTGTCCGCCTGACAGGCTGTTGAATGGGCGAGCCGCCAGGCCATCAACGGCCAGTTCGACCATGGCCTGCATGGCAATTCGCCGATCTTCGGCGCTATAGCGTCCCAGCCCGGTGGAACCGGCCCGGCCCATAAGCACTACATCCATGACCGATACCGGAAAAGAGGGATCATACTGCAGATGCTGCGGCATATACCCGATCTTTTGCCGCGCCCGTTGCGGGGAAACGCCTAATACTTTAATGGTGCCGCTCTGCGGGGTGAGCAGCCCCAGAATCAGTTTGAGCAGCGTTGATTTGCCGCCGCCATTGGGGCCAACCAGCGCGACGGCGTCCAGTTTCTGAATGGAAAAAGAGACATTGGTGAGGATGGGGATCTCTCCATAGGAAAAAGAGACCTGCTCACACTGGATCGCGGGAAGGTCGGAAGGCACAGGGGATGATATTGTTTTCAAGGGTTATAGTCTGGGAAAGGTTGTCAACTGATGATGCAACAACAGGTTGAAACTCAAGGAAATTGCCGGTATTCGTGAGTTCGTCGAACGGTCAAGCCATTCTACTCAATGAAAACCTTGATTCCCAAGATTTTTGCAAGTCTATTCCCTTTTTCAGTCCTTTGCAATCAGAGATCCTCTCTTCTTATGCATTTTCCTGCTATTTTTTCGTAATGACTCAGGTGGGTAGATTGAAGACTGAAGGTTTTTAGAAACTAATAATGCGTGATCTTTGACATGCTACAGGCGTTCAGCCGTCAACCTGAACGACGCCTGAACGCCTGTAGCCTTCCCTCCAAGAGAAGTTCTTGACTTGTCTCTTCTATGCCGTATAACTCTTAGAGGGAGACTATGTTCCCGGTTGTTCGGGTTGAGCGGTACCTGATCTTGAATCACCAAACAAAAGGAGAAACCAGCATGGAACAGAAAGACTTGGAGACCTTTGTGCAAAAAGTACAGCAGCAGCGGGATGAACTGTTATTGAAGATGCACCTGGCCAAGGCCGAAGCCAAAGATGAATGGGCGGTGGCAGAAAAAAAGTGGGAGCAGATGAAGGCCAAGACCCCGGCACTGGCCCGGGAGAGTGGTGAGAGCATGAAAGATCTGGGGGCGGCAGTTAAATTAGTGGGTAAGGAGATCTTGCATAGTTATGATCGCATCAAGAAAATCCTCGAAAAATAGTTCTGTCATCTCGACAGAACTGGCTTTGCGGTGCCGGAATCTCGTGGCGCGCATCTTTTGCGTTTGCTGATGTCTCGCGAAAATGGGATATAAAGAGATCACGGTAAAGCTGCCTCCTGATTATTCAGAAGAGCAGCTCTACGCCCAGGTGGCCAAGGCCGAGGGCCTGCAGGATTTTTCCGTTCAGGTTCTTCATAAAAGTCTGGATGCCAGGAAAAAAGCGAACATTCATTGGTTGGCGCAGCTCTTGCTTATCTCTCCTGAAATCCGGGGAGAGGCGCCGATAGCTCTTCCGCGGTTAGAAATTCCCTGCTGCACGAGAAAGGAAAAAGCCCTGGTTGTGGGCAGTGGGCCGGCCGGTTTTTTCTCGGCCTTTGTCCTGCAGAAGGCTGGTTTTGAGACGACCCTGATTGAACGGGGGTCAGAGGTCCGGAAGAGGGAAGAGAAGATCAGGGCCTTTGAGCAAAGCGGTGTCTTTGATCCCATGGGTAATTATGCCTTTGGCGAGGGCGGGGCCGGGACATTTTCCGATGGCAAGCTGACATCGCGGACGAAAAATATCTCTCTGGAAAAGGCGTTTATTCTCGAAAGCTATATTCAGGCAGGCGCGCCGCCGGAAATACGTTATCTGGCCCACCCGCACCTTGGCAGTGACAATCTGAAAAAGATTGTCAGGGGCTTGCGTGAGGAATTTATCAGGATTGGCGGCACCATGCGTTTTGAGGCTATGCTGACCGATCTGGAGGTCCAAAACGGCCGTGTTGCCTGCGCCCTGACCGATCAGGGCGCCATTGAGGCGGATTATTATGTAATCGCCCCTGGTCATTCCGCCCATGAAACCTACCGCATGCTGATCGCCAACGGGGTGGGTTTCCGGCCGAAGAATTTTGCCATTGGCTGCCGGGTGGAACATTCGCAGGCCCTTATCAATCGGGCCCAATGGGGGCGGGAGGAGCTGCCGGGGGTGAAGGCGGCGGAGTATCGGCTGACCTCCAAGGGCGATGGCAAGCTGCCGGTGTACACCTTCTGCATGTGCCCAGGCGGGGTTGTAGTCCCGGCCACCGCCTATGCCGACACCAATATTGTCAATGGCATGAGCCTCTACCAGCGGGATGGACAATTTGCCAATGCTGCCTGTGTGGCGGGGGTCAATCTGCATCATCTGCTGGGGCGTGAGGTGACTGCCCTGGAGTCCCTTGACTGGCTGGGCGCTCTTGAACAGGATTTTTTCCGTTATGGCAATGGCTATCAGGCCCCCTTCTGCCGGATCGCGGATTTTATCTCCTGCCAGGAACCCACAGAAAATGCCCAGTCCAGTTATCCCCTGGGGTTGATAGCCGCGCCCTTGTGGAATCTGTTGCCGTCGGAGATCAGCGCTTCCATCCGGGAAGGTCTGAAGGAGTTCTGCCGGAAGATAAAAGGCTTTGAGACTGGAATCATCATGGGCCTTGAGAGCAAGACTTCCTCTCCCATCCAGGTTCTGCGGGAGGCCAGCGGTCTCTGCAGCGGTTTTGCCAATCTATACCTGGTTGGTGAAGGCAGCGGCTATGCCGGCGGAATCATCTCCAGTGGCACTAATGGCATCAAGGCGGCGATGCATATCGCCGGGGCTTACGAATAATATTCTTTAGAAGCTGTTACGAAATGTCACCCCCCTTAATCACAATCAGGATGGACACTTCATGAAAGTCATTGCCGCGATGAACGGTCTTGTTTCTTCAGATGTCGCGGCGCTCTATGCCCTGCGCTACGCCGCCCTTTTTGACTACACCCTCTGTCTGCTCCATGTGCTCAACCCCTCCGACCGCCGGGAGGAGGTGGAGCTGAGTATGACCATAGCCGAAGAGGCGGCCGTTCATTACCAGGTCAAGACCGAACGGGTCTTTCTGACCGGGGAACCGGTTCTGGCCATTAGGAAATATCTTGCCGCAACCAGAACCGATACCCTTTTCTGCAGCACCAGACTCAGGACGCAAAAACGGTTTTTCCAGAACTCGCTCAGCGAAAAACTGAGTCGCTTGTCTCTGCCCGCCAATCTGGCCGTGATCCGGGTCGCCCATGTGAACGCGGTCTTCGTAACCGAGAACATTCTGCTCCCCATCAGGGAAGACCGGCTTTCAGTAAGAAAATTCGCCTTTCTCAGCTCCCTGGCCAAGGCCTTTGCTGCCGCAACGGAGATATACAGCATTCATCCCACAGGCAGAGGCAGGCTGGCCGCCATGGATATCCACACCGCCAGAATGCTGTTCCAGAAGATCAACACCCGCCTGAGCCACTATACCAACACCATGAAGCTCCTGGACATTCCCTTTACCATCAAACATGCCCTGACCGGCAGGGAGATTGACCAGATTCTTCACCATGTGGCCCACCATGATTTTCAGCTCATGATCATCGGCGGCAGGCGGCTTTCCCAGTTTTCCGGATTCTTCCGGGAAAACCCCATGGAACGGCTTTTCTGGCACACGCCGGTGAACACCATCGCCTTCTACGCCAGGGACAAAAAGTGATACAGCTTTTCGCCCTCGACCGCCAGGCCCTGCTCCAGCGGCTGAAAACCTCGGAAAACGGCCTGGGCCCCGACCAGGTGGCCCGACGGCTCAAGGAGTTTGGCCCCAACGAACTGGCAACCGCAGCGAAAAAAAACTATCTTCTTGCCTATCTGGGCCAGTACAGCAATTTTTTCGCCATTCTGCTGGAGGTGGCCGCTCTCCTCTCCTTTGTCGCTGATCATTATGCGCCGGACGAGGGCAGCGATATTCTGGGCTATGCCATCCTCGTCGCGGTGATCGTCAACGCCACCTTTACCTTCTGGCAGGAATATCGGGCGGACAAGGCCATGGAGGAGCTGCTTAAGTTGATGCCCACCAAGGTTTCCCTGCGCCGGGATGGAAAGCTTGTTGCAACCACGGCCAGCGAGATCGTCCCCGGCGATATCATGCTTCTGGAAGAGGGGGACAAGGTGGCGGCGGACGGGATTCTCATCGAGGCAAACTCGCTCTATCTTAACCTCTCCTCCCTCACCGGCGAATCGGCACCCGTGGCCCGTGATCTTCTGTCGGGCGAGGCAAAACGTCCTTTGGATGCAAAAAATATGGTCTTTGCCGGGACCACCGTGCTTTCCGGCAGCGGGGTCGTTGTGGCCAGCGCCACGGCCAATGCCACAGAGTTCGGTAAGATCGCCAGTCTCACCAAAAACGTGCGTAAGGCCATCACCCCCATGCAGCGGGAGATCATCCACATCACTCGCATCCTCACGGTCATTGCCCTGCTCATGGGCTGCTTTTTTTTCGCCCTTGGCCTGTTCTCCGGTAAGGGGGTTGTGCTCGCCTCAACCTTTGCTATTGCTCTCATTGTCGCCAATGTGCCGGAAGGATTGCTGCCGACCATTGCCCTGTCGTTGTCTCTGGCCAGCCAGCGCATGGCCCGGCGCAATGCCCTGATCAAAAACCTCGACTCCGTGGAGACCCTGGGCAGTGTCACTGTCATCTGCACCGATAAAACCGGCACCCTGACCAGAAACGAGATGACCGTCAAGCTGCTCTGGCTTGCAGGCGGCGAGCAGGTCAGCATCTCAGGAGAAGGGTATCGCGAGCCGGGCGAATTCTCTTTTGACCGGCAGAATGAAAGCACTGAGAACCGCCTCGCCGTCCTGCTCACCGCCGGCCTCCTCAACTGCCGGGCCAGCATCGACGAGGAAGGGTTGCACGGCGACCCCACCGAACTGGCTCTGGTGGCCGCGGCCCGCAAAAAGGGGATTAAGGCCCCGGAGATGAAAAAGGTGCAGGAGTTCATCTTCACCAGCGAGCGCAAGATGATGTCCAGTATCTTTCAGGAGGGAGATGAAACCTGGCTTTTTGCCAAAGGCGCGGTGGAGGCGCTATTGCCCAAATGCATTTTTAACCTGGCCGCTGATGACTCTGTGCAGCCCTTCACCGATGTGGCAAGGGAGGCAGTCCTTGCCAAAGCCAAGGAATTTGAGAGCCAGGCCCTGCGGGTGCTGGTGATCGCCCGTAACGACAAGGCGGACGAGGAAGGCCTGACCCTGCTGGGTCTTGCCGCCATTATGGATCTGCCGCGCCATGGCGTGTCCGAGGCGGTGGCAACCTGCAAGGCCGCGGGTATCCGGGCCATGATGATCACCGGCGACAATCCGCGCACCGCCGCCGCCATTGCCAGACAGATCGGCATGGACCATGATCGGGTTATCACCGGCCTCGAGTTGGAAGACATGGGTGATGACCGGCTGGAAGAAATCCTTGCCAAAGAAACCGTGCTCTTTGCCCGCATGGCCAGCAGCCAGAAGCTGCGCATCGCCACGGCCCTCCAGAACGCAGGCGAGGTGGTGGCCATGACCGGCGACGGGGTCAACGATGCGCCCGCCCTCAAAAAGGCGGACATCGGCATCGCCATGGGGGTCTCCGGATCCGAGGTCGCCAAGGAAGCGGCGGACATGGTGCTGCTCGATGACAACTTCTCCTCCATCGTCATCGCCATTGAGGAAGGCCGGACCGTCTATTTCAACGTCAAGAAATTCGTTACCTATATACTGTCCCACAATGCGCCGGAGCTCGTGCCTTATATCCTGCAGTTCTTTCTGAAGATCCCCCTGCCGCTTTCAGTGATCCAGATCATCTCCATCGATCTCGGCTCGGACATGCTCCCTGGTCTGGCGCTGGGCAGCGAAAGGCCGGAAAAGAACATCATGAACCGGCCGCCGGTGAGCAGAAAAGAAAAAATCCTTGACCGGGAGGTTTTTCTGCGCGGCTATTTCTTTCTGGGGATTATCGAGGCAAGCGCGGCCATGACCGCTTTCCTCTCCTTTCTGCTCCTGCATGGCTGGCAATACGGCACCGTCACCTTGGCTGATCCGCTACTGCACCGGCAGGCCATGACCATGACCCTGCTGGGCGTGGTTTCCTGCCAGATGTCCAATGGCTGGACTATGCGGAGTTGGGAATTTTCTATCTTCAGCCTCAGGATTTTTTCCAATCGTCTGATGGTGGTAGCCACGGCGGTCAATCTGGTGTGGGTCTGGATCCTCCTCAATGTGGCGGCGGTGCAGAAGGTATTCCATACCGCCCATGTGCCGTTCGGCGACCTCTGGATCCTGCTGCCCTTTCCGGTGGCGCTTTTTCTGAGCCATGAAGGGTACAAATGGCTACGCCGCCGCCGGAACAGCCAAAACACCCCCCAACCGGATCACGTCTGAACAGATCTTAGGCGTCTACGCCATCAGGCCTTGCCTCTCTTTCTTCGGAAAGCCGGGAATGTCCTGTTTTTCTCCTGCAGAAATAGGATGAAGAGGCGCCCTTAACTGGTAATTTTCTCTTTTTTGTCTTCAGCTTTCTTCTTCGGGGTACTGTCCCAGAGCATCGGCTCGCTTACGATGTTCCAACCCCATTTCAGCAGTCCGAGCAGGGTAAAAGAGATCCACAGGGCCCAGGCCAGCATCGCCAGTCTGTAGGCGAGCATGGGGATGGAGACCAGCCAGGCCTGCGGCAGATGTTGGCTGCTGATATCCTGATACCAGCGAAGGATCGTGCCGTTTGAGCCGTTACCGATAATATTCATATCGGGGTGTCCCAAGAGTCCCTGGCTGATTGCCCGGACAAGGGCCACCAGGGCCAGCACGGTCAGTGCCCCGAGGCCGGTCTGGATCAGATTAAAGGCGCTTCTTCCCCTGTCTGGTCGGATTATTTTCCGGAAATGCAAGGCGATGAGCCAGCCCACTACCAGCAGACAACCGAACAGATTGCTCATGCTCATACCGATGCCAAGCAGGAAAAGCTGATAAAAACGCAGGGGGGTCAGGTTGGTTTTACTCAGAGCAAAGGCAACCAGCGCCACTACCAGCAGTACTGACCAGTATAAAAGAGCTGGTCCCAGTAAAGGCCCCCCTAGGAAAAGCGGCCACCTGTTTGGTGGCAGGGTCACATCAATGGCGGCATTGACACTGCCGGCGCCGAGATCAATCCGGGGTGTGGTATAGAAAATACCGAGGCCGGAAGGCTCGCGCCACTCAAGAGCAACTTCCTGTTTTCCCGGGGTTATCGGCAAAGAGATCTTTGCTCCATCCTGCCGGACCTGCTGTACCGTGCCGTTAATGGTGACCCGCTGCAGTTGCGCGGCCGCAGGCAGGGTGATGGTATGCTGGCCTCCCTGGCTGCTGCGGATTGACAGGTTCAGTTTGCTCTCGGTAGCCCGCCCGCCTGGACGCACTTGCAGTGTACTCTTGTCAATGGTGAGGGTCTGGCCGGCGATGCCTTCAGGGCGTGAGATCAGCAGCTTCACTTCGTCGCCGGGCCATGGGTGCCAGGTTGGATACCAGCGGGACCCCTGTTGATGCAGGATAACCGGAATCCCTGCCGTCTCCATGTGATAGATCGGGCTGACATCAACCCGCCAGATTTCTGTCCATTGATCGGTATCCGCATGTTTGAGTATGAGCTGGTCGCTTTTTTCAAGGACAGACTCCCAGCGCAGTTCACTGCTCTCGGCATCCAGGTTGACATTGGCCTGCCCGTCTTGTACCCGGATACCTTCGGTGACAATCGATTCCCCCGGCAGCAGCGGGATATTCAGGATGATTGCCGATCCTTTCGGGGTTGTCCGGCTGATCCTGGTCTCAACCTTCCAGGTCAGCCCGAGCAGCAGGGTGCGGTCGATGAGGACAAAGGGCGGCAGAATACCGGTATCCAGGACCTGAGTCGCATTGTCCTGCTTGTCAACTATCCGTTTGAACTGGAGTTGATTGTCGGCGATCCCCTTATTGATTCCCTCCACAATCCAGCCCTGGGTATCGGTAACGATATGGTGAGGATGGAGGGGGAGCGGAAGTTGGAGGGTATTCTGCTGAGGGATCTTGCCTTGCATCTGGATCTGATGGCGGCCACCAGGCACCAGGATCCAGAGTTGTTTCTCGCTTCTCAAAAGGCCGGACGCGGGTTTGTTATCAATGCGGATCTGTTGCGGCAGCCAGTGATCACCATTGCCAGGCAGGGGAACGGCCCCGTCAATCTGGCTGTCCACATGCATGGTCACGCCGAGGGTTTCCGGGCTCAAGGTAACGGTCATGTCGGTGATAGCGGCACAGTCTGGAAAGCAGTCCGCTTTTTCCAGGAGTCTGGCGCGGAGCTGTTCAAACATCTCGGGAGAAGGAATCTCGTCTGCCTGACAGGGGGCAGGGACAGCCAGAAATCCTGATAATAAAAACAGGAGGGGGAGAAGAAAAGAGCTCTTCCAGGCTGGCAATGCCCATCCTTGGCCGCGCCGATAGGTGATATTCAACATTCCGAGGGCCAGCAGGGCCATCAGGAGAATACGCGTGAAAGCCAGTACCAGATTGATTTTTGGACCGATAAGGGTAAAGCTGATCTGCTGATCCCGCTGCACCGGTCCCGACCAGCTCATGGCAACCTGATTCCACTGCCAGGTTGGCAGTCCTGGTCCGGTCTGCTGAATCATTTTTGGATCATACTGCGGGACCTGGCTCTGATAGGGCAAACTGGCCACTGGCATGGCCAGACTGCCCTTTAACTTAGTTGTCGGTGCGACACCGCCCGTGGCGATCTCGGCAAGCTGCGACATCTTGTCTGCGGCTGAGTCCATGACCGCAGCGTTTCGGGCCAGGGCTTTCTCCGCCGGGGCCGGGGCTGGGGCCACAGCCTGTGGTTCTTGCCTTCGTTCGGTGAAAGCGCTCATAGACTGCCAGGGTTTTTCCAGTTGCGGGTAGATTCCCACCCGGAGCTGATTGATGGTAAAGGGGACGACAATGATGATCAGCATCAGGATGGTGATTGCCTGGTATCCCTTGATGATCTGCCTGAATTTCCCCGCCGGCAGGTAGCGCAAGAGCGCCACGCCCACCAGGATTGCCAGCCAGACCCATCGTGGCGCCCCTGATTCGTGATAGCTGAGCGTATAGGAGAGAAAGGCGATGATGGTTAAGGGTGGTCGGGCATAGAGTCTGGCCACGGCCAGGGTAAAGATGATGACCAGAAAAAAATCGAGCAGGGTCCAGCGGGCAATCCAGGTGTTGGCAATGGAATCGATACCGGTGGCATTCAATAATTTCCATCCCGGCGGCAGGTGGAGGGTGGCCTGAACTTTTTGAAAATCATGATCCCAGCCGGTTGCCGGCAGGGTGGAGATGGTGGAGATCTGGTGAGGATAGCTGCTGTCGGCCGTCAGTTGCAGCTGGCCTTCCCGTACTTCGATACCGGCCTTGCTACTGCCCGCTTTTTTGGTGATGAACTGCTCCCTGTTATTGACAACCACCCGGCCAAGCTCAAGAGGAGGAGTCATCTCCAGCCGCCAGTCATTATTCTTCTGGCCGCTGATCTTGTCCTGGATCGTGTAACCGGAGCCGTCAAAGCGCAGCCAGAGCTCGCGTTGCAGGCTTAACTGATCAGGAGAAGGCTGGGCGGCGCCGCGTCTGGTCTCCTTGAGCTGCATGGTTTCACCGGCAGGCAGCCGGTAAGCGGGAAAGCTCCGCCATTCTTCGGGCATGGAGGTCTGCGTGGGATCAAGAGCGGCAAGCCCGGTGATCTCGACGGTGCGCAGATCAGGATGCGCCTGGAAGGACAGGATTTCTTCCGTGGTCCAGAACGGGTCATCAGGCCGAGTCCAGCGATATGTTGCCAACGGACCAATCTGTCTGGTGATGAGTTTGATCGTCCATTGTCCGGGCCGGACCTGGACCCGTATTCGACCATCTTGCTCAAGACGTGCCGGAAGATCGCTGTTCAAAGCAAGCGGGATGGTCTGTTCAGGAGCAAAGACCGGCCCCAGCACCATTTCCCTGGCAGCCCCGGCAATATCGAGCTTGAGTAATGTTACCATCTGGGCGGGAATCGTATCATCAAGAAGCCGAAAGGTTTGCAAGTTCAGGCTGTTTTCAATTTTTTCCGTCTGCGTTCTTGAGGTCTGCAGCCAGAGTCGGCTGTTACGGTCCAGATTGGGGAAATCGATCGGCCGCTCGTTTACAGCCAGCGACACAAGACCGGTATGGGGTGGGATGGTTACATATTCAGGAAGTGCTGACCACTGGAAGCGGCCGGTGATTTCATAGGCGCCGCTCTTCACTCGTATCTTAGGCAGGCCCTCCCTGTTCATGACCAAGGCCGCCTGCCCATTCACCTTGACATCTATGGGCCAATGTTCCGTATCCCCTGGCAGTTGTAACCAGCGTTCATACTGTACCAGCCATTGTTGCCGGAACGAGCCGGCCGGCTCGGTCACCTTGAGATCAAGCTGCGATGGCCAGTCACAATGCAGGACTGATGAGTCATTAAAAGAAGGTGGACAGAGCAGTTCTGCTTCATGACCATGGAGAACCCATTCAACCCAGGGGGTTAATGGCGAAGGGATCTTGGCGGGCTGTTCGGCGCGAGAAATATCAGGGGAAAAACAGGTGAGAAGGAAGACGAACAGGATGCTGGCGCAGAAGTTCATGGATTGTTTCTCCCGGAGATGATGGCATGCAGAGTAATACTTAGGAGCCGTTCCGGCCGTTTAGATGGTCATGTTATTTGTTTCCAGCGGCTTGATGAGTAATACGTTGAAAGCACTTCATTATCTACACAATCAAACTTTTTTGCAAGACACAACCTTTTTTTAAAAAAAAAGGGGAGATACCAAAACGGTATCTCCCCTTTTAAGAGGCAAACAAATCAAACAGTTGAATTATACGCAACCGGTTGGTTTTGGCAGGCCAGCCATTTTACAGGCTCCTTTGCCAGGGCCAGATGGGAACAACTCATAAATTCTTTTCAATGGGAAGCCAGTGGTCTTGGAAAGGATACGGACCATTGGGGCAATACCATTTTTCGTGTAGTATTCCTGAAGAGCTGTAATTACTTTAGTATGCTCTTCGGTCATCTCGCCAATACCCTCAACACTCTTTACATAATCAACCCAATCTGGATTGAATGCTTTGGCGTTGAGCAGGAATCCATCTTCATCCACCTCAAAACTAGATCCTTTGTGTTCTAATGTAGGCATGTTACCCTCCTTACAAAAATATTGTTTATTGGTTTGCACCGTTTCTGAAGCAAAAATTGATTTCGCTTTATTACTATAGGCTTTTTAGTTTGTCAAGTGAATGGGCAATCATTTTATGCGGTATCTTTTTTTCGTAATTTTTGGACTTTCCGGCTCTTTATACTGCTTTTGATATCCAGGTAATGAAATTATTTTGTGACAACGGCGCATCCATTATTTTCAGGAATTGTCGCCAGGGCTTCTTCTATATGCCCGCAGAACATTTCACCGATGGCAGGCAACGTCCCGATTCCCTGTTGAATAATCTCCACACTGATATCTGCCGCCGAGAGCAGGCTCATCCAGGAATCGCCGTGCTCTCCAGCAAGATCCCGATGAAAATGCATGCCTGTTACGAGGAGCAGGGGAATGATGCAAACCTTTTTGTAGCCGGCAGCCCTAATGTCGGCGATAACCTCGACGCTTGACGGACATCCTTCTTCAATCACGCCAATAAAAATCCGCGGCCCAAATTGTCTGTGCATGAAATATTGCAGGGCTGGGTAGGCGCACCAGGCAGGATGATCTGTGCCATGTCCCACTAGAAGGATAGCCTGATCAGGATGGGTGTTGATTAAAGGCGACAGGCCGGCGCAGAGGGCCAGATAATCTTGTGGTGAACTGAGCAGGGGCAGGCCGATGGAGGTCCGGAGGGGGCTTTGTCTCGTCTCTTCTACTAAACGGGTGAATTCATGGCCGCCAAGGAGATGGAGTGATTGCACGACTGCCCACGAATAATGCTGGCGATACAAGGTCTCCAGTATTTCATGAGGACTGGAAATCGTATTTTGTGGCTGTCCGGCACCCCTGTTTTTGACCATGCGTGATGACCAGGCCCAGAAAACCTCATGGTCAGGGAAACGATTCTTGATTTGGGCGTCCAGATGCTCATAACTGGCCAGGGCCTTTGCTGTGGTGCCAAAAGCGACGATGACAAGAGGGATGGGGCGCATGTGTTACCCTGTGAGAAGAGGGTGGATGGATTACCGGTCATTTTTGTCAGGGGTTTGCTGGAGCAGATAAAGGCAAAAAGTCACGGCGTGATTTATTTCTCTTACGTATCGTAATTTATCTTTAAAAACGATATAAAAATGCAATGCGGTACGGTCCGGTCAGAGTTGCGGATGCTTGTGATTGCCTGGACGCCTCATAACCTTGCCAACAGGCACAAATTTTTTATTCCGTTCCCCTGATTTTCCTGTTACATTTGACTTGTTCAATAAGATCAAAGCACCTCTGTTTTTTCCCCAATATGACACTCTACTATGATCAGGAGTAATCCCATGACAACACCCGCTTGCCAGGAAGCAATCACCAAAGAGAAAGAACAAGGTCTGGCCGATATTATCGCCTGTAACTCAGCGATCTGTTTTATTGATGGTAAGGAAGGGCGTTTGATCTATCGCGGCTATGATGTACTTGATCTGGCCCGAAACTCCACCTTTGAGGAAGTGGCATATCTGCTCTGGTACGGCAGGTTACCCGGCCTCACCGAGTTTCAGGCCTTTCTTGACGGGTTCACCGGCGGTATGCTGCTGCCGGTGGAAACGACCATGATCCTGCGCATGTTTCCCCGCACCGCTTCCTCCATGGAGGTCCTGCGTACCGCCGTCTCTTCTTTGGGCCATTGGGATCCTGACAGCGGCAACACCCGGTTGGATGCCTCGTTGCGTAAGGCCCAGCGGTTGACGGAACGTATCCCCCTGATTATCGCCGCCCATCAGCGCTTAAAAGATGGGCAGGAGCCCATTACCCCCATCCCCAATCATGGCATTGCTTATAATTTTCTTTATACCCTGCAGGGAAAAGAACCTGATCCTGAGATTGAGCGCGCACTCGATGTGGCGCTCATCCTGCATGCTGATCATGAATTGAACGCCTCGACCTTTGCTGCCCGGGTCACCGCCGCCACCATGTCCGATATCTATTCCGCGATGACCAGTGCCATCGGAGCGCTGAAAGGTCCGTTGCACGGAGGGGCCAATGCGGATGTGATGGAGATGTTTGAGACCATTGGCACGCCGGAGCAGGCGGAGTCATGGATATTGAATCGTCTGGCGGCCAAGGGCAAGATCCCTGGGTTTGGCCACCGGGTCTATAAATGTGAAGATCCACGGGTCAGCATCATGAGGGAATATGCCGAGCAGATTACCCGGAAGGCAGGGGATACCCGGTTTTACGAGATTGCCCAGGTCGTTGAAAAGACGATGCTTGCTAATTCCAAGGTCTTTCCCAATGTGGATTTCTATAGCGGCACCCTGTATCGGGCCATGGGAATTCCAACCGAGCTTTTTACCCCCATCTTTGCCATGAGTCGGGCAGTGGGCTGGTCTGCCCACATCCTTGAGCAATGGCGCAATAACCGCTTGATCCGGCCAGGTGCTAATTATATCGGACCTTGCCTGCGGCCTTATATCCCTATTGAAACCAGAACGTTATAAGGACCGCACGCCACCTGTGGCGGCTGATGGATTGCCGAAGCAGACCAGTTGCAAGAGGAAAAGAGTGAAAAAGGCAGCGGGTATTCCCTTTTTTCAAATCAATCAGTACGAGGTATCCAATGACTGAAGCCTTACTGCATCTACCCAAGCGTTTGTATCGAACTGCCAGACCCGCTCTGCAGCCGCAACTACATAGCCTGAACATGATCGGATTTGGCTTTGACGGCACTGCCTGTTTTCGCAAGGGAACGGCCATTGCCCCGGATGCCATCCGCATGGTGGCCTCAGATATTGAGAGCTATTCTCCTTACCTGGAGCTCGATCTGGAGGAGACCACGCCCTTTTATGACCTCGGCAATCTCATTGTGGGGCAGAGCGGAGATCCGCACCAGGATTTTCTGGCGGCTAACGCGAGGTTTTCCGCGCTTGCCGGGTCTCTTGATTTTGCGGGTGACGGCATTAAATTTCTGACCCTGGGCGGAGAACATTCGATCTCTTATCCCTTCATCACCAGGTATCTTCAGGCATTTCCAGATCTGGTCCTGCTTCATCTCGACGCCCATGCTGATCTGCGGGATGAATATCAGGGCTATCATTACTCCCATGCCTCGATCATCAGAAGGTGCCTGGATCATTTCGGACCGGGTCACCAACTGCTCCAGTTCGGTATCCGCTCCGGCACCAAGGATGAATACGCCTGGATGCGTGAACATCAGACCCTGGCATCAAGCCTTGATGCGTTCGTCGCCTTCATCGAAGGGTTGCCCGCCCGATGCCCGATCTATCTCACCCTGGATCTGGATTACTTTGATCCCGCCTTTCTCCCCGGCACCGGCACCCCCGAACCGGGTGGTCAGGATTTTTTCTCCTTTGTCAGGATCGTCCAGGCCCTGCGCCATAAAAACATGGTGGCGGCTGATGTGGTGGAGCTGTCGCCGCCGGTGGATGCCACCGGCAACAGTGATGTCTTTGCCACCAAGGTGGTCAGGGAGCTGATCCTTGCCTTTCATCGGGAGAGTGGAAATGATCAATGATCCTGTCAGTATAGCCGCGGAAAACTGTGATCGCTACCATGTCAGCCATTGGGGGAATGGCTATTTTTCAGTCAACAGCAAAGGGCACCTCTGCGTCTTGCCGGAAAAGCGGGAAGATGGTCCTACCATTGACTTTCTCGAGGTCATTGAGGAGATCAAGAATCTGAAGATCTCCTTTCCCGCTGTTATCCGCTTCCATGATATCCTCCGCTTCCAGGTGCGCCTCCTCAATACCACCTTTCGTGCGGTGATCGAAGAATGTGAATACCAGGGGCAATTTCTTGGGGTTTATCCGGTCAAGGTCAACCAGATGCGGGAGGTGGTCGAAGAGATCATTGACGCTGGTCAGCCCTTTGATTACGGCCTGGAGGCCGGATCCAAACCGGAGCTGCTGGCGGCCCTGGCCCTGAACGATAACCATAATGCCCTGACCGTACTCAACGGCTACAAGGATGAGGACTATATCCGACTGGCCCTGCTCGGCCGTAAACTGGATCGCAAAATAATCATTGTGGTTGAACGGTTCTCGGAGATCTCCTTGATTATCAGGATGGCCAAGGAGTTGGGGGTCGAGCCGATGATCGGGTTTCGCGCCAAACTGGCGGCGCATGGCACTGGCCGCTGGGCCAGTGCCAGCGGAGAGCGGGCTAAGTTTGGTCTCACCTGCAGCGAGATCCTGAGCGGGGTGGCGCTGCTGCGAGAGCAGGGGATGGCCCACTGCCTGAAGCTCCTGCACTTTCATGTGGGCAGCCAGATCCCGGACATTCGCTTTATCAAGGAGGCCATCACCGAGGCGGGCCGCATCTTTGTTGACCTGGTTGCCCTGGGGCTCCCCCTGGAATATTTTGATGTGGGCGGCGGGCTGGGCATTGATTATGACGGTTCCCGTTCCGCCAGTGAGTCATCCAGGAACTACAATCTAGAGGAGTATGCCTTTGATATCATTGATGGCCTCCAGTATATCTGTGACCTGGCCGGTGTTGCCCATCCCCACATTGTCAGTGAGAGCGGCCGTTTTGTGACCGCCCATCACTCCTGTGTGATCACCAATGTGATTGACAATATTCATCAGACCAGGAATACACTCAGCACCGAGCAAGAGGCAGGAGAGCATAATCTGGTCTCCACCATGCGTGCATCTGCCCATGACCTGAATGCAGACAATTACCAGGAGATATTCAACGATATCCAGCAGTGTAAGGATGACGCTATCAGTGCCTTCCGTTTTGGGGTGATCTCCATTGGCGAGCGGGCGAAGATTGAGACCTTGTACTGGAATACCCTGGCCCGTATTCAGAAAATTGCAGCAGTTCAACCCTTTATTCCCCAAGAACTGCAACGCTTGGGTGAGCTGCAGGCCAGCCAGTACCTCTGTAACTTCTCGATCTTTCAGTCGGCTGCCGACAGTTGGGCCATCAAGCAGCTCCTGCCCATCATGCCGGTGATGCGTCTTGATGAACGTCCGGATGTAAGCTGTTCACTGGTGGATATCACCTGCGATTCCGACGGCAAGATTGACCGTTTTATTGCCAAGACCGGTTTTGACAAAACCCTGCTCCTGCACACTCTCCGACAAGATGAAGAATACTATATCGGCCTCTTCCTCACCGGGGCGTATCAGGACGTGATGGGTGATATGCATAATCTCTTTGGCCGGCTCAATGAGGTGCACATCTACTGCGATGATGACGATCCCAATGATTTTTATATTGAAGAGATGATCAAGGGAACTTCTGCCCAACAGGTATTGACCACCATGCAGTATAATCCGGAGCTTATGGCCAGGACCATCAAAAAAGAGATTGATCAGCAGGTGCATCATGGCAAGGTCCAGCCCCGCGAAGGGGTAAGGCTTGTGGATTTTTATGAAAACTGCCTGGCGGACTATACCTATTTGAAGTTTTAGGATATAAAAGGAAGTACCCTTGGGTGTGAAGAGCGACTGGCGATCACGGCATTTCAATGTTACGGTTATTTTTGAACGACGGCTTATGGTGAACTGAGTGGATTATAAAATTCTCATTATAAAATCAAGCGGATGGATTTTTCTGCTGTTGACGGCGCTGTTGACGGCTCCTGTCGTTTTTGCGCAGGCCGGTGATAAGATCGTCATTGCCCACCGGGCCGCGTCCGGCTATCTGATGGAACATAACCTGCCGTCTGTGGCCCTGGCGGTGGCCATGGGCAGTGATTATATCGAGCAGGATCTGGTCATGACCAAAGATGATCAGGTCATTGTGCTCCATGATCCTACTCTCGATAGGGTCACGAATGTAGCCGAGCTTTTTCCGGGCAGAGCTCGGCAGGATGGAAAGTTTTATGCCCTTGACTTTACCTTGGCTGAAATCAAACAACTGCACCTGAAAGAGCCCTATCCCAACAGTGGGCGGTTCCCCGACACCAACACCAACCTGCAACTGGCCGTTCCCACCTTTAAGGAAGAGCTGGAGCTGATCAGGGGGCTGGAAAAAACCATGCGCAAGGACATTGGGATCTATCCCGAGATCAAACAACCCTGGCTGCATCGCAAGGAGGGTAAGGATATCTCCATGGCCGTCCTCAAGATTCTGCGCGAGTATGGGTTCACAGGCAAAGAAGACAAAATCTATCTCCAGTGTTTTGACCCGGATGAACTCAAACGCATTCATGACGAGCTGATGCCGGCACTGCAGATGGAGCTGAAGCTGATTCAGCTTATTGATGACAATAATGGCAATGAAACAAAGTCCTTGCAGTGGGGGGAGTGGGTCAATTATAATTATGACTGGATCAGCAGTAAGTCAGGGCTGCGTACCTTGTCGGCCTACATCTCCGGGATTGGCATGGATAAGTCCATGCTGGTTGATGAGGCCGGGAATCTTCTTCGCCCCGAGCTGGTCAGTGACGCCCACAGCCTGGGTATGGTGGTCCATCCCTACACCTTCCGTCGGGAAAAAGAATCGCTGCCGCCCTATGCTGCCAGCTTTGAGGCATTATTGGAATTCTTCTACTTCAAGGTCGGTGTTGACGGTGTTTTTACCGATTACTGCGGGGATGCCGTGTTTTTCCTCCAGAAAAGGTCTGCTGCGCCTGCACCTGCAACTGTTCCTGCAAGCAGCGAAACGCTCCCTGCCCAGCCAACCGCGCCAGAGGCGCCCCAGCCTCCTGCCGCACCCTTGGCGGTTCCTGTTTCCCGGCCTGACTTGACGCCATCTTCTGCACCTGTCCCAGTGGCAGAGCCACCAGCACCGATGATCACTCCGGAACCAGCCCAAGCACCAACTCTTGATCCAGCTCCCGCGCCAGCTCCGGTGCCGGAAGCGGCAGGGGAAGCTGCCCCTGATCGGGTGCAGCCTGCAGCCCCTGCGTCCGCGCCTCTTGAGGTCAAGTATCAATAGGTGAATTTTTCTGGAGCAGAAAGATGTCCTTGATTCCTCTGTGCATTGGCGCCACCAAGATCCATTGGCTCAGCGGCGGCGATTTTCGTCTGGATGGGGGAACGATGTTCGGTCCTGTGCCCAAATCGCTCTGGCAGAAGAAGGTCCAGGCCGCTGCGGACAATACTATTCTCCTGTGCAATGATCCGCTCTTGATTAGAACGCCAGACATGAATATCCTTGTTGACACCGGTCTTGGCAACAAGCTTACCCCAAAACAGCACGCCATTTTTAAGACGACCAGCCCGTGGAGCCTGCTCTCGCAGCTTGCGTCCTTAGGGCTCGGCCGCCAGGATATTGATGTGGTGATTCTGACCCATGGCGATTTTGACCATGCCGGCGGTGTGGTCATGGAGTGTGAGCAGGGCCAGGAAGAAGTCACCTTTCCGGCTGCCACCCATCTGATTCGGGAGGCGGAGTGGCAGGATGTGACCTCACCCTGCTGCCGGGCCCAGGAGAGCTACTGGCCCATCAATTTCCGGCAACTGATAAAAAGCGGCAGGATCCAGTTTGTCCAGGGTACTCATCAGGTGTGCCCGGAGGTCAAGGTTTGCCTGACCGGCGGCCACACCCTGGGCCATCAACTGGTGGAAATCGCCTCCCAGGGCGAAACCGCAGTCCATCTTGGCGATCTTTTCCCCACCCATGCCCATGTGAATCCACTCTGGGTTATGGCCTATGATAATTTCCCGCTGGAAGTTATCGCCTGCAAGGAGCGATACTTCACGGAATACCGTAAGCGGGATGCCTGGTTTACCTTCTACCACGACCCTCTGGTCAAGGCCTGCAAGCTTGGCGCCAAGGGAATACTCACTGATCGCTGGCCGCAGGGCGCCGATCAGGCCGCTGATCCATCATTTATATGATTTTAATGGTTTTTTTTGGTAAAAATGCGGAAAGGAAGACAGCGGTGAGAGCTAACAAGGCCGCCATGAGAAAGCTGCTGGTAAAACTGCCGGTTGCCTCGGCCAGGAGCCCCGTCAGAAAAGGGCCGATAACCTGGCCCAGGCCAAAGACAAAGGTGATAAATCCAAAAATCGCCGCCATCCGCTCGGCCCCGGTGTAATCTCCTACCAGGGCCGCCATGATGGAGGGAACACTCCAGACGACAATCCCGTAGCAGCCAATGGAAAGATACAAAAAGATCTGGGGCAGATCGAGGGCAATCAGGAGGTAGGCCACGGATTGAATGGCAAAGACCAGCATCAATGCCGGTCTGCGGCCAAATCGGTCAGAAAAGATCCCGAAGACCGGCCCGGAAAACAGGCTGAGCAGGCCCACCCAGGACCAGAAATTGCCGGCCACGGCCTCGCTGAATCCCTTTTCCTGGATCAGGGTGGTCACGATAAAGGTCGCATAGATCACATAGGTAAAACCGAACAGAAAATAAATAGCGGCACAGTGCAGGACAATGGAAGAGCGGATCCGGGGAGACTCGGCAAAGGAATTATGGTGTTTGTCGGGATGGGGCTCGGTCATGCCCACAGGCAGAAGCCCGCATTCCTGGGGGTTATTTCTGAGGACGAGAGAACATATCGCCGCGACACAGAGGACAATAATACCGAGGACCAGCCAGCTTACCCGCCAGCCTTGTTCAAAGACAGTGTTAAGATAGGGAATCAATTTCCCGGACAGGATAATGGCAAAACCGCTGCCGATGGCCACAAATCCAGTGGCCCGGCCTCGTTTATTGCTGGCAAACCAGCATGAGATCAGCGATACCATCGGCACATTGGACAGGCCGCTGCCGATCCCGGTCAACAGATAGAGCGCCAGGATCAGATACAGGTTACGGGCCCAGCCAATAAGGAGCATGGAGACGCCAATGATGGTAAGGGCCGCCCCGATCAGCCTGCGGGCGCCAAAACGTCTGGTCAGTCGACCGCAGAGCAGCACCGCGATCAGGTAGCCAACAAAGTTCAAGGTCCCGATCAGCCCCATCTGCAGATAGGAGAGTTGTAAGGCCTTACCCATGGACGGCAGGAGCATCCCTAAGGAAAACCTGCCCAGTCCCAGGCTGGCAAAGAGACAGAGGGTTCCGGTGACCATTACATACCAGCCGTAATGGACGGTGGAAAAGCCCTTTTTGCAGAAGATGTTGTGAGAACCCATTTTTTTTTCAATTGTGTTTGATTTATATCCCTTTGGAACTGTTCTGTCAGGGGCAGATGATAAGGGCATGATAGCAGATTCCTGTCCGTTCTCCACCTGTTTTTATCCTGAGATATGCCGGTATTTCTCTTGCAAGCCAGTTGACACCCTCTTTGGTTTGTGGGTACAGTGGGGCGCGTGATTTTGTATTGGTATCGGAGGCAGGAATATGCGCGCAGTCATTCAACGGGTCAGCCGGGCAGCGGTCACTGTTGACCAGGAACAAGTCGGGGCCATTGGCCCGGGTCTGGTTGTCCTGCTGGGCATCCATCGCGAGGACCAGGAGACAGACCTGGACTGGCTGATCGACAAGATAGTTCATTTGCGGATTTTTGAGGACGCGGCAGGGAAAATGAATCGTTCTCTGCTCGACACCGGTGGAGCCATGCTTATTATCTCTCAGTTCACCCTCTATGGAGATTGTCGCAAGGGGCGCCGGCCGGGGTATTCGCAGGCGGCCAGGCCTGAGCAGGCGGAAGCCCTTTATGAACGGTTTATCAAGGCCGTGCGACAACATGGCATTCAGACAGAAACGGGTCGTTTTCAGGCAATGATGGCAGTGGAACTGGTGAATGACGGACCGGTCACCCTGCTTCTGGATTCAGCAAAGATGTTCTAATATTATTCAATTTCTCAAATTCTCATGCCTTTTATCACTGGACAATCTTATTCTTCCTTTACCTTGAAGCGACAGGCGCATATCGCCGAGATCCAATCCGATGTCTATCTTTTTGAGCATGACGTCCTCGGGTGTCCCTTGCTTGCCATCAAAAACAGCGATCCCAACAAGACCTTTGCCGCCGCCTTTAACACCATCCCCACGGATTCCACCGGCGTGGCCCATATCCTCGAACATTCGGTGCTGATGGGATCAAAGAAATATCCGGTCAATGATGTCTTTGGTGAGATCCACAAGGGCGGGCTCATGACCTTCTTGAATGCCATGACCGGATCGGATGTCACCTATTATCCCTTCGCCACCCGGAATCTGAAGGAATATTTCAACATCATGGATGTGTACTGCGACGTGGTGTTCAATCCGCTGCTCAGTCGCGCCACCTTTGAACAGGAGGGCTGGCATTACCATCAGGAAGAGGAAAATGGGGAGCTGGAGTTTCAGGGGGTGGTCTATAACGAGATGAAGGGCGCCTTTTCCGACCCGATCCGTCTGCTGTTTCATCATATCTTTGGCGGACTCATGCCCGGTTCTACCTATGCCCATGAATCCGGTGGCGACCCCAAGGATATTCCGGATCTCTCCCATGAGGCCTTTTGTGCCTTTCACAAGGAACACTATCATCCCTCCAACAGCACCTTCTTTGTCTATGGGGATGCGCCGCTTGCCGATGAACTGCAGTATCTCCAGGATAATTTCCTTAAGGCCTTTCCGGCAAGAGGGAGCAGGGCCGAAGTTGAGGCGGGACGGGATATTGACCAGATCACCTTTATTGAAGACTGCTACGGTGTGGAATCGACAGACACTGCGGCCAAGACCTTTCTGGCCGTGGGCCAAGCGGTCTCCACGGTGCTCAATCGTCAGGAAAACGCTGCCTTTCAGGTTATTGCCGGGATCCTCTACAATTCAGATGCCTCGCCCCTGAAAAACAAGATCGTCTCCAGTGGCCTCTGTAAGGACTTCGGCGGGCTTTATCTGTGTACCTCAAGCTTCAAGACCTTCATGATCACCTATCTGGTTGGCAGTGATCCTGATAAACGGGCCCCTTTTCTGTCCCTGTACAATGAGACCTTACAGGAGATGGTCAGAACCGGCCTTGATCGCGACCTGTTGCTCTCGGAACTGAACAAGTATGAATTCTCGGTGCGGGAAGAGTCGAGCAAGGCCCAGCGCGGTCTTGATCTGATCGGCAAGGCCATGCCTGCCCTCAAGTACGGCACGGATCCCTTTGAATCCCTGGAGATCGAAGAGCTGTTTCGGACCATTCGCCACAAGGCGCTTGAAGAGGGATATTTTGAGGAGTTAATTGAGCGCTATCTTCTGGAGAACAAGGCCACCGTGGTGGTCACCCTGATCCCTGATCCTTCCAAGCTGGCCCAGACCCAAGATGAGGAGACCAAACGGCTGGAGACGTACGCGGCGACCTTGACTGGAGCCCAGCGGCAGGAACTGATCGCCAGAACCGCTGAACTGCGACAACAGCAACAGACGCCCAACAGTCCTGAAACCCTTGCCCTGTTGCCGCAACTGAGCCACAGCGACCTGGATTCGCATCTTTCCTTTCATGCGGTGCAGCCCACCGGGATGTTTGGTGGGACGCAGGTGCTGGTCAGTGCCCTTGCCACCGAGCACATCTCCTATGTGGATATGGGCTTTGATATCTCGGCAGTCCCTTCCCGGCTTCTGCCCTGGCTGGACCTTTTTGCCACCATTGTTACCGAGATCGGCACCCGGAAGATGGATTTCATGCATCTGGCCCGGGAGCTGGGTACCTGTACTGGCGATTTTTCGCACTCCTTTAACGTCTATAGCAAGTTGGGCAGTGCCGAGCTGGTGCGTCCCGTTCTCTGGTTTCAGATGAAGTGCCTGCCGGAATACCAGGAGCGGGCCCTGCACCTGATGACGGAAATCTTTACCGAACTTTCTTTGGATGATAGAATGCACATTCAGGAAATTGTGCACCGGGAGGTTGCCTGGTCAGAACACAGTGCCCAGAGTGAAGGGTACAGCCTGGCGGCCTCACGGGCCTTTGCTCATCTCGGTCTTGCCGGGGCATACAATGAGATGATCTCCGGCGTTACCTCGTACCGGGCGGAAAAAGAACTGGACCAGAATTACCCCCGGATGGAAGAGGAGTTTCTGGGGGCCCTGCTGGATATGGCCACCCTCATTTTCAATCGGAATAACCTGATCCTGGCCATCACTGCCGATCCTGAAGAAGTCGAGACCTTTTCTCACCATGGGAACGCCCTGGTGATGGCCCTTCCAGGTAGCGCTGTTGCCAGACAGATCCTGACCCTGCCGGCTCTGCCGGCTCATGAGGCGTTTATCACTTCCGCTGAGATCGTCTTTGCGGTGCAGACCGGAGCCCTATTGCCAAATGGTATTGGCTATAATGGTCACTTCGAGGTTCTGAAAAACTATCTCTCCCGCGACTATCTGTGGAACACGGTGCGACAGATGGGCGGGGCCTATGGTTGCTTCATCCAGTTCAGTCATATCACGGGGAACCTGGGTATCATCAGTTATCGGGATCCCCAGGTACGTAAGACCTATGACAGCTATGCGGCTATTCCCGCCATCGTCTCCGGCCTGCAACTCTCGGACAAGGTATTGGAACAACTGGTGATCGGCACCTACGGTAACTTTAATCCGTTGCAGAGTCCTGCCGCCAAAGGGGCGACTGCCAGAAATGAATTCCTGAGCGGGATAACACCCGCCCATAAGCAACAGCGTATCGAAGAGATAATCGCCACCCGGGTCCCGGATATGCAAGCCTTTGCCCCGGCCTTTACCCGGATGCTGTCCACTTCTCATCGGGTCATTATCGGTAATCGCGGCAAGATCGAGAAAGACCGGGATTTGTTTGAACGGATCAGCGAACTTTGATGGCGTCGCGAAAAGGCCCAAATACTTCGTTGCACTGCATCCTTCGTCACTGCGGCGTACCCAAAAGTACGCCTCATTCCTCAGGATTTGTGCGCCTTGTCTTTGGACATTTTCGCTTAGCCATCCCTACCTCCTATGACCCTTCCCATGTGGTCAATCAACTATAACGACAGGACATGCCCATGAGTGGAAAACATTTTGATAAGGCTGCGGCTGGTTGGGATCAGAAACAGCGCCGGGTGGAACTGGCGGCCAAGATTGCGGCTGCCATCAGCAGTACCCTGCCATTGAACAAAAAAATGGCTGCTCTGGAGTATGGCTGCGGCACAGGACTGGTGGGGCTGGCGTTGGCGCCACAGCTTGCAACGCTCACTGCTGTTGATACCTCAACTGGAATGCTTGAGGTGCTGGCCCAGAAAATCAAGAGTGACGAGATCACCAATGTGACCCCACTGCGTCTGGACCTGCTGCAGGAGTCTCTGACGGACAGGTTTGACCTGATCTTCTGCGCCATGACCCTGCATCACATCAAGGAGGCTGACCAGCTGCTGGCCCGTTTCTGTGACCTGCTGGCCGATGGCGGCTATCTGGCCGTGGCGGACCTGAAAACAGAGGATGGCTCTTTCCATGATGCGGAGGCCGATGGGGTCATGCATCATGGGTTTAATCCGGAAGAGCTGGTAAAAACCTTGACAAAGCTTGGCCTGAATCAGGTGGCAGTTCAAGAGGTTCATTCCCTCACCAAGACCAATGACGTAGGGGTTGAACGGGCCTATCCCATCATCCTGCTTACCGGAAGAAAGGGATAGAACGGCAATAGACAATAGTCAGGAACAGAAAAACAATATTGGCCGGAGTGCTGCTGTTTTTTCCTTTCAACTTTTCAATTTTATCCTGTTATTTTTTTAATAAACCCCTCATAGGAGCATAGTATGCAATACTCTTCTGAAGTACAAAAAATGTGCCCGGTGGCCCAGGGCGCGTGTCACGGGGCGTCGCCCATTCCGCAGGAAGGCGGGTGGACTAAGGCCCGTGAGATCAAGGATATCAAAGGGCTCACCCACGGGGTCGGCTGGTGCGCCCCGCAGCAGGGTGCCTGCAAGCTGACCCTGAATATCAAGGACGGGATCATTGAAGAGGCCCTGATCGAGACCATTGGCTGCACCGGAATGACTCATTCGGCAGCCATGGCCTCTGAGATCCTGCCCGGCAAGACCATTCTTGAGGCCCTGAATACGGATCTGGTCTGCGATGCCATTAATACGGCCATGCGCGAGCTCTTTCTGCAGATCGTCTATGGCCGCAGCCAGTCTGCCTTTTCTGAAGGCGGCCTGCCCATCGGCGCCGGACTGGAAGATCTGGGCAAGGGTCTGCGTTCGGTATGCGGCACCACCTATGGCACCCGGATCAAAGGCCCCCGTTACCTGGAGGTGACAGAGGGGTATGTGCTGGAGCTGGCCCTTGATGGCGACGATGAGATCATCGGCTACAAGTTTGTCCATCTGGGCCGGATGATGGATGCGATCAAAAAGGGTGTGGAGCCCGCTCAGGCGCTGGCGGATGCCACAGGAACCTACGGCCGCTTCGACCAGGCCGTTAAAAAAATTGACCCCCGAAAGGAATAAGGAGGAGGACCATGGCACTGTTTGAAAGTTATGACCGGCGGATAGATCAGATCACTCCTGTTCTTGCAAAATATGGGATGAAGAGCCTGGAAGAGGCCAAAGAGGTGTGTGATGGCTACGGCGTGGACGTGGCGGCGATAGTAAGAAAGATCCAGCCCATCTGTTTTGAAAACGCCTGCTGGGCCTATACCTTGGGGGCGGCCATCGCCATCAAAAAGGGCGAGAAGCGGGCGGTGGATATTGCGGCGACTTTGGGTGAGGGGTTGCAGGCCTTCTGCATTCCCGGGTCGGTGGCCGATCATCGGCAGGTGGGTATTGGTCATGGCAATCTCGCCTCCATGCTGCTGCGCGAAGAGACCCGATGCTTTGCCTTTATTGCCGGCCATGAGTCTTTTGCCGCGGCGGAAGGGGCCATTGGGCTCGCCAGGTCAGCCAACCGGGTCCGCAAGGAGCCGCTGCGGGTGATCCTCAACGGTCTGGGTAAGGACGCAGCCCAGATCATTTCGCGGATCAACGGTTTTACCCATGTGGAAACCTCCTATGATTACGCCACCAGTAAACTGACCGTGGTCAAGGAGAAGGCATATTCTCTCGGAGAACGGGCGGCGGTGCGCTGCTATGGGGCTGACGATGTGCGTGAGGGGGTGGCCATCAACCATCTGGAAGGGGTGGATGTCTCCATTACCGGTAATTCCACCAATCCCACCCGTTTTCAGCATCCGGTGGCCGGCACCTACAAGAAAGAGTGTGTTCAACAGGGCAAGAAATACTTCTCGGTGGCCTCCGGTGGCGGCACCGGCCGTACCCTCCATCCCGATAATATGGGGGCTGGCCCTGCCTCATATGGCATGACCGACACCATGGGGCGGATGCATTCGGACGCCCAGTTTGCCGGTTCATCCTCTGTCCCCGCTCATGTGGAGATGATGGGGCTTATCGGTATGGGCAACAACCCCATGGTGGGCGCCTCTGTCTCGGTGGCGGTGGCGCTGGAGCAGGCTTCCTGAAACAACATGACAGGCGCAGCAGCACTGCTGCGCCTGTCATGTTGTCATTCCACTTATAGGTTGGGCATATCTGCGGGTGCGTCCAACCTGTCTGGCTCATCATCTGACGAATTGCTATTTAGAAGCCGTTACGAAATAACTATGCCATTTCAAACTGTTTCGTTGCGGCTCCTTATGCCTTTTTTGACGTTCAGATGGTCATGTTATTTCTTTTCAGCGTCCTAGTTGTTTCAGCAGAGGATATTGTCGAGATAGTCCGCCATTTTCTCTTTGGATGTGGCTATATCCAAAGGAACCCATTGCTGATTGATAAATATATTGGTTGACCCCTTTAGAGAATAGGCCGCAGCTTCGGGTGAATCTGTGGTATAGATGTGCAGGTCAAGCTGATCCTTGAATGTTTCCTGCATGGCCCTGGCCACACCTGTGGCCTTCTGACATGTTGCTCAAGCAGGATTGCCGCTGTGGAATAAAATCATCTCTATCACGATCGCCTCCTTCTTTGCTGGTGAATAGGTTTTTAGAATTTTTTCTGACTCTTGGGCAATTGTCATTCGGCTGTTGTCTTTTCCGGACATGGCAATCCCAAGTGGCGGCAGAGGCACGCCTCTACTACATCCAGGGCTACATCCGCCCCCTCAACCACAATCTCTTCTTCCACCATCACCGCCGGGGCCACCGGCAGATCCAGCTCAAACCAGGAATCGGTCTGGTATTCGGCCCGCGGTTTTGCAATGATCTCAATGGCGATATCATATTTTGCGCCCAACCTGGGCATCATTTCCAGGAAATGGCCTCAGGCCTTGCCGTTGGGTTCATTCAGAAAAAATCGCACCAACATGAATTACTCCTCCTCTGATTGGATTTTTTGTTCTCGTCTCAGCTTGGCAAGCAGAAATGTAGCGCCACTGTGCGAGAATCCAAGATTGTTCGAAAGATCTTCTGCTTTACTGTCGGGGTGCTGTTGGAGAAAGGTCATCACCTCATCTTCCAGTTCTTCAAGCCAATCCTCAAAAAGGATTAATAGCTCAGGATCAGTAACAGATTGGAGCTGTCTGGAGCGAGCCACTTTATCCACCAGGCTTTGACACATCTTTGTGGGGTCGACACCTTCGCCCATGCACTCCGCCAGTCAGAGATGGACGAGGCTGGCCACCTTGTCGGCACCAGCTTCACCAATGAGATTGACAACAAAGTCCAGACGAAGCTCTTCGCTTACTTGGGAGAAAAGTCCGCGGAGAACAACTCCCAACCTGGTCAGGGCCTTTTCCGGTTCTATCTGGTTAATTATTTTTTGAATTTCATCCATACGAACAGGTACTCCCCCACATGTTAAAAGGTTGTTCTTTCACTGAGTAATGCCGTGCCCAGTTCATCCAGTCCTGCCAATATTATAAGAATCCGTTGATCTGTCATCTCATAGTAAACGAAGGGACCGCTTCGCTCAACCTTCACCAGTAAGGCCCTTTTCAGTTCCTTTAGATGATGGGAAACAAGAGGTTGTGATAAGCCGAGTTCTTCAACAATCCTGGAGACAGATTTCTTTTCCTTGCTGACACAGAACAGGATGCGCAGCCGATTCTCATCAGCCAGGCATTTGGCAAGGAAGGCAAGACTGTGGGTGTTCAGGTTATCTGCGCGGTTATCCATGTCATGGTAAAACAGAGAGAAAGACTCAGTATGGAAATTTGCCAAAAATTTCTTCGATGGTCTTGTCATGAACCCCGTGTGCTGCGAGCACATCTTTAGCGTGGGTCAGAAATTGCTGTCGTTTCAGTTGGGCGCTGCTGTTTATCAATCCTTGTTGGGCATAACAAAGGATAAGGGAATGAAGATCGGTCTTTGCCAAGGCTGCCGCTTCTTTTAATTGTCCCAAGAGATCGACAGGGATTTCTAATGTTAACGGAGCGTGATCCTTATTGTCTGAAGTCATTTGACATTGGCATGTATTTTCTTTCATAATTAGACCTCCTTGTAGATTGACGGTGTAATGGGTCTCCACCATTGAGACACCTATTCTTTAGCATATGATTATATGTATAGACGTTTATGTGTTGATGTCAAGAGGAATCCTGGATCATTAGTAAACAACAAAAAACAAAAGAAAGGATTTCCCTTCTCTTCATTTTTTACGGGAATATTGACACCGTGGATCAATTCAGGAAAATCTATCAGCCCAGCCCACGGCTTCAGGATAAAAAATGGCCATTCGTCCCTCGGCAATTCCTGCTCTCTGTTCCATGACGTCCAGTCTCTTCCCCATAGCATCCATCTCTATGACGAATCATCCGCATCAACACCCCGGTTAATGAGGGTGCTTCAGGTGGAGGACTGTTTTTCCTGACAGATGTCTGCCAGGGTCTTTTGATCGAAAAGGTATTGTTTGTTACAGAAATGGCAGGTTACCTGCACCGGGAAGGGGCCATTGGCATGCATTTCTTCGAGGTCGGCCAAGGGCAGGTGGAGCAGGAGGAGACGCATGCGCTTGGCATCGCAGCGACAATGAAACTGGACAGGATGTTCTTCCAGGATGTCAGGTGGAAAGGCAGAAAATTGCTCGTTGAGCCATGATTCCATCTTCCGGCCTTCCGCAAGCGCCTTGCCCAGAGATGGCAAGGTTTGCGTCTTCTGGTCAAGGATTGCAAATATCTTGGCGCTGGCCCCTGGCATGGCCTGTAATAAGAGGCCGCCAGCCCCGATTACCCTGTCATGGATATCAAAAACAAGACTGAGATGAATTGCAGTCGGGATCTGTTCAGAGAGGAGATAATAGTGGGCCACCTCGGAGGCAATATTTCCAGCTTGCAAAGCCACACTGCCGCTGAAAGGTTGTCTGCCTTCTTCCAGATAGCGGGTAATGGTGAGAAAACCGTCTCCCCAGAAGGGGCTGAGGTCGTCTCTTTCGTCAAAGGGTTGCAGAGGGTCTGTCCGGGGAATGGGAACCTGCTTGAGGTAGCCACGGATCTCACCAGTGGCAGTGGCCTCGGCGACAAGGCCCTTGATCGGTCCCGAGCAGTCTATTCTCAAGCCTATCTCGTCGTGACCTTTCAGCGATGAGGCCATGAGTGCGGTCACTTGCAAGGCCTGACCAAGAATCAGCGTTTCCAAGGGGCCAAGCCCATGACGGGTCCGCATCTCCTGGACCAAGGTGGTGCCATCAAGGATCACTCCCCGCACCGACTTCTCAGCCAGAAGAAAGGTAAGGATATGGCTGGTCTCAGTGGTTACTTCCATATTCTCAACCGCTTCTCCCTTGTCTCTCCTGTTTCTTGTCTCTCAAAGGTCTGTCCGGTGGCAGTTGTTGGCATGGGCGCCTTATTTTGCAAGACAACAGGTGTAGGGATTAACGGTCATGATCGGACAGGGGGCGGCCTTGACCACCTTGTCGGCGATACTGCCGAACATGATTTTTTCCAGACCTTTATAACCGTGGGTCCCCATGACGATCAGATTGCCTTGCCCGTTTATGGCATAGTCAATGATCTGCTCCGCGACATCACCCATCAGAACTTTGGAGTTCAGGGCAGTTACTCCCAGGGCCTTGAATGATTCTTCGTTGTCCTGACAAAATTTATCCATCCTTTCTTCGGCACTGGTAAATAACTCCTGCATCAGATCAGGGGCATTGATCTGGGGCACAAAAAATCCAGAGTAATCTGCAAAACTCTGGACGACAAAGATCAGACTCAGAGAGGCCTTGAAGCTTCCGGCTACATAAGCTGCTGATTCGGCTATCAATGGGGCATTTTCAGAGAAATCAATGGGCGTAATCACTCGCTTAATATCATTAATTCTTGTCATGGCTCTCCTTTGAAGGGGTAAATGGTTGGGGCGTTGGACACAGCTATTCTTGATAAAATCTTCTCACAGCTTGCCCCTTGAGGCAAGGACTAAATGGCTCCCGGTATTATCAGACCTGCATAAGGGGTAGATTAGTTATTTAGTCTCCCACTGTTCCTTGTTTCTTTTGCTCAGGAGAAGTGTCTGCGCCGTTCTCTTTTTGAATTGCTTCTTTTTTATCCACCTGTTTGGGCAATTCTTGCAAAGGCTGCTTCTCTGTCACTGTTGGCAGGAGTTTTGCCACGTCGGCTTCCTGGCTCAGATCGGTAAAAGGGCCGACGATAGTATAGGGAATAATCTTACCGACAAACTCGGCTAATCCCATATCCTTATCCTGAGTAAGATGCGGGGCAAGAGAGACGTTGAGTTTGAAATCGAGTTGTCTGTCGACAAGATCAATCTCGCCGCCACCCGTTATTTGCATCAACTCTGATGCCGCCATTAAATCGTTATTATACAAGATTCCACCTTCAAAGATACCGGTGCCGGTCAGACGGTCAAACTCCGTTGCCTCATCGCCAGTCATGGGTGGTGGCGTCTCCTGTTGGTGCAGAGCCCGTGCTGTTCGGATTCCCTGCAGGATCTTTAATGGTTTTATCTCACCGTTTAAAAATTCAAACCGCATCGTTCCTTTGACATGACTGCGGAATTCCTCCCAGGTTAGGCCGCTGGTGTTGATATCGACCTCGACGAGCGCTACGCCTGTGATATCTTTCTTGCCGGTCATGTCCTGAAAGAGTGGGGCCAACTGGACCTTGTTGATTTTTTGTTTGACCTGGACCTGGGGGACATCTCCCGTGACATCCATTCTGGCCTCAAGTTTCATGTTGCCGTCATATAAATGGGCAGTCAACGGAGCCATTTGGAGAATCCCGTCTTTTCCGGCAATCTTCATCTGTACCTGTGATAACAGTGCCCCGCCCACTTGCAAGGAGTCGAGCTGAAGATCGAGTTGAAGAAGAAGGGAGTTGAGGAAATCTACCGGAATAAGAGGAGGAGAGGCCCCTGACTGTTCTTCGGTTGCAGGCGGCGTTACAGTTTTTTTCGGGGTATAACGGTCAAGATCCAGATGATTGATATGAATGGTTGCCTCATAGGCAGGACTGCTTTCGTTTTGTTTCGTGATTGTTCCGGTCACTGTTGTTTCATCAACCATGACCGTAAGATCCGTAATTTCTGTCATCTCCATATTGCCTTTGATCAGCATTCCTGCGCTCAAACGGGTCAGGGCGTCAGGATCCTGCAAGATCGGCAGAGCTGGGTAGAGTTGTTTCAGAAGAGATGCTGGCGAACATTCAGGAATCTTGAGGGCGCCACTGAAACGGGGTGATGAAAAGTCTTCCAGGGTGCCACTGCCTTGCAGGGTGACATCTTCATGGGTCAATGAAAAATCTTTTATGGTGATTTTTTGTGGTTGCAGCTGAATGTCACTGATAGTTGAAAGGACGACCTTCAGGCCTCTTTTGGGCAGGTCCTTACCCTTTATTGCCCCTTCTATTCGTAAATCTTCGAGGAGCAGGTGGGGGTCCTGCAAAAACAGGGTTGCATTCCCCTGCATTGCTATGTCGCCTGAACGAATGATGGCGGGTTTGGTCGCGGCCTTATTGTCCAGGGTAAGGTTAAAGCCGGCTTCAAAGGGGAACTGTCTTCCTTCCTTGAGCCGACCGGTTTTCAAATTCAACTCTTTGAAAAAGATGATTTTGTCTGTCTGTCGATTCTCATAGCGTATATTGATATGAGTCAGTTGCAGCTTGCCAAGATCAAGATCGGTCGTGTCCGGGAGTAATTTTATCAGCCAAGACAGCTTGTGGTCACTGTCTATGGCTGCTGGTTCGCCAGTTGGTTCTTCAGTGGTTTCTTTAATGGCCTCTTTTGCTGTTTCAGACGGCTTGGGCAGTTCTTCCCAATTGGTTACACCCTCTTTGTTGCGCAGAAGATTCAAGGTAACGCCATCCAGTATGATGTCTGTCATGTGCAAGCGTTTTTGGAGCAGAAGAGGCCAGAGCGACAGTTCTATTGTTACCTGATCGCTTTCGATAAATGTGCTGTTAGCAAAGGGCACATTATTGGCAAGACGTACCTTGCCAAACACGCAGGTCACATTGAGCCATGGTGAGATCTGCATTTGGATATCACCAGAAAGGACCAGTTCCCTTCCTGTTTTTTCTCGAACCAGATCGGTGACGAGCGTCTTGTAATCATTGGGGTTAATCAGATAGGGCAGGGCCAGTATCAGCAGGAAAATGGACACGGCCAGACTAAACAGAACGCCCATAATCCACCGCAAACATGTAGTCATCTTTTTCCTTTGTTAAATGAGAAGCTGTTACGAAAGAACCATTCCATCTTTGACTGTTTTTTCACTATTGTTTTACGACAGTTTGCTGTGATGCTGTCCGGGGTTCATGTTGAATCATCTGGAGAAATTCCTGCTCCGTCAGGATGATCTTGCCAAGCTCTTTGGCTTTTTTTAATTTTGATCCCGCCTTGTCACCGGCGACCAGGTGGGTCATGTTTTGGGTGACTGTGACGGCGATCTGGCCGCCATTGTCTTTGACCAGCTTTTTGGCCTCTGTCCGCGACAGGGTGGTCAAGGTGCCAGTAAAGAGGATGATCTGGCCGCTGAGTGGCATATCTGTCTGGGACTGTTGTCCCGCCTCCGGTGTCACTCCGGCCTGTTGCAGCCGGTCAAACATCGCGCGCACGTCAGGATCGCTGAAATAATCAATAATGCTTCCGGCTGCCTGCTCACCGATTCCTTCAATCTCCAGCAATGTCTCCAGAGAGGCATGCATGAGCTGCCCCAGAGACTCGAAGGTCTGTTCCAGGAGAGCGGCTGTCACCTCACCCACAAAACGAATACCCAGCGCCCCAAGAAATTTCCCCAGCGCCGGATGCTTGGCTGCCTGAATGGCGGCAAGTACCTTGTCGGCGGATTTATCGCCCCAGCCCTCCAGGCTGGCCAGTTGTTCATGTGTCAAGGCAAAGATGTCGGGGATATCCCGCACCAGTTGCAGGTTAAAGAGCTGTTCCATACTTTTCTTACCCAGTCCCTCAATGTCGAGCCCTGCCTTGGAACTGAAATGAACGAGGGAGCGCAGGCGTTGGGCCGGACAGTGGGGATTGACGCAGCGGGTCACTGCCTCTCCTGCTGCCTTGAGCAGGGCATGGCCACACACCGGACAATGTATGGGCATGGCCACGGTGGTGAGGGGCTGTTCCTGACCATCACGTTTTTCGATAATGGTTTTTACCACCTCAGGGATAACGTCGCCAGCCCTTTGTACCAGAACAATATCTCCGATGCGCAGGTCTTTTCGTTCAAAATCATCACGGTTATGGAGAGTGGCCCTGCTGACGGTAACGCCACCAACCTCGACCGGCTCAAGGAGTGCCACCGGTGTTACCGCACCGGTGCGGCCCACCTGGAACGCAACGGAAATGAGCCTTGTTGTCGCCTGGAGGGGTGGAAATTTACAGGCGATAGCCCAGCGTGGGGCCATAGTTTTATTGCCCAATCGCTGCTGAAGATTAAGGTCATCAATCTTGACCACCATGCCGTCAATTTCATAAGCCAGGGTATGACGCAGGGCGGCTAGTTGCTCAAAGCGGGTGATGACATCGGTGATCGACGGACAGAAGTGGGTGAGTTCACTGATCGGCAGTCCCAGACTCCCCAGCCAGGCAAGGAGCTCCTGTTGACTGGAACAGGGTGTCTGGATGGGATCAGCAATACCATAAGCTATAAATTTCAGTGATCGCTTGGCCGTAATGGTAGGGTTGAGTTGGCGCAGAGAACCGGCGGCAGCATTGCGGGGGTTGGCAAAAACGGGTTCTCCGCGTTGCATTAGCTCGTGATTGATTTTTATAAAAGCATTGCGATCCAGAAACACCTCACCGCGGACTTCCAGACGCGGTATTGAATGATCCCGGAGCTTATGAGGAATGGAGGAGATCGTCTTGAGCTGGGCTGTGATATCCTCACCAGTGCTGCCATCACCCCGGGTGCTGCCTTGCCGCAACCGGCCCTGATCGTAGATAAGTTCCACGGCCAGGCCGTCAACCTTTGGTTCTGCCATGTAGGACAGGGCATCAAGCGTGATATTAGGCTTCAGAAAAAGCAGGAGGTCATTCTCAAATTTGATAAGGTCGTCCGCGCTGAAGGCATTCTTTAGGCTGAGCATGGGCAGGCGATGCACCACCTGTTCAAACTTGTCAAGGGGTGCCCCGCCTGGCCGCTGAGTTGGGGAATCGAGAGTGACCAGTGTTGGATGTTCTTCTTCCAAGCGTAAAAGTTCTAGAAAAAGGAGGTCATACTCTCCGTCCGAGATGAGCGGATCAGCGAGGTCGTAATAGAGATGGGCGTGTTTTTGTAGTAGTAGGCGCAACTCGTGGATTCTTTTTTCAACGTCCATTGCTGTTTATTTTGGAGACTGGAGCAGGGTTCCGCCTTTGGCGATATTTTCATGGGCAACTTCATCGATAAAGATGAGGATGGTCTCAGGTGGTTTGGCCGCCTCCCTGGCAATGACCTCGGTTACTCCTTTACAGATATTTTCTTTCTGCTTCTTGCTCAATTTGCCGGCCACCCGGATGTTTACATAGGGCATGTTATTCTCCATTTATTGTATTCTTATTGATCTTCTGTTGTGAATCACAATGGTCATATTAGGCATTTTCCCCGCATAAATTTAGCTGTTTATTTTCCTTTGTACGGATTATCCCTGTTTGCAGAAAGGCTACGAAGTCATCTTGGGTACATTCAATTACTTCACATTCTTTCACTGCTGTTTTTTCTTCGTTTGGTCGATAAACTTTGAATATTAGAGACCCATATTTTAGCCGTTGTTTTTTGACAACTAAACCATCATTTGTCTTTGTTTCGTCAGTTACATATCCAGATGATGAGACAGATTGAACCTGCACACATAGTTTTAAATGCTTAAGTGCTTCTCCCCATTCCTTGTATGCCAGTTTGGTATCATAAAGAGTATCTCCTTCATGAAAGTTATAAATGAGCCCTTTAGTCCATAACATTTCTCTTTTACCTGCAAGTATCCTTGCGGTTAGCTTAATATCGAGAGCTTCTTTGAAAGATTCTGGGACAGCCATTTTCCAGCCAAGCGCAAATCCATCGACGAAATTTATAATTAGGGCATCGCGACGTTTCTCTCGCTTTGCTTTAATTTCCATTATTTCAGCCCTTCTTTCATTGAACGGGAGATTTCCTCTTTCATGTTTTTGACTTTTTCCTTTACAGCTTCTAATTCCTTTTCGGAATTCCGAAGTTTTGCTACTAAAAAAGGATAGTCTGATTCAGAAATCCATTTTGATACTTTATTGAAATTTTCGATCTGTTCATCATTATAGAGTATTTTGGCATCGCCTAATACGATCGCCATTTTATGTTTGCAGTATTTTCCCCATTCCCCAGCTGGGCAATTGCAGAAAAAGGATAGCCCAGTTTCTGTTAACGAAATTGCTACTGCATATGGTTCATCTCTGCTGCTGCTTTTTGCGAGTATTGTTGTTTCCATAAATTCTCACGATTTCATATTGTTGTCATGTAAAAGGTATGGTTGTTTTTTACAATGGCTTTTTGGTTACTCTTTCAAATATACCTTGTTTTTCTTCCGGCACCAAGGATTCGTCTTTTATTTTTTGGTCGTGCTCTGCCGGATTCTATTCGTGGCAGAACAGATGGATCTCTTGAGGGATTTGCTCTTCTGCAATCCCAAGCTCATGGGCGAAAAGAGTGAGGTCATGAATGCTGCAGTTGAAAACGGCGGCGAGGGAAGACCGTCTGTCGATCGAGCCAGGGATGGCGGATGAGTGACCAGAAGAGCGGGGGGTGTTTGTGGCGTGCGTGACCTTTTTTAGTAAAATCAGAAAGGCTTCTGCCGTGCTGCTACGGTCGCTCTTTATCTGTCCGTGGAGTGAGCGACACTCGGCCATTCCCGGTCTGCGTAGGTTGTGACAGTTGGTGTCCTGCCGTTCACAGAAGACGACAAAACGGTGCCAGTTAAAAATAGCCCGCCGTACCCCCCGATAGACTGTGAGCTCCCGGTTTTCAAAGCAAAGATCTCGCCGGATGATCTCCTGGTAGCGTGCGGTGGCAGCTTCTCTTAAGTACTGCATTTCCTCCACACTTAATCGCAGTTGCGGGCCATTGAGATCTTCCGTAAGATAATAGAATGCGGAGTGGAGGGCAATCTCCGGGATTTCTCCTGAATGACGAACAAGAAGCCATTCATCTTCCAGAAGTTCCTGGCGCGGACGGGACATCAGTCTTTATCCACCAGGCCAAAGGCGGCGCGGATCATCTCTACCTTGACTTCATTCTGCTCCTGGCAGTTTTCGTCTTTCAGGTAAGAGAGGGGGTCATGCAGAAGCTTTGAGCTTATGGCTGAGGCCATTTTTGCAATCGCTTTCTGCTCATCGGCGGTAAGATGCTGCAGGCGGCTCAGGGTTCGTTCCAGCTCGGCCTGGCAGATGTCATCCGCTTTTTTCCTGAGTGCGGTAATGGTGGGAACCACGGATAAACCATCCAGCCAGTTCTGGAATTTCAGGGCCTCCTCATCAACAATGCGTCGGGCCTTGACCGCCTCTTTGTCTCGTTCTGATTTATTTATCTCCACCACATTATGCAGATCGTCAATGTCGTAGAGATAGACATTGTTGAGATCATTCAGCTCCGGATCCAGATCACGGGGAACTGCAATATCGATAAAAAAGATCGGTTCATTGCGGCGGGTGCGCATAATTGGTTTGACATCTTTTTTATGCAGGATAATGTTGGGCGCCCCGGTGGAGCTGATGACGATATCTGCCTGTTCGAGCTGAGAAAATAATTCATCGAGGGAAACGGCGGTCCCATTGAATCGTCTGGCCAGTTCCATTGCCCGTGACAGGGTTCGATTTGCCACTACCACCTTGCTTACACCCTGACTAACCAGATGTTCGGCGGCAAGCTCTGCCATTTCTCCTGCCCCGATCAGGAGGACATTTTTGTTCTCAAGGGTGCCGAAGATCTTTTTGGCAAGCTCAACCGCCGCATAGCTGATAGAGACGGCGGAGGCGCCGATCTGGGTCTCGCTCCGCACCCGCTTGGCCACGGAAAAAGATTTGTGCAGCAGTCTGTTCAGAACTGGCCCGGTACATTTAATCTCTGCGGCGTGGCGATAGGCCTCTTTCAGTTGCCCCAAGATCTGGGCCTCTCCCACAATCATGGAGTCAAGGCTGGTAGAGACCATAAAAAGGTGATGCACGGCCTCATTGTTGCGGTAGACATAGAGATAGTCCTGACGTTGTTCCGGCGCTACCGAAGTACCAAAAAGAAGTTTGGCTATATCCTCTTCCACCTGGGCGTTTGCCTCGGCGACAACGACTATCTCCACCCGGTTGCAGGTGGAAAGCAGGTAACATTCCTTGCAGCCGGCAATGTTGCGAAGGGCATGTAAGGGCTCCTCGTAACCCTTGTTAAGGGCCAACTGCTCGCGCACGGCCAGAGGGGTTGTTTTATGATTCACCCCCAGCAGTAGGATCATATCACTGGGCATAGCTGTGTATCCCTCCGAGCAGAAATGTTACTCCCCAGAGGGTAAAGAGTACCGAGGCAAAACCGACAACAGCCATGACTGCTGCCCGTTTGCCTCGCCAGCCCGCGGAAAAACGCTGATGAATCTGGGCGGCATAGAGAAACCAGGTGATCAATGACCAGGTCTCTTTTGGGTCCCAGTGCCAGTAGGTTCCCCAAGCCTGACGGGCCCAGATGGAGCCGGTAATGATGCCAAGGGTCAACAGGACAAAACCGGTGGCCAGGCAGTGGCTGTTCAATTGGTCCAGGGAATCGAGCGAGGGCAGGCGACTGAAGAAATAGCCGAATCGTTTGCTCTTCAGTTCGCGTTCCAACAGGAGATACATGATCCCACCGCAGAAGGCCAGGGCCAGGAAGGCATAAGATATGACTGAAATCCCGGCATGGATTGGCAGCCACCAGCTTTGCAGGGCTGGTGGCAGAGGGTTTATGGTACGGGATGCGCCTGCGGCAAGCAGGATCAGGATAAAAAGCAGGAGGGAGATAAAGACACCAAAATTTTTGACTGTATATCGCCACCGGAAGGAAAAATAGGCCCAGGTTATCGACCAGGCAAAAAAAACAATCGTCTCATGCTGCGAGGTAATGGGTGTATATCCGGTCTGCAGAAATCGGAGCAGGACATACAGGGTCTGTAGTACGCCTACGGCCACCAGGGTCATCCTGGCAAGAGTCCTGATGCTTTCCTGCTGCTTGACAAAAAAGATGCCATAGAAGATCAGGTTGGTGAAGCTTACAGCCAGAATCACCCAAAAAAGTAAATAACTTATTTCACCCATTATTATTAGTCAGGTTAAGGGATGGATATCAGGAGAACAAGCCATTATCCAGGCATACAGGATGCCTTGCATTACGTCGCATGGTCAATATCCTCGTATCTTTTGCACTATATTTTTTGTATTTATTGCCGGTGGCAGAATTTCATCCAGTTGTTCATGCAGCAGTTGCCAATCTTTTCTTCTGAGAAGAGAAAGAATATTCGTCTGGAGGAGCCTTTCAAACAGCAATTTATGTTCTTCCTGAGTAGAGCCCTGACCCACTGTAAGTTGCCGGATCTCAGCAAGCAGCTTCACGAGCTCACCATATTCCGGCCCATACTGCAGTTCCAGCTCTTTGCGGATAGTGGAGGCCAGGGCCGGACTGCCGCCGCCTGTTGAGATCGAGATCAGGAGCTCACCCTGGCGGATGTTGGCGGGGATTTGAAAGGTGCAGGCTTCGGGATTGTCGGCAATATTTACCGGAATCCCCTGTTTTTTGGCCTCGGTCGCTATCTGAAGCTGAACATCCGGGCGGTCCGTCAAGGCAAAGGCAAGGCTTGCTCCCTGCAGATCCCCAGTCATATAGGCCCTTGGAATCCATTCCAGGTGGTTCTTGTCTATGAGTCGTTTTACCCCGGCAGAAAGCTCTGGACTAATAACCCGCACTCTGGCATCACAACCTAGGAGAGAGGTTATTTTTCGCGTAGCAACACTACCACCACCTATGACTACGCAGAGTTGACCAGTAATATTCAGATTGATTGGGTAAAATACCATCTCATTCCGTGGCTCAGACCTTAAATGGTCACATCAAAACCGGAGGCTCATCCTGCAAGCAGACGAGTTGTTAAGATATTTCCTCTGAAAAAAAAAGGGCTGATTGATGTACATCAATCAGCCCTTGTAAACTAACTAAAAACAAAGATTATGTCAATTGGTAGCCTTCTCGATAATGACAATTTTGACGTTATCCGGCTTCTCCATAATTGATGAACTTTAAGGACGATTCAACCTGATGACAGTATTTTTCAACAATTGTTTGTATTCTTTTTCGTTACTGATGATGGTCAGATTTTTAGCCCCATCGTTCCGTTATCTCATTTTAAATAACGTGAGGCGTCTCTTGCAAGGAGTCGCTTTCTATAAATTTCTCTCATTGACCGAAAGGCTCTAAGTGATCAGCCCCTAAAAAAGAAGGGGCTGATTGATGTACATCAATCAGCCCCTTTCAAGATAATTAAAAACAAGAATTCTGTTAATTAACAACCTTCAATGGCAGCTTTCTTGGCAGCGGGAGCTGCTATTTTGCCATCTTTTACAGTTACCTTGTCGCCAACTTTAGCGGCACCCTCAGCGGTGACATCTTTACCATCATCACAGGTTACGGTTACTTTTGTACCATCAACGGCTTTAACGACACCGGTGCAGGCAAAAGAAGAAACTGCAGCACAAACCATGAATGACAGAGCAACAACGACAGAAACGATTCCTTTTTTCATTTTTTTCTCCAATAGTATTTAGATTATTCTTATCTGGATTTTTCCAGGATAAACAAACTATCTTTAGTCAATAATTTACTCATCTGGTGGGTATATGTCAAATGAAAATCCGAAAATAATGAATGCTAATTCATTATTTTTTTGATGTCCTGTTCAAGAACTGTGTGGGGCACATAGCCTGGATATTTTTTTACCACATTTCCTTCTTTGTTGACAAGAAATGAGGTGGGGATGCCGACTACTCCACCAAAATTACGGGCAGTGGCAGCATCTGCCATTAAAACAGGATAGTTGATGGAACGTTTTTCAACAAGCTTGGCCACAATTTCTGGCCCGCCTTCATCCACAGAAAGTCCTACCACTGAAAAATTGGCCTTGGAAAATTGTTGGTGTAATTCTATCAGTGTTGGGACTTCTTGCATGCAGGGAGGGCACCAGGTTGCAAAAAATGTTATGAGTAAGGTTTTTCCACTAAATTCGGTGCTGTTGACGGTAGAACCACTGACAGCATTAGTGAGGCTGAATGAGGGCATTTTTGCCGCCGCATAAGCTGAACTGATGGAAAACAGCAGGCAGAATATCACGGTTTGGGATATCTTACCGAGAAAGGTGTTGGCAATTATTTTCATTCGCTTGACTCCAGATTGTTAGTAAAAGTTTTAGTTTTGCATACATTTCACAATAGTAAAATATGTTATTTCTGCAGAAAGTCAACCGGTAAAGAGGGGATTGGTGGCGACAGTACTGGAATTTTCTATTATATGATAAAAAAATCATAACATGATGTGGCAAAATAAATTTTATGGTACATTCATTTATTGAAAAAAGAGTCAGGAGCTGTCAAGGAATGAGTAATGCTTTTTTGGTCATTCGCTTATAGCTCCTTAGTCGTTCCCGCCATTGTAAGGTTGATGTTGTCCTTAAATGATGGTTTAAGGGTTGTTGTGTCCAATTTTATTTCCTCCTTTTCGGATTTAAGGTGCCCCCCCATGAATATCCTGTCTGTTGTTGCTGCGCGTTTTTTATCTTTTTCTGGAACGGCCATTCTGCTTATCCTTACCCTCGTTCTTCCGGGGAATTGCCTTGCTGAACTGGTTGATCGGGTTGTCGCGGTGGTGAATGACGATGTCATCACTATGTCGGAGGTCAATGAAGAAGGGCGAGGCTTCTTTCAGAAAATAACGGAACAGGCCCCAGCTGAAGAGCTGGCTGCAGCCCTCAGGCGCGCCAGAGAAGAAGTGCTTAATGGACTTATTGATAAAAAACTTATTGCCCAGGAGGCGGTAAAACAGAAGGTAACGGTTACTGATGCGGAACTTGAGGCCGCGTTCAAGCAGATGGTCGCCACCAATAACATGAGCCCTGAACAGTTTCGTGATCAATTAACTAATATGGGCCTGACCGAGGCAACATATCGGGATAATTTAAGGAATCAGATTCTCCAAAGCAAGCTTCTCAATTATGAGGTGCGCTCAAAGATTATCATCACCGATGATATGATTCTTGATTATTATGACACCCGTTACACCAAACATGTGGAGCCAGGTGGCTATTATCTCCTGCAGATGGGTTTTGTCTGGAAAAAAGATCCGAAGAACCCTGACAAGGTAGACGCAGCCGCAAAATCTGATGCCCAGAAAAAAGCAGAGCGAGTGCGTAGTCTGGTGGAAAGCGGCCAGGAATTTTCCACTCTTGCCAAGAAGTTTTCAGAGCTTCCTTCGGCTGCAGATGGCGGAAATATTGGAACATTCCAAAAAGAGGAAATGGCTGACTATATGTGGACGGCCGTTTCCCCCCTTAGTCCGGGTCAAGTAAGCAAGGTTGTGGAGACACCTGACGGATATCAGTTTTTTAAACTTCTTTCCAGTCAGGAAGGAGGGATTGTGCTTCAGGCCCCCTACGAATCGGTGAAAGAAGAGATCAAAAAAACACTGTATGAAGAAAAGTTGAAAAAGGAGTTTGATGCCTGGGTTACGAAAATAAAAGAGGCCTCATATATTAAAAAGATGTAACGTTCTTAAGGGAGAGTTCGTTCGAAGGTTAGGGGGCTGAACTTGCAGACTCTGGACAGGAAGCAGGGGCGAATTAGCCGTATCATTTGAGCAGTTGTTATATCATGTCCGAGCCTGGTAAAGAGTTTGCCGCGATTGTCCTTGACTGTCATGATCATGGTGAAGCGGATCAGATCATTACTTTTTACTGCCGAGATATCGGGAGGATGACGGGTATTGCCAAGGGGGCAAAACGGAGTCAAAAACGTTTTGTCAACAAGCTTGAACTCTTTAGTTTTCTCTCCATCCGTTATACGGAACCACGGCGCGGCAATATGGTCTTCATTGTTGAGGCGGAACTGTTCGAGAGCTTTATCCGTCTTCGACAGAGTATGTCTCTCTATGTGGCGGCCACAGTTATTCGTGAACTGACCCTTGTGGCAACCCGTGACCTTGATGGTGACAATGGATTTTTCTCTCTTCTGCATTGGGGGCTGCAGTCGCTGGAGACTGGACGACCTGCCATGACCGTTCTGGCCTTGTTTCAAATAAAATTTTTTGAGCAGATAGGCTACCGGCCCAATTTAAGCTCCTGTCTGCGATGTAATCAGCCATTTGGCGCCATTCGAGACTATGGTTTTGATAGCCGGGCCGGGAGCATCGTGTGTCGATATTGTCAGACAGAGCGGGGACAGGCGCCGGTTCTGCCCCTTTCTCAGGGTACGATCAAGATCCTGGCATCAGCCCAGAATCAACCCCTGAACCGTTTGCATCGGCTTCATTTGTCTGGTTCCAGTCTTCACGAAGCCCTTTCCCTTTTGTATCATTACGGACGGCATCTATTGCAGCGAGAGATCTGCTCCTTGAAACTACTCAGTGATGCTCATTGGCGAGGGCGATAAAAACGAATGAGATAAGAATGCTCATAGGTATTGCAGTTCCCCGCTATGTTCAATAATTTGATTGCCATCGTCAAGTCGCATGACAATAGCTCCATCTGGTCTGATTCCAGTTACCCTTGCCTCGTATTGCGGTTTTTTTTGGATATCATAACCATAGAGTACTCGTCTTCCCAAGGTGTCCGATAAATTTTTCCACTGTTCAAGCAGGAGATGATTTTTCTGTTCTTCCGAATTTCCTGAATCCTTCCAAGAACAATCACAATGAAGCTCTTGTTCTTCTTCATAACAGAGCAGCCCTATATTCCAGGTCATTTTTGCTAAAAATGAAAGGGTAAAGTCATGGAGATTGACTGGCTTACCCAGGGTATGGCTCAGTGATACCGCCATATTAGCCAGAGTTTCAGGAAAGCAGTTATTATTGATGTTGATACCAAAACCAAGCAGATGGTATCCCTCTCCATATCGGGGACTGCGAAAACTTTCCACCAGAAAACCACCGATTTTTTGTCCGGAAACCAGGACATCATTGACCCAGCGCACACAGGCCTTCTTGGCGCCCAGATCACGAACGGCCTCGCAACAGGCAACTCCAAGAGCAAGAGGCAAGAGGGTTCTGGCCCGGGGCATGAAGGTGTCGGCCAAAATTATACAACCCCAGAGCCCACCTGGCGGGGCGTGCCAGGTCCGAGCAAATCGGCCCTTTGAGTGAATCAGCGTGTCGGCAAGAATCACGGTTCCGCTGGCCGCTGAACCGCCTGCCTCTTCAAGGTTGACAATATGCTGGCGGGCTTGTTCCATGGCCCGGCCCATTGAAGAATGGCACTGCATCACTGAGCCGATAATGGCCCCATAACGGATGATTTTTTCAGGAGAGGGGGGCTGGGGATTCTTCTGTCGGCGGTTGGGTAGTTCATGCTTCCAGAGATATTCCTGCAAAGAGGCAGGGGTTGGGCAATTTATTGCCGTCATGGAAGTGGCACAAAAAAGAATTTCAGCATAAGGGGTTGGCTGTCAAGGAATTTGGATTGACGAGGTTTGTCTTATAGTAATCTCTCATCAATCCAATGCTACTCTTCTTCTAAGTGGGCAGGTTCTATCAGCTTGTCCCAGTCCGCCTTGACCCTGGTAATGATCTTTTGGATCAGCGGCAATTTGTCCGAGGCGCAGACGCCGATCAGTGGTTGCCCCTGATCGACCGAGACCCCAGGGGTGAAGTAAACCGAATGAATTACTCCCGTTTCACCGGTATAATAGATAGGGGTATCACGCTTCATCAGAGACATGATAATGATTTCATCACCGGGTTTGACGGTGAGTGTTCTTGCCCCATTTTTTTCGATTCGGGATTGAATATCAAGGGAGAAAAAATATTTTGCCCTCTCCGGGGCCGGAAAAAGATACAGGACTTCCTTGAGGATGCCTTCGATAACCTCTTTCTTTTTCAGCGGGTGACGGATAGTCAGCAGTCTTTCTCCTGCCTCTACAAACTGCCCTTCAAGCTCCGTGCGTACAGAAGAGATCGTGCCATTGGTCTTTGCTGTAACAAGTTTTGGGTTTCGTTCCCTGGTAATTTCAAAAAGTGGGCTACCGGGAATATGCAACCATTCACCACTTGGTGAATTGACATTACTTCCTTCCGTAACCTTGAAACTTACACGGCCGGTATGCGTTGCGCAGATCTCTATATAATCATAGGGATCAGAGTGATACTTGCCTAAAATTGCATCAAAATCTATCTCTTCAGCCATTCATTAACCTTGTTTGTAAGGGTGTCGTAACGGGTATGTGCTCCGTTAGCAATTTTTTGTAACCGACCTGCTTGTTTTTCCGGGGTTGTGTCAGTGATGCGTGTCAGGCATGGTGTCCTGTGCTTCCTGATGGCTGCTGCCATGACCGGAGTCTGCACCACTGCCGCGGTGTATGGCGATAAGCGGTGATTGTGCCCTCTTCATATCCACAATCTGGCATTGTGAGGCAGAGGCCCTGTTGCTTACATATTTTTTTGAGGTGGAGGAGAAAATCCCGTTGGCATGGGCCTTGATGGTATCGTAGATGACCCATTTGTCTCGACCTTGTTCAATTCCCGCATTATCCAGAAGTGTGCAGAGAATTTCAATATTTTTTATGTCGTGATTGCTGTTGTTGTCAATGGCAAAAGCGGCATGGGCCAGATGTCCCTCCTCCTGCACAGCTACCTCAGAACGGGCAAGAATAACGGTGTCCAGCAGTTCCTGGGCCGTTGCAGAGACCTGCACTGGTGGCAGCAGGATTGTGGCTATATCGGGAGATTTGTTGAAGGTGTAGAAGGCAAAGATGAAAAGACCGAGAATAACTGTACTGATTCCCACCTTACTCCAAAAATTACCATTCATGAAAAGCCTCATTTCTTCAGTATGTTGATCATTTGCTGTAAGAATAGAATAAATAAATCAATGTCTCAAAGCTTGTTACGTTGTCAGTCAGATATTGAGATAAAGGACATATTCTTCCAACCCATCATATTTTATACTTATATAACTGCCACATGGCAACATTATTCGTAACTATGTCTTGCAACATTGCAAGCAATGCTACCACTTTTCCGCAAGATCGACTACGCTTTGCCATCCCGCACCTTTACAATTTATATAGGTCCGAGTATCATAGGCTCAATAATTGCATTACATTCTCAATGTTGTTATAAATTTCAATCTGAACAGGAGTTCCCTATGCGTCTTTCCCTCCTCGCCAACCCTCGGCTTTTTGTCCATGCCCTGTTGTTGTTTCTGCTGTTCATAGCCGCTCCTGCATGGTCTGCCGACAAAGCCACTACCAATAAGGCCCCTATTAATATCGAGGCCGACCGGATGGTCTCGCTCGAACAAAAGAATAGTGTCCTGTTCTCTGGCAATGTTCATGCCACCCAGGCGGATGTCCGGATCAATTCAAACGAGATGACCGTTTATTACAGTCAAGCAAGCAAGGATGGCGGCGGACAGGAGGTTAAAAAGCTTCTCTGTGTGGGCAATGTAGAGGTCACTAAAGGCGACTGGCTTGGCACGGGGGACAAGATGGACTATCTGGCCCCGGAAAGAAAAGTCATCCTCTCAGGAGGGGCTAAGGCCTGGCAAGGTAAAAATCAGGTATCTGGCGAGACCATTGTCTATTACCTGGATGAAGGTCGCTCTGAGGTCATTCCTTCCAAAGCATCCACTCCTTCCGGCAAAAAAGGCGGGCGGGTCAATGCCACCATCATCCCGAAATAACTAATCAGATATTCACCCATGGCCCAGCTTGAAACCAATAAAATCGTCAAACGCTATCGTGATCGCACCGTGGTCGATGGCGTCAGCCTGCAGGTGAATACCGGTATTGTGGTTGGTCTGCTTGGCCCAAACGGTGCCGGCAAGACCACCTCGTTCTATACCATTGCCGGATTTATCCGGCCAGACAGCGGGCAGGTGTTGCTCAATGGTGAGGATATCACCGCCCTTCCTATCCACAAGCGGGCCTTGAAGGGTATTTCTTATCTTGCCCAGGAACCTTCAGTTTTTAAGAAGCTGACCGTTGAAGAAAACGTCCGTATCATCCTTGAACCGCTCGGCCTCTCCAGAAATGAAATCAATAATCGGATCAATGAATTGATGGCAGATCTGAAAATTGAATACCTGCGCCACAACAAGGGTCATGCCCTCTCAGGCGGTGAACGACGGAGGGTAGAGATCATGCGTGCCCTTTCTACCCGGCCAAACTTTATCCTGCTGGATGAACCATTTGCAGGTATTGATCCACTGGCAGTCGCCGATCTGCAGAAGATTATCATCGGACTGAAGGATAAAGGCATCGGTGTTCTGATCTCTGATCATAATGTCCGTGAGACCCTGCAGGTCTGTGACTTTGCCTATATCATGAACTCTGGGCAGATTCTTACCAGTGGCGTGGCCGATGACATCATCGCCAGTGAAGTTGCCAGGAAAATGTATTTGGGCGAAAACTTCAGCATGTAAGCGACACCATGGCCCTGGAACTGAGACAACAGCTCAAACTGACCCAGAAACTGGTGATGACTCAACAGTTGCGTCAGGCGATCAGGCTGTTGCAACTCAATCGTCTGGAACTGAGCAACGCCCTGCAGGCAGAACTGGAACAGAATCCAGCCCTGGAAGAAGATTTCGGTATCCAGGAAGAGGGCAGCAACCCCCAGAGCCTCTCCTCGGTCGAAGAAGTGCAGGGTGTCGGCCAGGAAACCGATTTTACCGAACCCGTCAGGGCAGCAGATACCATGCCCGAGACCAATTGGGAGGATTACGCCAATAATTTTGACGACAATTTCTCCTTTTCCCATGAGACCCCGGCGGCTGATGCCCCCAGTCAGTTTGACTTCATCTCGCAGAAGCCGGGACTCTCCGCCTATCTCCATTGGCAACTGGCCCACAGCGATCTTGACTCAGAAGAGTGGGATATTGCCCTCTTTATCATCGGCAATCTCAACCGTTATGGCTTTCTTGAAGTTGATCTGCCGGAGATCATGGAGGAGACAGGCTGTGATCATGATGCGGCTGAGTACGTTCTTGAACTTATTCAGGATCTTGACCCGCCAGGGATAGCCGCCAGAAATGTCAGTGAATCGCTCTTCCTCCAGCTTGAACGGAAAGGTCAGGGGAATTCCTTGGCCGCCGAGATCGTCCTTCATCATCTCGATCACCTCCAGACCAGCAATCATGCGGCTATTGCCAGGGCAACCGGACGAAAAAAGCCTGAGATTATTAAGGCCATCGATTTTATTACCTCCGAACTCTCCCCCTACCCTGGGCTGCCCTATGCGGAAGAAAACACCAATTATATAGTCCCTGATATCTATGTGAAAAAGATTGATGGACAGTATGTGGTGCAGCTCAATGACGATGACCTGCCTCACCTCAAGCTTTCCTCTCATTATCAGGAACTGCTGCAGAGCAACGCCACCATGCAGAAGGATTCACGCGCTTATATCAAGGAAAAACTCAAGGATGCCGAATGGTTTCTTAAATCCCTCCACCAGAGACAGCGCACTATTTTCAAGGTCATGGAGAGTATCCTTCGTTTTCAACATGATTTTTTTGAATATGGCCCTACCCGGCTTAAACCCCTCATCCTCCGCGATGTGGCTGAAGACATCGGGATGCATGAATCTACAATCAGCCGGGTCACTTCCAACAAATATGTTCATACCCCGCAAGGCATCTATGAACTGAAATATTTCTTTTCCACCTCCATTCCAAGAGAGGGTGCAGATCCTTTGGCCGCTGAATCTATTCGGGAACGGATTCGCAGACTGATCAAGGATGAGGACCCGCATAAACCGCTCAGCGATGATGCCCTTTCCAAAAAACTTGCCGAGACCAATGTCCAGATTGCCAGGCGTACCGTAGCCAAATACCGGGAACAGATGAAAATCCTGCCGGTTAAACACCGTCGGAAGACTTGATTAGAAAAAGAATAAGCAGGTTTGTGGTGCTGAGTTACCTTGAATCAATGATACTATGATGCGTTCAAGTAATTGGCCGGAGCCACAACGTGTTCATTGTTGAGTCCCATAATGGGAAGTCGCTTTGGGCGTATCAGGATGTTGGGTTTCTTTTAAGAAAGGTCTCAAGACATTCCATTTTATCTTCACATGTTTGAAGGATTTTTTTGAGATAGTTAAGATTGTTCCCGATATTAGTGTAATAGAGATTGTCGTTGATCTGCCATCGCTCATGAAAATGTGCTTGCATGGCCTGTGCTGTATTGGTGAACGTCTTTTCTAATCTTGCGGTAATGGTGTTGTGATAAAAAAACGTGGTGTCTTGTATGAGCTCAATGGCGGAGTCGTAAGCTCTCAGGCCACCATCTTTGTGTTCCTGAAATAAAGAAGGCAAGCGTTCAAGGTAGCATCGGTCGGCCATTTGGGCTAGAATATCAGCGGAGCCTAATATGTGTCCAGCCAGTTTTGACGCCGGTGATGGAAAGGCAATATCTCTTGGGTCAAGGGTAAGATCGGTACACTTGATGACAGCGGTGCATTCCTGAATAAGGGTATGAGAAAGATTGTTGCTCTCAAGATATTGTGTCATAACCGTTATAGAGCGCTCTTCATGATTTTGGATATAGATTGCTCCTGAGAGAGCCTGGTCTGAAGTTTTCGTGAGCAGACCGGTGTCATGAAAATAAGCGCTGTATAGGGACTGTTCCATGACCTGAATGGAAACATCCTGGCCGGCGCAGGTCAGACCATGCAACAGTCTTGCTGTGGCCAGGACCACGCTGTAGGTATGTTTGAGGTCATGGTATTGGGTATTGCTGGCACGAAATCCTGGATAGGTCCCGGCAAAGAGTCGTGCTGTATCATGATGCAGTTGCCGGAGGAGGAAAGGGTTGAAGGTCGGCTGGATCAGGGCGACCAAGGAAAGAATTTCGTCTAAAGGATCACTGGTTGCTCCTGATTCAAATATTTTTGTTAATTGTTGATGGTTCATACCTTTCACAATTGTCAAGGTAGGCCCTTTGGCAGCGAGATACATTTGGCGGGACAATAGGCTGCCGCTTCTTCGAGCCGGGGTGTGATTTCGGCATTGGGGTTTATGACCGCAGCTTTTTCTCCAGTCTCATCCATCATGAAGACATCAGGACAGATCTCCACGCATGATCCGCAGCCATTGCATTCGTAGGTATCTATGGAAATTAAGTCTTTCAAGGTGTTCTCATTTGTTTATTTCTTGAATCAAGTCGTCGTTTAAAAACAATTTTGACTTTAAAATAACGAACAGGGCAGGTTGCTACGCATTATTTCTGAATGACCTCTTGTATATTGTCTGCCAGACGCCACTCAAAGAAAAAGCCGGAAAAGATTGGCTTTTTCTTTGAAGCGGCATAAGGTGCCGTAATAAAATAAGCAAAAAAGCACTGCTTATTTTATTACGGCACCTAAATATCCAGCGCTTCTTTATGAAAATTGAGGTCTGGCTCTACCGGATATTTACCATTGAAACAGGCCAGGCAGTAATTTTCCTTACCCAGACCAGCGGCCTCAACCAATCCTTCCAGGCTCAGATAATAGAGAGAATCCAGACCCAGATAGTCGGCAATTTCAGCTACAGATCTCTTCGTGGCGATCAGCTCTGTAGAAGAGGGAAAATCAATGCCATAATAGCAGGCATTCCGCGTTGGCGGACAACTGACCAGCATGTGGACCTCTTTGGCTCCGGCGTCGCGGAGCGAACGAACCCTGCTTTTGCCAGTGGTTCCCCTGATAATTGAGTCTTCGACGATGATAATCCGTTTATCTTTCAGAAGCGGGCGGACCGGATTCAGCTTTACCTTCACGTTAAAGTCGCGCATCGATTGGGTGGGCAGGATGAAGGTCCTGCCCACATAATGGTTACGGATCATGCCCATCTCCATGGGCAGGCCGGATGCCTGTGAATAGCCAAGGGCCGCATAGTTCCCGGAGTCAGGGAAGGGCATGACAAAATCACCGTCGATGGGACATTCACGGGCCAGGATCTCGCCCATCCGTTTTCGGGTTTCATAGACATTGATTCCGAATATGTCGGAGTCGGGCCTGGCAAAATAGACCTGCTCAAAGATACAGAAGCTGGTCTTCTGTTTTGGCCAGGGGAAGATTGAGCGCATCTCATCCTTGTTGATGATGAGCATCTCACCCGGTGCTATATCCCGCACATACTTGGCTTCAATCAGATCAAGGGCGCAGGTTTCTGAGGCGACAACCCAGCCGCCATTATTGAGCTTGCCCAGACAGAGCGGTCTGAAACCGCCGGGATCACGCACGGCCACCAGGGTATCCGGGGTCATGAGCAGGATGGAGTAGGCGCCTTTGAGGCAGGAAAAAGATTCTGTGAGGGCTCGGTCTAGGCCAAGATGGGTGGTGCGTGCCATGAGGTGCAGCACGACCTCGCTATCCATACCGGTCTGGAAGATGGAGCCCTTTTCTTCCAGATCATGCCGCAGCTCAATGGCATTGACCAGATTGCCATTGTGAGCAACCGCCAGGGTGGTGCCCTTGTGGGTTACCAGCAGGGGCTGGGTATTGGTGATATGGGAGGAGCCGGTGGTGGAGTAGCGGACATGGCCAACTGCCATATGTCCAGGCAGACCTTGGAGGATGGATTCTGTAAATATTTCCGGAACCAGACCCATGGCTTTATGGATAGAGACCTTCTTCCCATCTGAGGTGACAATCCCGGCGCTTTCCTGGCCCCGGTGCTGGAGGGCATAGAGCCCGAAATAGGTAAGTTTTGCCGCATCTTCATGGCCAAATATACCGCATACGCCACATTCATGCCTTGGTCGTCCTGACTCAGGGTGCTGTTTATTGTTGTTTATCATGTCTATTTCTCGCAAGATGATGTGCCAGTTATCTTTCAGGTGCCAAAATGGGGAAAGGCACAAAGAGGAAATTGTCTTTGTGCCTTTCTCTCAAATCTGATAATAATCATTTATAATGAAGTTGTGCAGAAATTCAACAAGAAAGAATGATGTGGTAATTTTTTCTCTTGAACTGTCCCTGAAAGACCGGATCGAGGAAAAGGAGGTGAAGGAAAATGATAAAACTGACAACTACAGTTAAAGCTGCTGGTTGAGCGGCTAAACTGGGCCCAGGGGACCTGGGTCAGATACTTTGCGGGATTACCCTGCCTAGAGATCCGAATCTTATTGTGGGAGCTGAAACCGGCGATGATGCCGGAGTTTATCGTCTCAACGATGAGACAGCCTTGATTCAGACCCTGGATTTCTTCACCCCCATTGTTGACGATCCGTTCAGCTTTGGCCAGATCGCCGCGGCCAACGCCTTGAGCGACGTGTATGCCATGGGCGGCAGGCCACTCCTGGCCATGAATATCCTGGCCTGTCCGGTGAAGACCATGGATATCTCGGTGTTCCGGGAAGTGATCCGCGGGGGCTTAGACAAGGTGCAGGAGGCAGGTGCCCTGCTGGTGGGAGGGCATTCCATTGAGGATACTGAATTGAAGTATGGTCTTTCGGTCACGGGCGTCGTCCACCCTGATCAGGTCCTGCTCAATGCCGGGGCCCGTCTGGGAGACCGGTTGATTCTGACCAAACCGCTGGGGATTGGGATTCTGTCAACGGCCATTAAGGGCAATCTGGCCGGGCCAGAGGTGGAGGCCCGGATTGTGGAGGTGATGGCGACCTTGAATCGGCTGGCTGCCGAGGTCATGCAGGAGCTGCGGGGCCGTGGCGAGAAGGTGCATGCCTGTACCGATATTACCGGGTTTGGTCTGCTGGGACATCTCTCGGAGATGCTGCTGGCCTCAGGGGTGGCCGCCAGGATCTTTGGCGAACAGGTTCCGGTGCTTGCCGGGGTCAGGGAGTTTGTTGACATGGGCATTATTCCCGAAGGCGCGCATGTGAACAGGAAACATTATGCCGGGATGCTTATGGGCAGGCGGCCCGATCAGGATTCCCTGGAGATGATTCTGGCCGATCCGCAGACCTCAGGCGGCCTGCTGATTGCGGCCAGCCCAGGCGCTGCCGCTGCTATCTTGCAGGAGCTGCGGGCGCAGGGATATCCCCTGGCCTGTGCCGAGATCGGCGAGATTGTCGCCGGTACTCCAGGGCAGATAGAGCTTGTGTGAGATGGGCTGGGAATGGATGCCCGTTGCTGTTTTTACATATAGATCGGGGGAATGATATGGTGAGTGGAATTTCTTCGGAAGCTGGTCTCCAGGAGCTATGCCGGGTGGGTGTGGCCCTGTCCGAGGAAAAGGATATCAATAAGCTGCTGGAGATGATCGCCAGCGTGGCCAGACGCTATACCAATGCCGAGGGTTGTACCCTTTTCTTTGCAATGAGGAAAAGGGCTGTCTGGAGTTCTCCGTGGTCCAGAACGAGAGGCTTGCTATCTATCAGACCGGGCCGGGCCGTGAAAGTGACTGGCCCTGTGTTCCGCTTTATTTGGTTGATGGTTCTGAGAATCACTGAAATGTTTCGGCCCACTGCGCCCTCACCGGCCAGACGGTCAATATCAGCGACGTGTATCATGAAACGGGTTATGACTTTCGCAGTACCCGCGAGTTTGATCAAGCGGCCGGCTACCTTTCTTGCTCCATGCTTCTTGTGCCCATGCAGGATAAGCAGGGGGATGTGATCGGGATTCTGCAACTCCTCAACGCCCGCTCCAAGACCGATGCGGCAATTATGACTTTCCCGGAGAGGCGCTAGTCATGGTCAAGACACTGGCCTCTCAGGCCAGTGTCTCGGTGGTCAACATTCGGCTCCTCAACCGGTTGAAAAAAATCACCAGCCGAGGGGTGTACGGTCTATCTCTGCAATGAGGCTCGGGATATTCTGGAATTTGCGGTGATCCAGAACGAGAAGCTGAATACCTCCCTGAAGATGAACGGGGAGAAGAGGGCGTGGCCGCTTATCAGTCTCTATCTGGAGGACGGCAGTGAAAACCATCGCAATGTCTCGGCCCATTGCGTTCTGACCAGAGAGATCATCACCATCCATGATGTTTATAGCGAGGATGGGTGCGATTTTCACGGCACCCGTGAGCTTGATGCTATCTTCGATTACCGGTCGAAATCCATGCTCCTTGTTCCTATGACCGACCATGAGGACGAGGTGATCGGGGTGCTCCAGCTTCTCAACGCCCGGCGGGGAATCTCCCTATACCGCCGGTCATATCCAGCGGGTGGCCAGATTGACCGAGATGATGGTGAGCGGGATCAACAAGACCCGGACCGGTCCTTTTGCCGATGTCCATTTTTCCGAGGAGCAGAGGGAGTAAATCAATCTGGCGGCCTGGATGCACGATATCGGCAAGATCACTACTCCGGAGCATGTGGTGGACAAGACGACCAAGCTGGAGACGATCTTTGACCGGATTGAACTGGTCCGGTTGCGGATTGAGCTTCTGCGCAAGGATCGGGAGATCGCTGATCTGCGGTTAGAGCTGACCTCAGAGCGGAACCAGCCCTGTCCATCGGCCGGCGCAAAGCAGGACCACGATTTTGACCGGATCTTCCAATTTATCAGCCAGGCCAATATCGGTGGGGAGTTCATGCAGGATGAGGATTTGGCCGAGATCGAACGAATCGCCTCGCTTCACTTTGATCTGGGTGGGAATTCCACCCCCCTCCTCAATGAGAATGAGGTGGAATGCTGCTCTATCCGCAAAGGTACCCTGACCGAGAAGGAGAGGCAGATCATCAACCATCATGTGACGGTGGGCATCCGAATGCTGGAGAGTCTGCCCTTTCTCAAAAAAATGGAACAGGGTTCCCGAGTACGCGGGGATGCATCACGAAAAACTTGACGGTAGCGGCTATCCCAGAGGGAAGAGGGGTGAAGAGATCTCCCTACCTGCCCGGATTCTGGCGGTGGCCGATGTCTTCGAGGCCTTACGGATCATGGAGCTTATGGTCAAGGACTCCCATCTTGACGGCGCCATCTGTGATTTTCTGGTGGAGAGCGGGATCGTCAGCAGATACGTGGCGGAGCATCTTGCCGACAAACAGCAGGGGCGTTACTGTTGGAAGGGTAAGGAATATCAGGGTTTATTGCCTGTTTGAAGAGCCGGTTCTAGCTAATTATTTCTTCACATTTTTCTTGACAACTGCTAAAGCTTGCAACAAGGTGTCTCTGCTCTCAATGTGTAGTGAGGAAGCATCCGGCAGTTCGTAATATCACTCTCTTATCTTATTTACCCAGCAGGAGGATTGTCATGGGAGAGCAGTTTAGTGTCCAGGTTCGGGATGGACAGGTTCGGACCAAGCCATCTTTTTTAGGCGCCGTGATTGCGACGGTTCACTATGGAGATCGGCTGGCGGTTGTGCAGACCAAGGAGTCTTGGGTGGAGGTCGCCCTGACCGGATCAAAACAGGGCTGGATTCACCTTTCCGCCCTGACTGAAAAGGAGATCATTCTCAATACGAACATCCAACAGGTCAGTCAGGCGGCGAGCAGTGACGAGCTGGCCCTGGCCGGCAAGGGCTTCAACAAGCAAGTGGAGGATCAGTTCCGTAAGCAGAATAGTCAGGCCAATTTTGCAGGGGTGGACAAGATGGAGACCTTTCGAATCTCCCAGGAGGAGATGGCGCAATTCTTGAAAGCAGGTGACCTGAAGCCTCAGGGAGGTGCGTCATGAAGGTACGAAGATTGAACAGAAGGACATTTCTCGCCACTGGCGCCAGGATTGGTATGACCGGTCTTGCCCTGAGTGGCTCCTCTCTGCTTCTCCAAGGTTTTGGTTTCGGTGATCTTGGCTCCACCATCGAGCAGGCCTCTAAGCTTACGGAATCTGCGACCAAGAGTTTCACCGCGGTATCCAAGGCCATGGAGGATATTACCCCGGAACAGGAGTACTATATCGGGCGAACCATCGGGGCCATTGTTCTCAATAAATACAAGCCCTGTGAGCAGGAGGCCGGCAACCATTATCTTAACCTCCTGGGTCAGACCCTAGGCCGCTTTTCTGATTTACCTGAACTCTTTGACAGCTATCATTTTCAGATTCTCGATTCGGCTGAGATCAATGCCTTCGCCACTCCGAGCGGATTGGTCTTCGTTACCAGGGGGATGCTTCGGTGCTGTGACCACGAGGACGCCCTGGCCGCTGTTCTGGCCCATGAGATTGGCCATATCCAGCTCAAGCACGGGCTGCATTCCATTGAAAAAGATCGCATCACCAAAGCCACCTCAATTCTGGCCATAGAGGGGACCAAGAATTTTGCTCAATCCGATATTGCCAGTCTCACCTCGTCCTTTGAGGACTCGATCAACGATATCACCAGCACCATGATCAATAACGGTTACTCTCGCTCCTTTGAAAATGAGGCGGATGCCGCGGCGGTGACCCTGCTCGGACGTGTCGGCTACAATCCGGCAGGACTCATCAATATGCTTCGGATCATGAGCAAACAGCTCAAACCGGGCGGTCTTGATTTTGCCAAGACCCATCCCTCGCCGGAGAGCCGGATCGAGAACTTGGAGAAGCTGGTTGCGGGAACAGGGGCACAAATGCCAGCGGCATCTCAGCAGCGTCGCTTTGAGTCAGCCTTGAAAGGGGTATGAGCAAAACAGGGCGGGCCAGGCTCCTTCAGGCCGCCGCAATATCCGGCGCCGGAATCCTGATCGCCCTGATTCTCTGGCTCAATGGTTTTCTCGCTGGTTGGGAGGATCGGGTCTGGGACCTGGAAAGCAGGTGGTTTGCCGCCCCCGGCCCTCATACCACGGAAATCGTTCTGGTCCTGGTTGACCAGAAGAGTCTGGAGTGGGCCCAGTCGCAACTGGGAGTGACCTGGCCCTGGCCCCGTGAACTGTATGGGGCTATTCTCGACAACTGCCGCCGGCATCAGGCACTGGTGGTGGGTTTTGACGTCCTTTTTACCGAGCCCTCAAGTTTTGGCGTGGATGACGACCTGGCGCTCGGCAATGCCATCAAGGCCATGGGCCGGTTCGCGGCCGGGTCGGTTTTTCCGGGTAAAGGGGATGGCAGGCATCAGCCGTGGCCCGCTGATATACCCCTTCCCGCATCCCGCTTTGGTAAGGGAAAGGGTGGCGACTTTTTTCCTGCTCCTCATTATGGCTCTGCAACCATGCCTATCAAGGAGGTTGCCGCCAGGCCCTCCATCCTCTGTAATGTTCACCAGGATCCGGACCGGGATGGCATCTACCGCGCTTTGCACCCTCTGACCTTCTTTGACCAGCAGCCGCTCCCGGGTCTGGGAGTCGGCGTCTATCTGGCGGCCCACCCTGAAGCTCGGATGACCTGGGAGGCGAAGTCGGTGACGGTGGATGGAACGACCATTCCGGTTGATAAACAGGGCAGGACTCTTCTTCGTTTCCGGGGGCCGGCCGGAACCTTTCCGGCCCTCAGCGCCGCCTCGCTCCTGGCTGAGGAGCTGGCCCTGCGTGCAGGGCAAAACAAGGGTGTGGGGCAAGGCGGAGAAAAACTGCGGGGCAAGTATGTCGTGTTCGGCTTTTCGGCGCCCGGTCTTTTTGACCTGCGGCCAACCCCGGTGGACGGTATCTTCTCTGGGGTGGAGATCAATGCCACCCTCCTTGACAACCTGCTGGGCAACGATTTTATCACCAGGGTCAATCCGAAAAAAGAGTTTGGTATGCTCTGCCTGCTCGTCATTCTGGCCGGGATCCTTACTGCCCTCTATCCCGGACCCGCTACCCTGACCGGATTTTCCCTCTGTTTTTTTCTGCTGCCGCCCATCCTGGCCGCGCTCTGTTATCGCCAAGGAGTGCGGCTGGAGATCCTGTCTCTTGAGATTGGTATTCTCGTCACTATCGGTCTTGCCATTTTTCTTGATTATCGGCGGGAGGGGAAACAGCGTCGTTTTATCAAACACTCCTTCCGCCATTACCTCAGCCCGCACGTCATTGAACAACTGATCGAAAATCCTGAGAAACTGCGTCTTGGCGGTGAGCGCCGGGAGCTCTCTATTTTTTTCTCCGACCTTCAGGGCTTTACCACCATCTCCGAGGGCCTGGAACCAGAGGCGTTGACCGCCCTGCTCAATGCCTATCTGTCGGCCATGACCGATATTATTCTGGAGGAGGATGGGACAGTGGATAAATACGAGGGAGATGCGATCATCGCCTTCTGGAATGCGCCGATCGACGTGGCTGACCACGCGGTGCGGGCGGTGCGGGCTGCCTTGCGTTGTCAGTCCAAGCTGGCCGCGCTTCGGCCGCGCTTCAAGGAGCAGTATGGTCATGACCTGTTTATGCGGATCGGGATCAATTCCGGCCCGGCCGTGGTCGGCAATCTGGGCTCATCCACCCGTTTTGATTATACCATGCTGGGGGATGCGGTGAACCTGGCGGCCCGCCTGGAGGGTGCCAACAAGCAGTTCGGCAGTTATCTGATGATCTCCGGGGCCAGTCGGGAGCAGATTGGAGATGCCTTTCCCTGTCGGGAGCTGGCCAAGCTGACCGTGGTTGGCCGGAAGGAACCGGTGCGAGTTTATGAGCCCTTTCTGCCCGAAGAATTTCAGCGTGCAGAGGCCAGGTATCGGACCTTTGATCAGGGGCGTCAGGCCTTTTACCAGGGGCAGTTTCAGAAGGCCATAACCTTGTTCACTGCAATTGCCGACGAAGACCCACCTTCTGCCCATTATCTCACTCAATGCCGGGAGTTAGTTGAAAGAGGGATTGGTGACAACTGGCAGGGGGTCTGGTCACTCACCAGCAAGTAATTTCTCAATAACCCGGGTTTGTTGATTTTTAGCTAACAACCACCACTTTTTTCCTTGAAGAACAGAAATTCTTGATTCTCAACCTGGTTCCTGGTCTGAGCAAGAAAAATAGGCCGAGAGATCAAGGCGCTTGTGGCGGAGCACTGATTCAAGCAGATCGCGGCTCTTCAAGACCACGGTGGAAGGATCTAGGTAATGGACAAACTCCGAGGAAGGATTGTGCATCTCGACAAAGATCCTGGCCTTTTTATTCATGCTCTGGATCCGGGAAACAGCATGGAGGGTTTTGATGTCCGGTTCCTGGAAACGGGCGTTGGAAAAGACAAAGATGTAAGCGGCCTCTTCGATATTGGCCTGTTTCAATGCCGATGGGCTGATTGGCACTCCGTGGACGAAAGAGGTATGCGGATAGGGATTGACCGCCACCAGATCTGTGACCACTATGGCGTCACGCCCGGCAAGTTCAGGATAATGGGGGATGGTTTGTAAGAGTTCATCGGCAAAGGCTGTATATTCACAGATTACGATATGGTTTGTGCTGTGTATCTGGGCTGTACCCAGACGATCCCGATGCATGAGGTTGTGCAGTTTTTCCGCGGTCAGGGTGATGAAGTTGGTGTAGCAGTAAATGCCGGTGATGATGGTGATGGCCCCGGCAATCCGTCCCTGCAGGGTGAAAGGTGAAATATCGCCATAGCCTACGGTGGTGGAACTGATCAACCACCACCACACTACATCGCCCATGGAGTGAATGGAGGGATTGACCGGCCGTTCATAGACCCAGAAGATCCTGGCGGAAATGGCAAAACTGATGATGAGGATGGCCCCAAGGAATCGAGATTGTTTTTTCATGGATGTGATGGAGTTTTCTGATAGCGGTATGGTGATTTATTTATTTGAAACAGTAAGGCATGCTTTTTTTTCTTAATTGCTGACAATTTCTTGCCACTTTAAAAGGAATGGTGAGACATGCCTTACCCATTCGCAGAAGAGGATTTGTAATCAGATGTCTTCGATAGATTCGGCCCCAGCTTTTTGATGAGAGCTTTCTTTTGTCTTCAGAAACGGATGTGAGAACTCTATCGTAAACGATTTTCCGGGTGGCTGTTGCTTTTTGTTGAAGAAATTTGTCAATTGCCGAGGTTACTTTTTCGTGAAAGGTAAAAGGTTCCATGATCAAGGAGATGAGCTTGAATTGAAGGGAGGGATATTGCTTTTCAATAGCGTCCCGGAACCGTATGGATTCGGACTCAAGCCTGGATAATTTTTCATCTATTGAATAATCATTGTTCTCAGCGTAATTGCCGTTCAGAGGCTCGTCATACTGTCGATAATAAAGAAAGACGGTTTGACGGTTTGTGTCTTTCAGTATCTTTTGGAATCGTTCACTTTTCCTTTTGAACGATTGCAGGGTGTCGATGGTGTGTTTGTAGTGATAAAAGACAATATTGACAAAATGTCTGCTCACCAGCATGTTTTGGGTCGTTCCCGGGGGGTTGGCACACAGTGAAATGGGTTTCAGCTCAATGTTGGTATTCCATTTGGGGTGAGGATAGAGGCATAAATCATCCATTTCCTGAAAATCCTGAAAATCATTCAGGATGATCTGGGTACAGGTATCAAGCCCGTCAAAATTCCCCAGATAATCAAAAAAGAGGGCAGGTTGTTCCGGAAAGTATTTCCTGATGAGTTCCGTTTTAACAGCACATCCATAACCAAGTGAAATGACATTAAGATTATTGATAAACGGATGGCAGATTTTCATTTTTTTTCAAGGTGAGAAATTACAGGTTGCAGTTCAGGCAACAACAATGGCAAACAGCAGTTCTGTCAGGCGGACCAGGTCTTTCAGGTCAAGGCATTCGTTGGTGGTATGGACCTTGTCCATGCCGGTGGCGATGATGGCGGTGGGCAAACCGAAGCTGTTCAGGATGTTGGCATCGCTGCCGCCTCCGGCAATCTGAAACTCCAGGTTGCGGCCCAGATTCATGCCGGCCTGTTTGACTCGTGCCAGCACCTGATCGTTCAGTTTAAGGCGCATGGCCGGGTATTCCAGTTGGACGTTGATTTCCACCGATGGTGCGGGAGCCAGGGCCGGAGTCTCGCCTTCGTCTTGCTTACCTGGCGGGAGCGGCCAGCATTCGATTACCTGCTGAAATGTCCGTTTGATCTCTTCAGTATACGCAGTCAGTTTCTGCAGGGAGTGGCTTCTGACCTCTCCTTCAATGGTGATGTGGTCCGGGATGATGTTGGTGGCCACTCCTCCGTGAATGATCCCGAAGTTGGCCGTTGATTCCTCATCAAGGCGCCCCAGACGGAGGTCGGCAATAGCGCTTGCCGCCATGCACAGGGCGCTGATCCCCTGTTCTGGATGGAGTCCGGCATGGGCGGCAATACCGTGGACCTCGACCTTCAGCTTGTTGGCAGCCGGCGCTCCGGTTATAACCTGGTCAATGCCCGTTGAGTCGAGGGCGTACCCAAAGCTTGCGGTCATCCTGGCGCGGTCCAGGGCCTTGGCCCCGAGCAGACCTATCTCTTCGCAGGTGGTGAACAGGAGTTCGATCGGCCCATGATCGATCTTTTTTTCCTTAAGTACCCGGATCAGCTCAATGATGGCGGCAATCCCAGATTTGTCGTCACTGCCCAGCACGGTGTCGCCCCAGCTGGTGAAGATGTCGCCGTCTCGCCGCACCTCAACCCCATAACCAGGCTCCACGGTGTCCATATGACAGGCAAAAAAAATCGTTTCCTGATCCGGCCTGTTGCCGGGAATGGAGATGATGAGATTGCCGCAGTCAGAGCCGGTCTGTTCAGCAGAAGTATCCTCCACGATGCTTGCGGCTCCCAGGTCATGAAAAGTCCTGGTCAGGTAGTCGGATACCTCTCTTTCACTGCGGGATGGGCTGTCAATTTCACAGAGCTGCACAAAGGTGCGTGCCAGCCGTTCCAGATTAATAGGGATGTTCATCTGTCCTGTTACCTTTCTTGTTTGTCCTGATTGAACAACGGAATCAGCAGAACCACGGCATGGCAGCTGATACCTTCTTCTCTGCCGGTAAAGCCCATTTTCTCGGTGGTGGTGGCCTTCAGGTTGATCTGTTCAGCACTTACCTGACAGGCTGTGGCCAGGGTCTGGCGCATGGTGTCGATATGGGGCGCCAGTTTCGGGGCCTGGCAGATGATAGTGATATCGGCGTTAGAGATGGTAAGACCTTTGCCGGTGGCCAGCTCCATGACCTGTTCCAGCAGGGTGATGGAGTAGATATCCTTGAAACGCTGATCCGAGTCCGGGAAATGACGGCCGATATCACCGGCGCCAAGCGCCCCAAGCACGGCATCACACAGGGCATGGGTGACTACATCGGCATCGGAGTGGCCGGCGAGACCCAGGTGGTGAGGGACGGTAACTCCAGCCAGGACAAGGTTTCTGCCGGGAACAAGACGGTGGGCGTCATAGCCGTGGCCGATACGCATTGTCGGGGTGGAGGGTGTCTGCATCATGATTTTTTCTGCCAGGATCAGATCATCGGGTCGCGTGATTTTGATGTTGGTCTCGGAGCCTTCAATCAGGGTGACCGCAATCCCTGCCAGTTCCAGCAGGGCGGCCTCATCGGTTACTTCCTTGTCTCCAAACTCCGCATAGGCCTGCTTGAGCAGCGAGAGTCTGACTGCCTGTGGGGTTTGGGCCTGCCACAGGCCCTGTCGGTCAACGGTTGCCGCGATGGTATGATCCGGGTTAGACCTTTTCAAGGTGTCTTTGACTGGGATGGCGGCAATGGCCGCGCCATGCTGCCATGCTGCCTTAAGGCATCGTTGGATGAGATTCGATGTGACCAGTGGTCGTGCTCCATCATGGACGAGGACGATCTCGGTTGCCTCCGGCAGGCATTCCATGCCAGCCAGCACCGAATCCTGCCGTCTTCGGCCGCCGCCGGTGATGATGATGGCGGTGCTGGTCAGGTGGTATTCCGTGAGGAGCTGGCGGGTCTCAGCAATAAAGTCCTGGGGGACAACAACGATAATGCGCTTGATAGAGGCGGAAGCGGCGACAAAGGCCCGGATGGTATGAATCAGGATTGGGGCGCCGGCAAGGTGGAGGTACTGTTTCGGCTGGCCCAGGCCCATTCTGGTTCCGCTTCCCGCGGCAGGAATAATGACAGCGGCAGATGGCATAAAAGAGGTAAAATAAAAAAAATGAAGCGGGTTATAAGCCGAATTCTGTTCCCCGTAAACGGGGCCATGATCATTTCACTATGGATGCCGGTTGCCCGGCATCTCTTGCAACCTACCCGGAGACAATGAGCGGGCAGCCCTTAAACGTCTCCCTATTTGGTCTTGCTCCGAATGGGGTTTGCCGTGCCCTGGAATGTCGCCATCCAGGCGGTGAGCTCTTACCTCGCCGTTTCACCCTTACCCAGCACCTTCCTGGGCGGTTTATTTTCTGTGGCACTTTCCCCCGGTCACCCGGCGTTCGCGTTACGAACCATCCTGCCCTGCGGAGTTCGGACTTTCCTCCCCGGCACAAGGCCGGAGCGATCATGCACCCGCTTCACCCCATATCATAGCGTGGGAACAGAAAAGTTGAAAGGAGAAAGTCACTCGGCTGCCGCTATTCTCTATTCCTGATTTTCCGGCGCCTGATAATAGATGATGCGTTGACAGACCGGGCAGTCAAGGTGGCGATCCCCTCGTAGAAGGATGTTATATTGCTGGGGAGGGATACTCATGAAGCAGCCCTGACAGACACCCCCAAGGACGTTGACCACGGCCAGGCCCTTGCGGCGTTCTCGCAGGATATTGTATTTATTAAGAAGTTTTCCTTCCACTTCACTGGCGTGTTTTTGCCGTTTGCTGCTTTGTCCTTGTTTGGTTTTGGCAATTGTCTCAATGGTTTCTTTGGTCTTGGCTGTTTCTGCCGTCAGGCTTTTTGCTTCTTCCTGCAAGAGCTCCTGTTGTCTGGTGATCTGGGCAGTCAGGGATTCCACTTCCTCCATGATGGCGACAATTTTTTCCTCTTTTTCCTTGATGCTCCGTTTGCCATCTTCGATTTCCTTGAGCAGGGCGGTCTGCTCCCGTCCGGTCTGGACCTGCATCATCTTTGATTGACGGGACTTTACATGGGCCAGGTCCTCGCTCATTTCCAGATCCAAGGTGCGGCGTTCTTTTTCGAGAGTGTTGATCTGTTCATGGAGATCGTCAATATCAGACTCCCGTTGGGTGAGCATGGCGCTTTGCTGGTCAAGGGCGTCCTGTTTCTGTTTTATTTCATTGTCAATGGTGTCAAGGTGCAGGTCAATTTTTTGCAGTGAAATGAGTTGTGAGATGACTTCGTTCAAGGTGGCTCTCCTGGGTCGCTTGGTTGGGTGAAATGTTATATGAAATTATTTTGATGGTTGCAGGTTAGGGGCCGTTACGAAATAACCATTACATTCCTAACCATTTCGTTACGGCTCCTTATGCCGTTCTTGTTGTGTATAGGGTACGGTTATCTTGTTATAATGGCGAAAAGGGTGTTTTTCGGTCTGGGTCAAAAATATGTCCAGTGACCAGTTGTTGGTCGCGGCCCATTCTTTAATTTTACCTTGCAGGAAAGGCATAACGGGTTGTTCGGTGCCATAATGGGTGCCGTCGATGACACAGAATCCACAATCTTCTGTCCAGCGGGCAGTGCTGTGTTTGATTTCTGCCGAAAGATAGAGGTCTGCGCCTCTGGCTCGTGCTATCTCTGCAAGCTCTGATCCGCTACCGCCGCAGAGAGCCATGGTCTTGACCTGTTCCGGGAGTCTGCCGGCTACCTGGATGGTTTTGAGCTGCAAGACCTGGAAGAGTCTGTTCATAAAGGCAGGGGCAGACAGCGGGGGATCAAAGATACCCATGCGGCCCATGCCGGTTACACCTGTTTTCCCAATTTCTCCCGGACGAAGCGGAACAAGGGCGGTGAGACCAAGAGCCAAGGCCAGGGCATCGCTTGTTCCTCCGGCGGCATTGTCAAGATTGGTGTGACAACCGATGATATTGATCTTGTGGGTCAGCGCTTTTTCAAGAAAGATGCCGTCAGGGGTGTTGGTGATGACCGAGGCCAGGGGATGGAAGATACAGGGGTGGTGGGTGATAATGGTGTTTGCCCCACGGGCAATGGCCTCGTCCAGGAGTTGGAGGCCTGGGTCAAGTCCAAGAAGGACTGAGGTGATGTGTGCCTCGGGATTGCCCACAAGCAGTCCCACATTGTCCCATTTCTCGGCCAGAGAAAAGGGGGCCAGCTGATCAATACAGGCAAGGAGTTGGTAGATTTGCACGTTCATATTGTCTGCCTGTGGACGGAGCTGGTGACTGGCAATAAAAAAAGGTACATCCCAGCAGGGGTGTACCTTTTTATTTCATTTCGTCTGAGCCAGGGATCATCATCCTTGATGGCCAGATTGCGTATGGGAAATGTTGCCATTCCTGTTTTGTTTGTGAGAGCAGATAATGTATTCAAGGAACCTGGTGGTTGGGTGCAGATTCTGTAGTAATGTGGTGGGCGCAGTAGGACTCGAACCTACGACCGACCGGTTATGAGCCGGTGGCTCTAGCCAGCTGAGCTATGCGCCCTTTCTGACAACAAACCTGTTACTATACGAGCAGGTTGCCTGTATTGTCAACAAAAAAAAGATTTTTTGTAAGGAACAAGTAAAATGTCCGGCATTGACTGAGCCCAGGTTGTTCATTGGCGGGTGCCTGGTGGATAAGTGATGTGTTTTGCTAAAAGAAAATAGGGTGAATTCGTATTTATATAAATTATGATTAACCCCGTATTGACATGAGGTTTGACCTGTAGTTATATAATTATAAGTTGTTGAAAGCTCAAAAAATAATCCGCTTTGCTCTTATATCTCTTTGACCCTTGATTGTTCATGAGCAAACATACGCCTAAAATACTCTTATTGTAGATGACGATCCGGTAATCAGCTCGATGAGGGTTATGATTTTTTGCGATCAATGGGTGGGATGGTCTGGACAAAATCTTTTTCCTGATCCGCGAATTCTTTCGCCCTTACGAATTAGTTGCCCTTGTCGCCGCTATACCAGGCTGACTGAGATCAAGAAGCGAATTTCCTTTAATGCGGAGACGGTAGCGTTTCTGAGTAAACCGGCCTCATCTTTCGGTCTGGATAACATGGATGGGCAGGGCCTGATTGAGGCCCTGCCCGTACCGGTCTTCTTCAAGAACAGAGAGCGGGTCTTGATCCCGGCCAAGAACGGGAGGCGATTGTTAGTAAGACCTGCAAGGAGATCAGCATCGGCAGGCAGTTTATTGCCGGTGATCATGAAAGTGAATCTGCTCTTGTCGTGGATGGTGGTCTTGCCTGCTATGAGCAGATGATTACGGATCGACAGGGCCTATTTGCGGGAGAAGCTGGGGTTGAAAAAGAGGGACAACGTAAACCTCAGTACGACCCTTCTCTCCCTGTAAACGAGATCAGGAAATCGAAGGGAATGCAGAGGAGCTTCGGTGGGGATTTTCCTTCTTTGGTGAATAAATGGCGAGGGCAACAAGAAACGATACAGGAGATGATAATGGAACAGATGCGAGGAAATGGCGAGCATGTCCTGATTGTCGAAGATGAGGAATTACTGCGGGATATGGCTACCGAGATGCTGATGGCCCTTGGTTATTCGGCAGTGGCGGTGGCAAGCGGCGAGGAGGCGGTTTCTTACCTGACGCAGAATCAGGCCCATCTGGTCATGCTTGACATGTTGATGCGACCAGGGATAAATGGCCGGGAGACCTACGAGCGAATACTTGCCTTCAGGCCGGGCCAGCGGGCGATTATTGTCAGTGGATTTGCGGATTCCAGTGAGATCAGCAGGACCTTACAACTGGGCGCCAGCCAACTTGTAAAAAAACCATACACCCTCCGCGATCTTGGGGTGGCTATCAAGACGGCCTTGCTTGATTGAGACGGGATCTGATTGATTGGGGATAAGGCGGAAAACCTGCCCGGGTTGTCTGTAAATGAAGGGTACGAAAAAGAAAAAAGGGGGCAGGATGGTGATTGATGTAAACGGCTCTGGACTGTCTGGCGCTCGGAACCGGGTGTGCCATGTATAACAACCTTCTGTATTTCCTCATCGCCATTTTTCTTTTCAGTATGGATACGGCCCCGGAGGTCCCCCGGCTGCCGGCCTGGGCCTCTGCTTCTTTGTTTGTTCTGAGTCTGATTTGTTATGAACGACTGGCGCAGTTTATTCACAGGAAAGCAGACAGTCGCAGCTCCGCAGGCTATTTCAGAGCAGAACGGAAGGCCTCGCTCCTGGCTCTTTTCTTCTTTACCCTGGCAATTTATGTCTGTGACCTCAAGTATTATCTCTCTGTCCTGTCATGGGCGAAGGCGTTGCCTTCTCTGGTGAATGTTGCGGGTTTATGCCTGTTTTTTTTCTATCTTTCGCTCATGTGGAGGGCAGGCAAATTTCATTATCAGAGAATCTTTGGGCGTACTTACACCACTGCCGGTTTTATCGCCTTAAATATCAAGGTGAATCTGCCCATAGTCCTGCCTTGGGCCCTGCTCTCTCTCTGTTATGACCTTTTTGCCCTGTTACCCTGGTCCGGCCTGCATGATTTGTTGCTCTCTGCCTGGGGCGATTTCCTGTTTTTTATCATGTTTCTCTTTTTCGTCCTGCTTGTTTTCCCGCCATTGGTGCGTCGTCTCTGGGGTTGCACCAGGATGCCGGCCGGTGAGCTCAGGGATCAGCTCATTTCTTTTTGTGCCCGGCAGAAGTTTGCAACCGAGCTGTATCTCTGGCCGCTCTTTGAGGGGCGGGTGCTTACTGCTGGAGTAATGGGCTTTGTGCCTGGCCTGCGCTATGTCTTGATTACTCCTGGTCTTCTGGAGGCATTGACCCTGGAAGAACTGGAAGCGGTTATGGCCCATGAGATTGGCCATGTCGAAAAAAAGCACCTCCTGTTCTATCTGATGCTGATTGCCGTATTCAGTCTTGTCGTTGGCTTGGGCACCGAGCCATGGACCTATTTTCTGCTTTCCCAGGACTCCTTTTATTTCCTGATGCGCTGGAGCGGGCTGTCGCCTGAGGCCATGCTGGTTGTTGGCACCGCCATTCCCTTACTCATGGTCATACTTCTCTATTTTCGGTATCTGTTTGGCTATTTTATCAGAAATTTTGAAAGGCAGGCGGACCTTCATGTCTTTCCGGCTCTTGGCAGCAGTCATGCCCTGGTATCGGCATTTGAAAAGATCGCTCTGCTGAGCGGGAACATCCGGGATCAACCCAATTGGCATCATTTTGGCATTGGTGAGCGGGTGGCTTTCTTGGAAAAATGTGAACAGGATCCACAGGAGCGAGGACGGCACCAACGGAAGGTGTGGTTCAGTCTGACAGCGTATCTGCTGGTGCTGGCAGCGGTTGTGCTCCTGCTGCGGCAGATGCCGGTGGAAGGGCTTGCCCGGCAGTATGAGGAAAAGTATATTGAGGCTGTCCTGTGGCAGAAGGTGCAGCAAGAACCGGATAAGGCCCTGTGGCTCCGACTGGCAGGAGACTTGATGCAGCATAAGAAGATGGAGAAAAAGGCCCTTGCTGCCTATGAGAGGGCCCTGGCGTTTGCGCCTGTAAGTCCTGATCTTCTCAATAATCTGGCCTGGCTGCTATTGACCAGTGAGGATCTGCAACTGCGTGATCCGCAGCGGGCCTTGACATTGGCTCGTTCTGCCGCACTCTCTAAACCGCTGGCGTCTTTTCTTGATACGCTGGGACTGGCCTATTGGGCCAACGGATTAATTGAAGAGGCGGTAGCGGCGGAGCAGGAAGCGGTTCTTGCCGATCCTGCGGGCCGGGAGTATTATCAGCAGCAGGTCGAGCGTTTCCGGCGTCTGAGCTATCAGCAGGAATTGAGACAGAAACAAGAAGATGAGTACCAGCACAGGGAGTAACAGATGCCATTTTTAGGGGCCCATGAGTCGGGGGCAGGAGGACTGCACCTTGCCTTTGACCGGCTGCTGCAGGTTGGCGGGGAGGCCCTGCAGCTCTTTACCAGAAATCAGCGCCAGTGGAATCCGCACCCGTTAACGGTAGACGAGATTTCCTTGTTTCAGGCCACCTGGCAACAAGCAAGTTATCTGCCAGTCGCCTCGCACGCCTCGTACCTGATAAATCTGGCCAGCGGCAAGCAGGAACTGATAGATAAATCCATTACGGCCTTGGCCGCTGAGATCCATCGCTGTGAGCAGCTTGGCATTCCCTTTGTGGTGATCCATCCCGGTTCCCATGGGGGTGCGGGAGTAGATGTGGGGCTTGTCCGTTTTACCAAGGCCCTTGATCTGGCGCTGGAAGAAACAGGGGCTGGGGTGACGGTGCTGCTGGAGACCACGGCCGGGCAGGGGGCCGGTCTGGGCAGTCGTTTTGAGGAGCTGGCCTTCATCCTTGAGCATTCACGGGTTCCGCAGAGGCTCGGGGTGTGCGTGGATACCTGCCATATCTTTGCCGCCGGCTACGATATCAGGACCTTATCTGCCTATACCCAGACCATGGAAGAGTTTGATCGACTGGTGGGTGTTGGGAGGATCAAATTTTTCCATTTGAATGATTCAAAGCAGAAACTGGCCAGCCGGGTGGACCGGCACGAGCATATCGGGCAGGGGACAATTGGGTTGGAAGGATTCAGAAGCCTGGTCAATGATCCCCGTTTTGCCGACCATCCCATGACCCTTGAGACCCCGAAGGGTGATGACCTGCAGGAAGATCGGGATAATTTACAGGTATTGCGCAGACTTATTGATAAGCCCGTAGTAGCCTCACATATACAACCATAGGAAATTTTTATGAATTTTTTGAACAGTGACGAACTTCTTGATCTTTTGGAGCGACAGCAGATGCTTACCGGCCAGCAGCGGCAGTTGATAACTCTGGAGAAGGGAAAGCAGCGGCTCAAGTTGTTGAAACGAGCTGACGACAATGGGGGAGGAGATAAGAGCTATCCCGATCTTGTTGACATTATTGACTCTTTTCAGTTGGAGGTAGGCGGCAGTAAAGGGGTGTTGCTGGATGCAGAGGCCATTATGCAGGCGGTGGCCCGCGATTACAAGCTGCCCTTTAAAAAACTTGATTCGTTGGCACTCGATATGGATATCGTCACCAAGAGTATCCCCAGAAATTTTGCCGTAACCCATCTGCTGCTCCCGTTTAATATGCAGAACGGAATTCTCGAGATCGCGGTTTATCATCCCGACAATAAAACTGTGCTTGCCGATATTGAGCAGGCCAATCAGGTCACGGTCAGGCCCTATATCGCTACCAAGGCTGATATTAAAAAGATTCAGGCTGATTTTTTTGGTTTTCAGAAATCAATCAGGGCTGCGGAGAGCCAGTTTGCCGGCCCAGGACTTGGCGGTTCGGTGGATATCGGCAATCTGGAGCAGTTCGTCAAGATCTCTTCCGCCAAAGAGATCTCCTCAACCGATCAGCATATCAAGTCGGCGGTCAATCATCTCTTTCATTACGCCCTCGATCAGCAGGCCAGCGATATCCATATTGAGCCGAAACGGGATGCCTGTATGGTTAGATTCCGCATTGACGGCATGCTGCATCCGATCTACAAGCTGCCCAAGGCCGTGCATGCGGCAATTACGGCCCGGATTAAGTCTCTGGCCCGCATGGATATCTCGGAAAAGCGCAGGCCCCAGGATGGCCGGATCAAGCTGGGGGTCGGCGGCAAGAAAGAGGTTGAAATCCGGGTCTCCACTGTGCCCGTCGCTTTTGGTGAAAAGACGGTCATGCGGATTCTGGACTCGGATATGATCTTTCAGGATCTGGATAATCTGGCCTTTTCGCACCGGGATCGTCAGGTCTTTGATTCCTTCATCTCCGCCCCGCATGGTATAGTGCTCGTGACCGGGCCCACGGGCAGCGGTAAATCAACCACCCTCTATTCGACCCTGAAAAAGATAGCCACCCCGGAAAAAAATATTGTGACCGTGGAAGACCCGGTGGAGATGGTGCATGAGGAGTTTAATCAGATCTCGGTACAGCCCCTGATTGATGTCACTTTTTCCACCATCCTCCGCAATATCCTGCGTCAGGATCCGGATATCATCATGATCGGCGAGATCCGTGATCTGGAAACTGCATCTCATGCAGTGCAGGCGGCGATGACAGGCCATCTGGTTTTGTCCACCCTCCATACCAATGATGCGGTCTCGTCCATTGCCCGGCTCATGGACATGGGGCTTGAGCCTTTTCTGATCAGTTCCACCCTGTTGGGCTGTGTGGCCCAGCGCTTGGTTCGGACCATCTGTCCTGGATGTGTGGAGAGCTTTCAGATGGAGAAGGACGAGTTGTTGAAGTTAGGGTTTCCGGCCTCAGGCGGCGGTGTGATTGAGTTGAAGAGGGGTAAGGGCTGCCGGCAGTGTCGTGGCACTGGCTATAAGGGACGATGCGGGATATTTGAGGTCTTTGTGTTCTCCGAGCAGATCAGCAGGATGCTGCGGGCCGGAGAAGGGGTAAATGAAATGCGAAAGGTTGCAATTCGTGAAGGAATGACTACTCTACGGGAAGATGCATGGCAGAAGGTGAAGGCAGGGGTCACCACCTATCAGGAAGCCATGCGGGTGACATCTGAATAGCAGATCGGAGAAGCAGAGGAATAGGCCATGGCCGAAAAGATAGTGTGTCGTAATAAGAAGGCCTTTCATGATTACTCTATTGAGTCAACCATGGAGGCCGGTATGGTATTGAGCGGGCCCGAGGTGAAGTCGTTGCGGGCCGGCAAGGCCAATCTGCGTGATGGCTATGCCCAGATCGATGACCGTGGTGAGCTGATGCTGCTGAACGTCCATATTTCCTTTTATACCTTTGCCACCCATAACCCCAATGAACCTTTGCGGTCACGGAAACTCCTGCTGCATAAGCGCGAGATCAACAAACTGATCGGCAAGCTGCGGGAGAAAGGACTTGCCTTGATCCCTCTGAAGATATACTTTAATGAAAAAGGTAAGGCCAAGGTGGAACTTGGTCTGGCCCGTGGTAAAAAGCAGTATGACAAGCGGGCCTCTCTCAAGGAGCAGCAGAGTGACCGTGAGATCCAACGGGTCATGCGCCGCAATGAGATATAATTGTACAATAAACTTTAACCATTATGGGGGCGAAACGGATTCGACGGGGATATGTAAGCTCTACGTTGCATGCCGAGCTTCTGTCTGCTCGTAAAACTGATGGAAATTTAATTATAATCGCCGACGATTATAACTACGCAGTAGCAGCTTAGTCTGCTCTGCCGTTCCCCCGGTCTCTGTCCGCAAGACCGGACCGGAGCGCCGACTCTGTGGGCTGGTCCTCTGGCAGCGCCTGTTTGCCGGAAGATAAGAACTTAGCAGGCTAGCAACAGGATATCTAAGCTCCGGCGGAGCTTCTGGCGCGAAAACTAAAGCCCGGAACTAAGCATGTAGATACGGGAGGGGAGTATTTTCGGACGGGGGTTCGACTCCCCCCGCCTCCACCATTTGAACATCCAGTAACATCCAGTAAAGCACACTAAGCCCGCAGCCTTACAAGGTTTGCGGGTTTTTTCATGTGTTCAATGAAGTTTGTCAATTCCATTGAAAAACATTTAGGTGGTGGGTGGGTATAATGGAAAAAGTAAAAATGAATATAGATTCATTTCAGGGTAAATTCCCATTCGTTTTTTGTTGACAAAAAAATTGTTCAGAGATATTGTCGGTCGCTGAATGATTATTCAAGAGTGTATGGTTTTTGGTGAACTGTTACATGATGCCTCTTATTGAGGGGTGTTTAAAAAAATGAAGCATTTGAAAGGTAATGGCCAGTGCTGTTTTGCTTGTGATGTAGATAGCAGAGTCAAACAGTGCTGGTGTGTATATTCTGGTAAGGGTTGAAGTTAAACTAGTAATTTAAAGGAGGAAAATTCATGGCAAAGCATGAGACGCCCCTGTTGGACGAGCTTGAAAAAGGCCCATGGCCAAGCTTCGTTACCGACATCAAGCGCCAGGCAGAGAAAAACCCGGCCTGTTGGGATATTCTTGGTCAGGTGGAACTGTCCTACAAAGAAAAGATTACCCATTGGAAACATGGTGGTATCGTAGGTGTTTTTGGGTATGGTGGTGGTATTGTCGGTCGTTATTCCGACCTTCCAAAACGTTTTCCCGGTGTTGAGCATTTCCACACCGTTCGTCTGAACCAACCTGCCTCCAAATACTATTCCACTGAACATCTGCGTGCCATCTGTGACAAGTGGGAGAAATATGGCTCCGGTATGACCAACATGCACGGTTCTACTGGTGATCTTGTTCTGCTCGGTTGCCGTACAGAGTCACTGGAGCCTTTATTTTATGAATTGACCCATGAGTTGCAGCAGGATCTGGGCGGCTCCGGTTCCAATCTGCGTACCCCCGCCAACTGCCTTGGCCAGTCTCGTTGTGAATGGGCCTGTTATGATACAGAAGAGGCCTGCCATCAGCTGACAATGCATTATCAGGATGAGATCCATCGTCCCGCATTTCCTTATAAGTTCAAGTTCAAGTTTTCCGGTTGCCCCAATGACTGTGTTGCCGCTATTGCCCGCTCAGATGTGGCGGTTATCGGCACCTGGCGGGATAACATCCGTATTGACCAGGCTGCCGTAAAAGAATATGTCGCTGGTAAAATCCCATCAAACGGCGGTGCTCATGCCAGTCGTGACTGGGGTAAGTTTGATATCCAGAAAGAGGTGATTGCCCTTTGTCCAACCGGTTGTATGTGGATGGAAGGCGGTGATTTGAAGATCGATGATGCCGAGTGTACGCGTTGCATGCACTGCCTCAATGTTATGCCTCGTGCCCTTCGTCCAGGTGTAGAGCAAGGTGCAACCATCTGTGTCGGCGCCAAGGCCCCGATTCTTGATGGCGCCCAGTTCGCAACCATGATTGTTCCTTTCATGAAGGTTTCTGCTGATAATGAGTTTGAAGAGCTGATCGAGTTCATTGAGAAGATCTGGGATTGGTGGATGGAAGTTGGCAAGAACCGTGAGCGCGTGGGTGAGACCATGCAGCGCATTGGTTTGCCGACCTTTATCAAGGTGATGGATCTTGAGCCAATCCCCCAGCATATAAAAGAGCCTCGTTCTAATCCTTATGTTTTCTGGCAGGAAGAAGAGGTTGAGGGCGGATGGGATCGTGATGTTGAAGAGTTCCGTGCTCGTCACGCAGCTTAATTAGAAGTTAAATCGAGTAATTATCTCGTATATATTAAGGAGATTAACATTATGGCTTATGATCCAGCCAATCCGATGGTCGACAGAATTTCCGACATCGGTCCCAGATATTATTCTGAGTTTCATCCACCAGTTGTTAAAGCCAATAAGGGCAAATGGTTGTGGCATGAAATCACTCAACCAGGTGTTCTGGTACATAAATCAGAGACCGGTGCCGAGTGTTGGACGGTCCGTGTTGGGGCTGCCCGCTTGATTTCCATCGAACTTATCCGTGAGATGTGTGATATCGCCGATAAGCATTGCGATGGTTTCTTCCGGTTTACCACCAGAAATAACGTAGAATTCATGGTGGACTCCAAGGCCAAGGTCCAACCCCTGTTGGACGATCTGAAGGGCCGTGGCAACAGGTTCCCAGTTGGTGGAACCGGCTGCGGCGTGACCAATATCGTCCATACTCAAGGGTGGGTTCATTGCCATACCCCAGCCACCGACGCCTCTGGTGTTGTGAAGGCCGTTATGGATGAGCTTTTTGATTACTTCACCTCCATGAAACTGCCAGCTCAGGTGCGTATTGCCCTTGCCTGCTGTCTGAATATGTGTGGTGCTGTTCATGCCTCTGATATCGCCATTCTTGGTGTGCATCGTAAGCCACCAATGATCGATCATCATCGTATCACCGGTGTCTGTGAGTTGCCTTTGGCTATCTCCGCCTGTCCACTGGGCGCTGTTAAACCTGCCAAGGCCATGGTGAATGGTGTGGAAATCAAGACCGTAGCTGTTAATGCTGAGCGTTGTATGTTCTGCGGTAACTGCTACACCATGTGTCCTGCCATGCCTCTTGCTGATCCTGATGGTGACGGTATTGCCATCCTGGTTGGTGGCAAGGTCTCCAACTCTAGAACAGCTCCAAAGTTCTCGAAGCTGGTTATCCCTTTCCTGCCCAACACTCCGCCACGTTGGCCTGAGGTCGTTGCCGCTGTTAAGGGTATCCTTGAGACTTATGCCAAAGATGCCCATAAGTATGAGCGTGTGGGTGAGTGGGCAGAGCGGATTGGCTGGGAGAAGTTCTTTGAGAAGTGCAATATTCCCTTCACCATCAAGAGTATTGATGACTATCGTCTGGCCTATGACACTTGGCGTACGACTACTCAGTTCAAGTACACCTCTCATGTGAAGTAATGACATGATGATCTGGCCGGTTTTAAATAGTTAAATCCGGCCAGATTTTCTGGTTGCTTGACTGTTCAAATTTTTTTTTAGGAGTATGCTATGGCATTAAGTAGAGATGAACTCAAGGCTGCGATCTTGAAGAAGGCAGAAACTGCTCCGAAACCACAGCTTTATATCAAGGATTTTTACGCCTGTGATCCTGATACCAAACCACGGGAAATTAAGAACGTGGCCAATGATCTGGTCAAGGAAGGAAAATTGATGTTCTGGTCTTCCGGTTCCACCACCATGTATGCCATGAAAAGCCGTATCAAGAATGAAGAAGGCGACAGTGGTGTAAATTAAGTATTGAATTTTTAACTTCTTTGAAGTTGAGAGTTGATGAAGTGCCGGGTTTTTGAACTCGGCACTTTTTTTTTGCCTTTTACTCAAGGGAACGTTCAAGAATGTCATGAAAGATACGCTTTTTTTTGAGACGGTTGATTCAACGAACCGGGTAGCACGGGAACTTGCAGGTGAAGATAAACCACACGGTTTTGCGGTTCTGGCTGGCAGCCAGACGGCTGGGCGGGGACGATTAGGGAAGGCGTGGCAATCGCCTTCGGGAAAAGGATTGTACTGCACGATTCTGGTGCGACCAGAACTTGCGGTTGAGGACTATTCCAAAATAACATTAACCACAGGGTTGGCTGTGAGTCTGGCCTTGGAAGAGATATGCCAACTGCAACCACAGCTCAAATGGCCGAATGATATTTATATTTCTGGCCGGAAGTGTGGTGGTATTCTCGTGGAGACATCATCCTTGCAGGGCACTGGAGAAGGGAATTTCGCCCTTGTGGGAATAGGGGTAAATATTAATGGTGAGAAAGGTGCATTTCCGGCTGAGTTGCAGGAAACGGCAACAACCGTCTTTATTGAGACCGGGAGAGAATATGATATCTGGAGTATTTTTACAGGAATCCGGGTCAGGCTTCTGCAACTGTTGTCAAAAATGGAGAGTGAAGGCTTTACGGCGATCTTGAATCAGTGGCGAGAACGGGATATGTTGCAAGGCAAATGGATGAAGTGGGTTACCCCTGCGGGTGACGTCGTTTATGGTGAGTCTCTTGGGGTCGATAGCAGTGGTATGCTGATGGTGCGAGATCACGCGGGAATGAGACATGAGGTGATGTCTGGTGATGTGACTTTGGCCGCAAGGTTGTGACAAAAGACAGAAAAGGCAGAAAAAGCAGATGTAATATATTGAACAACTCTACTGGATTATATATTACATCTGCCTTCTACCTACCTTCTGACTTAGAGCTTGTCCGTAAATAAGCTTTTCAGGGATCGCGCCGGATTTTGAGACGAATTTGGCCGAGACGATTGAGTAAAACCGCAGCCGTAGCAGCGCTACGGCGAGGATTTTGCGATTGAGGAGCGGTCAAAGACGGCCTGGGTCAGGACAGTAAGATGGACCCCGATTTTCTGCAGGTGCAGTCTGGCGACCATTTCATCGAGATTTTTGGGCAGAAAATAAACCTTGTTCTCGTACTTTCCTGGATTTTTCCAAAGTTCAATCTGGGCCAGGACCTGGTTGGTGAATGAATTACTCATGACAAAACTGGGGTGGCCAGTGGCACATCCCAGATTAACCAGTCTTCCTTCGGCGAGGATGATAATCTTTTTACCGTCGGGGAAGATCACATGATCGACCTGCGGCTTGATATTATCCCAAGGGAGATCTCTGATCGCGGCAATATCGATCTCTGAGTCGAAGTGGCCGATATTGCATACAATGGCCTGGTCCGGCATCAGTTCCATGTGGGGCCGGGTGATGACGCGCAGGTTGCCGGTACAGGTAACAAAAATATTGCCAATAGGGGCAGCTTCCTCCATGGTGACCACTCGATACCCCTCCATCGCGGCCTGCAAGGCACAGATGGGATCGATCTCCGTGATATAGACGGTGGCACCCATGCCGCGCAGGGCCTGGGCACAACCCTTGCCTACATCGCCAAAACCAACGACTACCGCATTCTTGCCGGCAATCATCACATCGGTTGCCCGTTTAATGCCGTCGATCAATGACTCGCGACAGCCATACAGGTTGTCAAATTTTGATTTGGTAACCGAGTCATTCACATTAAAGGCAGCGCACATCAGTTTACCGCTCTTGGCCATCTCGTTGAGTCGGTGGACACCGGTGGTGGTTTCTTCACTGATGCCACGGATATTTTTCATATCGTCTTTGTACTTGTCATGCATGATCAGGGTGAGGTCCCCCCCATCATCAAGGATCATGTTTGGCCGCCAGTTGTCCGGTCCAAAGATGGTCTGATCGATGCACCACCAGAATTCTTCTTCATTTTCCCCTTTCCAGGCAAAGGTTGGAATTCCGGCAGCAGCCATGGCTGCTGCCGCATGATCCTGGGTGGAAAAGATATTGCAGGATGACCAGCGAATCTCGGCGCCGAGATCAATCAGGGTTTCCATGAGTACGGCAGTCTGGATCGTCATATGCAGGCATCCGGCGATACGGGCGCCTTTGAGTGGCTGCGCCGCATGATATTCATGGCGTAGAGCCATCAGTCCCGGCATTTCCGTCTCGGCGATTTCGATTTCTTTCCTGCCCCATGCGGCAAGGGACATGTCGGCTACCTTGTAATCAATTTTAGGTGCGGTCATTAAAAAATACCTCGGTGTGAAAAGGATAAGTTAAAAAAAAGAAAGGCCCACCTGGAATGATGTACAGAACAGGTGGGGGGAGTGTCTGTTTTTTTAAAAAGTATTATGGGGTTATGGTCTTGCCGCTTGCGTGGCAAGAAACGCCTAAAGTTTGGCGTCCTCCCTTAAGATGGCGGCCTTATCGGTCTTCTCCCAGGTAAAGTCCTCTCGTTCTCGACCAAAGTGGCCGTAGGCGGCAGTGGCCTGATAGATGGGACGCAACAGGTTCAGGTGTTGGATAATTGCCTTGGGCCGCAGATCGAAGTGGCGCAGGATAAGAGCCTTGATAAGATCATCAGCGATCTTGCCTGTGCCAAAGCTATTTACATTGATTGATACCGGCTGGGAGATCCCAATAGCATAAGCAACCTGAATCTCAATCTCCGTAGCCAGGCCGGCAGCCACAATGTTTTTGGCAATATAGCGCCCCATATAGGAAGAAGAACGGTCAACCTTGGAAGGATCTTTTCCGGAAAAGGCCCCACCGCCATGGGAACCTTTGCCACCGTAGGTATCAACAATAATCTTCCGTCCTGTTACGCCGCAGTCACCAACGGGTCCGCCGATCACGAAACGACCAGTGGGGTTGATATAATATTTTGTGTTGGCATCAATCATGTCAGCGGGCAGGATCGGTTTGATGATCTCTTCCATAACGGCTTCTTTCAGGTCTTCATAGCTAACGGTTTCATTATGCTGAGTGGAGAGAACGACCGCCTCCACCCGCTTTGGTACATTATTCTCATATTCAATGGTTACCTGGCTTTTAGCGTCAGGACGCAGCCAGGGGAGACGGCCGGATTTACGTACTTCTGACTGACGTTTAACCAGACGGTGGGCATAGGTGATAGGCATTGGCATCAGGACCCGGGTCTCATTACAGGCATAGCCAAACATCAAGCCCTGGTCTCCCGCCCCCTGATCAAGATCAAGACCAGTGCCTTCGTTCACGCCTTGGGCAATGTCTGGAGATTGCTTGTCAATGGAGGTGAGTACCGCACAGGATTGCCAGTCAAAACCCATGTCTGAAGAGTTATAGCCAATGGAACGAATGGTCTGGCGGACTACATCGGGCATGTCGATCCAGGCGGTGGTGGTAATCTCGCCGGCAATCATTGCCATGCCGGTTGTGACTAAGGTCTCACAACCTACACGTGCAAGCGGATCCTGGGTGAGGATGGCATCGAGGATGGCATCGGAGATCTGATCGGCAACTTTGTCTGGGTGCCCTTCGGAAACGGATTCTGAGGTGAAAAGATAATTTGACATCGGGTCTGGCTCCAGGAAATGAATGCCCAAACATTGTTCTCACGCGAAAAATAGTGAGTAAAAGTGATTAAGCTTTGTTAATTTATATGGTATTTACTAAAACTAATTAAGTTTTACATAGTGACGAAAGAGGGGCGTTCTTGTCAAGAAAAAAAGGAGAAAACAACAAAAAACATCAGTTGTGTCAAGTGCAAGTACTTACTATTTCAAGTTAGATTAAGCATAAAGAATATTTCGTCAAAATAAAACTGTGCTAAGGGGGAGATTATTTTGGGTTTGTATAGAAGTTTTGTGGTTCGAGAGCAGGATAATGGTGAATTTTCCAGGTCGGTTGAAGAGAAGGACACACAGGAGCTGCCGGCAGGAGAGGTCCTGGTCAGGGTTCACTACTCATCGCTGAACTATAAGGATGCCCTCTCTGCTTCTGGTAATCGTGGTGTCACCAGACGATATCCTCATACCCCCGGGATTGATGCAGCTGGCGTGGTGGAGGATTCAACTGTTTCTGTTTTTCAGCCGGGAGATCAGGTTATTGTCTCGGGATATGACCTGGGTATGAATCATCCTGGTGGCTTTGCGGAATATGTGCGGGTCCCGGCAGCGTGGGTGGTGAGGCTGCCTCAAGGGTTGAGCCTGGAGCAGAGTATGATGTTGGGGACCGCCGGTTTCACGGCTGGGCGTTGTGTGGAGATGCTTGTGTGTCAGGGTTGTGTCCCAGGGGAAGGCGATATCCTGGTGACTGGGGCTACCGGTGGTGTTGGGTCGATCAGTGTAGCAATTCTGGCCAGGCTGGGCTTTGCGGTGACAGCCCTTACCGGAAAAAATGAGCCTGCGTTTCTTCTCGATCTGGGGGCCAGGACGGTGTTAGCCAGGGGAGAATTTGTCCGGTCGCGCAAAAAAATGCTCCTGCCGGAAAGATGGGCTGGAGTGATAGATACGGTTGGTGGTCAATACCTGGAGACTGCCATTAAAGAGACCCGATATGACGGGGTGGTAACCAGTTGCGGCAATGCCGCCTCCGGCGATCTGGCCCTGACTGTTTATCCTTTTATTATTCGTGGGGTACGGCTGATCGGGATCGATTCCGCTCGCTGTCCTTTGGCCGTCCGTGAGCGAATCTGGCAGCAGTTGGCAACAGAGTATAAGTTCAGTCAGCTTGATCATCTCATATCCGTGATTACCTTGGAAGAACTTGATGAGGCAATCCAGCGTATGCTTGCTGGGAGTTTACGAGGACGGATGCTTGTGCGGTTGATCTGATCTGTGAGAAGGCAAAACAAGGGGAGTGGAGAGCAACAAGAAAATGTTGATACAGGATGCACAGAAGGTTTTTTTGATCGAAGAACAAGGCCTGGCGGCGGTCCGGGAGCGGATCGGTGAGGAGTTTGAAAAGGCAGTGGATATCCTTTTTCACTGTCCGAGTCGCGTGATTATTACTGGAATAGGCAAGTCGGGAATAATAGGGCAGAAGATCGCTGCGACCCTGAACAGCACCGGCACACCATCTTTTTTCCTTCATCCGGTAGAGGCCATGCATGGTGATCTGGGGATGGTCATGCCCACTGATGTAGTGATTGCCATATCGTATTCAGGTGGCACTACTGAGTTGAATGGGCTCCTGATCAGTCTCCACAAGAGGGGGATAACGATCATTGCCATGACCGGCGGTCTGCATTCAATTCTCGCCGAGGCAGCTGACCTGGTGCTGGATATCGGGGTGCCGATGGAGGCCTGTCCGTTGGGCCTTGCCCCCACGGCTTCGACCACTGCCACCCTTGCCATGGGAGATGCCCTGGCCGTTGTCCTGTTGCAGAAAAAACAGTTTCGGGCCTCAGATTTTCGGAAAAATCATCCCGGCGGCAGTCTGGGAGAACGTTTGAAGGTGAAAGTTCGTGAAGTGATGCTGACAGGCAGTGCTGTCCCTTTGGTGCAGGGCGAAGAACCGGCGGCCAGGGCGATAGAGGTGCTCAACGAAAAGAATCTTGGAGCAGTCTTGATTCTGGGGGTTGAAGAGAAGATCCTGGGTATTGTCACTGATGGGGATGTACGTCGCAGTGTCGCCTTGGGCAAGGTGCTTACCCGTTTGAACGCGGCAGATATTATGACGGCGAATCCTGTGGCCATTGATGGTTCAATGCTGGCAGCCGACGCCTTGAGCATCATGCAGAGGCATGAAATTACCGTGCTGCCGATTGTAAGTGACGGTGGAAGATTGGCCGGGATTCTGCATCTGCATGATCTGTTAGGGAAGGGTGAGTTTCGTTTTTTGGTATGATTGACTGGAGCCTTGAATGGTGATGGAGGAATGCAAATGTGTCAGATGAGTGTGGTGGTTGAAGAGGAGGGAGTTGAAAAGACGATCATGGAGAATGTGACTCGTCTGCAGGTTTTTGGCACCACCATTGAGGTGAGCGCTTTTTTTGAGGAACCTCGGAAGGTTGAAGCGGTCTTTATTCAGGCCATTGATTTCTTGGGTGGGAAGGTCATTCTTAAAAAAAGTGTAACCTGATGGGAGATATCAGGCAATATTGTGAACGGAAGAAAAATTATGTAAGCCGTTGTTCAAAAATAATTATAACATTGTAACATCATGCAGGCATAACGGGCGGTAACGAAATGGATAAGAATGGAATAATTATTTCGTAACCGCCCTTAAAGAGAGGGGGAGATTTAAAAATGGAACAGATGGAGAAATTAAGGGTTTTGTTGCCGCATTGGATTGAGCATAATCTGGGCCATGCGGAAGAGTGCGGGAAGTGGTCGGTTTTGGCCCGTCAAGCCGGAGAAGAAGTGGTGGCTGATCATATCGACGCAGCTATTGCCGCCATGAATCAGGCGAGTGATCTTCTGGATAAAGCATTGCAGGCGGCTGGCGGGGAGATGCCAGATCATGGACACACGCACCATCATCATTGATCTGAAAAGACTGGATTCCGGCTTTTGCCGGAATAAGGGGGAATCACAATTTCTGACTTTTTACGAGATTGTCAATATTGCTTTGACCAGATTAAGCTTGCGTCTCCGCTTGCCGTCGTGCTAAATTCTCTATTTTTTCTCGCTCAGTTACAATAATACTCTAAGCAATAAGCGCTCAAGGGCATCGATATTTTTACACAAAAAGAGATTTTGTCATGATAAATGCTTCCAACGTTGCCCTCTCCTATGGGAAGAGGGTTATTTTCAAAGATGTCAATATTAAGTTTGTCCCAGGGAACTGCTATGGCTTGATCGGTGCCAATGGGGCCGGAAAATCCACCTTTCTCAAGATCCTGGCCGGAGAGTTGCAACCGGACAAGGGGGAGATATCTGTGAGCCCCAGAGAGCGGATCGCTATGCTCAGACAGGACCATTTCGCCTTTGACGAGGAGACCGTGCTCAATACGGTGATCATGGGACATGCCCGGCTGTACCAGTTGATGGCGGAGCGTGAGGCCCTCTATGCCAAGGCCGATTTTACCGAGGAGGACGGCATCCGCAGCGGTGAGTTGGAGGCGGAATTTGGGGAAATGAATGGCTATGAGGCCGAGTCAGAGGCCTCTGTGCTCCTCAGCGGTCTGGGAATCAGTGAAGAACTCCTGCCCAAAAAGATGAAGGAACTGGAGGGCGGGGAAAAGGTGCGGGTGCTGCTGGCCCAGGCCCTTTTTGGCAGTCCGGATATCCTGCTGCTGGATGAACCGACCAACCATCTGGATATCCAGTCGATCACCTGGCTTGAAGATTTTCTTTCCCGTTTCCAGAATACGGTTATCATTGTCTCCCATGATCGTCATTTTCTCAATCAGGTCTGTACCCATGTGGCCGACATCGATTTCGGCAAGATCCAGATCTATGTCGGCAACTATGACTTCTGGTATCAGGCCAGCCAGCTCAGCTTGAAACAGCGGCAGAGTGACAATAAAAAGGTGACGGACAAGGCCAAGGAGCTCAAGGAGTTTATCCTGCGTTTTTCCGCCAATGCCTCCAAGTCCAAGCAGGCCACGTCCCGGAAAAAGCTTCTGGATAAGCTGCAGATTGAGGATATGCCCGTTTCTTCCCGAAAGTATCCCTTTGTCTCGTTTAAGGCAGGGCGGCCCTGTGGTGATATTATCCTCGAGGTCAAGGGGCTCTCCAAGGCTATTGATGGTGTCCCTCTGTTTAAAGACCTGGATTTTACCCTGCGACCGGGGGATAAGGTCGCCTTTGTCGGGACCAATAGTGTGGCCAAGACCACCTTGTTCCAGATCCTGGCCGGTGAGATCGAACCGGACAGCGGGACTTACCGTTGGGGCGTGACCATGAGCGTTTCCTATTTTCCCTTGGACAACAGCGCCTATTTTACCAGGGATATGACCCTGGTTGATTGGCTGGGGCAATATACCCCAATCACCGAGGGAGAGACCTTTGCCCGGGGATTCCTGGGCAAGATGCTCTTTTCCGGGGATGAGGCCCTGAAAAAGACCAGTGTTCTTTCAGGGGGAGAGCGGGTGCGCTGCATGCTTTCCAAGATGATGCTTTCGGATGCCAATGCCCTGATTCTTGATGAACCCACCAATCATCTTGATCTGGAATCGATCACGGCCTTGAATGACGCGCTTGCGGCCTTCCCTGAGGTGCTGCTTTTCTCCTCACACGATCATCAGTTGGTGGCAACTATTGCCAACAGGATTATGGAGATCCTGCCCGGGGGTGTTATTGACAAGATGATGCCGTTTGATGATTATCTGCAAGATGAGAGTGTGGCCAGAATGCGGGAGCAGTTGGCTTGAGGCGGGGTTGATGGGGCACCAGAAGTTGGGCTTGCGTCAAAGAGACATCACGTTTGTTACGAGATGTGTTCTGTTTCCTGTTGCACCGTATCGTCCTGACAGATGAGAATTTGATTCCGGCCGTTGCTCTTTGCCTGGTAGAGGGCAATGTCGGCCAGTTTGATTATTTCCCAGATCGTTTTGGTGGAGGTGTAGGAAAACTCAGCTACACCGATACTGATGGTCTGTTGCAGTGTCCTGTTTGGCGCATGAATTTTGCGGGTCTCTATTATGCTCCTGATACGTTCCGCCATGGTGGCCGCACAGGATTCTCCACAATCTGGAAGGAGGATCAAGAATTCTTCGCCGCCAAAGCGGATCACCAGATCTGCCTTTCTGATACAGTTCAGGATCATTTGCGCCAACTGGACCAGTATGAAATCGCCAGTATCATGGCCAAAAAGGTCATTGACCCTTTTGAAATGATCGATGTCGCACATCAAAACGCCGATTTTGCTTTTTCTGCGGATTGTTCCCTCAACAAATTGTTCGATCATTGAGTCCAGATAGCGGCGGTTGTAGAGACCGGTGAGGGGGTCTTTGGTGGCCATTTCTTCCAGCTTCTTGGCAAAATGTTTGGTCTGGAGAATCGGGAGGGCTTCAGCAATATAGCATCGGGCCTCTTCTACGGCCATGTTTTTGAGGTGCTGTACTTCTTCAGGCAGATCAAGGGAAAAGAGAAACTGGACAACGCCGATAATATGACCTCCTACAAGCATGGGGATGCAGATATGGTCCATGGTATCTGTAAAAGGATATTGCTTGCAGATAAATGGGGTTTCCAGGGAGCTGGTCATGAGCCCGGTCCGTTTGGCCCGGCAGTGTTCAGCAATAGCAAGTTCCGGAAGTTCCTCTGCCAGTTCATGGGGATTGCAATAAACGGCCGCCATTGCTGCGGATTGCTCATCAGACTGTTCCCAGATGACAAAGCGTTCCAGTCCGAGTTTATGCTCAAATATCTGCGCCAGTCTGGCGTAGATATCTTTGGTTGATTCATCGGCCTCAATGGTTTGACGAAAAAGGGAGAGCTCGCGCAGACGAGTGATCAGCACTTGTACCGCCAGGGCTGCCTCACCCAGCTCATCTCGTCGGCTGCTGGCCATCTTTGAGAGCTGGATGAGATTGTCATCTTCTGCCACCTGTTGTCCGCGTAGTCCGGCCAGGAGTTTTGTCATTCTGCGGAGCAGCTCAACAAAACCGACCAGTGGCTTGATCATCCTTTGATTCAGGAAGAAGGCAATGAGAGCAAACATGAATGCGGAGCCAATGAGACTGGCAGACATAAAAAGGAGATTGATGCGGGCCATGCGCTGGCTTGTGCCCATCAGCGCCGCGGCCTCGGCATTTTTGCTCAGGGAGTCCTGGGTTATCTCGGAGTTCAGGGCTTCCAGGAATTGTTCAATCTTGTGCTGAGTCTCCAGGGTGATGATACGGATGGATGTGATCGTCTGGACGGTTTCATTGAGTTCGTAGTTGGTTGTTTTCAGTTTTTCGATGAAGACCCGTTGGCCGGAGTTGAGTGTCTGGCCAAGAGTGGTCAACTGGCTGTCAAGTGTGGTAAAGATTTCTGTCGCATCTTGCTGGGTATGGATCAGGGTGTCTATCTGGTTGGTGGTAATGGAAGTCACATAGAGCTGGTGATGTTGCAGATAGGTACCAATAACCAGAGGCCATATGATTTTACCCTCCTTACTCGATATGTCCATCAGTTGTTCGGTAGTGTTGATGAGGACCTTTTCGGTTTGGATGATTTTCTTGGTGTTTTGATCCAGGCTTTTCATCCGAACTTCCAGGGTGTCAATCGTTTCAAGAAACAGCTCTAAGGTTTTTTTTTCTATTGTCGAGAGTTTGTGGCGCAGTTCTTCTGAGTATTTGTGAATCAAATTGAGGTTATCGGTACTGCCAGACTGCATGTAGAGACGCAGTTGGGTATGAATTTCACCAATGAGTCGGGTTTTTTCGAAGTTGCTATGAAGATTCTGCTGGAGGGCTTGTGATGATTGCTGGATCGTGATCTGGCTGAAGATGAGCTGCTGGAGACGCCATGCCCCGAAGATTCCACAGCCCATGATTGAGAACAAGGCAATAAGGATGAGAATGCGGAGTTGTTTACGAAACGACCAGGTTTTTGGATGATTGGGATGCATGTTGCTGGGGAGTAATGGCAGAGGGGTGGTGGCTTGCAGGTTCAGTGAGAGAGTTGGATCGCCGAAGTCCAAGAGGCCACAGTCTCACGGTTCATAGCCTCAACAATTCGAGTTGTATGCTGAATCGTATCTACTTGTCAATGTATAATTTTTTATCTGGGTTACATGGCTGTCATGCTGGTGATTGTGCGCTGTCGTCACTATCCTTGAGAGAGCATTTCAGGGCCACCCCCAGGCTGTTAGCAGAGGATATCATGTGGGTGGCAGTCGCTTTTCACGCTCTGAGAGTGCTTCCTGATGGGCGTCCACTCCGCGAACGATACTGGGCCGGGTAAGCGAAGATTTCGGACATGGTCTGTAACATGCAATGATTATTTCGTAACAGTTCCTAAGGGGATGAGTTCCATGCGGTGATTGGTGTCGGGGTGAAGCGGGGATGGCCCTTCTGTCAGGATGGAGAATTCACCCGGAAGTCCAAAGTGGTGTTGCAGGTCATTAGCGTAACGGTTCCAGTCTTCGGGCATGGGATGGGCGGTCAGTGGATGCACTCCATAGGAAAAAAGGAGATCCTGGCAGGTTTTTTCTGAACTGGAGATCGCAAAGGCCCAGATTTTATGCCGGAACCGGGCGATATTGCGGGCAGTTGTTCCTGATTGGGTGGGGATGATAAGGAAAGCGGGTTCGATCCGTTCGATGGTGGAATCTACGGCCAGGGTGATGAGGCCTATGGCGGCTTTTTTCCAGTTGCTGTCGAGGGTGAGTTGCCTTTTGAACGGACAGTCGGGACGGAAGTTTTCGATCGATGTTCCAATGGAGGCCAGCATGGCCACCGCCTCCACGGGGTAGGCCCCCATGGCCGATTCCGCGGAGAGCATGATACAATCGGTGCCATCAAGGATGGCATTGGCCACATCGGTGGCCTCGGCCCGGGTAGGCCTGCGATTGGTGGTCATCGATTCAAGCATCTGGGTGGCGGTGATCACCGGTTTGCCAGCCCTTTGGGCGTGGGCCATAATTGTTTTCTGGGTGATGGCTATGTCTTCAATGGGGATTTCAACCCCCAGATCGCCGCGTGCGATCATCAGGCCATCGGTAGCCTGCAAGATGGCATCAAGATGATTGAGCGCAGCAGAGCGTTCGATCTTGGCGATAATAAAGGGAAAGTATCCCAACTGTCGGGCTGTCTCTCTGACATCTCTGAGATCGGCCTCGGTCGCGACAAAGGATTGGCTGATGGCGTCCACGCCGTGTCTGAGGGCAAATTCCAGGCATTCTCGATCATGGGCGGTAAAGGCCGAGATGCCAAGGTCAATGCCCGGCAGATTGAGTCCCTTGTGTGAGCGTAATCTGCCGCCGACACGGACAATGCAGTTTACTTCCGGGCCTTGCACGGAATCAACAACAAGCTGAATAAAGCCATCGTCGAGATAAAGAATATCGCCTGCCTTGACCGCCTGCGGGAGATCCTGGTAGCTTACTGAAACTCGACGCGCATCTCCTGTGATATCCTCGGTGGTCAGGGTAAAGAGGTCCCCGGTCTGAAGCAGGATGGGTTCATTCGCAATGGCGCCGATTCGCATCTTGGGGCCTGGGAGGTCGGCCATGATGGCAATGCGGCAGCCGCATTGCTGGGCTGCTTTTCGTATCTTGGCAATGGTTTTACGGTGTGATGAGAATGCTCCGTGGGAGAAATTCAGCCGGGCAATATTCATCCCTGCCTTGATCATCTGGATCAAGGTTGCCACATTGTCAGAGGCGGGCCCTATGGTGGCGATGATTTTTGTTTTGTTTTCCGGGAGGTTCATCTTTTCACCTTTGAGACTTGTTGGTATAGAAAAAAACGTGTAAAAGTATTGACGAAGTTCCTGTGAGTATGCTATAAGTGGCCACAATTATTCCCCGGTAGCTCAGCTGGTAGAGCAGGTGACTGTTAATCACCCTGTCGGCGGTTCGAATCCGTCCCGGGGAGCCAGCAATCTCAAGTCCAATTCTTGAATTGGACTTTCTCTTTTTTGTGTCGGGGCGTAGCGCAGTCTGGTTAGCGCGCCTGCCTTGGGAGCAGGAGGCCGCAGGTTCGAATCCTGCCGCCCCGACCATTTCTCCAGTACGGAAGCCAAACACTTATACAGTGTCTGGCTTTTTCTTTTTGCCGCTCATCTTTCTGTTAATGTCTTGCCCCCCAACAGATATCAAATAGTTTCGCGGTTGAAATATTCTGTCAGCTCAAGTCATCTTGGTTTTTTTGATATTTTTTTGTAGAGAAAAATCATATCTTGTCAAATAGATATCGGACAGGGTCAGAAAGGCAGTGACAATCAGTGGTCCATAAATGATGCCAAGCACCCCGTAAACAGTGATTCCGCCCATGAGAGAAAGAAAGACAAGCAAGGTGTGCATCTTGACCTGTCCTCCAACCATTTTTGGTTTTATCACGTATTCTATGGAAAAGGAGAGGACCATATAAAACAGGGAGAGAACTATTCCGGTTTCTATCTGGCCATTTATGGCTAAGATCATGGCAGTCGGAATTATGATTACCAGACCGATGCCGGGGATTGGAAGACAGGCCACGACGGCCATGATACAACCCCAAAGGATGGGAGCGTTGAGGCCGAATATGGCAAAGACTGCCCCGATAATGATGCCCTGAATAAGTCCACAGACGATAGTTCCCTTGAGGATAGCATTGGCGGTTTCCTCAAATTTGGCAAGCAGGAGCCGATCTTCGTGGTCGGGGAGCGGTGAAAGGCGGATGAAAAAAGCTACAAGATTTTCCTGATCGATGAGCAGAAAAAAGATGATGAGAATCATCATGCAGAAGAGGGCAAGAAATTTCAGAATATTGGCCGCCCAGGAGCTTGCCTGGTTGTAGAGAAAGAGACCGCCGGCCTTGATAAAAGAAGACAAGGCATCAGTGAGTTGTGCTGGTTCAAAGTTCAGACCAAGTCCATGAAGATAGGTCTGGACCTGAGTAACCAGCGGGCTTTTCTGGAGGAAGGAGTGTATTTGGAGTCCGACACCTGCGTCTCGTCCCCATTGATACAGGCTTAAGGCCTCGCTGGAAAGGGCACCGATAAAAAGGAGTAGTGGAATGAAAACAAGAAAGATGATCAAGGTGCAGGTAAGGATAGAGGCAAAGGATGCTGACAGCCGTCTGGTACCTAAAAAGGAATAGATGGGTCTGAACAGGCTGGCCAGTAGGAAGGAGAGAATCAGGATGGACCAGAATGGCCAGAGAATCCGTCCCAGAAAGATCGTCGAAATACAAAAGATTAAGAAAAAATAACGGGACTCCAGTGTGCCTGGATACTGAGAACTTGAGGTCTTTTGGGGCTGGTCATTGTTCATGGCAGATTGAACTGGTGTAATGGGTGATTGGAAAATGAGAAATAAAGTTGCAATTTTTTATAGAGCTGGGTAATTCAAAGTAGTTTAGGAGTCGTTACGAAATAATTGTTATATTTCTGACCATTTCGTTACAGGCTATGGATGGCCCAGTGTCTCGTTCGCAACAGGGATCGCCCTGATGGAAGAGTGATTGGCTCCTTGTGCCGTTCTTGCCATATAACTGTAACAGTTAATTTGTTCCAACGGTCTAGAGGTGGAAACATAATTTTTGTATATAAATAAAGGGGACAACAGTATTCTACTATATAGTTTAACCTGATTGAAGAAAAGAGAAATAAGATGGAAGCCTCTTTGGTGGCAAAGACATCGACTTTATTTTTAGGAGCGGTTACGAAATAATTATTACATCTTAGACCATTTTGTTACAGCTCCTTATGCCGGTTACGGCATTTCAATGTTATGGTTATTTTTGAACAACGGCTTCGCGTAAAAAGAGGAAATTATCATGTGGGAAAATCTGGAGATAGGGCTGGAGAAGGCAAACCAGGAGCAACTGAAAGAAAAACCTGCCCAGGATAGTCTTGGTTTTGGACGACATTTTACTGATCACATGTTGTTGATGAAATGGGACCGGCAGAGTGGCTGGCATGATGCCAAGATCTCTCCCTATCATAAATTCAAACTGGATCCCGCGGCCATGGTCTTTCATTATGGTCAGGCCATCTTTGAGGGGTTGAAGGCGTACAAGGGGAAAGATGGGCAGATCTATCTCTTTCGGCCCGAGGATAATATCGAGCGGATGAATGCCTCGGCCCTGCGGATGTGTATGCCCCGTTTGCCGGTTGCAAAGGTCTTAAAGGCCCTCAAGGCCCTTGTCTATCTTGATCGGGATTGGATACCCACGGCGGAGGGTGCCACCCTTTACATCCGTCCCACCATGATTGCCGTGGAGCCTGCCCTTGGAGTTCGAGCGGCCGGCCAATATTATTTTTATATTATCATGTGTCCGGTTGGGGCCTATTATCCTGAAGGGTTCAGCCCGACAAAGATTTATGTCACGGATAAGTATGTGCGTGCCGTCATTGGCGGGGTTGGCGATGTGAAGACTGGCGGAAATTATGCGGCAAGCATCATGGCGGCCGAGGAGGCGCATCAGGCTGGATACACCCAGGTCCTGTGGCTGGATGCCTGTAAAAGAAAGTACGTGGAAGAGGTCGGCACCTCAAATATCTTTTTCATGATCAATAATGAACTGGTAACACCATCGCTTGACGGCTCCATCCTGCCCGGTATTACCAGGGATTCAGTGATTCAGCTTGCCCGGAAGTGGGGCCTGAAGGTGCTGGAAAGGCCGATTGCCATTGATGAGGTCATTGCGGTCAGTCTTGATGGTTCCTTGACCGAGGCCTTTAGCACCGGCACGGCGGCGGTTATCTCGCCCGTGGGTGAGCTCTGTTATCAGGACACGAAATATGTTATTAACAGTGGTAGGACTGGTGAGTTTTCGCAGCGAATATTTAACGAGTTGCAGGCGATTCAGAGTGGGCAGCAGGAAGATCCCTTTAAGTGGATAACACGGGTTGGTTGATGTTTGAGTGAGCCGTGCAGGCTTGGTTGGTACAGTTTCTGTGGACAACAGTTGTTGGTGTGCTGATAAGGGGTGGATGTTTTTTTGGCATTCGCCCCTTGATTTTTGTAAAAGCTGGCCTATTGTTTGACCCAGTTTTAGGGGATCGTGTTTTGTTGTCGATACTCCAGGTTAAAGTGCAGGGGGCGGATGCCCAATTCTCAAACAAAATCGTGTAGGAGGAAATACATGAAAATTCGTCCATTGAATGATCGTCTTCTGGTAAAAAGATTGGAAGAGATAACCAAGACTGCAGGTGGAATTATTATTCCTGACAGCGCCAAAGAAAAACCAGCCGAAGGCACAGTCATTGCTGTTGGACCTGGCAAGACTAATGAGAAGGGCGACCGTGTTGCCCTGCAGGTAAAAGCTGGGGATAAGGTGATCTTTTCCAAATACGGCGGTACGGATGTAAAACTTGATGGTGAGGATTTTATCATCATGCGTGAAGATGATATCATGGGTATTATTGAATAAGAAGGCGTCAAGCCGTGTATGGTTACTGTCTCTTGCAAGAGGGGCGTGAAAGATAAAAGGAGATAAATAATGGCTGGAAAAGATATTAAATACGGTGTGAAGGCCCGCGAGTCCATCCTCGTTGGTGTCAATACCCTGGCAAATGCAGTAAAGGTAACGCTTGGTCCCAAGGGCCGGAATGTACTGATTGAGAAATCATACGGTGCGCCCACTATCACCAAAGACGGTGTGACCGTGGCCAAAGAGATTGAACTGACCGACAAGTTTGAAAACATGGGCGCGCAGATGGTCCGTGAAGTTGCTTCCAAGACCTCGGATGTGGCCGGTGATGGCACCACAACTGCGACTGTCCTTGCTCAATCTATCTATACAGAGGGCGTGAAGCTGGTAGCTGCTGGTGGCAATCCCATGGAGATCAAGCGCGGGATTGACAAGAGTGTCGAGGCCATTGTTGCCGAGCTCAAGAAGATCGCTACCCCAACGAAGGAACAAAAAGAGATTGCCCAGGTTGGCACCATCTCTGCCAATAGTGACGAGACCATCGGTAACATCATTGCCGAGGCCATGGATAAGGTTGGCAAGGAAGGCGTTATTACCGTAGAAGAAGCAAAATCCATGGATACCACCCTTGATGTTGTCGAGGGGATGCAGTTTGATCGCGGCTATCTCTCTCCGTACTTTGTCACCGATGCCGACCGGATGGAAGTAAATATGGAAGACCCTTATTTCCTCATTGTTGAGAAAAAGGTCTCCAGCATGAAGGATCTGTTGCCGGTTCTTGAGTCTGTGGCCAAGATGGGCCGTGGATTGTTCATCGTTGCTGAAGATGTCGATGGCGAAGCATTGGCGACCCTTGTTGTCAATAAGTTGCGCGGCACCCTGAATGTTGCGGCTGTCAAGGCCCCTGGCTTTGGTGATCGCCGCAAGGCCATGCTTGAGGATATCGCCATTCTTACCGGTGGCCAGGTTGTTACCGAAGATCTCGGGATCAAGCTTGAGAATGTAACCCTGAGCGACCTCGGTACTGCCAAACGGGTTGTTGTGACTAAAGACAACACCACCATTATTGATGGCTCTGGAGATAAGGTCAAACTGGAGGCTCGAGTTAAACAGATTCGGACCCAGATTGATGACTCCACTTCCGACTATGATAAAGAGAAGTTGCAGGAGCGTCTTGCCAAATTGATCGGCGGCGTTGCAGTTATCAATGTTGGCGCGGCAACCGAGATGGAGATGAAAGAGAAAAAGGCCCGCGTGGAAGATGCGTTGAACGCCACCCGTGCTGCTGTTGAGGAAGGTGTTGTCCCTGGTGGCGGTGTTGCCTATCTGCGTTGCCTGAAGGCTCTTGACAAGTTGGTGCTTCCGGGCGAGCAGGAGCTTGGCAAAAACATCCTGCGCCGGGCCCTGGAAGAGCCTATCCGTCAGATTGCCAATAATGCGGGTCGTGAAGGTTCTGTTATCGTTGAGCATGTGAAGGGTCTGAAAGGCGCCAACGGCTTCAACGCTGCTACCGAGCAATATGAGGACCTGATTGCCGCCGGTGTCATCGATCCTGCCAAGGTAACCCGTACAGCCCTGCAGAATGCAGCCTCTGTTGCCGGGATGCTTTTGACCACCGAGTGTGTTATTGCCGATATGCCTGAGGAGAAGGGTGCTGGAGCCGGTATGGGCATGCCTCCAGGTGGAATGGGCGGCATGGGTGGAATGGGCGGTATGATGTAAGAAGAGTTTTTTGCTGTCCTTCTTCTGTGACAGGAAGAAAAAAATAAAAGGAAAGGGTCTCGGAGCGAGCCCCTTTCCTTTTTGGCATTTTGAAGGTTTTTTTGTGTCTTCTCGGACTTGTTTTAGGGAAAAATTGTTGACAGCAAGGCGTAGATGCGGTATTTATCTCGTCTCAAAATCAATGGCGATGTAGCTCAGATGGTTAGAGCATACGGCTCATATCCGTAGTGTCCGGGGTTCGATTCCCTGCATCGCCACCATAAGTTTAAAGTAAGGGGTTATGCGGTTATGCGCATAACCCCTTACTTGTTTATCCAAAGGAAGAGGAAGGATAACGGAAAACGATGAAGGGGATTAATCTGGTGATCAAGAATAATTGTAACATTGGGATGCCATGATTGGCATAAGGAGCGATTACGAAATGGTTATTTCGTAATCGCTCCTAAATTTCGTCATCAGAATCAAAGATGTCCAATTCGTCCTCTGTTTCTTCCTGTTCTCCCGTCTCTTCCGTGTTTTCTTCTTCATCTTCTAATTCACTTTCATCAGCCTGTTCCTGTTGTAACCGGACTGCTTTTGGGATTTTGGATTCTGGAAGAATAATTTCTGTTATTCTAGTAATTTCTTGATGGAGATCAGGATCGGCCAGGCATATATCACACTGGCTGGCGTGGCTTTCGATAAAACTGATCATACGGGCCGGAGCCATAGTTTCGTTCTGGACATGAGAATACCATATCTTTATCTGTTTTATTAGTCTTTCACACTGCATGGCGTTTGTGGTTTTGTTTCTTGGGTCGGGGTTGAAGAGAGAAGAAGTCTTGTTGTTGTCAGGGAATACCCTTTTAATCTTTTACAGAAAAAAGAAGCATAATAAAAAGTTGTTTTCGAGGTCAATATCTATTAAGTTTAATTTCTCTTGTGTAAATACTGTGGAAGTGGGCAGGGTACTGGTGGCCCTCCCGGACTTCAAATCCGGTGTGTCGGGTTAATAGCCTGACAGGTGGGTTCGATTCCCATGCACTTCCGCCATTTTCTTTCAGGGCTCAGGTTATTTGTGAATACTTGGCTTATGCGGGTTGTCCTGTTTTGATCAGCGGATGTCCCATTTCTTCTCTCTGGATGACGTATTGTTCTGCCACTTTTCTGGCAATATTTCTGATTCTGCCAATATAGCGTGTTCGCTCCGCAACGCTTATTGCTTTGCGAGCATCCAGGAGATTGAAGGTGTGTGAGCATTTCAGGCAGTAGTCATAGGCCGGCAGGATGAGTTTTTTCTCCACGAGTTTGAGTGCTTCTTGTTCGTAGATGTCAAAGAAGGAGATCAGTTTTTCGACATTGGCCTCTTCAAAATTAAAGGTTGAGAACTCAACCTCGGCCTGATGAAATATTTCACCATAGCTTACCGTATCATTCCAGGCAATGTCGTAAACACTGTCAACCCCCTGGAGGTACATGGCAAGTCGTTCCAGGCCATAGGTGATTTCCACGGTGATAGGGTGAAGATCAATAGACCCTGCCTGTTGGAAATAGGTGAATTGGGTTACTTCCATTCCATCCAGCCATACCTCCCAGCCCAGGCCCCAGGCCCCTAATGTGGGTGATTCCCAGTCGTCTTCAACAAAACGGATATCGTGTTCAAGCGGACTTAGGCCAAAACGTTGCAGGCTTTTCAGGTAGAGTTCCTGGACATCAAGGGGAGATGGTTTAAGAACTACTTGATATTGATAATAATGTTGCAGGCGGTTAGGATTGTTGCCGTAACGGCCATCGGTTGGACGTCTTGATGGTTGGGGGTAAGCAGCCTTCCAAGGTTCCGGGCCCAGTGATCGAAGCAGGGTAGCTGGATGAAATGTTCCGGCACCAACCTCCATGTCATAGGGTTGTTGAATGACGCATCCCTGATCTGCCCAGTAATGATTCAGCTCAAGAATGATATCTTGAAAATTCATTGAAATTCCTTAAATTTTGGGAAAAGAGCAAAAGATTATTCACGATTTGATTTTTTTCTTTTACCCTGTGATAATAACGAGTTAAGCTGTTGTATTAAAATAATCGCATTATCTGGATGTCACAAACAGCATAAGGAGCTGTAACGAAATGGTCAAAAACACAGCGATTATTTCGTAAAGGCTCTTAAAATACCATAGCCTGTATAAGTGGTAAATCCTTTTCTCGCAAAAGGGTTCACTCCTGTTAAAAATCCATATATTATTTCTGATTATAGTGATCTGATATGTTGAATCTACCTGCGCTTGTTCTTGTTAAAGAGGTCTTGCATACCGCAAGAACCATTGCCGTAGTTGGTTTTTCGCCCAAAGAGAATCGACCGAGTCATATGGTGGGTTGCTATCTGATGCAAGCTGGATTTCGTGTTATTCCGGTTAACCCTGGGCATCGTGAGATCTGCGGGGTTACGTGTTATCCTGATCTTGTCTCGATCCCAGAGCCTGTTGATGTGGTGGATATCTTCAGACGTTCTGAGGATGTGCTGCCGGTGGTTGCAGAGGCTATTGCCATTGGGGCAAAAGCGATCTGGATGCAGCAGGGAATTATTAATCAGGAAGCGGCGGTCTTGGCGGAAAAGGCTGGGCTTGTTGTGATTATGGATCGCTGTATCAAGGTTGATCATATGCAGTTCGGGTCAGTATAAATCGTTGATCAAAAACAGCCGTAACTTACTGTAACAATAAAGTTGGTTACGGGTAATCAGTTTTTTATTTTTATAGTTGATTTTTCATGGAACCACAAACCTTGAGCATCCGCGGGGCGCGGATGCATAATCTGAAAAATATTGATGTGGATTTGCCGCGCAACAGCTTGGTGGTCTTTACTGGGCTGTCTGGTTCCGGCAAATCAACACTTGCCTTTGACACCTTGTACGCGGAAGGACAGCGTCGCTATGTGGAATCCCTTTCCACGTATGCACGACAGTTCCTGGGGCAAATGGATAAGCCGGATGTGGATTCCCTGGAGGGGCTTTCGCCAGCGGTATCGATCGAACAGAAGACCACCAGTAAGAACCCGCGTTCAACAGTTGGCACGGTCACCGAGATTTATGACCATTTGCGGCTGCTGTATGCCCGCTGTGGCCATCCCTGTTGTCCACAGTGTGGTGAGGAGATTCGCTCACAATCGATCGAGGAGATGGTGCATGGTTTGTTGGCTTTACCGGAAGGAACCAAGGTGGTTCTGCTGGCGCCGCTTATTATCAACAAAAAGGGACGGCATGAACAGGTCCTGGCCCGGATCAGAAAAGAGGGTTTTGTCCGCATCAGGGTTGATGGCAATATCCTGCATGCTGATGATGTGGAAGCCCTTGACAAAAACCGTCGTCATTCCATTGAGGTGGTGGTGGACAGGCTAGCGCTTAAATCATCAATCCGCCGTCGTCTCTCGGACTCGGTCACCACGGCGGTCAGGTTGACGGAGGGCTTTTTATTGGCCCTGTTCCCTGATGAGGGAAGGGAACAACTGTTCAGTGAACTTGCTGCCTGTCATAGCTGTGGGTTGTCCATGCCGGCTCTTTCCACCCAGCTCTTTTCTTTTAATAATCCGCAGGGTGCCTGTGAGGAGTGCGGCGGCTTAGGTGTAAAACAATTTTTTGATCCGGGGCTGCTTATTCCAGAACCGGCATTGAGTCTATTGGATGGCGCCATTGTCCCCTGGGGGAGAAGGATGGAGAGCTCCTATTCTGGTCAGATGCTGGCCGCGCTCGCCAGTCATTATCAGTTTTCCATGGAGACCCCCTTTCAAAAACTACCGGCCAGGATTCAGGAGATTATTCTGTACGGTTCAGGGCGAGAGGAGATTGCCTTTCATTATCAGAAAGGGAAGCGGGCGATGCGCTCGGAGCAGAGTTTTGAGGGAGTTATCCCCCAGCTCGATCGCCGGTATCATGAGACGCAATCAGCTATGGTGCGCGAGGAACTGGCCAGGTACATGAATGAGCAGAGCTGTCCCCGTTGTCATGGTGCCCGGTTAAGGCCAGAGGCCCTGGCGGTACGGATTGGAAAATGGTCGATTCATGCGTTGACTTGCCTGTCCATTGATACCTTGCTTCGTGAGCTGACCAATCTGCCGTTAAGCGTTCGTGAGCGGCAGATTGGTCAGCCTATTTTGAAAGAGATTGGTGATCGGCTCTCTTTTTTGGAGGATGTCGGCCTGGGGTATCTTTCGCTGGAGCGGCGATCCGGGACCTTGTCAGGCGGGGAGGCGCAACGGATCAGGCTGGCCTCCCAGATTGGTTCGCGTCTGGCCGGAGTTCTTTATATCCTTGATGAGCCGAGTATCGGGCTGCATCAGCGTGATAATCAAAAACTCATCAAGACCCTGGTGGAATTACGTGATCTCGGCAACAGCGTCATTGTCGTTGAACATGATACCGATACCATTCTCGCCGCTGATCATGTGCTCGATATGGGGCCTGGTGCTGGAGTGCATGGGGGAGAGGTTGTCTATAATGGCCGGGTTTCCGGGTTATTGGCTTGTCAGCAGTCTCTTACCGGGGCCTATCTGTCCGGTAGAATGAGGATAGAGTTGCCAGACAAGAGAAGACGGGTTCGCAAGGGGAAGCAGGATATTCTCTTGCTGCAGAATGGATCGGTGAATAATCTGAAACAGGTTGATGTAGCATTCCCTTTAGGAGTAATGACCTGTGTCACCGGCGTATCTGGTTCAGGCAAGAGCTCTCTAGTGATGGAGACCCTGTTTCGGATGGCGCAAAAGGGGCTGAAGCAGAGATTGTCCAAGGTGCAGCTTGACGGGGCGGTCTTGTCTGGCCTGGACAGTGTTGATAAGATTATCGATATCGATCAGAGCCCCATTGGCCGGACGCCCCGATCCAATCCTGCGACCTATACCGGCGTATTTACCCCCATTCGGGAACTTTTTGCCAGGTTACCAGAATCACGGGTCAGGGGGTATAAACTAGGGCAGTTCAGCTTTAACATGAAGGGCGGGCGATGCGAGGCCTGTGAGGGCGAAGGGGTTAACAAGATTGCTATGCACTTTCTCCCTGATATCTACGTGCTCTGCGAATCCTGTAAAGGAAAGCGGTATAGTCAGGAAACGCTCGATATTCGTTACCGTGATAAAAATATTCATGACGTCTTGTCTATGACGGTGGAAGAGGCTTTGGATTTTTTTCAGAATATCCCAGTACTCAAAAATCGACTGCAAACCCTCTTTGATGTGGGGCTTGCTTATATTACCCTTGGACAGTCCTCAGTGACCCTGTCTGGAGGTGAGGCCCAGAGGGTGAAACTGGCCAGGGAGCTGTCCGGGCGACATAGTGGTAGAACCTTGTATATACTGGATGAGCCGACAACGGGTCTGCATCCAGCAGATATCCAGCATTTGCTTACGGTCCTTGGGCGTTTGGTGGATCATGGCAATACCGTGGTCGTTATCGAGCACAATCTGGACGTGATAAAAACGGCTGACTGGATTATAGACGTGGGACCAGAGGGTGGCGATAACGGCGGTAGAATTGTGGCCTGTGGCACTCCTGAGGAGGTGGCGGATGAAAAGAGCTCGTACACCGGAACGTTTTTAGGGGAGGTGCTCAAGGCTGCAAGAAAGAGGGTGGAATGACGCCGAATTGATGTTGAAATGATGCGAGGAATCAGGTTTTTCTTTGCGTCCATTCTTTATTTGCTTTAAGGTAGTCCGTTGTGATTGGCGTTTAAGTATGCATCAGATGATGCGAAAAGAAATTTTGTTCAATAAAAGAGGGTTGTAACAATGACTGAAGAACATGGGAATAATGGTGCCGGCGAGGGTCCGGTTTTTCGGATGCAGAAGATGTATATCAAGGATTTTTCCTTTGAAAATCCAAATGCCCCTGAGGTGTACCGGCTTCAGAATTCAGAGCCCAAGGTTGATGTGAATCTGAAATTGAATCACAAAAATCTTGGTGATGATCATTTTGAGGTGAGTTTGCAGATCACGGCCAAGATTGTTGATAAAGGGAACAATGACAAGACCATGTTTATCATGGAGATTGAACATGCGGCCGCTTACCTGCTCAAGAATATTCCGGAGGAGCACCTGGAGATGGTACTCAGTGTTGATTGTCCAACCTTGCTCTTTCCCTTTACCCGGCAGATTGTGAGCCAGATGTCAATTGATGGCGGGTTTGTTCCCTTTTTGATGGAACCGATCAATTTTATGGGTCTGTATCAGAACTCCAAAAACCAGAAGGATGCTCAGCAGGAGAATTAATAAACACCAACTCTTTGTTCTTTAAAAGACAAAGGCCCTTATCTCCCAAGCGGAAGATAAGGGCCTTTGTCTTTGTTCTTCTAAGTATTTTGGCTAAATTTGCTTACAGAGCGGTGGTGACAAAGTTATCGATGAGGGTGGTGACCCCCTTTTCGATGGCCTGGTTAAAGAGGGCGTCGTATTGTTTGTCTGCCAGTACTGATTCCGGAGAAACCTTGACATCGACTCTATTGGTCCAGACCACATTGCCAGTAGCTGCTTCTTGAACCCAGATGCGCATCTGCACCACGGCCTGATCTACCTGGCCGCTGTTTTTGGCCTCTCTTCCTGCGAGTGCGCCAACGGCTCCCCACAGAATGGTATTCGCGTCCCTGCCTCCAGAAACTCCCAGGATTTCAGAGCCGCCATCGGTGGTATCCCACGGGCCACCGACATTGTGTCCGATAATGGCACCCCAGGTGCCGCCGGCAATCATGTTGTTCCAGGTGTCGTACTGGTCAGTTCTCGCAAAGCCAAAGGATAGCTGGCTGGTGGTGCCGGAGATAAAGGGCAGGATGCCTCTTTTCCATGGGGCCCAGGTATGTTCCTGCCGGGTCCTGAATTCGAGGATACGACCACGGACGATATAGTCAGCATTGAATTTCCGGCCAATCTTGGCGACTGTCTGTTCTGTGAGTCCATGAGTGCCGGGGCTGGCGGCGACTTGATTATCTCGTTGGGTTTGTTGTTCGGCTATATAGCCGCGGATCTGATCTTTCATCACATCTGACCATTCTCCGCTCAGTTCATTATTGAGGGAGACCGAGTTTTTTTGTTCATAGGCGACCAGACTGATAATGGACTGATCAACCATGTAGGCAAAGACATCTTCTTGGATAGGAAGCTTGAATCCATTAGTAACAAGGTGGTCGGTCAAGGATTCGGTGATAGCCATATCACGGCGATGGGCGGCGGCAAGTGTATCCGCATTCGTGTAATCAGCAAAGGGCAGGATGACAATTGTTCTCCCCTTACCAGGGGCATTGGGTCCTGCTGCTTGCGATACTTGGAGGGTTTCAACCACAGTTTGTCCGCAACCGGCTAGCAGCAGGAGCATCAGACTGCACAGTGCGTATTTCAACCTCTTCATAATTTTCTCCCTGTAAAAAAAGGTATTGTTCTTTGTTTTTGTTAAGAGCTTAAATAATATGTGGTTTCAATAAAATGATCAGTTCGCGTTTATGCTTTACCTTTTCTTCATGGCCAAACAAATATTTGATCAGTGGGATATCGCCAATCACGGGAGCAAAGTTTCCATCTGTTGAGCTTATGTCGCTGATAAGACCGCCAATGACCAGCATCTCCCCATCTTTAACCCTGACGGTAGTGCTCATTTCCCGGATATTGACATTAGGAAGACCCATCGAAATAGCGGTTGCACCCTCACCAGCAACAATTACAGCCTTTTCTGACCCTTCTTCCAGCTCTGATGTGACTGGCACTAAATCCATGATGATCTCGTTATTATCAAGGATAGTGGCAGTCAGGCCCAGGCCAACGCCAGAAAGAATGGAGCCTGGTTCAGCGGTAAAATTGACAGTACTGGCGGCTCCCCCTGTCCCCGCTGTGACGGTGGATGTTATTTTCTTAACGTACGTGACATTGCGACCAACAGAAATCATGGATGGTTGGCCATTGAGAACGCTGATCTTGGGATTGGAAAGAATTTTAGTATTTCCTTCAGTTTTGAGGGCGTTGAGAAAGACATCGAAGTTGGACGTATTGATTCTGACGTTGGATACCAAGCGGGTTGGATCATAAACTGAACCATGATTGGTGCCGTTATTCCACTTGCCGTCCGTGTCATTGGAAAAGACATATGGGAAGACTTGACCAACCTGCGTTACACCACCGCCGAGAGTCTGTGCCCCAAATTGGACAGCTCCATTGATGTCAAAGTTTTTAAGGACATTTGTCCAATTAATACCGACAGCAGAGTCATCAGTCAATTGGACTTCAATGATCTTGGCCTCAATAGAGACCTGCTTATAGATCTCCTTTCTGAGGGAAGTGAAATAAGCCTCAACTTTATCGAGTATGGGACGTGGGGCGGTCACGGTTATCAAGCCGACTGGTTTATCGATTAAGTAGTAGTTCTCAAGTCCACCTGTTACTTCTTTTGTTACTTCTTTTGCTACTTCTTTTTTGCCTTCATCTTTGCCATTAGTTGGAGTGCTGGTTGTCGCACCTTCCTGCAATGTAGATATCTTTACAGTACGTTCAATTTTAAGGATACTGTCCATGTGTGATTCGATATTTTTCCAAATATCGAATTCGTTTTTTTCGCTTGAGAGTTTGAGCGTTCCTTCTATATTCTTTGCCACGTCCTCACCACCACCGCCAAGGACATTGCCCCCGGTACTTGTGCTGAATTGCTGCTTTTTAAAAGGCATTGCAATGTGAAATTGTTTGGTCTCACGGTATTTGATGACAAGGGTACTCCCTTGCATTTCATAGAAATAGTCGACTTGGCGGAGAAGATTTTCAATGGCCTTGTAAAAGTCATCATTGGCCTGAATATCCACGTCAACCAACGCATCCTGATTGACATCGCTGGCCCAAGAAATATTTAATTTCTTCTGGCTGGCCAAAGGCTTCATGATTTCCCTGAGAGCTACTTTCTTTGTAGAACTGATCTTGGCGCCAACCTTGAGTACTGCATCGTCCGTTTTATTATCCAATGCGTCCTTGCTGGCTGGATCAACCAGATACGAAGGTTTTTGATATTGAACCGGCAGGGATGGCGGTGTCGCGTTTTGAATGGGAGGCTTTGCGGCCTCTGCTGCCGGTTTTTCTGGTTCTGCAGTCAAGGGACTACAGGAGAGAAGAACAAGGGAAAGAAGGAAGAGGGCGAATGCTTGCGCCACTTGTGATCTGAGTTTCATGGAAAACCTCTTGGCCAATAAAGAATAAGCGAAACGTGTCATGTCTGTGCAAACCTGTGTGGAATGAAAAGAACCTGTTTGTTTTGTTATAAGGGCTTAGATGCCTGGGGGGTATTCCCACCGGTAAGCCTACTTTGTATATATTCTTTCAAGCCTGGCGCTAATTGATAGCCGGAGGCCAAAAGGGCTCGATATTGCTCATCGGCCTTGTCTTTCTGGCCCATTTTGTCATAGATCCTGGCCTTGGCAACCATGGTTTCTACAGACTCTCCATAAAGGGTTTTGTATCTGGCAAGAAGCTTCAGCGCGGCGTCCGGCTGCCCATTCTGCTCGCTGAAGCTGGCGTAGCTGATCAGGGCCTCTTTCATGGGTGTGGGGTCGCTGATACTCTGGGCAAAATAGTCTGTGGCCTCAGCATTCTGGTTCATGTTTGCCAGGCCAATGGCCGCATAGAGGGCTGCTTGACTATTTTTTGGCTCTATCTTCAGACTTTCTTTGGCAAAATAGACGGCCTTGGCATTTATTCCCAGACTTGCCAGATAAAGGCTTGCCAATCGGTTTGCCAGTTTGGCATTCTTCGGATCAAGTTTAAAGGCTTGTTCGTAGAGGGTACTGGCCTTCTCCATGTTATCAGCCTTTTCCTCAATCCTGGCCTTGCCGATGAGTTCTTTGGACTGTATCACTTCTTCTGACTGGGCGGCAGACTGTTCAATGACCAGGGCATTCTGTTCCTGCTGCACAATGTTAAGGTCTGTTTCAACGGCGAGATTGTCTTGGGCACGTACCGGCCAGATAAATTCTTTGTCTGCCGGATAGATAACAATAGTATTAAAGCGCTCCTCTTTGCGCAGGTTTTTGAGGTTGAGAATGATATCGAGCGCAAAATCCCAAGGGACATCATTGAGTTTCAGGGTGAGAGTTCCTTTCACTGTTTCGTCGACGATGATGTTTTGACCGCTGATATCATTGAATAATCGAAAGACATTGTGCAGATCTATCTTGTAAAAATCAACACTGATCCGTTTGGCGTCTTTGTAGCCCCCAAAGTTAAAAGAGTTTTCTGGAGATCCTACTGATTTGTCAGTACTGCTTTGTGCTTTGGCCTTCCCTTTGTTCATGGCTGTTGTCGATGAATCAATGAGATTCTCCAGAGTCGCATTTTTAGGAGCATCCTTTGGCACTTTTGCATCTTTTGCAACTGGGGACTGGAGGGTGCCATCAATCTGATTCTGCGATTTTGCTGTTGCCTGGGCCTCTTGTTTCGCCTCTTTAATGATTACCAGCAGTCCTTTCGGATCAGTTGTTACCGTATAATCAAAGAGTTTTGGCAGGCCAGAATCAAAGAGCAGACGGATTCCTGTTCCCTTGGGCGCAACCCTGATCTTGCTCAGGGCGGTGCCGACTTCCGTCTCTCGTGCCAATTTTGAGCCATCAACTCCCGTTATATCTATATACATCATGTCGGGCAGGCCCTTTTTGTCGACAACAATATTGTGACGGAAGTCTTTGAGCGGGGCGTCGGCTACAATAAGAACTTCAGATTGTTCCGCTCCTTTTTTGATGGTCATATCCTGCAAGATGATTGGGGCCGCCTCTTTTGGAGCAGGCGTGGCAGTGGCAACCGTTTCTTTGGGCGTTGTTGGGGCAGTGGTGGTCTGGGCAGTATCTGTTTTTGGGTGGATCAGGATTAAGAGATTGTTTTTGTCGCGGTCCACTGAGTAGGTATAACCATCGTTGATGGTTATTTCAAAACGGGTGATACTGGGATCCTTGTCAGTAAGCGATTTGGTAACAAGCTTCGCGTAGCTGTTGTCAGGGATAATTTTTGCAGGATTGATTTTTTTGTCAAGGCTGGCATGGGCGATATCCAGAATAAGCCGTTGGGGATTAAAGAGCTCAAACGTATTATAATCGGGCAGAGTATTGCCAATAATCTCGATACTCAAGGCATCTCCCTGCAGGTTTGACTTGATATCCTGGATGAGATAGGAATTGTTTGCCGTTTTCGGGGTATTTTCAGCGAGAGCTGATCCCAAGTTCAACACGAGCAGAAGGCACAGGGTGAAAAAAATGGTCGGTTGCAATATGGAGAGTCTCTGGTGCATTGTTTACTCTTCTCCCTTTTTCTTTAATAGCATAACGATATTGTTGGTTGATTTCTTTCCGGCTCGGGTTACAGATGTCTCCTCAATGTTCACCTGATTGGGGTCAATGGATGTCACTTTTCCTTTTCTCCCAATTTTCATACCAGGTCGGATAACATATCCTTGGCCGGAGGCATCTTCGACCATGGCTATTTCCGCATTGTTCTCAAGAACAATGGCTACCAGTTTTAACTGCCCTGGTTCAAACAACTGCATGCCGGTGAGGGCCTCCTCGCCATCGACAACTTCCTCCATATAATTTGCTGCTTTTTCTGTAATGAAGGGAGAAAAGGGGTCCGGTCTGCCTTCAAGCTGGTACGAAAAAACAGCCGAAGGATCACCAGTCGTTGCTGGTAATTCCAGAGTTGATTGTTCGCTGACCGGGTTTGTGCCCGTTGCTCCTCCACCATCGGGTTCGGGTATCGCCTGGATGGACAGGGGCGCTGTTGCAATCAGCAAGAAGCTGAGAGTGAATGGCAGATGCCTGATATTTCGTTGTGTTTTCATCAGAGAGTATGTCGTGTTTTATTTCTTCGTTGCGCCTTGAGGTTGCGCGAGCTGTTTATTGGTGAACTGGTAGGTGATCAGCGTACAATCGGAATCCAGAAGCATCTCGCCCTCGTTTTTCTTTGGTGCGCTCATTTTAACATTGGAGACACTGACAATACGGGCAAGTTTGCTTACATGGTCAAGAAAACTGCCCATGTTGTGATAAGGCCCGCTTACCTTGATACTGATTGGTATCTCTGAATAAAAATCTTTTGGTACCGCGGCAAGAGGTTTGAAGGTAAGAAATTCAAGGCCAGCACTCTGTCCTTCCGCTGAAATATCAGTCAAGAGACGGGGAATCTCTTTTTCTTTAGGAAACAAGACGGCAGTCTCATTAAATTTTTCCTCGACAGTTACCATTTCTGCCTTGTGTTTATTGAGGGTTGCAGCAGTGTCTTTGGCTTTTTGCAGTTCTTGCGTCGCGGTATTTTTTTGTTGGGTCAGTGTCTCGATTTCTTTGCTTTTGGGGAGATAAAAAACAAAGAAAAAGAGAATGAGTGGTAAAATCAATAGTGCCGCTGCCCCCGCAAACTTGTAATTCCTTTGCAGCGGGATGTATTTTGTGTCTATAAAGGTCGCAAATGGCTGGTTATTCTTTTTCATACAGGTAGGTTATTTTTTCTTTTGATTTGCGTCGTCAGTTTTTTCTGTTGGTGATCCAACAGTACATTGGATTGAAAATGCCTTTAGATCCTGACCTGCTATTTTGATAAGTGAAGAATCAGACAGATTGACGTCGCTGATAAAAGGTGATGCATCCAAGGAATCCATGAACTCGGCGATTGTCTTATTGTCCAAGGCTGTGCCTGTAAGTGACAGGGATGTGCCTTGCTGATCAAGAGCTGTGAGCCACATTCTGGTACTGTCTAGTTTTCTGGAAACTTCATCAAGGACATGGACGGTGAGTGAAGATTCTTTCTTTAATTTTTTTATGATGCCGATTTTGTTTTCCAGCTCTTTCTTGTCTGCTTCCAGTTTTTTGATCTCAGCCAGAATTTTATCATAGGTCTGTTTTTCCTGATTCAGCCTGGTTGTCTCTGCTTGGATGGCGGTGGCATTGTTGATTTGGAGCATGGTTATGGCGCCCAAAATAACCAGAAGAAGTACAAAGATTGTGACAAAGCCAAAGATTTCGTTACGTGCCTTGGCATGTTGCCGGAGCTGCCTGATAGGGAGCAGGTTAATTTTAAGCATGTTGATAACCTATATATCTGATGTGCGGATGGCAAGGCCAGTCGCAATGGCCATTTCCGGGCCAATAGTGTTCAGGTATTCCGAATCGATTTGTTTGGGATTGGTGTGCATTTTAGCAAAAGGATTGAAGATCTCAACCGGCACATTCGTTTCTCTTTGCAGGAATTCAGCAAGTCCTGCCACCTTAGAGCCGCCACCGCTTAATACCAGCTTGTCAAGCTGTTGGTTCGCGCGGTTAGAATGGTACAGGTCAATGGCTTTTTTAATTTCTAAAACCCATTGGGCACAGTTGGAAGTAAATATCCTGGTAATCTGTTCCTGCTTTTCTTGGGCTGGGGTCTGCCCAATTTTGAGTGCTTCCGCTTCTTCCATGGGGATGTCAAAGGTGTCAGCAATCTGTTCGGTTAATTGCCGGCTTCCTGCTGGGATGTCTTTTGCTACCACAGACATGCCATTGGTAATAATGTTGATATTCATCTTGGTGGCGCCAATATCGACAAGGGCCACATTTTCTTTCTGGGGATAATTGGATTCGTAGATATTTTCCAGGGCAAAACCATCTACATCGACTATTACCGGTTGCAGCCCGATTCCTTGGAGCATGTCAAGATAGTCGTCAACAATTTCTTTTTTGGCGGCAACGAGCATGACTTCAGTTTGGTTTGAACCTTCGGTGTTGGTTTTAAGATCTTGAAAATCGAGATAGACATCGTTAATGTCAAAGGGGATATATTGCTCTGCCTCGGCAGTAATATACGACTCAAGTTGTTTTTCTTCCATGACCGCGAGATGGATTTTTTTTACAATGACCGAGTAGCCGGATATGGAAATTGCAACTTTTTTATGTTTTATTTTCAGATTTGCCAGGAGTTCGGTAATGGCTTTTCCCACAGCCTCAGCATCATGGAGTGTGCCGTCATCCACAGCCCCTTCGGGAAGAATGATACTGCCAAGATTCACGACTGAATAAGTCTTGTCTGTTTGTTTCAATTCACAGGCCTTAACGGAATGTGAGCCGATATCTAAACCGACAACCAATTTTTCTGTAGAGAGAAAAGGCAGTTTCATAATTGCTTGATCATGCTTTATGTTCTGATTGAACCTGTTGATTGAGCTTAAGTACCCATAATGATTAGTGTGATTGCAACCTTGACTTACACTTAGGCCATAAAAAAAAAACTTTGTCAAGAAAATGGATAAAAAAAGTGGAATATTTCTGTAGTAAAATAAAGAAGTAAGATGGTGCGAATTTTTTTAAAGATAAGATGACACAATATGTTGATGTTTTGTTTTTTTGCGCCCTTCTTGTTGTGTATGGGGCTTTGGGGGGAGGGGTAAATATTCCCTGACAATGGGGGCAAGGCAATAATTGTATTCCAGTTGGAACTGGCTTGAAAAGAAAGATTTTTTGAAGTAATCAACGTTATGAGTTTTTATTTGATTGGGCCGTTGTAAAAATAATATTGTCGTTTGGATTGCGAGAATGGCATAAGGAGTTGGTCGCTTTTCATCCATCTATGGCCATCCTAACAAAATGGTCAGAAAAGTAGAAATTATTTCGTAATAATTCCCAATAATCAAGGGAAAGGAGAAGGTCACATTGAACAGCGCGGGAGATAATAAGTCGGTTGTCAGGGAGTATGTAGAGGCCATAGTGGTTGCGGTGCTTCTTGCTCTTTTTGTTCGTACTTTTGTGGTTCAGGCCTTCAAGATTCCATCTGGGTCCATGTTGCCAACCCTGCAGATCGGTGATCATCTCTTGGTTAACAAATTCAGTTACGGGGTAAAGTTGCCAGTGCTTGGTACCACGTTGATTCACAGGCAAGGGCCAGCGCATGGCGATGTGGTGGTCTTTCGTTATCCGCGTGACCGGTCTCTTGATTATATCAAACGGGTAGTGGCCATAGCCGGTGATACTCTTGAGGTCAGAGATAAACAGGTTTTTGTGAATGGCAAGCCGGAGGTAAATCCTCATGCCCATTTCACAAATCGTGATATTATGAGTGCGGCTGCTGGGCCAAGGGATAATTTCGGTCCGGTGACGGTCCCGGAAGGCAAGATCTTTGTCATGGGTGATAATCGTGATAATAGTTATGATAGTCGCTTCTGGGGATTTGTGGGCCTGCGCGATGTTTTGGGAAAGGCCCTGATTATTTATTGGTCCTGGGATGTTGATGAATCTCTGTTTTCTCTTAGTCGTTTTGCCTCTATTCGGTGGGATCGTCTTGGGCATATGGTGCATTAAGCTTTTTTCAGGGCATCTTTTAGCTTAACTTGTGGACGCAATGTGAATAAAGAATATCGTTTTCAGCATAAACATCTTCTGGAAATGGGACAGCTCTCAGCGGAGGATATGCTGTATGTCCTTTCCATTGCCCGTTCATTCAAGGAGATATCGGCACGTCCCATCAAGAAGGTGCCGACACTACGGGGAAAGACAATTATCAATTTCTTTTTTGAACCCTCCACCCGCACCCGTCTTTCCTTTGAGATCGCGGCCAAGCGTATGAGTGCTGATACCTTTAATATTTCTGCTTCCACCAGCTCGGCCCAGAAGGGAGAAACCCTGATTGATACGGCCCGGAATCTTGAGGCCATGAGCCCCGATATTATCATTCTTCGTCACCCCAGTTCCGGATCGCCCTTGTTGCTGAGCCAGCATGTCAATGCCGCAATTATCAATGCCGGCGACGGTACTCATGAACATCCCAGTCAAGGGCTTCTTGATCTGATGACCGTGATGGAGCACAAAGGCAGGATTGAGGGACTGACCATAGCGATTATCGGGGATATCGCCCATAGCCGGGTTGCGCATTCTGATATTGTCGGCTTTACCCGGCTGGGAGCCCAGGTCAGGGTGGCCGGGCCCGCGACTTTTATGCCGCCTGGGATTGAATCTCTGGGGGCGCAGGTTTGTGCCACTGCCGCGCAGGCCGTGGCAGGGGCTGATGTGGTCATGGCCCTGCGGATTCAGCAGGAGCGGCAGCATGATCCTCTGATTCCTTCTCTGCGTGAATATGCCCGGTTTTACGGGGTCAGCCGTAAGTTGCTGGAGCTGGCCAAGACAGATGTGCTCATCATGCACCCCGGCCCTATCAATCGTGGGGTCGAGATGAATCCGGATGTGGCGGATGGAACGGGTTCTGTCATCCTTGACCAGGTTGCCAACGGGGTGGCGGTTCGTATGGCCCTGCTTTATCTTGTTATGGGTGGAGAGAAAGGCGGGGATACTCAATAACGGGTTGCTATGAGTGAGATAACGATTCTGCAGAATGGACGGATCATTGATCCGGCAAATAAGGTTGATCAGCAAGGCGATCTGTGGTTGCGAGACGGCAGGATTGTAGCGCCGGAGTCCCTTGTGCCTGCAGGGGCGAGGTGTATTGATCTCCAGGGTAAATGGGTGGTGCCAGGGCTTATTGACATGCATGTCCATCTTCGTGAGCCTGGCGAGGAATATAAGGAGACCATCGCCTCCGGGACGTTGGCTGCCGCTACCGGGGGTTTTACGGCGGTTGCCTGTATGCCCAATACCAAACCGGTCAATGATACGGCCGCTGTCACCCGTTTTATTTTAGAGCAGGCAGTCCAGGCTTCAGCCCGGGTCTATCCAGTCGGGGCGATCAGTAAAGGCAGCGGCGGAACAGGACTGGCTGAATATGGCGAGCTGAAGGCGGCCGGGGTGGTGGCGGTGAGCGATGATGGACAGCCCGTGGTTGATAGCCAGCTCATGCGGCGAGCCATGGAATACGCGGCCAGTCATGGCCTGCCTGTGATCTCGCACTCCGAGGAAATTGCACTGAGCCGCAACGGGGTCATGAATGAAGGTCAGGTCTCGACCCGCCTTGGTCTGCGCGGTATTCCCTGTGCCGCCGAGTCCATTATGGTGTATCGGGAGTTGGCCTTGGCCGAGTTGACCGGGGCTCGTGTTCATATCGCCCATGTCAGCACCGGGGCAGCGACGGATCTGATCCGGCAGGCGAAAAAACGGGGGGTTCGGGTCACGGCCGAGACCGCCCCGCACTATTTTACCCTGACTGAGGAGGCGGTGGCCGGCTATAATACCAACGCCAGGATGAATCCGCCCCTGCGTGCCGAAGAAGATCGCCAGGCGATTCGGATTGGGTTGCAGGACGGCACCTTTGATGCTATTGCCACGGATCATGCGCCCCATTCTGTCCTGGAAAAGCAGGTGGAGTTTGACCGGGCGGCCAATGGCATTATCGGTCTTGAGACCTCTCTGCCCCTGACTCTGGCCCTGATACGCGCCGGGGTGATCAGTGAGGCTCGTCTGGTCGAGCTGATGTCAACCGCCCCTGCCCGTATCCTGGGTGTTGCTGGCGGTTCCCTTGCCATCGGTGAGGTTGCTGATGTAACAGTCATTGATCCAGAGCGGAAATTCCAGCTTACCGAGGAGGGAATAGTCTCGCAGTCAAAGAATTCACCCTTCCTGGGATGGCAGCTTCAGGGCAAGGCGGTATTGACTTTCCTGGGTGGTCGGATCACCTATAATGATCTGCTAACTGCTCAGGTGGATAGGCTGAAGGCCGAAGGTTTTTAGGAACAAATAATGCTGGATTATACAAAAAATCCGGGCTTTGATATCCTTCAGTCTTCAGTCTTCAGTCTAAATGCCTGAGCAGTTAAGACATAGGCTACCGGATCCTTGATTCCGGCCTCGGCGAATCCCCTGAGGCGCAGCAGGCAGGAATCGCATCTGCCGCAGGCCTTTCCTTTTATTGGGTCGTAACAACTGTGTGTCAGGCTGTAATCTATCCCGAGCGCGACCCCTTTTTCGATTATCTCCTTTTTGCTCAGATACAAGAGTGGTGCGTGGATGGTAAAACCCTTTTTGTCCATGACGCCGGCCTTGGTGCCCAGATTGGCCATTTTAGTGAAGGCCTCCAGGAATTCCGGGCGACAGTCGGGATAACCCGAATAATCGACGGCATTAACGCCAATAAAGAGATCGTTTGCCCCTATTACTTCGGCCCAGGCTACAGCGTGGGCGAGAAAGATCATGTTTCGGGCCGGCACATAGGTGACGGGGATCTCGTCAGTTTCCAAATTCAGGTCTCGGTCTTTGGGGACGGTGAGGCTGGTGGTGAGTGCTGATCCTCCGATTTTTCCCAAGTCAAGTTGCAGGGTCAGGTGCTGTTCCACCGAGAAGGTCTTGGCAATGTGGCTGGCCCGTTCCAGTTCAATGGACTGCTTTTGTCCATAGCGAAAACTGAGACAAGAGCAGGCATAGCCTTGGGATTTGGCAATAGCCAGAACCGTAGTGGAATCAAGGCCGCCACTGAGGAGAATGATCGCTTTTTTTGAATGCATGGTCTTTATATTCTTTGAATAATGAGTTGGAGTACGGTATAATAAATATCTTTTTTCCTCTTAAATAGAGGCTTTTGTTGAACTTGTAGCTTTTTTGCATGTGAGCATAACGCGATTGCGGATTGTGCTTATTTGAGCATTATTTTACCCGTAAAGGAGAAACATTGCCATGAAATTAGGGATTAACGGCCTCGGTCGGATCGGGAAGTTGTCACTCTGGCATCATGTCTCAAGAAAACATTTTTCTGAAATTACCGTTAATGTTGGCCGGGAGATCGGCCGGGGACTCAACGACCTGGCGGCCTGTATTGAACGTGATTCCTCGTATGGCCGTTTGGGATTGTATCTTTATGGACATAAGGGCGGCCGGGTGATCGAGAATCTGGATGAGGAAAAGGGCAGCATGGTCATCAATGGCGTGCCGGTCACCTTTTTGCGCACGGCGCGCGATCCCAAGGATATCGCCTGGCAGGCAAACGGGGTGAAGCTGGTGGTTGATACTACCGGGGCCTTCACTGATCCCACTGCCGATGCTGATGCCAAGTGGGGTGCGCTTCGCGGTCATCTCCAGGCCGGGGCCGAAAAAGTCTTGCTCTCTGCCCCTTTCAAGATCAAGTCAAAAGGGATGGACATGCCGATTGACGCCGTGACCACGGTAATGGGCATCAATGATGAGGATTATGATTCGTCCCGGCACTCCCTCATCTCGGCGGCCTCCTGCACCACGACCTGTCTTTCCTATATGATCAAACCGTTGATGGAGAGTATCGGGGCGGAGAACTTTCTTGGCGCCTCCATGGTCACTATCCATGCGGCAACCGGCAGTCAGCAGGTCCTTGATCGTCTGCCTAAAAGCGGAGCGGTTGATCTGCGCAAGAACCGGTCGATTCTCAATAATATTATTCTGACGACCACTGGCGCGGCCAAGGCCCTGGCCCTGGTTATCCCCGAGATGAAGTCCATCGGCTTTATTGCCGAATCGGTGCGCATTCCTACCTCGACCGGTTCGTTGATCGTGCTGGTGCTCAATATTCAGGATGACCTGGAGAGTCCGCTTAAAAGGGATCGGATCAATGCCATTTACCGCGAGTATGCCAAGAATTCTCCCTATCTCGAGTACACGGAGGAGCAGAATGTCTCGTCTGATATTATCGGGGTGCCTGAAGCGGCAGCCGTTATTGAAGGCACGGAGACGCATACCCGCACGGCCTCAATTGCCGTGAATCTCGATAAGATCAAATCCTGTTCCCTGGGTGCTGGTGCTGACCGCATCCTCAGTGTGCCTGTGACCCAGGCGGTTGTCTACGGCTGGTATGATAATGAGCTGGGGAGTTATACCAATATGCTGGGTGATCTGACTGTGCAGGTTGCAGACAAGATGCTTTAAGATTGCTCCAGAAGATTGGGAAGAACTCTCAGGATGAAAGAAGGAGGAGTGAGGCGATGAAGACGATCCGTGATCTGGAACTTGCCGGTAAACGAATACTGGTTCGAGTCGATTTTAATGTCCCCATGGATGAACAGGGGGTGATTACCGACGATATCCGTATCCGTATGGCCCTGCCCACCATCCAGTATATTCTGGCGCAGAAGGGAAAGCTGATCCTCTGTAGCCATATGGGCAGGCCGAATGGAGAGCGGGTTGCGGCCTTCAGTCTGGCCCCGGTTGCCGTACACCTCTCCACCCTGATCGGGCAGGAGGTGCGTCTGGCCCCTGACTGTATAGGGGAAGAAACCGAGGCGATGGTGGCGTCCCTGCAGCCGGGAGAGGTACTTCTTCTGGAGAACCTGCGTTTTCACAAGGAAGAAACGGACAACGATCCAGCCTTTGCCGAAAAACTGGCCCGGCTGGCTGATGTCTATGTCAATGACGCCTTTGCCGCGTCCCATCGAGCCCATGCCTCGGTGGCGGGTGTCCCCCCTCTGGTCAAGGAACGTGGTGCCGGATTTCTCCTCCAGACCGAGATGGATTTTTTTCATAAGGCAATGGCTGAACCTGTCCGTCCGTTGATGGCCATTGTCGGCGGGGCCAAGGTCTCGTCAAAACTGGGCGCCTTGCAGAATATGCTTGATAAGGTGGATCGGATGATCATCGGCGGGGCCATGGCCAATACCTTTCTCAAGAGTCAGGGCATTCCGGTTGGCGCTTCTAAGACCGAAGATGATCTTCTCGATACGGCTCGGCAATTGGTCCAGACCGCCAAGGAAAAGGGCGTGAAACTCTATTTCCCCGTCGATTTTGTGGCGGCGGATCGTTTTGCGCCAGACGCGGTGGTGAAGAATGTGACCGCCCAGGACATTCCTGAGGGGTGGATGGCCCTTGATATTGGTCCGGCATCGACCATCTGTTTTCAGGAGGCCCTGGCCGATGTCAGGACTATCGTCTGGAATGGGCCAATGGGTGCCTTTGAGATGGATGCCTTTGCCCGGGGGACCATGGCCATGTGCCATGCGATTGCCTCGTCCCATGCCTTGTCGGTGGTAGGTGGTGGTGATTCCAATGCGGCGGTGAAGAAATCTGGCGAGGCCGGAAATATCTCCTATATGTCAACGGGTGGTGGCGCTTTTCTACAGTTGATGGAAGGGAAAAGCCTGCCGGGTATTGATGCCCTGGGCTGAACCGTCGTTTGAAAATATCTGTTATGTTGGAATTTCATGACCGGCATAAGGAGCCGTAATGAAATGGCCAAAAATGGGATGGCTATTTCATTACGGCTCCTAAAAAAAATTGTTGAGCGCCGCTAGCGGTAAGCATCACAGGAGTCAGTTATGAAGAGAAGACCATTGCTTGCCGGAAACTGGAAGATGCATACCACCGTCCTTGATGCCTGCCATCTTGCCGCAGATATTGCGAAGACATGCGCGGGGCTTGAGGATCGTGATGTGGTGCTGGCCCCACCTTTTACCGTGCTCAGTCATGTTGCCCATATGGTTGCCGAGACAGGCATCTTCCTTGCGGCCCAGAATGTGTGCTGGGAGGCGGAAGGGGCCTTTACCGGTGAGATCTCTCCGCTGATGGTCCTCGATGCAGGCGGTGCCGCCGCCATTGTCGGCCATTCGGAACGGCGGCAGATCTTTCATGAGGATAATGCTCTCATCAATAAGCGGGTTCGTGGCGCCCTTGCCTTTGGACTCATACCCATCCTCTGTGTCGGCGAAACGCTGGAAGAGCGGGAAAGCGGGCAGACCTTCAAGGTCGTGGAAGAACAGGTCAGGTCAGGGCTTGCCGGCGTTGGGGCGGCGGACATGAAGGATACGATCCTTGCCTATGAACCGGTTTGGGCGATCGGAACCGGCAAAACTGCCAGTACGGGGCAGGCCCAGGAGGTTCATGCCTTCATTCGCAACCTGGTGGCAGACATGTATGAAAAAAATATTGCCGATCAGGTAAGGATATTGTATGGTGGCTCGGTTAAACCTGATAACATTGACGTATTGATGGCTCAGGAAGATATTGACGGTGCACTGGTTGGTGGCGCGGCGCTCAATGCAGAGTCCTTTGGACGAATAATTCACTTTCAAGAGATATAGATATTTTCTGATGATCACCTTACTTACAGTTATCCATGTGGCGGTCTGTCTCTTTTTGATCGTGATTGTCCTGCTTCAGCACGGGAAAGGCGCGGATGCTGGGGCAACATTTGGTGGTTCCAGTCAGTCCTTGTTCGGGTCAGAAGGGCCACTGCCCCTGCTGAACAAGATTACGACCACGGTGGCAATTGTGTTTATGTTGACATCGGTGGCGCTTGCTTATTTTTCATCCAGCAAAAGCACGGGTTCGGTTATGAGTGAGCTAAGCAAACCCAAGGCTGCGGCAGTGCAAAAAGTGAAAGAGCAGACAAAAAAAGAAGAAAAAGTTATACCGATGCCCGTGACTGCCCCGGAAGGCCAAAAGACAGTACCTGCTTCTACGGAAGGGCCAGCAAAGGAAAAATAGAAGATACCTTGAAATGAAACGAAAATTGTGATGTTTCAAGGCACCTTGGAGTAAAAAGTAAAAGAAGTGCGCCGCAGTGGTGGAATTGGTAGACACGCTATCTTGAGGGGGTAGTGACCCACGGTCGTGCGAGTTCGAGTCTCGCCTGCGGCACCATTTTTTTGATAAGCCCATAACTTTGATAGTTACGGGCTTTTTTTTATTGATAGATGAGTGATGACGAAGGGTTTAATGTCATTGAGTTTTTTCAGGCAGTGATTTCCTGAAAACGACTGGCCGGGGCTGTGCAGACCGGGCAGTTCTCCGTGGCCTTACCTGCCATGATAAATCCGCAAAACTGGCAGACGTGATAACTGGTTGTGCTGTCTGGAGTGTTTTGCCTGTCCAGTTTCTTTTTCAGACTCAGATGCATGCGCTGCACCTTGGCCGATTGGGAACAGGCGTTGTGCATGGCCTTTTCCTGGACATCACTTGCCAGTTGCCCAGTCTGCTCGTATAAGTTGATGGTGGCTGGGATCTCATGGTCAAAGGCCATGGAGGTGTTGGACTCATTGGAGCCTGTTTGTCCACGCAGTTGGACAAGAAAACGGGCTGCCTGGGCAGATTCTGAGTTACTGATTGCTAAAAAGAGGCCGGCCAGGGCCTTGTTCCCTTCCTGTTCTGCTCGTCTGGCGTAGATCTTGTTGCGGGCAGCCCCCCGTGCCATTTCCATGAATATTTTCTGCAACTGTTCCTGGAGTATCTGATTCATTTGTCTGTTTCTTGTTGATTAACGATTTTTCCTGTCTGAAAAAAAACCTTTGGCCAGCGGATAAAAAAAGTCCTGACTTACTATTACTCCAGAAAACAGAGTGAAACCACCGATATATTGCAACAGGGTAAAGGATTCCTGCAGCAGGAACCTGCTGAGCAGCAGAGTGAACAGGGGAATCAGGGTGATGAAGATCGAACTTTTACTCACCTCCATATGTGTCAGGGCGAAGTTGTAGAGGCTGTAGGCGACCAGGGTTACTGCCAGGCCAAGGTAGAGAATGGCGGACATGGGGACAAGGAGAAAGGAGTGGGGCAGCGGAACTTGCGACAGCGTGAGGAATGGCGCGAAAAAGAGGGTTCCAACCCAGGCCTGGATAGCGGTGAGAAACAGCGGGGGATAGTGGACGGTGAGTCGCTTGATGGTAATGGTATAGACTGTGGCGCAGATCATGGACATGAATTCATAGAAATTACCGAGAAGGGGTGACGGCGCCTGTATGTTTGCCTCTCCACCGAGGCTGAGGATGATGGCCCCGCCCATGGCCAGAAAAAGACCGATGACGGTCTGCCTTGATGATCTTTCTCCGAGAAAACAGACAGAAGCAATGGTGATCAGGAGTGGCAGCATGGTCGTGATAAGTGCGGCCTGAGCGGCGCTGGTGTTCTGTAGGGCAAGCGCCTCAAAGAAAAAATAGAAACAGGGCTCGCTCAAAGCCATGATGACAAACAGATATCGCTCTTGTCTGCGGATACGGATTGTTCGAAATTGGGGCAGGAAACAGAGAAAGGCCAGTGACGCCACCAGCATTCTGCCAAAGATGACCACCATGGGATGATAATCCTGAAAAGCCAGTTTCATGGCAATAAAAGAACTTCCCCATAGAAACATGGCAAGAATCAGGCTGAGAGAGGGAAGAAGATGGGGATGATGCCGGCGCATGGAAAGTTTTTTTTTACACTTTATGGCGAATTGATTAGTATTGTTTTTTTGTTTGGGGCCAAGGCATGAGTAAGCGTTATCAGTTGATGCCAAGAAAAAGTAAGCCGTTGTTCAAAAATAACTGTAACATTTTAATGACGAGACCGGCACAAGAAGCCGTCACGAAATTGGCGAAAATGGAATAGTTATTTCGTGACGGCTTCTAACTATAAAAAGTGATGAAGTGGAAATGCAAAATTTAAAAGAATTACTCTCTGGTTGTGGATTGTTTGTGGTTGTTATCTTGACTCTGTTGGTGTCGTGGCCGATCGATAGTCTTGCTGGTTCCACTGACAAAAGCGGTAAGATCAGCGATGATGCCAGTTGCAAGACCGGTGGCAATCTGGCCTTGGATGATGCTGTTGCACAGACGATGGAGGCCCTGGCCCAGGTGAAGATGGATGAAAACCAACTCGCCCAGACCAGGGAGCTGGTCAAGGGGCTGAATTATACCAACATGCGGGTACTCAGGGTTTTTGGTGGTCTGCCCACCATGACTGCTGAGGGGGTATTGGATGTCTTGCATCGCCTGCCTCAAGCCCAGATCTCCTTTGAGCATCTTGGTGTGCTCGAACATTTTGTCACGCTTCCCGGGGTTGATGCTGAAGCGGCCTGGCAGTTGTTGAAGAAATTAAGAGGGTTGAATTTTGTCTCGGGCCGGGTGGCGGCGGCAGTCGGGAAGGCTGAAAACCTGCATCCTTCGGTGATGCTGGCGCTTATTGACCGGCTGGCATCCTTGAAGGAACCCGCCCTCTGGGCCTTCAAGGCCTTCCTTGAAGTGCCGGGGCAAACGGCGGAGGCGGTTGATAAGGGCTTGCGGCTCATTAATCAGATGACGGAAAAACAGTGTTGGGCCACTGAAAAGAGCTGCAAGATCGTCGGCATGACTCCGGAGTCGGCCTTGATGAATATGACCGCCCTCCGCCGGCTGTCTGATACCGATGCCTGGAATGCCCGTTCCCTGTTCCAGCTCCCGGGAGTGACGCCGACGAGCTCGCTGTCCTTGATCAATACTTATTTTGCTGCTTCGCAGGAGGCACAGGAGGCGCTGTTTTTTTCTTATAATACCAAGGACAAAAGCCTGTTGCTCCAGGCCTTTGCCGATGCTGCTGATCACCTGATCTGGAAGATGAATAATCTGCATGATATCACCGAACCCAGTGGCCAGGAGGTGGGGATCAAGGTTCTTTCATCCTGTCCGGCCAGCCGTCTTCGTGAGATCTTTCAGCGTCTGGACGCCAAGATGCAGGCCCGGTTCAATGGCGAATTCTCGGCCGGTCTTGCCGCAAACCGCGGGGCGACCATTGGGGCGCTGCGTCGTGCCACAGCAGCTGCCCGGGTGCAGGTGGCAAAGGATTGCACCACTGCTGATGCCTATATCCTTCTTTCGCGGGGCAGCGATCTCTACGATTCATCCTTTCGTGATATCTTGGTGCCGATGTTGAAAGAAAGGATTGATACCCGTTTTGGTGGTAACCTTCTCGTCTTTCTCAAGACGATTGACCCGCAGAATGCCCATGTCTCTGATTTTATCATCAGTCTGGCCCAGAAAGGGAAGCTCACTGTGTTTTTTCCGGCACAGGTCCGGGAGCAGGAGCAGGTCCTTGATCTGGTAGCGGAATCGGCATTTCACGATGAAAACAGCCTGATCCTGTTTTCCGCCACCTTCATGACCTTGCTCCAGACCATCGAGCCGCAGACGCGCACCTATCTTATTGCCAAGATGCTGACTGCAATTCGTGATAAAAATACGGTGTTCAGCACCCAGTTGCGGGTGATCCTCCAATATTATCTCCAGGAGTATCCGCATCTGGTCGGGGAGGTGGATAAGATCAGAATCAGGCTGATGATGTCTGAATATGGCACCATCCCTCTTGACCAGTATGTCAAGACCAGTTTTGGGCAATGGAAGGCGGATGGTAAATTGAGTAGTTTGTCAGTCTTTCAAGGTGATGACGATGGCAGTCAGTCCTTTCGTTCTAATTGTCAGTATCTGATGGCCCATGGCTACCGGCCGCGGATTTCCAATTCTTTTATTCTGATGGCAACAGATACGGCGCAAGGGCGGGCCGTAACAGCACAGTTGCGGGCGCTTCTTGCGGCCCCGTCGCAGAATCTGGGCCAGATCCACGAGTTGCAGAGCAAGTATCCTCTGGTCGTTGACTGGGTGAAGGTGATGAACGGGATTGAGATCTCTCATTCTGTGGTCGTTTATTATGATGTGAGCCAGCAGCAGCAGCTTCTCAAACAGTTTTTGCTGGGTGGCCATGAGATGTTTGTGCAGCGCGGCCATAGTTACTGGCGCAAAGAACAGTTGCTGAATCCGCTGCAGGAGCTGTTGAAGTCCGGGGCGGTGGTTCCCGCGGATCTGGTCAGTAAACAACGGTTCATGAGCCTGGGATCCTGTGGCGGGATCCGCGCCTATTCAGAACTGGCCACGTTTTTTCATAATAAGGTGGATATCCTGGCAACGGTGGGCACCGGCAAGGCTATTGTTAATGACCCGTATAATCAGCTTCTTTTTGAGCTTATTGCCGCTCGTCCAAACAGTCTGAGCTGGAAAGAGGTAGGTGATCAGGCGGCGATCATCTTTAAACACGGGATGGGAGAAGAGTACCTGCAACCCGGCTCGCTGCCGGCTATTTTGCATAAGATCATGGATCAGAAACAGATTGAGAAACAGAGCAGTACGATCAGCAGTACGGACAGCACGAGCAGCAGCATGAGTAGCACGAACAATACGCAGGTCCAGGCGCCGCCGCCTGTCCAGACGCATGCCTTAGAAGTGCGTCAAGCAACAGGAGTGAATGCCAACTGATCATGGCCCTGATGAAACGCAACGAACTTGCCGCCTGGCTGGCCCAAGAGGGGGCTGAGCCAGAGGCGCGCGTCTATCTCTTTTTAGGGGAGAGGTATCTGTGCCGAGAGGCGGCGGATATGGTGCAACAGGCCTTGCTCCAGAAGGGCGGGGGAGTGGTCCATACCATTGACGGAGATCAGGAAGATCCTGGGCAAACCCTTGGCCGGATCATTAATTTCAGCCTGTTGCCGGGACGGCAGATCTACCGGGTGACGGACAGCCGTCTTTTTCATTCGACGGCGGTGGCGGAAAAGATCTGGAAAAAGGCCGTGCAGGCCCATGATGAGGGGCGGCCAGGGCCGGCATTGCGGCATATCCAGAACCTGGTGGAGTTGGCTGCACTCGGCGCGGATGAGTCTTTGGCAGAGATTGACCCGGATCAGTGGAAGCAGCTCTTTGCTTTCGCCAAACCCGATGGTTCACTGGACTGGGCGGATACGTTGCTCGCGGAAGCCGGGCCACAGGCAGGCGCCAAGGGTGGTGGTGCGGCACTCCTTGCTGATCGCTATCTTACCGCTTTTGCCAAGGGGTTGCCGGGGCAGAATTTTCTGTTTCTCAGTGCTGAAAATGTTGATAAGCGAAAACAACTTTTCATCTTCATCAAAAAAAATGGTCTGGTTGTCGATTGTGCCATTGATGCCGGAGCCAGTTCTGCGGCGCAGAGAGGGCAGGAAGATGTCTTGCGCGAGCTGGCACTCAAGACCCTTGCTCCTTTTAAGAAAAAGATAGAGCCACAGGCCATGAAGATGCTCTTTGAACGGGTAGGTTTTCATCCGGTGGCGGTGGTCATGGAGCTTGAGAAGGTTATCCTGTTTGTCGAGGAGAGGCCAATGATCAGTTGTGCGGATCTTGAGGCTATGGTGGGCCGGACCAGGGAAGATGCCCTCTTTGAATTGACGGAGGCCTTTGGCAACAGACAGGTCGCCTCGACCCTGGTGATTCTTGGCCGTCTTGTAGAAAATGGAATTCATGTCCTTGCGATTCTGGCCACCATGCGTAATTATATAAGAAGGCTGCTGCTGTTTCGGTCCCTGCAGTTGCAGGATCATCCCTCCTGGCAGAGGGGGATGCAGGCCAGACAGTTCCAGGATGTCTATCTGCCGGCGCTCAAGGAAAAGGGGGAGTGGCCCGAGATGTTGAAAGGACATCCTTATGCCCTGTACATGAGTTTTAAAAAGGCAGAAGAGTTTTCCTGCCCGGTGTTAAAGGACTGGCTGGCCCTTTTGCTGCAAGCCGATTTCCGGCTCAAGGGATCGCCCCTGCCGCCGGCCCTGATTCTGGAAGAGCTTTTTCTCACCATGTTTGCCTGGAAGCAAAGTGCTACCTTGAAGTTGGAATAAATTTTAATAATGATTATTGTGTGCAAATGAGTAAGACAAAAGATGAACATCAAGGATCAGTCGCCACCAGAGACAGGGAGGAGATTCGTGAGCCTTCTCTGTATAAGGCGCTGCTCCATAACGATGATTATACCTCCATGGAATTTGTGGTTGCCATCCTGGAAAACATTTTTTGCAAGACAACATCGGTGGCGACCAAAATCATGCTCGATGTCCATCAGGAAGGGGTTGGGGTGGCCGGGATTTATACCCGGGAGATCGGCGAGACCAAGATTGAACTGGTGCATCATCTGGCCCGTAAAAACGGTTTTCCTCTCCGTTGTTCTCTTGAGAAAATATAGAAAGACAAATAAAAATATATGGTTACCCCTAAGTTCGGGGATATGGTGAAAGAAGATGCTGAGTAAGACATTGGAAATGGCATTGATTAAGGCGATCAGAGAGGCAAAGAGCTACCGGCATGAATACGTGACTGTCGAACATATGCTCTATGGGCTGCTCTCTGATGAGTTGACCACCCATATCATCAGTCAGTGCGGGGGCTCCATCGAAAAGCTGAAACAGCGGCTGGAGGCCTTCTTCACGGGTGAACTGTCTACCTTGGGCCCTGACGGCCCCAGTGAGCCGGCTCAGACCGTGGCCTTTAACCGGGTGTTGCAGCGGGCGGTCTCCCACGTTCAGAGTTGCGGCAAGAGCGAAGTGGATAGTGGTGACGTCCTGGCCGCTATTTTTTCGGAGGCGGAGTCCCATGCCGTTTATTTCCTAGGTTCGGAAGGGGTTGGCCGCCTGGCGGTGATTGAGTACATCTCCCATGGCCTGCCGTCAGAAGGGTTGCAGAAGGAACCGCTGCCCCGCCCGCCCGCCGGACCTGGAACGGATCCTGAGACCAGAGAGATGGAGAAGGACGAGAAGATCCTCCAGGATTTTACCATCAATCTGACGCGCCGCGCGGCGGAAGGACACCTTGATCCCCTCATTGGCCGGGACATGGAGGTGAACCGGATGATGCAGGTGCTCTGTCGGCGCAAGAAAAATAATCCCTTGCTGGTGGGCGAACCAGGAGTCGGCAAGACGGCAATCGCCGAGGGTCTGGCCCTGCGCATCCACGATGACAGTGTGGCCCGGGCCGCGGGCCACAAGGCCATGGTTCCTGATCTCCTGCAGGATACGGAGATCTATCTCCTTGATATGGGGACGCTGGTGGCCGGCACCAAATATCGGGGTGATTTTGAGAAGCGGATGAAAGGTGTGGTCGAGGCCGTGGAGCGGAAGAAAAACGCCATCCTCTTTATTGATGAGATCCATACCATAGTCGGGGCCGGCGCCACCAGCGGCGGCTCCATGGATGCCTCCAACCTGTTGAAACCGGCCCTGCAGTCAGGGGTCCTGCGTTGTATCGGCTCCACCACCTATGAAGAGTATAAGAACCATATTGAAAAGGATCGGGCCCTTTCCCGCCGCTTTCAGAAGATCGATGTGGAGGAGCCTTCTGTTGAGGAGACCCGGTTGATCCTGCAGGGGCTGCAGCCGAAATATGAGCAGCACCATCAGGTCAGGTATGCCGGAACGGCCATCAGGGTCATGGCCGAGCTGGCTGACCGCTATATCAACGACCGTTTCCTGCCGGATAAGGCTATTGACGTGCTCGACGAGGTGGGCTCGAACTTTCGTCTGGCCGGCAAGATCGGGAGGACGGTCACGGTCCGGGATGTGGAGGCGGTGGTCTCGCGCATGGCCAGGGTCCCGGCTAAAAGCGGGACGAGCACCGAGCTTGGTTCCCTGAAAGAGCTCGCCGCCACTATGAAAGGGGCAATCTTTGGTCAGGACGAGGCCATCGACACGGTGGTGGGCGCGGTCAAACGAGCGCGGGCCGGTCTTGGCCATCCGCAGTCGCCGACCGGCTGTTTTCTCTTTGCCGGGCCCACGGGAGTCGGCAAGACCGAGGTGGCCAGGCAGCTGGCCCAGACCCTGTCCATCCATTTTGAGCGTTTTGACATGAGTGAATACATGGAGAAACATGCGGTGGCCCGTCTTATCGGCGCGCCTCCGGGCTATGTGGGCTTTGATCAGGGTGGGCTGCTCACCGAGGCCATCCGCAAACATCCCTATTCCGTGCTCCTGCTTGATGAGATCGAAAAGGCCCATGCCGATATCTTCTCCATCCTGCTGCAGGTGATGGATCATTCGACCCTCACCGATAATGCGGGGCGGAAGGCGGATTTCCGGAATGTGATCCTGATCATGACCACCAATGCCGGGGCCCGGGAGATGAGCAGCACCCCTATTGGCTTTATGTCCGAGAAAAAGGGGCGCGATCAGAAGGCGGTCAAGGGCTTGTTTGCCCCCGAGTTCCGTAACCGGCTGGATGCGATTATCTCTTTTGGGGCCTTGAGCGCGGCGTCGGTGGAAAAGGTCGTCGATAAGATGATTGTTGAGCTGCAGGCGCAGCTCTGCGAGCGGAAGGTGACCATTACCCTGACCCCCAGCGCCCGTAAGTATCTGGCCACCAATGGCTATGATCCCGATTATGGCGCCAGACCGCTGAGAAGGCTGATCATGAAGGAGATTGGTGATGTGCTCACCGATGAGATCCTGTTTGGCGCCCTGGTGCGGGGCGGAGAGGCCAAGGTGCATCTGCAGGAGAAAAAACTGGTCTTTACCTATCGAACTAAATAAAAATCATAATTAAAAATATAATTATATGCATACTGTAATTAACTGGCTCGTGGAGAGTATCGGGGCCATGGGCTATCCGGGGATATTTGTGCTGATGGCCATGGAGAGTTCGGTCATCCCGATCCCCAGTGAGCTGATCATGCCTCCTGCCGGTTATCTCGCCCAGGCCGGGCAGATGAACATGCTGGTCGCCATTTTCAGCGGTATCTGTGGCAGCCTGTTTGGGGCCTATGTCAATTATTTTGCCGCCCATTATCTGGGCCGGCCGCTTATCCTGAAATATGGCCGCTACGTCTGGATCACTGAGGAAAAGTTTCTCAAGGTCGAGACCTTCTTCTTGAAGCATGGTGAGATTTCGACCTTTATCGGGCGGCTCCTGCCGGTCGTGCGTCACCTGATCTCGCTTCCGGCCGGACTGGCCGGAATGAATCATTGGAAGTTTTCTTTCTATACCTTGCTGGGTGCGGGCATATGGGTGACGATCCTCACCTGGATCGGTTATTTTATCGGAAGCAATCAGGCCCTGATCATGCAGTATTCACACCAGGCCCTGTATGGGGTTCTGGTCTTCTCTGCCGTGCTCATCGTTATTTACGTTAAGTTACAGTCGAAGAGGGAAAAACAGTTGTTAGGATTTTCAGGAGTGAGCCTTGTAGTTGTCGGCCTCATTTGGGGCATCATGGCATTCAACATGTCCACTTCCGTCAAAACCGAGGGGGTTTCTTTAGAGTCTGGTGAATTTTCGAATAACGTTATGTCTCAGAATGTGTATAATCTCGATCTTGCTGAAAAACGCAATACTCATCTCATGATTTCCGGAGTGTTGGTCGTCATTGGTAGCATCCTCTTTGGCTTTGGCTCACTTGTTTCTCGCTTAGCAAATACCATGAAATGCCCGTTCTGTGGCGAAATGGTGAAAATAGAAGCAAGAATTTGCAAGCACTGTCGAAAAGACATTGATATTTGTCCCACCTCATTTTTGTAGAGCTCAAGTTAAATAGTATTTATGAAAGTTCTGCATAGTCCCGGCCTGCTCCTTGCCACAGTGCTTCTTCTGCAGAGTGTCTTCATTGACGCTTGCCAGGCTCAACGCCCTGTGAGTGTCAAGCCGTCTGCTGTGAAGCCGCAAGGTGCGAGTCCTGGCAGATTGGCAGAGAATCTTTTCTCAGGTTCTCGTATTCCTCTGCAGGAAGCCGGGCAGATTGTCACCATCCACAACACGATCCGGGCAGAAGTCGGCGTTGCTCCTGTATGCTGGTCAGAAAAACTGGCAGCGTATGCCCAGCAATGGGCTGATCATCTTGTCTCTTTCTGGTGGTGTCGGATGAAACATCGTCCCAGCTCCGGGAAGTGGCAGGAGGAATATGGCGAGAATCTCTTTATCGGGACCGCCGGTCAGTACGGCACATCGGATGCGGTCATGGCCTGGGCAGCGGAAAAACCCAGGTATCATGGCGAGGCGCTTCAATCTTTTCCGCGGTCGGGTGCTGGTCATTATACCCAGATGGTCTGGCGGGATACCACGCGGATTGGCTGTGCCACCGGGATGTGCAGGGGTAATCTTCTTGTGGTCTGTAATTATGACCCTCCGGGAAACTTCTTAGGTCGGAAGCCCTACTGATAATTGTAATAATAAGTGGTCAGTAAACAGCGGTCGCAGGACTTGATTTCTGTGATTGTGCTGGGAACGACTTTTTTTTTGCTTCTCTCTTGATGCGGCTTCGAGCGAAGAACCCTGACAGCCGATATAATGGAAATCTCCGTGAGTTTGACCCCTGTAAACACCCAGACGCCAGCCGAAAAAACAGCCTTTGCCATCCTGATCATGATCAGTGTCTGTCATCTCCTCAATGACATGATGCAGACCCTGTTGTCAGCAATCTATCCGCTGCTCCAGACGAGTTATGGCTTGAGCTTTGCCCAGATTGGGGCTATCACCCTCACTTTTCAGGGCACGGCCTCGATCCTCCAGCCCATGGTCGGTTTTTATATTGACCGCAACCCGCGGCCCTATTCCCTGGCCATGGGTATGGGTCTCACTCTGGTAGGGCTGGTGCTGTTTTCCCAGGCGGGAAGTTATCCGATACTGTTAGTGGCGGCGGCATTGGTGGGGACTGGCTCGTCGGTGTTTCATCCGGAATCATCACGGGTGGCGCGTATGGCTTCCGGGGGCCGGCATGGCTTGGCGCAGTCGTTGTTTCAGGTGGGGGGCAATGCCGGATCGGCTATTGGTCCTCTGCTTGCCGCGCTCATCGTCTTGCGCCATGGACAAACAAGCCTGGCCTGGTTTTCCGTCGCGGCCCTGCTCGGCATCTATCTCCTGATCCAGGTCGGTCACTGGTACAAGCGGCACGGACTGATGCGATTGAAGTCACGGGCAACCGCGGATGTGCCCCAGACGCTGCCCCGCGGCAAGGTGGCGCTGGCCCTGGCGGTGCTGCTGGCCCTGATGTTCTCCAAGTTTTTCTACATGGCCAGTATGTCCAGCTACTTCATCTTTTATCTGATGGATAAATTTCATCTCCCGGTGCGGAACGCGCAGCTTCATCTCTTCGTGTTCTTCGGGGCGGTGGCCATCGGTACCATTACCGGGGGGCCGCTTGGCGATCGTTTTGGCCGCAAGGTGGTGATCTGGGCCTCGATCCTCGGGGTGCTGCCCTTTACCCTGGCCCTGCCGTATGCCAATCTGTTCTGGACCGGGGTGCTCACTGTGCCCATCGGGATGATCCTGGCCTCCGCTTTCCCGGCCATTGTTGTCTATGCCCAGGAACTCCTCCCGGCCAGGGTCGGCACGGTGGCCGGAATGTCTTTTGGATTTGCCTTTGGGATGGGGGGAATCGGCGCGGCGGTGCTTGGCCATCTCGCGGATATGACCAGCCTGGCTTATGTGTATCACGTGTGCTCGTTTCTGCCCGTTATCGGTCTGCTGGCCATTTTCCTGCCGGATCTGGAAACGGAATCCAGGAGGCGGCGGAAACCGGCTGCTGTCAAGGCTCTTTGATTGTAACTGCTCAGGTAGATAGGCTGAAGGCCGAAGGTGGTTAGGGATAAATAATGCGTGATCATCCAAAATGCCGGGATTTTTGATATACTGGCTTGTTCCGAGCGTTGCGTGATGATTAATATACTTCAGTCTTCAGTCTAAACACCCGAGTAGTTATCTTTGATCATTGATGGGTACAGCAACATCCAAACATGGCGGTACCGGCGAATGTCGCGTGCAGAGTGAGATGAGTCATGGGTAATTTTCCCGTCATCGTTCTTGATTTTGAGACAACAGGTCTGTCGCCCCGGTGTGGAGATCGCGCCATTGAGATCGGCGCCGTGCTGATTGACAACAACAGGGTTATTGACCGTTTTCACAGCCTGATGAATCCAGGCATACCGGTGAGCCCCTTCATCGAGGGCCTCACCGGTATTACCACCGCGATGGTGCGGAGCGCCCCCGGTTGCGCTGAGGTCATGGCCGGATTCGGCAAGTTTATGCGCCATTTCCCCCTGGTGGCCCATAATGCCTCCTTTGACGGCCGGTTTCTCGATGCCGAGCTGGCCCATATCGGCAGGGCCAGAAACAACGAAATGGTCTGCACCCTGTTGGTCGCGCGTCGAGTCTATCCCCATATTCCCAGTCATAAACTGGAGGCCCTGGTCAGATATAAAAAGCTGCAAACCGATGGCGCCTTTCATCGGGCCCTGGCCGATGCCGAGATGACAGCCCATCTGTGGATGGCCATGATTGAGGACATTAAAAGGCTCTATGGTATGTCGGCAGTGTCCCTGGAATCCATCCAGAAGCTCTCCCGGATCTCCAGGGCCAAGGCGCGGGCGCTTCTGGCGTAAGGCTGTTGTTGTATTGAGCAGGTACCGGATTTCCTTTCCATTGGCACAGGTTATCCTGATAGTCCTGCGCTGTTAAGAGGGTATTTGAGTCTATGGTCAAAATCGCGGCGAGAGAAAAGAGCAGCAGGGTAGAGGATTTGGTAACTTCATTGATGAGGTTTTTTTGACACCGTTGCTTTTACATTAGAGGCTGGAAGCCCCGATTGTATCGCTGAGAAGAAGGCTGATTGTTTCAGGTATGCGGGAGAAGTCGTGTGGGCGGGTCAGGGAGTAAATGGGAGTTGTTTTTGCCAGTTGAGCGCATTGCTCAAACCGGGTGGTGGTGATTGGTGTTGGGATCTTTTCTGTGAAATGACGACAGGAGGCATTGGAGGTCAGGGCAAGAAATGATTCCTGAAAGTTGAGGCGTTGCAGGGAAAGATCGTTACCGATATCCAGGAGGAAGATGGCGGCAATCGGTGTGACATGGGGGTGAAATCTGTTCGGCAGGGATAAATTTCGTTTTTCTACTTCCGGAATGATCCGGGTGTGATGATTGGGGTTTTCATCCAGATGAAGCAGGCTGTCCGGCCAGAGTTTTATATCTGGAAACCCCGGTCTTACAAAATTCCTCGTGTCTTTTATGTCAATTGCCGCCAGGTCATCGGTAAGCAATGTTGCCCCGGCAGCCACCATTTGTGAGGCCATGGTGGATTTGCCCTGCCCTTTTTCTCCAATAAAGATAAATGCCTTGTTGTTGACAACTACGGCACTGCCGTGAAGGGAGAAAATGCCTCGCTGCATGAGCAGCAAGGCGGATACCAGACCGAGGAGTGAGAGGATGATTTCTGATTCCGGAGTATTGAAGAAAGGTTGGACTGTTATCCGACATCCATCGTCAATTTGATAGGCATCCGTATCGGGCCAGGAGAGGATGCATCTATTGGTTTCAACCAGATAACTCAGACCAAAGTCTGTTTGCAATAACGGACAAGGAATGACGTCACCATAAAGCACGGTGACATCCGGAGGTAAATCGCAAGCAGGATTATACCCTGCTATGGGAATCATCGATTCAAAAACTAAATCAAAGAGTTGGTTTTTGAACATGATATTTAGCTATCTCTTTACAGGTCTCTTTGGTTCCCATGTATTGTATGAAAAACAAATGAGATTTAAGACCTGTGATGTCCCGAGTTTCCCTTAACCTTTCCGAGGAAGATTGATACAGAATTAGTGAGAACCCCAGTGAAATATCCAAAATGAATCCATATTTCCATTAATCCCATTTCCTTTAGTCAGCTTTGACACATCACCATAACAAATCCGTTTGGGAGTCTTGTATGTTTTTAATGAGGTGGTGGCTGGAGCCTTTGCTTGAGACATCTTGTGATTATTATCCCGCTTCATTTTGTCTTTTTGAGTATCTCGTAAAAAAGTCTGGAACTATCAATTTTAGATTAGAGGCCTGAACCCCGGCTGTACCGCTGAATAGTTACGAGTTTTCTTCATTTTCGGTGAGCTTCTCAAACCACAAAAAGACTTGTGACGAGGCCATTACTTTCTTGATTGTCTGTTTTTCTGTAACTAATACGAGCGCAGGTGACCTTTATGTGTTGCATCATAAACCCTACCGCGAGTCCAGGTCGCCTTGGTCAGCACGGATACATCACCGTAACTGGTCCGTTTGGGAGCTGTGTATTTTTTTAATGAGGTGGTGGCTGCTGGAGTCTTTGCTTGAGACATCTTGTGATTATTATCCCGCTTCATTTTGTATTTTTGAGGATTTTGTAAAAAAGTCTGAAATTATCTGTTTTTGGTGCGCTTCTCGAATCACAAAAAGACTTTTGATGAGGCCTTACTTTTTGATTGTGTATTTTTTGTAACCATTATGACCTATTAGCGCTAAAATTAGAAAATTTTGAATCATAATGTGATCCGCCATTATTTGCCTTGGTTAGCACGGATACATCACCGTAACTGGTGAGCCTGGGGGCCTTGTATGTTTTTAATGAGGTGGCAGACTGGCTGGTTGCTTGAATAGATTTGTAATTATTGTTGTGTTTCATCTTCCTTCCTCCTGATAGTATGTCTTTTGTAGCCATTTCGCCAGTGATAAGGATTGGAGAATAAAGCCTAACTCAACCTGTCTTATATCATTTTTATGATCATTGAATCGGTCATGGGCCTTGGTCAGATTAATATTATTAATAAAATTATAGCTGTAATCAGGCAGGGTGTCAAGTGAGGACGAGAGCCAGTTGGGAATTTGTGTCGAAAAAGAATGAATCATATTGGCGCTGAAATCGGTTTTCGATTTTCTTTGGCTGATGCTCTCCGGCAGGATATCTTTCAGGGCGTGGCGAACGATATGACGATTCAGTCCCTGATGAAGTTTCTGGTCGGCAGGCAGGGCCAGGCAGAATTCAATAAGCCGTTTGTCGAAAAAAGGAAACCGCTGTTCAAGGTGAAATCTTGCCCCTAACTTGTTCATAAACTCCAAGGCGTAGGGATGGAGGGGCTGGCTGATGTTCAGCAGATGGAAGGTCTGTTCTTTTTGATAGATGTCAGGCAGGCGGCGAGCATGTTCAAACAGTCGATTGCTTATCCCTGTTTTTTGGATCAGCTCCGGGTTGAGTTGGTCGGTTAAATTCAAAAATTCCCTCTGGTCGCGAGGGGTATAGAGTTGACGTGGGAGTTTGTGTAGGAAAATAATTTTGTTTATTCTCAAGAGGTATCTCATCAAGGCCATCTTTGAGAGAGGGTTTATGTCCTGTTTTTCCTTGATAAGTTGCAGCCATTTTCCTTTCCTTGCCAACTCCGCGAGCAATGTGTATCCGTAGGAGACAGCCGAATCGCCATCATGCCCGTCCAGAAGAACCCTGACTCCTTCGTGTTGCGCCATGTGCAGGAGATTCCAGCCCATGAAGAAGTGGGGAGCAAAGAAAGGTTCGTCTTCCCATTCCACCATTGTCTCGAATGCCACAGAAGCATCTAATTGATCTGCCTGGAGGAAATGCGGAATGATATCGTATCGATCAAGGATTGGTTGGAAATAACGCCGTTCGTCACATTCGCTAATGGTATCAAAGACTCCGGAAAATGTGTGCAGGGGGCCGGTTAAACAATGTCTGAGCGGGCCTGCCGCCATGCTGACAATGGAGGAAGAGTCAAGGCCGCCGCTGAGGTAGGAGCCAACAGGAGAGGACGATCGAAGACGGCACCGGACCGCCTCGGTAAAGATCTCCCTGAACGCCTCCGCGTATTCATCCCGGTCGGAGAAGTGTATCTGCGCAGGAGAAGGCTGCCAGTAACATGCTGTCTGGCATTTTTTTTCAGGCGAGACAAGGAGGGTATGGCCGGGAGGCAGCCGGAGGATATCCTGGTAAAACGTAGAGCTGTTGTCTAAGGATACGGCGGTTAAGAAGTCGGCAATTTTTTCTTCATTGCATTGCTGTCTGACTTCAGGAAGACAGAGCAGTCCCTTGATCTCGGAGGCAAAGGCAAAGAAAGTGCTGGGGCAGGTATAATAAAAAGGTTTTACCCCCATGTGATCCCGGGCACAGAAGATGCGGTTGCGGGCTTTGTCCCAGATGGCAAAGACAAAGTCGCCAAGCAGGTGCTCTGGACACTTTTCTCCCCATTTCTGGTAGGCGGCAAGGATAAGCCGGCTGTCGGGGATAGAGGCGGTGGCGGAGAGGGAGAGGGAGAGGCCAAGAGCTGAAAAGAGATCTTCACGGTTGTCCAGACGGGCGTCAGCGGTAATGACCAGCCCGCTTATCAAATCTTCGAAGGGGAGATGTTCCCCAATAGATTCGGGGGTGGTATGCAACTGGCAGTGGACGAGGCCCGCATGACCGGATTTCCACATATGATACCCGTCCGGACCCCGATGAGCAAGGGCCAGGCGCATGGAATGAAGTTGCTCAGAGGCAACTTGTCTGTCATTCAAATAGAGGATACCGGCAATTCCGCTCATAATGGGAGTATCTTTTTGTTATTTTGGGGAAATTTTATCAAGAGAGGGAAATTCCCGGTACCGTTCCAGACCAGGAAGCCGGCCAATCAGGATTATGTCATCCAGGCTCAGCCAGGCATGGGCCTCGAAATTCTGTTGGGCATCATTAGCCACGCCGATATGGAGCCTGGTCTTATGGCCGTGGCCGGCAAAGAGGATCTGCCCGGCCAGGGCCTTGGACAAACAGGTGGAATAGGGGATGAACAATGCGGCAACATTCAGCAACCTGGCAATGCGTTGCGGAGGAACAGGGCTTGGATTGGCCACATATTTCTCACACGATAATCTCTGGACACGATTGAAAATGTGTTGCGTGGATGTCACCTGCAGACGGATCCGGTACGTAGCCAACAGGTACAAGGCATTAAAAAAAAGAGCCTTTTCTCTACCCGGCAAGCGAAAGAATTTAAGTAACCTGCCCATTTCCCACAGTGATCAATTTGTTATCGGCAAGATCTTTAAGAAAAGCAAGAAGGTCCCTCCGGCACTCTTCCTCCTCCACCGCATACTCGGCCATGATTCCCTGATAAACGTCTCGAAAACTCTTGGGTTGCTCCAGAAGGATCCATATCATTGTCCCCACCTCATCCAGACCGCTGTAGGCGCCTGACGCCAGATCCAGGATCACCGTCTCCCCTTCAAGCTCGGTGGAGATCTTATCTTCGCCCCGGCAGAGGATAAGATTGTCGAGTTCCTCGTTTTCTAAAGTAAAAATTTCCGAAAATGACATAAACAACCACCTTTGAGTTTAAGAAAACTAACCATTATACTTGATACCCGCAATCTTTCTTCAACCCTTCTTCTCAATCCTCAGTAATGTAACAGAGATCCCTCTTTCCTGGCAACCTTGAGGCTGGCATAAAGGGCGTAAATCCCAATCGCCAGCAGCAGAATTGAGAACAGGGCAAGGATAATAAGCTGTTTTCTGATTTCAAATATTCCGGCCCCATTGAGCAGGACCTGGCGCATGGCCTCCAGTCCGTGGGTGATGGGCAGCATGACGGAAAAGGGTTTGAGCCAGGCCGGCAGGACGCTCACCGGATAGAGCATGCCGCCGAGGAGACCGGAACCCATGGCCATGAAGGTACTGATCGGGCTCCCCCTTTTGAAGGCAATAATAAATGCCGCTGACAACAGTCCCAGGCCAGAGAAGGGCAACAGGGTCAGAAAAAAGGTGATCAGGAAAGTGGCGAGCCCTGGTATCCGTAATTGGGCCCCGAAAATCAGGGTGCCGAAAAGCAGATAGAAGACGACGCGCAGGCTGGTGGCCAGGAGATTGTAGGCATAGGATGAAAGCAGGATGGTGATGATGGAGGTGGGGGTGACCAGCACTGCTTCGAGGGTACCGAGCATCTGGGCATTCCTGATCTCATTGGCAAAGGTATCGGTGGAGATGGTGAGATAGTCGGTAAAGGCAATGCCGATCAAGACAAAGGCAAAAAAGTCGCCGCCGTAGGGGGCGAGGACCGGCAGGCTCTGGCCATCGAACATTCTTGCAACCAGTGAAAAGGTAAAGGTGGTCAGAAGGATGCCGACGCCCTGCATGAGAAACTGCAGGCGATAGCTGGCCGCAATCTTGAAATCGCGTACCATAAAGGCCAGGGGCTTACCGATAAGCGGAAGAAGATCTCTCATGTGATTGCCTCAGGACGCCCCTTCCTCTGAGTGACAAGCTCGGTAAAGGCCGCTTCCAATGGTCTTTTGATCTGACTGCATTCATAAACCCCAACTCCATTCTCGGCAAGAGATTTAAGCAGCTCAGGAACCCTGGCGTGGTTAATAGTCAGGGTGCAGGCGTATGCTCCGTGCTCTTTGTCAAAGGCGAGCTGATAATCCTGCTGGCTTTGCAGAGATGGGTGCAGGGTGTCCACGACTATTCGGTAACTCTGTCTGTGTCCCAGACAGTTATGAATCTCGGCTGGAGTCCCGCTTTGCAGGATCCGTCCGTGGTGGAGGATGGTCAGCCGGTCGCAGATCTCATCAGCCTCAGTCAGATTATGGGTGCACCAGAGGATGGTTTTTTGTTCTTTAGCTGCGAGGGTGTTTCTGGTCAGATCAAGAAGGCTGCGGGCGGCAATAGGGTCAAGGCTGGCAGTGGCCTCGTCGAGCAACAGGACTTCTGGCTCGGAGAGCATGGCCCTGGCAATGGCCAGCCGCTGTTTCTGACCGGCGGAATAGGACATGAAACGGAAGTCTGCCTTGTCTGTCATACCGGTCAGGCCAAGGACCCTGGCGATCCGCTGAGTTTTGTCCGTGCCCCAGAGGTTATAGAGGCTGGCGAAGAAACTGAGGTTGTCCCGGCCGGTGAGCCGCCAGTAAAAGGTGCGGTCGTTGGTGCTGACCAGCCCTATTTTTTCCCGAACACGATGTGATTGGCTGCAGATATCAAATCCGGAAATGGTGCCGCCGCCCTGGTCAGGGGTGATCAAGGTGGCAAGAATCTTGATAAGCGTTGTCTTCCCTGCACCATTGGGGCCTAACAGCCCCATAATCTCCCCCTGATTCACAGTAAGGGAGACATCCTCCAACGCCTTTACCGGGTAAGATTTTCGGAACAGGAAAGTCTTCCAGTTCCGCTCGGTGAAGGATTTGGAAATATTATGCAGATCAATCACTGGGGCCATGCTGGATACTCTTCTCCCATCGGAATAAAGGGGACGCTACCCTTTTATGCCCTTCGGAATTCCCCTTGGATTGGCTGAACACGATCTATCCTTGCTTTGCGTTTTGGGGAGTGCATTGCGTTCCATATATCATTTCTTTTTTGCAGGTTCAGCCAAAAATCTGCGGTATTCCCGAAAGCTTTTGCCAGAATCAACGCCGTATCAACTGTGATCGTCCGCTTGTTGTTGCAAAGTTCGTTGACAGTCTTTCGACTTACCATCATAGCTTCTGCCAGTCCATCCCGGGTAAGCCCTAAAGGTTCCAGGAACTCTGTGACTATCATTTCTCCAACCGTTACCGGTTGCTGCTTTGTCGTGATCATATCTGGTTCCTCATCTATAGCTGTGGTTGTCGAGATACACGCTTTCAGCTTCTCCCCTGTCATTGTCCCACTGGAAAATCGATCATAAAAGGTAGCGTTCCCTTTTCCTGTTACTCGACTCGTGTCGCCGCCTCCGGATAGAGATCCGGCAGCAGGAACTGAAGAGCGTCCAGCGGCAAGGCGAAACTCACCACGCTCACATGGCTGGCGGATTTAACCAGACCAATGCTGATCAACCGGGAAAGTAACGCCCGGCTGACCCGTTGACCCAACCCGGTCATTTGTTGAAACTCTCCACGGGAAACAGGCCCTGCTGCGAAAAGGTGATAAAGCGGCAACACCGCCTCCGGTCGTAAAACCTTGTCTTGCGCCATACGGAACGAAATCAACCCTCGAATCCGCTCCTTCATCTGCCCCAGATCCAGCATACGAGCCATGAATCCAACCTGATCCAGACACTGATCAAGAAAAAAATGGCACCAGTTGCGCAGACCCTGCTCGCTCAAATTACCCCGCCCATCAAGGTCCCCCTGCCGGGGCTCATCGGCATCCGCCAACCTGGCATAGTAGTCCTGCTGTCGCCGGGCCAACCCCCGGTTTACTGACCAGAGCCCCTGGGTCAGGGGAAACAGCGCCGCATGCGTATGCAAACGCACCGCCCGGCCGTTGCCATCGGCAAAGGGATGAATCCAGGCCATACGCTGATGCGCGCAAGCAATAGCAATAAGGCGCTCTTCCCAGGATCGAGACGCTGCATACACCTCATCGTATCGTTTGAAAAATGCGGGCAGTGATTCCGCAGTCGGCGGCACATGGTGTCCCACACTCCGCAAGTCACAGCGCAGCCCCCCCGGCTCCAAAAGAAGACCGTCGGCAGTGGTTCTGTCCGCTTCAGCCAACCGGCCATACAAAGCCGCGTGCGCCCGCTGAACAAAGGCGGCCGGATAAGGAGACTCGCCAGCCTCAACCAGCAACTCCAACTCAATTTCCGCCTGGATATGGGCCACCGCTACACGCTGCAAGCGCGCGATGCCAGGCTGATCCGAGAAATTTTTGAGCAGTGCCTGACGAATTCTATAGGGATGCGTACCCTGCCCCTCGATACGGTTGCTGTAATAACTATTCATCTCTCGCAGTAACACACGTAATTCCGCCAGAGTGGCTGCATGTGCCATCGCACCGAGACGCAGAGACTGCTCCACGACCTGGCTTGCCTTAGCGCACAACACGTCCATCTCCTTCTGCGGCAGCAGAGGCTCGAATTGATGCGGGAAAGAGTAAAGCGAAGAAGTCATATCCATAAGCATCCCAAGATGCAAAATCGTTGTTGCCGGTTTATATACAGTTTTATCTAACTGTATATAGTATATTTTTAACTATTTGTCATAAAAATTATGCCGGTATTTTTGCCGGCTGGTTTGTTCGTGAAAAGGGGGACGCTACCTTTTTCTCTTGCCAGTTGTTTGATCAGTTGCATGGAATCACCGCAGTTCAGTTTATCACGTAAGAGTTGCTCATAGGCTTGGTGAATTTTGACCCGCTGTTGTCCGGTTCATCTCTTACAGTAAGCCCCTCTCCGCTATCGCAACTACATCGCGCCCTTACCTGTAAGAACGATCCGGATTGTCCGCAGAAATATCATAAGATCAAGAGTTATGCTCCGGTTCTTGATATAGTAGAAATCATACATCAGTTTTTGGCGCGTATCTTCGATGGAATTGCCGTAGCGGTAATTGATCTGCGCCCAGCCGGTGATTCCGGGCGTTGCCATGTGCCGTTCGGGATAATAGGGAATCTCCCTGGTGTACATCTCCACCAGGCTGAGCGCCTCCGGCCTCGGACCGATCAGGCTCATTTCACCCTTGAGAATATTGATCAACTGGGGCACTTCATCCAGCCGCGTTTTGCGCACGATTTTGCTCACCCGGGTGATGCGGCTGTCATTGTCCGTAGTCCAGTGCACGTTGTTGCGGTCAGCGCCGTCGGTCATGGTTCTCAGCTTCCAGGCCAGGAAAGGTTTGCTCCCCCTGCCCATGCGCAACTGGGAGTAGAATACCGGCCCCCGCGAATCGAGCTTGATCAGAAGGGCAGCGAGGGGAAACAGGGGCAAGGCCAGGCAGAGCCCGACACAGGAGACCAGGATATCGCTTGCACGTTTCAGGTACCAGAAGTAACGCTTATTCGAAGTGCTTAATGCAAGGATGAACCAGTTGTCATTGAGATGGTCGATCGGCACCTTGCCTGTTATCTGCTCGATAACTTCTCTGAAATCTGCAACCTTGATCTTTCTTTGCATGCATTCCAGCAGAAGCCTGAGCAGTTCATCATCCAGGGTGGGTACTGCGACGATAACCTGATCAATATCCCTTTCCGCAGCAATCGAGACCAGATCCTGTGTGCTCCCCAGGCGAGGTAACATGTCCAGCGCCTGGCTCCCGTTTCCCCGGGAGACATAGCCGGCAATCGTGGTGCGAAGATAGGGATGGGAGCTGATGAGTTGCGCCATTTCCGAACTTTTTTCCCCATCACCGACAAGGAGGGCCCGCCATTGAATATGGGAAAGCATCTGTTTGCTGATGAAGTATCGGAAAAAGAAGATAAGAGTGAATGCGCTTACATAAAAAATGATAAACACCGCGCGTGGAACTGGTTTTCGGAAGAAAAAGAAGATGAACGCCGACAAAATAGAGCTTGCCAGCAGTCCAGAGCCGAGGGTCCCAGCCTGCTGGGTAAAACGTTGTGGTACCTTGTGCAGGGTGTAGAGGTCAAAAATAAAGAAAAGGAGGAGCGTGGAAAGAAAGAGGGCAATAAAGCCCCAGCCTTGTTCATAAATGAGGTCAAGGGTAAAATGGTGGCCCTGATGACCAAGGAGGCTGGCGATGATGAACGAGGTGAACATCGCCACACCATCACTAATCAGTAACAGCGCCTCTTTTTCTTGAATACTTGTTCTCATTGATGAAATAATCCCCTTACGCATGTATGGTTTATGATTTCACTATCAGGTTTCCCGACGTTTGGTGTGATCATGTCTATGCTGTGTGGCAACTCTTTTTCCTCTTCATCCGGAGTCTCACACCTGCAGAGCAAGGGCTTTTTTGCTTTTGGCCTCAGTGTGGAGTTGTGTAGATTGGGTTATGCTGCGCTAACCTGATCTACGTACTAAGATTCAAATAGCCGTTTTTTTTTACAGACCTATTCAATATAATATCAACAAGTTGTTTTGGTTCGACCCGTATTGGATGTGATTACCCCGTATTGTGACTCATCCATCCGGTCATTGGGCTGATCGATTAGGCCAATACGCCGGGCAACAAGCAGCAGATTTGGCAGAAAGAACAAGGCTGCAAAAAAAGATGCCAGAAAGACAATAATGGTGTTTACATTAGAATGTAACTGCTTAGGTGTTATTATAAATGGATCTTACATGAAAAACTAATTGATCTTGAGAAGAAACGCGACGTATGAATAGATATTTTCTCAAAATAGTTCAACCTTTTCCATTCAGGGAAAAAATACGAATTAACCGAACAATATTGCTCGACTGTAAAAAACTTGCTGTAGAATATAATGTGCTACTGTTATTCTATATGCAGTTGAAGCGATACTTAAAAGAAACAGGGTCTGATGAGGTTGTCAAAAGTTTTATACAAGAAGAAAAGCAAACTATTCTACAAGTAGTAGCTCTTTCATTGCCACAACGAGCACTTGAGAAAGATGTCCTCTGTTTGTTGGGTCAGGAAAACATTCCTGCAATTGTGTTAAAGGGAAGTGCAATTTCCCAGGATATCTATCAAAACATCAATTCCAGGACATCCTGTGATATTGATCTTCTTATAAAAGAATCAGATGTTGAAATTGTAGATAGTATCCTTGTTAATAATGGTTTCATTCGTTCTGACCCCGAACCATTGCCTTTCTTGCGATATCGACGGCATCATACGACATATTTACCCAAAGATTCCTGCCAACAAATTCCAATTGAAATTCATTGGAGTTTCTCTATCCCCGGATTTTTCAATTTCTCGTCTCAGCAAATATGGCAACAAGTTGAAGAGCATAAAGATGGGACCCTCAAGTTGTCATCACAGGTGAATCTTATTCAGCTTTTGATGCATCATCATATGCACGCTTTTAAGCAATTGAGAAATGTGATCGATTTGTTCTGGGGGATTTATGTTTATGATAATAAAATTGACTGGTCTGATTTTGCTGAAAATATTAAACAAATAGGATTGCTTGGTACTACAAAAAATACTATCAAGCAAATTGAAGACCTATGGCCGGAAAGTAGCAAGGGACTACGCGGGTTACAAATTTTAAAAAATAGAACGAACAAGACGCTATTTTTTTTACCTGTTCACGGTCTGATCAAGTTAGAACCAAATGCAGGCCCCCTATGCATAAAAGATAAAATTATTTTTCGGCTGGCCCTTGATAGTTGGGATACTCGAATTTTTTCCTTTATGAAATCTGTTCTGCCTTCACCTAAAATTATAGAGGAGCTCTATAAAGATGACAACAACAAAGGAATGATAAGGAATTATTTACGGTTTATCCGTTGGCGCTTCTTCACATAGTCGACTGGGTCTTCCTGTAAATGTGTTATCACGTTCATCTATTACCTTTGTTGTCCAAGCTTCTGTAAAAACACCCGCCATAAAAACAACGGGCTTGATATGAAATTACGCTTAAATAGTCTTTGTGGCTCTTGTAGGAGTCTTGGCAGCCATTCCAGCCCCATCCTCTGAAAAACAGGATGGGAACGCTTGACGTTGCCTACATAAAAGTCAAACACTGCGCCCACTGCCCCGATAAACTTAACATCCAGCCGGTCCCAGTGCTGATCGATCCACTTCTCCTGCTTGGGGGCGGTCATGCCGACCCAGAGCACATCGGGCCGGGCTGCGTTGACAGCCTCCACCATCTTCCGGCTCTCCTCTGCACTGAATTCCGGCTTGTATGGCGGGGAATAGGAACCGGCAAACCTGATATCGGGGTACTCCACTGCCATTTTTTCCTTAATCGCAGCCAGGGTCTCTTCGCTGGAACCCAAAAAGAAGTAGCTCTTCCCCCCCCTCTTGTTCAAATGGGCACTTAACCCCCAGAAGATATCGCTGCCGGTGACCCGCTCCCGGATGGTGCCGCCCAGAACCTTAGAGGCAATGATGATGCCGACCCCGTCCGGGGTGACGAGGTCGGCGTTGTGGATCGCCTGCTGGAATAGAGGGTCATTGTTAGCCTCAACTAGAGAATGGGGATTGGCGCAGACAAAGACCTTGCCTTTCTCGCCGGCATCAAGCCATTTGTTAATCAGGTCAACACATTGATCAGGCAGTTGACTGGTTACCGAATAGCCGAGGATGTTTTCAGTTGGTATCTGCATTGTTTCTTTGTTTCTATTGCTTTCAATGTTTATTCGGCGATTCCCGATTGCATGTCGATAAGCCGTAATGAAGATTTGGTGATTATCTTAATGATAGTCCTGGCCTCCAATATGTTGCGAACATGTAGCCGATTATTTGATTTCATGAGGATCTCGTGATAATCTTCAGTCGCCCCTTTCATCTACATCCTTCTGCCGTCTGTTGACCGCTATCGCCTGCGCATAAATCCCCATGAGCGCTTCATAGTTCGACTTTTCGGTATAAGCCTCCTCAAACGACTGTCGTGCCCCGTGGGCCAACCGCTCAAGTAGCCCCGGTGTACGCCAGGCAGATTGCACCTCCCGCAACAGCGACTCCGGATCGGCCGGGGCAAAGAGAAGGCCGTTGTTTCTGTGCCGGACGATGGAAGGGAGCGGCCCTAATGCCGATACCGCCGCCGGGGTGCCGAAGGCAAATGCCTCCCGAACCACCATGGGAAAACCTTCGAAGCACTCTGAAGGTAAGATCAGCAGCTTTGCTTGGGCGATCTGGGCCTGCGCTTCATCCATCGAGAGCTGCCCCAGAAAGCAGATCGATTTCCCGGCCGACAACCGTTCAAGCTGGCCGCGCAGTGGCCCGTCTCCTACGATCCGGAGTTCCGGCGCCTCTGCTCCCCACAGGCCCCATGCCCGGACCAGCGCCTCCACCCCCTTTTCCGGAGAGAGTCGACCGACAAATACGGCATGGTCTCCCCGGTCACCCCAGGGAACAACCTGCGGATTGCCGGGATAGAAGTTCGGCTTTACCTGCACCCGCTCGGCAGGTAGCCCTGCCCGCACCATCACATCCCTCTGGAAATCGGACAGGGCGATGAAGGCATCCACCCGATCCGTCCAGGTACCAAGAGCGCGATGAAGGGCAACACCGGCAGCCAGCGGCAGTGTCGCCATGCGGCTGCCGCGGTAGCAGCCGTGCACCAGGGAAGGGATCACCGTATGCCCTTCCAGGCAGTCGATACAGGGCCGGCCCTCCCGCATGGGAATGGCGGCCGGGCAGAAGAGGCGATAGTTGTGCAGGGTGAGCACCTTCGCGCACCGTTGGCCAATTGCATAAAACACGCCGGGAGAGATGAGCGGAAAGGTGTTATGGGCATGCACCACATCGGGCCGGAAACGTTCCACCTCTCGCCGCACGGCGCGAACCATCCAGGGATTCCAAGGTACGGCCAGTGCGCCCTGTATCGCGCCCAATACTCCCTTCGTGCGGATCTCATCACTGTGGCGGGTAAACTCGACGACTTCGTGACCATGTTGGCGGAGCAGGTCCCGTTCCGCCTCGTAGACCGCGTTTTCGCCGCTGGGGGCGTTGGAGCCGTAGAAGTTGTGTATAGCCAAGATCTTCATCATATTAACTGATAACGCTCCTTCCACAGCCTGAGAAGAAACCGATCAAGCAGCCAGGTATGTTTCCACGAACCTAACCAAGTGACACAAAATGTGCATTTCGGTTGGGTAGGCGGATGCGTTTGTTTGCAACTGGCAGCAGCGATCGTTCTGCCAGTTGGGCGGTGGTCCCTATCGGGCGTGCAGGAACCCCTGCGACTACTAGACCGTCCTTGATGATTCCGGTAACCACCGAACCCGCAGCTACGATTACATTAACACCAATATGCGTTCCCGGCATGATGATCGAGTTGAGGCCGACGAAACTGTTACGGCAGATGATCACATCGCCGACAAACGGAAGGCCGGGGCTGCTTCCAGTCGCTGATATCTGCGCATTCACAATCGAATAATCATGCGTGAGCACAATCACCCCTTCCGAAATGGTTACCCCGGCCTGGATCTCAATTATCGCACTGGTATCGAACCGCGCGGTCAATCCGATGAATCGTGGCGTTCCGTTGATGCGGATGCCCATGTGACTGTAGAAGCGGCATTGCAGTTGCCTGAATCGGGCCGCAGGCAGAATGGGGCGCAAAAGAAGGAGGCCCCGTTTGAGTAAAATATCGAAAAGCCGATTCAAGACATGTACAAGTTGGAGTTGCATTATTTTAGACGTCTCTATTGGTTAGGGCAAGCATGTTGAGCAAGTCGAAATACCGTAGGGGGCGACGGTGGACCCAAGCGTTTGGGCAGCCTGAGCATGGGAAAAAGCTATGAGTCTGTTTTTCCATAAAAGTCTGGGGCTGCCTTTAAAATTGAAAGGTTATAGTAAACCTCATCCGGGGTTTTGTCATCGCCTGCTTGCCTTTTGGGCGCGCCAATGGGTGCGCAAAATTCTAACAACATGTATGCACTGCAAGAGCCATGATGTCAGCCAATCAGGCGTGCTTACCAGCACAAGATAAAGAAGGAGTCGAGGGCCTTTCCGGCTGTAACGCATCATTTGACGGATTTCTGTCAATCCTTTCTCTTTCATCCCTAACCGCAAAAACATGGAGGCTTGGGTCTTATGCCACCAACCGATATAGTGTTGCAATGCAGCCTTCTTTTCCCCAGTCAGGGACTGCGCCATTTTTTTCAGTTCATTACCGACCTGATCAATTTCGTCAGGGATCCGGGTGGGCCTGTCATTATCAGCCGCTCTGAGCCAGAAGGTTGCAAGGGGTTTAGTGCAATAAGCGATATGGAACCTCACTGCCAACCGTGCCCAGGTAAGAAGATCCGCCCCGCTTTTCACCCCAACCGGGAAACTGCCAATAGCAATAAGAGCTTTCTTTTTGACCGCAACAGCCGATGAACACAACGGTGGGTCGGACTGCGAGGCTATTTCAAAATAATTTTCCAAGACGTCTTCCCATAGACCAGATGGCATTCCCCGGTAGATCGGCTGGCGGAATGCGCCATTGACATCCCGGCAGCGGTAATTAGTCGCAAGCACAGCGCATTCCGGGTGTTTGGCCGTCAGGCGCATGATGGTTTCAAGAAATTCCGGCAACCATTCATCATCGGCATCCAGAAAAGCGATCAGGTCGCCTCTAGACTCAGCAATGCCTCGGTTACGGGCAGCTGAGACACCAATATTCTCCTGCCGGATCATCCTCACCCGCGGGTCCCCACAGGTAGCCACGATGGCCGGACCGTTGTCGGTGGAGCAGTAGAAGTTGTGGACAAGGAGGATTTTCATGATGGTTATGCATTGTAAACGAGATCAAAATATTGCTGGCAGATATTCTCCCAGCGGAACTGATCACGCTCTTTGCGGGCATTTGCTGCGACCTTGGCGCACAAGTGTTGATCTGGAAGTATGTGAAGCAGAAGTTCAACAAGATCATTTTCGTCATTGAAAAAAAATCCTGTTTCTTCATGGCGGATGATGTCATCCGCAACACCGACATGGCGGGTAATGACAACCCTCCCCAGGATGAACGGTTCAACGATGCAATGACCAAAGGTTTCAACATTGGATGAGACGAGGGCATACTGGCAGATAAGATACAGGTTGAGCATTTCTGTACGGTTGATAAATCCGGGGAAATGCACTTTATCCTGCAAACCGAGTTTGCGGCAAAGTGCTTTGCATTCTTCCAGCCGCTCCCCCTTCCCCGGTAGGTACAGCTCGATGTCGGTATCGCCAGTTTTTTCAATATATCGTTTTACAGCTCGGATCAGCATATCCTGATTTTTGCCGGTCCTGAATTCACCGGGAAACACCAGGCGTTTGGTCTCATGGAAATCGGGCGGAGGGTGGCTGTCAAACAGGGCATCGTCTTCCCCGATGAAAACGATCTTGTTCTTGCTGCCAAGGAAGTTGAATTTATTCTTCAGAAATGAGCATGGGGTAATGACGTCATCTGCAAAGAGATAGAGGCCTGTACCGATAAGGAACCTGGCAATAATGGAACGAAATCGATAATTGTGCCGGTAGCCGTTCATTATATAAAGAATTTTGAAGTTGCGCCGGGAGAGGAGCCGTGCCGAAACGGCAATAGCCAACTGCCAGTTGGTTGAGACCGTTACCCAATCAGGAACTGCCGCTTCGACCAGTGATTTGAATTCGGTTACCAGGCGACCGTAATCCGCATGGTCATCCAGTCCGGCAATGGTGACATAGGGACTCTGGGCCTGATCAAGGCGATTGAACAGACCTGGGAACTGTTCTTTTTCCCCGGACAGGAAGGTAAAGCTTGCGGCGGGAATTTTCGAAAAAGCGATAGCCTGTTCGGTAAGTTGGCCGGTCAGACCGATTTTGTGCGAAGAGGTAAAACACAATATATTCATTCAGCCATCAATCCTGAACATAATGAATAAAAGGAAGAACATTTATTAACTGCTACACAGTTCCAGGTCTCATCCAAATGATTGTCAAGCAGGCCATCACGGCTTCGTAATCTGTAAATCAGGTAGTCGTCTCCCAATTCTTGCGACATGGAACTCAATGTAAAATATTGTTTTGAAACTTGATTATATTCAAATATGATTAAGGGTTTTATTCTTTGGATAAATTCTCTACCTCCCTTAACGACATCAAGCTCAGCACCTTCTATATCTATGAGGACAACAATATTACCGGAAAGATCTGTTGTTTCGTGATCAAGAGTAGAAGCCTCAATCGAGGCTTTATTATTACTTGAATCATAACAAATACCTGATGCGTTTTGGTTGGTGCTGTCAATATTGAAGCTCAACATCCCTTTATTTTTACTCAGTGCTTTATTACGAACTTCAATAACAAAACTGTTGAGTTGTGCTGATTCGTAACAAGCTTGTGCACACTCGGCGACCGGCTCAAAGGCTATAATTCTCCCGGAACTTGAATAATGAGCTACATCGATAACCATTTCGCCAATATTTGCTCCAACATCGATAAAGTGAATTGGTCCTTCAATTCGAGTAAATATCTGTTTGAAAAACTTATGCGTTTCAGGTTCATTCCAAAGATTTCCCACCATCACGGCATAACATCCAGACACGTTATGGTTAAGAAAAAATTTAAAACCTTTGCATTCGAAAATTCTATCAATGGTTAACTTCCTGAGTAGAAAACCGATACCAATAAATTTTATTCCTATTAAATCATGGAAGGTATTGTTCACTTTTACCCAGATCTTTATAGTAAAGAATAATAGCTCATCAACTATTTTCATGTTTAACCTACCCACTCAAGTGAGCCAACTTCAATTAACTTCACTAAATCAACTTGGTAAAAGTATAACATGAATCTGTCCATACTGTCGTGCACTGGGGGAAATAATCCTTTTGTATTTGAATAGCATGATTCGTGTCCATTTCTATGCCTAAGTTAATGAAATTACGATTTTCGATCCGTACCTTTTAGAAACCTGCGCCTGATGAACCACCAAGTTTTCTGTTTTCAACAACAAATGACATTCCACCGCCTCCACCACCAAATGGCATGAACGGGACAAGTAGCCAGTCCGGATGATCTTTGAAAAATTCAGAGCAGGCCTTTCGTTCGCCGGAAATTTGAGTGGCCGACCAGCAGTAGTAGTCATCGAACGCAATAATCATCCCATGCTTCAGCCTGGGCATAAGAAACTGAAGGACGGTTTTTGTACTGCTGTATAAATCACAATCGACATAAGCAAGGCAAATGTTCGCAGGTAAGTTTTGGCCATGAGGCTCGGCAAGGGTCTTGTTGTAAAAGCCGGGCACCAGAGTATATTCAGAGTGAGGAATCTTTTTTTCACGACAAATCTTTACAAACTCATCCTCTCCGATTGCCATTGTCCCTTGTACCCAGATGGGATGTTCGTCCTCGCTCAAGGTTTGTGGTGGCAGACCGCAAAATGAATCAACCGCCCATAAGTGAGGATGATATTGATACCTCCTCGAATATCGATATGCCAAGCCGAAGGTCATCGCTCCACAACATCCGAATTCGGCATAATCACCATCGATTCCGTTGAACGCCAACGCTCTGAAGGCACAATGGAAAAAGACTCTGCGACCTTCGAACTCGTAATAATGGGCATCCTTTAAAAGAGGGGAGATATATTTTCTGTACATCCTCCGCATTCGCATAGGGACATACTTCCTGAGAATATTTTTCATTTTGTACCCATTAATGATTGGTTCATGAGATGTTATCTTTATTGAAAAGCTCTCTTCGATTGGTTGATTTTATATCATCAGATGGAGCGGAAAAAATCAGCTGTTTTTTTAGCGGTATTTTCCCAGCTAAGATCTTTGCTAACAGACAACGCTTTCTTTCGCATATATTCTCTCTCTTCGTCAGAGCAAGAAAGTTTAATAATCTCTTCTGCCAATAAATTAGGATCACGTGGGGGTACCATGTGAACTCCAAATCTAGTGGTGTAATCAGGTTGATTGGCTGGTCCAGAGGTAATTATTGTCGGCAGGCCATGAGCTAATGCCGCAAGCATGCTGCCACTATTCTCTCCTACTCCATTAACAAATGGATAGACGGCAATATCGGATATGTGCAGATAACGAGAAACTGTGTCGGGTGGAGGGCTTTCAATTATTTTAATCTTGTCAGCAAGATTAAAATCACTTATCAATCTTTTGATTTTTTCATGATATTCTGTATTGACTCCGTCATTGTGGAATCCTCCGATACCATATAATATAAAAGATAGTTTGTTATCAAGTTTAGTTACATGGTGTAATGATTCTACAAGATATTCAAATCCTTTATTTTTTCCAATTCCTCCAAAAAAAGCTATTGCAATATCTTTCTCGGTAAGACCTTGCTCTTTACGCCATTGTGCTCTTTCATTGTTAGAACAAGAAATGGGGATAATGTTTCCAGCTATAGGAATTTTCATTAATTTTGAATCTGAAAATCCACTGTACCTTTTCAATACATCTTTGTTGAAACTATCGACGTAAATAATGCCATGTGCTGCTCTTAACATTGGCAAAGTACGTAATCGAAAAAGACGAGACTGCTCCCAAAAACCATGCATGGTTACTATCGTTTTGACAGAAGGGGCAAATATTCTCAAAATAATTGGCAAAAAATTGATAAAAAGACGCCTGCCGTAAGTGCTCGGGCAGTAGTATTGGATATTGACAACTGTACGATTGGGATATTCTTTAATGATTTTGAATATTTTGGATACTTCCGCCCATTTCCAGCTGTTAATAATTGGACGAACATCAAGACCGTAATAATTCATATCAGTAGGGGCGGATAAGTATTTTCTAGTGGTTATAACAGTGACTAAAATATTTAATGATCTTAGCGTTCTCGAAATGTGCCAGGAGTAATCACCAACTCCACTCAATTGTGGGGGAAAATCTCCAGATATCATCAATGTCCTATATTGTTTATGTCCTTTCATAGCTGGAGCTCGACAAATATTTTTTCTCGCATAGAGCCCCATAGGCCATCCCCAGAATCGTGAAATGCAGGTTGCCGAAGTACGAGGCGTAGACCATGATGTTATCGGTAAACATCATAATGGTAAACGGAACGAAGGCGGAAATACCGGTGTAGAACAGCAGCCTGATTTCAGGGGCAGACTCCTGTCTTGCCTTAAAAAACCCATGTCTAATCGTAAGAATCAGGCAAAGTATATAGAGCGCGACCCCCAGGTAACCGTAATCGAAAAAAGTCAGCAGCCAGTCGTTGTGCGGGTATGCTATGTTTCTCGTAAGCCGGTACACGAAAGTCTCCCCCATGCCTGTGCCGTGACCGGTCCACTCTTCATCCTTCGCTGCTGCTCGCATCTTCTCCCACATGAACGTGCGGCCGGAGGTGGCAAAGTCCTCATTGCTGCTGCTGATGTCCTCAAGAGTCCCACCGCCGGAATAGAACATTTTCTTCTGTACATGCTCGGAATTGAAAACGGCCACCCCTGCCAGGGCGATCAGTGCCAGGGCCACGATCCGTCGGGATAGGGGAAGCGGGGCGAGGGAGAGGGGAAAGGTCAGCATTGCGGCAGCGATTGCCGTACGGGTCACAGCGATGATAGGAATACAGGAGAGCAGCGCCCAGAGGATCAGATCATTTTTCGAGCGGGTGATGATATGACTGGTGGCAAACAGGCTGCAAAAGAGCGTCACTGCGATCGCCTCCGCCGCCATGCCGGTGACGGAAGGGAGTACGCCGGTCAGCAGCACGCCGGTCTTCAGGAGTACGATTAGCAGAAGCAGGTAGGCCAGACGGCGGCAGGTGGCAAGGAAAGCCTGCAAATCAACAGCATTCGGGCGCCAGGTAGAGACGGCCATGCCGACCGCCAGCGGGCTTAACAGTTGCAGGGTGCGCTGCAGCGGGATCACACGCGGGTCGAGTTGTGCCCAGTCTACAAGTAAAAGAGAGATAAACAAAAGCAGCACCCAGGGAAGCCAAAGGAAAAAGGGAAAGGTGACTCGGCTCATATTCCGGGCCAGCACCAGCAGCGAGAAGGCAAATGGGATCACCCAGGCCAGCCCCGTCAGGTTATAGCCCAGGAAAGAGCTGTTCCAGACAAAGATGACGATCATGAACAGCAGCACCAGCTGGATGATCACCGGCAACCGTTTCAGATCGGCCAGCAGATCATCTTTCGCAACCGTTATGGCGTTTGCTCGAAATTGTTTGGTAAATCTCATGTGTTACCTTCTACCTTGAGAGGCCTCGTAAGCGGCAAGAGTACATTCGGAAAATCTTTGCAGCGAAAAGTGCTGCTCCACGCGCTGCTGCCCCTTGCTGCCCATCATGGAAGCTGTTTTGGGTGAGGCGAGGAGCATGATCAGGGCGACAGCCAGGGTATCGGCATCCTGCGGCGGCACCAGCCGGCCGGTCTCGTTGTCGATAATGATCTCTGCCAAACCATCCACCGCTGTTCCGACCACCGGCAGCCCTGCCGCCATCGCCTCGGCAGCCACCAAGCCGAATCCCTCGAAGATGGACGGCACCGCCACCACGTCCATGATGCCATAGAATTGAAATACATCTTGCTGGGATTTTTGACATAGCCAGATGATGCTTGTCTCTATACCTATTTTTTTTGCTTGACTCTCAAGGTCTTCTCGGTCGGGGCCATCGCCGACAACCAGCAGGACAGTCTTGGGGATTTCCTGAACCACCTTGGCAAATGCGGCAATGAGGATATGAGGCCCCTTTTCCCATCTCAGGCGACCCACATAGCCGACGACTTTCTTTCCCGCAAGGTTGAGTGACGAGCGTAGCTGGGCAACGTTTTTGGAACCGGCTTCTCTGGCAATCCGTTCGGAATCGACAGCATTATAGATTGTAAAATGGTTGCGGCCCTTTTTGAACAACTCCGGATCAAAAAAAGCACTATCGCCAAACCATGATTCTTCCGCAGATTTGGAGACACAGAGAAAGAGGTTACAAAGACGGGCCCCAAACCGCAACATCAGTCTGGCCTTCCATCCATAGGTGCGGCCTGGCTGATGGACAGTGGCAATGACCTTTTTTATGCCTGCAAGGCGAGCAGCTATAATCGGAATAAGACCCGGGGCCACATACTGGACATGAACAATATCCGGGGAGAGTGCTTTAAACAGTACTATCAGCTTTTTCAGCAAACTCAACAAACCATCCTCACGTTGTAGTTTGAGCAATATAACCTCCGCCCCAGCCTTTTCCATATAACCTACCATCTCACTTTTATACTCGTAATAGCATAAGACAACCACTCCATAACCTGCGCCATAGAGTACCTTGACCAGGTTCAAGGTTTGTATCTCTGTCCCCCCTGTTAACAGTACAGGGATGGCAATTACCACTTTATTTTGTGCTTCCGTTAGCATTCCGGACTTTGGCGTACTACTAGTGGTTTCACTTTCTCGACCATGAAAGATTTGACACTGCTTGAAATGGTATTTTTTCTTCGAACAAAATTACTCAATTTTTTTGCTTCGTTAGTCCAGCCAGACTTATATGATTCTTCCCCGCGCAGGTGGTCATAAACAGACAGCTTAAGACGAATCGCCTCTTCTACACATTTAAGTAGGTGGACCTTCCCTGGAGATAACTTGGAGAACGCAGGGTCAATCGCCGGGAGATAATAATAGAATCTATCACCGTCAACAAAACCAAGGTGCCAACTGATTGGTGTTCTATTTAGGCGAAGTTCAGAAAAATGGACAACGCCTTCTTTAAGACCGTGCCGCAGTAAGTTTTCATGAAAGTGGGGGGCTTTGTAGGCATTTGGCCAACGTTTTGCGTGAAGAGTCAAAAATTCAGGGAGAATTGCCAGGCTTGCATCCAAGTCATCCGGGGAATAAACATGGTACGTTAATTCCCCCTGTTCCTGTAGCCTTCTGATCTGCCGCCTCAAATCACCCCGCAAACTTTGTTTAAGAGTTGGCAAAAAATCTTCAGGAGTTGTAAAGCCTGAAATGTTGCAAAATGGGCATATCTCATCTTCATGCCAATTTGGACCTGTGCCAGCGAACTCCGTCCTGATGCCAGTGATATTTATGGCATCGTAACCCAAACCAAGCAGGTCTAATTCCTCAAGAAAACTCGACCAGAAATTATCCGGTTCAAAGATTTCTCTGTTCCCAACAATTATTGGATCATGGTAATCGAAGTCTGAATAACCCAACGGAATTACCTCGCGCAGAAAGGCATTCTTCCAGTTCCTCCGCCAAAGGAGCAGGGGGAAGAAGACGGTTATGTTTTTTTGCCTGGCCACCAGGAAAAGAGGTTTGATGTCCTGCAAGGGCAAATAGGTTTCTGCCCAGGCCCGCGCCAGCGAAGGATGGTAAAATACATGGCTCGACCAGCTTTGATCCATCCAAGCATTCCACAGCCTTAGAAAATCATCAGACCAGATTTTTTCCCAGTCAGTTATCCATTCAAATGTCCATTGTGTCATAAAATATTCATCATGCGTATTAAGTGAAATATGATTTTAATTTCAGGCAATGTTTTTCATAGGCATGCCAACTAACAAATGCCATCGCGGATGAACAGCTTATTGCTAAGAAAAAATAAAGTGAAATACCGACAAAAGGTGAACCTGTTGCAGAAATAAGCGCTTCCCTTGGAAAATATTTTTCAAACAATGGACGAAAGATACCGTGGAATATATATATGCCATAACTGTACATTCCAAACTTTATTAATATTTTATTTTCGAACAACCGAGTCAATTTGCTTTCTTGTTTAGACGTCACCAAAACAATTAATAAAGCAGAAAACATAACCCAAGTTAGTGGGTACATAATACTAGTAATGATTTTTTCAAAAAAACTTCTAGGAACAAAGACTAAAAGCGAAACAATTGGCATACATGTATATACAATTTTCATTGCACTTTTACATAAGTTGCCTTTTTTATAATCATAAAGGTAAATGGCACAATAACTGCCAAGAGCCAAACCACCACTATGAGTAATAGAAGACCAATGAAGCCATAGAATATCAAAATTTGTAATTGCGTCTAAAACACCAGCAATTGAACTTACAGCAAACCAACTCAGGCAAATTGTCTTTAATAAATGTCGGTCAAACCGTGCGACAACAAATGGCCAAATCAAGTAAAAATGTTGTTCAACAGCCAATGACCAGAAATGCCCTAATTTAAAAATATCAGATGTGTCCCAATTAAAGCCAGATAATGGGAAATTACCCATATATCCCCACAACCAAATTTGTCTGTGAGAAATTTCTATTGCCTGCTCATCAAATTTGAAGATGTGTGGCATAATAAAAAAAATTAAAAAAAGAGATGCGTAATAAACAGGGAAAATTCTTAAAAATCTTCGAGAATAAAAATTAATAAAAAAACGTTGTTTCCCCTTTGAGCCTAATAAAATGGACGTAATCAGGTACCCTGACAAAACAAAAAACAGGTCCACACCGCGCAGACCAAATAAAACAATTTTTGTGAATACCGGGCCTGCGACCGGATAATATTGTTTTAATATTGCTTCCCCACTAAAATGACCAAACAGAACCATTAAAATAGCCAAGCCACGAAACCCGTCTAACGCGGGGATGTATTTTTTTATATTGTCTGCCATAAAAATCATTACCTTATCTGAAAAGTCAACTAGATGACCCTAAAGAAAAGTTCCTTTTCCCATTCAAACGCTTTCATTAGTTCTTCCGGTAACACTCCGGACCATGGATTACCGCAAGGAGCACATGGCCCCATGTATTCTTTTATCGCCTTCTGTTTTTGTACATACACATCGCTAATATCAAGTGCAACCGCATTTTTCCAATCGCACATCAGACTTTTGCGTAGCGGCATTGAGAGCCAGAACCAGACACAGTAATAATAAAAGGTTGTTTTGACGTTGCTGCGTTTTATTGCCTCTCGGGTTATCTCTTGAGCGGCGACATGGTCAGACCAACCTTCAAAAGGATGGGGACAGAAGATATTTGCAGGTTTTAACCGGGCCAATAATGCCGCTAATTCGTCAACTCTGGTATCAAAATCAGGATGATCAGAAAGAGGTAATTTGCCATCCTCCCAGTCAAGGAAGGTGATTTTGTTAGAGTTAAGGCCAAGGGTTTTGAGCGCCTCTTTTGTAAGATTCCGCCTTTCTCGCTTGACTTCTTCTTGGCTGATTCCACAACAGTTGTCGTGTGAAGCGCCGCCACCTGTCAGGATGATGACTTCTACATTTACCCCTTTTCTAGAAGCTTGCGCGATGAGGCCACCACATCCCAAAACTTCGTCATCTGGATGGGGGGCAATAATCATCACATCATCGTCAAAATGAAGATCTACTGTTGTCTGCTGGATTAATCTCCTTAAAAAAAACTGCCTTGCCAACCGAAATAACTGTTTCATGGATGGCTTACCTCGAACAACTTCTCATATTGCTTAATAATGGTTGAACTTTGGCAATAGTCATGAAGTTTTTTCGAGAATAAAACATCAACTGTATTCTTCTGCCAATGTGAAAAAATGGTTTGGAGTCCCTGGTAAATAACATCGGCTGAAGTACAGTCAACAGCAATACCCCCGTCATATTTATTAAGAATATCTCTGACAGTTCCATTTCCCGGTGATACAGCCAGTATTGGACGCCCGGCCTGGACATAATCCGCAAGTTTGGAGGGCAGAAAAACCCCTTCTTCACACTGTGCCTCGATAAGCACCGGAACGGTAGACTGGGCTAGTCGGCTGATTGTGTTGAGATAGCTCATGGCCCCTAGGCAATGAACATGGCCTTGCAGGTTCAATTGCAATATCTGATGTCTGAGCCTGTCGTTTTCAACCCCGATGATATCAAATTCTACAGTTGTACCTTTGCCGTCGTTATCGATCAGTCGTCGAAGAGCAGTAAGAAATGGACCGGGATCTCGTTCATTAGCCAGGTTGCCGGCGTGGCATAGACGGAAAACTTCAGACTCTGGTTTTGTTTTAGGCTCATATCCGTCTAGCATCAGATGAGGGATGATCCTGGTTTTTTCAGCAGGAAAGCAGTTCAGGCGCTTCTGCATATAGTTGGCCAGTCGTTCCGAGGGGAAAGTGTTGAAAGTCGCGGCCTCTGCTACTGCCCGATAGTACCTGGACCAGATTGATTTCCAAAACGAATTGGTTTTGATGTGGTATGGGTCCGGGAAAAGAAAGCCTGGCGGGTCATTCCAGTTGGCGATCCAAGGCACTCCAGTTTTCTTGTGAAAGGCTAACGCCGGGAGATGGCTCACGCATGAAATTGAGCGTGAAAGGATGATGTCGTATGGCTTGTTTTCGTGGAGTTCCATCCCTTTCCTATATGCTTGCCGAGCCCACCGGACATACGGGAGAGGGTGGCCCATAGTGATACTGTCGAGGCAACGTTTAAAGAATAAAAAAGAAGATGAAGCGCTATTGTTAGTTATTTCATAGGTGTTGTTTCTGAGTTTAAGCCATGGTTCAGTCCAGGTTGAAGAATAAACTGGTCCTTCATCCGCGGCGGATATGATATCGACATGCCAGCCACGATTCTGCATGGCCAAGGCCAGTTTGCTGTTGACCAGATTCTCTGAGAATGAATACGGAGCAAAGCCAGTGGCAAACATTAATATGCGGTATTTTTTTTTATGTGGCAAAGGAATTGTCGGTTGTTGATATTAAGCGCACTATGATGAACTCATTGCTAAAAGTATTTTTGTTTCTAATCTTGCTACATTGCAAAAAATTTAAACTAAACGGAAGGTGCTGGGGCTTTCCTTGCCAATACAATTAAGGTTGCCTTGCCGACCAGGAAGGGATCAAAAGACCTTTTGGGAAGTAAATATCCCAAAATTCTTTTAATTATAGAAACACTTTTGTGCTCCCCCCGTGCGGTAGCTAATTGATTGATTTCCCAATATTGTTCAACATAGAAGCCAAATCTAGCAAGAAATTCTGATAGTGTCTTGGGAGACCAATAATTAAGATGTTCAAAATCTACTCTGAAACCGGCCCAAGAGTGGCCTATTGTTTCGAAATTTGCACCGTTAGGTAAACTCAATAAAAGCATGCCATCTGAGTGGAGCTTGTCGTGGACTTCAGCAATAATCTCACCTGGGTTTTCTAAATGCTCAAATACGGATTTTGCACAAATAATATCTTGAGATTCCGGGAGGTCTTTTATCTGTCTATAAGTGCTTATTCGTAGTTCTTTTTCTAAAAAATCACATGATTTCTCATCAATTTCTACTGCTTTTACCTTTGATCCCTTATGTCGGGCCAACTGAAGAAATTCCCCATATGATGCACCAATCTCACAGATTTTTTTGTTTGGCATTAATCCATATCTCTCGATAATAGCAATCAATATGTCTACATGTGCTTTTTTTACTTTACTTAACCAAGACATTTTTTTTTGAAATTTAATTGAAGAAGAATATCCCTTATAATCACTATAATTATCATATAAACTATGAAGTTCTATCTCACTTGGAATAAAACCTAAATAAACCATGCCACACTTGTTACACAGGTGAACTTGTAGTTTATCTGGTCTGGTGCAAATTGGTGAGGGTGAGTCTGTGTTACAAGTGGGACACTGACGTTTCCTTAAATTTTTAAGGTTCCACTTTGGCACTGTGGCACAACTCAAATCACTTGGCAAAGGTGGTAAATATGGGACTATCTTTTCTGCGTGCATTTTATATTTTTCACCCAAATTTGTGTCGATTATTTGTTTGTATCATTAGGGGGTTACTTATAACTTTGTCGAACATTTTGGTTAACTCGTCGGAGCTAGTGTTTTTTATCACTCAGACAATCTTCTAATGGACATAGCTCCGGGGTAGTCCTTATAAATACGATTAACTTTCAAGCATGTTTTTGAAGCTTGATGAGACAACGCTTGAAAACGCTTGGCATTTAGTTGCCTCTTTCTCATATATCGAAAGTGATTCAGCTATGATTCTGTCCAGCATTTGAACCAGTGCTTCTCCGCCTAATTCACTATCATCTATGCAGTTTTGCTCAAGACCGAAAAGTGTGAGAAAGTCCCTGGCTTTTGGATGATAAGCTATTGCAAGTAAGGGGGTGCCGGTCAGTAAGGCGAATATTATCGAGTGGGTCTTGTGGCCAACGAACAATCTGCATTTGGCAACCTCATTTATATGATCAATCATGTTGTCGCAATCTTGAAAAACCGTACAGGCATCTCTATTATTTATCATGGTCAGGATGTCATTAATACAAGGCCTGTCGTCTGCTACTTCTCCAGCGACTTGCATTGAGAAAAAAACAATCTTGTACCCAAGGCTGATCGCGTGGCGGGCTACCGTTGCAATACTTTCAATATATTCTTTGTAGGCGAGAGCCTCGCGGGACTGTGCGCTATAGACAGAAATTCCAAGTATTGCCGGTCGCTCCAGGGGAGAGGCAAGTGGCTCTATATAACGGGAAAGGCCAAAGACTGATTCATAGGTTTTCACCAAATTATTTTTGCCTAAACCAAGCTTACCAATTTCCTCAAACGACAAGATATCTCGGATGAAAATTTGCGCGGCCCGCGAAAGGATATTTTTTATAAATAATTTATTTCTGTCATCAATCAATGTAAAAGGCCCGATGGATTGAGACCAGAGGTGAAGCTTTTTGCCGCAGAGCAGAGCTGTTGCCATTTCGAAGGTTTGAGGGGAGACTGTGTCGGGGGCGAGGATGCTCGTAACATGATGTCCGCCGGTGCTAACCACTAAATCGGCACTTTGGAGGGCTGGCCGGTACTCTCTGGCGCAACATAAACGGACCAGCAGGTGCCAATGCTTATTATGATTAAGCATGTACCGCACGACCTTATAGCTCAGCTTGAAAAATTCCCGCCTGAGCCGATACCTCACTCTGGTTGCAAAACGCTTGTCAGGTGCCTTGGAGACGTTCCAACCCCACGGGACGACATTAATGTTTGCCAAGCCTTGAAGATGATCCACATTGCAGCAAGAAGGTTCGTTGGCAGAAACCGTAATGTCTTTGACCCCATTCTCAATAAGTTCCCGGAGGACAAACTCAAGGACGGCTTTGTCCCCTTTGTTTGTCGAGCAATGATTGATCACAAGTACTTTCACGGAACTATTCTCCCTCGACAAAGGTATATGCGTTGAAATCTGATTTGCGGACTGGTGTGGGTGCCCCATGTCCAGGCCAGCCAAGTAAGGCATTGGCTACTATTCGGTAATGGGATGGGATCTTTAATAGTTTTCTCAGGGCAAGGTCTTGTTGCCTGGAGTGGTGGGTCCAGTTCAGAATAGTCATGCCAAGGCCCAGGGAGTGTGCAACCAGGGCGCAATTCTGAATGCCGAGGGCAGTGTCAAGGACAGGAAGAATCATTTCCTGGGGCATCAGGTAGGGGCGAAGATCTGCACAGAATGACATGAAACATGGAGGTTTATGACTGAAGCATGTTGCTCCGCTATTGTTTTCGATACATGACTCAATTAATTTTGGGTCATCAACAATGAAAATTTTTGATGTCTGACGATTGCAGCTGGAAGGAGCCCATTTCATACTTTGGGCAATTTTTCTCAAATCGGCGCGTTGTATAGGTTTGTTTTGAAAGTCTCTAATCGACCTCCTGGTTTTGATCAGACTGTCAATCTGAGCAAAGTTACAGTTTGCCTCTTTAAATTCTTCACAACCGCTAGCCTGTTTGTCTTCTGCCTGGAACTTCTCATAGGAACTGATTATTTCTTTCGCCCAGTTGACCGAGTCGTCATTGAGGTACTCAGGGGACTTAATCTCCATTAAACAATCTTTGGCTTGTTTGAAAAAATCACTGCTATGACCGGGCTCACAATCACAACGCTGGAGCCCTTTATCTAGGATATGAGCAAATTTTCGAAGTTCGGCCGACCAGAATGCATCGTCAAGATTATTTTTAGATGCTCTCCAGGATAACACTGTTTCGGCCAATTCAATCTCATCACGATAGTCAGTGGGGACGATCATGGGGTGGAACAGTTTCCGTCTGATACTTAAGGGAAGCAACCGGGTTACGATTTTTTTTAGGACATCCTTCATTATTATCCTTTGCTGTTAAATATTTCTTCTAAGCAAATTGCTCTGGCTGATAGCACTTTTTAAGCTCCGGGAAAAAACAGTAGCACAATTATCTTTGCCACCAAATAGCACTTCACTGCATCCCAATATTATGGAAAGACCTAAGGTAAAAATACTAGCTTCGGCAAAGAGAATCGGCCAACTGATAGGGGGGTAGAAATCTTGCAGCTTAAAACCAATGAGTATGGCGATACATCCTATTGCCAATGGCATTAAAAAAATTCTGCATAATATGCGCCACGGTCCTTTTTTAAGAAAATACTTCCAGGTAAAAAACATAGCGACAAAACCCCAGATAGTTGTGGCGCAATACGAGTATCCTGCTCCATTTAATCCATACTTAGGTATAAGCGTAAAATTCAGAAGCAGGCTTGTAATCCCGACGCAGAACGCGATGGCTGTGACATACTGAGGTTTGTTAACCCCTTTAAAAAGTTCCTGATATACAATAAATGCCCCTCTGACCATTGAGCTAAAGGCAATTAACTGGCCAACCGTAGAACATTTTTCAGCAAAATCATTTGAGATCCATAAGGTTAGAAAATCTTTCATAAATACTGTTAATGGGGCAAAAATGAGTATCGAAAACATGAGCATTACCCATGTGGCGTTTATGTATAATTTTTCAATTTCAGCGGGGCCTTTTGCTGAGCTGAATTTTGGAAAAAGGACCGCCCCTCCTTGGCCAACTACGGATAAGGCTCGTAATGCCAAATCCTGTGGGACAGTTAAAAAACCAACGGCAGAAGAACTTACAAATGAACCAATAATTAGGCGGTCGGAGTAGCTGAAACTTAGGCCAAAAAGGTGGGTCAGGAAAGAAAAAAAGCCGTAGCCGGTGACCTCTCTAATCCCGGCAGCAGAATATGCTGGGGTAAATTTTGTCTGGGGTAAGATCCGCTTGGCCAACAAGATGTTAATTGTTAGAGATAAGATGTTTGTGCTGAGAACAACAAATATCAGCTCGGTTATCCCCCCCGATGATTTTATTACAACTATGGTTGCAAGCGCCTGGAAGATGGCTGCTAAAATAACATTTTTTGTTTGTATATCGTATCGTTGTACTCCCTGGATGATCGCAACAGCAACTCCGTTAATGAGCGTTACGGCAAAACAGAGCGCCGATATTCTCAACAGTACTTCTGCTTGGGATATTGATTCCGCGGGGATAGAGAACAGAGACAATAAGATAGGTGCCAAAAGGTTAACTGCGACAATTACCAATAATCCGATCGTAATATATAAGAATAATGTTGACCTGACAACTCGGTTGATTCCTCCCAAGTCGTTCTGGATGTGATAATGGGCAACATACCTGAGGGTGGCATCGCCCAAGCCAAAGGACATGACCCCCATAACCCCGCTAATGCTCATGATCAACATGTAAAGGCCATAGTTGCTAGCGCCGATATGTAAAATCAGAAATGGGGTAATAAAAAATGTTATTGCCAGAGGAACAACGCGGCCAATAATGTTCCAAATAGCGTTACCTGTTAGCGAGCGCATACTGTAAACCACATAAATTTATACCTGCAGATAAGGTTGCGGCTAAATGGTTAAGCACAAATCAGCTATTTTTATGGCGGCAGAACCATTGCCATACGGGTTATGGGCAAGGCTCATTTTTTCGTAAGCCTTGGAGTCGGTCAATAACCGGGATGTCTCTTTTACGATTTTGTCCTGGTTTGTACCTACCAATAAAACAGTCCCGGCCTCGATTGCTTCGGGTCTCTCGGTGGTCTCTCGCATAACTAACACCGGTTTGCCAAGGGATGGGGCTTCCTCCTGGACACCACCTGAATCTGTAATGATTAGACAGGAGCGATTCATCAGGTAAATGAAAGGGAGGTAATCTTGCGGCTCAATCAGATGAACTCCCGGAATACCGCCAAGGATACGTTTGACCGGTTCCTGGACTTGAGGATTGAGATGAACTGGATATACGATTTCCACATCATTATGGGCTTTAACTATAGCCTTAAGGGCCATGCAGATATGTTCGAAACCTTCACCGAAATTTTCACGGCGGTGGCCGGTTACGAGGATTAGTTTTTTATCAGCCTGAAGAAAAGAGAACTGTTCGGCCATATTGCGTTGCAGGGCTTCATTATTACGGATTTTCTCAACAACCACGAGCAGGGCATCGATCACGGTGTTGCCAGTGACAATGATCGACCCGTCGTTGACCCCTTCATGTAACAGATTTTGACGTGCCCGCTCGGTTGGTGCGAAATGGTATTTGGTAATCGCCCCGGTCAGACGGCGGTTCATCTCTTCTGGCCATGGCGAGTAGATGTTGCCGGTTCGTAAACCTGCTTCAACGTGACCTACCGCAATTTTATGATAATAGGCCGCCAGACTGGCTGCCATGGTTGTGGTGGTGTCGCCATGGACAAGTACGACATCTGGCTGGAAATCTTCTAATACCGGGGCCAAGCCCTGGAGTACATTACATGTGATGTCAGTAAGAGACTGGCCAGGTTTCATGATGTCGAGATCATAATTGGGGCGGATCTCGAACAGGTCGAGAACCTGATCGAGCATTTGTCGGTGTTGCGCTGTTACACAGACACGACTGTCGAAGGCCTCTTGGCGTTTCCCAAATTCCTTGACCACCGGGGCCATCTTGATGGCCTCAGGGCGTGTGCCAAATACGGATAGGACTTTTTTCATTTAAACACCTGAAAGGAAGGAGTGCTCATGCCGTAGCTTGATCTATATACCACTTATATGTATTCCCTTGGCTTTCTCGCAAAAGGGTCGTCGCCTTCCAGTCCATTTGATTCAGCTTGCTCACATCCAGCAACTTCCGCATCGTTCCACCTGGTTTGGAGGGATCAAAGGTAAGGTTGCCAAAGCCAACCACATCCCTGACCAACTCCGCCAATTCGCAGATGGTCAGGTCTTCACCGGGACCGATGTTTACCAGCGGTTGCAGCTTTTCTTCCGGTTGTTCCAGCAGATAGAGGCAGGCTTCCGCCATGTCGTCGCTGTAGCGCAATTTGCGCTTCTATGTACCTGTGCCCCGTAACGAGATGCAAGGTGCAAGGCTCAAGTTGCAAGGAGACGTCCTTTCAGGTCGATGGGAATGAACCCGTGGACCAGAACAGCATAAGGAGCAGTAACGAAATAGTTATAAAGAGACAAGTTGTTTTGTAACGGTTCCTAACCGGGCGTCAGTGATCAATTTTCGATAATAGTAATCCTTTTTAAAGTGCCTTCAGCCGTTCCAATATGGATTCGTTAGCGGGTTCAAGAATTCTGGCCTGTTCGTATTCTTCCTTTGCCCGGTAGGGGATGTTCTGCTGTTTATAATAATCGCCCAGATAGAGGTGAAAGGGGGCGTAGTCAGGCAATCTCTCAATCCCCTGGCGAAGGACGGCAATCGCTTTGTCGGTTTGTTTCTGTTGTTGATAAAAGGAGTATAACTGAAGGAAATACTCTGGCTTGACTGACTCTTCCCTGTCAATAAAATCAAGGGCGTGGCGTCTGTAATATTCTGCCTCTTCCATCTGTCCAAGATCTTCCTTGAATTTTCCGTATTGTATCCAGATATCCACTTTTTCGGGAAATATAGCCTCGATTTCTTCCCTGCTGAACGGGGAGATCAGAAGTTGCGAGAAAAACTTGGGGGTCAGATGGGGAAATTGAGAAAAACCCTGATGAAGAGCAGTTATCGCTTCTTCTCTTCTATCCATGCGTTGCAGCCATTCGGTCCAGGTGAAGATCAGCTTTTCTTTATTCAGGCTCCTGGCGTAACCAGCGGCCATAAGCTGTGCAGCCTTGTCGATGTTGGTGTTACTCAGAAACATTCCCAGTCGTTGCAGATACACACCTTCCAGGGGATCTTTATTGGCAGCCAGTAGATAATTGGCGAAAGCGGGTTCGGGCTGTTTAAGTGTGAAGAGCAGATTCCCCTTGTAGTAGGGGTAGCTGGCTTCCAGGGGATCAAGACTGATGGCTTTGTTGATGGTTGTCAGCAGCTTCTGCAGGGTTTGCTCTGAGAGTTGGGGGTTAAGGTAAATACGGGATAATTGCTGGTAGAGATTGCCGGCCATGAGGATTCCGCCCTGGAAGGTGACGGTCAGGAGAAGCAGAGGAAGAACTGCAAGGCAGGTCCATCTCCATTGGGAAGAAACAGGGGGAAGCAGGGTGGGGCGGTTGTGGTATTGCAAGCGGGTATTTCCGGCTGAGATCAGGAGGCCGCACAGGAAAAAGAAATAGAGCCCGTTTGCCCCGTTGTGCATGTTGAAGTCGGTAAAGCTGTGCAGGAGCAGGGAAAAGATGGCGGTGAGGCCGGCAATAATGATGAGGATCGAGTAATGCTCCCGTCTGCTTCGGAGTTTCTGGAAGCCGTGGGTGAGGATGGTCAGCACAAACCAGGCGGCCAGGAGAAAGCCGATAATGCCGCCGTCTGTGAGCAGTTCGATATAGTCATTATGGGCATGATCGAAAATAGCGGTGGAGGGTATGGTGCTGTATTGTGGATAAACATGGATAAAGGTGCCAAATCCCGTGCCGGTAAAGAGAAAATTCCGGATCATGGGGGCACAGTCCTGCCAGATCAGCAGGCGGCCGTCACTGATCCCGCCGGTTTCGGTGAAGGTCTTATCGAATTTGGCGAGGATCGGGTCCCAGCCCAGCCAGGTGACGGCCAGAAGAAGGCTGCCGATAAGGACGAGTGGCAGGACGCTCCCTGATTTCGCCCGTTTACTGCTAAGAAGCAGCAGGAAGAAAAACAGGCCAAGGTTGATGGCAATGATTCCTCCCCGGGAAAGGGCGATGAAGACGGAGGCCAGAATGAGGACAACACCGAATCCCAGGAAAAAATGCAGGTTGGAGCCAGGGGCAGAGAAGAGGGACGCGACGCGAGAACGGAAATTGTGCTGATATGTAAATGTCGGACGATAATAAAAAAAGAGGGCCAGGGTCAGGGGAAAGACGAGCTCCATGAATCCGGCATAATGGTTCTGGTACACCCAGGGACCCACTGGGCCAAAAATGCTGGGGGTCGGGCGAAACCAGTAGATTGCCCGGGGGGAGGTAACTCTCTGAATAATGGCAAGAAAGGCAATGCCAATGGCCAGCCAGGCAATGATCTTGACTGTTTTGGTTAACGATTCGCTACGACCTAATAGTTGCACGGTCAGGATGTAAAAAACTCCGTATGAAGAGAGGCGGATCCATTCCAGCAGGGAAGCTTTCTGGTTGACTGTAAGCGGGATCCAGTGGTTGTTCCCGTTGAGGTCGAGAAGTGGTGCGTATGTCTGGTGAATGGCAGGAGCGATCAGCTTGACAAGATCCGGCGGCAGGGGGATCAGTTGCAGAAACATCCATAGGAGCAGGAGCGACAGGGGAAGGATGCCCGGTATCTGCAGGATTGCTTCGCCCTGGCGATGGATATGGAAAAAGCAGGTCAGGGCAGTCAGGAAAATCAGGCATTCAACAATGCCGATGGACCAGGTTTCCACACTGCCAAAGGCCAGTGGTGCAAAAACCAGTGTGGCCATGAAAAGGAAGTAAGAGAGGGCGCGCATGGGTCAGGCCGGAAGCGGAGGGAGGATGCCGACCGCCACGACCAGCTTTTTGGCTTGCTCTTCCCCGATGATTTTGGCGGCGTGTCTGACGGCCTTGCTTAAGATGGGTGCTCTGAATCCTGGCGCGTGGGAATCTGTGGCCAGGTAGTGAACATGTTCGTTCCGGAGAAGGTATTCGGCACAGTTTTTTGCGGCCATACCCAGATTGCCGGTGAGGCTTTCAGCGGTAATTTGTATTTTTGCTCCCATTTCCAGGAGCGTATTCAGTTGCCATGGCTCGCGTCCTATCTGGATGTTTCGTTCCGGATGGGCAATGATCGGGGTGATTGACCGGGTTGTGAGCGCGGAAATCAGTTCTCGTGCGTCGGCTGGCAGGTAGCTGTGGGGGAATTCCATAAGCAGGAAGGAGCTTTCGGCCAGACAGAAGCGATCCGCAACATTCAGGGCGACGTGGGCCTGTACTTCGGCCCCGAAGAGAATGGTAATCGGAATGGACTGTTGCTGAAGAGCCGTATTTAATTGGGCCACGGCTTCAATCAATTTTTCCCGTGGGTATGCGGCGCTGGTCAGGTGGGGGGTGGCAATGATGGTATGAATGCCGTCATTTGCGGCTATCCTGGCCATGGCGATCGATGTTTCCGTATCCGGGGCGCCATCATCATCGACGCCGGGAAGGATATGACAATGAATATCGATCATGAAAATTCGCTGGGTTAAGGGAAACAGTGTTGCCGCGTATCCGGTTTAGGAGCCGTTACAAAATAAATAGACCATTTCAAACTATTTCATTACGGCTCTTTATGCCGTTTTTGACCAATAGATGACCATGTCATTTTTTTCAGCGGCTGGGTCGATACCTCTTGTTTACTATAATAATCGTAATAACCATAGTAGCCGGAATTGTTATTATTTTTATGAAGACCGTTAATGATGACACCCAGGATATGAGCGCGTACCTCATGCAATTTCTTCAGACCGGATTCTAGCATGTCATAGGTTGTTTTGCCGGCACGGGTTACCAGGAGGGTGCCCTCCACCAGTCGGCTTAAAGTCAGGCTGTCTGTGACACTCTGGACCGGCGGAGAGTCGAGGATGATGAAGTCAAAGATCTTCAGCATGTCATCGATCAACAGACGCATTCTGGTTGAGTGGAGAAGCTCGGCCGGATTGGGAGGGATGGAGCCGGAAGTAATGATGGAAATGTTTTCTCCCTCAATATTTTTTACCAGATTTTTTTCTGTGATACCTGTCAGATAGTTGCTCAGGCCGTAAGAATTGGGGACAGCGAAAAGTGAGTGGATGCGGGGACGCCGCATGTCACCGTCAATAATTAGAATTTTCTGGTTATTTTGTGACAGAATACGGGCCAGATTGGCTGCAGTAGCCGTCTTGCCCTCCTGTGGAGACATACTGGTGATGAGGATAGTGCGTGGCGGGTGGTCAGGAGATGACAGCAGCAGGCTGGAGCGGATAAGGCGATAACTTTCGGCGAAAGGTGACAGTGGGTTTTTGAGAAGAAATGTCTCAACTTTTTCTGTTTTGTCCGTGATCTCTTCGACAGAGCCAAGGACTGTCAGGCCAAACTTACGTTCCAGGGTCTTGCCATCCTTGACGGTATTATCCAGATATTCAATAAAGAATGCCAGGCCAATACCGCCAAGGAGTCCCAGAAGAAGACCAAGTTCAAGATTACGGGTTTTACGTGGTTTGGAAGGAGACAGGGGTAGTTCAGCTTTTTGGACTACCCATATCTTGATTTCTTGAGATTGTTCAGTCACGGTGGATTTTTTGATATTTGAAGTCAGGGTGTCATAGAGTACCCGATTAATGTCTACTTCCCGTTTCATAATCGAGTATTGAGTGAATCGCTCATTGACATCCAGCATTTTTTGTTTGGCGCCGGCCAGAAGTTGTTTGAGATTTTCTTCCTTGGATTTTGCGAGATCGTAAGAGTTTCGGGTTGCCTCTATGATTCTGTTAATCTCAAACTGTTTTTCCTTGAGCAGCAGATCCCTTTCTGAGTTGGCGTTCACCATGCTCGGGTGTTTTGGTCCATATTTTTTTGAGAGATCCTTGATGTTCTGCTCTGCTACAAAAATTTTTTCGCGTAAACTCTGCAGAACTTTGTTGTCAGCAAAGATGGGTATGGTTTCAATGTTCTGGTAGTTGCCGTTTGAGCTTTTGATCCGGGCATTCAGAGATTCAAAGTCTTTTTGTTCTGCCTGGGCTTTTGAAAGCTGGGAACTGAATTCGGCAAGTTTTTCCGGATAGACCGCTAGTTTGTCTTCAGTGGTTACCAGGTCATTATCTCGCATGTATTTTTGCAGAGCCAGTTCCGACACTTCGAGTTTTTTCCCTTCTTCAGTGGCCTTGCTCGTCATCCACTGCAGTGAGTAGTTGCTGTTAGCGAGTTTTATTTCCAGGATTTCATCCATATAAGCCTGGACAACTGCATCGACAACAATCTTGGCCATGGCCGGATTTTTATCACTATAGGTGATGCGAACGGTTTTGGTATTGACAACGGGGATGATGGTTAGATTTCCCTGAATCACCGCGGCAATAATATCAGCATCTGTCATTGGTTCGGCCGTTACGGGTAAGGAATCCTTGTCCGATTGATTCCCGGCCGGTTCACCTGGAGTTTTGGAAGAAAACAGGCCAGAAAAAAAGCTCTTCATTCCCTTTTTCAGGTTACTGAAAAAAGTAAATGTCCCTTCTTCGTTGTTTTTCAGAAAATAATGTTTGTATTTAATGTCCAGTTGTAAATTTTTGACAACTCGGTGAGCAACATTGGAGCTGCGGATGATCTCAAATTGGGTGGTGAGAAAATCGGGATCATAGAAGGAGTACGGATTGCTATTTTCAAGCGAGCCGGAAGCATAGTTTTTTTCTATGAGAACCTGAGATGAAGCCGTGTAATAAGGAGTGACAGTAAAGGTGCCGATCATAACAGTGAAAAAGGTGAGAGCAAGAAAGGTGAGGATCGTTTTTTTACGTTTCTTGAGAACACGGATGTAGTCACGGAGATTGATTTCTTGCTCCTGATTATCGGGCATGTTGTTTTGTTGGTTGAAAGAGGTAGTGTTTGTCATGGTGTGTTGAGATAGATGAAAAGCGGATGCAAGTATAAAGAGAATGACTTGCCGTTTTGTTTAAAGGAAGTCGGAAAATTGAACTATTCAGCGATGGTCGTTTCTAAAAAAAACTTTCGGGCACAACGATAATATCGTCGGCAATTACAGTGGTATTGAGCTCGACATCTTTCAGAACGGTTTTTTCATTATTGACTATGCGAACAATACTTATACCGGATTTTGAGGCTTTGCCGGTAAAGCCGCCGGCAAGAGCGATGAGCTTGAGAACTGTTGCGTCTTGAGTGCAGGGGTAAGCATTTGGTTTATTTACCTCTCCCGTCACATAGCAGGTGCCACCTTCTGAGATATAGACGGTGTCCCCATCGTGGATGGAAATGTTCTGGTTAACATTGCCGCCTTCCACCAGGGATTTGAGATTGAGCACTATTGTTTCCTGTTTTCCGTCTGTTACTCTTTTGATGGTGGCCGTATCTCCTGCTCCATCCTTTAACCCTCCAGCCTGAGAAATTATTTCAAGAAAGTTGATTGCACCTCTGATTTCGACAAGTCCGGGCTTGTTCACATGGCCAAGGACAACAGCTTTTTTGCTGCGGAACTCTTCAATAAAAATATTGACCTGAGGATTTACAATATAACCGTTTGCCAGGAGTTTTGTCAGCTCTGCTGTTACGTCAGATGTTTTCATCCCCTGGACTTTGACTTGACCCAGAAGTGGCATGGTAATGAAGCCATCTTCAGTGACCCTTACAGTGGTTTGGAGATCATTGTGGTCATAGACTGTAATTTTCAGGACATCGCCCGGGCCGACAATATAGTCTTCAGCAATTCCTGATAAAGGAAACAGGAGGGCAGACATAAAAACAATTGTCAGGATGAGAGTATGAAAATTGAATTGGTGAAGATTGAATATCATTTGCGACTCATTTTTCTGCAGTGTTTGTTTGACGTTATTCATAAGCTGCTTTTTGATGGTTTACAGTGCTGTGTTGAACGAGAGAAAGATTGTATTGGTGTCGTAATTATAAATATTGACTGCTGAGTTTCTGGTGTCGAACTGATATGCCAGTTCAACCATCAACCAATCACGGAAAACATACTGGACGGCAGGCTTGAAAATATAACGATCATCTGTACGATCAAAAGAATCAAGAGACTGATTATAGTCAGCATGTTCATAGGAAAAATCACAAATTCCATGGATCCGCTCGGTAAACTGTTGTTGATAGTGGAAGACACTCCCAAAGATTTCTTTGCTGAAAGCTGTGTAGCTGTCACTCTCGTCAATCTTGTGGTTGAGAGTAAGTGATACCTTTGTTTTTTCCCGGATCTGATATTGAAGAGCAAGTTCAAGGGCCAAACCACCATTATTTGAATCTGTTATGGCCTTGATGGTTGCATCTGTTGCGTTATTTTTGTAATCTCGTTTTTGGTATCCTGCCTTGAGATTAATCGCGATTTTATCCGAATATTTCCAGTTGATACCACCATAGATGTAACTTTGTGTGTTGTCACGCAGTACTGAACTGTCATAACTGACATCCATATATTGATATTGCATGTACAAAGCTGTTTTTACACTATAATTATAAATTTCATAAAGAGATCCAGTGTTATCAGTTCTGTCCATAAAATTAACTGAGGCGTCATTGTAGTTGAGCAGGAAGTTGGAGTATTCGATTTTTGTCTGAAATTTTTCTGAGAATTTCCAGTCAATATCCGACAAGGCAATATTGGAATTGTATTGTCGCAGTTTGTCCGTTGCGTTTACATTGCCGGCATCAAAACGATCCTGACCACGGGTAAAACTGTCCACAACACGAAAAGAAAGTCCGCCCCGGAGGTTGTACTTAAAGAGCCCTTGCAGGCGGGCACCATTGTCATTGAGATTTGAGTCCTCCGAGTAGTATTTGAAGTCGGTTGATCCCAGGAGATAGGTGTTGAATCTGTCAAATCCTTTGTAATCAGGCATGGCCATCTGCAGACCACCAGCCGATGTATTATTGGCCATGATTGCTATCGGCACTTCCTTTAATTGCGGAGCCGCCAGCCAGATACCTGGTGTTATTGTGGTCAGAAAATTACTTGTTTTGTTTTCGTTAATATTGAAAAGGTTGTCGGTGTATTCAGTACCAAGACTAAGAAAGGGATGAATATAGCCGCCACCAGGAAGACCAAACAAACCTTCGTCCACATCGTTTTTTCGGGTGTTCTCTGGAAGAAGATTTGGTGACTTTTCCGGCCCCTGACCCATGGGGATATCTTGAACAGAACTGAGAGCAGGTATTGGTACTGATATGTCGGGGATATCGTTCTGGGCAGTTGCCATATTTTTGTTGATATCCAACCATTGAGAATCACCAGCATGAGCTGATAAAGGACAGGTAAGCAGCAAGGTTGAAAGGATCACGTGATACTGACGTTTCATGCTGTACCTTTAGGAGTATATGAACTAGACAAAATTTTAGCTATGAAATAAAAAACAGCCCTGTATGGGAGTACAGGGCTGTTTTTGAAAAATATTTTTCTGCTTGTTTTTTATTAGAAAGTTGAAGGGCTGGCGTAACTTGAACCGCCAGAGGCGCCAGGAGGCGGCATGCTGGCAAAACTTGGAGCGGCAGCGGTATTTGCAGGGGTGTATGCCTGAGTGTCAGCTACCTGATCACCACACTCGGCAACACTTTTTTCATAGGCGGCAACAAGCAAAATGTCAGAAATACCGGCTTCATCTGCCGCTGCCTTGATATCATCTCCTTTCACTCCGGCACAATAGAGAGCTTTAATAAGATTCTGGGGATTCAATCCATCAATCTTCAGTCCTTCATTAATAATAGCACTCGGACCATTACCCTCTTTCAGTGCCTGTGTGACGGCAGCATCTATTCCTTTACTTTTGAAGAGCGATGTAAAATTTTCGACCCAGTCTGCGTGTGCAACTGAAACAATAAGTAAACAAAAGAGCATGGTGAATGTAATTTTTTTCATATTTCCTCCTAATTAATTAGATATTTCATATTATTATTTAATAATAACACCATTAAATAATGGAAGGCAATAAAAATAAGTTGAAATGTTTAAAAAACAACTTGACAGATAAAATTGTGAAATAGTCTTTCCTGTTCCCTCAACTCGGAAAGTTGAGGGAACAGATCGAAGTACCTATTCCTTGGGAATAATTTTCTTGCTATTGTGTTAGAATCTACAGTTTAATAAATAGGAATCGTTTTTAATTGTGGTAGATATATGTAACTTGATGAAATATTAATAATAGAATCCCTGAACGATTTTTAAAAACTTTATATAAGAGACATGTGCGTTTTCAGGGATATGACATACAGGAAATACATGGCAAAGACTGAACCGTAGCAAGAACGAAATAGATGAAGTGTTTTTGTGATATAATTAAAAGTTGAATTTACGCAGGTAAGGCAATGAAATACATTTTTGCAATTTTTTTTATAGTGGTTCTGAGTTCAGCGATCATGCTTTACTTTCTCTGGCCCAATAAATCGATCTTGCCGCAGGATGTTGTCCTGCGGGTTAACGGATATCCCATGTCACAGAAGCAGATTGACGCCCAAATTCAGAATCAGGGGTATCATGGGGAAAATCGGGAAGATCAAGTGGAATCTCTTGTGACACGGCAAATCCTGATTCAGGAGGCGCAGCGCCTGGGTATTGATAAGGAGGAGAGTTTTCGTAAGGCCCTGAAGCTGTATTATGAACAAACTCTTATCAAGGTCCTTACGGATCGTAAATTGGCTTCAATTACAGTTGATGTCAGTGAGAAAGATATTGACCGATATTTATCCTGTTTCGGGAAAATATATACCTTTACTGAGACGCCGGTAGATAAAGGGGAGATTCTAAAAGCGCAAGGACGGCAGCATACAGCTCTTTTTGATAATCTATCAGAATCCATGTGTCTGTTATTGTCTTCCCTGCAGCTGGGTGAAAGTGTCAGTCAGTTTTATACCGGTACTGAAATCAGTAGTATTCGTCTGGACAAGATAGAAAAGGAGGATGCAGTGAAGGTGGTATATGATCGTGATCTGGCCAGAGAGTTACTCAGTAATTATAAACGAAGTAGAGAGATGGACCTCTGGATGCATATGCTGCACAAAAACGCATCTGTCATTGTGTATGATAAAGAGAAGAAGAGCCATGACTGATCTCCCTTACAAGAGAAGAAACTATTTTATTAAAAAGAATTTTCAAGGAAAGTTGATCCTTGGCTATTTCCTTTTCATGGTGGGAGGTTGTTTCCTTTTTACCATCATTCTTGCGGCTTTGTCTGCTGATACGTTGACGGTCGTGTACCGGAATAACGACCTGCAGTTGGGGCAGACTCCTCTGATGCTGCTTAAGCAGATCCTGACTGCTTACTGGATCTTCATCATTGTCGGCGGCGGGGTTATCATCGTCGCGGCCATGCTCATTACTCATCGGATGGCTGGTCCTATATTCCGATTGGAGCGAACGTTGAATAATATGGTCAGCGGCAGGCTGGATGATGTGATTTGTCTCCGGAAAAAAGATGAGGGAAAGGAGATTGCGGCAAAACTGAATCAGTTTAATCAGGAGTTATCGGAAAAAATAAGACAGGTAGAGAATTGTTCTAAAAATATTGATGCTCTGCTTGTGCAATATTCTATTCTGGATTCCTCAACAGCAACCCGTGAGGATATCCAATCCATTCATGCGTCGATTGCCGGTCAGAACCAGGCTATTCAGACAATTGCCAAGACCTTCCAACTACTTGATGAGTAGATTTCTTTTTCCTGTATTGTTTATACTTTCCTGGTTGTTGGTCCTTGGGGCAACAGATGTTCCGGCTCAGGAACAGAAAAGCAGATATGTTACTCTTGTATATAATGATATGAAGGTCTTGCAGGAATTTAACAGCAACCTGCAGTTGAACAGGACGCTTGAATCCGCCATACATCAAAAAAATATAATCACTGCAGCTGATGAGGTATTAGCCAAGGTGGATATCATTGTTGAAAAGGTGCAGGTTGTTCTTGATATGTTCCCCAATAATTACCACATTCAGTTGGTTCTGTTGCCGGATGCTTCTGAGGTGGCACGCACTTATAAACAGAAATATGGCAAGAATGTGAACCACATTGCTTACTACTCGCTTTCCGAGAAAACGATCTACATATCAGCTGCCGATACTTGCCTTCGAGTCCTGGCCCACGAGATCGGCCATTCCGTTGTTGATTATTACTTTAAGCAGGTACGTCCTCCTTATAATATCCATGAATTGATGGCTCAGTTTGCAGAACAACATGTGACTGATTAAAGGTGCATTTGCCTCTCGCATCATTGCCTGTTCTCCCGGTTTATAATCAAAATTTCGTTCCTGTCAATTTCAGCAATTATCGATACAAAAAAGAAGGGGGCTTTTTTGTTGGGAATGGGGTTCGGTGTGGGGGATACTGTTGGGAGCTTAACAGGAAGGCACAAAAAAAGGGATTCAGATATTCTCTGAATCCCTTGTATTTGTTATGGTAGCGGGGGCTGGATTCGAACCAACGACCTTCGGGTTATGAGCCCGACGAGCTACCAGACTGCTCCACCCCGCGATGCATTTTGTAATTATAGCAGATTGGCCGGCTATGTCAAGGAAATTTTCCTGGAGACGGTGCGGGGTTGGGGAGAAACGGCTGGAGTTTCTTGACGATTTCCATTGGCAGGGAGGTCAGTTTGCCCTCCCTACTGATAGAGGCATGGGTGGTAAAGCCTTTAGCGAGAAGACGTGGTTTGGCTCCGTCTTCCTCGCGCAGGATCCGGTAGCTGAAGGTGCAGGTAACCTTTTTCAGATCGGTGAGGATGGTCTCGATGATGAGCAGGTCGTCATAGCGGGCAGGGGCCTTGAAGCGAATATGGCATTCGGTCACCGGCAGGACGATCCCCATCTGCTCGATTTCACGATAGGTACAGACCCGATCACGCATGAATTCGGTCCTGCCCAGTTCAAAGTAGCGAAGATAATTGGCATTATAGACCACGGCCGCGGCATCGGTATCGCCATAGAGGACGCGGTGCTGGCTGCGGTGGATCAGCTCATCCATGTTTACGCCGTTCCAGGAGTTTTTCCATGAGCAGTTCCCCGTTGGCCATACCATTGTGCAGCCGCATGTCTTCGGCCTCTCCAGACTGTTCGCTGAAGGGGAGATTACTGCCAGGGCTCATTTCCCTGGAATCGTAGAGGATGGTGGGGACCGGGGTGGCGGTATGAGTGCGCAGGCAAAGCGGGGTGTGGTGATCCATGGTGGCAATCAGGCGAAAGTCCTCACCGCTTGCCTGCAGTCCCTGGAGTATGGGGCCAACAATCTTCCGGTCAAAGTCTTCAATGGCCTGGATCTTTTCCCGGAGCAAACCCTGGTGTCCGGCCTCATCCGGCGCCTCCACATGGACAAAGACAAAATCCTGGCAACGCAGGCTGTCGAGCGCGGCCTGGGCCTTGCCGGCATAGTTGGTGTCGAGATAGCCGGTAGCCCCCGGGACATTGATGATGGAGAGCCCGGCGTTCACCCCCAGGCCTTTGAGGAGATCGACGGCTGAGATCAGGCTGCCGCTTATACTGAAGCGCTCGGCCAGGGTCGGCATTGTCGATAATTTCCCTTCTCCCCAGAGCCAGATGGAGTTGGCGGGATTCTTGCCTGCGGCGACCCGGCTGGCATTGACGGGATGATCTGCCAGAATGGCCTGGGCCTTGTCGAGAAGCGCTGCCCACTGGGGATGCGCGCGGTAGCGGGTCCAGGGCGCGCTCACGTCCTTGCCGGTGAAATCATGGGGCGGGACAGTATCCATCTGCGGATAATTGTCCTGCACCAGCAGGATATGACGGTAGCTGACCCCGGCGTGGAAGTGAAAGGTGTCGGTGGCGCAACCCTCTTCGAGGGCGGCGATCAGCTGGTGGGACTCGTCACTGCTGATATGGCCGGCGGAATAGTCGATCATGCGCACCTGATTATCCGGTTCATGGGCCAGGGTGACCAGATTGCAGCGGAAGGCAGTCTGCTCCGGGCTCAGCGTAAGACCCATGGCTGCGGCCTCCAGCGGGGCCCGGCCGGTATAATATTCCTCGGGTCTGTAGCCCAGCAGGGAGAGATTGGCCACGTCACTGCCCGGTGGATACCCCTCCGGGATGGTATGGGTGAGAAACAGTTCCCCCTGGCGGCACAGAGAGTCCAGAAAGGGAGTGTTGGCTGCCTCCAGCGGGGTGCGGTTGTTCAGTTCGGCCACAGGCAGGTCGCCCATGCCGTCACCTACCAGGATCAGGTATTTCATCGAAAATGTCTTGTACTCAATTTGTGGTTGGTTGTGCTGTCAGAAATGCGTTGGCCTTTGTGGTGTTTATTTTTCATCGACGAGAAAACGGATCTTGACCGTTGGCTCGGTACACACCTTCAAGGCGTCGATCTCGGCAATGGCCTTTTGCACGGCTGCCTCCGATGCCTCATGGGTATGGAGCACGATACTGACCGGCTCATTTTGCTGCCGGCTCTTCTGGATAACAGACTTTATGGAGATAGTATGTTTGCCGAAGATGCCGGAGATGGTGGACAGCACCCCCGGTTTGTCGAGGGCGGTGATCCTGAAATAATAGGGGCAGCGGAGCTCGGTCATGGGGGTGATGACGGGGGCACCGATATGCTCGGGCAGATAGGAGAGGGCCGGCACCCGGTTGATCGAACCATGAAGGATATTGCGGCCGATATCAACCACGTCCGCGGCCACGGCGCTGCCGGTCGGCATCTTGCCGGCGCCCAGCCCGTAGAGCAGGACATTGCCCACGGTGTCGCCGGTGAAATAGAAGGCATTGTAGGCGCCGTTGATGCTGGCCAGCATGTGGGATTCCGGCACCAGGGTGGGATGAACCCGGGCCTCGACATGGCTGCCGTGGTGATGACTGATGGCCAGCAGTTTGATCCGGCAGCCGAATTCCCTGGCAAAGTCGATATCAATGGGCTGGATCTTGCTGATCCCCTCGGTGTTGATGTCCTTGAGCTGGACATACTTGCCGTAGGCGATGGTCATGAGGATGGCCAGTTTGTGCGCCGTGTCAATGCCTTCGATATCGTAGGTGGGGTCGGCCTCGGCGAACCCCAGGGCCTGCGCCTCTTTCAGCACCTCGGCAAAGGCGACACCCTGATCGGTCATCTTGGTGAGGATATAGTTGGCCGTGCCGTTCATGATGCCCATGATGGAAAGGATCCGGTTGGCGACCAGACCTTCTTTCAGGGCCTTGATCACCGGGATGCCGCCGCCGACGCTGGCCTCAAATCCTACCTCGACGTTGTTCTTGGCCGCCGCTTCAAAGATCTCCTTGCCGTGCAGGGAGAGCAGGGCCTTGTTGGCGGTGACCACATGTTTGCCGTGCCGGATCGCCTCGAGAAGGAAGGTCTTGGCCGGTTCAATGCCGCCAATGAGCTCAACCACGATGTCAATGTCCGGGTCATTGAAGATATCCCCGACATCTTTGGACAGGATCGTCTCCTTGAATTGCTCAGGGAGCTGGCTGCGGTTTTTATCGACCACTCGGGAGAGAACGACCCTGGCGCCAACCTTGCGTATGAGGCGCTCATTCTGCTCGAGGAGGGTCTGGGCCAGGCCGCTGCCCACAGTACCAAAGCCGATAAGGCCTACACGGATAACTTTCATGATTTTTTCTGGATAGTATTCTATTAAAGAGAAAGAACAGGAGCAGGAAAGAGGCGTGGAACAGGCGAGAGACCTAACTTTTTCTGCTTCCTCGTTGATAATGGCTGTGAAAATAACCTCTTTCCGAGTGAAAGTCAAAAAAGAAGAGTAGATATTTTACTGGCCTCAATTTCTTTTTTGGTTTATACTTTCGTCCTAGTTATTTTGAGTGAATACTCATTCAGATTTTATTGTATCTGGTTGTTTTTTTTAGACAAGATTTCTGGGCGGTTTTTGAGAAAATCGTAGAATAAAAAACTTTTGATCGAGGAGAACAGTATGGCGGTAAATATTCTGGCTTTCGGGCCAAACGGAAGTGGCAAGGGTACTCAGGGCGCTATTGTTAAGGATAAGTATGGTTGCAAGCATATTGAATCCGGCGCTATTTTCCGGGAGCATATCAAGGGCGGCACCGAGCTTGGCAAGAAGGCCAAAGAGTATATCGACCGGGGCGATCTGGTGCCTGATGAGATCACCATCCCCATGGTTCTTGAGACCCTTGCAAAATCCAAGGAGCAAGGATGGCTGCTTGATGGCTTTCCACGTTCTCTGGCCCAGGCCGAGGCGCTGGACAAGGCCCTGAAAGAGGCGGGTATGGCCCTGAATTATGTGATTGAAATCGAGCTTGACCGGCAGATTGCCAAAGAGCGGATCATGGGTCGTCGTTTGTGCGCCAATGACAATAACCATCCCAATCATATTGCCTTTGAGGCCATCAAGCCAGTGGAAAAAGATGGTAAACTGGTGTGCCGTGTCTGTGGCGGCGAACTGAGCGCCCGTGCTGATGATCAGGACGAGACGGCCATCGGCAAGCGTCACGATATCTATTATGACACCAAGACCGGCACTATGGCGGCGGTCAATTATTTCAAGAAGGCAGGCGGCGCCAAGGTAATTTCCGTTGATGGTTCTACCTCCATCAAGGATGTAACTGCCGCGATCATGAGCCAGCTAAAATAACTGAGATGGTATGAAAGGGAACCTTGGGCGTGTCGTTTTGAACTTTCAGGAATCCCGGTACTATTTTGGGGGGACATGCCAGTACCTGTGACCGGCATGTCCTTTTTTTTTGCCTTTTTGTGCAGGATATCTTAGAGTCGTTTTTCATACGGTTTAACCGTTTCACGGTATAGCAATGGAGGCAGGTTATAAGCAGCGTCCTTCTATGCTCCGTTTTCTGACTTCTGTCTTCTGATCATTATGCAACAAATACTCCTCACATCATTAAAAAACTCGATACAGGCCCAGGAGGCCTTTGCTCAAGAGCAGGGCGAGGTCATTGTTGCCCTGGCCTTGCAGATGGTGAAGACCATTCGCCAGGGTGGCAAGATTCTTCTCTTTGGCAATGGCGGCAGTGCAGCGGATGCTCAACACCTTGCCGCCGAATTCGTCAATCGGTTTCTCATCAATCGTCGGCCCATGGCGGCCCTGGCATTGACGACCGACAGTTCAGTGTTGACCTCTATCGGCAATGATTTTTCCTTTGACGAGATCTTTGTCAAACAGGTGCAGGCCCTGGGCAAGCCGGAAGATCTGGCCCTGGGGATCTCCACCAGTGGCGGCTCGGTCAATGTGTTCAAAGCCATGGAGGTCGCCAGAGAGATGGGTATGGTGACGGCGGCGCTCACCGGTGGACTGGCCGGGGACGGCGGGGCCGTGGGCCGGGCCGCTGATTTTGTCCTCAATGTGCCGTCTGATAAGACGCCGCATATTCAGGAGGCCCATCTCTGGGTTGAACATCTGCTCTGTGAACTGGTGGAGAGAGAGATCTTTGGGGATGCCGCGTGATGATTGAGCCCCTCGATTTCAGCGGGCTGCGTACCTATTCCCTGTATGGGCGGCCGTCCAAGGTGACCGTGGCGAACTTTGCCCGGCCCATCCCAGCGGGCAGCACGGTGCGGGCCCTTCTCGACTCCTTGCCGGATCAGTTGCTGGGCCGTGATTTTCCTGAACTGGTGCACCGTCTGGCCGCAGTCCATCAGGGCGGGCGTCCGCTGCTGGTGGGGATGGGGGCCCATGTGATCAAGGTGGGTTTGAATCCGCTGCTGATTGATCTGATGGAGCGCTCCATTATCACCGGCATTGCCATGAACGGGGCCTGCATTATCCATGATGCCGAGATTGCCATGGCTGGTTTTACCTCGGAGGAGGTGGGCAATGTCCTGGGAGATGGGGCCTTCGGCGCGGCCAGGGAGACGGGTGAAGTCATCAATGGCGCCATTAATCAGGGCGCAAGAGATAATATAGGTATGGGCGCGGCTGTAGGTGCCGCTCTTGTTGCCGGAAAATTTCCCCATAACGATAAAAGCCTGCTGGCAGCAGCTTCTCGTCTGGGCATCCCGGTCACGGTGCATGTGGCGGTGGGCACCGATATTATCCATATTCATCCCTCAGCCTCAGGGGAAGCCATCGGCAAGACCTCCCATCTTGATTTCCGGATCTTCTGTGCCCAGGTGGCGGGTTTACAGGGAGGGGCCTATCTGAATATCGGTTCGGCCGTCCTTCTGCCGGAGGTGTTTTTAAAGGCACTGACAGTGGTCAGGAATCTGGGCCACCAGGTGGATGATTTTACCACCGCAAATTTTGACTTCATGAAACAGTACCGTCCCCTGACCAATGTGGTGAACAGGCCGACGGCCAAGAGCGGTAAGGGGTACCATGTGACCGGGCATCATGAGCTGATGATCCCGCTGCTGGTTGCCTGCCTGCTTGATGAATTAGAGAGGCTGAAGACGAAAGGCTGAAGGCCGAAGGGGCAGGGGGTAATGGTCACGTCTCTTGTACTGTGCGCCGCCCGTCTTTCAGCCTTCAGTCTAATAACCTTCAGTCTAATATGGAACAGCAAACAAAAAACATAAAACCTGGAAAGGTCTATCTGGTAGGGGCCGGTCCTGGTGATCCTGGACTCATTACCCTGCGTGGTAAATATCTTCTCGAACGGGCCGAGGTGCTCATTTATGATTACCTGGCAAGTCCCAAGTTGCTGAAGTATGTGCCTAAAGATGCCAAGTTGATCTATGCCGGGAAAAAGGGGGGAACCAAGCATACCCATACCCAGGAAGAGATCAACCAGATGCTCGTTGACTGGGCCCTTGCCGGTAAGAACGTGGTGCGGCTCAAGGGCGGCGATCCTTTTATCTTTGGCCGCGGCGGTGAAGAATTAGAGGAATTGGTCAAGGCGGGTGTACCCTTTGAGGTCGTGCCCGGGGTGACCTCGGCCACGGCGGCCGCCACCTATGCCGGGATTCCCATTACCCATCGGGGTTATACCGCCTCCGTGGCCTTTATCACCGGCCATGAAGAGCCGGGCAAAGAGAATTCTAATATCGACTGGTCGAAGCTGGCCACGGGCGCCGGGACCCTGGTCATTTATATGGGGATCAAAAATCTGCCCATTATCGTCGAGAATCTGACTCGTCATGGTCGTGATCCCAAAACCCCGGTGGCGGTTGTGCGCTGGGCCTCAACGCCCGAGCAGCATACGGTGGTGGCCACCCTGGAGACTATTGTCGGCCGGGTGGAGGAAGAGGGGATCAAGCCCCCGGCCCTGATTATTGTCGGCGAGGTGGTGGCCCTGCGTGATACCCTTGACTGGTTTGAGAAGAGGCCTCTTTTTGGGAAAAGGATCGTGGTGACCAGGACGCGGGAGCAGGCATCGGAGCTGGTAGTGGCCCTGGAAGGGTATGGGGCCGAATGTCTTGAATATGCAACCATTCAAATGGATCCCGTGGATTCTTACGCTATCCTTGATGAAGAGTTGGAGCGTCTGAATGAGTATCATTGGATCCTGTTTTCATCCATCAATGCCGTGCAATACTTTTTTGAGCGGCTGTATGCAAAAGGCCTGGACGCCCGAGATCTGAAAGGGCCGGATGTGGCGGCAGTGGGAAGGGCTACTGCCGATTTTTTACTTCATTATGGCATTGTCGCTGATCTGATTCCTGCCGTCTATACTGCGGAGGGGCTGGCCGAGAGTCTTCTCGATTTTGGGGTTGAAGGGCGTAATATTCTGATTCCGAGGGCGGCAAAGGCCCGTGAGTTTCTGCCTGAGACCTTGCGTGGGGCTGGCGCTCAGGTAACTGTGGCCCCTGTTTATCAGAATGTTCCGCCTACAGGCTGCAAAGATGGTTTGCGGGCTGAGCTGGAAGGCGGAAAAGTTGACATGATCACCTTTACCAGTTCCTCCACCGTCACCCATTTTCTTGCCATGCTTGATGCCGCCAGTGAGGAAGAGTTAAGGGCCCTGTTGCACGGGGTGAAGATTGCCGCCATCGGGCCGGTTACCGCCAAGACCATAACCGACAATGGTCTGAGCGTTGACGTGCAGCCGGAAACGTTTACCATTCCCGAGCTGGTTGATGCCATTGTCCATTATTACGGGGATCAGAGGGTCAGGCAACAGTAATTCTCTATTGGCAACAGGGGATTGCTGGGGGCTTTTTTTATTTCTTTTTTGCGCCATGGCCCGTGCACTGGATCTGGGGCAGGATATCAAATTGCAGGACTCCCTGTTGGGTGCGGATACCTACAATGTTCATACTGATATTGATCGTTTTGCCACTGGTTTCAGCAATCAGAGGTTCCATCTGTTTCATCTTCACTGGAAATTCGCGGTTATTCAGGAAGGCCATGAGCATGGCGTTAATGTCGCCCTGGGCGGCAGTGGATGACGCCTGCATGTCGGTGATGACCGGTTTGACAAAGAGCATCTGTTTGCTTGGGTCAAAGCGCAGGACGGCGTTGCACTGGAGCTCCATCTGCAGCGATCCGACCTTGAGTGTGATGGTGTGTCCGCCAATCTCGGTATTGAGGTGCATGTCGTCCCCTTTCAGGCCAATACGACAGGAAAGTCCTTTGTCCTGAAGCTGCAGGTTGCTGATCTTGACTATGGTGATGGACCCGCTCAAGGTGCCGGAGTTGGTGTCGATGGCAATCGGCAGGGATTTGTCGAGCGCCTGACTCAAAACGCTCTCGGGTACGGTAAGAGAGATCATTCTGCCGGCTGCGGCCAAGAGCTGGCTTGGCAGGAGAAGGCTAAGAAGAAACAGGATGCAGGTGACAGATCGAATCATGGTAAGTCTCCTTGTTGAGGGGTATTGGTTTGGTGGCGAAGGATCAGGGAATGAGCCCATAAAGCGGCAATCAGCAGGAGTCCGAGGGATGCTGCCTGTGCCCGATACTGGTTATGCCGGTGGAAGGCTGTTACCTGGATGGTGCCGGCATCAATAAAATGCCCTTGCACGGAGAGGAGGCCGCTTGTTTCGGGGAGTGGACCGTTGAGAGTGAATGTTTCTCCTGTGAATGCCCTGATATTTTTCTTTTCCAGGGAAAACACGCCGCGGTCAAGTTCTATTTTTTTGCCGATTCGTGCGGTTGGGTTCATCAGGGTACGGCAAAAATGATTGTCGGCCTGGAGGGACTGTTTAAAAAAGAGAAAAGGGCCTGTGCCATAAAAGAACAGGAGGCAGAGTATAAGAATAATTTTGCCTGCTTGCGGTCGTGCCAGTTGTAAGTCTGTAGCCGCTATTTTCCGCCAGTTCCATGCCAAGAAAAGCAGGCCCGCCAAGGTGGCCGCATAGGATGCAAGATGTTCCGGCCAGAACCAGTCAAAGCGCAGTAGAGACCATGAAAACGGGACCAGAAGATGGACCCCGTTTGCCCATTTGATCTGAGTGGCGTCGAGCAGCAGATGGAGCAGGCTGTTGAAGCCAAGTAGTAGAAAGATGCGCAGGGGGCTTCTGGTGGTCAGGGCCAGGGCCGCTGCCAGGAACAGACAGAAGAAGAGGCTGGCCTGATTCAGGCTGTAGAGCCGCAGGGTGTAGGGATCAATACCCGGAACAAGTTGCAGTACCCGTTGGGCGATCCAGGGAATATCCGGGATAGTGCATCCCAGCAGCATCCATTGGGGGCTTGTCCCTTTCCAAAGAAGGCTGTTCAGCGGCCCCTGGATGCCGATGTGGGCGAGGGTGTTGGGCACGGTCAGTGGGCAGTTGATTGAATGAGGGTGATCATATTGATCTTTTCTTCCTGTGCGAAACTGTCTTTGTCGCCGGAGTCGTAAGGGCGTTGGCAGTGATAGTATGAATACCCTTAAATTTTTACTCTTCTTTGAGCCGAGAGTCAATTCCGAGATTTGATTCCGGCCTTTTTTCTTCTAACGGCTTAAGGCTTTCCATGCTTACTCTGACTGTGTCATCGGACTGCCTGCTTGCGGGTATCTCTCTCCCCCTGGAGAAGGCCATCAAAGAGCGGCTGACGATAGATAATCCCAAATATATCTCAGCAAAACGCTATGGCCGCTGGGTGGGGAAGAAGTTGCAGCCGGTCTTGAAGTATTATGAGCCGGTCCCCATCGGTCTTCGTTTCCCCCGTGGATTTGCCAATCAGGCTATCCGGCTCTGCCGGGAATATATGCAGGAGTCGCCTCAGATAATCGAAGAACGGCGGCTTCTGGCAGAGGTGGATTTTTCCTTCAGCGGCGCTCTGCGTCCATATCAGGAGCTTGCCGTTGCCCAGGTCGTCACGCGTTCCTTTGGCGTGCTTGAGGCCGGGACCGGCAGCGGCAAGACGGTCATGGCCCTGGCCATCATTGCCGCCCGCAGGCAGCCAACCCTGATTCTTGTCCATACCAAGGAGCTGTTGTATCAGTGGCAGCAGCGGATCCAGGATTTTCTTGGCTTGAGCGCCGGGCTTGTTGGTGATGCCTGCCTGGATATTCAGCCGATCACCGTGGCCATTGTCAACAGCGCCCGCAAGAGGGTGGATGAGCTGGCGCCTTTGTTTGGCCATCTTGTTGTTGATGAATGTCACCGGGTGCCGGCAGCCCTGTTTACTGATGTGGTCAGCCGTTTTGACTGCCATTATCTGTTGGGCCTTTCCGCCACTGCCTTCAGGAGTGATGAGGGGACGACCAGGCTCATCTCTATCTTCATGGGAGACCGGATTCATCAGGTCGATCAGGCCCAGCTGCAGGCCAGCGGGGCTGTTGTTAAACCCGAACTGATCCGGCGCAAGACCGCATTTACCCACCGGTATCGCGATGATTATCAGGCCTTGATTACCGCCCTTGTCTCCCATCAGGGCAGAAACCTGCAGATTATCGAGGATGTTGTGCAGGCGGCAGGACGCGCAACAACCGGTGTTCTGCTGGTAGTTTCGGATCGGGTCAGTCACTGTGAGGTGTTTGCCGGAGAACTTGGCCAGCGGGGACTGAACGTGGCCCTGCTCACCGGCCAGACCCCGCCTGAAAAGAGGATTGAGATTGTGAGAATGGTCCAGGATGGAGAAGTGCGGATTCTGGTGGCCACTCTGCAGCTCATTGGTGAAGGCTTTGACTGTTCGGGCTTAAGTACCCTGTTTCTGACCACGCCCATCACCTTTGAAGGCCGCCTGTTGCAGGTCCTTGGCCGCATCATGCGACCTGCCGCCGGCAAACAGGCCCAGGTTTATGATTATGTGGATGACTCGGTCTCCGTGCTCCGCCGCTCTGCGGAGAGCCGAAGAAAGATACTGGCCGCATTATAGGATTTTTGTCGCTCTTTTAGCTCTTTCCTTGCAAAACCTGCTCTTCTCTGGTATAAAGAAAGTTTTTGTGAGTTTTAGGAGATTGAGAAGGGGTGCCTGCTAAACAGCAGTAAATCTTAATCGTCTTGGCAGTGTATCTGCATCTGTCCGTTTTGTAAGGTAATTAAAGTGGTCAGGTGTGTTTGTGTTCTTGTGAAGCCATCATTTTTTGCGTTTGCATGAGTCATAATCGGTAAGCACTCGTCTTTTTACGGGTGCTTTTTTTATTTTGATCCTAAGGGTCAGGGAAGAGGAAATGAAACAGGAAAAAATTCGTAACGTGGCTATTATCGCCCATGTTGACCATGGCAAGACTACGCTCGTTGATCAGTTATTCAAATACTCCGGGATGTTTCGTGAAAATCAGGACGTGGCTGAGCGGCTCATGGATTCCATGGATCTCGAGCGTGAGCGCGGTATTACCATCACTGCCAAGAATGGTTCGTATCAGTACGAGGATTTTTCCATCAACATCATTGATACCCCAGGGCATGCCGATTTCGGGGGCCAGGTGGAGCGGGTGCTGCAGATGGCGGACGGGGCCTTGCTGCTTGTTGATGCCCAGGAGGGGCCGATGCCCCAGACCTATTTCGTCCTGAAAAAGGCCTTGCAGAACAACCTTCCGGTTATCGTGGTGATCAACAAGATTGATAAACCGGCGGCGCGCTGTGCCTGGGTGGTTGATCAGGTCTTTGACCTTTTTGTCAAGTTGAACGCCCCGGACGATGTCCTTGATTTTCCTGTTGTCTATGCTTCGGCCAAAGATGGGTATGCCATGGCCGATCCTGATGATTCCAAGGAGGACGGCATGGGGATGCAGATCATCTCCAAGATGATTACCGAGTTTATCCCGGCCCCTACCGGCTCACCCGATGCCCCCCTGCAATTGCAGGTGAGCACCATTGATTATTCCCCGTATCTTGGGCGTCTGGGCATTGGCAAGGTGATTAATGGCACGATCGCTATCAATCAGCCTCTGGCAGTGGCCCGTCGTGATGGCACCATCAAGCCGGTGCGGATCTCCAAGATCTATCGCTTTGAATCTGATGGCAAGGTGCCCATCGACAGCGCCAGCGTAGGCGAGATAGTGGCCGTGGCCGGTATGGAGGATGTAACCGTGGGAGTTACCTTTACTGATCCGGACAATCCGATGCCTCTCCCCCTGATCGCCATTGATCCGCCCACCATCTCCATGAATTTTATCCCCAATGATTCACCTTTTGCCGGCAAGGAAGGGAAATTCGTTACTTCTCGCCATATCGAAGAGCGTCTGGCCCGTGAGGTCCTGTCGGATGTCGCCCTTCATTATGAGGCGCTGACTGATGCGGTCGGCTACCGGGTATCCGGTCGTGGCGAGCTCCATCTCTCTATCCTCATTGAGAAGATGCGCCGCGAGGACTTTGAATTTCAGGTGACCCGGCCCGAGGTGATCATGAAAGAAGAAAATGGCAAAATCATGGAGCCTTTCGAGTCACTCACCATTGATGTGGACGAAAAGTATCAGGGCGCGGTTATTGAAAAGCTGGGTAAGCTCAAGGGCCAGATGGAGGAGATGACCACTGGTCATGCCGGGATGATGCGACTGGTATTCAAGATTCCGACCCGCGGACTGCTGGGGTATCGCTCCCAGTTCATGACTGATACCAAGGGCATGGGGATGATGAGTTATGTCTTTGCCGAATATGGCCCATACGCCGGGGAGATAAAAAACCGGATTAACGGGGTGCTGTTGGTTAAGGATCCCTGTACTGCCGTGGCTTACGCCCTGTTCAGTCTTCAGGAGCGGGGTACGCTCTTCATTCATCCGGGTGCGCCCTTGTACACGGGACAGATCATTGGTGAAAGTTCGCGTGGCGGAGATATGGTGGTCAATCCGGGCAAAGGCAAAAAACTGACCAATATGCGGGCCTCCGGTACGGATGAGGCGATAATCCTGACCCCTCCCCGGGCCTTGACTTTGGAAGACTGCATCGCTTATATTAATGACGATGAGCTGGTTGAGGTGACACCGAAATCAATCCGGCTGCGGAAAAAAAGTGACGTGCGGATCAGGGGGTAATCCAGGGGATGAAAAATCTGCTGATTTTGCTTGTTTCAGGGGTAGTCGGTGTGGCCACCTTCGGGTTTATTGCCAAAAAATTTGGCAGTGACTGTATCCCCTGACTGATGCTCTATGGCTCCATAGGTATGGGGCTTTTTGTCTTCTGGATCCTGCGGCTTATTTTCTGATTTTTCGGGCCGCGAAATAATCCGCCAGGATTTGGGCGTGATCAAAGACCAGCTCGGGAAGATTGTCCTCGGCAAATAACCCGGCCTCGGCCGCATCATCCCCTGCCTTGGGGTTGTCCCGGGCCTGGCCGATAAAGACCGTTGAGGCGGTATGCTGACGAGGGTCACGGCCGGGATCGGAATAGGTATGGAACTGAATCAGGTTCTGCACCGCAAGGCCGGTTTCCTCAAGTGCTTCCCGTACCGCCGCCTTTTCATAGGACTCACCATAATCGACAAACCCGCCCGGCAAGGCCCAGCCGTATGGCGGGTTTTTTCGTTTGATGAGCACGATCTCTTCGCCAATCTCAATGATGATATCAACAGTGGGAACCGGATTGCGAAAAATGGGGATCTGGGTGTGGCAGTGAGGACAGTGCATGGGGATCTTGAGATGTTGAGTCGTTGTTAAAAAAATAACGGTAAGAGTTATTGTGCTGTAAGTGGGGCATAACAGGTTGTAACAGAACGAACAAGATAGCTGGGGTCGTTTTGTAGTGGCCCTCTTGTGGATTTTTGCCAGACGCCACTTAAAGAAACAGCCGTAAGAGATTGTCTGTTTCTTTGACGCGGCATAAGGTGCCGTAAAAGAGTTGAGCAATAAAAGACTTGCTCAATTCTTAACGGCACCTAAAGCTCCAGCATGGCGTGAATTTCCTGCCAGCTTTCTACGCTCTGCAGACCATGTTTCCCTTGGTTCCAGGGTTGGGAAAAGACCAGTGGGGTGATGGCTGCATCTGCCAGTTGCAGACAGGTCTCGGCCCGATCATCGACAAAGTAACGGAGTTTGTGCTCGTGGATGTAGCGGGCCTTGTCATCGTGACACCCCATGGCCACCAGACGGATATTGGCGCAGACCGGGGCAGGGAAAAAATGTTGCAGCCAGTCTTCCACTGGTTGGTGCAGGGGGCGGGCGGTGATGATGGTCACCGGCGCGGATGCGGTCATTTTTGTGATGATCTCCACCGCTCCTTTCATGGGTTGCAGACCGGTTGTCAGGGAATTGCGAAGGATGGCGTCAAAGATTGATTCCACCACGGGGATGGGAATGTCCAGGCAATCTTCAACTTGAAAGCTGGTAATGTCTTTCAGGGTAAATGAGCAGAAGGCATGTTCCTCGCAGGCCAGGCGGATAAAGGCCTCAGCCGTATCGGCAATGACTCCGTCCAGGTCAAAACCAATCTCTCTGCTTTGGATCTTCATATCTCTTCTATCCTTGTTGTGTCCTGATTGTACTTCTCTTCTATCTTTTTTATCTGTTGCACCACCTCTTCGTTGAAAGGGGTGGCGATACCAACTCTTTTTCCTTCCCTGACTATTGCGCCATTGATGGCATCAATCTCGGTTGGCCGCTTGTGGCGTCGGTCCTGGAGCATGGAGGAGATGTTTTTGGCTGTGCTTTTACAGACGGTCAGGGTTGCCTGCAGCGGATCAACGCTGATGACAATGCCGCAAGCCCTGGCCACTGCCTCTGCCTCATGGACAATGTTTTTCAGACGGCTACGGGCGGCGCAGGAGGTGAGAAGCTGGCCGTTGGTCCGGTTGTAGATGGCAGTGAGTGGGTTGATCCCGGCATTGATGAACAGTTTGGCCCAGAGTTGAGTGCGTATATCCTGAGACAGAGCGACCTGAAGGCCTGCCTCCTGAAGGATTCGCGTAAGTTCTGCCAGTTGTTGCTGTTGCCGGTCTGCAGGCTTCTGGAGAAAACCCAGGCAGGTTATGCCCCTGCCGGCATGGAGAACATGCCCGGGACCCAGCAGGGTGGCACCTTCAGAGCTGCTGGCAAAGGCCGGAGCAGTGGGGAGATCTAGCCGTTCCTGGATATCAAGATGGCTGATACCATTTTGCAGAAAGACAAGAAGGGTCTGGGGAGAGAGCAGGGGCAGACAGGATTGCAGGCAACCGTCCAGGTCGTGCGATTTGACACAGAAGAGAACCACATCCATCGGGCTGATCGCCTGTGGATCCGAGGAGACAGGAATAGGATATCGTTCTTGGCCCTTGTCAGTTTCGTACAGGATTCCCTGCGCAGTGAGCAGCGTTGTCCGCTCCTGATTATGATCAAGGAGCCAGAGGCTGTCTTTCGCACTCTGTTTTTTTGGAAAAAGCAGAGAGACAAACAGGCAGCCCAAGGCTCCCGGGCCGATAATAGCGATACGTATTGGCAAAAGAGGGTATTGTTACTGGATGATCTTCGCCTCTTCGACAATGACTGCATAGCTGTATCCAGCGCCAAAATCCTTATTGGCCCGGACAATACCTTCTATGGTAATGACGTCCTTGTCTTTTGGCGGCTGGGCGCTGGTGGTGATGACCAGATCGTGGGTATTATTCAAAGGGTCACCGCTGCCATCCTGAAGATGAATCCAGTTCTTGCCCATGATGTTGGGGCTGAATTTGACCACCTTGCCCTGGACGCGAATGGTCTTGCCGTCAAGTTTGGTGTTGCCGGCAAAGACCTCCGCCACGGTGTACCCATTTTCTCCTGCGGCTTTTTCCACCTTGATTTCAGTGTAAGGGGCCATTGCGCCCAGGCTGCCACCTGATTCGGTCTTGGCCTGCATGGCGGCAGGTGGGGCTTCAGCCTTGACTGCGCTGGCGAACGAATCGGCTCCGGCGGTGTTGCCCGTATCCGGTTTTGTGGCGTGGGGGTTGGGCGTCGCACTGTTCATGCCTTGCGGAACAGTCTGAGGTGGCGTCTTGTCTGCCTGACCTGCAAGACCGGGAGAAAAAACGATGGAGTCAAAGGTCCTGTTGAGTGATTTACTGGTGAAATTTGGCATCACCGCACCGTTATGATAGGAGACATCATCTCCTACCTTGACTTTGGCTTGCGGAATGGCAACCCACTGTTGGGCCTTACCGGTATCTACTTGCAGATAGGTGTATCCCCCGGCATCCATGGTCTCCAGCACCTTGCCGCTGATGATATTGTCCTGCTGTTCAGTGACTGCCGGGGCTGGTGTTTTCTGGGTATCGGTGGTCATGGCAGCTGGTGTTGTGTCTCCACCAGCTGCCATGGTCTTCAATACTTTATTGCCCGGCTTTTCCGTGATCGCCGGAGCTACTGGCGTCTTCTGGGTATCGACGGTCGCTGCCGGCGTTGTTTTTTCAGGGGTTTTAGTGTCTGTTGTGCTTTTTTGCTGGCTGTCACACGCTGGGAGCAAGAGACAGAGGCAGAGTGCTGACTTCAGGAGTTTATGCTTCATGGTATCCTCATGGTAGATGTTAAGGTTAGTCAGTAATCAGTTGGATAAAGAGAGTGACCGCTGACAATTGATCACGTGTGGTTTGAAAAATTAGTCATCTTCGAGCAGAAAGGCAATATACTCAAGGATTGATCTGGCCCAGAGATTATATCCCGTTTCGGTGAAATGAATACCGTCCGCCTGAAAAAGTTCGCTTCTGGTATCGAATTTTGAGAATATATCGAGAAAGCAACAGCCGGATTGTAAGGATAATGCCTCCATTTCGCTGTTGATCCGTTTCATCTCTTCTTTATTCAGTCCGGGTATCTGGAGAGGGATGAGACTGTTGATAATAATCTCTGCTGCAGGATAGGTATGGCTCAAGTGGACAACAATCTGTCGGAGTGTCTCGGCATAATTATAATCTTCCTTGAGAAGATTATTGGTGCCGGTTATGATCAATATAATGTGCGGATCACAGACTTGTTCCGGGAGCGATGGCAGCCTCTTCAAAAGCCCCTGCGCCGTCTCACCAAAAATACTCAGGTTGAGGACTTCAAAATGAGTTATCCGTTCCTGCCAGTTAAAATTGGCGGGATGGGAATCACCGAGGAAAAGCAATCTGCCCTGTTTCATGTTTGTGTATCAATCGGAGCGATATGATTAAACCGTCATTCACAAATAATTGTGGTATTTATTTGTGGTAAGAACGGTATAAGGAGCCGGTCACTCTTCAACTATACTCCAAAAGGGCCTGCCAACGGGCGTCTACTCCGCGAGCGATACTAAGCCATCCCTGGTCATCGTAACGAAACGGTTAGAAATGTAATGGTTATTTCGTAAAGGCTTCTAAATGGTTCAGTGCCACAGGGGCTGTTCTTGACTCTCATAATCATGATACATTACCACATGATCCGGGCACTGCCAAATTTTTTTTCTTTTCTCTGTACACTTCTGTCCAGGAGTTATGTCGTCGTTGATCGGGCCTGGAGGACTATTGCACCCATAGACTTCACCTTGATTGTCGTTCCCGGGGATTTTCCCGGGGCTTGTTGCAGGTCAAGAAAATTGTAAGGGGAATCCAGGCTGGTATCGATAATCTGATGCCAGCTTTGGGTGCCGTTGCCAGGGATCTGCGGCAGGGTAAAGATGGCATCTTCCTTTCTGGCACCGTTGAGCATGATAAAAAAGTGGTTAATCTGTCCCGTGACTGTTTTGCTGCCACTGAGGAGAAAGGCCAGGGTATGACAGCCAGCAGACCAGTCCTGCTGGCACGGTGTGAGTGATTGCCAGATGATTTCTGGCTGCTCACCGGTGCATGGTGTCTCTCCTGATTGTGGGAAAAAACTTGTCCGATGAAAGATGGAATGATTCTTGCGCAGGTGGATGCATTGTTTGAAAAAATGAAGCAGTCCGTTATTCTTTTCGGCAAGATCCCAGTTGAGCCAGTTTATATTGTTGTCCTGACACCAACTGTTATTGTTTCCTTTTTTGCTGTGAGCAAATTCGTCGCCAGCGGTGATCATGGGGACTCCCTGGGAGAACAGCATGATCAGGATCATGCTCCGCATCCGCCGGAAACGCAGATCCTGGATTGGCTTGCTGCGGGTGAAGCCTTCCGCACCGCTGTTCCAACTGATGTTGCGATTGTCGCCGTCACGGTTTTCTTCTCCATTGCCCTCATTGTGTTTTTCATTAAAACTGACCAGGTCGGAGAGGGTAAAGCCATCGTGACTGGTGAGGAAGTTGATGGAATTAAACGGGTGGCGTAAACTGGACTGGTAGAGGTCAGAGCTGCCGGCAATCCGGGTGGCCAGGTTGGCCACGGTATTGTCATGGCCAGCCATGAAGGCACGGACATCATCGCGGAACCTGCCATTCCATTCGGCCCAGCGCGCATCGGTGGAAAATGTTCCCACCTGATAGAGCCCGGCTGCGTCCCAGGCCTCGGCGATGATTTTGGTGTCGCGCAGGACCGGGTCTTCGGCGATCATCTCGATCATGGGCGGATTGGCCAGGAGCTGCCCTGAGGTGTCCCGGCCAAGAATGGAGGCGAGGTCAAAACGGAATCCATCAACGTGCATCTCCATGACCCAGTAGCGCAGAGCATCCCTGATCAGATCCCTGACTACCGGATGGTTGCAGTTCATGGTGTTGCCGCAGCCGGAAAAATTTAGATATTCATGGGTATCATGGTCAAGCAGATAGTAGATGCGGTTGTCTATACCCCGGAAACTGCTGGTGACTCCGTCATATTTACCCTCGCCGGTGTGATTGAAGACCATGTCGAGGATGACCTCAATGCCGGCCCGGTGCAGGGCCAGCACCAGGGCCTTGAATTCATTGATGTGCTGGGACTTGTCGGCGGCATAGCCGGATTTTAAGGCGAAAAAAGATATGGGGTTGTAGCCCCAGAAATTTTTCAGCAGTTTTCCGCTTACCGGATCTCGGAAGATGTTGTCGTTTTCATCAAATTCAGTGACCGGCATGAGTTCCACGGCTGTGATGCCCAGCTCTTGCAGGTAAGGGATCTTTTCTATTATGCCGCGGTATGTCCCGGGGTGGGTGACTTTTGAGCTTGAATGACGGGTGAAGCCGCGGACATGCAGTTCGTAGATGATGGATTTGGCCAGAGGGATGTTCAGTGGTTGATCATCCTGCCAATCGAAATCGTGTTTGATGATTTCGCATTTCGGTACATTCAGCTCAGATGGTTTTTCCCCCCAGGCCCGAAGCGTGTGAATATGACTTGCGGGGTCAAGGAGCAGGATCTGCTCGTCGTACACCAGGCCGTTTGTTTTTTGAGATCCTGCCCCCTTGATCCGGTAGCCGTATCTCAGATCGTCCCGGTCTGTGTTGAGAAGGATATGCCAGAGATCGCCTGTTCTGTTGACCTCCGGGTGCAGAGAGATTTCCGTCTGTTGCCGGGGTGTCTTTGTGGTCTCTGGCAGATCAATGACCAGCGTGACCTCTTGGGCATGTCGCGCAAAAATTGAGAAATTGATACCTTTACTGAGGATAGTACTGCCAGTTGGCAGGGCGAATCCTCGGCTGGTGGAGAAAGGTTTTTTCTTGGACATTTTGATAATGAGAACTATATTTATAAAAAAAGATAGATAAACTGAAGACTGAAGGTTTTTAGGGGCAAATAATGCGTAATGATTGAGATACTTCAGTCTTCGGTCTTCAGCCTAAACACCTGATCCGTTACGTTACAGAATACACCAGGAAGGGGAAAAGTAGAAAGACTTTGTTGCTTATCTCTCTTATCCTGTTGTTTCATCGGTGTTTCATCCGGCTGTCAGCTTCTATAGCCATAAAAAGGAGGAGGTCGCTATGGGTATGTTTCAAAGGCTTTCGATGAGTGATTCCACAATAAAGACCATTGACTGGGGGATGACCCCTGATTTGAGTTTCGGAACATTTGAGTCCTGGGGCGGACGGGAAAGGGTGCGCAATAACAGTGAACGGATCTGTTATTTTTTTATTGATAACTGGGGCAAGGAACCCAAGCTCTGTCTGATGGAGCGGGGGGTGAAGCATGCCAGGATCCTGGCCGAGATAAGCGCACCGGTCGAGATGGTCAAGGAGTGCGTGCGTCAGCAGGGGAGTTCTTCGGCCTTTGAGAAGAGCTATGCAATTAATGGCGCCATCAAGGAGTGGCTGATCGATAATGTTGTTGAGGCCCAAGGCGATGCGTATGTCAAACCGGTGTATGTGGTTAAAGCGGTTGAGGATATGGGTACTCTTCCCTTGCCGGGCGTTCACCCCTTTACCGGTGAGAGATGTGTTCTGCCGGCGGAGTCCGCCGTGATTAATGACGATCAGATTGAACCCCTGATTAAAAAGTGGAATTTTTTTGATTCCATCCTGAATCCTCTGGGGAGATTTGACAACGCGCTGGTGGATAATGGCGATGGTCTCACCGTAACTGACGAGCGGACCGGGGTCATGTGGCAGCGGGCCGGGCTTGATATCGCCTCCAGTCGTACCCTGCGGCGCAATATCGAGAAGCTGAACAGCGAAGGATTTGCCGGATTTCATGACTGGCGATTGCCGACCATAGAAGAGGCCCTGTCGCTCATGGAGCCGGTAATGAACACGAAGGGGCTCTATCTGCATCCCTGCTTTTCCAGGGAGCAGCCTTTTATCTTTGTGGCGGCTCAACGGAAACCGGGCGGATACTGGTTTGTGGATTATAAGCAAGGCCGTGCCTTCTGGTCATCCGGCACTATCCCTGGGGCCTTTGGCAGGTTGTGCCGAAGGTAGGGGTCAACAGGACAGGTTGAAGACTGAAGGCCGAAGGTTTTTAAGTAAGGGTGATACTTCAGTCTTCAGCCTGCCACCTTCAGTCTATCTACCTGCGCAGTTAGGCATCAGCAACTTATTGATAATATTCGTGATGTCCTGAATCTGAAACGGCTTGACAATAGCGGCAATGAATCCATGATCCTGGTAGTGCGCCATGACCGGATCATTGGAATAGCCGCTGGAGACAATAACCTTTGCCTCAGGATTGATTGCCAGGATCTCTTGCACGGCATTTTCGCCGCCCATGCCGCCGGGAATGGTCAAGTCCATGATAATAATATCAATCGGTTGACCTAATTCATTCTGCTTCTTATAGAGTTCAACCGCCTCTTCACCGTCCGCAGCCAAAATCACTTCGTGGCCCAGCATGATAAATATGGCCTTGGCGACATCTCTGACCATCTCTTCATCATCCATGATCATGATTTTTGCTTTGTTTGTACTTGTCTCTCTGGTTTCTTTGCTGTTTTCCTTTTTCTGTTCCCTGGTTGAGGCAGGAAGATAGAGGGTAAAGGTTGTTCCTTCCCCTGGTTTTGACTGCACGGATATGTAACCATTATGTTTGTTGATTATGGAATGCGTGATAGCAAGGCCCAACCCACTTCCATCCTCTTTGGTAGTGAAATAGGGATCAAAGATCTTATCAATCAGACTGTCCGGGATGCCGATCCCGCTGTCGCTGATGTCGATTTTGATGTACTTGTCTTTGATGGGCAGGGAAGTGTCCGGGGTTATCAGGGATTCGATATTTTTGCAGTTGACCTTGATAGTTCCCCCATCCGGCATGGCATGTTTGGCGTTGATGATGATGTTCTGAATGACCTGGCTCATCTGGCCTTTATCAATATCCACAAGCCAGAGGTTATCAGGCAGGGAATAGCGGCAGATCACATTGCTGCCGTGCAGGACAAAATCAGCCGAGTCCCGGATAATTTCAGCGATTGATGCCGTCTGTTTAACAGGCTCGCCACCCTTGGAAAAGGTGAGCAACTGCTGGGTGAGGCCTTTGGCTCTGATCGAGGCCTTTTCCGCTGCACTCAGCAGCTTTCGTGTCCTCTCCTCCAGGTTGCCATCGAGCAGGGCCAGGTTGATATTGCCGAGGATGGCTACCAATATATTATTGAAATCGTGGGCGATACCCCCTGCCAACACGCCAACTGACTCCAGTTTCTTGACTTTCAGTAGTTCCTCTTCCATCCGGTGTCTTTCCGTAACATCCCGGAAAACCAGGACAACGCCAATGATCAGGCCTTCCCGATCACGGATGGGCGCGGTGCTGTCCGCTATCTGTCGTTCTGTCCCGTCTCTAGCGATCAGGGTAGTATGATTGGCCAACCCTATGATCTCCCCGGATGCTATGACCTTCTCCACCGGATTGTCACAGGGCTTATGGGTCTTTTCATGAATAATGTTGAATACTTCTGTCAGTGGCTGGCCCTGTGCCTCTTGCTGGTTCCAGCCGGTCAGCGTTTCGGCCACGATATTGAGCAGAACGATCCGGCCTTGGGTGTCGGTGGTGATCACCCCGTCACCGATACTGCGCAAGGTAACGGCCAGTTGTTCTTTTTCAGCGGCCAGGTCATCTTCCGCTTTCTTGCGCGGGGTGATATTGATGGCAATCTCCATGCGGACAAGGCGGTCATTGGTCCATTGGATCGCCTGATCGCGGCATTCATACCATTCCCTGGTCAACGTATTCTGAAATTCCCAGATCAGAGTACCGGTGGGATTGCCATTGGCATCGAGGAGTTTGTCATTGGTGCAGAATGGACAGGGCCCGCTCTGGCCCGCTTGCAGGGTCTGCCAGCATAGCTTGCCGGTGATCTCTCCCCAGATCTCCTTGCCATATTTATTGATAAATAAAATCTCATACGTTTCCATATCGGCGACATAGACCAGGGCGTCAAGGCTGTTAACCAGGGTCTGGAAGCGGGCAATCGCCGTATTTCTGTCTTCCTCCATTTTCTTGCGCTCGCTTATATCCCGGACCACGGCGATCAGGCGGTCATCAGCGCCAATTCGCGATAAACGCAGGCTGACCTCAATCCAGAAGAGCCGGCCATCCTTGGCGCGGGCATGCCAGTCAAAGACCTGCGGGGCGCCTGCTGTTGCCGCCTGTGTTTTGGCGATGGCCTCGTCCACCGTGTAGGGGTGGATGCCGGAACTAAAGGTGCCGCTGTCGTTGCCGAGTACCTCTTCGCGAGTGTAGTCGTACATCTCGCACATCCGCTGGTTGATGTCAATAATCTCGCCGGTCATGCTGTCATAAATGAAGATGGCCTCGCCCACGGCATTAAAGATGGCCGCAAAGCGCATCTCGCTGGCCCGGAGTTCGTTGACATGCGTCGCGACCGCAGCAGCCATGGTATTGAAGTCAGAAGCAAGCATGGCGATCTCGTCGTGGCCGGGGATGAGGATCTGGGCACTGTAGTCGCCTTGCGCCACTCGCCTTGTCCCGTCGGTCAGGGCGCGGATATGGCGGGTGACCAGATAGCCGCCGGTGGCAAGAAGAAGCAGGCTCAGGAGAATCTCAATCGTGGCGATGATGCCCCCCTCTCTGACCACCATGCGTTGCGTAGCCACCATCGAAGCGAGGGAAAGACCAAAACGCACTGTGCCGACTTCATTGCCGGCGATGGTCAAGGGCAGGCGGACGTCGTAGGTGAGGTCGGTCAGGGCCTCGGCCACGCTGTGGTCTTCCTCGGGTAGCGTCTCCGGATTGAGACTGCCGGATGAGGCGATGATCTTCCCAGCCGGGTCAAGGACGGTGATGTAGCGAATTTCGGTGCGCTGGGTGCTGGTCAACCGGTTGAGGATCGCCGTCACTTCAGCATGATCGCGCTGGAATACACGGCCCGCGAGTGCGGCGTCAAGCAGGGGGGTAAAAGCCTCCAGCCGCGCCTGGGTCTGCGACTTGACCTCATTGTTAAGCAGATAAAAGCTGTTGGTGAGCAAGGCTGAGAGCATGACCAGTTCAACAGTGATGGCGGTGGCCACCAGTTTGAATCGTAACGAACGGTACCAGGGGACGGAACGGGATTGATCGGTCATTTTGTCACTGTGGTTGCACGAGGACATGGACAAAGGGAGCGGCGCTCTCCATGGTCGCGTCGTCAAGCGGCTGGAAGGATTCGAACTGGCTTTTCTGGAAAAAATCCTTGCCTTCCGGCGTATCCTGAAAGCTTAACAGCGATTCGATCAGGCGGTGGATGGTTGCCTGATCGGTCTTGGGGCTGGCCATCACCAGAAAGGTCGGAGCCGCTGGTTTGGTGCGGAAGATCTCGCGGAGCTGGCGATGCTGTTCCGCGTTGACGTGCTCCCAGTTGTCCCAGAGCAGAGTCGGGGTGGCGCCGACATCCGCCTCGCCCAGAAACACCGACTGCACCACGTTGGAAAAGGTCGCGGTCTCGATGACCTCCATATCCTTGCCCAAGGTGATCCCTTTTTCGGCGAGCGCTTTTTCGGCTAAAAGATAGGTTATGGATCGCCTGTTGCCGACGGTTATCTTCTTTTCGCGGAGATCTTCCAGGCGCTGCACGCTGGATTCCTGGCGCACCAGAAACACTGCGGCAGTTTTCTGGCCGGATTGCACGACCCGCTGCCAGCCGTCGCGTTTTTCAGCCAGTCGTCCCATGTGCGCCGCCGTGAGCACCAAGTCGTATTCACCCTTGGCCGTGCGGTCCACATAACTCATGAAGTCGGGAGCAGACACGAGAATGACCTTCTTGCCCAGCGCCTCCTCGATGCGTTTGCACAGGGGGGAGAGCTGTTCCATCATCTGGTTCGCTGAAATATAAGGGAAGACACCGAGGGTGAGCATTTCACCTTGGGGAGCGGCGGAAGCGGCGGGCAGGGCACGAGGAGACAGAATGACGAGGGCGGCAATCGTCAACAGGGCGCGCTTCATGATACTATTCATAATAGAGCTCCATTTGCGTATTGACAGGTATGCCGGATGTTGGCCGCAAAATACTCTTTATAGTATCAAAAGGACAACATGAATACAAGATTCGGCTCGGAGGAAATGTTATTCCTTTTTTTCGTCAAGGGGATTCCACACTGGCCCGGTCGCCGTGTCGATGATCTGGATGCCCTGGCGCAGGAGTTCATCGCGCACATCATCGGCTGCCTGCCAGTCTTTTTCAGCTCTGGCCTTCTCGCGACGGGCAATCAGGGTGCCCACGGCCGGGGCCAGGGGACAGCCCTTCAGCCGGAAGATCTGGAGGATCTGATTGATCTTGTTGAAGCTCTCCAGGATATATTTTTTCTGATCGTGGTCGAGATGGTTGACGTGGAGGATGGGGCCCACGGCCTTGATGAATTTATAGATGGCGCCCATGCCTTTGGAGACGTTGAGATCATCATCCATGGCCTCAAAAAACTGTTCAGTCATGGTGGAAACAAAGGCGGCGATTTCCGGGTGGGGTTTGCCCGGCGGCAGACAGAGGAGCTTGCAGGTAAACTCATCAATACGGCGCAGTGCGGTGCGGACGTTGATCAGTCTTTTATAGGAAAAATTCAGTGGTTTACGGTAGTGAACCGACAGCAGCATAAAACGCACCTCGCGGGGGGTGAAGCCGCGCAGGATCAGATCATTCAGGGTTACCACATTTCCGGCCTCGGTCGACATCATCTTGCCATCCACCAGCAGGAGCTCGGAGTGCAGCCAGTATTTAGCCAGAGGTTTGCCGGTCAGGGCTTCGGCAATGGCAATCTCGTTTTCGTGGTGGGGAAAGATCAGATTCCGGCTGCTGGTGTGGATGTCGAGGGTCTGGCCGAGATAACGGGTGGACATGGCCGAACATTCGATATGCCAGCCCGGCCGTACATTGCCCCAGTCGGTCTCATAAAAGATCCCTTTTTTCAACTCCGCCAGGGTGGAGCGTTTGAGCAGGGTGAAGTCGCGGGGGTTGTCCTTTTCATAGTTATCCAGATCAACGGTGCGGCCCAGCTGGATCTTGCTCAGGTCAATGCCTGACAGGCGGCCATAGCGCTTGAACTTGGAGATGTCAAAATAGATGGAACCATGTTTTTCATAGGCAAAGCCCTTGTGGATGAGTTCGTGACTGATCTCGATCATATCGTCAACATGTTCCGAGGCCTTGGGGTAGCCGGTGGCCCGTTTGATCCCCAGGCTATCGATGGCCTCCATGAAGCCGTCAATGTATCTACTGGTGAATTCGGAAAGCGACAAGCCGGCCTTGCTGGCGCCATCAATGGTATTGTCGTCCAGGTCAGTGAAGTTCATGTACGAATCGACGGTCAGGCCCTTACTTTCCAGGTAGCGGGTGATCAGATCGGTGACGATGAAGCGGCGGCACAGGGAGAGATTAGGCGCTTCATAGGCAGTCGGCCCGCAGGTGTAAAAGGAGACTTTCCCTTCGGTCTGGGGGGTGAAGACCTCTTTCTTCTTGCTCAGGGTGTTAAAAAAACGCAGTTGCGACTTTTTCTCGCCTGTCTGGATCTTGCGGGTAAACAGGGGGGTGCTCAGATAGCGTTCGCCACTGTCCGGGAGCAGGGTGACAATAAATCCATCCTCTAATTTTTTGGCCAGATTGATGGCGGCAAACATGGCCGCGCCACTGCTCATGCCCACCAGCAGCCCCTCTTTACGGGCCAGCAGCCGGGCCATGTGAAAGGCGTCTTCATCTTCAATGTTGACGATTTCGTTGGCTTTTGATTTGTCAAAGATCCCGGGGCGATAGGATTCCTTCATATTTTTCAGCCCCTGGATCTTGTGGCCCAGAAATGGCTCCACGGCGATGATACGCACCTGGGGGTGGTGCTCGCCAAACCAGGCGCACAACCCCATCACCGTGCCGGAGGTGCCAAGGGTGGCCACAATATGGGTCACCTGTCCCTCTGTCTGCTGCCAGATCTCCGGGGCAGTGGTGTTATAATGGGCCTGCCAGTTGGCCTCATTATTAAACTGATCGGTAAGGAAATAGCGATCCGGGTGTTCACGGGCCATGGCGTAGGCCTTTTCAATAGCCCCATCGGTGCTGCGGTGGGCCGGGGTCAACAGGATCTCGGCGCCATAGGCCTGCATGATCTTGCGGCGCTCCAGCGACGCGGACTCGGACATGATCAACTGGCAGCGGTAGCCCTTGGCGGCGCAGACCATGGCCAGTCCGATGCCGGTATTGCCGCTGGTGGCCTCGAGGACGATCTTCTCAGGGGTGAGTTCGCCGCTTTTTTCGCCGGCCTCGATCATGGCCAGGGCAACCCGCTCTTTGACTGATCCCCCGGGGTTGGAAGACTCCAGTTTTCCATAGAGACGAACCCTGTCATTGGGGTACAGCCGATTAATCCGAATCAGTGGGGTGTTGCCAATGGCTTCTAAAACTGAGTTATAGAGCATGATAGTCGGGGGTTATGGGAAATATGGGAATGAAGATAATGGGTAACTACTCAGGTTGTTTAGACTGTAGTCTGTTGGGTGGACAGGCGTCTTGATTTGTTCTTTGCGCCGTCCTCACAGGCTCCGGTTTACACACCTTCAGATTCTTCACCGAAGTCCTTACGATAATGGATATCCATTATTATGGTCAAGTTCTTTCTCAGGAGGTGGGACTCGTCAGCTTCTCTGGCAGGAGTGGGACAGGTACCAGAGGCTCATTAAGGCCTCCCGGATATTTTCGTCCTCGATCCCGGCAATCTGTTTCTGGAAGGAATCCTGGGCGGCGGGTGAGGGCTGGATAAAGCGAACGGTCTGCTTGTTGCGCTCGACGGTCTGGTCGCAGTTGGTCAGGACGAATCTGATGTCTTCCAGGCGGGAGAGACGGAGTGAATTATTGACGATCTCCAGAAGCTGAACCTTCTGGAATTGTAATTGCTGCATCCAGGCGGAATTGGCAATCTCCAGCCAGAGGACATTGCCCAAGATCTTCAGGGGGCGGGCGTGGGTACTGGTGGTCTTGTCAACCAGTTTGTCCCAATGCAGGAACAGGCTGTGTGTGTCCAGCTGCTGCCGCCATCCTTGTTCGTTGGTAATCCTGGACAGCAGGGTGGAGACGCTTTGTGGATCTTTATGGCCATTGTCTTTCATTGTTTGCAGGAGAGGGGCGCCCACGAATCACGCCGTCGTTCAAAAAATAATTATAATATTGGATACCGTAACCGGCTTCTTGTATGTTATCTGCCAGACGCCACTCAAAGAAACAGCCGGTAAAGATTGGCCGTTTCTTTGAAGCAGCATAAGGTGCCGTAATAAAATAAGCAAAAAAGCACTGCTTATTTCATAACGGCACCTAAAGACAGGCGGTTATGGTGTGGATGTATCGCTGAAGCCCCTGGACGATCTCTGCGGCCATGGCGTCCTGATAACCCTCTTTTTTCATTTGAGTTGCGTCTGTCTTGTTGCTGATAAAGGCCATTTCAATGAGGATTGCGGGCATTTCCGCACCGATCAGGACATAAAAAGGGGCCTTTTTTACCCCGAGATTTTTTACCTGCAGGCACTTCCTGTCGGTGAGTCCTGAGAAGAGTGCGTCTTGAACCTGCTGGGCCAGCCGTGATGATTCATCAATCTTTGAGTTCTTCATGATATCGGCGAGGATATTCTGCAGGTCGCTCAATTGATGGGTCGATGTCGCGTTTTCAAGGGCGGCCACCCGGATGGCCTCTTTATCGCTGCTGAGGTTGAGGTAGTAGGTCTCAAAGCCATAGATCTTCCCGGAGGGATGGGCGTTGAGGTGCAGGGAGATAAAGAGGTCGGCGCCATTGGTGTTGGCAATGGCCGTTCTCTGTTCCAGGGAGATAAAGGTGTCGTCGTTTCTGGTAAGAATGACCTCGTAGCCCAGATCCTTTTTGAGCTTGGCAGCCAGTTTTTTTGCCACCTGCAGGACAATATCCTTTTCTTTCATGCCAAAGGCTGAGGCACCCGGGTCTTTTCCGCCGTGACCGGGATCGAGCACGATACGGCGCACGCCCAGATTTAATTGCTGGGCCAGGGAGAGCGCGGGGGAGGCAATTGGGGCGTTGAGCTCCGGCGCCGGTTTCTTGGTTTTTTTGGAGATTTTGATCTTTTTGTAATCCTGGAGGATAAGGATCGGCGATCCTGGAGCCTTGGTCGCAGGCTCGCTGGCCTTGGGTTGCTCTTCCGTCGAGGCGACCCCTGTCGCAGGCGATACGGAGGTGTCCTGGGACTGGGACTGCGACTTTGGCGGTGGGGTTTTTTCGGCGGCGGCAACAGCGGCGTTGCTTTGTCCATGGACATCAACAATAACCCGGAACGGGTCGGGAAGGCTGTAGATCTTGTAACTTTCGATGGACTCGATGTCGAGCACAACCCGCACTGTATCACGGGAGAACTGCGCGGTGCGGATCTGTTGAAGCAGGCCGTCTTTTATGGGGACAGGGGCGCGATATTTGGGTTCAATATAGCTCTTGTCAAAATCGATGAAGAGACGCCGGGGTTGTTCCCCTACCTTTTCCAGCAATTCTTCCTTAAAGGTGACCGGGCGTGAGGTGTTAATCACCACCCGGGTATAATTATTGGAAGACCAGTACTCAACCGGCAGGACATAGGTCCGATTTTTTATATTAGGCAGTTCAGCTACCTCTGCTGGTGAAGAAGTATCCGGAGCAGCTTGGGTCGTATTTGCTGTTGTCTTTGCAATTGCGGGGGGGAGAGGGATGTTATAGTCCTTGGCCAGGGACTTCAGCCTTTCCGTGGCCTTGTCCATCAGGTCGCCGGTGTAATATTCGGTGGTGATTCTGGTGTATATCCTGGCGGCCTCCTGGGGATTTTTTTTGTCCTCAAGCTGGATGCGGGCCTGAGAAAAGAGGGCGTCATCGGCCAGTGGATGCCAGGGGAAAAGCGTGATGATGTCCTCGTAATATTTCAGGGCCTGGTCCAGATCGGCAGCGTCTTTGAAGTGTTGGTATCTGCTGTATGTTACTCGTCCCAGCATGAACAGGCTGGCAGCGGCGTATGCGGACTGGGGTTGCAGGTCATGGATCCTTTGAAAATTATCAATCACTGCTGTCCAGCTTTCCTTGGCACTGGCGCGATCCTTATCGTTTTTCAGCTCAGTGAAAAAGGATGTCGTCTGCTCGAAATCCTTGGCCAGACTGGCCTCCTGGTCATGGCCTTCTTTTGCTGCCATGGCGACATCCGGGGCCTCTTTGCCTGGTACTTTTTCCTTGCACAAGAGAGGACGCGCGGAAAAGTGCAGCATGCTCAAGGTGATACAGAGAGAAATGACGATAAAACGACGCATTAGTCAGGGTCTGTGTTTATTTTTTGGCAAAAAAATATACCAGTGGCTCATGAGGGAACAGAAGTAACTATTGAACAGGGTGTATTATCTATTGAATTGTGGGAACTATACATAAAAGCTGTCTGTATGGCAAAAGAAAATATGGCATGAATTCCGGTCGCAGCTCTTGCCCATCGTGTCAGCCTTTGACCAGGGCCTCCAGTTCATACAATATCTCCAGGGCCTGCCTCGGTGAGAGGGTATCGGCCTTGATCTTCTGGAGATATTCCCGCAGGGGATCCGCCGGTGGGGCGAAGAGAGAGAGCTGGCTGGGGTGTTGTTTCTTTTTGCCCTTTTTCTCGCCGCGATCTCTGGCGATGCAGGGGGTGCCGTCCCGGTCCAGTTCGCCGCTCTCGATATTGGCCAGGATCTCGCCGGCCCGCGCCACGACCCGGGCCGGTACCCCGGCGAGTGCCGCCACCTGGATGCCGTAACTGCGGTTGGTCCCGCCCTCCACCAGTTTGTGGAGAAAGATAATGGTGTCGTTCCATTCCCGCACGGCGATGGAGTAGTTGCGCACCCGGCTCTGGGTGCGGGCCAGGTCGGTGAGCTCGTGATAGTGGGTGGCAAAGAGGGTCTTCACCCCCTTGTCGTTTTTCAGGACCAGGTCCTCGGCCACGGCCCAGGCGATAGCCAGGCCGTCAAAGGTGGAGGTGCCGCGGCCGATCTCATCGAGGATCACCAGGCTGCGCTCGGTGGCGTTGTTGAGGATGTTGGCGGTCTCGTTCATCTCCACCATGAAGGTGGACTGGCCGCGCCGCAGATCATCCATGGCCCCGACCCGGGTGAAGATGCGGTCAACCACCCCGATTGTGGCGCTGTCGGCCGGGACAAAGGAGCCCATCTGGGCCATGAGCACGATCAGCGCCGTCTGCCGCAGCACCGTTGATTTGCCGGCCATGTTGGGGCCGGTGATGATCAGCACCTCCTGAGCCTCCTGATCGAGGGCGACATCGTTGGGCACAAATTTGCCGGTGGGCAGCGACCTCTCAATCACCGGGTGCCTGCCCTCGCTGATGACAATGGCCTCGCCGGCGTTCACCTCGGGCCGGCGGTAGTGATAGCGGTGGGCGCATTCGGCCAGCGCCACAAAAAAATCCACCTGGGCCAGCAGCTGCGCGGTCTTGAGCAGGCGCGGGCTCTCGGCGGCCAGTTGTTTGCGGATCTGGGTGAAGAGCTGATATTCCAGCTCGAGGCGTTTCTCCTGGGCGCCCAAGACCTTGTCTTCAAATTCTTTCAGCTCCGGGGTGATGAAGCGTTCGGCATTCACCAGGGTCTGTTTGCGGATGTAATGTTCGGGCACATGCTCTGCCTGCAACCGGCTGACCTCGATGAAATAACCAAAGACGCGGTTGTAGCCGACCTTGAGCTTGCCAATGCCCGTGGCTGCCCGCTCCTTGTTCTCCAGCTCCAGGATCATCTGTTTGCCGTCCCGCAGCAGGTGGACCAGCTCGTCCAGTTCCTGGTTGTAGCCCGGGCGGATCAGGTTGCCGTCGCGCAGGGTGATGGGGGCATCCTCATGGATGGCATCGCTCAGCAGTTGGTGCAGTTCTGTCAACGGGTCAAGTTCGGTGCCGATAGTCGCAAGCCGTGCGGCGCTGCATTGTGCCAGCAGCCCTTTGATCGCCGGCAGGATCGCCAAGGACTGGCGCATGGCCAGCATGTCCCGGCCATTGGCGTTGCCCAGCACCATCCGGCTGTTCAACCGCTCAAGGTCGTAGATGGTGGCCAGCTGATCCCGGAACTCCTGGCGCAGGGTGCTGTTCCTGAACAGATTGTCCACGGCGTTGAGTCGGGCGGTGATCCGCGCCACATCCTGGAGCGGAAATAGGAGGTGATGCCGCAGCAGGCGGGCGCCCATGGGGGTGCTGGTCTGATCGAGCACGGCCAGGAGCGACCCTTCCCGCCGGGTGCCGATGATGGTCTGGGTCAGCTCCAGGTTGCGGCGCGAGGACTCGTCAATCTGGAGGATGGCATCCAGATCGATGGGGCGCAATATCTCAATATGGTCCAGCTCGGTCTTCTGGGTCTCGCGGATGTAGTCGAGCAGTACCCCGGCGCAGACGATCCCTTGGGTCATGGCCCCGCAGCCGAAACCGGCCAGGTTCAGCACCTGAAAATGATCGGTCAGCAGCTCCTCACAGCTGGGAAGGTGGAACAGGGACTCGGCTCGCTCGGTGAGGCAGATCCCCGGCAGCAGGGCCTGGGCGGTCTGGAGCAGCGGGGCCAGGGCCTTGGCCTGGTCGTGGCTGACCAGCAGTTCGGCCGGCGCCATCCGCGTCAGCTGGTCCAGGATCAGATCACCGGGGTCGGAGTCGTCCCGGAATTCACCCACCAGGAATTCGCCGGTGGAGAGATCGAGGAAGCTGAGTCCATAGGTGACGGCCTTGGCCTGTTCCTGCCGGCTGATGGCCGCCACGTAGAGATTGCTCTTGTCGTCGAGGAGCTGGGCGTCGGTGACCACCCCCGGTGACACCACCCGTATCACCTTGCGCTTGACGATGCCTTTGGCCAAGGCCGGATCCTCGATCTGTTCGCAGATGGCCACCCGGCGGCCCGCCTTGATCAGCTTGGCCAGATAGGGCTGGGCCGCGTGGTAGGGAAAGCCGCACAGGGGCACCTTGTTGGCCTCATCCTTGTTGTTGCGGCTGGTGAGGGCGATGCCGAGGATCTTGGAGGCGACGATGGCATCCTCAAAGAACATCTCGTAAAAATCCCCCATCCGGTAGAAGAGAATGGCGTCCGGGTGTTCCTGTTTGATCTCAAGGTACTGCTGGAGCATGGGGGTGATTTTCACAGCCTGGGTCATAGTCGTTTCGCCTGGTTAAGCCCGTTGCGGTAGCTCGTGGATGGTGGCCTGCAGACCTTCCTGGCCGTCACCGGACTCGTCGATCTGCAAAATGGCGTAGGTGCCGGGAGCCCCGTGGGTGCCGCTGCTCTGAAAGGTGCCGGGGTTGATAAAAAGGACGCCCCCGGCCCGATGGCAGACCGCCTTATGGCTGTGGCCATAGACGATACAGTCGGCCTCGGGGAACATGGCCCAGACCCGTTCTTCAATGGTCTGCCGGGGCCCCCAGGCGCCATGGCACAGCCCTATCTGAAAGCCGCCGATGGTGATCAGTTTGCTGACCGGCAGGAGCTGCTGGCTCCCGCTGTTGCACATGTTGCCATGCACCGCATGGACTTCCTTGCCGCTGAAGGCCGCGAGGATAGAGATATCGGTGAGGTCTCCGGCATGGAGGATGATGGGACATTCCGCAAAGACGGTCTCGACCTGTCTGCGGAAGGAATCTGAACAGTTGTTCAGGTGGGTATCTGAAAGAATGCCGACGCGAATCATGGCAAGGCTCCTGTATAAGAAATGAATGACTTGTTATTATACTGAAGCGGCCTTGTGGAAGCATTGAAAAAAAGAGGGTACGGTAAAAAAAGATGGTGATTTAGAGCTTGTCCGTAAATAAGCTTTTCAGGGATCGCGCCGGATTTTGAGACGAATTTGGCCGAGACGATTGAGTAAAACCGCAGCCGTAGCAGCGCTACGGCGAGGATTTTGCGATTGAGGAGCGGTCAAAGACGGCCAAA
>JAPLJF010000014.1 GCA_026388715.1 Deltaproteobacteria bacterium
CAAATATTTACATGAATATATTAGTGAATTTTGTTACCGGTTCAATCGTCGTCTTTGGGAACATGAGTTGCCGATGCGTTTACTGAACGCCTGCTTGGGTCATGTTCCGGTTTAACTGAAAATAGGACAGAGCCATATAACATATTGATACTTAATGATATATAAAAAATATTACGAAATGGATATCTTGCAATATATCTTGTAGTTCCAGTGTGTTATCTTTTTTATGATTCCGATAATCCGACAGACTCCTAGTAGAGCAGGTATTTACTTCGCAGTACAACGAATTCCTTGGTTCCATCCTGCCATTGTGACGAGATTATCTTCGGATCTCGCCCGTCTGTAATAGCTTGCAATACCCAACGTGCTCCCACCATACCCAGAATGTCCTGGATGCGAAATTCCGCCGGATAGAGCCGATAAAGGGCGCTCGCTATCTCTATACCCAGTAACGGAGAGTCCAGCGTGTGGCGATCCGTCAATATGATGCGAATGCCACGGCATGATTGATTCTGGTAGCGATTGGCATTAGGAATGAAATCCGAGGGTATGAAAAATACGCCAGCTATCTCGCATCGATTCAGGTAATCTGCAAGCTCTTTGCCGTTTATCCACGGCGCGCCAACCCGTTCAAAGGGGGTGTCGGTACCGCGCCCGACGCTTACATTTGCGCCTTCCACCAGGCCCACGCCAGGGTAAAGAGTGGCTTGGGTGAGGGTGCGGAGATTGGGGGATGGGCTGGTCCATTTCAAGCCGGTGTCGTCGTACCAATCACTGTGCCGGTAGCCGCGCATTTTGATGACATGGAGCTTTACGCCGATGCCGGCTTGGGCGTTGAACAACTCGGCCAGCTCGCCGATGGTCATGCCATGTCTCACCGGAAGAGAGAAATAAGCAGTGAAAGATTTCATATCCTCATCCAGCATCGGTCCTTGCACAGTATCTCCCCCGATGGGATCCGGGCGATCAAGAACGTAAAAATCGATGCCTTTGTGAGCGGCCGCCTCCATGGCGTAGGCCATGGTCGTGGCATAGGTATAGAAGCGCGCACCGGCATCCTGAACATCAAACACCAGGGCGTCGAGTCCATTCAGCATAGCTTCGGTGGGCCGCCTGACATCGCCGTACAAGCTGTACACCGGCAGCCCTGTGCCAGCTTCCATGCCGGAGGCGACTTTTTTGTCGACGTTGCCATGGAGGCCATGTTCAGGACTGAAGACGGTGGCGAGTGTGACTCCGGGAGCCCGGTACAGCAGATCCACAATACGGTTCCCGGCGGCGTCGATACCGGTTTGGTTGGTGATGACCCCGACACGCAAGCCTTTCAGGGGTGCAAAGTTTTCCGCTTCCAGGACGTCCAGCCCTGTTGCGACTTTTGCGTCAGGGCGGATTTCCGGATGCGCGGTTGTAAGTTTGTAGTAGGAGGCCAACGCCGGACGGGCGGCGAGTGTCCTTTCGTCCGATCCCGGTTTCAGGGCATCGGAGACGAGCGCCAATATCCCTCTGCGCAACGGGCCGGCGTCACCCTTGCCATAGGGGTGCACGCGGTTGCTCAGCACGATGACATAGGTCTTGCTGACCGGATCGATCCACAGCAGGGTGCCGGTATATCCGAGGTGCCCGTAGGAACCAACCGGCAGAAGCTGGTCGCGATTGGAGGCGAATGGTGCTGCTAAATTCCAGCCGAAACCCCGCAGCTTTCCCTTGCCGGGCGGCGACTGGGGTATGGTCATTTTTTCCACGGATTGGCGGCTCAGGATTCGAATGCCGTGCTCGCTGCCGCCATTAAGCAGCATCCTGGCAAAGATGGCGAGATCGTCCGCAGTGGAAAACAGCCCTGCGTGTCCGGCAACGCCGCCCATGCGGTAAGCCGTCGGGTCGTGCACCTCGCCCCAGTGGAGTGTGCCGTCCAGATATTCGGTGGGCGCGATGTTGGGTCGTTGCTCGGATGAGGGTTTGAATCCGGTGTTTTTCATCCCCAAGGCCCTGAAAATGTTTTTCGCGCAATAAACATCCAATGGCTTGCCGGAAACCCGTCTGACCAGCTCGCCCAATATCTCGAAATTGATGTCGCTGTAGAGGAAGTTCTTGCCCGGTGCCGAGACGGGTTTTTCCGCAACTATAAGCCTGAGGGCCGCAGGGTAGCCTGACCACTCGGAGCATAAATTCAGGTCGGCACGCAGGCCGGAATAGTGTGTAAGCAACTGCCGGACGGTGATGGCGCTTTTGCCGTTCCCGGCAAACTGCGGCCAGTATTTGGCCACGGGGGCATCAAGGCGGAGTTTCCGTCGCTCGACCAACTGCATGATGGCGGTTGTTGTCGCAACCGCCTTGGTCAATGAGGCGAGGTCGAAGCGGGTGTCGGCGGTCATGGGCAGCGGTTCGGGTTTCAGTGCCCGCTCGCCGAAGGCCTCGCGATAAAGAATTTTCGTGCGATTGCCGACCAGAACGACTGCCCCGGGGATCCGTCCGGCCTGAATTTCACTCTGGGCAAACTCGGCAATCGGAGCCAGACCTGCCGGGTTTGGCTTGCCAATATCCTGGGCGGATACGTTTTCCCCCAGAGGGATGAAGAACAACAGCCAGAGTATTGTGACCAATCCCTTCACGGTAACTTGCCTCCAGAATGACGGGTGGCTGACAAGCAATGTCAGCGGATTAATGCTTAGGCCGCAGGCCTTCCCGGGTATAAGTGTTGCGTGGATTCCATAGCATCCATCCGTCGCTGCCGAAGTTATCGGCGGCGTCAATCTGCGTCCGGATTTGCTCGCCTTGGAACGGTGTCTTGTCAAAGGCATAGTCCCGGAATGCCTGGAGCCAAGGGCGGAAGCGCATCGCAGGCAGGTTGGTACGCTGTTTCGCTTTCTCGAGGGAAAGATACACGATCTGGCGTGGATGTTGTATCGGGTTCCGATAGCCCGGTATGCCGAACTGAAATCCGGAGGGATAAAGCATGGGCGACATATAGTCCAGAACTGCAGCAAGGTTTTCCAGTTTCTGTCCAATATGGGTGTCATCGGTATTCCAGGCCACATATCCGAAGATGTCCGCGGCGAGGAAAACGTTATAGGGAATAAGCCTTTTTCTGGCCTCGGCAAGAAATCCGGAAATGGCCCCGACCCGGTTTTCTTCCGTGTTCGGCAACGGATAGGCCAGTCCGGGCGCATCGGGAAAGCGGAGGTAGTCAAACTGGATTTCATCAAAGCCGGCACGAGCCGCTTCAACCGCCAAATCGATATTGTAGTCCCAGACTGTTTTGCTGAAAGGGTTGCACCATGCCAGCCTTTCCCGGTCTTTCCAGATCGCCCCGCCCGCAGTCCTGATTGCGAGATCGGGTTTCGCCGAGGCAAGTGGGTCATCTTTAAAAACGACGATTCTGGCAATGGCATAAATACCCTTTGCGTGCAAATCGCTGACCAGCGAATTGATGTCCTTTATGGTGATTGTTTTTTGCGCGCCGACCTCTGCCGCAAGGGGAGTAGAGCTCTTGAAGGCGACCCAGCCCCTATCCCCTTTCAGGTCGATCACCAGGGCGTTGAGTTCGGTGTCCTTGATGAGGCTCAAGGCCGATTCGCGCAACTGTTTGTCTCCGATTCCATAGAATGAAAGGTAAAGTGCCTTGGGTGTGAAAGGATCCAGCAAAATTGCTGCATTCTGGGGAAAGGTGCTTACAGCTACTTTCCGGCGCACGTGCCCGCAGGCTCTAATGCCAAGCGTATCACCCGTCCCGTCTATTTGAAATTTGCCGGTTGGGTCAGTGTGCACAACGGTGTCGCCGAGCGTTACCAAGGCGCCTTCGATCGGCTTCTTGGTCGAGGTATCGATTATTGTGCCGCCATAGTCCGTCGCACCAGCGGACATAGGACTCAGTGCGGCCAATGAAATGAGTAAAATAAAGAAAAATGGGTTGTGATTTTTCATGGGTTCTTTTTCGTGTCCGGATGGAGGTGTGATGGCATTGCGAGCAGTTTTCCAAACAAAGCGCCCTGGACCTGGTCAGTCACCAGATAACGGGGCAATGCCATCAAGTTGTCGGAGCGGCCGGCATGTCGTCTTTCTATTGTGAACCCGGCAATATAACCCAGCTGTCTGGCTGTATTGATCAGTTCATCATCATAAATGCCAAAGGGCCAGGCAAGCATATCGACGTGGCCGCCCAGCCTCTGTTCCAACACTTCTTTTGACTTGGTCAGTTGCATGTGGACAAGCTCCTCATAGGCGTCCCCGGAAAGGCGTTTTTTTTCCTTCTTGAAGTTGGGGTGCCAATACGTGTGCGACTGGATGTCGACGAGGCCGCTATCTTTCATCTCGCGCAACTGTTGCCACGTCATAGCATATTTCGCGTTGGATATAGCCGAAGGATAGATAAATAAAGTGACCGGGATATGGTAACGGCTGATCAGCGGAAACAGGTCGGTGAAAACCGATCGGTGGCCATCATCGGCGGTGATTACAACAGAGCGGGAGGGTGGAGGGGGCGCCTCACCGGCTATATAGGCGATCAGGCGCTGCAAGGGAATGACGGTGTAACCGTTGGTCTGAAGGTATTCAAGGTGAGACGCAAAAACAGAAGTCTGGACGGTCATAGAGTCCGCTACCACTGGCCCCAGGCGATGGTATACCAGGATGGGAACAACGGTATCGCTGCTGTGTGATTCCGTACCACGAGCAAATCCCACTGGCTGGGTGAGCAGAAAAGCAAGGAGGAGTACATAAACATGCCCCATTTTCTTCATGTCGGCTTAGCCCCTATCGTGCGAGTCGTAGTTTTACCCCACTGTTAATCAGCGCCCATGACTGAGCCGAAAGGGTTAGTCATGGGCTAGCGGGAACTGCGCAAATTAAAACCTGTCGACTATCCTAACGCTTTCAGTTTACCAGTTGTTTCCAACCTACTGTTTTCCTAATGATTTGTCCATACGCAAACCAAGCGCAGAGAAAAGAGATTGTTCACTAAAGGCCCTCACACAGCTTGAAACCTCAACAGCAACATCACCTTCGAGAATTTTCAAACGATATTCAGGGGTCCAGACGACATGATACTGGCAAGGCCAAATTGTATGTGATAACTTCCTAAATCGGCTCATTTGTTACTCCTTTGTCTATGTTGTGGGGACAACTAGATTCTGGAGTAACTCATGAGATAAGTTTGTTCAACCGGCAGAGCCGTTGAACTCTAACCGCGCCCAGAGGGCGTGGTTTTCTACATTTGAATAAAACTTTGTCCATCACATCACCCCCTATGGGTGGACAGATTTTCCGCTTATAATTCTCTTTTTCAATCGCCTTTGATCTTCGCAGCCTTCTTCCTCGCCTCTTTATCCAGCTCCTTCTGATCCAGAGCCCACTGCCTGCCGCAGGACGTGCCGTGGTAAGCGACCAGTTCCGCGGTGAGCGAGCCGATCAGGATCTTCGAGCAGATGCGCACCGGTATCCGGCAGGCATCATCGGTGAACCAGATCACCGTATCCCCGCTCTTGTCGTACAGCCCCTTGAAGGTCATACGGGGCAGGACCTCAATCACGTTTACCGGACCCAGCAGGGTTTCATTAAATCGGGTCCACTCCCGCGGAATCACCACCACCTCGTGACGTTTTTCATCGGCGAAGGTGGGCACAATCACAGAGGTATCCGGCACAAAGGGGAGCACCCGCGTGAAAAAAAATGATGAGAACTCGTTATGCACCCGGCCGGCCACGCTAAACTCCTTCTCCGGCTCATCATTTTTCCGGTAGCGCACGATATTCCTCCCCTGATCATAGAGGCTCAGACGATGCGCCTTATACCCGCGCCCCTCTTTCTGTTCTACCTCATACCTGACTGGCAGCCGCTCCGGCCCCTGTACCAAGGTTACAAAGGTGTCATCAACCGGATAAAAAAAGCGGAAGGTCCCATAATCAGTGACCCGGGCATGGATCTCAAAACTGTCCTGATCCTTGGCAGTCCGGGTTATCCGCAGACGCAGTTCCCCGATCTTGATGCCCCCACTCCAGGAAACATCATACTGGAAGGTCTCATCACCACCATAGGCGGAACGCAGAAGTGAGGGATCAGGCAACCCGAGGGGAGGAGCTTCTGCCGCGGCACCATCCATCATCCCCAAAAACAAGACGAACGCGGAGCAGAGAGCCTTGCAGAATCTTACCATTATTTCACCCTTTTCCGGTCAACAGAGCAAGCCAGGTGGCGGCAAAAATTGTGAGGCTGATCACCCCGTTCAGGGAAAAAAAAGAACCCTGAATCCGCGACAGATCCCGAGGGTTGACCACTAGATGCTGATAGAAAAGGATGGCGGCGGTGAGCACGATGCCGAGATAATAGCAGAGATTAAGACGGGCCTGCACCCCGGTCAGGGTAAAGAGGACAAAGGCGAGGAGATGAAACCCGATTGCCAGCCGGAAGGCATGTTCCCGCCCCAGCCGGGAAGGCAGCGAATGCAAGCCGGATGCCCGATCAAAATCGGCATCCAGGCAGGCATAGATAGTATCAAATCCGGCCACCCAGAACAGGACGCCAAGAGAGAGTGCCCAGGGGAACCCGGTCAGGCTTCCCGACACCGCCACCCAGCCGCCAAGGGGCGAAAAGGCCAGGGCCACACCGAGCACCAGATGACAGAACGAGGTAAAACGCTTGGTCAGGGAGTAAAACAGGGTCAAGGAGAGGGCCAGGGGCGCCAGTTTCAGGGTCAGGGCATTGAGTTGATAACAGGCGAAGAAAAAAAGGAGCCCGGCGAGGATCACCATGGCCCAGGCCTCCTTCAGCCGCACCTCGCCCGCCGGAATGGCCCGGCCTGCAGTACGGGGATTATTGCTATCAAAATGACGGTCAACAATGCGGTTAAAGCCCATGGCACAAGTCCTCGCCCCGACCATGGCCAGGACCACCCAGAGAAAGGTCATCCCATCCGGCGCCCCGCGACCCGCCAGAAAGGCCCCCATCAGGGCAAAGGGCATGGCAAAGACCGTGAGTTTAAACTTCACCATCTCGAGGAGGATACCAATCTTTTTCAACATTTATTGTCCCTCTGCGCCCCAACGCCGCCGTCCCGGAATATCAAGACCGATCTGATCGGCAAGACGCCAGGAAAAGGTATCGGCAGCCTCTTCCAGACTGGCAGGTTGCAGATAATAGCCAGGCATGGGTGGGCAGATGATCGCCCCGGCATCATGGGCCGCCAGCATATTCTTGAGATGCGTCCGGTTCAGGGGTGTTTCCCGCACCACCAGCACCAAGTCTTTACGTTCTTTCAACATCACGTCGGCACAGCGCTGAATCAGATTCGCCGAGATCCCGGCGGCAATGGCGGCCAGCGTCCCCATGCTGCAGGGTAGGACCAGCATGGCGTCATAGCCGCTGGAACCAGACGCCGGAGGAGCGGCAAAATCACGGCAGTCAAACCAGGCGCTGACCGCAGGCAGACCCTGCGGGGTCAGCCCCTTTTCCAGCCCCAGCACCTTGTGCCCGGCATCCGAACAGATGCCATGCACCACCAGATCAAGATCCTGGATGACCCGCAGAAAGGACTGGAGATAGAGCATGCCCGAGGCACCAGTCACTGCCACCAGGATCTTTTTGGGTACCCGTCTTTTTCCCATTACCTGCTCACTCCTTTCTTCCGTCTTTTTTTAACTGTCAATTCTTAATTATCGATGTTCAACGATCTTCAAAGGCAGCGCCTGCGCCGACCCTTCACCCCGCGCAATGAGATAGCGGGAAAACCGTTCCAGGGCCAACTGTTTCTCTGCCCCCAGATCATACTCGATGGCCCGCAGATAGACATAACATTCATCCGGATGCATGGGAATCCGCGGGGCCACCACCTGACAGATCGCCTCCAGATTCTCCCGCCCTTCCCTGACGCAACTGGCAAACTCCTGTTGAATCAGGGCCAGGGTCTCAGGTGCTCTCCGGCAGAAATCCTCGCGCACCGCACATACGGAAAAGACAAAGGGCAGCCCGGTATGCTGCCGCCACACCGCCCCCAGATCAAGCTGATAAGGAAACTGCGGATTTCCAACCAGACGCAGGGCCTGATCGCCTATGGCCAGCAGCGCCTGAGCCTGGGAACTCATCTCGCTCTCGACATCTCCGACGCTGTACCGGGGTTTGACCCCATAAAACTCCTCGAGAATGATTTTGACCAGAAAGACCGAGGTCTGCGACTGGCCGCTGAGCAGCACCGGACAACCATCCAGCTTGCCGGGATCAATCCGGGAAAAGAGAAACACCGAACCCACCGGACCTTTGGCGCTGATCGACAGATCGGCCAGGATCCGATACAGCTCCGGCCGGACGCAGTACTCATGGGAGGAGACAAAACCAAGGTCAAGGTCGCCTGCCGCCAGCATCCGGTTGAGGATGGCAGGCGGGGCCTCTATCAGATGCCACTGTGCCGGATGCTCCCTTTTCTTCCAGCTCTCATAGATCGGCGCCATGTTGATATAATTGACCATCCCGATCCTGGCTGACTGTTCCCGCTCTCTCTTATCTTTTTCCATGGAAACCAACCTTTTTCATCAAAGACATGAGGGCATGCACACTGGCCGCCGCTGGAAAGACACGGGCGACGCTCCTTTTCCAGTAAATCATCGCACGATTCGCCGGACAACCGATTTCTCCCACGATGTGAGCATGGCAGATACCAATACAAGCAATACAAAAAACAGAAGGAATTTCACTCCCTCCTGCACCGTAAAGAGTCCGGGAATTATATACTTATACAGCTCATCCATTGGCGCTTGGATGATATAGAGGGCGTAACTCACTTCCCCCCAGAACACAAAACGAGGCCACGACAATATTCGCAATAGATAATTGCGGGAGAGGGTAATATTCAGGATCACTGCCAGAAAAACAGGCGCATAGAGGCTGGAATAAAAAGGTAACTCAAACCCCAGACTTCTGGTGAATCTCGGCAGGGTCTGAATCAACACCGCCACTGCACACAAGAGCAGTACCGTCGTCAGTAAGGAGACGACCTCGCCCCGCCGCTCCCTGAGGTCATATTTCCGGACACAATATGCGCCGCATATCCCCATGAAAAAACTGCAAAAATGAGGAAGAGGAAGATAAAACAACAAATCATGGGAATAGGAAGGATAACCAAGATAGAAATGCGAATTCAAAAGCTTGGTCAATATTCCCTGGGTGACCAGCCATAGCAACAGACTCGCTGCTATCATATAGGCGGGAGCCGGCTTATGTTTTTTCAAAAATGAGAGGATGAACGGGAAAAGGCAATAAAAGAATACTAAATCAGAGACAAACCAACTGGTAAAATTAAAAGAGATCGGGCTGACAAACCACGATTGCAGACAGAACAGATTAATGAAAAACTCTGAAAAAGACAATCTCCCGGCAATCCCCCTGAGCACGACCGTCATCAGGAAGGCCACGTAATAAAGGGGCAATATCCGGATTGCCCGTTTCATAAAGTATTGCCGCAACGAGACGAGCTCCCGCTGGTGATACCCTAAATAAAGCAGGAATCCGGAAAGAACGAAGAAGAAGGTAACCATCTCCGCACCGGCCTTGAATATCTCCGGGAAGTGGGGATAAAAATCAGTCTTTTGACCAAAATGAAAAAAGCAGACCACGCAGGCCGCAAAAAATCTGAAAATCGGCAAGGCCGACGTGTTTACGGCAGAATTCTTCATCTTTTCTCGAACAGGTTCAACCACGGTATCCACATATCATCCGATCTTTCATAAGAAAAAAGTAACTTTCAGCCTTCAACAATCCATCGGATCGTGGAGGGACTCCCACCACCGGTAAGTGCATCCAGGAGCTGCTTTTCGTTCTGCACGTCTTGCAGGAGTTGGCTATCCACATTCAGAAAGATTGCTTTCCGGCCAGGGGCCAAGGTCCCAAAATCCTGTTCACGGCCCAGGGCCGCAGCTCCTCCCAGGGTTGCCATAGCCATGACCATGGCCGGGGGCACTTCAGGATGGTCTTCACGCAAAATCTGCATCTCCCGCCACAGATCAAGCTCTTCATTGGAGGCGATGGAATCGGTGCCAAGGGCGGGAAGCAGGTTATGACGCAGCATCTGTTCCAGGGGAGCGACGCCGACACCAAGAAAGCGGTTGCTGCCGGGACAGAGACAGACCTTGCACCCACGCACTGCCAGCATCTGCACCTCTTTTTCGCTCACATGAACACAGTGGACACAGAGCAGACCGGCATCAAGCAGGCCCAGGCGCTCTAAGTACTCCACCGCACCATGGCTGTCAATTCCCGGGCAGGGAAAACTATTTTCCCAGGCCCCCCGTTCTTCAAGGAAGCTGCGGAAACAGCCCTTGCCACTGCGCAGAAGCTCAATTTCATCCGTTGATTCTGCCAGATGAATAGAAAAGATATGATGCAGACGATCCGCCCTCTGTTTTAAGGCAGTAATGATTACGGGAGTGGTTGAATACAGGGCATGGGCTGTGGCCATCACTGAATCCGGCAGAGAGGATATCCGGGCCAGGACCTGTTCTTCCGCCTTGGCCGTTGGTCCCAGCAATTCGAGAAGAAAGGTGACATGGGCCGGATGAGGGTTGACAGAGGGTGGAGATGGCTGGACATTGCCGATATCGAGCAGGAGAAGAACACCAGCGTCATGCTGCTGCTGGAGCATCTGCCGGGACATGCCGTCGTCACTCTCTCCTGGCTCAATCTGGCCTTCCTGCCTGACTTGCAGCAGGGAGCGGATCCAGTCGCAGAAGGTTTCCTCAGGGGCCGGACACGGGATATGGGGATAGGCTGAAAGCTCAAGATGGATATGGGCGTTGACCAGGCCGGGCAGCAGCACCCCCTGACTGCAGTGAATGCGCGCATCTTTAAACTGGGCGCGGAGGGAGGAAGAGCTGCCCACCGCCAGAATCCTGCCATTGCTGACAGCAACAGCGCCGTCACGAATCACCGGCGAACTGACTGGCACCACCCAGGGGGCAAGATAGAGAGAAACGGAGGAAGAAGTCGAATTCGAGGCAGAAAAAAATGGGGGCACAGGAGATGGCAAGGACGGAACCTACTTGATCAGCGTATAATCCATCAGCCGCTGCCGAGGTTCAAAGCCGGCATCCATGACCAGACGCCTGATTTCCTGCTCGGAAAGCCGGAAACTGACCCCGGCTGCCGCCACTACATTTTCCTCCAGCATGGTGCTGCCAAAATCATTGGCCCCGAAGAAGAGGGCCAGTTGGGCGATCTTCGGCCCCTGGGTCACCCAGGAGGCCTGGACATTGGCAAAATTATCCAGATAGATCCGGGAAAGGGCCAGCATGCGCAGATAGCCCATGCCGGTGGTTTTTTCGATCTCGACCTGCTGGGAAAGGGCGGTATTGTCGGGCTGGAATGGCCAGGGGATAAAGGCGGTAAAGCCGCCGGTCCGGTCCTGCAATTCCCGCAGACGACGCAGATGCTCCAGCCGCTCAGGGATGGTCTCAATATGGCCGAACATCATGGTGGCAGTGGTGCGCAGCCCAAGATTATGGGCCTCTTCCATGACCTCTATCCACTGATCGGCCGAACACTTGCGAGGGGCCGTGGCCTGTCGCACGCGATCAGAGAGGATCTCGGCGCCACCGCCGGGGATGGAATCAAGACCGGCAGCGATCAGCCGTTGCAGCACTTCACGTATCGAAAGCCCCGAAATGTTGGCAAAATGGCAGATCTCAGGAGGCGAAAAACCATGGACATGGATGCCGGTAGTCTTCATGAACCACAGCATCTCTTCGTAGTATTCCAGAGACTTATCCGGATGAAGCCCACCCTGGAGCAGGATCTGAGTCCCGCCTAATTCCTGCGTTTCCCTGATCTTCTGTTCAAGCTGGGCAAAGGTGAGCAGATACCCGGTCTGGTCCTCAGGGGCCTTGAAAAAGGCACAGAATTTACAGGCGGAGATACAGATATCGGTGTAGTTCACATTGCGGTCAACAACATAGGTGACGTGGCCTTCGGGGTGAAGGCGCCGCCTGATGGCATCGGCCAGAAATCCAAGCTGATAGAGATCGGCGTCACGTTCGAGCGCCAGGAACTCCTCGTCACTGATCCTGCCACCCGCCAACGACTTGTCGGTAATGGTCTCCATCATCCCTTCCGGCAACCCCTTTATCCCCGCACCCATCAGTTATGCACCTGAATCACATTATAAAGCGTATCCCGTTCCACCGGCACCCGGCCCGCCTCTTTGATCAAACGCACCAGGGTCTTGCTGCCGATGGCCTGATCGGTGTCGGCACCGGCCATGTGGGTGATCACCTCTTCCTTGACCGTGCCATCCATATCATCAGCCCCGAAAGAAAGCGCAACCTGGGCCATTTTTGGTCCGATCATGACCCAGTAGGCCTTGATATGCGGGAAGTTATCGAGGAACAGCCTGGCCACGGCGATATTTTTCAGATCATCAATGCCGGTGGTACGGGACAGAGTACTCATCTCGGTGTTTTTGGGATGAAAGGAGAGCGGGATAAAGGCCAGAAAGCCCTTGGTCTCATCCTGGGCCGTACGCAGGGCGTCAAGGTGTTCAAGACGCTCCGCCATGGTCTCGATGTGACCATAGAGCATGGTGGCATTGGTGTGCAAGCCCTGCCGATGAGCGGTCTTGGCCACTTCCAGCCACTGCTCGCCGGAGAGTTTCCTTTCACAGGTGATCGCCCGGATGCGCGGCGAAAAGACCTCTGCCCCGCCGCCAGGGATGGAGCCGAGTCCGGCATCGCGCAGGATATTCAGGGTCTCAGCCACCGGTTTACCGGCCAAGCCCGCCAGATGGGCAATCTCAACACAGGTGAAGGCCTGGATATGAACATCGGGCCTGACCTCTTTGATCCCGCGCAGCAGTTCCAGGTAATAGTCAAAAGGCAGGTCAGGATGGATCCCGCCCACCATATGGATCTCGGTAATGGGCTCATCAAGCCGAGCCCGCACCTTTTCCTTGACCTGGGCCAGATCCATCTCATAGGCGAGATCGGAGCTCTTATCCTTGCCAAAGGCGCAGAATTTACAGAGGTTGGTGCAGATATTGGAATAATTGATATGCTGGTTGTAGATGAAATAAGCCTTGTCGCCGTTCATCCGGTTCCTGACCAGATTGGCCATATAGCCCAGGGCCAGGATCTCTTTACTGTTATAGAGGGCCAGTCCATCTTGCAGGTTCAGCCGCTCCCCGGCCTCCACCTTTTCCAGAATGTCCCCAAGTCCTGCCTGTTGTACAAAAGATTTCATGATACGCCGCCAATAAAAATATTATGATCATCGGGATGTCAAAAACGACAAAAGAAGCCGCAACGAAATAGGTTAATATACAACAGTTATTTCGTAACGGCTCCTAATAAAAAAAGCCGGAAACTGAGTCCGGCTTTATCCTGAAGTAAAATTATATATTCTAATCAAGAAAATATTTCAGTTGATCACGCCGACTCGAATGGCGCAAGCGATTCAAGGCCTTCTTTTCAATCTGGCGAATCCGTTCACGGGAAACGTTAAATCGCTTGCCAATCTCTTCAAGGGTATATTCAGCCTTTTCCCCGATGCCAAAACGCAGCCGGATAATCTTTTCTTCGCGTTCACTCAGGGTTGACAAAATCTCGGTAACCCGACCGGCAAGCTCCCTGGTCTGCACCATATCGTACGGGGACTGCGATTCATTATTTTCAAGAAAATCGCCAAGAGTCGAATCGTCATCACCAACCGGAGTCTCCAGGGAGATGGGTTCTCTTGACGCCTCCAGAATTGCCAGGATCTTGTCCATGGGCAGTTCGGTGCTTTTGGAAATCTCAAGCGGCGTTGGTTCCCGCCCCAGCTCCTTGAACAGGGCATAAAAGGCCTTGAAAAACTGGCTGCGCAGCTCCAGGAAATGCACAGGCAGACGAATGGTCCTCGTTTTATCAAGAATCGCCCGGGTAATGGCCTGCCTGATCCACCAACTGGCATAGGTGGAAAACTTGTTGCCCTTGGTGTAATCAAAACGAAAGACCGCGCGCATCAGACCCAGATTTCCCTCCTGGATCAGATCGGCCAAGGTCAGCCCCTGATGCATGTAACGCTTGGCAATGGAGACCACCAAACGGAGATTGGCCCGAATCATCGCGTCTTTGGCAAACTCAATGGAGCGGCTATAGGCCTCAATCTTGGCCTGCATTTCATGCAGTTCGCGCTTGTCGGAATATTTCTTGGCAGCGGCAATCACACTGTAACGCATGAAGTTGAGCTGCTGTTTTTTTGGCTTTAAGGTGGGGTCACGCTTTTCCCAGAGGTCAATCCGGGCACAGAGCAGGGCAATCTCGGAAACATCAGAGATATCATCGCGGATAGCCTGGATAATCGCATCAAAACCCTGACGAATACACTTGGAATACTTCGCTTCATCATCAGGGGTCAACAGATCAAACTGCCCCATTTCCCGCAGGTATGTGGTCGTGGTCTCTTCCGCTTCATGACTGCCTTCACCCGAGACCGAGATTGAGGCATCTGCCAGATCCTCATCTTCATCCATGACCTTATCATGATCCCATACCTCTCCCGACAAGGTCCTCTTTTCACCGGTTTTCTCAATGGTAACGATCTGGATATTATTATCCCCCAGAAAATTAAAGATACTTTCAATAGCATTGGGATCTTTAATTTCATCAGGCAACAATTCATTCAAATCACTAAAACTGAGACACCCTTCAGTCTGACCAGCCTTCAGCAGATTTTCTTTCAATTCGGAGAGCACTGTGCCATACTCCATAACTTATATGTTTAAAACAACTCATCTGTTTACAAAGACTAATAAGTACAGTAAAAAATTAGTCTTATACCTTTACACATCCAGAACAAATCAAACAAAAAAGCGACACAGCCATGCCGCTACTACAAAACTTTTATGGAAACATTCCATACTACAACGCCTGATACCAAAAAAACAAATAAATAAATTTGAATATCAATAAAAACACGACAACCATTTCTCTTAACTAAAAAAAAGTACTATAAGATAGATTCGTCAACAGGCAAGAGATCCAATGCTATCTTTTTTGCATCGCCGACAACCTTTTTCTATAACCTGCTAAAAGAACAACATTTATTTCTTTCATCAATGATGAGACAAACCCCTGCGACCTCCGACCTCCCCCAACGCGGCAGTGGCATCCTGGCCCATATCACCTCTCTGCCTTCTCCATACGGTATTGGCGACCTGGGATTTCCCAGCCACACCTTTCTTGAATTTCTGTCTCGCGCCGGACAGGGGTATTGGCAGTTTCTCCCCACCGGACCAGGCAGCCCCGTTTTCGACAATTCTCCCTACATGAGCAGCTCGGCCTTTGCCGGCTCTCCGCTGCTGATTTCACCTGACCTGCTGCTTAAAGAAGGACTGATCCAGGAAACCTCCCTGGCAAGCACACCTGCTTTTTCAGAATACAATGTCGATTTTCAAAAAGTTGCAGCCTTTAAGGGCAGACTCCTGCAAGAGGCCTTTACCAATTTTTCTCCAGATTTACAAAAATTTACTGATTTTAAAATAAATACACCCTGGCTGGATGATTACACTCTCTTTATGGCCCTGAAAGAGGAATTTCATAACCAGGGATGGTTTGACTGGCCTGCGGAAATCGCCACCCGTAACCCGGAAACCCTGACCGCCTTGCGCACAAAACACCACGAGCGCATCGAATATTATGCCTTTGAGCAGTTTGAGTTTTTCCGGCAATGGCAGCTCCTGCAGATTAAAGCCAAGAAGGAAAACATCAAACTTATCGGCGACATCCCTATCTATGTCGGCTGGGACAGTGTCGATGTCTGGGCCAATCAGGAAATATTTACCCTTGACCCGCAAAGCCTCCGCCCCACCCATGTTGCCGGCGTCCCGCCCGACTATTTCAGCAAAACCGGACAACGGTGGGGCAATCCCCTTTACCGGTGGCAGACCAGAGATCAAGACGTCGAGAAAAAACTGACCGACTGGTGGATTGAACGGTTTCGAGCCGTATTGCAGATGGTTGACACCGCACGCATCGACCACTTTCGCGGTTTTGAGTCCTACTGGTCCATTCCTGAGGAAGAGGAAACGGCGATACAGGGCGAATGGCTCAAAGGGCCGGGCAAGCTATTTTTTGACAAAATCTTCAGCGCCCTGGGGCCGCTGGATATTATCGCCGAAGATCTGGGCATCATCACCCCGGAAGTCACCGACCTTCGGCGCTCGCTGGGGTTTCCCGGCATGAAGGTGCTCCAATTTGCCTTTGATGACAACCCGGACAATTCCTTTCTTCCCCACAACTTCACCAGCCCGAACTACGTGGTCTATACCGGCACCCATGACAATGACACCACCGTTGGCTGGTTCCTCAGTGATCACTTAAGTCCCTCCCTGAAACAGCGAATCAAAAAAATCGCCAACCAGCAGGACGACAACCACTCAGCAATCCACAGAGATCTTATCTATCTGGCCATGAGCTCAATCGGCCGCCTGACCATCTTCCCCCTTCAGGATATCCTGGGGTTTGGCAGCGACTGCAGGATGAACAGCCCGGGAACAAGAGAAGGCAACTGGACATGGCGCTGCGCCCCTCGTTTTCTGACCGATTCTGTGAGTTCCTGGCTGCGGGACGAGACTATGCTCTTTGGCCGCTGCCCGAGAAAACCCCTGAATTCCGGCAAATCTTGACAGGATTCCCCATGCATACCCTCATCATCCTTGGCAGCCCGCGTAAAAATGGCAACAGTGAGACCCTGGCCCAGAGCGTGGCCAGCGGCATACTGCAGATTCCTGATACCACCGTTGAGTTTATCCGCCTGAACGACCTGCGGATCTCTCCCTGTCAGGGATGTGGCGGCTGTAACAAGACTTCAATTTGTGTTATCAAAGATGACATGACTGCCCTCTACGAAAAGGTCGACCTCTGCGATCACCTGATCCTGGTCAGTCCCATCTATTTTTATGGCCTTTCAGCCCAATGCAAGGCCTTCGTCGATCGTTTTCAGGCCCGCTGGGCACGAAAATATCTTTTAGGAATCCGGTTCAGAGCTGATGAACAGCGACAAGGCACCCTCCTTGCAACCGCGGCCACAGAAGGGAAAAAGGTCTTTGACGGCGCGTTGCTTACCGCGAAGATCTTCTTTGACGCCCTTGATCTGGAATGCGGAGAATCCCTGCTGGTCAGGGGGGTAGATCAATGCGGAGCCATACACAAGCAGAGCCAGACTCTGGAGCAGGCCGTAGCCCTTGGCCGGAAGATTGCAACCGGCAAGAACTGAAAGAGTCCTGATGCATCCATTTTCATCTCAACCCGTAATAATCCACAAACAATTCCTTGACAAGAGAACCCGGTTCCTGTAAATAAACATCGACCTTCAGGCCCCATCGTCTATCGGTTAGGACAGCGGCCTCTCACGCCGTAAAGAGGGGTTCGATTCCCCTTGGGGTCACCATATATACAAGGCCTTCAGCGAAATTCGCAGAAGGCCTTTTTTTATTACAAAATCCTCCTGTTGATTGAAACCGACTCGATTTCCTGGTATCTTGATATCTTTGTCAGGGATGGTCATAAAAAACCGCTGGCTCTAAACGCAAAATCCATCTCGTAAAAAATTATCTGGAGAGCAACATGCCTGAACTGAACCTGCGACAGATGAAAAAAGATCAATCAGGGATCATTTCCTCCATAAAAGTTGGTGGCGAACTTGGTCTCAGGATGCGCGAAATGGGCCTGGTACCAGGCACAAAAATCACCATCCAGGGCCGGGCCCCGCTCAATGACCCGGTGGCCCTGCGGGTGATGGGAGGGATCCTGACCCTGCGCAACAATGAGGCCGACCATATCACCGTCACCGTCGATGACAACGACTGAACAACGCCGGCCAACTGTTCCCAGCGCAAACACCCGTCACCCCACCGACAATATCTATCTCCGCCCCAAATCCTGCCTCTGAAATATCCAGCAGCACAACTATTTCCCTTGAAAAAATATTGACAGGACTTAATGTTTGGTGTACCTAAACATTGCTTTCTTTAACATAGGGGAACAAAGTTATGACCTTTAAAACACTCAATCGAAAATGTGCCTGTCTGACAGACAAAGTAAAGAACTGCGTGAAGCAACCTCCTTGTCCCAAACAAGTTGCCCCACTTTCAGAATCCTGCCGATCTGGACGTCTAAAAATATGCAAGGTCACAGGTGACAGAAAACTTTGCGCCAGAATGGCATCACTGGGGGTTTATCCCGGAGAAGTGGTTGAACTGCTCTGCCCCGAAAACGGTTCGCAATGCCTGCTAAAACTGCAAGGAGCCACCCTCAGTCTTGACAGCAATACCACCAGAAACATTATGGTGACAGAAGTATAAGATACAGCCCGCAACATCAGCGGTTTTTTTTGGCGCCCTACACTTAGGACAACCTAACTATTAATCCAGAGGAATATCATGTGGCAATCTCTCTCAATCGCCCTTATTCTTGTGCTCTGTCTTTTCTTTATTGGCAGAAAACTCTACAGACAATTCAAGATCGCAACAGATCCCCAGAAAAAGATAAGTTGTGGCTGTGGTTGCTCCGGCTGCTCTTCTCCGGGCCGTCGTTCAAAAACAACCGAGACATTGGAATGCCAAGACCGGCATAAAGAGCTGTAACAGCTTCTTATGCCGCACGTCTGCCAATCATGAGAGAAAGAGAGAGATTTACCAATGAGACAAAACCTACGCATGGCCCTTGTCGGCAATCCCAATGCCGGGAAAACCACCCTGTTCAACACCTTGACCGGGGCCAGACAACATGTGGGAAACTACCCCGGCATCACCGTTGACTACAAGGAAGGGATTTTTACCCACAAAACAGAGGAAAACCGGCAGGAGATCACCCTCACCGACCTGCCAGGCACTTACTCCCTGACGGCCTATTCGGTGGAAGAGGTCGTGACCAGGGATTATCTGGTCAACGAAAAACCGCAGGTGGTGATCAACATCGTTGACGCCTCAAACCTGGAGCGCAACCTCTATCTGACCACCCAGTTTCTGGAGCTTGGCTGCCCTCTGATCATTGCCCTCAACATGATTGATGTGGCCAAGGATCGCGGCATCGAGATCAGGGCCGAAAAATTGGCTGAACTGCTGGGAGTACCGGTGGTGCCGATCATCGCCCGTTCCGGACAGGGAACCGATGCCCTGATCAGCCAGGCCATCATTCAGGAGGCGCAGCAATGGCAGCCCCGCGATATCTCTTATGGCGAAGATCTGGACGAGGCTATCATGGAACTGATCGCCATCATCACCGAAACCAATTTCCTGACCCATACCTACCCTGCCCGCTTTACCGCCATTAAATACCTTGAACATGACGACCAGATCCTGCAAAAAGGACAGCAGGACGACAACGCTACCGCGGCCCGCCTTGAAGAAAAGGTTACCCAGGTCTCTGACCATCTCCTGAAGACCATGGACGCCTACCCGGAGGCGATCATCGCTGACCATCGCTATGGCTTCATCAAATCAATCCTCCGCCAGGGGGTGCAGACCCATACCTTTGACACCGACCGGCTCTACACCTCCGACAAGATCGACAAGGTTCTGACCAATCGTCTCCTGGGCCCGGTTATCATGCTGATGATCCTGTTTGGTCTCTACCAGTTCACCTTTGTCTGGAGCGAGCTTCCGGTCTCCTGGCTGGGAATGCTCTTTGGCTGGCTGAGCGGACAGGTGGAATCCATCCTGCCCGACGGCCCGGTCAAATCCATGATTATCTCAGGGGTAATCAACGGGATGGGCGGCGTGCTGGGCTTTGTCCCCTTGATCATGTTCATGTTTTTAGGGATTGCCGTCCTTGAAGACTCCGGTTATCTGGCCAGGGTCGCCTTCATGATGGATCGCATTTTCCGTATCTTTGGCCTGCACGGCTCCTCGGTCATGCCCTTTATCGTCTCGGGGGGGATCGCCGGAGGCTGCGCTGTACCTGGGGTCATGGCCACCCGGACCCTGCGTTCACCCAAGGAAAGGATGGCCACCCTGCTCACCGTCCCCTTCATGAACTGCGGCGCCAAGGTGCCGGTTATCGCCCTCCTGATCGGTGCCTTTTTCAGCGAGAACAGGGCCATGTACATGTTTCTCTTCACCCTGATTTCCTGGGCAGTCGCCCTGCTGGCCGCCAAGTTTTTGCGCGCAACTGTGCTCAAGGGCGCAGCCACGCCCTTTGTCATGGAGCTCCCCCCCTACCGCTTCCCCACCCTGCGGGGACTGGCCATCCACACCTGGGAGCGCACCTGGCAGTACATCAAAAAAGCAGGAACCGTCATCCTCGGCATCTCCATCCTCATCTGGGCCATGATGACCTACCCCGGACTGCCGGCCGCAACCCGGGCCGTCTATGATCAACAGCGACAGACAGTCACCTCTTCATTTGCGCCTGATATTATTGCCGAAAGCACATCGCAAAAAGAAGAAATTTCAAAAGAGGCAGAGTCCCTCCGCAACCAGATCACCGCCATTACTAATCACGAAGCGGAACAAGCCTTACGCAGCTCCATTGCCGGCAGGATCGGCATCGCCCTGGAACCCATCTCCAGATTGGCGGGATTTGACTGGCGAACCAATATTGCTCTGGTTGGCGGGGTTGCGGCCAAAGAGGTGATCATCTCTACCCTGGGAACCGCCTACTCCATGGGCAAGGTCAAGAAAGAAGCCTCTGACTCCTTAGGCCAGCGACTGACCCGTGACCCCAACTGGAATAAGGTGGTGGCGGTTGCCGCCCTGATTTTTATCATGTTCTACTCTCCCTGTTTTGTCACGGTGGTCTGTATCGCCAAAGAAGCCGGACACTGGGGCTGGGCCCTGTTCTCCATATCCTTCAACACGATTTTTGCCTTCCTCCTGGCCACAGCCGTCTATCAGATTGGCACCTGGCTGGGATAGCAACCATCATCAGCCCCCAATCAATCACATATTTTCATGTAAATCAAAGATGTTATAGAAACAAGAGAACGTCACACCTATAGCTCTTCGCTGTTTTAGATGAATAAGCTCTAAATGATCGGCCAGTACATTTACCAAATTGAGACCCGCTGTTGCATCACTCACATTACGACCTGCGTGACCGCCACGTTCCTCCCACAAAGCCCTCCGCCCAAAGCTTCAGCCGTGTAGTTACCGCCACGACTGCTCCGGTTACTACCGGCCGCCAGAGCAAAAATTACTGAGCTGGACTCGTACCCACCGACATGCGGAGCCTTTGCAAAGTGCAAATTAAACGCTGGATAAGTGAATCGCTCTCAGCAAGCACTTCTTCCTATATTTATTTTGCAATTGAAGCCAATTTTGTAATATCATCATTCCAAGTCACATAGAGCAAAGTTCAAGGTATCAAGTTACAAGGGATCTGCAATGGCAATATTTCAGCTATGCATACTTTTGCTTCCCATCAACTGCACAGAGCCAGAAAATCCCTTTATTCCAATGTCATATTCGGCAAACATCCCTGAAGCAGAAGCGCTTGTTTCGCATAAGCGTCAGACAAACCCACGGAAAAGGAGGTACGGCAACAAACTGTCATAAGATCAGGTTTTCGTGTTTTTTGGCAGAGATGGCTTGCGTTTTTAATAAACGTACGGCCATGGAATGAGCGGCCAAATTTCAACCCACCCTATTCTACCTATCGCTGCGAACGTAATCAAAAAAGGGAGAAAGTATGGACCAAAAAAAAATCGATGAAGACAAACTAACAGAAGGACTTTGCGATTCTGAAGATACCTGCAAAATTGAGGTAAAAAAGGGATGGCTGAGCGAAGACTGGCTCTCGCTCTGGCTGGGCCTGTTTATTTTTATTCTTTCCCTCAGTTCATTCCAAGGCAACGACCTGATGGGCTGGGGCGCAAAAATGTCGGTCTGGAGCGATGCCTCCAAGGCCACCAATCCCGTGTCAATCACCTATCAGACCATCAAGGGTGAAATCACCAAAATTGACGGTGCCAAGATAACTCTCAAACAAAGCAACGGTAAAGATATTACCATCACGACAAAGACTGATCCTTCCGCACTGGCGGTGGGGCAGAAGTATGAGCAGAAAGGGATTTCAGCCCTGGCTTCGGTGGCCATCACCTTCATTGCGATGCTGGTGATCATGGGGCTGGGGTCAATGCTGATCGGGGCGGACATCAAAAAATTCGCCATCGGCTTCACCCTGGTTTTCTGGTTCAGTTATCTCTGCTGGTTCTGCGGACACTTCGCCTATATCGCCGCGACCAAGAACGAACTGGCAAAATTCGGCATCGGCTGGTCGCTCAGCATGACCGGCGAATTCGGCTTCATCATCGCCCTGGCGGCAGGGCTTATAGTCGGCAATTTTTTTCCCAAACTGGCAGCAGCCATGAAGGAAGCTGTCCGTCCGGAGCTGTATATCAAAACGGCGATCGTGATCATGGGAGCGGGGCTGGGCGTGAAAGCGGCAGAGTCTTTCGGGCTTGCCAGCAATATCATGTTCCGGGGGTTCTGCGCCATTGTCGAGGCCTACCTGATTTACTGGGCGGTTGTCTACTATATCGCCAGAAGATACTTCAAGTTCAGTCGTGAGTGGGCGGCACCCTTGGCCTCCGGAATTTCCATTTGCGGTGTTTCCGCAGCGATTGCCACCGGCGGGGCAATCCGTGCCCGTCCGATCATTCCCATCATGGTTTCGTCACTGGTTGTGATCTTCGTGGCGGTGGAGATGATCATTCTCCCCTTTGCCGCCAAGATGTTTCTCTGGCACGAGCCGCTGGTTGCCGGGGCCTGGATGGGTCTGGCGGTCAAATCCGATGGCGGCGCCATTGCCAGCGGGGCCGTAACCGATGCCCTGATCAGGGCGCAGGCCATGGACATGGAGGGCATCAACTATGCCGAGGGCTGGATCACCATGACCGCCACCACGGTAAAGATGTTTATCGACATCTTTATCGGTGTCTGGGCCGTTATCCTTGCCTATATCTGGTGCGCCAAGATCGAATGTAAACCTGGTCAGACCGTAAGCCTCATGGAGGTCTGGAACCGTTTCCCAAAATTCGTACTCGGCTACATCCTTACCTTTATTATTCTTCTTACCATCTGCTGGCCGTCGGTCAAGACACTTAGTCCCACCGAAAATGCCATTACAGACGTGAAGGTGCAAATTACTTCCCTGGAAAAACAGATCAGCGCCAGCAAAGATCCAGCGGTCGCCGCTCCCTTACAGGCAACGCTCAAAGAAGCGAAAGTCCATGAAAAACAATTGAATGATGAAGCAAAGGCGCCAAAGAAATTTCTGTCTGTTGCCAAGGCGGCAATTGCTCAAGGCGATGTGTTCAGGACCATGTTCTTTGTCCTCTGTTTTTTCACTATCGGGGTGGTTTCAAACTTCAAGAAACTCATGGAAGTTGGGATCGGTAAACTCGCTGCAGTCTACTGCATTTCCCTTTTCGGATTTATCATATGGATCGGACTCGCAATCTCGTGGCTGTTTTTTCACGGGGTCAAACCACCAATTCTTCCCAGTTAATGGAGGCCTTACATGACTGAAAAATCAAAAATTGCCGATGAGTTGAAAAAAATGGAGTACGAGCCGCTCCTGCCGATAGAAATTGCGCTCGTTAAATGGAGTATCAGTCTCGGGGTCGGCCTTCTGGTTGTGTTTTACATTCTGAGCAGGGTGTTTTTCCCCGGCGGCCATTAGACCGTTATTTTTTTTAGTCTCGTAAAAAAAATGCCGTCTCCATTCAGGGGACGGCGTTTTTTATTGTGATCAATCATCTTTGCCAGGGGCTATAATTTCCCCCTGTCAGCGTTTCAATGACTCATATGCCTCTTCATACTCCCGCAGTCTCTGCTTCCAGGCAAGTAATCCTTCGTATTCATTGCGCCATTGATCCAAGTCCCGCGTTTTTGTTTCAATCTTCAGACTTTCGTTCTTTATCACCTCTTCTGTGAAAAATCCGTACTGCTTCTCAAATCGTACCAGGTGTTTTCTTTGTCTCTCGATCATGTTTCTGCAAACAGTAATCTCCCGTGAAATAGATATCCCGTACTCATCGGTTTGTAAGTCATCATTCATTTGGACCTCTTTGAATAGCTTTTAGTTTCCTGTAGTTTCCTGCAGTCGGTTTTTTTTTTAATTACTTACTGCCACCAAACAACGAGAAAATACCATACTTATAAAAACAATCTACGTTGCAAAAACCGACATCTTTAAGAACTTCCAATTGTGAACCCAGTGTATCAGGTATATTGTCTGGATTACCCTTGTATTGATCAGGGATTCCAAGCAGTTGTTCTCGCCTTTCCATGGATGGATGCTCTATTATCCACTCCCTCCAAAACGACAAGTACCATTTTTCCAGTTTCTCCGATGGCGGCAAAGCAACATCATAATGAATAAACCACCCTCCAGGGGATAACCGTTCATAAATATAAGCATACAATTTCTGTTTCTCATCAAATGGAAGATGGTGAATAGCCAATGAAGAATATATAAAATCAAAATTTTCTGCCATAGGGTTATTGGCGAATAATTGTTGGAAACTTGCCTGAATAAAATAGCAGTTCTCTTGTCCTGACAGACGTTTTTGGGCTGCATCCAGCATTTCCGCAGAACCGTCCACAAGTGTTACTTGTGACGGTTTAAACGATTTGAATAATTCTTGAATAAACAACCCATCCCCGCAGCCAAGATCAAGAACCTTAGCTGCAGAATTTTGGGAAATAAAATGTCGATAGAGTGATTTTGAGACCTCTATAAATTGACCACGGAACGGCAGAAAAATATTGGCGTCATCTCGATAACCTTGTGAGAATTCGCTGTCTGCCCATCGTGATTTTTCAAATTTCGACATGTATATTTTCCGTTATTTTTCTTGGTATCTGTCTTTCTGGTTAAAGAGTGTAATATCTTTGTAGCCCGCCTTTATTTTGGCAGAGTGCTTGGCCCCAGCGGGAATAAAATAGGTGTCGCCTTTTTTAAAAATATTTTTTCTACCTTCGATTGTAAGTTCAATTTTTCCTGACAATACAACCCCCCATTGAGACTCATGGGAATGATCGGGTACCACAACATCATTCTCAAACTCCATAAATAATAGTTGCTGTTCTTTACCTTGAAGGAGGTACGAAGAAAGACCATTGATTGGTATGTCTGCCTTCGGTAGCTTCACAATTATTTCTGGGAAAAAAACATCCGCCATTGGTATGGTCCTATAAAAGAAATATTTTGATTATATGCCAAGTTTCACCGGGGGAAGGCGCCATTGTTGATGTCAATGCACGTGCCATTGATGTATTCCGGACATTCTGTCGCCAACCAATAAATGGCAGTTGCCACTTCCTCAGGATAGGCAAATCTTCCTGTATGCACGGCTCTTTTAATATCTTTTTTTCTCTGTTCGGGAATGACATGAAGCATCTCGGTTTCAACAGGGCCGGCAGCAACGGCATTGATGACAACGCCGCCCGGTCCGAGAATTTTCGCAAAACTCTTTGTCATATTGATCATCCCGGCCTTGGTGATGCCATACCAAATATCCGGATGACCGATTTCACCGGCAATGGATGCATTATTGACAATCCTGCCGGCGCCTTTCGCCAGCATTGCCTTTGAAACCTCCCTGATTAAGGCGACCGGCGCCTCAATATTTATCTTGAGCAGCTCATCAACCTTTCCCTGCGGGTAGTTATCATAAGGAAGTGCATACATAACGCCGGCATTATTGATCAAGATATCTACGGCAGGGAGCTGGGCGATTAAACCCGGTATGCCGGCAACGTTGACCAGATCAAATGCAATTGTTTTGACCCTGGGATGACCATTGAACTTAAAATCATCAAAATTCCGCGCCACAACGATAACAGCATATCCGGCATCAATAAATTTTTCTGTCGTGGATAAGCCAATCCCCTTGTTGCCGCCGGTTATCAGTACGGTTTTATTTTCCATCATATTTCCTTCAGTGTGATTTTCACAGCAAACGGTTCAAGCGTGACCGGCACGGCACTGTTTGCCGCAGCAGCAGCTTCACCATTATTCCGCCATGCCTTTAATGATTTCCTGTGTTGAAATCACTTTGGCATAAGGAACAGATAACGCCGCCATAAAGGATGCGTGAACATCTGAGGCCGCTATGATCCTGCCCTTGAAAATCAGGTCTTTGGTGGCGCACGCATCTTCGGCAACCGTACAGTTGAAGCCAAGATCGAAGGCAGCACGAGTTGTGGCATCTATACACATGTGGCTCATGGCGCCGCAGATAAAAAGATTCTCTGTTTTTGATTTTTTCAGTATTTCCAGCAGAGTGGTGCCACGGAAGCTGTTGGGGAAGTTTTTTACGACAACTTCTTCCCCCACCTGGGGAGTTACCATCTGATTTATTTGAGCCCCATCCGTCTCAGGCAAAAAAAACGTCGCGCCTGGACGAGCGGCAATGTGCTGAATATGGACGACAGAGAGTTTTGCCTTTCTGAATTCGCGCAAAAGAAGCTGCGCATTTGCCGCCGCTGCTTCGATACTGACCAGTTCCATGCTGCCGCCGGGAAAATAATCATTCTGCAGGTCAACCACTATCAGGCAAGTGTTCATGTCAGCTCCTTATCATTTTTTGGCTCAACGAGATCATGGCCATCACCGCGAGCTGATGTTCTTGATGTCCACTACATGGCCTGGTTCGGGATTATTCATTTTGCCTCAGACTCCTTGACCACAGCCGCGTACTTCTCATGAATCATCTTTCTGTCAAACTCCCAGAACTCGGCAAGCATGGCTTGATCCTCCTCTTCTGAAAAGTAAGCCCGGAAAGCAGGGAAGCACACGACGTCTTCCTTTTTAATATGTACCGGATAGAAATCGACGATTGTCTGCAGGTGGGCCGTCACTTCACGAAGTGCGGCCGCATCTCCTTTCCGGTAACGGATGTTGGCCTCTACCAGGGCCTTTGTCGTGGCGCGGCTAAAGATATGGTCTGCAATCAGGTCATCCATCAACTGCCGGTCCTCATCGGAAAGGCCTTTCTTCATTAGATCTCTGAACAGGATATCTTCTTCCTTGCCGTGGTGGGTACGATCGGCGTAGACCTGAATAAAGTCAACAGCCGTATCCACAAAAAAGGGATCAATCACATGTGTTTGCTCAACACGCTCCAGCATACGCTGGATAACGTTGAGCATTCGTTCGATCAGACGGTGTTCAATCATGAGTGGTGCGCGTGCCTGCATGGTTCATCTCCTTTTTTTTGTTCCAAAACGATATCATCCAGCCGCCCCGAGAACGGTGACGGATGAATCGACAAAATCAGTTCGCCTTCTTCACAAACTTGGTCAGAATGACAATCTGCTGACCACTGACCCGGGCCTCGATCTGCTCAGGGTTATCGGCAACCAGCGAGATGCCGCGGACGACCGTGCCCCGCTTGGCCGTGAAGTTGGCCCCTTTTACATTGAGATCCTTGATCAGGGTAACCGTGTCGCCTGCCTCGAGCTGGGTGCCGTTGCTGTCGACATGCCTGACTCCCTCATCATTGCCTGCCCCTTCGCCCGTTGCCTGCGCCCAGGCCTGGGTGGCTTCATCCAGAAAGAGCATATCGAGCAGGCCCTGCGCCCAGTCTTCCGTGCTCAGGCGTTTGAGCATCCGCCACGCCATGACCTGCACCGCTGGTATCTGGCTCCACATGCTCTCGTTCAGGCAACGCCAGTGCCGGGCATCAGTTTTTTCCGGATTTTCAATCTGTTCGCGGCACGTAGCACAGATAAGTGCGCACTGATCGGCACTGCCATTGGAGCCCGGCGGGACTTCATAGACACCGAGGCCCTCTGTGGCGCCACACAATTCACACTGAGATTCGCTCCGTGCCTGTAATTCTTGTTCTGTACTCATTGGTTCCTGTTCCTCAATAGTGGATGGGCTTGATATCCGGTCGAAAAGAAGGCGACCGGATCATTCCTGCCGCATGTTGTTTTTTGCAATATTGCCGTTCACATGGTGCCGGGGAAAGGTGACCCGCCCTTGCTGCTGTCTTTGCCCGCCAACCTACGACTTACCACCCCGTCGCGGTTTGTGGCCACTGTTTTTTGGTTCCCCACCCGTTTTCCGAGTCTCACCCCGCACCTGTTCCGTCTTGGGCTTTTTCGGCCTCTTCGGGCGCACCTTCAGTTGGCGGGTCAACGGGACATTATGGTTCGGGATAAAACCGTGCACCACCTCGCGCACCAGGGTCTGGCTGATCAGGGTCTCGATGGCGGCAAGAAGCTGGACCTCATCGGCGCTGACGAGCGAGATCCCCTCCCCCGTGGAACCGGCGCGACCGGTGCGGCCGATGCGGTGGATGTAGTCCTCGGGCACCTTGGGCAGATCGAAGTTGATCACGTGCGGCAGTTCGCTGATATCAAGACCGCGCGCGGCGATATCGGTGGCAACCAGGACCCGGATCTTGCCGGCCTTGAAATCGGCCAGGGCGCGGGCACGCTCGCCCTGACTCTTATCACCATGGATCACCGCCGTGGTGATGCCGTCGTTCCCCAGTCTCCCGGCCAGACTGTCGGCCCCGTTGCGGGTACGGACGAAGACCAGCACCTGCTCCCAGCCTTTGTTGCGCACCAGGTAACTGAGCAGGGCCGGCTTCTTGCCTTTGTCGACCTCATAGACCCACTGCTTCACACTCTTGGCCGCGGTGTTGCGCGGGCTGACCTCTATCAGGACCGGATTTCTGAGGAGCCCCTCGGTGAGCTTGCGGATATCGCTGGAAAAGGTGGCAGAGAAGAGGAGGTTCTGGCGACGCGGAGGCAGCAGGGCCAGGATCTTGCGGATATCGCCAATGAACCCCATGTCGAGCATCCGGTCGGCCTCATCGAGCACCAGGGTCTCCACCTGCGCAAACTGCACGGCGTTCTGGTTGAAAAGGTCCAGCAACCGTCCCGGGGTCGCCACCAGCACATCGACCCCGCCGCGCAGCTTCATCATCTGCGGATTGATCTTCACCCCCCCATAAACAACGCCCGTCTTCAACGCAAGGTATTTGCCATAGGTGGCAACGCTCTGCTCAACCTGCACCGCCAGCTCCCGGGTCGGGGTCAGCACCAGGGCGCGGATGTGGTTCGCCTTCACCTTGGGGCCACCGGCCAGACGCTGCAGTAGCGGCAGCACAAAACCGGCGGTCTTGCCGGTGCCGGTCTGGGCCGCGGCCATGACATCCCTGCCGGAAAGAACAGCAGGGATCGCCTTGAGCTGAATCGGCGTGGGAGTGGCATAGCCGGCCTCATCAATGGCACGAAGAAGGGCTTCGGAAAGCCCGAGGGAGGCAAATGACATAGGGCAGTTTCTCGAAATAAGGTTGATGGTCTCGGTTGTGGGACACGGCGGTCCCTTGAACCGCCAGTTAGGTTTTAGAAAGGAACGAAAGGTTAAAGTGAGCAATAGCTATGCCCATTGTTGCCCATTGTGATGTCAAGTGTCAGCGCGACAACTATCTTATTTGATGCCGTTGACAAATAGGTAAAGTATCGATTTTCTCGTTGACTTATCCAGTGCCTGTAATGCAGCAAATGATTTCTCCATGTCATGGTATTTTTCGGGGATATATTCATCACCATCAATTACGGCGATTCTTAGTCCCTTATTGCCAGTCCCCCACCCAGTCCCCCACAAGACAACATCCGAACCATCTTCTGTAGGTATATGCTCTATGTGGAAATTGCTCGCTTTGATAAGGAATTCATGCCATGATTCCGCATTAATGGAATTTTCGAGCTTCTGTACTGTGACCCCTTTTAAAGTTTCAATGTTAAATTTTGAAAATACCAATCGCACAAAGTTTTCGGCTACCACCTTATTATCCACTTCTTGTATGGTGATAGCTGCCTTATCGTTTTGCGTTTCTTTGAGAAGAATCTTCATCAACTCTTCTGATTTTCTGGTTGCTAAGGAGAGATCGTCCAGCAGTCGGTTGGTGATTTTGGAGTGCGCCTCTCTCAGTCTGTTGTCCAGAAAATCAAACATCATCCCCGCCCATTGTTTTTTTAGATAAGCTTCCATGTCAGAGAAGTCCCGAAATGGGTACAGGGCATTGTTGACTGTGGACTTTCTAACCTCATCTAGAAAGTTAAATATTTTTATGCTATCCGAGCTTGGGTAGGATATTTTTTCAAAAATATCTGGCTTCTCCTTTTTGTTGGTTAAAAAGATATGATGATCTGTATGAACTGCATTCTCTACGAGCGCAAATACAGGAATGTTGCTTTTTACGGCTTCTCGATATTCATAATTTGTTATCGATGTGTCCGTTTCCTTGTACATCCCTCCGTATCTGCCGCCGATTATTAGAACAAATAATTGGCAGGTTGAGACCTCTCTGAGGCATGAATCATGGGTGTGTATTGAGGGATTGTAGTAAACATCGCCATCATCAGATAAAATAGGCTCATATCCTATTGTTCGGATGAAGTATTTAAGATTCTCTCGGATATATTTCAAGTCGTAGCACGTTGAGCTGACGAATACTCTTGGGGTTGCCATTTCTTACCTTTGTCTTATATGGTCTGGAGTTTGGAGTTTCAGCCAACAGCATGACTGAAACTATATGTTAAAAATTTGTAAAAAAATCACAAAAAGCTATTGACATAGCGGCAAGAAATTGTGCCGTTTTCTCAGCCAAATTGAGGCAAACAGTAAATCTA
>JAPLJF010000024.1 GCA_026388715.1 Deltaproteobacteria bacterium
CACAAATATTTACATGAATATATTAGTGAATTTTGTTACCGGTTCAATCGTCGTCTTTGGGAACATGAGTTGCCGATGCGTTTACTGAACGCCTGCTTGGGTCATGTTCCGGTTTAACTGAAAATAGGACAGAGCCATAAAAATCTATAAGCATTCAAGTAAATTTCAGAATCCATTACATCAAAACTATAAACATGTAAAAACACTGGAATCTTTGCTGGGCCTAAATGACCAACAAATATATTCTGTTATTGTTTTTATTGGTGACAGTACGTTCAAAACTGACATGCCTGAAAATGTAACGTCTGATTTCGGTTATATCCGTTTTATAAAATCAAAAAACCAACCTGTTTTGACTGACACTGAAGTCAATGATATCACAAATATGATTGAAAACGGCAGGCTAGTCCCTTCGTTTAAAACGAATCGTGAACATGTGAAGCATGTTAGAACTATTGTAGCGGAAAAAGAGAATCATAATGGCAAGGCATGTCCGAAATGTGGCAGTCCGATGGTAATTAGAGAAACTAAAACAGGTCAAAATATCGGTAAGAAATTTTGGGGGTGTTCTAACTTTCCAAAATGTAGAAGCATAGTAAGTGTCACATAAGATTAAAATACAGCGGATGGCGAGATCGTCTGCGGGGCTGACGCGGCATGTTTGTTGGTGCCACCGCTGATTTCAAACGTTAGGCACTGCGATTGGAGGCTAAGATGTTTGAACGAAAACAGGAAAAACTTGCCCCGTTATCAGTTTTTGTCAGAAGGATGGCCGCGTCTGTTGCGATGGCAGGCATCTTGATTGCATTTGCTTTATTCATTGGTATCGCTGGGTATCATTGGATCGCGGGTTTTGCTTGGGTCGATTCTCTGTTGGAAGCCTCTATGATTCTCGGGGGAATGGGGCCTATCAATCCGCTTGCTACGACTGGCGCAAAAGTGTTTGCTTCCGGATATTCGCTTTTTAGCGGGCTGATATTTATAGCACTAATGGGGATCATTCTTGCTCCTGTAACTCATAGGATGCTGCATAAATTTCATCTTGATGAAAAGGATCTGCGGAAGTAATCTTAAAACCTGAGGCCGCCGACCCGATAGAGCATGGACGCCGATTATTTCAGAGATTACTCTTGGTTGTCTCATGAAAAGAAATTTCTGCCCTGGAAATTCGTTCATACATTTTAAATTGCTGGTGATGCGGAACCCAATTTATAAGAAAATTTGTAAGAGCACTCCATAAGGACACCCAGGCAGCGACAGTGATTCCTTCCGCAAAAACATGGGTTATAACACCGTCATGGCCTGCAATTTTTTGGTTGGTCCACACCGACATGAAAAGAAATAGAATCCCGAGAGAAAAGAGTATGAAAGAAGACCGTGCCATTCTCGCTAAATCACGAAGTTCAAGCACTTTTAGATATTGAAAATAATTATGGATACTCGTTTTTATACGAGAAATCAGGCGAGTGTCAGTTAATACCGCGAAGCGAAATTGGATAACAAACTCCTCTTTCCCGATTTCACTTACAGAATCAATAAGATATTCTACGAGATCCTGATCCAGTTCTTTTTTTCTAAACGGTGCATGCTTGTCTAAATCATTATACAGATCCTCTACCTTCCCAGCAGTAATGTCTATTATGACTTTATTGTCCGTGGTGCGGGAATAACGATCGAGTATCTTTTTTTTCATTGTAATAATTCCAACGATTGAATAACCAGCAACCACCAGTCTTACCATGAAAATCGGTGAGATCCACGCTGGAGACAGAAACCCTTTCCCTTTCGCCACCTTCCTGCCCAGGCACGGAGATACAAGCGGAACCAGATTGATTGATGACTTAAAATCAGCCGCAGGGTATGACGGTAGGTATAGTCTTCAATTTATTATACCAGTTCAAGGTTGGTGATTACAAATTGTTGTTGGCGAAAATTTTCCAGGCTCAAAGTCGTCACCGAGAGCGGGCTTGCCGAGGTCATGAGTGGGAAGGATTTTCGCTGGTGGGCCATCTGCGGTAGTTGCGGGAGATGGGGTCGCCCGGATCATTGTCGATCTAAGCCATTGCGGCGCGGCTTCATCAAAAGGGCGACAGGTTCTTGCGGCCCTGGCCTCAGATCAGCCTCTGCCGGAGACTTTAACCTTTAACTATTTACAGGGGCTTTCCTGATATTTGATAAGTTTACCTTGTGGTCCACTGCTTATCATAGAGTTAGAAACACGAAATAACTAATGAAATATACTAAAATAAAACCATGCTGTGGTTCAGATTTCATTTCGAACTTGCAAGAAATTTCCGACTATTTTGCAGCTAGAAAAATGATACCTGTAATCACAAATACCAATCGTTTAATCAATATTATCAAAGTCTATTTTGAAACATTGATTTATTATTTAGAAAACTCCCCAGAAAAATTTCATGTAAACATAAAACAAAAACTGTACGAAGCTAAAATAAATGGACACACAGAAACTGGACAACAAATTTCGCTTGATTTGGAGGATATATCAGGTCAGTTAATTGAAAACGTCATTTATGATTTAGCAAAAACAATTAACCCTGTAATATTTGCCGAAGTTGCTCAATTGTTAAATACCATAATCCTAACCCCTACAATTTCGTCAAAACACATAATTTCAATACTAAACGGTGAAAATAAGTTGCCACAAGGAAGTTGGTACACCTTGTTAAGGCAATTGCCAGAAAAGTTAGCTGTAGAAACTATAGCTATTAGAAAAGCCTTTATATTTCAGATTATAGAATCACCTGAAAAGCACTTCCCTGATAATCTAAACAGAAATGAAAATCTTTCATCTCTTCATAGTGCCTTCGAATTATACCTAAAAACATTATTACGAATCCATATTTGTAATAATCATTATGACGAAACCAATTTAGCCATAATCAATAACCTAGAAGAACTGATAGAGAGGACTGATAGTAAATATCTGGACAAAAAACGACTAGTAGGCTTTTTGCTCACTCAATTAGTCTTAAACAACAATCTCTTCCAGATAGAAAGAAAGGACAACCTCAGGGAAGTGATAGAAGAACACAGTGAATATATTGACCCAGACATTTTAAGTCGTATTTACGAAGAGCTAGATTTCGATCCGGAAAATTTTGAAATTGGTAAGCTTTGTGTAGACCTTTTGGAACCAGACTTCTCCGGAGAAAATCAAGATGATATTAAGACAGTTATCTCGTTTGTAGTGCCTTTTATTGCTGAAAATGATCCCATAATTTGTAAGCTTAATGACAGAGCAGAAATAATATTTTCAAAAATTACCAATGTTTTTGAGGATCCAATTTATTCGTTCTTGGATTCAGCAGAGATGTTAATCAGCGGAATGCCTTTAACATTTTTTGCTGATTCAATTGGTAATGTAAGCGAATCTACAAGAATAGACATTGTCATTAATCATTTTTATCACCCGGACTTTGAACTAATTGAGAACAACATAGTACCAATAGATCTAGGTAGAGAAGAAGCTAAAAGGGGTGGTCGCTACAGCCCACATAAAGATCAAATTTTAGAGTTTCTTTGGGAACTTCAACAAAATGAAAAATTCCCTTTCCAAATCAAAAACCTCAATTCAGAATTTATTTCAAATTATTTAGTCTCCTATCTCGGCAATGGTGGCAAACTACTTCACCATAAGCTATTTACCATTACAAATTTCAATAGTTATTTTGAGGCTAAAAACAAATTTATTAATAATTTAAATGCACATTATATGTCCGAGGATATTCCTGAAATAAGGTCATATATATTAGATACAAAAATAAATAGTAAAAAATCATTTGCAGACTTTTGCTATCGACTGCTTGAAATCACACTAAAAAAATCTATTGAATTTGGTGGGTTAAATAGTGCCTTTTGGGAAGATCGTGATAAAAAGAAAGCCCCAATATTAGAGCCAAAGGCTCAATCAATAATCTATAATCAGATTAGATTTTTAGCTGAAATTAAAGGCATTAGAATCTCTAGGGAAGTTTTTGCTTCGAATGGTAGCCTAGACTTCCATTTTTCTTATACAAAGAATGACATTCTTATGAATGTTTGTGTTGAATTGAAGAATGCGCATCATGAAAATCTTGAGCATGGGCTAACAACGCAGCTTCCTCTTTATATAAAAGACATCGGATCACGAGAAGGTATTTTTCTGGTCCTGTGGTACAAGTCAGAAAAATTCACTAAACCATCAGTATTTGATGATATTAAAGAACTTGAGGATTTTTTATTGAAAAAATCACCCAAAAAATACAGGATCAAATCGCTCATTATTGATTGTAGCCCCAAAATAAGCCCATCTTTAAAATTATCGAAAACCCGTCTAGAGTAAAAAAAACTACCGGCGTTTCACTTGACGCGGCAATTTTATTGGGGCAGAGTAGAAATGGGGTCGGGCCACGCTAACTGTTTGAAAACATAAAAAACAATTATTGAAAAACAGTTTTTTGCAGGTGGTGCAAAGCGCTCCTCTCACGCCACCTTGACAGGATTTTTATGATAGGTGACGCTGGGTGCGCCGTCGACAAAGATGCCTTCCAGGTAGGAGAGTTTTCTTGGCAGCTGTTGCACCGTGCCCCTGGCAATCAAGAATGTTGCCTTCCGTCCGACCGTTAGTGTCCCCAGCTTTTCCATGCCGAAGAATCCGGCTCCATTTTCCGATGCACAGCGGATGGTCTCCTCCAGTGAATAGCCGGCCTTGATGAACAATTTCATCTCCTCGGCCATCGACTCGCCATGGAGGATGCCGACACTGCCGGCGCCGGTTCCCACCGCCGTTCTCACGCCCAATTCTCTGGCCAGACGCAGTTGCGTCAGTTGTTCGGCGAGCATCTTTTTCCAAAAGGCCTCCGCGCCGGGGACCGGCTTTCCCGGTGCCACATAGCGCTGGGAGAAACGGCAACACACATCCCCGCTGGAGCCCGCACCGTCCAGACCATTCTTGGCCCGAAGGACGCTGGGAATCCACAGCACATCCTGCTCCGCCATTTTCCTGAGATTGTCCTCACCCATACCGTATCCCTGTTCGATGGCATCGCACCCCGCCGCAAGTGCCTCCGCTACCTGTTGTCGGCCATTGGCCACCACCGCCTTTTTTCCGCCTTTGTGCTCCAGGATGCGGCACAGCTCTTCCTGGCTCAGCCGAGGATACGAGCCTTCCTCGTCTTCGATATTGCCGGAATAACCGATCTTGAGAAAATCACCGCCTGCCGGGTTGCCGGCCGCACAATCTTGGAGGCTCCGGCAGAGACCGCCGGAGGTGCGAATGTCAATGATGCTCCCCTGCGCCATCCCCTCTTGATAATGTTCCACCAGGCCGGTTAGATCATCGCTGGCGGCCACGCCCAGCACCCCGTATGCATGGCAGTAGCTGATATGCCGCTCCACCATGGCTGCCATTTCCGCAAGGCCGGCCTCGTCGGCGGCCAAGCGGACCTGCCGGTCCACGGAGGGCGATCGCGTCAGTGAAACGCTGCAGTCAACCAGCGCCGGCAAAATGACACAGTGCGAGAAATCATCGATTGCCGCCCCTTCCTGGCGGGGAAGGTCTGCGGCCGAGCCAATGGCGGTAATAATGGTGTCCTCTACTTTCAGAAAGACATTCCTGCGCACATCGGCGCCGCTGCCGTCGATAAAGCTTCCCGCCACTATGAATCGTGTTCCGCCCATGAATATTTTGTTTCCTTGTGAATGCGGTCGTGCTTGTGAAGAGGTTTGATAAGGTAAAGAGGCTCCTCTTTTGCCTCAATTGGAGATGAAAAAGAGCGTAAGCCGGGATGAAACATCGAAGAGCCCAAAAAGATTGCTATTCATAGTGCGACCACATGTGCAACACGTGAATCACACGGTTTTCTTTGTCGATTGAATAGACGAGCCTATGCTGGATATTTATTCTGCGAGAATAAAAGCCTTGAAGGTTGCCAACCAGCTTTTCATCCCTTGGTTGTGTTGTGAAAGGATCTGCTGCCAGGAGGAATAGCAACTCTTTTGCTGATTGAGCCAGCCCTGCCTGTTTCAGCTTTCCGATATCTTTGATCGCCTGTTTTGAGAGGATAACTGACCAGTTTACCATTCGATTTCATGCAGGGGCGTTCCCTCGGCAAGAGGTTCTGCTGCGGAAAGGTGAATGCTTTCCACTAAGCCGGGAACATGATTGAGATAAATGGTATCCTCAATGGCGCGCCAATCTTCTTCGCCAAGAATGACAAAATTAGCCCCTGTTCTCCGTTTAACCTTTAATACTTCGTGGTTTTTGATGCAGTTATCCACTTTCTCCTTGAGTGTTTTTCTGAATTCATTAGCAGTAGTTTCCAGCATGATTGTCTCCTTTAGAATATTTTATATTCGTTAACAGTACGGGTTCCCGGTACTGTTGTCAACAATGGGAGGAGGAAAGAGTCAGACCAAGCCATAAAAATAAACTGGGTGTGACGCAGACGGAGCGAAGGGTGAATGGGGTTGGCCTCCAGTAGTTGCAAGGCCTTCAGGTACTGCCGCTTTAACTCGGGATGATGTTTTATAATAGAGAATGAACAGGTGAGCGATCTTCATTTTCAATATTGGTATATTATATGATATAGTTAATATATCGATGTTTCAGTATGGCTAATGAAAGGGTTGCAGCGGCCGTGCTTGTTCATTCATCCAACCCAGATTCATAAGGAGTCTATGATGGTAAAACGAACACTGATAGTGTCCACTCTCACTGTTGGTCTGTCTTTGTCTGCTGGGTTTACATGGGCGGCTATCACGGAAGTTGCCAAAGACCAGGTGCAAGGGCAGGCCCAGGAACAAGAGCAAGTCTATGGCAGCCAGCTCATGACCCAACAAGAACGCATCGAATTTCGCGCCAAGATGAGCGCCGCAAAAACCGCCGAGGAGCGTGAGCAGATTCGCAAGGAACATCACGAACAGATGCAGGTGCGCGCCAAAGAGCGGGGTGTAACACTGCCCGATTCCCCACCTGCTAGTGGTAAAGGTATGGGACCTGGTGGCGGCGGTATGATGGGCCCTGGCGGTGGTGGCATGGGTCCTGGCGGGGGACGTGGCCGCTGATCCAGAGAAGCATTGCCTGATATGATTTCTTGCTTCGGTGAATAACATTGGGGTCAAGTCTTGAATCGTGAAATGACATGGTCATTGCTTATTTTTCAAGATCTGACCCTACTTATTCCTCCCTAGAACGGACAAAGAACGGAACAATAAACGTGGAAAGATCACCCCAGCCAGAGGGGCACATGTTTATTGGTCAATTTGGTAAATTGTTATTCAGTATTTATTGTAATGTTTGATCAATACTGATAATTTGATGCCGGATTTGTGAAAAGCCAGTTCTTGACCATGGTGTGATTAATCCTGTACAATTTGAAGGAAGCGATGAACGGTAAAACAGCCGGGCATGGGAAAAAACTACTTTATCGTTTTCCCATGCCCGGTATTAACTTGACTCAAAAGTAAGCAAATGGGAATTTACCCACTCAGCTATAAGTCCCTTATTTCTCAAAAAATAAATTCTTCAAATTAGGGGGATCCCATGCAGAATTACAGCAAAAGAGTTTTGACATCTCTTTTACTTACTGTTTTAACCGTTGTTTTCTTCAAAACTCCTGGATTGGCCAAGGATTGTGCGGCATGGGATCAAAACGATCCGGGCTTAATGGCTGCGGATATTGCTCTCGCCAGACCAGCAGGAGCGATGGCGACTGTTGCCGGATTGGCTATTTTTGTAGTTTCTGCTCCCTTCTCGGCGCTTGGCGGCAATAGCCAGGAGGCGTGGGATAGTTTGGTTGCTTCGCCAGCGGATTACACCTTTAAACGTCCGTTGGGCCATTTTGATTGCGAATAAATACCGGGTATCGAAGACTGAACACATTATATCCATTTTCTTCAAGCTACATCACAGTCAAGAAGTTTCATCCTATCTGATTTGCTGCTTGAAGCTCCCTATAAAGATGTTGCATTTTTCCTTTTTGCGTATAAAATATTTCTTTCTTTCATTTTGACTTTTCTGGTCAAGTCTGGTGGTTAATCTGCCAGGTAAAGGTTTTTTCCGACGGCAGGCAAGGGTGTGGTCTGCCGTTTTGTTTTTTTTATTGAGCTGCTTGCGTTCGTTGCGCTGGTTCCATCTATAAGTGGGAGTCGAAAAAGATAATGGCCTTAATCGTTCAAAAATTTGGCGGAACCTCAGTGGGGAGTCCTGCGAAGATAAAAGCAGTTGCCGAGCGGGTGCTCAGAAATAAAAACCAGGGCAATCAGATGGTGGTTGTTCTGTCGGCCATGTCGGGTGAGACCAATCGTCTGGTTGATCTGGCCTCGCAGATGCAGGAACTGCCTGATACCCGGGAGATGGACATGCTGCTGTCCACGGGCGAGCAGGTGACTGTGTCCTTGTTTGCCATGGCCGTGAAACAGGCCGGGGGTGATGCCGTCTCCTTTCTCGGTGATCAGGTGAAGATCAACACCGATTCGGTGCACACCAAGGCCCGGATCGAGTCCATTGATTCGGAAAAGATCATGGCCGAGCTGAATCAGGGCAGGGTGGTTGTCATTGCCGGCTTCCAGGGTGTCAACGAAAAAGGCGATATCACCACGCTGGGACGGGGCGGCTCTGATACCACCGCCGTCGCCCTGGCCGCGGCCTTGAAGGCTGATTCCTGTGAGATCTTTACCGATGTTGAGGGCGTTTATACTACGGATCCGAATATCTGCGCCAAGGCCAGAAAGATTGACCGGATCTCCTACGATGAGATGCTGGAGCTTGCCAGTCTGGGGGCCAAGGTCCTTGATATCCGGTCTGTGACTTTAGCAAAACGTTATAAAGTTCCAATCCATGTTCGCTCGACGTTCACTGAAACTGAAGGCACCTGGGTTATTGAGGAGGATAAACAAATGGAAGGATTGATCGTCTCTGGTGTTACCTATAATAAAAACGAGGCCAGGATCACGGTCTCAGGGGTGCCTAATCAGCCGGGTATTGCTGCCAAAATTTTCACCCCGATTTCCGACGCGAATATTATCGTCGATATGATCATCCAGAATCAGGATGCAGGACGGGGTAAGGCCGACATGACCTTTACGGTTGTGCGTACCGATTATGAGCGCACCCTCAAGCTGCTGCAGGAAGTTATCAAAAAGATCGGGGCCGAAAACGTACAGGGGGATACCAATATTGCCAAGATATCCGTCGTTGGCGTCGGGATGCGGAATCATTCCGGCATTGCCTCCACCATGTTCAGCGTCCTGGCCAAGGAAGGGATCAATATCTCCATGATCTCCACCTCGGAAATCAAGGTTTCCTGCGTCATTGAAGAGAAGTACACCGAGCTTGCGATCAGGGCCCTGCATGACGCCTTTGAGCTGGACAAGAGCAATGAGCCCGTTGAAGAGAAGTAATAGTTTGCCTGAACAATATCTTGAGATGTGTTATTGATCCTGAATATTAACCTCTAACCCCATGATTATGTTATGTCCAGACTCGTACAGATCTATGATACCACGTTAAGGGATGGCACCCAGGCCGAGAATTTCAACCTGTCGGTGCACGATAAGGTGCGAATCAGCCATCAGCTTGATGCGTTTGGGATTGATTTCATCGAGGGCGGCTGGCCGGGTTCCAATCCCCAGGCGGTTGAGTTTTTTAAAACCATGCAGGGACAGACCCTGAAGCATGCCCGGTTGTCGGCATTTGGTTCCACCAGGATGTTTGCCAATCCTGTTGAAAAAGACGCCAATCTCCAGGCCTTGATTGAAGCCAGGACGCCCGTCATTACCATCTTCGGCAAATCCTGGGACATCCATGTCTTTGACGCCCTGCGCATCACACTTGAAGACAACCTGCTGATTATCGAGGAGTCATTGCGTTATCTGCGGCCCTATGTGCAGAGCCTTTTTTATGATGCCGAGCACTTTTTTGATGGATTCAAGAAAAACTCCGAATATGCCTTGACCACCCTGGGCAAGGCCATTGACGGCGGCGTGGATTGTCTGATCCTCTGTGACACCAACGGCGGCATGCTACCGCAGGAGGTCCAGCCGATCATCGAGCGGGTCCAGCTTTTTATTCAGGATCGGGGGGCCAAGGTAGATCTTGGCATTCATGCCCATAATGATTCCGAAACGGCGGTTGCCAATTCGCTGTTGGCACTCAGCCTTGGTGTCCGTCAGGTACAGGGGACAATAAACGGGTACGGCGAGCGCTGCGGCAATGCCAATCTGACCTCCATTATTCCCGCCCTGGCCCTGAAAATGGACTGCGACAGCGAGGCCATCAGGAGGATCGACAGACTTACCGAGACTTCGAGGCTGGTGGATGAACTGGCCAATCTGCCATCGAACAAATATCAACCCTACGTGGGCCGTTCCGCCTTTGCCCACAAGGGCGGCATCCATGTCTCGGCGGTGAAGCGGAACCCGCTGACCTATGAACATATTGAGCCGGAAAAGGTTGGTAATATCCGGCGCATCCTTATCTCTGATCAGTCCGGCAAGAGTAATGTCCTGCACAAGGCCAAAAAGTTCGGGATCAATCTTGAGGATGACAGCCCGATAGTCGCCGCTATTGTCAAGGAATTAAAGGAGTTGGAGAACGAGGGATTTCAATATGAAGGGGCCGAGGCCTCTTTCGAGCTGCTCATGCGCCGCGCCTTGGGCACCCAGAGAAATTATTTCCAGCTCAGGGGATTCCGGGCCATTAACAGTAAGCGTTCCATTGATCAGCCACCCGAGACTGAGGCCACTATTCGCCTTGAGGTCGGCGGTGAAGAGGTGCATACCGCCGCCATGGGCAATGGCCCGGTCAATGCCCTGGATAATGCCTTGCGCAAGGCACTGATTCATTTTTATCCCAATCTGCAGGAGGTTGATCTCGTAGATTACAAGGTGCGGGTCCTCTCGGGAGAGCATGGGACCGGGGCCAAGGTGCGCGTCCTTATTGAGTCACGAGATCAATATGAGCAGTGGGGGACGGTTGGGGTTTCCTTGAATATTATCGAGGCATCCTGGCAGGCGCTTGTTGATTCCATGAATTATAAACTGATGCGTGATGAGCAGAAGCAGGCAAAGTAGCAGGCCCGGATCACAGCAGATGCCACATATTGAAAACGATGCCCGGGTGGAGATCCTTCTCTTCCTGGGCATCGTCTTTTGGTGCTGGATGCTGGTTTTGTTTTTTCAGGGAAGGTTTGCGGTTAGCCCTGAAAGTCCCTTGACGTTATCCTGGAACGGAAAGGCACTGCAAATGGTGACCAAACCTGTTGTTTTGAGATCAGGCGAACAATTACAGATAGTACCCGCTGCTTTGACCCCTTTTTTCTTTCAACCTATTCCCGTTAATTTTGCAGATCAAGAACTCCTGTCAACCATATCGGGAATCGGCCCCGAGCTGGCCGCGCAGATCGTCAAGACCCGTGACAGTAAAGGTTTATTTGCCAAGCCGGAAGACCTGCTTGCCGTTCCTGGTATCGGCCGTTCCCGGATGAACCAGTTTGCTCCCCAATTTTCCTTTGCGGTGAGCCAGTGAACCAGTCACAAACGATAGATAGTCCGGTGCTGGTGCTGGTCGGGCCAACGGCGATCGGCAAGACCGAGTTGTCGCTGCAGCTGGCCGAGCAATTTCATTGTGAAATCGTCAGCGTTGATTCCATGCAGGTCTATCGATTCATGGATATCGGCACCGCCAAGGTCAGTGTTGAGGAACGGGCGCGGATTCCGCATCATCTCATCGATGTGGTCGATCCGGACGCGGACTATGACGCGGCCTGTTTTGTCCGTGACGCCATGATCTCCATTGCAGATATCCATAGCCGGGGCAGGGTGCCGCTGCTTACCGGCGGAACCGGATTGTATCTGCGGGCGCTCATTGACGGACTTTCTGCAGACATAGGGCAGTTTCCCGCGATACGAGATCAGCTTCAGCAACGGTTAACCTCTGTAGGATCAGATAAGTTACATGAAGAATTGTTCCTATGTGACCGTATTTCTGCAGAAAGAATTAACAAAAACGACACACATCGTTTGTTGCGGGCACTGGAGGTCTACCAGGCAACCGGCAGGCCTTGGTCTGAACATATTGCCTTGCACCAGCAACAAAAAACATCACGATTTTCTAATATACTGCAAATCGGCTTGACCTGTGACCGGGATCTCTTGTATCGACGGATTGACATGCGAACCAGTCTGATGCTGGGCAGCGGTCTTGAGCAGGAGGTAAAAGGGCTGATAGCCAGAGGGTACAGCCCTCAATTAAAATCCATGCAGGCAATCGGCTACCGTCACATGAATAATTACCTGAACAATGTCTGGGATATGCCTGAAACAGAACGATTACTCGCCAGAGATACCAGGCGATACGCCAAACGCCAATACACTTGGTTTGCCGCCAGTCCTGATCTGGAGTGGTTCGACGTACAGGACCATCAAGCGATCATCAAAAGGATTGATAGCTGGAACCAGTCGAGCTATCAATCGGACTGATAACTCAAAAAGCCCTCTGATGTGTTAAAATTAAAAAAACACTTCTTCAATATTATATAATAAAAAGTTAATGTTAAATATAGATAAAAATCTACACACGGAATGGAGAATAACACCTCAGGTAGAGCCCAGCTATGATCTGCAACAAACAGCAAAAAAGAAAAACCTTCATCCCGTTATTGTAAAACTTCTGGCCCAGCGTGGCTTGCATGATCAAAAAGCGATAGAAGAGTTTCTGGAACCAAAACTTGCCGACCTACCTCATCCTTTAGAAATGGGTGGGATGAAAGAGGCTGCCGCCCTTGCTGGTCAGGCGGTACTTGCTGGAGCACCAATCCTGATATGGGGTGATTACGATGTGGACGGAACCACCGGCACAGCACTTCTTGTCTCATTTTTTCAGGAACTTGGTATTCACGCGACATATATAATTCCCAACCGGATAACGCATGGATATGGTTTGCATATTGACCTCCTGCGCTCTTTGGCGCCCAGCAAACCAGAGCAGAAAGCGCTACTTATAACTGTTGATTGCGGCATATCAGCAAGCGAGGAAATCATTGCTGCCCAAAAGATGGGCTTTCAGGTCATTGTCACTGATCATCATGAGCCTCCGGCAGGAGGTTCATCTGCCGATGCCATAGTGAACCCAAAACAATCTACCTGCACCTTTCCCACAGAAGAGCTGGCCGGCGTTGGCGTGGCCTTTTATCTGGCCTGCGGAATCCGCCAATACCTGCGTGTAGAAGGGTTTTTCAACGAAAAAAGGCGTGAACCGGATGTCCGGAATTTGCTGGATCTAGTGGCTCTGGGAACGATCGCTGATATGGTTCCACTGGGAAAGGTCAACAGAACCCTTGTAAAAGAGGGAATGCGGATGATCGAACAGCAAAAAAGACCTGGAATCAAGGCGATGCTTGCAATAGCTGGATTGCTCAACAGCAAAAAAAACTTGATCAGCGCTGTCAGCTCAGAGGATATCGGATTTACTCTCGCGCCCATGATCAATGCCGCCGGCAGGCTGGCAGATGCTGCTCTTGCGGTTCAATTATTGCTGAGTCAAGATCTGGCTGAGGCCATGCCGCTTGCCCAGGAGCTTCTAGCCTTAAACAACAGCAGGAAAAAGATTGGCCAGGACGTCTATTTGCGGGCCGTTACCTTGCGCAATAAGAAGAGTGAGATGAGTAACTGTCTGATATTAAATGGTGATTTTCATCATGGCGTAATTGGGATTGTTGCTTCAAGGCTGGTAGAGGCATTTCATGTTCCAACCATTCTTTTTGCTCAAGAGAAGGATCTTCAGGGCAAGATGGTGTTCAAGGGATCAGGGCGCTCTGTGCCGGGAGTAAATATTCATGCCGCTCTGGAGAGTTGCGCGGAGACAATGATCCGTTACGGCGGACATGCCATGGCCGCCGGCATGTCTGTGTCCGGGGAACTTTTCGATCTGTTTTGTACGAGGATAAATGAAGAAATCGGCAAACAGGTGCAAGATGGTAATCCGGTGGCAACGCTGACGATAGATCTTGAGGCAGAGATGGATGAGATCTTTTCTCCCGGAGGCGGGAGGCAATTCGGGGAACAATTACAGCTGCTTGAACCGTTTGGGCCAGGAAATAGAAATCCGGTGTTCTCTGCGAAAAGAGTTCGGTTGGTTGAAGTCAAGCCTATTGGTGTGGATAAAACGCATTTGAAGGTTTCATTTCAATGTAATGGCGCTGTGCAAAAAGGAGTCGGTTTCGGGCTTGGTTCGTATCTCTCGGATCTCTCTCAAGACAATAAACCAGCAATTGCCTATAGCCCCATGGCGAATCGGTACCGTGACACCCTGAGCTGGGAAGTAAGAATGATAGGGATTCAATTCCAGCAAGAACTAGAAGGGCAGTAAGAAATAATCTCGAATTAACAATAACTATATTTATTTAAATCTTAATTTAGCGAACTAATATATTATTAAACATAATATACATTATGCGACATTGTTTAATTCTTGTTTTTTGACCCCAGTTTCAAGGTGTCCCTTTTATGGTAAGTTGTATTGAAACGGACTTTGAGCTTTGAGGGTATCTTCCTTGGCTTTATGTCTGGTCAGGAAATGAACGGTGCTCTGTAGAAAGTACTTGTTCTTTCTCTTTTGCTGAATCCGTGGTATCAATAGCTACTGAAGAAACTTTAGTTGTCGTCTTTGTTGTATCATTTTGTTCAACTATGACAATCGTTTGCGGGATCGAAACTTTTCCCTGGCAGTCGTAATATATGTATCTGTTTATTTAGGAGTATTTCATGAATCGAGATATTTATCAGGAGCCTCTGGTTAGCCGCTACACCAGTCGGGATATGCAGGAGCTCTTTTCGGAAAAAACAAAATTTACGACCTGGAGAAAATGCTGGGTTGCCCTGGCTGAGGCCCAGTATGAATTGGGGCTGACTGATATCGTTAAGCCGGAGATGCTTGCCCAGATGCGGGCCAATGTCGAGAATATTGATTATGATCTGGCAGCGGCCAAAGAGAAAGAAATCCGCCATGATGTCATGGCTCATGTCTTTGAATTTGGAACAAAATGTCCACTCGCTGAAGGGATTATTCATCTTGGGGCGACTTCGCAATTTGTGGTCTGCAATACCGATCTGATCCTTCAGAAGAAGGCCTTTGCCTTGATCAGGGCGGCCTTGCTTCAGGTGATCCAGAACCTTACGGAATTTGCCCTGAAGTACAAGGATCTGCCAACCCTGGGATTTACCCACTATCAACCTGCCCAGCCAACAACGGTTGGCAAGAGAAATACGCTCTATATTCAAGATCTTGTAATGGATCTTGAATATATTGATTCATTTCTGGGCCAGGTAAAGGCCCGAGGCGCAAAGGGTACTGTCGGCACCCAGGCAACCTTTATTGAACTGTTTAAGGGGGATAATCAAAAGGTCAGGGATCTGGATCTGTTGGTTTCCAAGAAGCTTGGATTTGATGAGGCTTTTGCGGTGACGGGACAAACCTATCCGCGAAAGCTTGATATGAAGCTTGCAGAAACACTCGCTGGTATAGGAAGTTCCGCTCACAAGTTCGCAGTTGACCTGAGGTTGCTTTCCAATCTCAAAGTCCAGGAGGAGCCTTTTGCCAAGAATCAAACCGGCTCCTCGGCAATGGCCTATAAGCGCAATCCTATGCGCTCTGAGCGGATGACGGGCCTTGCCCGTAAGCTCATGGGTCTGCCCGCCGATTTTGCCGCCACCTTTGCCAATCAATGGTTTGAACGCACCCTTGACGACTCTGCCATTCGGCGGATGGATATCCCACAGGCCTTCCTGCTGACCGATGCGATTCTCAAGCTTTACGTTAATATTACGTCGCAAATGGTTGTTTTTCCAAAACAGATAGAGCGGCATCTGCGGATGGAGCTGCCCTTTATGTCCACTGAAAAGATCCTGATGGAGGCCGTTGAAAAAGGCAAGAGTCGTCAGGAGATGCATGAAGTAATCAAAGAGCATTCACTGGCCGCGGGCAAGGTTGTCAAGGAGGATGGCGGAGAGAATGACCTGTTGCAACGTCTGGCCAGCGACACGCGGATCCCCTTTACCATGGAGGACCTGAAGGCCCTGGTCGGCGATTATACCCAGTTTACCGGCCGGGCCGCCGCCCAGACCAGTGAGTATATAGAAGAAGTTGTAGCTCCCCTGCTTGCTGCCCGCAAGGATCAGATGAGAATAATTGACTCCTCGCTTTCAGTGTAAATGCCATAATTGCCATGGATGCGCCTACATTCAAAGAGCTCTATCTTGCTATCGTCCCTGGAAGATTTCATTTTCTCAAGTCTATTCTGGAGGGCTATGATGGCCTGGCAATCCTTTCCAGTGTTGATGGGAAAATAGGAACGGTGCGTCTTCGTTATCCGGCTGAATCAGAACCCCTGCTCTTTGAGCTTTTGTCGGCGTTGGCCCCTGGGCTCAGTAAATACGCGTGACGTTAATGTTAAATATAGATATTGTGGTCATCTCATTATTGAATGGTATTAAAATACAATGAAACAGCTTTCGTTTAATATTAAAACCTTTGGTTGTCAGATGAACGAACGTGATTCTGAGATCATGGCCCAGCTGCTTGCCGAGAAAGGCTATGTCGAATCCATGGAAATGGAAGATGCCGATGTAGTGATCCTCAACACCTGCTCTATCCGGGCCAAGGCTGAACAAAAGGCGATGAGTCTGCTCGGGGTTTTGAGGAAGGTCAAAAAAAGACGTCCGGGTATGAAGATCTGCGTTGCCGGGTGTGTCGCCCAGCAGGAAGGTGAAGAGCTTTGCGAACGCATGCCCCATGTGGATCTGGTGATCGGCACCCAGAATATATATGAGCTGGCTGAGCTACTGGAGGCCACCCGCGGGACGAGCAAGGTGGCAATCGGTATGTCGGATGTATATGAGATTCCGGCCTTCATCCCGACCCTGCCCAGGTTGATATCGCATGGAGAGTTGCAAGCCCCCTTCCCTGCCCGTCCTTTCAGGAAATTTCTCACCATTATGCAGGGGTGCAATAATTACTGCACCTATTGCGTTGTCCCCTACACCAGGGGGCGGGAGATATCGCGAAAAGTCAATGATATCATAGAGGAAGCTCATGTCCTTGTTGATGCCGGAGTGCGGGAGATCACTCTTCTTGGCCAGAATGTTAATTCCTATGGACGCACGAACTTGGTCACAACGGACGGGAGCGAATACTCTTTCTCGCAGCTCCTGCGTGAGGTGGCAGCCATTCAAGGATTAAAGCGGCTGCGCTTCACCACCTCTAATCCCAAGGACCTCTCCCCGGAGCTCATGCGCTGCTTTGACGAGATCGAGATCCTTTGTCCCCAGTTTCATCTCCCGGTGCAGTCTGGCTCCAATACCGTTTTGAGTAAAATGAACCGGAAGTACACCAGGGAATTGTACCTGCAAAGGGTGGCGGAGCTGAGATCATTCCGTCCTGATATTGCCATCAGCACCGATGTGATCGTCGGATTTCCCGGGGAGACGGATGCTGATTTTGCAGAGACGATGGAGCTTCTGGAGAATGTCCGTTTCCATAGTTCCTTTTCTTTCAAGTATTCTGATCGTCCCGGCACCAGGTCCGCTGATTTTGATGATAAGGTGGATGAGCAGGTGAAGTCGGAACGGTTAGCCCGGTTTCAGAAACGGCAGGACGAGATTTGTCTGGAGCAGAATAGTCTGTATGTGGGTAAAACCCTGCCGGTCATGATTGAAAAAGTCACTGAGAATGGCCTGGTGGGTCGGACTGAGACCAACCATATTGCTCATATTGAAGAAAAAATTGAGTGCTCTCCTGGTGATATTGTCAATGTTGCAATTCACCATGCGGGCCAGCATTCACTTAACGGCAGGATTGATTTCACTTACACAATAGGTTTATCATCATGATTGATCTCCATACCCATACTTTTTTCAGTGACGGGGCCCTGGTTCCTGCCGAACATCTGCGACGGGTTGAAGTCCTTGGCTATAAAGCGGTCGCCATTACCGATCATGCCGACAGTTCCAATATGGATTTCATTATTCCCCGCATGATTCAGGCGGCAAGGGATTTTAACCCCTTCTTCAAAACCAGGCTTCTTCCGGGTATCGAACTGACCCATGTTCCCCCTGGCCTCATCGCCCCGCTGGTCCGCAAGGCACGCGAGCTGGGAGCGCAGGTGGTGGTGGTGCATGGCGAGACCATTGTTGAACCCGTTGCTCCAGGTACCAACATGGCGGCCATTGAGGCCGGGGCTGATATCCTGTCGCACCCTGGTTTTTTGAGTGAAGCGGAGGCGCTTCTGGCTGCGCAAAAAGGGGTTTTTCTTGAACTTTCCGGCCGAAAAGGACATTCCCTGACCAATGGTCATGTCGCAAAGATGGCGTTAAGGGCTGGGGCCAGACTCGTGGTCAATGCCGACGCCCATGCCCCCGGCGATTTTCTCACCGCTGATATGGCCCGGATGGTGGCTTTCGGTGCCGGACTCAACGGTGAAGAATATCTGCAGATACAGATAAACATGAACGCCTTTGTTGATGGATTGCCGCTTATTGGATAATTCTCAGGTGTATATAAACGGGTCGTTCATGAAAAATTAGACATGAATTGATGACCATCTATCAAGGACGAAGTGGCAAAAAAGAGGGCAGAGGGGGCAGAGACGAAAAGAAGAATACATGAGTTTTCCCAATAGTTCTCATACCTCGTACGGGAACTATTGGGAATTTAATAGGCAAGGGAATATTTGCTTCATTTTTTGACTGAGTCGTTCCGCAGTATCTTTCTTTTCCTTATTTGCCCGCCTTTATTGCTATGATCTCGGCCTTCAAGGCATTGAGCTCCGACCGCATTTCAGTAATGGATTCATCCTGTTGTTCATTAACTTTCTTTTGCTGTTCAATAATCTCCTGCTGCTCCTGCATGGCCTTGACCATTGGGGCGATAAAATCGGTATAACGCAGAGAAAGGGTCCGGGCCGCGTCGCCGCCGATCCCGAGGACATTGTAGTCTGTGCCAAGCAAGGCCTCGATGTCCTGGGCCAGGAAGCCAAAATCTACACGGTCATTGCCCTGCTTCATCCGGTATTCGACAGGCCGGAGGGCTTTGATAAAATCAAGACCCCGAGTGATATCCTGGATATCCTTTTTATTGCGCATATCGGAGAGATTAGTCCACCCTACGGCCCCGCCTATGAGCGTAACATAACCATTGCCGATCCGCACACTGTCTGAGACAGTCGGGGTAGCATCGGTCCCTATGGCGGTGACATTGTTCAGATCAACTGCCCCTGCATGTGCATTATAACCAACAAAGGTATTGTAGTTGCCAATGGTGTTTGAACGGCCTGCCCAGCCGCCGATGGCTGTGTTTTGCCAGCCGCCGGTGTTGTATCGGAGTGCATCCGAGCCGTTGGCGGTGTTGTAGTAGCCACTGGTATTAGAAGTGAGTGCACCCCAACCGCTGGCGGTGTTATCATGACCATTGATATTAGCATCTAACGTAATAACGCCGCTCGCTGTATTGTAGCTGCCGGTGGTGTTGACGTGAAGTGCCATATATCCAATACCGGTATTAGATATACCGGTCATGGTATGATTTCCGGCACCCTCGCCAGCAAATAAATTATACGAACCAAAAGTGTAGATTTGGCTTGACCCCATGGGAATTACCACCACCTTGTCTGCGGCCATTACACTATTGGCACTGAAAGCAGAAAGCAAAGCCAAGCCGAATATTGCTGCCTTTTTTGATAAATGTTTTTTCATCGAAGCTACCTCCCAATAAATTTTGATGGTTTTACTCGTAATTTTCCGAATCTTCGAAAGAAACCTCCTTAATAAGAAAAGCATATCAAAAGAAAAGAGCAAATGCAAAAAAATATAGATGCATTATTGCCATATTATATCAGAATGTATCGGGCGAGCGTACGCTTCACTTCCATGGTCAATAATCGCCCGCAGGGACGGGTTTCTACACACAGAAGCCCGCCCCTGCGGGCGGATTGGTTGTTCATCAAAGACAAGAGATGAATGGATTCCACTCAAGGGATGAGAAAATTTTTTTTTGTACGGAGAGACAGAAAAAGACAAATAAGTTTTTATCTGGCTCAAATGCACCAGATGGGAACCAGATGAATCATCCTTTGTCGAGCTGGAATTTACCCCTTCTCATTTCCTTCATTTTCTCCCCTGCCTTTTTGGCTGTCATCCTCTTGAGGTGAAGCCACCAGATCAAGCAAGGGCATATTCTGTTTCTGGGGTCTTGGCGCGGCCTTGCCGGTAGAATCCGCCACTTTCCTTACCACCCGCGCCGCAATCCGTTTTCCTTTGGCGCTTGGGTTCTTGACCAGATATTCATCAAAATAGACCTCCATGATATTGCTCTTGGCGCGGGCGGAAGGCGCAAGGCTGACATGGGCGCTGGCGCCCTCCCCCATCAGCAGCAGCAGGATCCTTGAACGCTTGTCTTCGGGAAAGAGCCGGTACTCCTTTTCCAGGATAAATTTAGGGGTGGTAAAACGCTTGGCATAGGTGAGATTCTCCTGACCGTCCCGGTACAGGATATTGAAGATCAGGCCCTCTGCGACCACCCCGATCCAGGCCAGTTCATGACCGACGAAGAGCTTGTCGGTCACCGGGATCACCTTGTACATGCCGTCATTGAAGATCAGTAATAGCCGGTCATACTCGGAGCAGTTGAGGGTAAAGTCCTGTTTTTCATCCTCGGCCTTGATGTTGTGGCCCAGGAATCCAGAGGAGCGCTGATACCCGACCACCAGATTGGCCAGGGCCACGCTCCGGGCGTTGACCTCCTCAAATTCGCAGAGTTCGGTCTGCCTCGGGTACAGGTGGCCGTATTTTTTCAGCAGATCGCCTAGAAAGGAGATGGTGTAGCCAACCATATCCTTGAGGTGATGGGTGATCGTCTTGATCTCGCTGCGGATCTCCTTGATTTCTTTCTGCTGCTTATTGATATCATAGCGGGAGATGCGCTTGATCCTGATCTCGAGCAGCCGTTCTATGTCTTCATTGGTAACTGACCGCAGAAGCTCTCCGGTAAAGGGTTGCAGGGCGAGGTCAACGCTCTTGATCACCGCCTTGTAGCTTGTCTCCTCCTCAATCTGTTTATAGAGCCGTTCCTCGATAAAGATCTGTTCGAGAAGCCTGGCGTGCAGTCTTTCCTGGAGTCTGGCGAGATCAATATCCAGCTCTTTGGTCAGGTCACGGACAAGCTTCTGGGTATTGTGTTCCAGCACCTCTTCGACCGTGCAGGTCAGCGGGGTATTGTCCTTGATCAGGGTGAGATTGGGGGTTATGGCAACCTCGCAATCGGTAAAGGCGTAGAGGGCCTCAATGGTTTCCTTGGCATAGACACCGCGGGCGAGATTGATCTCAACCTCAACATCTTCCGCCGTATAGTCATTGATGGACAGGATCTTGATTTTCCCGGACTTGGCCGCCTTCTCAACGGACTCGATCAGCGATTGGGTGGTTGTCCCGTGAGGTATATCCTTGATGATAATGGTCTTTTCGTTCAGCTCCTCGATCCGGGCCCGACAGCGGATCCGGCCATTGCCATGATCATAGTCGGAGACATCCACCAATCCCTTCTTCTGGAAATCCGGGTACAAAACGACTTCCTCGTGGCCGAGAATTTTGATCTGGGCTTCAAGGAGTTCGCAGAAATTATGGGGCATGATCTTGGTGGCCATGCCCACCGCAATCCCATCAGCCCCAAGCAGCAGCAGCAGGGGAATCTTGGCCGGCAGTGTTACCGGTTCCAGCATCCTGCTGTCATACGACTCAACATATTCGGTCAGATCCTTGTTGAACAGGATCTCTTTGGCCAGCGGCGTGAGCCGGCACTCGATATAACGGGCGGCTGAGGCCTGATCGCCGGTATAGATATTGCCGAAATTCCCCTGCCGCTCAATCAGGTATTCCTTGTTGGCAAGATTCACCAGGGCGGAAAAGATGGAGGCATCGCCATGGGGATGGAGTTTCATGGTCTCACCCACGACATTGGCCACCTTGTGGAAACGGCCGTCATCCATGTTGAACAGGGTCTGCAGGATGCGGCGCTGTACCGGCTTCAGGCCATCATGGATGTCCGGGATTGCCCGTTCCCTGATGACATACGAGGAGTACTCAAGGAAATTCTGGTCAAACAGGTGCTGAAGTCTTCCGTACTGTGAGTTCATAGAAAAATTGCAGGTTAAAAGTTCTTTTTGAAATTAGAGGCAGTTAGTTGATTTGAAGCTATATGATTTCTACCAGATGCTCCATGATGTACTGCTTGCGTTCCGGGGTATTTTTACCCATGTAAAAGGACAGGATTTTACTCACCTCGCTGACCGTCCCCATATTGACCTGCTGCAGGCGGATATCAGGGCCGATGAACTGCTTGAATTCCTTGGGGGAGATCTCGCCCAGCCCTTTGAAGCGGGTCATTTCGACATTGCCAGCCTTGGCGCCTGTCCCCTGCAGTTTCTTGACGGCGGCAATCTTTTCCTTTTCCGAATAGCAGTAAAAGGTCTCTTTCTTGTTGCGGACTCGAAACAGTGGGGTCTCGAGGATATAGACAAAGCCCAGTTTGACCAGCGGTTCAAAGTAGTGGAGAAAAAAGGTCAGGAGCAGATTTCTGATATGCAGCCCATCCACATCGGCATCGGTGGCCAGAATCACCTTGTCAAAGCGCAGGTCAGAAATGGATTCTTCAATGTCGAGGGCCCGCATCAGGGAATACATCTCTTCATTCTTGTACAGCAGCGCCAGCTTCTGCCCCAGGACATTCATGGGCTTGCCCTTCAGGGAAAATACCGCCTGGATCAGCGGGTCCCGGGAGGAGACAATAGAGCCTGCCGCCGACTGCCCCTCGGTGATAAAGACCATATTGGCATGGCCGTCAGGCGAAGGTTTTTTCCGTGAGGGATGATGTTTGCAGTCTTTCAGCTGCGGGATCTTGAGGGCGACTTTCTTTGATTTGGCCCTGGCCTCCAGGCGCACGGACTGCAGCTCCTTCCGGACCTTTTCGTTGCGCTGGATCTTCTCCAGCAGCCTTTCCGCAGCCTCGGTGTTTTTATAGAGGGCGCTGGAGACCGCATCCTTTACCGTGTTGACAATCCAGGAACGGATATCGCCATTGCCCAGTTTGTTCTTGGTCTGGGACTCAAACAGAGGGTCCTTGATCTTGATTGCCAGGGTTCCGACAATGCCGTCCCGCACATCCTGGCCGATAAAGCTTTTTTTGGAAAATTCATTGACCCCTTTGAGAATCCCCTCGCGGAAGGCGGAAAGATGGGTGCCGCCTTCGCTGGTATAGGTGCCGTTGACAAAGGAATAATAGGTGTCGCCATAGCCATCGGTATGGGAAAAGGCAAATTCCAGGGTGGCGTCACGATAATAGATGGGGTCATAGATGTTCTGGTCATCCAGCTCCTTGGCCAGCAGATCAAGAAGACCGTTGGCGGAATAGTAGCAGCTTTTGTCCATATACAGCTTGAGTCCGGCATTGAGATAGGCATACCGCCAGAGCCGTTCTTCAATAAAACCACGATCAAAGGTGTAGTCCTGGAACATCTCACGGTCTGGAATGAATTCCACCAGGGTGCCATTGGGCTCACTGCTCATCCCCTCTTCCTGGCTGATCAGCTCACCTTTGGCAAAAACCGCGCTGGCGAATTTCCCCTCCCGAAAGGCCGTGACCTTAAAGTGTGATGACATGGCGTTTACCGCCTTGGTGCCCACGCCGTTGAGGCCGACGGAGAACTGAAAGACCTCGGTATTGTACTTGGCGCCGGTATTGATGGTGGAGACGCAGTCAACGATTTTCCCTAAGGGAATGCCCCGGCCAAAATCGCGCACCGTAACCATCCCGTCCTCGCCGATATGGATATTGACTCGCTTGCCCGCCCCCATGATATATTCATCCACGGCATTGTCCACCACCTCCTTGAGCAGGATGTAGATGCCGTCATCGGGGTGTGTGCCGCTGCCAAGTCGGCCGATATACATCCCCGGCCGTTTGCGGATATGCTCAAGGGAGCTGAGGGTCTTGATCTTGCTTTCGTCGTAATCGTGCTGAGATGCTATCATAATGTAATGTTATGAATGATATTTTTTCTGATGGACTTTTTTGCTCCCGGATTCAAACCTTGCAATACTATTGTATTTCACTATATTAAGCAATACTGATGGCAGAAAGACTGATTTTGTACAGAGACGAAGAGAAAGTCGCTTCTGCGTCGTCCGTGGCGCCCGCGATACTTGGGCCATTCATGGCTTGCGGACATAACGGTTTTCTTAGCGTCTCCGCGCGACAAAGCCCTTTTTTATTCTGGTATGTTTCATGAATCGCATTCCACCGCAATTATCGCCAACCGTGTTGACCATTGCCGGCTCAGACCCCACGGGTGGGGCCGGTATCCAGGCGGATCTCAAGACCATGACCGTCATCGGCGTCTATGGCGCAGCGGCAATTACCTGTATTACCGTCCAGAATTCCAGAGGCGTTACCGAGTCTGTTCCCCTTGATGGCGGGCTGGTGGTCAGGCAAGTCCAGGCGGTGCTGACTGACCATGATGTGACCCATATCAAGATCGGCATGGTTGGCGCGATTGAGATAGCGAGGGCCTTGGGGAAACTCCTGGCCAGCTATCAAGGTGAGGTGATCTACGACCCGGTGCTCGCATCAACAACCGGCCAGTCCCTGCTCAGTTGTGGCAGCCTTGCGGAACTGAGCGATCAGCTTATCAGCAAGGTCACGGTCCTTACCCCTAATTGCTCGGAGCTCGAACAACTGTGCCGGCAGAAAATAGCGACCCCGGAAGAGGCCCTGGCCTGTGCCAGAGGCATCCTGGCCAGACATGAGCATCTGCGGGCGGTAATTGTCAAGGGAGGACACCTGGAACCGGAGAAACCAGATATTTACGATTATCTGGTCATGAAAAATCAAGAGGTCAGAATAAGTAAGCGAATACGCATCAGAAGCGCCAATCTGCACGGAACCGGCTGCACTTACGCCTCCGCCTTTGCCGCCTTTCATTGCCGGGAAAACGATTATCCTAAGGCTTTTTTTCTTGCCGCTGCCTATATAGACAGCATTATCAGCAAGAGTAGCACCATTTCACTGGTAAAAAGCGGCACCAACGGGCCCTTGGTTCATGCCTTGTAAGCAAAGTCCAGTTTTAATGGTCGCGGACTGGAACCGGCATTGGCTGCAGGGATCATGCGTTCGCATCATGGATTCTGGGGCAAAGTGGAAAAGATGAGGGGGGTGACGCTCCGAATATTGCTGCCTGAAGGATAACGTGAGGTCCTACAGTCCGGCTTCCTGCAAACTGAGAACCAACTGGGTCTGTTCATCGGAAAGATGCTCAGGAACCTGAACACCAAGCTTCACATAGATATCACCACGATTTCCCAATGGACCGCTGGGCAGGCCGTGTCCTTTGATGCGCAACCTGGCATCGGGCTGGATACCGGAGGGGACGGTAACCATAAACTTCTTTCCTTCCAGGGTCTCAACAGCCACCTTTGTTCCCAGACAGGCATCACTGAAGGAAATCCATTTGTCGCAAATCAGATCGTCTCCATCTCTTACAAAACGATCATGTTTGCTTACCTCTACTTTCAGATAGATGTCACCAGGGGCGCCGCCTTGTGAAGAGGTGCCACCCTTTCCTTTCAGCCGTAGTTTTTTCCCCGCCTCGATCCCCTTTGGAATCTTGACCGTAACATTCTGGGTCGTGCCATTGGTACGCAGGGTGATGTTCTTTTCAGCGCCATGCATGACCTCATCCAGGGTCACTGAAATCTGATACGTCAGGTCCTGGCCTTTTGCTGGTTGATGACAACCTCCGGTCCCGCAACCACCGCCCTGCCCGAAAAAAGACTGAAATTGGGCCCCGTCACCGCCCATATTGCTGCGAAATTTTGCAGAACCCCCGCCGCCAAATTGCCGAAGGATGTCATTCAAATCAAAGTTACGGAAGATGTCTTCCTGCGAATAGCGCTGATGAAAACCAGTGGAGCCATAGGTGTCGTACTGTTTTTTCTTTTCCGGATCCGACAGTACCGCATAGGCCTCATTGATCTCTTTGAATTTGTCCTCGGCGGTCTTGTTTCCCTGGTTTTTATCTGGATGATACTTCAAGGCCAACTGACGGTATGCTTTTTTGATCTCGGTAGCGGAAGCGGTCTTGGACACGCCTAAGGTTGCGTAATATTCCATTGTTGATTTATGATGAAACAGATTGGATGTAATAAAAAATGTGCATGAATGTTCAATATCAGCAATAATATGGATGCATTGCCTGTCAGTCAAGTCTGCGGGCGGCAATAACAATTGTTGCCCGGCAAAAGCAACGAGGCGGAACCATGAAAGATTCCGCCTCGTTGCTTCAATAACCCGGTCTGTCCTGCCCAAATCTTAGGAGCCGTTATGAGATAGCCATTATATTATTAACGATTTTATTGCGGCTCCTTCTACCGTTCACGAGATTCCAACGTTACAATTATTTTTGAAAACGGCTAAAATGGCACCTCGTCTCGTCCCCCTCCACCCATCATCCCTTGAGGTGGCTCTGGATAGGCTTGCTCCTGTGAACCGCCGCCCCCGCCGTATGATGTGTCGTCACCTGCTCCACCACGCGGGCTGAGCATCTTCATCTCCCTGGCGACGATTTCCGTGGTAAACTTATCATTGCCATTCTGGTCCTGCCATTTTCTGGTCTGGAGCTTGCCCTCAATATAGACCTTTGAGCCCTTATGCAGATATTCGCCACAGGTTTCAGCCAACTTCGCCCAAGCGACAACACGATGCCACTCGGTTGTCTCTTGCTGTTGCCCATCTTTATCTTTGTATCGTTCAGTGGTGGCGACATTGAAAGTGGCAACGGCAGTGCCGCTTTGGGTATAGCGAATTTCAGGATCTTTTCCAAGATTGCCAATCAGCATAACTTTGTTCAGCATAATTTCTCCTGCACCTATGAGGAATGTATTGATGTATCAATAACAGACAGGAAGCTCCAAAAAACAACAGCCCCTGTCTGACTTCAGTCACTGCTCTTCTTACCACAGAGCAGGCGTTTTCTTCCAGAAGAAAATTGACAGCCCTTGCTTCACGACTCTGTTTCATCCCCGAACTGTCTGGTCCAGCATCTGGGGAATCCCCCCTCTTTCCCCGGGGGTATAGCCCATGACCTCCTGCCAGATCTCGTCACTTTCCATACAGAAATAGATACAGGTCTTGGTATGCACCCTGCTTTTCAGTAGATCATAGATATATCGATACAACTCCACCCGATGGGGGCGAAAATAGCGGCTCTTGCCGTCAAGTCCTTCGATGAATTCCTGGTAATAGATCCGGGACTGGGGAAAACGTCTGATGCCAATGTCCTTGAGCGCAGGCAGATAACGTAGCGCCCCCATGGAGATCCAGACAATGTTTTCAGCTGGTACCGCAGCAAAGAGACGGGTGATGGTCTCCTCATACCCTTGCTGCCAGCCGGGATGTTCGATGATCGGATCAAAATGAAAGGCCAGTTTATAGCCCCAGCACGCGCACTGCCTGGCGGCCTCAAGCCTCTGTTCAAGGGTGGCAGTCCGGATCTCTTCCCTGGCCATAATGGGCGTGCTGTTCAGAGACCAGGAAACAACGGTGCGACCCTTGTGCTCAAGGCCCTCCAGATTCTCGATAACTGCGCTTTTAGTTTTCAATTCCAGTATGGCCTGCTGCTGCCCGGCCATGAAGGTCACCAGGGTGCGGCTGAGCTGGGTAAGTCGGTCAAGGGCCAGGGAGTCGGTAAATTCGCCGGTACCGATCCGGAAAAAACGGTCAGGCTCAGCCGTAAAGGCCGCGGTCATCTCCGCGAGCAGGTCGTCAACATTGACAAAAAAAGTGAGCCAAGGCTTGTTCAGATAGGCCTGGAGGATACAATAGACACAGTCCATGGGGCAGTTCATGCCGATATTCAAGACCTGGTACTCACAGCAGCGATACTCGCGGGTGGCTGGACAGGGTTTGAAAAAATGGCCCCTGTTGCGGCACAGTAGCAGATGCTGTTTGCCGGCAGTGAGGTTGTCAGGATAGTGTCCGGGAACCGCCTCCGGATCCTGATAATCAGGAATAACCGTATAGGGCAGTCGGGCCCTGGCAAGAATGGCTTGGGTGTAAGGAAGCTCCAGGCAGGATTCTTCCACATGGATCTGTTTGACAAAAAGTGAGGGGTCGGCCCATGATTGGTTTTGCGACATTGATATTACGGCCAGACCAGGCCTAACCTTCTTATAAATATTGGGAAACCTTGAAAACAATACAAAAGGAAGTGGCTTTTTTTATCTGAAGTACTGTATAATCAAAATTTTATCAAGAGTCTCCATGCCTGTTTGCATACCCGTAAGGCTGTAGCGTTCCCCTTTAACATCTTCCCGACATCCATACAATGAGCACTGAAATACTAATCAACTCAGCAAGTTATGAAACAAGAATCGCCCTTGTCGAAAATGGTCATCTCGTTGAATTTCATATCCAGCGGCCATTGGAAAAAGGACTGATCGGCAATATCTACAAAGGTCGGGTGGTACGTGTCCTGCCAGGCATGCAGGCAGCATTTATTGATATCGGTCTGGAAAGAACAGGATTTCTCTATGTGGATGATGTCTATATCTCCATGACTGAGCTTGAGCAGAGGCTGCTTGGCCATGATCAACAACCCTGCGGGAAATACAACTTTGCATCCTCTTCCCCTGACAATGAGATCCGCCGTGTCTCGGGAATGAATATCGAAGATCTGTTGCGCGAGGGCCAGGATATCACGGTCCAGGTGGGCAAGGAGCCCATGGGCACCAAAGGAGCCCGTCTCACCTGCCATATCACCCTGCCTTGCCGGAATCTTGTCTTTATGCCCCTCACTGACCACATTGGTATCTCCAGAAAGATCGAAGATGAGACCCTGCGGCAGACCCTGCGGGCCCGTATCGAAGAACTTCGTCCTGCCGGAACCGGCTTTATTGTTCGTACTGTTGCCGAATATGCCGACATGGAAGAGCTGGAAGCAGATATGGAATTTCTGTTGCATCTGTGGGATGAAATTCAGGATAGCGCTTCCAGCTCACCGTCCCCCTCGCTTGTCTATGAAGACCTCGACATCACCTTTCGTTCCGTGCGCGATCTGTTTACAGCAGATGTGAATACCCTGGTGGTTGACGACAAGAAAACGTATGAAAAGTTGCTGCATTTTATTAAAATTTTTGCCCCCGACCTGCAGCATCGTATCGTCTATTATCAGGAAGCAGCACCGCTTTTTGAGGCCCATGGCATAGAGATGGAGATCGGCAGGGTCATCGAAAGGAAGGTCTGGCTCCGCTCAGGAGGGTACATTATCATCGAAACGACAGAGGCCCTGACCGTCATTGATGTCAATACCGGACGTTTTGTGGGTAAAAACGATTTGGAAGAGACCATATTTAAAACCAATATGGAAGCGGTCAAAGAGATTTCCTATCAACTCCGTTTACGCAATATTGGCGGGATCATCATTATTGATTTTATTGATATGGAGGATGAGTTACACCGCGAAGAGTTATTTTCTTCATTCAAGGAGGCTGTTAAAAAAGATAAAAGCAGGATCAATATCTTGAAACTTACTGAATTTGGTCTGGTGCAGATGACCCGGAAGCGAAGCTGTGAAAATCTTAATCAACTGCTTTGCGAACCGTGTCACTATTGCGCCGGCGAAGGCCGACTGAAATCCCGCCGGACGATCTGTTATGAAATCTTTCGCAAGATATCAAGGGATGCCCAGAAATATAATGGGGATACAATAACCCTCACCGTTCATCCTCGAATTGCTGATATGCTGTTGAAAGAAGAGGAACATGTTACCCTGGAGTTGGAGCGCAACATTAAAAAACGCTTGACCATCATACCGGCCAATAATTTGCATATTGAAAAATATGAACTTGCTGGGCAAAATTAAGCCGTTGTCAAAAAATAACTGTAACATTGGAATATCGTGAACGGTATAAGGATCCGTAACGAAATGGATAAAAATGTAATGGCTATTTCGTAATGGTTCCTAACGGGAATCATTATTCCAGCAAAATGCCCTGATCAAGATCCATCAAAAAGAAAAGGAGTAAATATTGTTATGGCGAAACAACGAATTAAACAAAACAGTAATAACAGAAAGTTGTTACAACCATTCATCTTCCTGTTTCTTGTGGTATTGCTGGTGGCTGCAGTTTTTGGGGCGTTGACCGTTTTTGAAAGCGAGAAGCCTGTCATTGCCATGGGTGAAATTCCTGAATATCTTGGAACGAATACGACCCTGGATTTGACCTTATCGGATACGAAAAGTGGATTACGCAGTATCAGTATCACCATTAAACAGGGAAGCCAGGAAAAAGAAGTTCTTCGTACCGACTATCCCAGGCAGGGATATTGGGGGAAGGCAGGCCCGACTGAGGTCAAAGAAAAACAACTGGTTGATCTCAAAAAATTGGGGTTGAAAGACGGACCGGCGGAAATCACTCTTGAGGTTCGTGATTATTCTTTCTGGGGGTTCTTTCAAGGCAATATGACTCGTATTGTCAAGAATATTACCATTGACACCAAGGCGCCAAAGATTAATCTCCTCCATGCCACACGCTACCTGAAACAAGGCGGTGCCGGCATTGTTATCTATCAGACAACGGAAGACGTTGTGCATCATGGCGCCCAGATTAACGGGAACTTCCATCCGGGATTTCCGGTAAGTGGCCGTGAGCATACCTATATTGCCTTTATCGCCCTACCCTATGACGCTGCCGCCATTGTCGATGCCAAGGTTATGGCTGAAGATCTGGCCGGCAATAAAACCGCTATCGGCTTTTCCAGCACCTATAAAAAAGCAAACCAGAAGCATGACACCATTTCCTTAAGCGATAGTTTTCTTGCCGTAAAGATCCCTGAATTTGAAGAACATTACCCGGAGATGAAGGGGGATATGATAGAAAAATATCTGTACACGAATCGCAATCTTCGCGATATCAATAATCAGAAGATTCATGACCTGTGTAAAAATCCTGTGCCGGAACGGTTATGGAAAGGTTTGTTTCAGCGTATGCCCGGTAGTCCGCGCGCCGGTTTTGCCGATCATCGCACCTATGATTACAAAGGGAAGCCCATCGACGAACAGGTTCATTTAGGGGTCGATATCGCGTCCACGGAGCGGGCTGAAGTCAAGGCCGCTGAGGCTGGCAAGGTTATCTTTACCGGATACAACGGGATTTATGGCGAGATGGTTGTCCTCGATCACGGCCAGGGAGTCTTCAGTCTCTATTCCCATCTCAGCCAGATCAATGTGACCGTAGAGAGCGCAGTGGATCAGAATACGGTTCTTGGTCTGACCGGAACAACCGGCATGGCTGGAGGCGATCACCTGCACTTTTCCATGCTGATTAATGGCGTATTTGTCAATCCATTGGAATGGTGGGATCCACACTGGATCGGTGTAACCATTACCGAACCATTGGCAAGCTCTAAATCCCGCTAACCTGTTATAAATAAATAACGTGGTCATCTGAATGACCAGAACGACATGATAAGCCATAGCAAAATGATCAGAAATACACTGATTATTTCGCTATGGCTCCTAAAAAAAAACAGTCCGTCTCTCTGATTAAAATCAACAGAGAGACGGACTGTTGATGTAAAAAAATCAATCTTCTATCTCGTAATCGCCCTGACCACAGAAGCTGCATCGCAACATGGGACTATCCTTATCAAAGAGATACTCCCATTTTTTTTCTTCAATTTCTTTGGCCTGCTCCAGGCGGCAGGCGATACAGACCCATTTGTCCCCTTCTTCCGTCTCAAATAAATGCATACCATTGTACCTCGTTCTCTTTTTTGTAACTACTCGGGTGTTTAGACTGAAGACTGAAATATATCATTTATCACGCAACGCTCGGATCAAGCCAGCAGCAAAAATCCGATATTTTGTATGATCACGCATTATTTGTCCCTAAAAACCTTCGGCCTTCAGTCTATCTACCTGAGCAGTTATCTTTTTTATAAACTAACCTTGATGGCGCCGAAAACACCATCAAAACCTGCTTTTTTGTGAACCAAATTCTGTCTGACGTGACGAACGGCCTCTGCAAGAGAGGGAAAATCCCCTGAAGAGAGATCGGCAATCGGCGTCTCGGTCAGGATTGTTAATTCGGGGCCAAATTGTTGAATAAGCTGGCAATACTTACTCATAACGGTCTTTGTCCCTGGCCCCATCCCAAGAAGTTCAGCCAGGATCTCCTGGAGAGGAATCAGGCTGTAAACATCGGGCGATCCTGGGGGATAGACCGGGGCCAACCGGTCAGCCAGCTCAAGAACCCGTGAGAGGACACCTATAGTCAAAGGTTTGCCACAGACCGGGCACAGGCCATGCAGTTCTTGACTTCTATAAGGATCACAACAGAAATTACAGTGACGATGTCCATCATAATGATATTTTCCTTCTTCCGGATAAAATTCAATAGTCGCGGCCAGATGGCGATGTCCGGTTGCATCGCATGGGGTTTGCAGGGCGGCCTTCATGGCAAAAAAATCAAATGTGGTATCAAAGACCGTGGCCTCACGGCCAATTTTCTCCGGTGAGTGACAATCGGAGTTCGAGATAAGGGTAAAACGGTCAAGGGCTGAAACCAGCCGATTCATTGCCGGATCAGAAGACAGCCCTGTCTCGAGTGCAAAGATATGGGACGAAAGATCGCCAAAGCACTCCTCAAGGGAATCAAATCCCGATCGTGAACCAAACAGGGAAAACCAGGGAGTCCAGATATGGGCGGGAACGAGAAACCCTTCGGGGGCGTTTTCGAGAACTATTTCCAAGAGATCATGGACGTCAAGCCCGAGTATTGGTCGGCCATCTGCCGCAAGATTACCGATAGCGGCCAGGGAGTTCCTGACCCGTTTCGCCGATGCAAAATCAGGGACAAAGATCAGGCTATGAACCTTTCTGACCTTACCATGACGTTTGTAGATAGAACTTATCTCCGTACTCAGAAGAAAGCGAGTAGGAAAGCACTCAGATGATGGAGCACAAGGATTTGGCAAGAGTGCATCGGGTGTGATCGATCCTTTTAACCGGAAAAAACCAGGCTCAGCGGGCTCTAGTGTTTCCTGGAGCTCACGAAACCATAAAGGATGTGTAAAATCTCCTGTTCCCAGGAGATGCACCCCTTTGATCTGGGACCAGGCAGCCAGAGAACGGATATGAGATCTCTGGCTGGTGGCCCGTGAATACAGGGAATGGATATGAAGATCAGCAATAAAACGCATGTTATTTCAGCCAGTCAGCCAGCATGATCGAAACAGACTTTGGCTCTCCTGGATGGAAAGAAGACCTGCTGCCGGTAAATTCACAAAGATGAATTTTATAAGCACTTGGTCATGATATAGGAGCAAAGCATATTGAAATCATGTTCATAGATATTGAGAAATTGAACACCCGTCACAAAAGTAGAGGCGGCTGGTAATTGTTTTTCCCACATCACCTTACCCATAACCTTGATATCGATGTCATCAAGGAGGACATGCAATCTCAATATAGAATGTAATGGAAATGAATTCATTGAATAAAATGAAATGCCACCACAACTGATATCTCGGCACTTGCAGCAAACACTGTCCTCAATATATTGTATATTGTCAGATAAGACTTGACTCACCTCTATATCCAGATCAAGTGGTGTGCGGCGATGTTGTCTGCGTTCAGAGAAGTCTGTTTTTCCCATAGACTCTCGATTTCCTCTTTATCCAAAGTAGATTGTTTTTTTCTATCAGCGATCTTACTGTGGACAGTTGCTCTTTGATAGCCTCGCGGGTATGCGAGCCCTCATGGTTGCTATGCCGTTACGACTTGTTTTCTGTTTTGACGTTCCATAGTTTCTATCAATTCGACAATCTCTTGTTCATTGGCAATCAATGTGTCAGGGCACTTGCGAATAAGTTTCTCGCTCATATCCTTACAAAGACATCGGCTGAGTTCCAAGGCAATGACGGTACCATGATGCTTACGAATTGCCTCCATACCTTTTACACCGTCATTTTCAGATCCGGAAAGCAGGATTCCCGCAACCCGTTCCTTTAAAAGTGGTGCTATTGACGTCAATGCCGTATTGACTGCCGCTTGTTTCATGGCAGTTGGGTCCTTTGTCACCCGAATGGTATAATGACCGCTATAGGGCGACAACGTTACTCGTTCGGCGCCAGAGAAGATATAACAGGAACCGCCTTCTACGGTCAGGCCGTCCTGACCTCGCACCACTGTCATGGCACTGATTGAACCAAGGTAGTCCACAAAAGAAGAGATATTCTCCGGTTCATCATGGATAACTACAATCACGGCTCCACCCATTTCAGAAGAAAGAGAGGGAATGATCTGCAGAAGATTGCTATACCCGCCCTCTCCCGCGCCCAACACCACGACATAAGAAAGACGGCGAAATCTGTCATGCGTACTTAATCTTAAGTCATCATCACAGTGACTGCAGGTTATACTTCCATGCGTCAAATATGTTTGTATATCCACAACATTTCTGGTTCCACACTCTTCACAAAAAACCAGCTGCTGGGTATCATGAATTTCATATTTGCCGACTGCAGACTGTATGGGATTAATGGATTTGACGGAGATGTTTGCTGCCTGGATTACTTTCTTGATGATCAGCTCGTTATCGCCCGCCATATCACTTCCCTTGAAAAATGAGGATTTGGCCACAAAATCAACAGCGCCATACTTGAGCGCATCAAAAGACCTGGCTGTTCCGTACTGGCTTAAACTGGAAAACATAATGGTTGGAGTCGGGGTATGAATCATCAGATGTTGCAAGGTTGTTATCCCATCCATGAGCGGCATTTCCATGTCCAGAATGAGGACATCAGGCCTGACCTTGATAATCTCCTCAAGGGCCTCTATACCATTGGCGGCATCATCCATTATCTGAATATGAGGCATCTTTTTAAAAATATCGCGCAATATCCGGCGAAAAACCCAGGAATCATCAGCGATAAGGACTTTGATTGGAGAAGGCGGTGCAGTTATTTTGGCAGGTTGGTGAGTCAAGACTTTCTCCCTTTATAAAAATAATTTTCTGGTTAATAATCCATGGATATTCAAGCTAGTACAATAATGTCAAAACAATTTCATTATAACATGATAAAAAGGGAGGCTGTCAAGGACACACATCACGCCACATCATTAACAAAAGTGCCTCTATAGGAAACTCAGCTATCACACCTTTCAGGACTCCCGGTTACGTGGGAGTGACGCAGCATTTCATTAATGTCATTTCCGCGCAGGCGGGAATCCAATGTTCATGGGATACCAGGAACATTTGGCTGAGTTTCCTGTATAGGCATATTAACAAATCAGGAGCCGTTACGAAATAACTGTTCCGTTCCTGACCATTTCGTTACAATTGCCATGAATGGCCTCGTGTCGCTCGCAAAGTGGACGCCCCGCAGGAGAAGTGCCCATGGGGTTGAAGAGTGCCCGGCTCCTTATGCCGTTCTTGCCGTCAGACATAAAGGCGGTGCGTTTGGATATACTCAAGGACAGCAACCGGTACAGCCCAGGTAGCCGACCTATTCTCCTTGATGCCCTGACGAATATCAGAAGAGGAAATATCAACAATCGACATTGCCGGAAAAGAAGGAAAAAAAATCTTTTTCTGGAAGGACGTATGGTACCAGATCTGAGAAGAATCGTCCGGCGCATAGCCAAGCCTTGTTATAAGTTCCCGCACTTTCCAGGAGTCGTATCCAGCCCGGTCCAGTACCACAAGATGAGCAGCCTGGAGAACCTGCCGGTATGACTTCCAGGTAGTGATATCAAGAAACGCATCCGCGCCAATGATGAAAAAAAAATCCGTGGCGCTCTCTGCATGGGTGTGAAAATATCGTAAGGTGTCAATCGTATAAGACGGTTCAGGCAGACTGGCCTCTATGGTGGATAGCCTGAAATCAGGTCTGCCGGCCAAGGCCAGCTGAATCATATGAGCGCGATGACTGAAACTGGCGATAGCTTGCAGATTTTTATGAGGTGGCACGGCCGTGGGGATAAACCAGACCTCCTGCAGATCACAAAAATTTTGTGCAATCTCGGCAATCTGGAGATGGCCATTATGGACAGGATCAAAGGTGCCGCCCAGAAGTCCTATGCGTGGATTCAACTCCGTACCTGTCCGGCGCCATAGACGATAAATTTCCTGCTCGTCAGCTCTTCGAGTCCCATTGGGCCATAGGCGTGCAATTTCGTGGTGCTGATCCCGATCTCCGCCCCCAGGCCAAGCTGTCCACCATCGTTGAAGCGAGTGGAGGCGTTGACCATGACTGCCGAGGCATCAACCTCAGCCAGAAAACGCTGGGCATTGCTGTAATCCTCAGTAATGATCACCTCGGTATGTTGCGAACCATACTCAGCCATATAGGTCATGGCCTCATCAAGCGTGCCAACGACCTTCACGCAGAGAATCAACCCCAGGAATTCAGTCCCCCAGTCACCTGGCAAGGCAGGCTTGATTGTGGAGACCAGGGCAACGCTTTCAGGACAACCACGAAGCTCCACCCCGGCTGAGCGAAGTTCTTCAGCAATGGCAGGCAGATACCTGGCGGCGATATCACGATGAATGAGCAATCCTTCGAGGGCGTTACAGACGCCAGGGCGCTGGGTCTTGGAATTCATGATAATCGGCGTGGCCTTGACCGGGTCGGCAGTACTGTCCACAAAGATATGACAGACCCCTTTGTAGTGTTTGAGCACCGGAATCCGTGAAGACTCGCTGACAAAGCGAATCAATCCTTCGCCACCGCGTGGAATGATCAGATCAATGAAGGCATCCTGGGCCAGAAGTGCCGTGACGGCCGCGCGATCCGTTAACGGCACCACCTGAATGGCGGCGGGATCGATGCCATGTGCGGCCAGGACTCCCTGTAAAACCTCTGCCAAGGCCAGATTGGAATGAATGGCCTCTGATCCCCCTCTCAAAATAATGGCATTGCCGGCTTTCAGACAAAGCGCCGCCGCATCCACGGTCACATTGGGACGGGACTCATAGATCATCCCGATCACCCCCAGGGGTATCCGCATCCTCCCCACCATCAAGCCATTGGGTCTTTTGGTGAGATTCAGGACCTCGCCCACGGGATCGGGCAGGGCTACAACTTCACGCAGACCGGCAATCATCGAGGCCATCACCTTGTCTGAGAGCTCCAGGCGGTCCAGCATAGCAGCAGACAGCCCTTTCTGTGTCCCTGCCGCCAGATCCTTCTGGTTTTCCTGCTGGATAAATGGGCGTTTTTCCTCCAAGGCCTCAGCCATCTGCCGGAGAAGGGTGTTTTTGGTCTCAGTGGATAACGAGATCAGGCTGCGGGCCGCTTTTTTTGCCTTTTGGGCCATCAAGCGGATGCTGTTGTCTATTTCTTGTTGTTGTGACATTTTTTATTATGCTCCTACAGTAGAACCAAATTATCCCGGTGGATGACCTCGTCGCAATCCTTAAAGCCAAGCAAGGACTCAATTGCCTCAGAATGATGGCCCTTGATGATATCGAGGTTGACCGAACTGTAATTCACCAGTCCCGCAGCTATTGGTTGATTGTTGCTGTCAAGACAATGGACGGCATCCCCTACCCCGAACTCACCCCTGACCTCAAGGATACCAGAAGAAAGAAGGCTTTTCCCATGTTGACAAAGGGCGGAACAGGCCCCGGCATCAAGGACTAAATACCCTTTAGGGCGGAGCACATAGGCGATCCAGTGTTTTCGGCGCTGGATTTTGTCTTCGGCCGGGAGAAAGAAGGTGCCAATCATTTCCCCGCTGAATAATTTCTGCAAGATGGCGCCATCGCGACCAGGCCCGATAAAAGAGCTGCCTCCACCCGCTGCCACCATCTTGGCGGCCCGAATCTTCGATTGCATGCCGCCGGTGCCAAGGGTGCTCTTTATATTGCCGGCCATGGCCTCAATTTCCGGAGTAACCCGGGCCACGGTATATACAGGGCGGGCAGCAGGATCAGAGAGGGGGTTACCGGTATAGAGACAGTCGACATCAGTGAGACAGATAAACATATCGGCCTCAATGAGATTGGTGATCAGGGCCCCCAGGGTATCATTATCCCCAAAACGGAGCTCTTCGCCGGAGACAGGATCATTTTCGTTGATAATGGGAATGGCCCCAAAACGAAAAAGGGTAAGGATGGTATTGCGGACATTGAGATACCGGTCACGGCTGGCGAGATCGGCGTGCGTCAGAAGGAGCTGACTGATGATCTTGCCGTGTCGTTGAAAGGCCTCGTCATAGGTCTGCATCAGACAGGACTGACCGATAGCGGCCAGGGCCTGTTTTTCCTTGAGGCCGACCTTCAGGGTATCGCTGAGAACAATTTTTTTTCTGCCCGCAGCCACGGCCCCAGAGGTAACGAGGATAACCTCACGTCCGCTGTCCTTGAGAAAAGACAACTCCCGGGCAATATTTTCCACAACATGCTGATTGATGCCCGACTCGGTGGTGAGGACGGCGCTGCCAACCTTGATAACAATACGTTTGGCCTTGTCAAAAAGAGTCTGACGATAGTAAAGGCCATCCTCTCTGCTTATCTGAGTGGTCATGATCCTGTAAAACCAAATAAACCCGTTATGTTATGAAAAAAACTCGTTGTAGAAGTTATTCACTATCTACTCCGGGTGTTGCAACCTCTTGATCTTTTCTTTCTTGTTCCTGACGATCAAGTTTCCGTAACTCCTCCAGTTTATCTTCAATGAGATCTTTGAGATGTTGAATTCCTTCCCCGGTGAGGCCGGAAATAAGGGCTATCTCGAAACCCATAGCGGTAAAACTGGTTACCGCCTCTTTAACTTTTTCAGGATCAGCAATATCCGTTTTATTCAAGACAAGAATCTGGGTTCTGTCAAGGAGATCTTCCCGGTAGGATCGCAGTTCATTCTCAATAACCTGAAAGTCGGTTTTCACATCATCTGAAGAGACATCGATTACATGCAGCAGGATGCGGGTTCGTTCGATGTGCCGCAGGAACGTATGTCCCAGGCCCAATCCTTCATGTGCACCCTCAATGAGTCCGGGAATGTCGGCGATAATACATGGTTCTTCATACCTGAACTGGAGCACTCCGAGCTGAGGTTCCAGGGTGGTAAAGGGATAACTGGCCACCTTGGGATTGGCGGCAGAGAGTCTGGAAAGAAGGGTTGATTTGCCGGCATTGGGCAGGCCCACCAGGCCAATATCGGCAATAAGCTTCAATTCAATCCGTAGCCAGAGCTCTTCGCCCTCTCTCCCTTTGGTGGCAAAACGGGGTGTCCGGTTGGAACCGCTTGAAAAATGGGCATTGCCAAGACCTCCGCTCCCACCTTTGGCCGCCAGGAAGGTCTCGCCATCGGTCATCAACTCGGCAAGCACCTCTCGGGTCTCACTGTCTTTGATCACCGAGCCCACAGGGACCTGCATGTAACAGTCATTGCCGTTACGGCCATGCATATCCTTGCTCTGGCCGTTGGTGCCCCTCTCCGCCTTGAAATGGGAGCGATAACGGAAATCAATCAAGGACTGCAGTCTGTTCGATGCCTGAATGTACACACTGCCCCCTTTGCCGCCGTCACCACCACTGGGGCCGCCCTTGGGGACATACTTTTCACGACGGAAACTGACACATCCATTGCCGCCATCACCAGCCTTTACGAAAAATTTTGCTTCATCCACAAAGGCCATTTTTTATCTAATCCCCATCAAAAACAACATGAAACCGCCTGTTAAGAATAACCATAAACATCGATATATTCCAATCACGGCATAAGGTGCCGTAATGAAATGAGCAGTGTTTTTTTTGCTCATTTCATTACGGCACCTTGTGTGGTATTTGCAAGACGCCGCTTCCAAGAAATAGCCGAAAAGGATTGGCTGTTTCTTGGAAGCGGCATAAGGTGCCGTTAAAGATTTGAGCAAAAAAGCATTGCTCAAATCTTTAACGGCACCTAAAAAAAAAGCTCGACTATCAATAAGGATCATTGAAGTCGAGCTTAAGCCTGTTCTGAAGCCATATCTTTTACAATGACTCCAGGAAGGTAACTGAAGCAATAATCAGGCTGCTGGATAGACGCTGACCCGTTTTTTGTTTCGACCAAACTCTTCAAAGGTAACGACGCCATCCACCTTGGCAAACAGGGTGTAATCTCTACCGCAGCCAACATTGGTGCCGGGATGAATCTTGGTACCAACCTGACGAACAAGAATATTTCCGGCTATGACATTCTGCCCACCGAATTTTTTTACTCCCCGCCTCTGTCCTGCACTGTCGCGACCGTTTCTGGAACTGCCGCCCGCCTTTTTATGCGCCATGATCTACTCCCTTTGCACCAGATTATGTCTCAATCTGGTCGTGTTCTTTTTATTTTTTATATAAAATGCCGCACAACACAACTCTTATGCGTTAATTTCCTGAATCTGCAGAGCGGTAAAAAGCTGCCTGTGGCCATTCCTGACCTGGTAGCCCTGACGTCTCTTTTTCTTGAAGACGAGAACCTTCTTGGCCTTCCCCTGCTCGGCGATTTTGGCTACAACCTTGGCATTTTCCAGAACTGGACGACCAATCTGGGCATTATCTCCATCAACCACCATCAAGACATCGTTGAGTTCAATGATGTCACCTACATTTCCATTGATTTTTTCTACTCGCAGTTGGTCTCCACAAGCTACCTGATACTGCTTTCCACCGGTGCGTACTATTGCATACATTATCAATTCCTCTTTCGAAAAAAACCTGAACATATTAGGAACCGTTACAAAATAACCATTATATCTCAGATTATTTTGTTATGGATCCTTATGCCAGTCACGGCATTCCAGTTTTACGATTATTATTGAATGACAGCTTATCATTCATGACTACGAGAAACAATACAAAAGACACTTTTTTCCATTAAATGTCAATATTTTTTCCTCTATTTGTTTATAATCAAAAAGATAATATGGCTCTGTCCTATTTTCAGTTAAACCGGAACATGACCCAAGCAGGCGTTCAGTAAACGCATCGGCAACTCATGTTCCCAAAGACGACGATTGAACCGGTAACAAAATTCACTAATATATTCATGTAAATATTTGT
>JAPLJF010000027.1 GCA_026388715.1 Deltaproteobacteria bacterium
TCTTCGGTACCAAATCGACGTTGCCATTCTATAAGAGAGAGTTCTGGCATCTTCATAACGAAACCTCCTTTATTTGCTTGGTTTCTTGGTCTTGTTAAGAAGATAATCACTCAACTGAAAATAGGGCAGAGCCATAAAAAAGTATCGTGACAGACAACAAATCTCAAAGGCACATATATACTGAACAATCAGGAAAAAAATTCTCGTTTCCCATTGTCTTTCTCTCTGTTTTAAGATATGTATCCAGATAATAAGTCTTCTCATCTGTACTTTCATCAGAAACAGGAACTACCATGCAAGAACTTATCTCCATGCGCCTCACCACTCAACGCCAGGTCATCCTTGAAGAACTTTTAAAGGTTACCTCACACCCAACGGCCAATGAAGTCTATGATATGGTCCGCAAACGCCTTCCTCGCATAGGCCTTGGCACCGTCTATCGGAATCTTGAGCTGATGGCAGGGACCGGCATGATCCTCAAGCTGGAGGTCGGCGGGACCCAGAAACGTTTTGATGCGACCATAACGCCACATTACCATGTTCGCTGCATGGAATGCGGCAAGGTGGATGACATCAAGATTCCAGTACAAGAGGACATCAATAAAGTAGCGGCACAGGCCTGCCATTATCAGATCCTTGGGCATCATATCGAATTCACAGGCCTTTGTAGAGACTGCGCCAAATCACACCAGAAGACAAGCATCAACTGATTACAGTATAAGACCAATAAATAAAAAAGGCTTGCAACCTCAACAGGTTACAAGCCTTTTTTATTTTGACTCTTAAATTTCTCTTACCGGAAACAGACCTTGCAATAACGAAGTTTTCCTACCTTAAGCAACACTTCACCTTGCGGCTTCACCACCGCATTAACATCCGTCACCTTTTCGCCATCAAGCGAAACCGCATTCTGTTTGATCATCCGCCGTCCATCAGAAGTAGATGAAACAAGCCCAGCATCAACCAGCAACTGCGGAAGCCATAGATCTTCAGTGGCTGTAATCTGCTTCTCAAGGATATCATCAGGCAGGCCGCCTTTCTGGAACACCTTTTCAAAATTCTGCTCCGCCTGCAGCGCCGCCTCTTCTGAATGAAAGCGTGCCGTCAACTCCCGGGCCAATTGTTTCTTGATCTCCTTAGGATGACGGATACCAGCCTCCATCTCCCTCTTCAGTTCGGCAATCGCTTCCGCGTCCAGATCGCTCAGCAAATCATAATACCGAAACATCAACTGATCGGAGACCGAAAGGATCTTGCCATAGATATCATTGGCCGATTCAGTAATTCCGATATAATTACCCAGAGATTTACTCATCTTCTGCACCCCGTCAAGTCCTTCAAGAAGAGGAAGGGTGAGTACCACCTGAGGGGCCTGTTTACGAGAACGCTGGAGATCACGCCCCATGAGCAGATTAAATAGCTGATCCGTGCCACCAATTTCAACATCAGCCTCTATGGCCACAGAATCATAACCCTGAATCAGCGGATAGAGAAACTCATGGATAGAAATGGGAGTCCCTTCCCGGAAACGAACCTTGAAATCTTCACGCTCCAGCATTCTGGCCACGGTAAGTTCAGAGGCGAGCCTGATCATGGCAAAGGAGTCAAGTCCGGCCAGCCACTGGCTGTTAAAAACAACCTTGGTTCTCTCAGGATCAAGAATCTTGAACACCTGTTCCTTATAACTTTCCGCGTTTTTTGCCACATCTTCACGGGTCAGGGCCTTTCTGGTCTCAGACTTGCCGGTTGGATCACCGATCATACCGGTAAAGTCGCCAATCAAGAAATAAACATCGTGGCCAAGATCTTGAAAATGTTTCAGTTTCTGTAGCAGAACAGTATGTCCCAGATGCAGATCAGGGGCCGTTGGATCAAAACCGGCCTTCACCCGTAGCGGAATCCCGGTTGTTGCAGATTTTTCCAGTTTTTTAACAAGTTCCTCGCGAGAGATACAATCAACGATTCCCCGTTCAATGAGTTTTATCTGTTCATCAATAGAAGGCATAGCTGTTATTTTTCCTCTCAAGGCCAGACTATCTGGCAAATTCCACGGCCCTGGTCTCCCGAATAACGGTGACCCGTATCTGCCCAGGATAAGTCAGTTGCGCCTCGATGCTCTTGGCAATATCCTGACTCAACAGAATGGCCTCGGCATCCTGAATCTTTTTGGAATCCACAATGATCCGCAGATCCCTTCCGGCCTGAATGGCGTATGATTTTTCAACACCCTCAAATGAATTTGCTATATTTTCGAGATCTTCCAAGCGCTTCACATAGGTCTGAAGCATCTCTTTCCGTGCTCCGGGCCTGGCGCCGGACAAGGCGTCCGCCGACTGCACCAGGATATCAAGGACACTTTGCGGCGGCAGGTCTTCATGATGTGCCCCAATCGCATAAACCACTTCCTCGGGCTCACCATATTTCTTGGCCAGATCACGACCGATAATCGCATGTGACCCTTCCACTTCATGATCAACCGCTTTGCCGATATCATGGAGCAGACCAGCCCTCTTGGCCATTTTCACATCAATGCCCAGTTCTGCGGCCATAATGCCACAGAGAAACGCCACTTCCAGAGAATGCTGGAGGACATTCTGACCATAGCTGGTTCGATATTTCAATCTGCCAAGGAGATTAATCAACTCCACATGAACCCCGTGGGCACCCACATCAAAAGTAGCCTGCTCTCCGGCCTCCCGCATGGTTACCTCAAGTTCCTTGGTGACCTTGGCAACCACCTCTTCAATCCGGGCTGGATGAATCCGGCCATCATTGATAAGCTGCAACAGGGCAAGACGGGCGACTTCACGTCGTACCGGATTAAATCCGGAAAGAATCACAGCCTCGGGCGTATCGTCGATAATGATATCAATACCCGTTGCCGCCTCAATGGCCCGGATATTTCTCCCCTCCCGACCTATGATCCTGCCCTTCATCTCGTCATTGGGCAGAGGAACCATGGATACCGTTTTGTCCGCGACATAATCACCAGCATAACGAGAGATGGCAAGGGCCAGGATATTCTTTCCTTTTTTGTCAGCCTCCATTTTCATCTCATTTTCAATGCGAGCAAGTTTTTTAGCCGCTTGCATGCGAGCCTCACTCTCCATTGAATCCATAAGCAATTTTTTTGCCTCTTCCCGACCGATCCCAGCTATCTTTTCCAGCTCATTACGCTGACGGAGCAAAAGTTGTTCCACCTCATTATTTTTTTTCTGCAATCCCTCTTCCTGCTGGCGCAGACTGGCCTCTCCCTTCTGGATATCATCCTGCCTTTTAGCTAGGTTCTCGGTTTCTCTTTTCAACTGCTCTTTTTTTTCACTGAGCTGCCGCCGTTCATCCTTTAAATCATCCTTATCAACCCGTATCTCCTCTTCAACGGCCTGTTTCAGTTGATAAACAACTTCTTTACTGTGCAACACAGCGTCTTTCTTAATCCGCTCTGCCTCAGAAATAGCATTTTCTATCAGCTGTTTTCCCTGATTTTCTATGTTGGCCCGATGATTCTCAACAAAACGTTTTCGCAAAAGAAAACCGCCGATAACGCCAAGCAACAACCCAAACGGCAACAGCAAAACTGGCTGGTTCAATATCTCCATAACGATCTAATCCTGGTAGGCAAAATCTTATTGGACAGGAAAGGAACATGACAGCGGGCAACAGCAAACCTGCACCGCAAAAGAGAAACAAAAAAACGAGAGAGGGGAGAGACACAAACAGTAACAACAACCCAGTGGCCAACAACAGCCAGCCATGTAAAGTTATTACACAATTTAATATTCAGACAATCACAGCCGCACCTGAATCAGACAACGCCTGTCGATATCACCCCAAATCAGGGGATAATGAACACTAAATTTTTTTATATAAAACCAGTCAATGACCTACAGACATCTCCAAACGACATTTCTTCTGTACTTCACCAACTAGCATATAAACACAATTTTTCTTCCCGAATTTCGTAATCTTGTTCAGCATCATTCCAACTGCAATCAATAATTTTGCTGATGAATTCCAGTCAACTCGCCTCAATCTCGTTTGTCACCCTTTAGCGTGACTCACAGACCTCTTTCCAAAGCGCCCTGGATATAAAAACAGAATAAAAGCTATTATTCTGATAATAAAAAATCCCCGCCCTGCCGTGTCAGCAGAATATTTAAACCTATGAAATAGGTGGGCATAACTCATAGCCTCATCAAGAAACTTGCGAAGCAAGCTTCTTTTGGAAAACCGTAGAGATACCCTTTTTATGAGAGTTGGCTCAACATTCTGAAGATCACCAACAGAGCAGGGAAAACAGATTTCAAAATAAATCCCAAACAAATTTCAAGCAAATCCGTCAATTTCATATCGCACTCAGAACAAAGACCTCAATATGAAGAAACAAACATCTCATACAACTATAGCAAAATTTCAGGCAAACAAAAGAGAATTATCTCCAGTCCTCTCCTTTTCCCGGAGAAAGCCCTAAATCAATCTGCCTCGTCAAACCGGCAATCCTCTGTTCAGTGTCTGCTTTATAGCGATCAAAGTTAGATTTTAATTCAAAGTACCTAGAGGCGATATTCAGACTCACCAATACAGCCACTTTACTCACAGGTAACAATCCCGAGGGGCCAGACATATTCTCCTGAACCAATCCTTGCACAAGATCGAGGATATCAGCCACCTCATTCTCTGCAGCCCCGGTATAAAAGGTATATTCCTGGCCGAGAAGTTCAAACCGAACAAGTCTTTCCAAGTCAACCCTCCACGACTCTCAGGATTTGCATAATGTCCTTCTTAACAGACAGGCCTCAAGAAAAATCTGCTCACGAACCACGTTAAAATAGACTTCCCTGCACAGCGCCATCCGAGTTACGGTTGGTTGCGCCAGCGTCCCTGCTCTCGCTCGCATCTGCCTCCCATTCCTCAATACGTTCCAGAAGCCCAGACACCCTGTTGCCGATCTCTCCTCGTTCATCCTTGAGAGCGGCCAGCTCCTCCTGCAAGTTGGCAATCGCCCCCTCGCGCTGCAACAAAAGGTCATCAACTTTCTTTTTATCTGCCTGCAGGGCATTAAATCTTTCCAATAGTTTGGTCACAAAATCCTCAAGACGCCCTAATTCGCTATCCTGCATCATATCCTTTACTCCTGTATTTATTATAATAAATGTAAAACGCTTTTACATATTAAAAAACAATTTAAATATACCCATGCCCTGTATTCTCCGCAAGCATTAAGCCATTGTAACAAAATAATATCATCAGCTAAACAGCAAAAAATCAGCCACTCTTCATCAATCCTTAAAACAAACGAAACTGGAGCAGGCAAGCAAGGACTCCGACTCAATACCTTCTTCACTTCAGCCCCTTGAATAGCTCCAACTCAGCGGACGACCATCACGATAAGGCATATAGCCATGGAATATAGAGCTATTATCATCAAATACCATATCCAGAAAATACTTATCCCCCTCCCACATTGGCAACCGATACAACTCATCCAATCGGCACCACCACAGATCACCTTCTTCATTGGATGTCTTTGCTGTCCCACTGAAGCGATCTATCCGATAGATAAAACCAAACCAATCTTCACCGCCGCGACCAAAACCAGCCCAATTCACCGTCCCTCGCAACGTGGCCTCCTCACACAATAGGCCGGACTCTTCATAAATCTCTCGGCGGAGGCACGAAAAAATATCCTCCTGCCGTTTCATCTTGCCACCAAGACCATTATATTTCCCCAGATGCTGATCCATGGCTCGTTTGTTCCTATGAACAAGTAAGGTTTGCTGGCCATCTGGAGAAAGAATAAAACCAAGTGTTGCTAATATTGGAGTGTACATCAGGCCTTCCTTATGATTAAATAAAGGAAATAGTTCTTTTCAACTTTCATTTTTTCAACTTTCAACGTTTGTAACATGAAATCCACAAACCCAGAGGCTTTTATCCTCATCCGACCATCCCGCACCCCAAGGTTACTGGCTTCTTCCCTGGTTGCCGTCATTACGCTCCTCGGCCTTGCAGGCAACGCCTCTTGTCTCGGTGCAACGGTCAACAACAAAGATTTTCCGACATATCCCGCTATCCAGAACAATGTTACTTTCTGGGAAAAGATCTATACAAAATACTCCACCAGTGAGGCCGTGATCCATGACAAACATAATGTAACAAAAATCTATGAGGTGATTCCCATTATTGACTATCTGCGCCCCGGAGCAGAACAAATCAACAAGCCCCTTCTCGACACAGCCAAACAGAAATATATCGCAATCCTGTCCCGCCTTGCCATGGGAAATGCGCCCATCACCAAAGAGGAACACCGAATCGCCGCCATGTATAAAGGTGCCCGCAAATCACAACTTCAAAAGGCCAGCGAATCCGTCCGTGTCCAGATTGGCCAGAAAGAACGGTTCAGGGAAGGAGTTGTGCGTTCTGGCGCGTATCTTCCTGAGATCAAACGAATATTCCGTTCATACAACCTCCCGGAAGAGCTCGCCTACCTGCCCCATGTTGAATCTTCCTTTAATCCCGATGCCTACAGCAAGGTTGGGGCCTGTGGTCTCTGGCAGTTTACCCGGACAACCGGAAAACAATATCTGCGCATTGATCATACCATTGATGAACGTCAAAATCCATTCAGGGCAAGTCACGCTGCTGCAAAATTTCTCAAAAGGAATCACTCCATTCTTGGTAGCTGGCCCTTGGCCCTTACTGCATACAATTATGGAACATCAGGAATGGCACGGGCAAAAAAAGACAAAGGCTCCTATGAAAAGATCTTTCTCGAATACGAGGAGGGGTACTTCAAATTTGCCTCACGCAATTTTTATCCCGAATTTCTTGCCGCCATCCGGGCTGCGCAAGAACTTGAAAAAAATCTCTCTCTACATCGCCACAAACTTGCTCCCATAACCACCGTCCAGATTGAAAAGCGTACATCAACAGATACCAACAAACCATCTCTCCTTCAGGGGAAAAAGCATCTCCCCAAGGAGGGATCAGCTGACATTCCAGCCACTCACAGAGTTATAAAAAAAGAACGATTATGATAAAATCAGACCAGGATATCTGGGAAAACCGTATTTGCTCATAAGAAACCTCTACCAGAACCATATCGAACCATCTGCTTAATTCAACACAAGGAGCCATCCATGGATATCTCAAAACGAATTGCCGAAATGAAAAAACAACCTGGCTTCCAGGATAATGTAGGAATGATCCTCATCCACAACGGCATAGTACGCAACTGGTCAAGAAAGGACAAAAGCAAAGTCAAGGCACTGGAAGTCACCCCCGATCTTGCCAAGATAGAGACCATTCGCCAGGAATTTCTCCAACGGGATGGTATTTTTGATATTGTTATCGAGGCCAAAAGCGGGGAGTTCCAGCCAGGCGAAGACCTTCTTTTTATTATCGTTGCCGGCGATATTCGTGAGAATATCAAACCCGTTCTGGCGGAACTTCTTGATCGGGTCAAGGCAGAGGCTATTGCCAAACGAGAAATCATCCTCAATTAAAGGATTCAGGCAATCTCACTCACAGGATCAACATGCTGAACGCCGAATCATTTGTCAAAAATCAAGGAAGCAAAAGCACTGCCATACTTTGTCACCGAGCTTTCACGAATAATCGCCAATGACAGCTCGACCATGAAAGGCAATCGAGAGAAATGCCTTGAAGCCAACATGAATGATTATACAAGCAAACCAATCAAACGCGAGATCGTCTCCAAGAACGCTTGACCAAGAAATGGAATGACACATCATAACAGACCATGACCGCTCCCACCCAAAGTAAACCGTCCATAACCAACCGTATACTGACATGGGCGGACCAGTCAAGCACCGCGTCTGCCGGCCCGAAACAGGCGATCCACACCTTCGTCCGTGTACTCCTGATTACGGCCAGAGAATTTCACAAGAACGAACTTCCACTGCGCGCCAGCGCCCTCACCTACATCACCATCCTCTCTCTGGTGCCCTTACTGGCCATGAGCACAGCACTGGTCAAAGGAATTGGCGGCGACAATCACCTCCGTCAGGTTGTGTACGGCTACATCGACACCCTTGAACATAACTCAACCACCACGCCTGTACCCTCTCAGGTTGAAGCAGCACCTGCGGCAGAACCCGGCAACACAGATAAAACAACCGCGAATCTGACCGCGCATCTCCGTTCAGCTGCGGACAAGCTTTTCAACTATGTTGACAAGACCGACTTTACCACCCTGGGTTCCATCGGCGTCCTTGTTATGCTGATCACGATCATCATGGTATTTGTCACCATTGAAATGGCCATGAATGCAATCTGGCAAGTGCACTCCGGCCGCTCGGCTTTACGCAAGATCATCGATTATCTGGCCCTACTCATTCTGATGCCAGTTGCCATCAATATTGGCTTTGCAGCCACCACTATTATCACAAATCCAACATTACTGGACAAAATCGAACCGTTCCTGCCGGTGATCTGGCTGCAGACCATCGTTCTTCTCTTGCTGCCAATCTTATTTATTACCCTTGCCTTATCGATCAGTTATATGGTCTTTCCCAATACCAGGGTCCACCCGGTCCCCGCCTTTATTGGCGCGGCATTTGCCGGCTCCCTCTGGTTTATCACCCAGAATATCTTTATCAATCTGCAGATTGGAGTCTCCAACTATAACGCCATCTATGGTTCCTTTGCCACACTCCCCCTGTTCCTGGTCTGGTTATACCTTGGCTGGATTTTCATTCTGAGCGGCGCCCAGGTTGCCTTCGCCTGCCAGGCGCGTCACAGCTATCAACTTCTTCCGGCGTGGCCAAAGCCTGCTGAACAACTGAGCGCCGCCTTTGATATAGTCCATCAGCTCTTTTTATTTTTTGACAGACAGCAGACACTTACGGTCAAGATGCTCCCTGATCTCTGTCCCGAATATAGCCCATCTCTTATTTCATCGACACTTGATCAACTGCTCGCCGCAGGCATCATCCACACCGAGGACAAAGAACAGTTCCTGTTTCCAACCCTGCCAGCCGCCAAGCTGAATCAAGGCGTTATCGTCAAGGCCATTCTGGGCAGCGATACTCCCGATACCGAAGGCGGCCGACAAATACGACACGCCATAGAGGCGGCCAGTCAAGCGCTGCCTCTGACATTTCAGAAAATTCAAAATAGTTAGTACCATTCCAGAAAAATATGTTGTACGATACAGTAACCTACGGATGAGCGGAGCCACTGGGACAAGTTACCACGTTCCAGCGTCATCTCATCTCCCATATCAACATTTAACAACAGAGGAAAAACAGATGAAAAAGATTTTTGCAATCGCCATGCTCGCCAGTTTGATGTTGTTCGGGTGCAAGAGTGAAGAACCTAAGCAACCACCAGCAAAAGAGACCACAACCCAGACGATGAAGTCCTCCACAACCACGGCCCCCGCCGAAAAGAAAGGTGGAGAAGCCATGGAGAAAACAACTGAGACGAAGGTCATGGAAAAGACAACTGAGACTCCGCCAGCACCCGCTAAATAACGGATCAGGCCGCCCTGATCTATAAACACAAAAAGGGACGACCGACCACGATTCATCTGGAATGACCCATGACCACCAATGATATTCTCCAGGATCCGATACGCGCTCGACATTACACAATGCAACAATCGTTGAGATCTGCAGACCCGGAGGACACAATCTGGAGAAATCATCAGCCACTGTTCTGCTGAAAAAGATAGAGGAAGAAGGCTACCTTACATGCAGTGATTTTGGTCATGGGCTCATTCCTCGATGGGTTTATTACCAGGGTAGTACGACAGCAGCAAGCCCTGCAGCAAAGCCGACAAAGTTGTCCAAATGATTTGAATTTACCACGTTTCATCGTCTTTTCATGTCCAATACCAATCTTGAACAACAAAGAAAATGCAGATGAAAACGATTTTTGTACTTACTATAATCGCCAGTTTGATATTGTCCGGATGCAACAATGAAGAGCCGAAAAAACCATCTGCAAAAGAGACAACCAGTCCGGCGATCCAGGCCACCGCTGACAAGGCCCATGAGGTTATAGACAAGACAGCGACCGCCTCCCAAACCTTAGCCGAGAAGGCCGTCAAAATCAAAGATATTGCCTGGAAGGCCGTAACCGATATGCTTGCTACTGTCCAGAACAAGAATGAGCAGATCACGGAAGAAGCAACGAAGAATCAGACAGCACCGACACCCGCTGATGCCAAGAAATAATTTGGCAGAAAGCCTTGATCTAAAAATAAAAAAAGGGATGACCTTCCAGGATTCATCAGAAATGCCCCATGACCAACAATGATATTCTCCGCAGAATCCGGTACGCGCTCGACATAAATGACGCAACAATCGTTGAGATATGCAAACTCGGTGGACACGACCTGGAAAAATCATCGGTCACTGCCTTGCTGAAAAAAGAAGAGGAAGAAGACTACCTGGCCTGCAGCAACTTAGTCATGGGCTCATTCCTCAATGGCCTCATTATCCAAAAACGAGGGCATAAAGAAAAAAATGCAGCTCAGGAGAATGTTGCATCGCTCATCACCAACAATATCATCCTGAAAAAACTGCGCATTGCCCTGGAACTGAAAGAAGATGCCCTCCTTGAAATCCTGGAACTGGCCCATGCCGGCATTACCAAGGCCAAACTGAGCGCCTTGTTCCGCAAAGAAGGCCATAAAAATTACAAGGAATGTGGCAATCAGTTTCTCAGGAGCTTCCTGAAAGGACTCACTCTTCACTTAAGAGATCCATCCCGCCCCGAGAGACCAGAACACTCATGAGAAACATCCTGACCAAAGACAAATCAGATCTCCTGACCTTTCTTACGGATGCTGGCTACTCAAAAACAAAGGCAAAACAACTTGTTAAGCATGGGGCCGTGACCATTGGCGACAAAGAGGCAACACGACCTGACCAGCTTTTGTTGCCAGGGGAGCTGGTGAGCGTTCGCTCAGAACAGGAGATGCGCGAGCAGGCCAGGCAGTGCCCAGGACTTACCATCATCTACGAAGACGAAGACATCATTGTCATCGACAAGCCTTCGGGATTATTGACCATTGCCACTGAAAATGAAAAAAGGAAAACCGCCTTCTATCTGCTCAGCAGCTATCTCAAGGAGCGGACAAAATCGACGCAAGCACGGATCTTTATCGTCCACCGTCTCGATCAGGGCACTTCCGGCCTGCTGGTTTTTGCCAAAAACGAGGCGGCAAAACAGATCCTCCAGGATCAATGGGAGCATGCCGACAAGAGATATTCCGCCATCGTTGAAGGGGTTCCCAGAGAGAAAGAGGGACAGATCACAAGCATGCTCGCCGAGTCAAAGGCCCTGCGGGTCTATACAGTCAGGGACAATAGCGAAGAGGGGAAGGAGGCCAAGACCAACTACAAGGTAGTCAAAGGAAATGACACCTATACCTTGCTCGATATCACCCTGGTCACCGGACGTAAAAACCAGATTCGCGTCCACATGGCCGACCTTGGCCACCCCATTGCCGGTGACAAGAAATATGGCGCCAAGACCAATCCCCTACGCCGGTTAGCCCTGCACGCATATTACCTATCCTTTCCCCATCCGACCATCCCCGAAAAACGGATGGAATTCGAGACCAAGATACCAGGAAAATTCCACATGCTCTTTTGAACACCCTCTCCGCTCTTCTCTTTACCCCCAAACCCCGGCAATCTGTTCCCCACATTGCGGACAGCGCCCATCAACAAGCCTGTTTTCCTGGATACTGAACCCCAGACGGCTGACCAACCGAGCCTGACACGACGGACACGCGGTATTTTCTCCCCCGGCGCCAGGAACATTCCCTTCATAGACATACCTGAGTCCGGCCGCGAGTCCGATCTCCCGGGCCTTCTGCAGAGACGACGCCGACGTGGCCGGTCTGTCAGTCAACTTATAGGTGGGATAAAAGCCCGTCACATGCCAGGGCATGGACGGATCGACAGAGGCTATAAATTCAGCGATCTCCCTCAGTTCCGCGTCACTGTCGTTGAGCCCGGGAATGACCAGAGTGGTAATCTCCACCCACACCCCAAGCTCGTGCATGAGCCGCACCGTATCCAGAACCGGTTGCAGACGGGCGCCACATATCTGCCGGTAAAAATCATCGCTGAAGGCCTTGATGTCGATGTTGATGGCATCCAAAACCGGCGCCAGTTTCCGGGTTGGCTTATCCCCCATATACCCGTTGGAGACAAAGATATTTTTCAACCCCTGCTCCCGGGCCAGGACGCAGCAATCATAGGCAAACTCGAAAAAAATCGTTGGCTCCACATAGGTATAGCTGATCGATTGACAGCCATTACTCAAAGCGCTGGCCACCACGTCTTCCGGTGATCGCAAAGTACCGGGAACTGCGTCAGCCGCAAAGGCGCCAGGCTGGGAGATGGAAAAATTCTGACAATGACGGCAACGAAAATTGCAGCCAACAGTGGATATAGAATATGACCGACTTCCAGGCAAAACATGAAATAAGGGTTTTTTCTCAATTGGGTCCACATGCTCCGCCACCAACCACCCATAAACCAGACTGTACAAAACCCCCTTTCTGTTCTCACGCACCCCACAGATGCCACGATGTCCATCCTTGATCCGGCAGTGATGGGCACAGAGTTCACACATCACCTCATTCTTCCCCTCATCATCCTTGCCCTGCCTGTAAAATTGCGCCTCATGCATCAGAAGACCCTCCCAGCTTAGAGCTTATCCTTCACCACCTGTTGCCACCGGCCATCAAGGTACAGATAGTGGGGAGTAAAGCGGCTTTTATAATTCATGGCCGCCACTGACTGAATATAATAGCCAAGATACAGATAATTGATCTTTTGGTTGAGACAGAATTCCGCCAGGGTCAGAATATTAAAGGTGCCCAGGCTCCGTTTGGCCTCCGCAGGATCAAAATAAAAATAAACAGCGTTCATCCAGTTTGCACCCACATCGACGATGGCACAGCCGACCAATCTGCCAGCCAGCCGGTAACGAATCTCCATACAGGAAACAATGGCGGTCAGAAAAAAACCAGAATAATAACCCTCGGCCTGGTTATTCTTGTGAGGGTAGCGATGGGACAGAAATTTCTGACACAAAGCCAGATTTTCCGGACTGAGCTGCACCGGCCCGAACTCGATCTCCAGATCCTGGTTTTTCTGCACCACCCGACGCTGATTCCGATTGAGCCGCAGCTCCTGCGGATACAGACGGATGGGAACACAGGCGGAACAGGTTTCACAGCGCATGGCATAGAGACAATTGCCGTTGCGGCGATAACCGGAGGCCAGAAACAGCTCCATAACACGTTCGGGAACAGGGGCAAACAGGGCCTGATAAAAGACCGCAGTATGGGGAAGATGATAGGGACACTCCACTGCCATCTCGACAAAATAGTCATCAAAACGGGCTTGCAGTGCCGCAAATTCCACAGCGCATTGTTGATCGTAATAAGTCATAAGAATCATAAACAGCCAGGAGACCCTTCAAGCCGCCCCTATACCAATCTCTGTTCCAGCATGGCGCGAGCCACCTTGACACATCCGTTAATATTGGCGCCAGCGACATAATTACCCGGCACGCCATATTCCTCCGCTGTACCAAAACCGCTTTGATGAATAAACTTCATGATCTGCTTGAGCCTGGCATCCACTTCAACTCTCGGCCAGGACAGCCGCATGGAATTCTGGGCCATCTCCAGACCGGAGACCGCTACCCCGCCGGCATTCGCCACCTTGCCCGGCGCATAGAGAATCTTCCTCTCAAGAAAAATCTGCACCGCCTCCGGACGTGCACAGCATATTGGCCCCTTCGCAGACCAGGCCGACGCCACCCGCCAGGAGCCGGGCTGCATCGTTGCCATTAATCTCATTCTGGGTAGCACAGGGGAGGGCACAATCCGCCGGAAAACTCCATACGGGATTCTGATCAGACAGCGGATCACGCGAGACATAAACGGCGTCAGGATACCGCTCTCCATATTCAGCAATCCGACCCCGACGGACATTTTTTAGATCCTTGACAAATGCAAGTTTGTCGGGATCAAGCCCCTGTTCATCATAAATGATAGCCGTTGAGTCAGAGAGAGTCAACACCCGACCCCCAAACTCCAGAACCTTTTCCGCGACGAACAGGGCCACATTGCCTGCCCCGGAGATCAGGCAGCGCTTTCCTTCCAGGGTCTGGCCGCTGATGGCAAGCATCTCGGCGGCAAAATAAACCATTCCGTAACCTGCGGCCTTGGATCAGGCTGTCGCCCCATCCAAGGCCCTTGCCCGTAAAAGCACCTGTAAACTCATTGCTCAATTTTTTATACATCCCAAAGAGATGGCCAATCTCCCTGCTCCCGACCCCCATGTCACCGGCCGGGACATCTGTATCAGGCCCGATATGCCGGTACAACTCTGCCATAAAGGCTTGACAGAAGCGCATAACCTCCCCGTCAGATCTTCCCAGATCAAAATCAGCCCCGCCCAGGGTCAGAGGTCTCAGCGCATTCTTGAACACCTGCTCAAAGGCCAGAAATTTCATAATCCCCGATTTACCGAAGGATGGAAATACAACCCCCCTTGAATAGACCTAAGGCGCTGTTCATCTGCACCCGGTAGCCTCGATTCACCTGCACCTGACCACCATCATCCATCCACGGTACCCGGAACGGGATGACCCGTTCCGGCTCCATCATTCGCTCCAGCACTGCCAGCCGGCGATACCCGGGATTGCGCTCCAGCACCGGCCTGACTCTATCGAGCACCCCGAGTACCGCCCAATGAAACTCGTGCTGTTCAGGATCCCTGTCTTGCACCCAACTTAGAGCTTGTCCGCAAATAAGCTTTTCAGGGATCGCGCCGGATTTTGAGACGAATTTGGCCGAGACGATTGAGTAAAACCGCAACCGTAGCAGCGCTACGGCGAGGATTTTGCGATTGAGGAGCGGTCAAAGACGGCCAAAAGCCGGATGCGAGCACCAAAGACTTATTTACGGACAAGCTCTTAATATCTCATCCACAGAGGACATCCTTACGTTATGATTAATCCCGATCCCAGCTTCTTTTTTGCAACCTTTTGATGATATATTGTATAGTCATTTTATAAAAAAAGGAATATTTCTTGCTTAATTTTGCATATCCTTTTCCAGCCGCGCGTCTTTCTACGCCCGACGTGAAGGCGGACGCCAACGCCAAGCGTAGTAACCGCTTCTGAAAACCAACAAAACCTGGCACAGCAAAGACAAAGGGCAGGAAAGCGGTCGATGATTCCTGCCAATGTTGCCGAGTTTACCGGCCCTGCCCGCGCCACCCAAGTCCCCAAGGTGCTTTTTGGTAACAAGAGCCACTTTGCCGCTTCTCCAAAAGAAAGTCCGCCTTCAGTCACCAACCGACGGCCTCTCTCCGGAATTCCTTCATGTACTGACCATATGGTTTTTTTCCTTATGTTTATGATCAAAAAAAAAAATTGGTTCCTATTTACTCAACCAGTACTGTACATTTTTGTATAAAAAAATCATAATAATTAACAAAATTGTACCACAACTGCACGCACAATCAAAAACACAACATATTAATATCTATATATATTTATCTAATTTCAGCCATTATTTAACATTGGCATATTTAATGCTAATCAAATATTAACAAATATTTGCCTACTGACAATTCAATTGGCTGCTGTCCTGATCAAACATAAATCGGAAAATCAGAGCACGGAGCTGTAACCATGGGAGAAGACTATGAAAAAGATTGAGGCAATCATCAAACCATTCAAACTTGATGACCTGAAGGAAGCATTATCCACCTTGGGGGTTTCCGGGATGACCCTGAGTGAGGTCAAGGGGTTTGGAAGGCAAAAAGGGCACACGGAAATTTACCGGGGCGCTGAGTATGTAGTGGATTTTGTTCCCAAGGTTAAAGTAGAGATTGTGGTAGAGGCAAGCCGGGTGGATGAAGTGGTATCGACCATCATAGCCAGCGTCCGCACCGGCACGATCGGCGATGGCAAGATCTTTGTCCTGCCGGTCGAGGAGGTCTGCCGGATCCGTACCGGCGAGAAGGGCAAGGCGGCAATATAACAAAACTCAAGGTTGATCTTAAATCAAAGAGAAGGGAAAACCATAATGAAAAGGAAGGGGGAATGATGAAAAAACATGTTTTGCTGTTTCTATTTATGATGATGTGTTGGTGTGGATCGCTTGCAATGGCGGCCGACCCGGTGGCCGACCCTTCGGGAGTCAACACTGGAGGCGCCGCAGATGTGGTGGGAGCGAGTGCTGGTGCGCCATCTGCAGCCGATATGGCAGCAATGAGTCAGGCCGAGCCCTTGGCGGCAAAACTTGCAGACGTTATTGGCCATAACAGAATTGCCATCAACATGGTTTGGACCATGATTTGCGGTTTTCTGGTTATGTTCATGCAGGCAGGGTTTGCCTTGGCCGAAGGCGGATTTACCCGGGCGAAAAACGCCGGACACACCATGGCGATGAATTTCATGATCTACGCTATCGGCATTCTGGGTTACTGGATCTGCGGGTTTGCCATTCAGATGGGAGGAAGCGGCGGGGCGGCCACTCTTGGTGGCGGCGCAGTTCTCAATAATGAATTTGTGATCAACCTCTTTGGCAAAGATTTCGGTCTGTTTGGCACTAAAGGCTTCTTTCTGTCTGGCGGAACCTATGATGCTGTTGTCTATGCCATCTTCCTGTTTCAGATGGTGTTCATGGACACGACCGCTACCATCCCGACCGGGTCAATGGCTGAACGCTGGACCTTTAAGTCCTTTATCATCTATGGCTTTTTTATCACCGCCCTGGTCTATCCGCTCTTCGCCAACTGGGTATGGGGCGGCGGCTGGCTCTCGCAGTTAGGAAAGAATTTTGCTTTAGGGCATGGCCATGTTGATTTTGCCGGTTCATCGGTAGTTCATATGACCGGTGGTTTTGCGGCCCTGGCCGGGGCGATGGTTCTGGGACCACGACTTGGCAAGTTCAAGGCCGATGGCACGCCTAATGCCATCCCAGGGCATCACATCCCTATGGCAATAACCGGATGTTTCATTCTAGCCTTTGGCTGGTTTGGGTTCAATGCCGGTTCAACCCTTGCTGGCGGCGACTTACGCCTGTCAGTGGTAGCCGTCAACACTATGCTGGCCTCGGCCGCCGGGGCATTCGGTGCCATGGCCTATATGTGGGCCATTTATGGCAAGCCGGATATCTCAATGATTGCCAATGGACTTCTGGCCGGCCTGGTGGCTATCACTGCACCCTGTGCCTTTGTTGATTCGGTTTCCGCCGTTATCATCGGTGCCATTGCGGGTATCCTGCTGTGCATAAGCGTCTTTTTTGTCGAGCGGGTGATGAAGGTTGACGATCCTGTTGGCGCCATTTCTGTGCACGGCGTCAATGGAGCCTGGGGCGTGTTATCACTGGGACTCTTTGCTGATGGGACATACGGCGAGGGACTTAATGGAGTAAGCGGCACAGTGAAGGGCCTGTTTTATGGTGATTCATCTCAGTTCTTCGCCCAGGTTATTGGTACGGTAACGAACATCGTCTTTGTCTTTGTCGTCATGTATGTCTTTTTTAAAGTACTCGACAAAATCGTCCCGCTGAGAGTTTCTCCGGAAATGGAACTGGAGGGCTTGGATCAGAGCGAAGTTGGTGTTACCGCCTATCCGGAATTTAATCTCAATAAAACGCATCGTTAATTATTAACGGAACTTTCCGAATAAGGATAACTTGCAAGAAGCTTAGACATATAAATATTATTGGCAATTGTTATTCCGGCATTTTTTTAGCCGGAATAACAATTCGCTTGCCACTTTTTTTAATATAACTTATTGCAATGAACTTAAATCAACAATATGGAAAGTTGAATCATTAAGATGGGATGGCCAGCGCTGTCCCGGACAATCACCAATTAAAGAGGAGAGAACAATGGAAACAAGAAAAAAAATCAGCATAGCCGTTTTAGGGGCCATATGTTGCTTGCAGTTTGGTGGCGTCGCCATGGCTGAAGAAGACAAACCCACAGCAAACCTGGCGGTTGCCGCCTTGAGCAAGTACGTCTGGCGCGGCTTTGAAGTCACCAGGGACAGCATGGTCCTGGAGCCATCGATGACAGTCGCCTATAAAGGATTTTCCGCCAATGTCTGGGGCAATCTCGATACCGATTATTATGGATCAGGGCCAAATTCCGGTACAAACTTCTGGAATGAAACCGATTTAACCCTAGCCTACGACTGGACTATGGGACCGGTCGGCATGACCGCCGGTTATATCTATTATGCTTTTGATGGTCTTCCAGACACCCAGGAAGTCTTTGCCCGCGCGGCCTGGCATGTCCTGTTGACCCCGACACTGAGTATCTACAGGGATTACCAAAATCTGGCCGGATGGTATATGACCCTTGGGGTGTCACATACCATTCCAATCACAGAAAAAATTGGCGTTAGCCTGGGTGCCCAAGCCGGTTATCTGGACGCCGCAGATGCCAGTTCCTATGCCGAGGTCAACACAAGCAACTGGACCTACACCGATAAATCTTTCAACGGATTCCATGATGGACTGCTGTCAGTTTCGGTTCCTATCCAGGTAAATAAGTACATTACGGTTACCCCGGTATTGAACTATTCGTTCCCGTTATCAGGCAAGTCCGCCGATTTGATTGAGATCAGAAGTCTTAACGGCGGGGGAAGCGGCGATAACAACTTCATTTATGGCGGCGTTACTGTCTCCATGGCCTTCTGATAGAGTTTTCCTGAGTAAAACGCATAAAGGCGGCAGACTCCTTAAGGATCCTGCCGCCTTTATGCTCTTCACCCCATCCCAATACAGGTAACAAGTTCGCGTCAACTCATTAAATTGAAAAAGAAGATTAACCTCAAACAGGTCTTGCCTGTCGCGATCTGGCCAGCTCCTGGGGGGTATTGATGTTGTGCCAGGAAGACCTGAGCAGAAGCGGGATGAGTGGGGTCTCAATCTTGCTTTGTCTGGCGATCTGACCAATCCGCAGAGAACCGGAGGCAAGGAGTCCCTCAAAAAGAGGCCCACAGCGATAATCATAATGAGCCAACAATGGCTCCACATATCCGTTTTCCTGGAGACGGGGCACTGTTCCCCAATATCCCGGCCGACGCTGGGCAAGCAACCAGGCCAGGGCCTCGGTGCTGATATCCGGCATATCACAGGCAATAAGCAGCCAGGAAACCGCAGGCTGCCAGCGCATGGCAGCAAGGATACCGGTCAAAGGACCGCGAGCCTCCGGAATATCGGGAAGCCGGGGGAGATGGTCCAGAGATTTCGGCGTAAGCCCTGCACCCGAAAGGGCAATATGATTACCAATCAGGGGTTGAAGCAGGCCAACCGTATGTTCAAGCCAGGTGGAGCCGGCGGTTGATTCTTCCTTCTCAAGCAGATGTTTGGGCCGTCCCATTCGGGAACTGCGGCCACCAATCAAGACACAGGCCCAGACCGGCGTTTTGCACCAGATCTCCTGCAGCCATTGCCAAAGAAAATCAAGGACCTGCGCCGCTCGATCCTCGCCTCGCGGAAACACCCTGAGTACCGCATTTCCATCAACATCGACATCAGCAGGCGGCGCCATGACATCCATCTCTGGAACAAGCGGTACGGGGGGAACATCCATGCCCTGCGGTCCGGCCCCATCATCAGCCAGGAGCCAGACTTTCGGCACTGGTGTCTGCCCATGCCCCTCAACAAGCACCAAGTCATAACGACGAGCAAGCTGACTGAGCTGGAACCCGAAGCTGGCCCCGGCGTCACCGTGCAGGCGGACGCCCCGAAGAAAGTGCCCTTGGGGTGCAAATCCCTCCCCGCCAAGGGAAAAGACATCCGCACCGGCCCGGTACAAACGATCGCTGCCCTTGCCGGGCATATCCACAAGCAGATTGCGGCAATCATGTTTAACCACGGCCACCCGCAACCCGCGTTGAACCAGTTCCGGCAATAAAGCCTCAATGAGCGTGGTCTTCCCTGCTCCCGAGAGGCCGCAGATCCCGAGGATCGGCAACGTTATTGCGGGCAGTGCGGATAACCGGGGTTCCTTCTGTTGAAAGGATTGCTGTTTCATTATTTGTCTTTTCCTCTTACTCCGGCCCTCACTCCAGACCTAAGGCACGACTGGAATGGGGCAGGATGCCCGCATCTCTTCCCCGCTGCAGAAAGGCAGCAACGGCAGCCTCCCCCTCAGCTCCCAGCTCCCGGGAGAAATCATTGACATACAGTCCAATATGATCCTGAATAACCCGGTCCTCCAGCTCCTGGGCATGCTCTCTGATATAGGGCAGGCACTGTTCAGGATGGGCAAAGGCCCAGTCAACAGAGGCCCGGATCGCCTGATCAAGGGCGGCAATCCGCTCCCTCCCCAGTGAACGCCGGGCAGCAATACAGCCGAGGGGGATGGGATGGCCGGTGTCCTGCTCCCACCACTGGCCAAGATCCTGAAGGCAGATCAACCCCTCCTGCTGATAGGTGAACCGGCTCTCATGGATAATGACCCCGGCGTCTACCTGTCCCTGCTGCACCGCAGCCATGATCGTATCAAAACGCATCTCCACCAGTTCCGAACCCTCTGGCAAGAAGAGACGGAAGAGGAGGGCCGCGGTGGTCAGGCGCCCGGGGATGGCAACTCTATAGCGCCCAGAACTGTTCAGATCAAGGGGATTTCGCGCCACCAGCAACGGCCCGCAGCCCCGGCCCAGGGCGCTGCCCGATGACAACATGCAGTATTCATCAAGCACATGGCCAAGGGCATGAAAAGAAAGTTTAGTCACATCCAGCCTGTGCTCCAGGGCCCAGCCGTTGAGGGTCTCCACGTCTTCCAGCACCGGCGCTGCCAGGTCAAATCCCGGCAGATCAATATTGCCGTGCGTCAATCCATAGAAGATAAAGGTATCATTGGGACAGGGTGAGTAACCGATGCTGATTGAGTTTACTAACGATTTCGTCACGATCCCCCCATTTCTCTGACCAGCAATACTGCCGCTTCAGCCGCCCTGGTACAGGCCTCCGCCATTCTCCAGCGGCTCAGGTCCCGATCCTCCACCAGATTTGAGACCGCGCGCACTTCCAGCAGGGGCAGGGAAAACTCAGCACAGACCTTGGCCACCGCCGCCCCTTCCATATTCTCGCACAGTCCCTGGAATCTGGCGGCCAGCATCACCCCCCGCTCCCTGGTGGCACTGGCAGCAGAGACGGTCACGAAATTGCCACACCGGCATGCCATGCCATGCCGTGCCAGGATCTTCCCGGCCTGGTGCAGCATGGGCTGATCCAGAGGAAAGACCGTACTGCCGCCCAATTTTTCATCGAGTGCCTCAATATGATCAGAAAAACAGACCCCGAAATCCCCCAGACTCTCCTGCTCAGCCAGACACAGATCAAGCAGTGCGGCATTGTCCCACGGCAGCGATTCGCAGACATAGGCCCCTGCCACTCCGAAGTTCAACACCTTGTCAATCCGCGGATCTCGCCTTTCGAGGTAACGGGTCAGACGCAGAGTCGTCTCCACCGGCCCGACCCCGGTAATCAGGGTAAAACAGGAGAGTGCCCGATCTTTCTGGGGAGAGATATCTTTAGCCATCGCCAGGAACTGCGCAAAGGGTTTCATCTCAAATTCGGTTGCGGCAACAGCAAGGATCATGGTAATTAGTTCAAGGCTTGAAGACTGAAAGCCAAAATTCGGCAACATTCATTTCTTGAGATTCAAGATCATCAAGAATGGCTAAGCACAAAAGTTCGCGAGACGAGAAACACAGGCAAGCGAGCCTTCGAAACGCCACTCATCTCTTTTACTGTAAAACAGAACAGACATGCAACAGGATTTCACGCTCACCGCATACGACTATCCCCTGCCGCCGGAAAATATCGCCCAGCATCCAGCGGACAGACGGGAAGACTCAAGGCTCTTTGTCCTGCACCGCAAAACGGATAAAAGAGAGCATCGAACCTTCACCGACATTGTCGATCTGCTGCAGAGAGGTGATCTGCTGGTAGTCAATGACACCAAGGTCTTTCCCGCCAGACTACTGGGCCAAAAAGATACAGGCGGCAAGGCAGAGGTCTTTCTTCTGTCCTATCCTCTGCTAACCGAAGACACAGAGGAGATGGCCGTCACCGCAACCGCCATGGCCACCGCCCTGATAAAAAGCTCCAAACGGCCTCGCCCTGAATCAGTCATCACCATCAGCAACGACCTTTCCTGTACCGTCCTGGAACAACTGGGCGAAGGCAGGGTCAGGATCATGCTCCATTACGACCGGCAAAAGGGGTTGACTGAGATCCTCAAAAAACATGGCCAGATCCCACTCCCTCCGTACATTGCAAGAGACCACGGCAGCACTGCCGAAGACAGCAACCGCTATCAAACCGTCTATGCCGACCAACCAGGGGCAGTGGCGGCTCCCACCGCCGGCCTCCATTTTTCGGAGCCACTTTTAGAAAAAATCAGGAACAAAGGCGTGTCAATCGCCAGAATCACCCTGCATGTGGGATATGGGACCTTTGCCCCGGTGCGTACCGAGGCCATCCTGGAGCATACCATCCATCACGAGTATGTCCATATCTCAGAAGAGAATGCTGAAGCAATCAATAGGGTTCGACAAAGGGGGGGGAAGATCTGGGCCGTGGGCACAACCACAGTGCGGGCTCTTGAATTTGCGGGAAATCAGCAGGGACAGGTCCAGCCAACAGATGGTTGGTGCGACCTCTATATCGTGCCGGGCTACCGGTTCCAGATGGTTGACAACCTGATCACCAACTTTCATCTGCCCCAGTCATCGCTGCTCTTTCTGGTATCGGCACTCTGCGGGAGGGAAAGGCTGCTGGACTGCTACCAGGAGGCCATTGCCCAAGGCTACCGATTTTATTCCTACGGCGACGCCATGGCTATACTGAAATAACAGAGAACCCCTGAAAAATCGCAAAAAACCGATCAGCTGGCCGCAGCCGGACATTTGTCACACCCGCCAGAGGAACATGGCGACGCCGTTGTGGCCGTACTGCTGGAGCCCGCCCCCTTCTGGGTGCTGGCATAACCATCCGCGTACCAGCCGCCACCCTTGAGCTGAAAAGAGCTCATGGACATTACTTTTTTAACCGATCCTTTACATTCAGGACAACTGGTCAATGGCGCATCCGCCATACGTTGCTGCACCTCGAACACCTTGCAGCAGGTATCACATTCGTACTCATAAACTGGCATTTTCCTACTCCATCCCTGACAAATAACTCTTTCCAGCCACAGGCCCGAAAAGAGCAAAAATCCTTTCAGCCTGCAACCTATCTTCCTGTTTCTCTGCACTCACAGAGAATCTATAATTTAACGCCCCTGACTTCATCTGTCAATAAGCGCACTCTAATATGTATCACTCCATTTCTAAATCAAAATTGAAACGTGAAGAAAAGTGAACGGTAACAAGACAGTGCGCAGTACGGGGTAGCACGGCAAGAAACTGACCAGATCACGTGCTACCCGTCCAAATGTTGTCCTTACTCCTACAAGACTGAAATTTTTACTTGTCATGCCAAACCCCAGAAGGTACATTGTCTGTATGTTTTAATTCATAAATACTCATAAGACAGAACAATCAATAATGGAGACAGACTATGGCAAGCGACAAAGTTCAGGCGATCAATGACGCCAATTTCAAAACGACAATTTCTGCAAACGTACCATGCCTTGTCGATTTTTGGGCTCCTTGGTGTGGCCCTTGCAAGGCAATTGGCCCCGTCATTGAAGATCTGGCTGAAGAATATAAAGGCAAAGTAACTATCCTCAAGATGAATGTTGACGACAACCCGGTCACTCCAGGACAATTTGGCATCCGCGCCATTCCCACCTTGATTCTCTTTAAAAACGGTGAGATCGTGGACCAGATTACCGGTGCCGTAGGAAAAAAACAACTTGTCGACCTCATTAGCAAGGCCCTGTAATCAGCGTCCGACCTTATTCCCTCTTGTGGCCAGGATTTTTCTTATCTAAAAAGTCTCTGCCATCACCATAACACGGTGACCCAAAAAGTTAATGAAGAAGACTCATTTTGCACTGATCATCCTGGGCTCCGGCCCTGCCGGACTCACCGCTGGTCTCTATGCGGCAAGAGCGAGGATTGATCATCTTTTGATCGAAAAAGGTGCTGCCGGCGGCCAGGTCCTGCTCACCGACTGGGTTGACAATTATCCGGGCTTTCCTGACGGTCTTTCCGGGTTTGAACTTGCTGAAAAGATGGAGACCCATGCCAGGCGCTTTGGGCTCAATGCCCTGACTGCCAATGTAATCAGCATGGATCTCTCCCAGACCCCGAAGCGCCTCACTACAGAAGACGGGGAGCAACTCAGTTGCAACGCCCTGATCATCTGCACCGGAGCCCGTCCCCAACTGCTGGGCATTCCGGGAGAAGTCGAATTCACCGGCAAGGGCGTGTCCTATTGTGCCACCTGCGACGCCCCTTTTTATCGCAACATGCATGTGGCCGTGGTTGGTGGCGGCAATACCGCCGTCCAGGAGGCCTCTCATCTCACCAAATTTGCCAGCAGGGTTACCCTGATTCATCGCCGTGACACCTTGCGGGCCACCAAGATTGTTCAGGAAAGGGCCTTTGCCAATGACAAGATTGATTTCATCTGGAACAGTCAAATCACGGCGATTGAAGGAGAAAAAGGGGTTGAACGGATTCACCTCAAAGATACTTCCGGCAAAGAAACAACCATGGCCGTTGACGGTGTCTTTATCCTCATTGGCGTGATTCCTAATAGTGAGACCCTGCCCCTGCAACTCCTGAAGGCAGAACATGGTGGATTTATCCCCACAGACAATGAGACCCGGACCGCAATTCCAGGGGTCATGGCTGCAGGCGATATCCGCAGCAAAGAAGTACGACAGATCGTCAACGCTGCTGGTGAAGGGGCAACGGCCGTGCTCGCCGCAGAACAGTATCTGAACAATTCAACATTGTAATCAATCATGCCAATCATGCAATCATCTGCTTTTTTCTCCCGCTCCTTTCTGGTCACCCTGCTTTCCGCAGCCCTTATGACTTTTTCTTTCAGTGGATGCGCCACCATGAAATCATGGTTTGGCATGGGAGGCGAAGAGATCCAGCTTCCCGCCGACAGCCTGGCGGTTAAAGGCATGGATGCCTATGATGTGGGCGATTACCATGATGCGGCAAAATATTTTACCGAACTCCTGGACCATTACCCTTTCAGCCCCCAGGCTATGCTTGCTGAATTGAAAGGCGCTGACTGCCACTATTTTATGGGAGATTATGCGGAAGCACTGGTGCTTTATCAGAAATTTGAGGAACAACATCCAAACAACGAGGCCGTTCCTTATGTCATGTACCAGATCGCCATGTGTAGTTACCAGCAGATCGACACCATTGACCGCGACACCGCCGGTGCGACAAAATCTATCCGGGATTTCACCAAACTGATCAAGGCCTTTCCGCAATCGCCCTACACCGATGAAGCCAAGGCGCGGATTAAGGCTGCCAACGAATTTCTGGTCAATCATGAATATCTCATCGTGGAGTTCTATCTCAGAACCGACAAATACCTTGATGCCAAAACCAGACTGAAATATCTGATCAAGACCTACCCTGACGCTGCTATCACTCCTCAGGCCAAGGCTTTACTCGCCAAGCTCGAATCCGGTGAGAAGATGGGTTTCAATCTCTCATCCTGGTTCTCCGGCCTGACAAAACTGCCAGACTGGCATCTCTTCTCCTCTGAGAAACCCGCCGAACAAGCCCGCCCTGCCAACTAAGATTCTTCGCATGCACTGCCGAACAGATAATCCTGTTCGGCAGTGTCCAATCTTTTCTCATATAAGTCGTTCATATTCGCTGCAGTTAGGTGAACGCGCTATCAACAATTTTCAAACCAGCGGGTTCGCAAACGATGGGTGACACGTAAGATGGGTTGCTCAACCAGTCGATATCCTATCCAACCGTAACTCACAACAGACGCTACCATAACCAGACAGGCAATCATATTGTCCACCAAGCTGTTCCGCGCGGGATTTGCCATCGCCCATAATCGACCAAGTGCAGACAGGATGAGGACATGAGAGAGATAAACTGTGTACGACATATCACCAACAGATTGCAAAAACCTGGGAACGATGAATTTCTTTTCTCTTTCAAGTGTCGCCAGAGAAAGCACGAGCAATCCATACAGTGTGCCAATAATACTCACTCGCAACATGCCAGCATCATTGAGAATATCAAACACGTAAACAAGAGGCAACCCAACCAATAGAAGAACGATGACTCCCATAAAAGACATGCGCGAAGAGATTTTTCTGGAGCACTCACTGGAGACGAAAATTGCCACTAATGCACCAATGATAAACTCAAAGGTATAGGGATGAAGAGCAATACGGACACCCGCCGATAAAGTGGCTGTTGTGGTGAAGGTGGCGAAGGCATTGGCTATTACAACGATCATTCCCCACACAAGCAAGGACAACAGCAGTCGCTTTTCATTAAATTTCAACAAGACAGCGAAAACGGCATAGAACCATAATTCGTGAATAAGTGACCAGGCAACCATGACCAATGGCAGTTGACGATTAGGCAGCAAAAAAAAAGAAGAAAACAACTCAGCCTGATGGCCTTGTGATAAGTTTACCCAATTGGGCCTGATCAAGAATACGGCAGCTGTCAAGAAGAAGTAAAACCAGTAGGTTGGATATATTCGGGACAGTCGGCTCCAAAGGAATCGCCTTACCTCCCTGTTCCTGGCAAAATGCCCCCTAGTAACAGTCACCATCACGAAGCCACTGATTACAAAGAAGAGATCTACACCTGATTGCCCGAGCAGCAAAAAATCAGGCAGAAGCAGATCTCCGCCAGAGTATTTTCTCTCGATCGACATTAAATGAAAGACCACGACAGCAAGGATCGCGATGCCCCTGAGCGCCTGAATAAAGAGCCACTTGTTCATTGAATGGTTAACGCCTGACATGCAAAGTAAAAAAAACGAGGAACAACAGGAGACCAAGTCCGTTAGGCAAAACATCAGCCTCGAACCACTTACTGTGAGCGGTTTCTATGCCTTGCTACAACCTATATGAGCACCTTTCTCAGGAAAGTATCTCTTCAGTCAGCATATCCTGCCCCAGAGAGAGTTCCATGGCCCTGACCGGACAGATGGGCACGCACAAGCTGCATCCTGTACATTTGTCCGGGTCAAACAGCACGGCCATATCCGGGCGATGCAGGGACAAGGCGCCCACCGGACAGACACCGGTGCAGACCCCGCACTGAAGACATTTTTCATCATCCCGGCGGACACTGGCGGCAAGACGCTCAACCTTGACCCCCTGCTCTTCCAGATACTCAAGCCCTTTTCCCACATTGGCCTTGGTTCCTTTCAATCCCAGGATCATAAGTCCATCCCGCTGCGGCAAGATATCTGCCTTCAGGATATTAAACTCGACATCATACTGCTTCACCAGCTGATAGATAATCGGTTCATTGCTGGTATGCTTGGAAAATCGCAAGATATAAATACGGTTATACACGTTAACCCCCTTTTCTGAATCTCTCTTTGATCTATTGCAGGCCTGCTGCAAGATTACGCCACAGCCTGCGTCCCCACCTTCACCACCCACTCATCAAGCAGAATCAGGAGTGCGTCAAGGGTCTGGTTGGTATCTATGGTTAGCAACTGCTCTAGCCTCAGCTCACTTGGCATCTCGAACTTCGCCTTCTGTTGCAGATAGACCTCCCAGCGTCCGTCGGACACCGCCTGCGGATCCTGTTGCCGTTGTTCCATTCGTTTTCGCATTACCTCCTCAGCACAGATGCAATGTACAAAAAGCACCCTGGCCTTGGCCGCCAACCTCCCCTGCACCCGTTGCCGCTCACTGCGGGCCTGATACGATCCATCAAGGACCACACAAGCCCCCGTCTTTGCCTCCAGATCCCGCTCCGCCAGGATCAACAACTGATCATAGGTCCGGCGGGAAAATTCGCGGCTGTAAATCCCCTGATCCACAGCTGCCGCCTGCCTGCTCTCAGGGACAAGACCAGCAAGCTCTTTGCGGACCCGGTCGGAGTTATAATAGGCACAACCATGCTTCCTGGCCCAGGCCGCCGCCAGATAGCTCTTGCCGGTGGCAATCATCCCAAAAAAAACCAGGACCTTACTGGCAACCGCCACTTCAGCCACCCGCCTTAAGGGCATATTTCTGGGCCAGGACAAAATAACGGGCCGCCTGTTCTTTACACCGCGCGACCACAGACGCATCAACTGCCGGATCACTGGCCGTAAAGAGATTTATCTTGCCGCGCACCATGGCCCGGTAACATTTATAAAAATCAAGCATCTCCACCAGACCGGGATCTGCTGATTCTTTGATGAAACGCCCAATAAAATAAGCTGAAAGATCTTCGAGGTCATGAAAGTCAAGATCCATGGCCAGAAAGGCCACATCAGCCGCCACATCAGAATAGCGGAAACGCTCGTTAAATTCTATGCAATCAAATATATACACAGGATCCGCCAGACAGATATTGGCGGAATAGAGATCGCCATGGCAATCACGAATCTTCCCAGCTTTCCGGCGTCGCTCAAAACGCTGCCCATCTTGCAGGAAGGTGCGGGCAAAGTCACCAATCTGAAGAAACTGGGCACGACTGAGTGCCCCTTGATCCACAAAAGGTTCGGTCTGGTCAAAATTTTCCAGGACATTGACAGCAACAGAGGCGGCACGCCCGAATTCCGCAATGGCTTGCGTCCCCTCAGCCCGCTGGTAAAAGGGAACGAGCACAGCAATGATCCGGTCAATCTGCCCACGATCCAACTGACCTGCGGCAATCACCTGGGCCATCATCCGATCTTCCGGCATACGGGCCATCTTCACCCCGTATTCCACCACCTCGCCGCTGCCGTTCAGACTATACTTACTGCCCTCACGGTTGACCGTGACCACATCCAGATACAGATCAGGACAGAGACGACGATTAAGAAGCAGCTCCTGTTCACAGTAATATTTTCTCTTCTCCAGGGTAGAAAAATCCAGGAACCCAAAATTCACCGGCTTCTTCCATTTATACACAAAATCCCCGGCAAGCAGGACAAAGGAGATATGGGTCTGGAGAAGCTGAACACCCTCCACGGCATGGGGATAGCTGCTGCCCTGCTGCAGATACTGGATATAGGCGGGCAGGATTTCTTCACTCATTGGTCACTCCTGATAGAACAATTTTCTTTAGAAAAATCTTTTATCCTCAACAAACTACGACAAAGCCTTTACCTTATTTTATTCTCATGATAAACATTCTTTTACAAAAATGGAATCATTCGTGCAAGACGGCATCATTCTTTTTCAGCCCCACCATCACCAAGAGGAATAAAAAAACATCCTGAAACCGTTCCCGTCTTCCCCTTATAAGCAATAAATCGCCATGAATCCGGATCAACTGACCCAACTTCTCCAACTGGTACAGGCTGGGCAATGCAGCGTCAATGATGCCATCAGGCAACTGAAACATCTCCCGTCAGAGACTATTGAGGATGCCTGTCTGGACCACCATCGCTGCCTGCGCACCGGGATCCCGGAGGTCATTTACGGGGCATCCAAGACCCCGGAACAGATCATCACCATTGCCACCACCCTCCTCAAACGATCATCCCTGCTCATGGCAACTCGGGTGGATGCGGTCAAGGCAGATGTTGTCCAAAAATCTCTGCCGGAAGTTCACTATCATCCTCAGGCCAGGATGCTGACCGGGAATAAAAAAGAACCGGCCCCCCAGAGATGCCGCGGGATCATTCTCATTATCTGTGCCGGAACCTCCGACATTCCGGTAGCAGAAGAGGCCAGGGTCACAGCAGAAACCCTGGGTCATTCAGTACAGACCCTCTATGATGTCGGGGTCGCCGGCCTGCATCGCCTCCTGAGTCACCAGCGCCTGCTGCACTCAGCCACCGTCATTATCGTGATAGCCGGGATGGAAGGGGCGCTGCCCAGTGTTGTCAGCGGCCTTACGGCCTGTCCGGTCATTGCGGTTCCCACTTCAATTGGCTACGGAACAAGTTTTGGCGGACTTGCCGCCCTGCTTGGCATGCTCAACAGTTGCGCGCCAGGACTAGGCGTTGTCAACATCGACAATGGCTTTGGCGCTGCCTGCCTGGCCACGGCAATCAACAGAAAAACATAAAACAGAGGCCAAACTGTGAGCAAAACTTGCAAGATTCATGCAGTGCTGTATAATCGCCGCACGAATACCACCATTTAGCCTATAGTCTTCAGTTTTTATTTATCATCTATTTTTTTATAGAAGAAACTCCAGGGACGTCAATGAACACATCACTCAAGCTCAAGATCGGCATGCTCCTGTTTCTCATCATCCTTTCCATCGTCACCATCGTTCCCTCGTTTTATTCGGCAACGCCGGACTGGTGGAAAAAATATATGGCGCCGGAAGGATTACGTCTCGGCCTTGACCTGCAGGGAGGAATGCATCTGGTGCTGAAAGTTGACCTGAAAAAAGCCGAAGAAAACTCTCTGGAACTGGCCGCGGCAGATTTGAAGGACAATCTCAAGGAAAAATCCATCACCGCAGTACGAAGCGATGGTAAGCCCGGAACCATTATCTTTACCCTGCCCAATACCGGCGCAGTGGAGACCGTCAAGGAGCTGATCAAGAACGATTTTCCCAATATCAATGCGCAGGTAGAAGCCAAAGAGGGTTCATTCCCACGAATCACCCTGAAACTGAAAGACTCAGAAATCAACTTCATCCGCACCCACGCCGTCGATCAATCTCTGGAAATCATCAGAAACAGAATTGACCAATTCGGTGTTGCCGAACCGGCGATCATCCGTCAAGGCGCTGACGAAATTGTCGTCCAGCTCCCCGGGGTCAGGGACCCGAAACGGGCCATAAAACTTCTGGGTGAAACGGCCCAGCTTGAATTTAAACTGGTGGCAGACACAGCTGGCATCAACCTGCAGGAATTAATTAATCAGGCCAAAAAAAATGGCCAATGGGCCGACGGTGAAGAGCGAAAAAAACTCAACCGAGCCCTGCAGAATCGACTACCACCAGACACCGAGATTTATTTCGAAAAAGATAAAGATAAGCAGACCGGCCAGGAGATCATCCGTCCTCTGCTGCTCGAAAACCAGACCTTGATGACTGGCGACATGGTTAAGAATGCCCAGGTACGCATCGGCGGCCAGTTCAACGAACCCTATGTCAGCATTGACCTCACCGGTCGCGGCGGCAAGGTCTTTGCCCATATCACCGAAAAGAGTGTCAACCGGCAACTAGCTATTGTCCTTGATGACGTGGTCCGCTCGGCCCCATCCATCCGGGAAAAAATCATGGGTGGATCAGCCCAGATATCGGGCCGTTTCAGCCATGAAGAGGCGACAGACCTGGCGATTATCCTGCGGGTCGGAGCCCTGCCGGCGCCAGTTGATATTATCCAGAACCTGACGGTTGGCGCCAGCCTTGGACAGGACTCAATCCACAAGGGCCTGACCGCAGGTATCTTTGGCTCGCTCCTGGTTATCACCTTTATGATGATCTATTATCACCTCTCGGGAGTCATTGCCAATGGGGCCATGGTACTCAATATCCTCTTTCTCTTTGCCGGACTGGCCATCCTCAATGCCACCCTGACCATGCCAGGTATTGCCGGGATTATCCTTTCCATCGGTATGGCCGTGGACTCCAACATCCTGATCTTTGAACGAATGCGCGAAGAGTATGATCTGGGGAAATCAGTCCGATCCAGTGTGAATGCCGGCTTCAGTGAGGCACTCTCTACCGTTGTTGACTCACATGTGACCACGCTTATCACCTCCATGGCCCTGTTCTTGTTTGGCACCGGCCCGATCAAGGGTTTTGCCATCACCCTGTCCCTGGGCGTTCTTTTCAACCTGTTCTCTACCCTCTACTGCTCCCGTTTCGTATTTGACATCCTGATCTCTTTCAATCTCCTGAAAAAATTAACCTTCCTCCGGTTTACGAGAACACCCAACCTCGATTACATGAAGCTACGCCACATCACCTATGCCATTTCCGCAGTTTTGGTCGGCATTGGCATCATCGCCTCCGTCCAGATTGCCCGGGGCAAGGCCAATATGGGAGTTGATTTTTCCGGCGGCACCCTGTTGCAATACAAGGCAACGCAGACCTTTACTATGGACGAGGTTCGTCAGGCCTTTAACAAACACAACATAGAGGGCCTTGATCTGCAGAAGGTGGAAAACGAAAATAGTCTGATTGTCAAGGTCAAGAAATCAGAAAGGATTATTGGCAATCTCAGCGACCAGATCAATTCTATCCTGACCACAGAATTTACCGACAAACATTTCACCCTGGAAAGCAAATCCGAGATTGGCTCTTCCGTCAGTTCTGTCCTGCGGAACAAGGCCGCAATGGCCATCCTGATCTCCCTGGCTGGCGTTGTTATCTATCTGGCCCTGCGCTTTGATATCCGTTTTGGAGTGGCAGCCGCCGTTGCCACTCTCCATGACGTCTTTATTATTCTTGGGCTCTGCTGGATGCTGAATATGGAAATGACCCTGATGATTGTCACGGCCATGCTCACCCTTGGCGGCTATTCCCTCGCGGATACGGTCGTTATCTTTGACCGTATCCGCGAAAATATGGCCAAAGATAAGACGCATACCCTCATCAGCCAAATCAATGACAGCATCAATCAGGTTGTCGGAAGGACTATTGCCACAGGACTCACCGTCTGTATGACCTTGCTGGCCCTCCTGCTCTTTGGCGGATCCGTGATCCATGACTTTTCCTTTGTCCTTTTATTCGGCGTCATCATCGGGACCTTCTCCTCCGCGTTTGTGGCCAGTCCCGTGCTGTTGCTCTGGCCTGAAAAGAAGGAATAACAGTAATGAGTCAGCCCCTGCTCCCCAAAAATGTCAAAAGGATGGAAAAAGGAGAGACTTTCCGTTTTTCCTGTCATCCCTCGGTCGCCTGTTTTACAAACTGCTGCCGCCAGTTGGAACTGGCCCTGACTCCATATGATGTTCTGCGCCTGAAAAAGGGTTGCCACCTCCGCTCTGAGGAATTTCTCGACCGCTATGTGATCATCGAGCAGGAAGAAGACGAGACCTTCCCCCGTTTTTATCTCACCATGGTCGATGATGGCCAAGCAAGCTGTGTCTTTGTCTCGAACGCCGGCTGCACCCTGTATCAGGATCGCCCAGGGGCCTGCCGGGCCTACCCCTTGGGCAGGGCAGCCATTCGTCAAGCTGACGACACCATGGACGAGTTCTTCGTCCTCCTGCAAGAAAGCCACTGCCAGGGATTCCAGGAACAGCAGGAGCAGAATGGCACCACTTACAGCACGGATCAAGGGCTTACAATCTACAACCGCTTTAACGATGCAGTGGCTGCGATCCTGCAACACGACCAGATACGACAAGGAAAACGGTTGTCAGAAGGCCAGATCGAACAGTTTATCCTGGCCCTCTATAATCTTGACCAATTCAGGACATTGTTGTTCGCTGGACAGCTTTCTGAAACAGCACAAGTGGACGACACCAGCAGACACCGCCTGGCCGATGATGAAGAACTGCTTCTTTACGCCATTGACTGGCTCAAGGATATATTATTCAAGAACTGATTGTTTTTTGCTAAGGCGCCACTGACCATGCTCAAGCTCATTATCTTCGACTGCGACGGGGTCATGTTTGACTCCAAATTTGCCAACCAGGAATACTACAATCAACTTCTTGCCCATTTCAATCGACCGGCAATGAGCCCGGCAGAACTTGAGCACGTCCATATCCACAACGTGGTGGACTCTATCCATCATATCTTCCGCCATTATCCACAACAGGATCTGGTAGAGGTAAATGCCTATCGAATGGCCCTTGACTACACACCCTTTCTCGGCCACATGCGAATAGAGCCGGATCTCATCGAATTTCTTGAAAAAACAAAACCCCGTTACAAACTGGCTATCTCCACCAACCGCACCAATACCATGGTGCCCATCCTGCAAATGTTTGAGTTACAGAACTATTTTGACAAGGTAATGACCGCGGAAAACGCACGCCGCCCCAAACCAGCACCGGACGCCTTATTGGAAATCCTTGATTATTGTGAATGCCGGACAGATGAAGCTATTTATATTGGCGACTCCATTATTGACCGGGAACATTCCGCCAACTGCGGAATGCGATTGATTGGATTTAAGAATCCCGCCCTGCCGGCCGAATATCACGTGACCAGCTTCATGGAGATCCTGGGGCTTCCCCCCTTTTGTGAACCTCTCTGATTCCATCTCCATCTCCATCTCAGCCAAGACCACTCTACCTGTCATCTTTGATCTCTGCCTAAGCCATATTATATCTCTTTCCAGGAATAAAAAATTTCCTCTTCTTCGCAAAACCTGATACATTTATACCAATATTTTCATCAATTGTCCGAACGTATCAACGTAACAGCACAGGTCGCAAGGTTGCAACCAACTCTCATCATTCAACTTAGGCATCAGTGAACCTTCATGGCCACCCTCTCTGAACAGCTTGAAGCCATTTTTCAGGAAATCAAGACCAGCTTTGCCCAGCATCAACAGATTCAAGTCACACCCATTGCTGGCGACCCACCTGAACAGTATCGCGTCACCTATCATCTGCGGGGATTCTGCAAAGAAGATGGAGGAGAGGTCCAAATATGCACTGACCATATCATCACCATCACCCTTCCTTTTGGATTCCCCCACTTCCCTCCAAACTGTACGCCTGAAAGCCCTGTCTTCCACCCTGACTTTGATCAGGTGGCCATCTGTATCGGGGAATTCTGGGAAAACACCCCTTCTCTTGCCGAGCTGATCATTCATATTGGCCGCATGCTGTGCGGCGAGATCTACTCAAGCAATAATGCCTTCAATGAAGAAGCTGCTACCTGGTACAAGGAAAACCACGACAAACTGCCTCTGGACACCGTCCGTCGATTTTCAGCGCCTGAAGAGCAGCCTCTGCCACCTCCCGAAGAAGAGCGCGCAATCCCCACCCTCCCTTCTACACCGCTGAGCCTGGAAATTGTCGATGACACCCATTTTGCAAGCGATGAAATGGTAACCATAGATGACGGAGATTCCTCCGAACAAGTGAGTACCTTTACTGAAATTACGACAGAAAAAACTTTTTCTCCTTCTCTGCACCACTCTTCCGCTACCCCCCAGCACCAGGAGCCAGGATCAAACCTGAACCGCCCGGATCAACACCAACAGGATAAAGTCAGAAAAACACACCAGGAGGGGGAGGCATTTGAAAACAAGGGGCAGCCGGCAAAGGCCTTGGAAAGATATAAAACCGTAAAGAATTTAGCCCCGGATTTTCCGGAGATAGATAAAGATATCAGTCGCGCGCAATATTCTCTGGAAATGCTCGGCGACTGGGCAGCAGGAGATTCTCTCGAAGAAGGCACCAACGGCAAGAAGAAATCAGCAGCAAAAGCCAAAGAAAAAAAAACCGAACGTCCATCCCCAAAAAGCCCTTCTGTTCAACAAGAGAGAAAACAGACCTCTCGCTGGCCGGCCATCATCATTGGCAGTGGCTGTACAGCCGTTCTCCTCACCCTGATTAGTGGCTACCTCTTTTTCAACATCCAATTGGAACATGCGCAAACAAAGTTTGAGGAATGCAAGCAGCTTCTGGACAAAGACCTATTCTCGGATGCCGACCAAAAATGCACCGATGCCATGGAGTTGACCTTCAAAATTTTCTTTATCAAACAACAGGAGAAAAAGCTTCTCACCGCAATGATTAAAGAAGTCCAGAGTTCCGAAAAATTAAAAAAGGGACTTGCATTCAGCGAAAAGACTACCAGTCAGCCGGAATGGCAGAAATTAATGATCCTTGCCGATACGTACCTGGAAGACGACAAATGGAAAGAGGCTATGGCAACTTACACGCGCACTCTCGAGCTTGCAACTGAGATACCAACAATCGATCGCGCCATCCTTGATCAGATCCGTAGCAACCTCGCGACCGCCCAATTTAACATTTTTTTACAGGCGGGTGAGCAGGCATTGTCTGCATCAGAATGGGATTCCGCAAAAAAATACTTTAACAAGGCCTTGGATCTCGCCAAGCAACATCCTCGCATTCCACCAGAAGCCGTCTCCCGGATTAAATCACACCTTGGCCAGGTCGAATTTAACAAGTTAATGGCCGCAGGTGAGGAAAATTTTTCGAAAGGAGATTGGCAGAATGCCCTTGTTGCTTTCGAACAAGCTCAAAAGATAGACCTGAACTTCTCTTTTTCTAATGCCGAAACAGTCGCCTCCCTCCAGGAGGTCATAGTCAAAACCAAGGTATTCAACGCCCTGGAGCAGGGCCAGAAGGCATTTGCGGATGCGCAATGGGATCAAGCCATCAGTCAATACGAAACGGCCATTCAGCTCCTGGAAGCAAACAGTGAAATCCTCCGTCGCGACAACCCCCTGCAAAGCCAGCAAAAAATTTCACGACTGATGCTTCACGCCGCGATTATCAGAGACAAGCAAAGCGTTGCCAGCCACTTGAAAAACAAAGAATTTACCCCGGCACTCAACAAACTGCAGGCTATCATCAAGACGATAGAAATGAGTCCTTTCGCCAAAGAACAGGAGTTCCAGACAATTATCAAAGAGACAAGACTCTCTATCAATCAGGATCAAGGAGACATCCTCATCGCCGACCAGAGCTCCTATCTAACCAACAACTACCAAAAGCTCTTCACCCAGAATAACCCAACCCTGACCGCTGAGAACTTATCGCAACCACGGGCAAACTTTCTTAAAAAAATAAACAACAACCTGCTTTTCAAACTCCAGTGTTTTGAACAGGGCCATGGCCGACCAGTACTCTTGCAGATAAATTATATCTATAATCCAGCCACCAAACAATGGCACTTTTTCGACAATGACAAACCTGAAGGCGAACAGTAAGCAAAAACCGCCGGCCAGAACGTACTATCCTCAATTTATTTGACCCGGAAAAATCCGGGTCAAATATCAGAGCAGATATCATAGCTGACCGACAATTTTCAGGCCCTTTTCAACGAGAACGACCCTTCTCTGCTCCAGTACTTCGAGCAAGGATCTGACAAACCAACACTCCTGAAGGCCAATTTTCTCTACGATCCGGCAAGTAACCAGTGGGGAATATACTCCAATAAAAACAGTAAATAGTTTTTTATGGCTCTGCCCTATTTTCAGTTGAGTGATTATCTTCTTAACAAGACCAAGAAACCAAGCAAATAAAGGAGGTTTCGTTATGAAGATGCCAGAACTCTCTCTTATAGAATGGCAGCGTCGATTTGGTAACGAAGAATCTTGTGCCGAGGCTTTAACCCGAGTGAGATGGCCAGATGGATTCATATGTCCAGTCTGTGCGGGAAAAGCTTACAGCTACATAACTTCTCGCCAGATTTACCAATGTAGTCATTGCCAGCACCAGACAAGTG
>JAPLJF010000017.1 GCA_026388715.1 Deltaproteobacteria bacterium
AGCCCGACAAATATGGTATTCTTTTTCATGACCTGCCTCCTTGGTTATGGCTCTGCGCCGTAGTGAATTGCTCATCTACAGCATAACCCATGTTTGCAAGGGGCAGGTCTTTTGCTTTTAACTGACAGCCATTATGTCTAATGGAGGTTCGACTAAAGAGTCTATTTGCTGTTGGATAGCAGCCTCATCAATAATTGAACTATCTTCAACATTAAAGAATGTACCATTTTTAAAGCCAATCAAAATAATTGAATCTGGTTCATTTTGTTTTGTTGAATTTGCAAAAGCCATTAGATCTTTCGCTAACTCTCCTTTATCTTGAGGCAGTTTATAAAACTCCCTTTTGAAATCGCATTTTCTCCCTTCACCTTTTCTAATAAGTTCATCAATCATATAATTCCTTCCTGAAGTCTAATTATAAGGCGGAAAAACCGGGAACCCCGGGACACGCCCCCTCTTTTCGAGATTATCAACCAGTGATGCCAGTTAATCGGGCAAAATGTCTCACAAATACTCACGCCAACATTTCCAGCAAAACCGGGTGCCACAAGGCCAGTTCAATCTCCCCGAGTTTACCAGCCAGGCGCTTCTTGTCCACGCAGTGCACCTGGTCCAGTAAAATCCGGGCAGACTTACCGTCAAGAACGACCTCAGGTCGGCATCCTAATGGTTGTCCCTTACTGGTAATGGGGGCGACAATCACTCGGGGCAACGCCGCGTTCATGTCATCAGGGGAAACCACCAGGGCCGGACGTGTTTTTTTTATCTCCGTCACCACGGTTGGGTCAAGGTTAACCCAATACACCTCGCCACGCCTTACCACTGCCAGTCCTCATTTTCAACGGGTGTTAGCGTCATCTCTTCTTCCCACGCATCCGTCTCGTTTTCAGCCTGATAGCCGTCAAACCACCCGAGACGCACGGTCTTGATCGGCTCAATAACAAGCCCCCGGCCTTCCTGCCGCATCTCGATTTCAGAACCAACGCCACACTCCGCCAAAAAGGCGGCAGGAATCAACACCCCGCGTGAATTCCCCACCTTGCGCAATACTGTTCTCATTTTTACACCTCCAAATTTATTATAACAATGTTACAACGAGGAGCACTAAAACACAAGGATTTACTTTGCGAAAATAGAGTCATTCGGGACGGGAGCAACACCCGAGAGTCTGCGCTCAAAAGATTTTCACTAACCGGCAGCCTTTGTCGCTGTCTTGGGCCAATCCTCAGCACCGGTTACCAAAAATCATATCTGCGCATTTACTTGTTATATTTTTTCAACATCTCAGCTTCCATTTTATCCAGGTCTTCATCCGACATGTTTTGCATATCCTGCACCGATTTGCCGGTCATGTTCTTGGTCATCGCCTCACTTTGTGCACGGATGGCGTCTTCATTTGGCGGTGTTTTCTTGTCGTCCTGCGCCACCTTCGCTTCATACATGCGGATGACTTCCTCATCGGATTTGCCCTCTGGTGATCGCCGACAACATGAGCGGCAAAGGGCTTGGCCAGAAATTGATGACCGCCCTGATGGATGCCGCCCGGTCAAAGGGTCTTAAGGTCATGACTGGAGAAATCCTCAACGACAACGACAGGATGATCAAGCTGGCAAGCTGGCAAGCCGCCTCGGGTTCACCATCGTCAACAGCCCGGAAGACAGCGGCATTAAGCTGGTAAGCAAGATACTGTAGCTAACACCCCTCTTCTGATTTCCCCGTAGTTGGTCTTATTGCACAATGTGGCATAGCTTATGAGTAGTTTCCTGATTGCAATTTACCCCAACCCACATTAGATTGAGCATTGTATCTTCCGCACGCTACTTCACCACAGCCTGTCAGTCATAGGGCAAAAAACATAACTATAAAGGTTTGAGAACATGAAAATAGGCCTAGGAGTGATTGTCTTGTCGCTTTTGACCCACCTCACCGCCCCTGTCTTTGCTGCTGAAACCACGGGGGAGTGGTGGGAAGTTAACCAGAAAATGGAAATGCCCGGCATGCCGGACTTCGCAGCCATGATGCCGGGCAATGCTCCCACCAAGGTCTGCATAGCGCCAGGCCAGGATAGCCAGCCCTTCAAATCAAAAGAAAAAGACAAGGATTGCACGATTAGCGATGTCAAGAAATCTGGTAATGCTGTAACTTTTACAATGAAATGCACCGGTGAACACCCGATGACCGGCACTGGCGAAATAACGAGCACCCCTACCAGCTTTAGCCAAAAAATAAAGATACACTCGCAAGATGGCGACATGATGATGGTTACCAATGGCAAGCGCATCGGAGGCGCTTGCAACACAACTGATGAGACCAGCAAGCAGACCAACAACGCGGAACAAAAAAAGATGAAAGCGGACATGGATAAAGGCATAGCTGCCAGCAACAAGGCCATGGCTGCGTCAGCTGCCAATCTCGAGAAGATCTGTGCCGAGGGTGCCACCAGTCTGGATCCAAAGATTCTGGAGCTTGGGGGAAACTACTTTGATCATGGTACCGGTCCGAATCGAGTCACGGCACAGTGCCAAAATCGTCAAGCAGCATACTGCGGACAAGTGCGGAAAATAGTCGGCACCCCTGATGGATACCGCAAGCATGACGAAATCAGGAAAGGATTTGCCGAAACCGCGGATGTAGCCATGGCCATGTATTCCGTAGAAACGGTCAAAGAATGCAAAATCGACCCCGCACCCTTGCTGAAGAACGCTTGCAACATCGCGAAGACAAAGGTCATTTGGGACTTTATGACCGATTATTGCCCCAGCGATGCCGCAGCGTACTACAAGGAATATTGTGCTGGGTACAAAGAAGATCGAAAAGCAGGATGGGAAGAACGTTATGAGTGGTGCCGGGGAAATGAGAATTGGCAGAGCAAGGCCATGAACCAATCTGGTAGCACCGGGAACAGGGGGCAGGCCTCTCAGCCTGACCAGACTCAGCCGCCCAAAGAAGCCGCCACACAGGAAGGGGTGGATGCCCTGAAAAACATGTTCAAGTTTTAAACTTGGGACATGTTCCTCTAACAAGTTTGCGTTATCAGCGTTGGCGCTGGCCAAGCCGGGGAGTAAGCAATCCCTCGGCTTGGCCGCTTAGGCAACAACGATGTTAATGCCGCCCGCCACCTGAATTCCTTACACCGCTTTGTAATCCTGCACCCCTTACTGCGCAACACCAACCACTTGCACCGCATCGATCTGTTTCCAACCGGGGCCGGACGCGAGGTTGAGTGTCAGCTTTATCCGGGCAACGAGATACTCCGTCTTCGGCACCCGCACACCAAACCAGGCAATCTCGCGCACCACCGGCGCTTGGTAGGGGTCGACGCCTTCCCACCAGACATGGGTCGTACCGTCCGGCTCAATGGCCTCGACCTTCACGATCGCACCCGCCGTGTCGTTCTGCCGCACACGCACTTCGGTGGCGTGGACTGGCTTGGCCAACGTTACTTCGAGCGAGTCGGTACCGTTGCTCTTATTCTCCGGACACCAGGCATCGGGACTATTGCCCGCCACGGATATGTTTGGCGCCCCCACGGCCTGGGCGGCTGAGTACTGTGTTTTTCCGTACTGCGAACCCGCCGTGGCGCTCACCGCCCATTGCCCGGCCGTGTCGGCCACAACCTTGGCGTCGGTGAATTGGGTTGAAGGTACGACCGTGCCATTCCCTGCCCCTCCCGTCTTGGCCGGGGATGAACTGGCAGGCGCGGCAGGTGGAGATGGCGGCACAACTGCCGTGGCCTGTGCCGGGGCGGGAGTTGCTACCGCCGCAGGCAAGGCTGATCCCCCAGACGCAGCAGGGGTGGAAGTGGGGGCAAGCGCCGGAACCGTTTTCGCTTCGGGAAGTATCTCTTTCGCCGGCTGTAAAAGCACCGGCGGCCACGACCATGCCGGCGGATCTTTGCGCTCCGCGTTCTCGGCAAGCAGCGCAGCCATGACGCGGTTGTACAGTTCATCCAGTTCGATCGGCGGTTGGCCGGTGGCGGTGCCCGACCTTGCCTGCAGCGCCCGATTCACATAGATCATCGCCGCCATTGGATTGCCGGCGCGCTCGGCAACCGCGGCCCGTACGCTCAAGACGCGCCCGTCGTCCGGCGTGCGCTGGAGCACAGCGTCAAGCGACACCGCCGCTTCTTCGACGCGGCCGTCAAGCAGCGCGTCTTGCGCGTGGCTGATCGCACGTTGCGCCACGCGCTCCGCATCTTCTGAGACCGCCACTACCTGTAACGGCGTTGCTTCAGAGACGACTTCACCGTTCCAGCCACTACCATTCTGGATTGAGAGGTGCGCCCGCACCAGGTAGTCGCCCGGTGTGACCCGTTGCATCGTCTCTGCAGAAATATGCCAAAGTCCTCCAGCAACTCGCGTGGCGTTCAAGGTTGCGTTTGGCGTGGGGGGCTTTCCGACTGCTTCCGCGCGGGCCATTGCCGCGCCGCCACCGGCCGGGACGATTTCCACGGTGATCGCGTCGGTCCACGAGCCGCTCGTGGGCGCGAGCTCAAACGTATCAGCGGCATCGCGCGACGCCTGGAGGCGCACGGCGATGCGCAGTGGCTCACCTTGTTCAATGACATCATCCGCGACGCCGCGTAACGAAAGAGTGATCTCGGGTGCCGGGGTTATCGGTGCCGCGCTTGTCGGTGCAATAAGATCAGTGGCAGGAGCGTTGCTGGACGCGACCAGCGAATTAACCGAGCCGCCGGTCTTGTCAACAGCGGCAGTGGGGGCTGGGCCATTATCTTTACACGCAACGAGCATCAGCGCCACCAGTGCTGCAACCAGTAACTGACGCACTAATGGCAAGGGTAGTTGCAGAGTACTCATCATTTCACCTTCCGTGGTGGGATAGCGTCGTTGGGGCAGATCTGCGCGGCACAGTTGCCGGTGTCACCGGCGGCGTTGCCGTAGCGTGATTGCGGCTTATGGTCGCTGCCGTTGACGCCAGTGCCCGTGCCTGAGCGGCAGATCTGCATGCCGATCCGTTCCGTGCCCGGTGTCACCAGATAGAGTGTCTTCTCCTTGCGGTTCTTCGCTTCATAGAACTTGGCAAAATAATATCGCATCACGCAGTCCTGGTCGCCAGAATGTGATCCGTGCTCCAGACCCACCATACCGCGCACACTGAAAACAGCCCTCGCTAATTGATCGATATACTCCTCCACAAATTCATTAAACGCCGGCGAGCCTGGCGGCTTGTCTTTAAACGAACTGCCGTATAAGCTTTCGATCATCGCGCCCATACCCAATTTTTTCAATAATTGCCGCACCCCAATATACAAGGGATATACTTTCGTAGCGAGATCATGCCCATTCTCTTCCAGAACATTCACCACCGTGTCACCGGTGAGATAGTGCGGACGTCCGGTCTTGTTTTCCGGTACATTGGGCGGAATGAAAGATAATGAGTAACCGGTTGTGTCATCCGGACCGTGATGCTCAACACCCACCGAGTGCAGGAGTTCATGCGCGATGGCGCGGTCGAAGGCGAAGATGGCATCCTGCGCCGGCAAGTTGAACGGTTGGTTAAAGATACTCTCGGTGTTATCGCGGGCAAGAATACCGATGCCTTTGGTGATGCCCGGCCGTCCGGCGACACCCTTCTCCGTCATCGGCGTATCGGCGCCATTATCACCGAGCCCGGAACGGGTGAAGGTCTTCACCCACACGCCGTGCTGATCGACGCGGTGCGGCGCGTCACGGTGATTACCGTTCATCAGCCGCTTGGCCTGCGACATCTCGCTGCGCCGCAGCTTGGAATGCACGCGCAGCTCGGAGAGCTGCTCAAATAAATTGATGCCGGGCAACGCATCCGCACCGATGAGGTTGAGTACGAAAAAATCCTTACGCTTCGGATCGCCCTCGATGTGCCTGCCAGCCACGACGAAACCCCGATACTCCTCATAGAGCGTATAGCCGTCTCCATTGTCCTTCTGGCCCTCGACCTTCTCGTCATCGTCGTCGTCCGCAAGATTCTCAACATTATGCTGCTTGCGCCAGATGTCTGCAATCCAGCCGGGGGCCTTCATCTTCGGCAGCCGGATGAATTCTTCGTCCTTGCCTTGGCCTTTCATAACGCCGACGACCTCGCGACCGTCCGCGAGCGTGCAGGTGACGGTTAGCGTGGCCCGCCCGCCGAAGTCATAGCTGTCAACCTGGGCGAGGACAAACGGGTGACCGTGTTCGTCCTCCTGCGTTGTTTCAATGTCGATCTTCTGGGCGTTGTCCGCGACGGTGCCGGCAAAGGCCGGAGCAGCGGCGAGGCGCAGGTCGTAATCCTTATCCGTGGCACCGAGCGGCCAGTTCATGCACACGCCGGGCTCGCGCGAGGTATCGAGCAGCGCGAAGCGGAAGCTTTTCACCTTGGGCAGAACCTGCGCCTGCCCCTCTTTTGGCTTGAGGATGGCGCGCGCCACGAGGTGATTGCCGGGGGTAGCCGGTTTTGCAACCGAGCCGAGCGGCCGCCACTTCGCGTAGTCGTCGATCGTCACCTCGACCTCAACGTCATCAAATTCCGGGGAGAAGTGCAGCTGCGCGATATCCGAAAAACCACGCGTGGTCTTGCCGTCGATGGCACCCTCGTCCTTGTGGCTGCCGCTTGTCGTGCCGGGCGTACCTGTCACCTTGCCGTTAAAGACCACGCTCGGCACGGAATCTTTCAGTTCCGTGTCAGTGCGGTCTTCGTAGCCAGGTGTCGGGTCGCCGGAGGAAGTATACTTGACCTCGTATTTATCCCGCAGCTTGCCGGGGGACGATAACTGCCAGACTCCGGTGTCGGGTTCGAGCGACAGCGTAAAATCGCTCAGGCTCACAGGCACCCCACTGAAGTCGGCCTCGGTCGTGCTCCGGCCATGGTTTAACGCCCAGCCTTCTCCGTGGATCGAACCGGTGATCACGGCCGATTCCGCGCGCCAGAGCATCGACGGCGTACCATGGTCATCATCGACGACCATGGTGAAACGGACCTGGGCCGCCTCGCGCAAGTCACCTGTTGTATCAGCCTCATGTGTCCACTCATGGTGTTCGACCGTGATCGTACCCCGGATGCGGGTGACCGCGCGCCACTGTTCGGCGTTTTCCGCCGCACAGCCTTCACGCGCGATGCCGCTCACGACGAGCAGCAGCAAGACCGCCGCAGCCAGGGACAGTCGGCGAAGCCGCCCCCCCGGGCCTGCCCATATCTGGCCACCTTGATGCCAGAACACTGTTACGTCATGCGCAAAATTCATAAGGTATAACACAGCCTCAATTTCCTGTTTCATGCCGACAAGATCACTGGATGGCGTAACTGTCCCTTTTGCCATAGAACCGAAAAAACGAACATTCAACGCCTTGTTCATGCTCATGAACAGCATGGATTTGCTGGATAAAATTGCCAATTGTATTCATATTGTTCCCGTCACAATTGAATTCAATTGATCGTACTCCATCGTAATTCATCTGACAAATGCTTTCAAAAAGCAAACAAAAATCTCATCAGTGATGATTAATTTATCATAACAAGTCCAGAGGGGCAGGTCTTGAAATATAAACTTTCTCAGTTACACAAATTAAAACCCGCCCCATTTTTGTCGATTAATCATCTTACATAATCCAATAATAAATTTATTTACCGGAGAAATCAGCCTTGATCTGCCGGGCCAGGGCCCTGGCCTGTGCTTCCGCCCGGGCCAGGACCTCGTCATCAGGGCGTCCCTGCCATTCCACCGGTTCAATAAAGTCCCATTTCATCTTTTCAGTGAGGACCTCAAGTTCCCGCTGGGCGCCGCCTGACCAGCCGAACGAGCCGAATCGAAGCACTTTTTTATTCCAGACCTTTTTTCGACCCAGCATGTCCAGGGCCCAGGCCATGGGGGGAAACATCCGGTACTCGTAGGTGGGCATGCCGAGGATAAGACCGGCTGATTTCCAGGCAGAGGCAAGGATAAAGCTCACATGCTCATCAGGCACCCGATGGATATGCACGGGCAAACCTTCAGCACGAACGCCCTGGACCATGGCATTGACCACCTTCTGCGTATTTCCGTACATGCTCGACCAGATAACCGTTACCTCGGGTTCGGCCGGCCCGTTCATGTAGCGGGCAAAACGGGAATAGGCCTCAATGATAGCGGACGGTCTTTCCCGCCAGACGATACCGTGGGACGGGGCAACCATTCTGATATCAAGACCTTGCACCTGCTCGATGGCCTTGGCAACAAACGAGGAAAGACCGCCGATGATGTTGACATAATAGCGCAGAGTCTCCCGCATGAAAAATTCGTGCTGCTCCGATGATAATTGATCATCAAAGACGGCATCGGTAATAGCCCCGTAGGAGCCGAAGGCATCACAGGTAAAAAGAATCCCGGATGACTGTTCAAAGGTGAACATGGTCTCCGGCCAGTGCAGGTTCGGCGCCTCGTAAAAGGTAAGGACCTTCCCCTTCCCCAGATCCAGGGTGTCGCCGGTTTTGACGATATGGACATTGCGGTCAATACCGCAGAACGCCTTGAGGACGGCCGCACCTTTTTCGGTGAGATAAAAATGCAGATCCGGATTCTTCTGGTAAAAGACAGGGATCCAACTGGTGTGATCAGGCTCCATATGATTGATGATCAGGTAGTCGACATCCGTGGCCCGCAAAGAAATGGAGGCAAGTTCCCGTTCGAACTCCACCGGTTTGTCATCAACATCCTCGGTCAGGTCGATAATGGCGGTTTTTTCTCCGCGGATAACATAGGAGTTGAGGGAAATGCCGTCCGGCATCGGCCACATCCCCTCAAACAACTTGTCACTTTCCAGGTTCACGCCCAGTCGGAAAATCCCCTCGGTGATCTCGGTTGCCTTCATGATCTTCTCCTCACTGCAAGTATGGGTCAACAGGCAGGATCGGCAGAATGCCAACGACCCTGTTCACTCAAAGTACCCGTCAGATTAGTGGCCAGGGCCCCTTGATACGGGCGCGGAATGACTGGTGATGGTAAAGAGGGCCGCATCCCCGCCCGGTTCAAAGCGCAGATGATGTTGAAACACGTCCAGATGTTCATCCTGCCGGTGACTGACAAAAATCATCGTCGAGAAACCCAGTCCGGCGACCCGCTCCAGACAGGCAAGGATCATAAAACGGTTCTTATCATCGAGGGCCAGTGTCGGCTCATCGAGCAGCAACAGGGGAGGATGTTTAATCAATGCCCGGGCAATCAATACTAAACGCTGCTCACCCCAGGACAAGTCCCTGAATGTGACATGCGCCTTCGCTTCCAGCCCCAAGAAAACAAGCCATTGCCGGGCCAGCTCTTTCTCCTGGCCGGAGACAGGGCGATACAAACCAATGCTGTCATGGAGCCCCGAGGCGACAACGGCCAGGGCATTCCCCGGCACACGATATTCCTGATGCAATGCGCCGGAAACAAGCCCCAGGTGTTTCTTGATATCCCAGACACTTTCACCGCTGCCCCGCTCATAGCCAAAGACCGTGACCCCATTATGGAAACACTGGGGATGATCACCGGAAATCAGTTGCAGCAGGGTGGATTTGCCCGCGCCATTCGGCCCGGATATAACAGTATGTTCTCCAGGCCGCAACACCCAGTTCACATCCCGGAACTGGGTGATCTCGTCATAGACGACCCGGCTGTTGTGCAGGTGCAGAAGCGGATCAAAGGTGACTGGTGGATGCAGGGCCGGCGGCAAATCTGGCAGCCGCTCAGAGTCAAAGTAAAACAGGGCGCGGATGGCATTGTCTTTCAAGACCATTTCCCTCTCTCCCTGGGCCAGAAGACTGCCTTTATGCAGCACCCCGACATGGGTATGCCAGTCCTGAACATCCTGCAACCGGCTGATAAACATCAGCAGGGGCTGCTGCTCTTTCAGCTCAACCAGAAAGCTTGCCAGCAATTGCGATGAGGCTGCATCCAGACCTTCAAAAGGCTCGTCCAGGATCAGCAAGGCGGGTTTTTCGAGAAGGGCGCGGACTATCAGCAGCTTTCTGGTCTCCCCGGAGGAAAGCATCCGATAACCCTTGTCCATCAGGTTCTCAATCCTGAACTGCCCGACCAGCTGCTGGATCGCGGCAGTATCCGCCCCGGTCTGCTGTAACAGTTCCAAGCCGCTGTGCCCATAATCAATCCGGTCGATAAAGTCGGTATCATCGTCATACAGTTCCTCTTCCAACTGGGCCTGCTGGGCCTCCAACCCCACACACAAACAGGAGGAAGGCCGCAGAAATCGCTGAAAAGTACAAGGCACTTTTTCAGGTTCCTGTAAGATCAGGGCCAGATGACTCTTCCCCGACCCGGTTGTCCCGAGCAGACACCAGTGCTGTCCGGTCTCAACAATCCACCGCCGGAGAGAGATCCGTTCACTGTGCAGTTCCTCTATGGAAAAAAGACTCATGGCTTTATAAATTTTGTCTTGTTGTTTTGAAACAGTACCTGTCGCAGAGAGGCATATTGGGCAAGAGTTAAAAATTAGAGATGATCCGTGAACAAATCAAGGACTTTTTTTTAATTGAAGGCATTGTTCTTATGGTGAAGAGTTCCCTTCCTATGCTAACCTGCTCTTTATGAATCGTGCACTTTCTCTCATCCTCTCTGTGCTGGGCACCACAGTTTTTCTGGTGGGGTCGGCCCACGCCATCGCCCCGTATGCACCTGTCCCACCGGCAGTCACTTGCGGCGAGGATGGGGAGCAGCCTCGCGATGAGCTCTCTCCTGCCGAAGAGCTTGCCATGTGGAACGAGATTCGGCGCAACATCGCCACGTTGCGGGAACAAGACATATTAGCCGCACCGGATTTCATGCAAGCCGTAGCGTATGCCTTTCCACTGCGCATGGCTCCAGGGCTTCCCGATTATGCCGGGTTCAGGGTCTCGGCCTTTGTCGATCACAATTCCGTCGCCGGTCAAGTGCTGGATTACAACGGCGGTGCCCGAACATACGACGGTCATCACGGCACCGATTATGCCCTCTGGCCCTTCAGCAGGAACAAGGTGGATGCGGGTGAAGTGCAGGTAATTGCCGCCGCCGCGGGCACAATTGTAAACAAAGAAAATGTTGACACCACAGACCACAATCCCTGTGACGGTGGCAGCAGCAGTGATCCGTGGAATTACGTGGCGATAACCCACGCCGATGGCCGACTGACCATCTACGGCCACATGCGCTACAACTCGCTCACCACCAAGACCATTGGGCAAACGGTGGCCCAGGGGGAGTATCTGGGCGCGGTGGCCAGTTCCGGCAATTCCAGCGGCCCGCATTTACATTTTGAAATGCGATTCGGCACTTACACCAATGAAGAATGGATTGACCCATACGCCGGGCCAGACAGTCAACCGGGGTCCTTATGGGCCAGCCAACTCCCCTACCGCGACTCGGCCATCAACAAACTCTCCATCCACTCCGCCCAGCCCGTTGAAACTTCCTGCCTGCCCACCGTTACCAATCTTCAGGAGAGCTTCACCACACCTGCCCGGATTCTTTTTTACAGCTATTACCGGGATTATCAGGGAGCGCTCCCCACTCAAGGAATAATCTACCGTCCAGACGGGAGTGTATTCAAGTCCTGGTCTTACACTGACGGCACCACTTTTTCCTCCGGCACAAGTCGTTCCTGGGCTTTTGATTTTGCCGATAGCGACCCGGCTGGGAGATGGCGTTTTGAAGCCACATACAATGGTCAGACCTATGAGACCTTCTTCAATATAGACTCACCAACAGCCTCACCCCTGAAGCCGGGCACTTCGTTACCGGCGATCCTCTTTCTGCTGCGTAACTGATCAACTGACACAAGTTCTCCCAGAAACATGGGAAGTGCCCCTAATTTTTCCTTCTTCTAAAAACCAATTTTCTCAGTTAACATCAATAGTTCATAGTCAAAGAACTCATGATAACATCTAAGTATTTTGCAGTTTCATAAATCAAGATCTAAAGGGCGGCAGGGGCAGGTCTTAAAAAGACATCTTTCATACAAAAAGAAGCAACCATAATCACAGCCCCAGGAGCTGATAGATCCGGTTCATATCCACACTCTCGCGGACGGTTGCAGCCAGGCGGTCGAAGGCGGGTTCCAGATCGTAGGGGGCGGAGATGCCGGACAGGGGCGCGAGGCCCTGACGCTGGCGCAGGCGGTTGATGAACCAGCGGCGAAAGAGGTCGGAATCGAAGATCCCGTGCAGATAGCTGCCCCAGATCCGGCCTGAGGCATCTACAGCGCCGCAACCTGTGCCGTCGGTGAAGGCAAGAGTTGGCGGCAGGTCGGTCTGCGAGCGGCCGTGATGGATCTCGTAGCCATGCACCGGCTGGCCGGACTCCGCATGAACGCCAGACTGCCTGACCAGCCTCTTGTCGGCGGCCAGCACCGTGATCATGGGGAGCAGCCCGAGCCCGGCCATCGTGCCCTGGTCTGACTCGATGGCCAGCGGGTCTTCGATGGTCGTCCCCAGCATCTGATAGCCGCCACAGACCCCGATGATCTCACAGCCCTCGGCAGCGAGCCTCTGGATGGCGTCAGCCAGACCGCAGGATCTGAGCGCGGCCAGATCGTGGATCACATTCTTGGAACCGGGCAGGATGATGGCCTGCGGCGAGCCTAAATCCTCCGCCCGCTCCACCACCCGCAGAAAGACATCGGGTTCGGCGGCCAGCGGTTCGATATCGGTAAAATTGGAGATATGGGGCAGACTAATCAGGGCGATCTCCACATGGTCAGCCGCCGGCCTATCGCCCTGGAAGAGGCCCTCCTTGAACGAGACCGAATCCTCCTCGGGGATGCCCAGATTCTTCAAATAAGGAACCACCCCCAGCACCTCCCGGCCGGTATGGGCGGACACATAGTCGTGGGCCGCCTGCAGCAGCGAGGCCTGGCCCCGGAAGCGGTTGACCACAAAACCGACCACCAGCGCCCTCTCCCACTCCGCCAGCACCTCCATGGTGCCAACAAAGGAGGCATAGACCCCGCCCCGGTCAATATCGCCCACCAGCAGCACCGGGGCCTGGGCGTACCGGGCCATCCCCATGTTGACGATATCGTGACGCTTGAGATTGACCTCGCCCGGCGAGCCCGCCCCTTCGAGCAGGATCACATCGTAGTCGGCGGCCAGGCTGTCATAGGAGGCGTGGGCCGCCTGCATGGCCGTTTCCTTGTAGCGGAGATAGGTCATGACATCCATGTTGCCCACTGACCGGCCGTGGACAATGACCTGACTGCCGGTATCGGAGTTGGGCTTGAGGAGCACCGGATTCATGCGCACATCCGGATCGAGGCGGGCGGCCTGGGCCTGCACCACCTGGGCCCGGCCCATCTCCAGCCCGTCACGGGTGACAAAGGAGTTGAGCGACATGTTCTGGGCCTTAAACGGGGCCACCCGCACTCCGTCCTGGAGAAGGATCCGGCACAGGGCGGCGGTGAGCACCGATTTCCCGGCATTGGAGGAGGTGCCCTGAAACATCAGGGGGCGCGCCTTTTTCGGGGCAGGATTCACCGCCTTTGGAGGATGCGGTTGCAGAATCTCGGTCAGGGCGTCAAGAAGCCGCCTGTTTTCCGCGGCCGTGCGCACGGCAATCCTGAAATAGCTGGCATCGAGCCCGGTATAATTGCCGCAGGTGCGGATCATGATCTTCTGTTCCAGCAGTTGCCCGGCAAGGATTGTGGCATCGCCACCATCCTTCAGCCGCAGCAGCAGATAATTGGCGGCGGAGTTGAAGCGCTGCAAGGCGGGAAAGCGCTGCAGCTCGCACGCCAGATCCGTCCGCAGCTCCTGGCAAAGGGTCCGGGACTGCTCCGCGTAGTCCTGATCGGCCAGGGCCCGGACGCCCACGGCCTGGGCCAGGGTGTTGACCGTCCACGGCGGCAGATGCTCGCGCAGCAGGCGGGCAATGGGGAGCGGAAAGATGCCGAAACCCAGACGCAGACCGGGAATGGCATAGAACTTGGTCAGGGAATGGAGGGTCATGATGTTGTCGGCGGCCATCGCGACGCTTCTGCCGCCTTCAACAAAATCAAGAAAGGCCTCATCCACCAGAAACAGGGTGGCCGGATGGGCCTTGGCCAGCTGGATGATCTGCTCCGGGTCCACCAGCGCCCCGGTGGGATTATTGGGGGAGCCGATCACCACCAGCTCCCCGCCGGTGAGCAGGGGGGCAAGCTCGCCTGGCTGGAGCGTGAATCCGCGTTCGGCTGAGAGCAGGAAGGGACGGACGGTCATCCCGGCAAGCGCCATCACCTTGGTATAATCGATATAGGAGGGACAGGGGATCAGGGCGCGTTCGCGACCAAGGAGTTTCGGCAGTTGATAGAGCAGCTCGGTGGTGCCGTTGGCCACCACCACCGACTCCGCGGGCACCTGATAGCGGCCGCCAATGGCCTGTACCAGCTTGCCGGCGTAGGGATCGGGATAATGAACCAGCGAGGCCACCTCGGAACTGATGAGCGGACGCAGCCACTCCGGCGGCCCCAGGGGATTGATATTGGCGCTGAAATCAAGCAGGCTGGTAACATCTATACCCATATCCCTCGCCAGGCCGTGGACATTGCCACCATGGCCGGTGACGCCTGATTGTGATGGTGGTATCCTGTTCATCTGAGTTCTCATACTGATTCGATCACTATTTTCTCGCGCAGAGGCGCGGAGGCGCAGAGAGCTTCTTGCCTCATTTCCTGTTTTCCTCAGCGCCTCAGCGTCTCTGCGCGAGATCAGTTATTGATTCCCTGGGTCCCGAAGGTCATGGCCACGGCGACCATCATCTCGGTGAGTTCACAGACCGCGCCCAGGGTGTCGCCGGTGGCCCCGCCGATCTTGTTCCGGCACCAGAGGGAAAAGAGGAACACGGTCAGGGCAACGGCGACCAAGACGGGCAGGACCATGCGCCAACCGCCACAGGCAAGGACGGCCGCCAGCAAGGCCACGGCCCACAGCGCGGCCCAGCGGCTGGACGGCGAGTAAAAAAGCCGTCCCAGACCTTCTCCCTCCCGGGCGTAGGGCAGGCAGGCCATGGTCAGGACGATGGCGCAGCGACCGGCCAGGGGCATGGCGATCAGGGTGAAGATCAGGGTTGATCCGGCAAGGGACCCAAGGGAAGAGAGGGCCGCGAATTTGCCCAGCAGTACCAGCACAAGGGCGATCACGCCCATGGCCCCGGTGTGGCTGTCGCGCATGATCTCGAGGATGCGTTCCCGGGAACGGGCACTGAGCAGGCCGTCGCCGCTGTCGGCCAGACCGTCCAGATGCAGGCAGCCGGAGGCCCCGGCCAGCAGGACAATGGCGGCCACGGCCACTACCGGCGGCGGAAAGAAGGGAATGAGGCCGGCGATGAGGGCGGCGCAGGCAAGCCCGATCAGCAGCCCGATCACCGGGAACCAGGCCAGGCTCGCCGTAAAAAAGCGGCCATCCTGCTCACAGCGCCAGGCCAGCGGCACAATGGTCAGAAAACGCAGGGCCGCCAGAAAACTTGCCAGCGGGAACCTGAGCGCATCCGGCAGCCACGGCCGCCTGTCCTTCTCCTGTCCGGTCACGTCTTACTTGTCAGCCCCGGCCACCGCGGCCTCGGCAAAGGTGGCCACCTCGGTGAGCACCGCCACAGCGGCCTCGACCAGATTCATGGCCAGGGCGGCGCCGGTGCCCTCACCGAGGCGCATGTTCAGATCGAGCAGCGGTTTCATGCCCAGCTTCTCATGCATGGCGGCATGTCCCGGCTCCATGGAGCGATGGGCGCAGATGATATAATCTCGGACAAAGGGTTCGATGGCACAGGCAATCAGGGCCCCGGCGGTGGAGATAAAACCGTCGATCACCACCGGCTTCTGGTTGGCGGCAGCCCCCAGGATCAGCCCGGCGATGCCGCCGATCTCAAATCCGCCCACCTTGGCCAGGACATCGAGGCCGTTTTTGGCATCGGGCAGATTCACGGCCAGGGCCTTGATGATCACCTGGGCCTTATGACTCAACTGGGCGTCATCCAGACCGGTGCCCCGGCCCGTGAGTTCGACAACCGACTTGCCGGTGAACACGGCGGCAATGGCCGTCGACGGCGTGGTGTTGCCGATACCCATGTCCCCGGTGCCGAAGACATCAATGCGGCCGGCCAGATCATTGGCGATATCAATCCCCGCCTCCACCGCCATCTGGGCCATGGTCCGGCTCATGGCCGGGCCGACGGCGATATTGCCGGTGCCCATTCCTATTTTTTTATTGATGATCTTGCCCTGCTCGGCCAGTTCCCGCAGGTCAGCCGCCACCCCCATGTCCACCACGATCACTTCCGATCCGGCCTGCCGGGCCAGGGCATTGATCCCGGCCCCGCCGTTGACGAAGTTATAGACCATCTGCGGCGTCACCTCGGAGGGGAACTTGCTCACCCCCTCGGCCACCACCCCGTGATCCCCGGCCATCACCACCACGGCCTTTCTCTTGACCGCAGGGGTCATGGAGCGGGTCATCCCGGCCAGATCAACGGCCAGATCCATGAGATCACCTAGGGCCCAATGGGGCAAGGCCAGCTGATCAAGGCGCTCCTTGGCGCGCTCACGGGAGAGAGTGTCTTGCGGATATATCTTTTGAATCGTTCGTTCTAAAAGGCTCATAATTTAAAAGACTGAAGGTTGAAGGTTAAAGGCTGAAGGTTTGTAAAATTATAAAAATTTCGTAAAAATGAAAAGAAATGACAACTTCCAAATGTACTTTCCATATGTTATTTCAGGCGCAGAGGGATCCCGCAACTGACGAGATACACCTCAGACGCGGCCGCGGCCAGCATCCGGTTGCAGCGGCCCACCAGATCGCGGTAAACCCTGGCCGCTGGATTGTCGGGGACAATCCCCATCCCCACCTCGTTGGTGACACAGATCACCGCTCCGTGATGGACGCCAGCGGCCTGAATCAGGAGATCACACTGCTGCCGCATCTCAGAATCTGAAAATATTTTCCCCGACTGTTCAGCAAGATAGAGAAGATTATTCACCCATAACGTGAGGCAATCAATCAGACAGACGGGATGATCCTGACGCGCCAGGAGGATGGCAACGATAGCCGTCTGCTCCTCAACAGTCTGCCACTCCGCCCCTGCCCTTTCCTCGCGATGGCGGGCGACACGCTCGTCCATCTCGGAATCCACCACCGGGCAGGTGGCGATAAAACAGCGCGGCGCGGGCAGCGACTGCGCCAGTTGCAGGGCAAAATCACTCTTGCCGCTCCTGGCCCCGCCCGTCACCAGGATCAGACGGCCCATTCGCCCCTTCCTCCCAAGTTCAAACCGGTTAAGACCCCGCCTTCGCGGTGAAGATCCATGGTGCTGTAATGGCCTTTGGCCACCTGAAAGAGGAGATAATTCTGCGGCGACAGGCCCAGCAGACCACAGATCAGAGAGCGGATCACGCCGCCATGGGCCACAAGAAGCATGGTCTTGGCATCCGCGGCCAGCAGCCGGTTTTTGACTGATTCCATCCGGCTGGCGAATCCGGCTGCCGCTTCGCCAGCGGGGAAACAGAAATCATCATTCCCCTGCGCCCACTCCTGCACCAGCTCCGGGTCCTGCGCCTCTATCTCGGCAAAGGTCTTTCCTTCCCAGCGTCCGAAATCAATCTCCCGCAGGTCAGGGTCAAGCTGCAGCGGCAGCCCCAGTCCCAGCAGGTCAACGGTCTGGGTGCAGCGGAGCATGGGGCTTGCCAGCAGGCCATCGATCTGCATCGTCGCAAGCATTGGCCGCAAGCCCTGGATCTGCGCCCTGCCTGCCTCGGAGAGGGGGACATCGCTTGACCCGACATAGCGACCGGAAAGCCCGGTCCGACCGTGACGGAGAAGGATCAGACGTGATGCCATTACCGGCCCTTTTCCTGGTCCAGCTGATACTTACCGGCATAGCCGCGGGGGGTGATCATGTGGCCATTCCAGATAAAGGTGCTGGCATTGCCGATGATGACCGTGGACTGCATCCCGATCTCGGCATCGAGCATGGCGCCGAGGGTGGTGAGGGTAATGACCTCATCATCGCGGGTGGCGGCGGTGACTATCCCCACCGGCGTGCTGCCCGGCCGATGGGTGAGGATAATTTCCCTGGCCCGGACGATATTTTCCGTCCGCTTCTTCGATTTCGGATTATAGAGGGCGATGACAAAATCAGCCATGGCCGCAGCATCCAGCCTTTTTTCAATCAGCTCCCACGGGGTGAGCAGATCCGAGAGGCTGATGGCGGCGAAATCGTGCATGAGCGGCGCCCCGAGCCTGGCCGCGCAGCCGTTGACCGCGGCAATGCCGGGGATGACCTCGATAGCAAGGCTGCTTTCCCGCTGCACCGCCATCTCAAAGACCAGACCGGCCATGGCGTAGATACCCGGATCCCCGCCGGAAACCAGGGCCACCCGCTTGCCGCACTCAGCCAGATCCAGGACCTTGGCGCAGCGGTCCACCTCCTGCATCATGGTCGAGGAGAGGACCTCCTTGCCCACCAGCAGTTCCGGGATCAGATCAAGATAGGTGCGGTAGCCGACAATCACATCGGCCGCAGCAATGGCCTTGCCGGCCGCCGGGGTTAGATGATCAAGCCCCCCCGGCCCGGTGCCGACAACACTGATCATCCCTTGCTGCACGGGGTTTGCACCATGACCGTCAACTTCTTTTCGGCCACAGCCGCAGTTACATCCTTCCATTTTATCTTCCTTACTATAAGTTGACCCGGTTGTCCCGGGATCGTGTTATCACTAGCCGCCAGCATGGCCGCAGGCTCCGCGACCCCCCTGGCCCCGGTTGCGGCCATCACCGCCGCCGATGGAGATATCCCCTCAACCCGGTTGAGTTCATCCTTGCCATAAAAACGGATGGGCAGGTTATTATCGCTTGCGAATTGGAGCAATCCTGCCTCATCCGCCTTCAGATCAATGCTGGCAATCCCGGCAATAGCGCGCCGATCCAGGTGGTATTGCGCACACAACTCCGTTACCGCCAGCTCAAAATCGGCAGCCTTTGCCCCCCGATTACAGCCCAGCCCCAGATAGAGATTGCACGGGCAGAGCGCAAGGGCACCTATGTGTTCAAGGGGATCAAAGGCAGCATGGGAAAGGATGATATCGGCCAAGGCCGGCGCGTCCACCACCTTGAAATCAACAGGCAGCCTGGCGCACTCCTGGGTTGAAAAGAAACTCACCTCACCCTCATTGACCAGTTTCGCCGCGACTCCGGCCATTACTTGCGGATTCTGCACCCGCAGATTGTTTTCCGCGGCCCACAGATCAAGCGCCGTATGCCCGGTCACATCAGAGGCGGTGGTGATCACCGCCACACCGCCGGTAATCGCGGCCACCTTGCGGGCCAGATCGTTACCGCCGCCCAGATGGCCGGAAAGCAGGCTGACCACAAATTGCCCCTTCTCATCAAGGACCAGCACACAGGGATCAGTCTTTTTATCCCGGCACAGGGGGGCGATGGCCCGCACCACGATGCCTGCGGCCATGATACAAATCAGGCCGTCATAGAGAGGCCAGAGCCTCTTTATGACGGCCAGCGCCCCACCTATAACCTCGCAGCTCTCACAGCCCTCAAGCCCGGCGACAATCCTGTCTGCCAACTCCTTGCCACCCCGTGTCAGGGCAATAACCGCTATTTTCACACCTTATCCCTGCTTGTTTTCTGGCTCATGACGATATGAGCTTCAAGATCATACCTCAAGGGCACCCTTTTCAAGGCAACTATTTAAGACGGTAAGCCGTCATAAATCAACAGGAAACAGAGGGACCGAAAACAAATAACCATAACCCGCAGAGACAGCCGCTGTCTCTCGTGAAAATAATACAAGAATAACATATTACTACGATACTTTTTCCAATAAACAAGGACTTGATATTTGACTTCAACACGCATTAGTGATATATAAAAAATCATTCGATACTCCACAAAGTGTGGTTTCTTTAACGCTTGATTCAATCAGGATAAAAAAAATCATGAATACGCAAATCCGTCTGTCGCACGTCCTCTCCCGATGTCTCCTTGCCTGCAGCGTCCTTGTCCTGCTGAGCGCTCCCGCCGGTTACGCGAAAACCGCCAGCACCTCGAAAGACCACGCCAAAACAAATAAAGCCAGCAAGACGAAAGAAACAAAGGAGACAAGCAAAGCAAAGGAAAACAGCGAAACCGTCAGCGTCCTGAAAGATGGCGCCAATGTCCGTACCGGTCCCGACGCTAAAGATCCGGTAGCCATGGAACTCTTTCAGGGATACCCTCTGAAGGTCGTGGAAAAGAAAGGCGACTGGCTCAAGGTCTCTGATTTTGATAACGACTCCGGCTGGATCAGCAAAAAGATGGTAGGACCAGGCAAGACTGTCATCGTCAGCGCCAAGGACACGATTAATATGCGCTCTGAGCCGAAAGAGAGTGGAACAATCATCGCTAATATCGAGCACGGAGTAGTGCTGACCAAGATCTCCACGAAAGGCGACTGGGTCCAGGTTAAACACACCAAAGGCACAGAGGGCTGGATCAACAAAAAGCTCCTCTGGCCCTGATTCCTTCACCTCTTCCGATCATGATCCGGTGCAGAAAAACAATATTTTTTCTGCACCGGATCCCCCGCCCCTGACTCGTTTCCAAGTCCCGAATACCCTCTCTTCTCAATATTTATCAGATTCAGGACTACACGCCGACGATATCGCCATCAGCTCAAGAAGTTAACGGCTGTTCCATAAAGGATGAGGCGCCAAACGCCGCCCTCTCTCTTCCTCCTGTACCTTCTCCTTCTTGTTGTCCGTTGCTGAACCAAGCTTATCTTCCAGACGTTTAATTGTCGCCAGCATTTCCACTGCATCTTCAAGAATCTGAAGAGGCAGAGACGAATCTTTGACAACCTTCTTAAAATTCTCCCTGGCAAGCTTGATACGCCCCTCATACAGATCGTATTTCCCCAGAAAATACGATGCCTCGCCCGGCTTTCCCTGAGTTGATCTGAGCTTGCCGATCTCAAAATAGACCTCGGAATATTGAGGCATCTCGCGGGCCACGGTAAAGAGATTGACCTCTGCCTCTTTCGTGTTGCCAAGCTCCTGATAAATCTTGGCCAGCTGGAAAACAGCCCACAGATCTGCCGGATTTTGGAGAGAGGCCTTCAGGGTCAGTTCCAGGGCCTTGTCCTTGTGACCTAACGCCAATTCTCCCCGGCCAAGATCAACCAGCAGGATGGGTTTATCAGGCAAGGCAGCAATCACCTCCCGTAATAAGGCCTGACTGCGCTCATAGTTACTTGCCTCCCTTTCCACTTGGGAGAGACCATACTTGGCCATGATTCTTTCCAAAGGAGTAGCCTGGGGATCAGAAATTTTATTGATCAGGAAATCACGGAATTGCCCCTCATCTTCGACCTGCGACAGAATCCGGTACTTCGTGCGTAAAAAAGCAAAATTATCAGTCTGCTTAAACTGCTTGCTTAATGGCGGATTTTCAATGGCAATCAGGGATTGAATATAGCCAAGACGGGCCTCGGGATCAGGGTGCGTGAGCAGATAAGGCGGGACCTGACCCATACGATAACGGGTTATCCGGCGCATGACCTGCAACATCTTTTCCATGGCCTCTGGATCCCTGCCCAGTTTCTTCATCCAGCCATAAGAGAGGAGATCGGCCTCTTTCTCATCCTGACGGCTGAAATGCAGGTTCAAGGCCTCATTGGCAGCCATTGACCCGGTCACCAGAGCCTGACCGGCAACGCCACCGCCACCCAGGGCCAGACCGGCAATGGCGAGAGCCAACGCGCCGATACCGACCTTCATCCCTTTATCCATACGGGAAGCGATATGGCGGCTGACGACATGACCAACCTCATGGGCCATGACCGAGACCAGTTCATCCTCGTTATCTATGGTCTCAATAAGGCCGGAGTGAAAAAAAATCAGGCCTGAAGGGGCGGCAAAGGCATTAAACTCCTTATCATTTATTACGAAGAAATGATAATTGAAATATTGAATGCCCGCCATTTGCAAAACATCTGCGCCCAAATCGTTGATATATTGAGAGATGTCAGGATCATCAAGAAGAGAGAAGGCCAACCGCACCTGATACAAAAGGGCCTCTCCCACCTCCCGCTCCTCACCAACACTGAACGACGCTGCGGCAGGCCGCGCGCAGGAGAGGTGGACCATAGAAACGACCAGAACCATGGCCCATATTTTCTGAAGATATGTTTTCATTTTGTGATCAATGATGCGAGTAAACGCTCCATCCCTTCTGTGGTTGAGACAAGTGGCTGATAACCAAGGTCATGGCAGGCCCTGGCAATGGAAAAATAGTGCGATTTGGCAAGCTGCTGCGCCAGAAAACGGGTCATCGGCGGCTCCTGCTGCCAGCCAGCCAACCCGTAAACCCCCTCCAGCAAAGCGCCAATACCGTAGGCTGCTGGATAACAGATTTTAGCTCGTACCGGCATAATGTCAAGCCTCATAAAAAGCTCGCCTATCCACTGCCACAGGTTCACCGGCTCTCCCTGGCTGACAAAATAGGCCCGCCCCGCGGCCGTCCCGGCGCCAGCCAGATTATCCGCGGCCAGCAGGTGGGCGTGGGCCACATTATCAACATACGAGATATCCACCAGATTCTGCCCCGCTCCCACCTGCCGAAGCTGTCCTTTCCGCCCCCTGGCAATCAGCCTCGGAATCAGATGCGGATCACCTGGCCCCCACACCAGATGCGGCCTGATGGCACAGGTGCGCAGATTTTGATCAGATGCAGCCAGGACCAGCTGCTCAGCCATCACCTTGCTCCGGGCATAATGACAGAGAAACCGGTCGGCGTAAGGTAACTGCTCATCCCCATTACAGATATTCTGCTGGTTGAAGACCACCGACGGGGTAGAGGTATAGATCAACCGGCTGACGCCTTCCGCCCGGCAACCGGCCAGGACATTTTCGGTGCCCAGGACATTGGTGGCATAATAATCCTGCCACCTCCCCCAGATCCCGGCCAGGGCCGCCACATGAAACACAGTATCCACACCGTGGCAGCACTCCCGCATGAAATCCCGGTCGCAGATATCGCCCTGCCGGCACGTCACCCCCAGGGGCGTAAGCTCCGGGTACAAGTGGCGGCCCACCACCAGACACGGGATATCCCGCGCCCGTAACTGGCGGACGATGTTCTGGCCGACAAACCCGCCGCCACCGGTAATCAGCACCTTTCTCATGAACGCCCCTGTAACTGTTTTTGTGCCCAGGCACTCAACTGCTCACGAAAGATCTTGGCATTATGACGGATATCCACAGGGAAATCGGGATGGATCAGAAAAAGCCGAATGGAACTGGTCAGGAGGTTGCCTGTTGCCAGCTCCCGCACCTCGTCAAGCAGCCTTTCCCGGTTGATCTTCTTGGTCCTGACCGGCTCAACAATCATCACCGCCTGCTGCCGCCCGGGATGGGCAGTATCAGCAATCCCCACCAGCGCTGATCGGGCAACATCGGGATGTTCGTTGACAATGGCCTCACAGGGAATGGTAAAAAGGGTGCCGGCCCCTGTCTCCACCCGATGGGCACGTCTGCCGCAGAACCAGAGGCGTCCCAGGCCATCGAGATAGCCAAGATCCCCCATCCGGTGCCAGAAGGAACCTTTGTCTGCAATCTTGGCCAGCCTGTTTTCCTGCTCATTGTTCTCATAGGCCCGCGTCACCACATCACCACACGCCACAATCTCGCCGATCTGACCTGGCGGCAGACACAAGGCGTCATCCCAGAGAGGAACAGGGGCATCAGAGAGGGCAATGACCCGAACCTCAATCCCCGGCAGTGGCCTGCCCACACAGATGCCATGGCCCTGACGACTGAGAGGCCAGGTGGACTCGACGATCTCCTTGCCTTCAATGGAGACGATGGGCAGGCTCTCGGTGGCGCCATAAGGGGTGTGGATCCTGGCCCCAGGCGGGAGAATGGCCTGCATCCTGGCAATCAGGTCACCAGAGATCGGTGCCCCGGCCATGAGTACCTGCTGCAGGCAGTCGAGGACAATGCCCTGCTCCTGGCAATAGCGGCTGACCACATTCCAGATGGCTGGAGAACCAAAGGAATAGGTCACCTGCTGTTCCCGCAGCGACCTGACGAATTTCCGCGGATCGACCCTGGCCGGTCGAGTCGGGTCCATATCCGGGATAACGGCCCTGGCCCCAAGGGCCGTGGCAAAAAGGGCAAAAAGAGGGAAGCCCGGCTGATCGATCTGGCCGGGGCCGATATGATAATAATCGCGGATCAGCCGCAACTGGGCGTTAAACACCCCGTGCTCATAGCGCACGCCCTTGGGCGGGCCGGTGGAACCGGTAGTAAAGATAATGGCGGCCAGTTCATCGGCCCGCGCCGGATACGCCGGGAACGGCTGCGAGGCTACCGCTGCCTGCTGGCAGATATCCGGCCCCAGGAGTCCCAAAGAAGGCCCGCAGCAAAAGGAAACCCTGACAGAACGAAACGGGGCCGGAAACAGCAGGCGAAACAGGTGGGCCACTGGAATACCGATAAAGACCTGCGGTTGCACGCCGGCAATACAGCGCCGCAGATTCCTGTATCCCATGCCCGGGTCAATGAGGATGACCACCGCCCCTAGCTTGAACAGGGCGAAGGTGAGACAGATAAAATCAGCAGAGGGCCTGACCATGAGCATCACCCGCTCGCCTGCCCTCACCCCTTTTGCTTGCAGATACCAGGCCAGTGCATCAGCGCGGCCATTGAGTTCCTGAAAGGTCAGGGCCTTGCCGGTGGCCGCCTCCACCAGACCGATCTCATGGCCCTGGTCATGTGCCCTCTCGGCCAGGGTCTGCCCGATATTCACATTCACCCGACAGTTCCCGATGATGACGCGGAATCCGCGAAAAAGTCCAGCAACAGCGGCCTGATCTCCGGCAGGGCATCCTCCAGCACATAATGACCAGCTTCTTTAAAATAATGAAATTCAGCCTTTGGAAAACGACGCCGCCACTCCTGATAGAAATGATCATTAAAACAAAAATCCCGGCCGCCCCAGCAGATAAGGACCGGGATATCGCGTGTCGCCAGGGATTGCAACCCCTCTTCAACCTTTTTCAGGGTGGCATAGGAAGGATGGGCAGGGTCAAGCGGGATGTCGCGGACAAATCCATACACAGCCACCCTGTTCCGCCAGGAATCATACGGCGCCAGATAGGCCCTGGCCACCTCCGGACGCAGACGGCGGGTCACCGCCATAAAAACCGCCGGACCGGCAAACCCGTTCAGGCCGCGCACCAGCAGGCTGCCGATAACAGGCCAGCGGCAAACCCGGATCCGCCATGGAATTCGTTGCGAACGAAAGGCGGCGGTATTGAGGATCACCAGCTTTTCCACGGCGGCAGGATTCCGGCCGGCCACCCCAAGGCCAATAGCCCCACCCCAGTCGTGGACAATCAGAGAATATGAGGTGATCTGGAGTTGCCGCAATAGGGCCTCAAGGTTATCCATATGATTCTGCAGTTGATACGGATAATCCTGTGGTTTATCAGAAAGGCCGCAGCCAAGATGATCAATGGCAATCACCCGGTGCGTCTTCGCCAGCAGGGTAATCAGGTGCCGGTAATAATAGGACCAGGTAGGGTTGCCATGCACCATGACAATGACCCGCCCCGCCCCTTCATCTATATAATGAAGGCGGTGCCCATCAATAGTGGCAAAATGTGAAGAAAAAGGATATTCTGAATACAAGTGAGTCTGTCCTTGACCTAAGCATTGATGACTGAAAACTGACCATCTCAAGAATAGTCGACCCAAACCCGGTGTCAACCTTTTTTCAGATATCTGCCACTCACCAATCCACCACCAGAGGAGACGTCCAGATGCCTGCCAACCTTACTCCAGAAAAGCTTCTGCTCACGATCAAGAAACTGGAAGACAAAAACCGGAAACTCGTCCAAAAGACCGAAGCACTCGCCAAAGAACTGGATCGTTACCGCTTAGTGATTGACAGCGCCAGTGATCTGATCCACAGTGTGACTCCCGAAGGGGCCTTTCTCTATACCAATAAGGCCTGGCGCGATACCCTCGGCTACACGGAAGAAGATATCCGGCAGTTATCGCTGATGGATATTGTCGATAAAAATTGCAAGGGTAAATGCACCCATATCTTCAACTGCCTGATGCAGGGCGAAAAGATTGACCGGAACGCCACCACCTTTATTGCCAAAAATGGCGACAGTGTGATCGTGGAGGGCCGTTGTTCCACCCATTTTGAAAACGACAAACCCCTCTTCATGACCGGGATCTTCAGGGACATGAGCAATCAGACCCGCAGCGAACTGGCCCTGCTGAAAAGCGAAAAAAGATACAAAGACCTCTTTGAAAACTCCTCAGACCTGATCCAGATCGTCCACCCCAGTGGTAATTTTCTGTATGTGAACCGCGCCTGGCGGAAAACATTCGGCTACAGCGAAGAGGAGGTTAACGCCCTTTCCATCTTTGATCTGATTACCGCAGATTGTCATGGCCATTGTCAAGCCACCTTTCAAAAGATTATCAGCGACCCGAAGCTTCATTATATCGACACGGTCTTCAATACTAAAGACGGCAGACAGGTCATCATTGAAGGCAATGCCATCTGTAATTTCGAGGACGGAAAACCTGTCTTCACCCAATGTATCTTCCGTGATGTGACCGAAAAAAAGAAGATGATAGAAGAGCTGATCAAGGCCCAGAAACTTGAATCACTCGGCGTTCTGGCCGGTGGCATCGCCCACGATTTCAACAACCTGCTCACCGCCATCCTTGGCAATATCTCTTTGGCCAAGATGTACGCCAATCCGCAGGATATCATATTCGACTATCTGCATAAAACGGAAAAGGCCTCCATCAGGGCCCAGGGTCTGACCAAACAACTGCTTACCTTTGCCAAGGGCGGCGCCCCCATCAAAAAGATCACCCCGCTCACGGAACTGATCAAGGACTCCACCAGCTTTATCCTCAGAGGTTCAAAGGTCAAATGCGATTATCATTTTGACCAGAATCTCTGGGCCGTTGAGGCCGACGAAGGGCAGTTGAGCCAGGTCGCCCAGAATCTGGTCATCAACGCCAGTCAGGCCATGCCAAATGGCGGCACAATAACCATCCAGGGCACAAACGAAAACCTTGCTCTGGATGAGTCCTCGTCCTTGCCGCCGGGGAACTATATAAAGCTCATCTTTCAAGACCACGGTACAGGAATCCCTCCCGAACACATCTCCAGGATCTTTGACCCTTATTTTTCCAGTAAAAGTACAGGAACCGGTCTGGGATTGGCCATTTCCTATTCCATCATCAAAAACCATGGCGGTAAAATTACAGTGAACTCAGAACTGGGTCAGGGCACTGTTTTTTCCATTCTCCTGCCGGCGATCCTCAATCATGTCACCCGATCCGAAAAAAAAGATAACCTCCGGAAAATTGGCGCCAGAAAGATATTGATCATGGATGACGACCAAACTGTTCGTGAAATCGCGGCGGCAATGCTCACCGTTATCGGCTGCAGTGTCGAGGAGGCCGGAGACGGGAAAGAGGCTATTGCCCTCTATATAAAGGCCCAGAAAGATGGTGTCCCCTTTGACAGCGTTATCATGGATTTGACCATCCCCGGGGGCATGGGGGGTAAGGAGGCCATTGCCGCTTTACTCGCTCTGGATCCCAAGGCCAGAGTAGTTGTCTCCAGTGGATACGCCAACGATCCCATTATGGCAAGCTACAAGGAGTTTGGCTTCTATGGCGTTCTTCCCAAACCTTTCAAGTTTGATGATTTAAACAAGGTGATCGCCACCGCTATTGATTAGATAAGCCTTGATGAACGTTCATAACGGCTTATCTGCTTGTAATCTGTTGGCCCAAATTTTTTTGCCTCAGCAACCTGCATAGTCACCATTAAAAAAAATACTTTTGTGCCACTTGATCATGCTCCTTGAGATAGATAAACTGAATGTGAGTTTTACCCTCGACACCGGCCTACAGCAACCCGCGGCAAATCAGGTGCTGCACGATGTGTCCCTCTCTGTTGACCAGGGCGAGACCGTGGCCCTGGTCGGGGAATCAGGATCGGGAAAATCGGTAACCGCCCTCTCGATCCTGCGGCTCCTGGAAGAAGGCACCCAAGCGCACAGTTCAGGACGCATCAATTTTGAGGGCAAGGATATCTTGTCCCTGTCTGACCGGCAGTTGCGAGCCATCCGTGGCAATCGGATCGCCATGATCTTTCAGGAGCCGATGACCTCGCTCAATCCGGTGTACACCATTGGCAATCAACTGATTGAGCCCCTGCTCCTGCACCGGGCCATGACCAGAAAAGAAGCGGAAAAGGAGGCCATCCGCCTCCTGGAGCGCACCGGCATCGACACCCCGGAGGCCCGCCTCCGCACCTATCCGCATCAACTCTCAGGCGGCCAGCGGCAACGGGTGATGATCGCCATGGCCCTTGCCTGCCGCCCGTCCCTGCTCATTGCCGATGAGCCGACAACCGCCCTCGATGTGACCATCCAGGCCCAGATCCTGGACCTGATCAGCGACCTGCGGGATGAGTTTAAAATGGCCGTGCTCCTGATCACCCACGACCTGGCCATGGTCAGACAGATCGCTGATCATGTCCATATCATGCAGGGCGGTCGGATTGTCGAACATGGTGTGACCCAGGACATCCTTACCAACCCGCAGCACCCGTACACCATCCACCTCCTACAATCCATCCCCCATGGCAACCCTGCGGAGAAACAAGGACAGAAGCCCCTGCTCACCATCGGCCATCTCGGCTGCCATTTTCATCTCAAGGACGGCTGGAGCGGTTTTTTGAAGAGGAAGATAAAGACCATCAAGGCCGTTGATGATGTCAGCCTGACACTCAACCAGGGGACGACCTGCGGGGTGGTGGGAGAATCGGGATCAGGGAAGACCACGCTCGGCATGGCCATTCTCAAACTGACAAAGAGCCAGGGAACGATTAACTTTGACGGCCAGGATCTCCAGCAGCTCACCAACCGCCAGATGCGGCCCCTGCGCCGCGAACTGCAGGTGGTATTCCAGGACCCCTTTTCCTCCCTCTCCCCCCGGATGACCGTGGAACAGATCGTCGAAGAGGGGATGCGGGTACACGGCTTAGGCGGAACTGCGCAGCAACGCCACGAGATCGTGGCCGACACCTTGGTCGAGGTGGGACTCAGCCCGGAGATGGCCTGGCGCTATCCCCATGAATTTTCCGGCGGACAACGGCAGCGCATCGCCATCGCCCGCGCCATTGTTTTGAAACCCCGGCTCCTGATCCTCGATGAGCCGACCTCGGCCCTCGATATGACCATCCAGAAGCAGATCATCGACCTGCTCCTGGATCTGCAGAAAAGATACGGGATGACCTACCTCTTTATCTCTCATGACCTGCGCGTGATCCGGGCCCTGGCCGATCAGGTGGCGGTGATGCAGCATGGCCGCATTGTCGAGGCAGGCCCGGCCCGAGAGCTGTTTGCCGCCCCCAAACATGCCTATACCCAGAGATTATTCCAGGCGGCGCTGCATTGATAGAACTCAAGAAGAAGGACAGTCAAAAAAACCAACCACTAACTGACCCAGCGCGTTGTCTACCAAGGGGTGAGGGGTGACAAAGCACCAGCGACCAGGGGCTGGGAGCAGTATGTCCGGTCTGGGGCTCATCCGGCCCTTGATCCGACAATACTCCCCCCGCCTCATCGGCGGGCTTCTCGCCCTGCTGACTGTTGATCTTCTGCAACTGGGCATCCCCCGCCTGGTGAAAAGGGCGGTAGATCTCCTGGCCCAGGGTGCGGCCAGCCAGATGGCCCTGGCCCAAAGCGCCCTGGCCATTCTTCTGCTTGCCATAGGCATTGCCGGCTGCCGTTTTGTCTGGCGCTATCTGATCCTCGGTTTTTCCCGGCTGGTGGAGCGCGACCTGCGCGATGATTTTTTCCGCCATCTCCTCACTCTCGACCGGCCCTTCTTTCAGAAAAAACCGGTGGGCGCGATCATGGCCCTGGCCACCAATGACCTGGCAGCGGTGCAGCTGGCCGGGGGCATGGGTCTGGTCGCCTGCGCCGATGCCGCCATCATGGGCATCGCCGCCATGGCCTGCATGGCCTATATCAGCCCGCGCCTCACCCTGATTGCTGTGATCCCCATGCCTCTGCTGGCACTGCTGACCAGGGTGCTGTCCGCCCGGCTGCATCGCCGTTTTCTGAAGGTGCAGGAGCAGTTTTCCCACCTCACCGAATTTGCCCGCAGCACCATCACCAGTATCCGTCTGCTCAAGGCCTACACCCAGGAAGCATCACAGGCCGAGGGTTTCAACCGCCTCGGGCGTCAGTACCAGCAGGACAATATCCGCTTAGCCCGCGTGCACGGCACCCTGTTTCCCATCTCCGGGCTGGTGGGCAATACCAGCCTGCTGCTGGCGATCTTTTTCGGCGGGCGTCTGGTGATCGGCGGCGCGATCACGGTGGGGGATTTTGTCGCCTTTATTTCCTATCTTTACCTGCTCACCTGGCCGATGATGGCGGTGGGCTGGGTGGCCAATCTTTTCCAGCGCGGGCTCACCTCCCTGGGGCGTCTTGGCGAGGTCATGGCAGCCAGCCCAACCCTGGCGGATCCGGCGCAGCCTGTTTCCTTTCCCGCCGGGCAAACAGAGATCAGCCTGCGTAACCTCCATTTTCACTATGAGGGGCAGGAGCGGGCAGCCCTGTCCGAAGTGAGCTGCGTTATCCGGGCAGGAGAGATCGTGGGCCTTGTCGGCCGAAGCGGCTCAGGGAAATCCACCCTCTGCCATCTTCTGGCCCGACAGTATCCGGTGGCGGACGGGACCATTTTTCTCAATGGGGTTGATATCAACCGCCTCTCCCTGGCTGCGGTGCGCGGGCGGGTTGCCTATGTGCCGCAGGACGTGCTGCTTTTTTCCGATACCGTGGCCGCAAACATCGCCTTTGGCAATCCGGAGGCCAGCCAGGAGCAGATCGAGACGGCGGCCAAAATCTGCCGGATCCATGAGGAGATCCTCGGTTTCAGCAAGGGATACCAGACCCGGATCGGGGAGCGGGGCGTCAAGCTTTCCGGCGGCCAGCGCCAACGCATCGCCCTGGCCCGGGCCCTTCTTCTCGACCGGCCCCTGCTGATCATCGACGACAGCCTCTCTGCCGTCGATCTGGAAACGGAGCAGGAGATCATCTCCGGCCTGGCCACCTATCTGCCGGGGCGGACCTGTCTCATCGTTTCGCACCGCATCGCCCCCCTGCGGGACGCGGCCCGGATCATGGTTCTGGAGGAGGGTCGGCTGCTGGCCCAGGGCAACCATGCCGAACTGCTGACGACAAGTCCTTTCTACCGCACCATGTACCACCAGCAGCAGATGCGCCGCCACCGGGAAGAGGAGCTGTAACGATGCGGGATAATTACGGCTATTTCGAAGAAGACCAGCTAGGCAATTTCGGTGATCTCAGCCTGTGGCGACGGATCGTCTTTCTGGGCAGGCCTTACTGGCTGGGGGCCTTGCTGGCCGTGCTTCTTTCCTTTGTTGTGGTAGGCTGTGGTCTGGCCCTGCCCTACCTGATCCGTCTGGCCGTGGATGATTTCATCCTCAACACCTCCCCTGCCCCAGCGGTGCGCCTGGAAGGGCTCAAGCGCCTGGCCCTTGCCTTTTGCGCCCTCATGGCCTTCGAGTTTTCAGGTAATTTTGTCCAGGTGATTATCCTGGAATGGACCGGGCAAAGGATCATGCACCGGATGCGGCAGATGATGTTTGTCCATCTCCTGCGCCTGGACCTGAAGTTTTTTCACCGGAACCCGGCGGGCAGGATGGTAACGCGGCTGACCAACGATATCCAGAACATGCACGAGATGTTCACCTCGGTGATCGTCACCCTGTTCAACGACGGGGTCAAGCTCCTCGGCATTCTGGGGATTTTATTGTGGATGAACTGGCGGCTGACCCTGATCATCTGTCTTCTTCTCCCGCTGATGGTGGGCAACACCCTCTGGTTCAGCCGCCTGGCCCGCGATGCCTTCCGGCAGATCCGCACCCATCTTGTCCAGATCAACTCCTTCCTGCAGGAGTCGCTGTCCGGCGTGCCGCTCATCCAGCTTTTTCTCAGGGAGGAGTCGACCCTAAGGAAATTTTCCCGACTCAACCAGGCCTTTTTTGAAAAGTCCCTCTATCAGATCCGGGTCTTTGCCGTCTTCATGCCGCTCATCGAGCTGATGAGCGCCCTGACCATCGGCACCATCCTCTGGTACGGAGGCAGCCAGATCATGGCCGGAAAGATGACGATCGGGATGCTGGTGGCCTTTCTTTCCTATATGCGCCTCTTTTTTCAGCCCATGCGCGAGCTGTCGCAGAAATATTCCATTGTCCAGTCAGCCCTGGCCTCGGCGGAACGCATCTTCCAGCTGCTTGACAACAAGGAGATCCTGCCCCTGCCGCCCTCTCCCTTAAGGCCCGCCTCCTCAAAGGGTGAGATCGAGTTCCGGGAGGTGCGCTTCGGCTATGATCCTGAGCGGCCGGTGCTGGAGCATTTCTCCTTGAAGATTCCGGCCGGCCAGACCCTGGCCATCGTCGGCGCCACCGGCAGCGGTAAGACCACGATCATCAACCTGCTGGAGCGGTTCTACGACCCGGATGCGGGGGAGATCCTCCTGGACGGCATTAACCTGCGCGCCCTGGACCCGGACTGGCTGCGCCGTCAGGTGGGGCTGGTGATGCAGGACGTTTTCCTCATGCCCGGCTCCATCCGGGACAATGTCCTGCTCGATGTTGAAAAAACCGACGAGGCGGTGTGGGGGATCCTGGAAAAGGCGCAGATGGCCCGCTTTGTCCGCCGGTTGCCCGAGGGACTGGCGACCAAGGTGGGAGAGGGCGGCATGGACCTGTCCGCCGGGCAGCGGCAATTACTGGCCTTTGCCAGGGTTCTGGCCCGGGAGCCGCGCATCCTGGTGCTAGACGAGGCCACCGCCAGCGTTGACCCGGAAAGCGAGATGCTCACCGAGCAGGCCATTGCCGCCACCTTTGCCGGACGCACCAACATCGTCATCGCCCACCGGCTTTCCACCATCCGCAGGGCCGATCACATCCTGGTCATGGCCAAGGGCAGAATCATCGAGCAGGGAAGTCACGCCCAACTGGTGGTGGCTAATGGGGCGTATCGGCGGCTGCTGACTATTTTCACCTCTGGATCAGGGGAATAATCGCAACCACAAGGGGTTTGGGGGGCAAAAGAGAGAGAAAAGAGAATAATCAGAGGCACTCCCCTATATATTCTCAAAAACAGGGGAGTGCCCCTGGTAGTTTCAAAAATGAAAGCATCAAAGACGTCCACATTTTTCTTTTAATGATTATTCCATCTAACCAGCCATCGCCACCCTACTTCCGGCCATGAAGGAGAATACTATCCAGCTCTTCTGTGCTCAGAGGCTGATCAAATCGCACGTGTACAGAATATTTTTTTTCCATATAATCATACAACGTGACCCCGACAATCTTCCCGCTTCGTTCCTGAACCTTATCTATTCCAAGAGGCAGAGAAGAGATAAGACCTCTCCCCAGCAGTAACCGTATTTTTTCTTTTTGTGAGATACGGATTGACAGCGAAAAACCGCCAAGAGAGATATCTTCCAGCTGCGCCTTGAATGATTGCGGCGGGGAGTTCTCGTTAGTTCCCAATAAGCTGTTGACAAATATCAGCTGTACAGGGTGGCGCATATCCTCCCGCCGGTTTTCTTCCATCTTTTTCAATAATTCAGGAACCTTGTCTGACCGGCGGCAAAAATCGGCCAGACTGGTTTCAAGCCCCGGATACGGCGGCAGCAACTTCAGGAAGGCCTGCCTTTCGAGGGCCTGTACCTTCACATCAGTCATGGCCACAAGCGATACCGTCCAGACCGAGACATCAAAAAAAGGGCCACACCCGATAATTTCTCCAGGGCTCATCTGTTGAATAAACATCTCTTTCCGGCCTTGCCGGTATGTCAGGCCCACCCGTCCCTCATTGATAAAATAAAGGGTGGGATTGAGATCTCCCTGCTGAACAATCACCTCGTCCGCCTGATAATTTTTAAAACGCTGGCAATGATACAGGGCGCTGAAGGCATCGGGCTCTAGAAATTCATACAGTTGATGCCAGAGGCTGAGATAATGCTTGCTGATAGCACCACCCTTTTCCTTCTCTATGGCCGCATTTACACGGATGACCTCAAACAGGGCATTTGGATTCACTGCCAGCAAGCGGTCACGCAGGTTCTCGGCGGTCATGAAATCTTTTTCCATGGCCGCACTCACCGCATTTTCAGCAAGTAATTCTGTGGCTCCGGCAATATTTTCATCCTGCAGCAATTGCTCAATCTGGTCTTCGATGCCACGCTGCTGTAACTTTGCCTTATTCTGCAACTCACTCATTGCCATTTCTCCTGTTCATGATGATAAGTCCAATCACCTCCGGCAAAGCCGGATGCATACAAAATATGGATCACTCAAAAGAAAGCTGGAAAAAACGGGAGACTGCTAAAAAATCAGAACAGATCTCTTATCCCTCCTGCAGGATATCACAACAGTAAAGCCATAACAACACCTAAAATATTGTCTTTCCAACTGATTTCAGCAAAGCAAACCATCAGTTTTACGGAAAGACAATCACCGCCGGATCACTTCACAAATAAGAGAGAATTTAAAGACAAGACCACCTGCTATTGGCCGCCCGACCTCTTGTCCCCTCTGATATCATCCTGAAACAGAGAAAGTCCCCGCTCCATGGCACAGAAATCGCCGCACATGGTGCAGGTGCCGCTGTTTTCCGGGGTGCGGCTGTTTCGCACCTCCAGCGCCTTTTCCGGAAACATCAGCAACGGGAAATGCTCCTTCCAGTTGGTATCACGCCGGCTGAGCGCCACCTTTTTCTCCTGTTCGCGACGGTCAGGATACTTGGCGATATCGCCGATCCTGGCGGCCAGTCTCGTGGCCCGCACCCCTTCCCGCACATCCTCAACATTGGGCAGGGCCAGATGTTCGGCAGGCGTTATGTAACAGATGAGATCGGCGCCAAAGCGGGCCGAGCTGGCCGCGCCGATGGCGGCGGTGATGTGATCATAGCCGGCCCCGGAATCAGCAGGCAGAGGCCCGAGCACGTAGTAAGGCGCGCCGCCGCTCATCCGTTTCTCGAGCATGATATTGCCTTCGATCTCATCGAGCGGCACATGGCCCGGCCCCTCCACCATCATCTGACAGCCCATGTCGCGGCCGATCTCGGCGAGCTCGCAGTTGATCACCATCTCCGCCATCTGGGCCCGGTCATGGCTGTCATGGATGGCCCCGGCCCGGATCCCGTTACCGAGAGAGAGCACCGCGTCATACTTTTTCATCAGGGTGCAGACCCGGTCAAACTGCTCATAGAGGGGATTTTCCCGGTTATTGTACTCCATCCATGAGACCATGAAGGTACCGCCCTTGGAGACCAGGCCGCCATAGCGATAGCCCTGTTTGCGCAGCCGCTCGATGGAGAAACGGTTGATTCCGCAATGGATGGCCATAAACGAGATCCCGTCATCCAGCTGACGCTCAATCAGATCGAAGAGATACTCGGCATCCAGCTTGTTGGGATTGTGATATTTGCGGCTGGCCTCGGAAAAGGCCTGATAGAGCGGCACATTGCCCACCGGCAGGGTACAGGCGGCCAGGATCCGCTGTCGCACCAGGTTAAGATCGCCGCCGGTCGAGAGCTCCATTAGGGTGTCGGCCTGTTCCGCCTCGGCCATCTGGGCCTTGCGCACCTCCAGCTCAATATCGGCGATATCGGAAGAGGTGCCGATAGAGGCATTGACCTTGGTCCGCAGGCCGCGGCCGATCCCGACCACCTTCTGCAAAGGCCGGTTGGGATGGATGGCAATGACGATATGGCCGACCGCCACCCGCTGACGGATGGTCTCGGGATCGAGGCCAAAGCCCTCGTCCATGGCTACTTTTTTCATCGCCTCGGTGATAATGCCTTCGCGGGCCAGTTCAATCTGGGTCTTCATGTTCACTCTTCCTTTTTTGCGTTTTCCGTCTGGGCATAAAAAAAGTCCGTACCGCAACCCGGAAGATCAACTCCCAGGTGCAATACGGACTTCTACGGACAAGAATTCCTCTATTCTTCCGGCAGGTCTTCTGACTCACGGATCAGCCTCAGACCACGCCTTCCCACCCATCATCCGGGATTTCCGAAATGACAGACAGTGACATCATGCAGTCCTTGTCCCCGCTTACAGCGTTGGCCCAACGTTACGGTCTTGCACCGTATTCCCTTTTCACCGCCCTGAAGATCAGGGCGACACCGGAAGAATTCTTTTAACAATCAATGAGCAGCACCTTAGCCAATAACAGGAAAAATGTAAAGATCGGCCAAGGCCCATCAACACCATCCGCGGGACGTTTTTTATTCAAATGCCAGTGCATCAACCCGGTACCGGGAAAACACCCATTATTACTGTTTTTTGTTGATTATCGCCGGCAAGTATAAAAGCCATGGTTTACCAAACATAGCCGTACAGTTGATATTATTATTCATGGTCACCGAACCGTCAAGACAATCGGCATCTCCGCTCCAACCGGTAAAGGTGGAGCCTGCATCGGCATGAGCGATAAGGGTAACAGTTGCGCCCGTTGTGTAACTCATGCAATACGCGCCAGGACCACATGATGTGCCTGAGGGATTGCTGCTGCTGGATACCGTGCCCGTGCCCGATCCGCTTTTGGAAAGAACCAAAAAGCTTGGAGTCCATGAGAGTCCGCCACGCACACAACGAACATAGGATGGCTCATTATCCTTACCGGTCACATCGCTAACGCCACTGGCAAAGAGGACAGCCCACGCGCCACCCAGACCTTTCGTGGAAGTGGTAGCCGACCAATAATCGCTGTTTGTACATTTAATAAAGGCCGGATCGATGGCTGGAACAGTTCTGCTATAATCAACAATAGATTTGAGTTCGCGGATATTGGGCAGCCGCCAGTCGGATTTGCCATCAAGAGCTGAAGCTTCACAATAGGCAAGGGCATTTATCCAGGTGCGTATTGTACCATCATCGGTCCGCTGCCACTCAAGACCAGTGGCCGTATCAATCACCGTATTGGTGCTGGTGGTATAGGGGCCAATGGCATGGGCAGCAACAGGCAGATAGAGCGTAAAGAGACAACCCCCAAGGGTGCTTGCCATGATGTGCCGGATTCCGCTTTTTGGTTTGGGGCGCCAGAGGTGCCATATATTGTTTCTATTCTGTTTCATTTCTTTCTTCCTCCTGCAAAACAATGATAATAGACAACGCATCGTGCGCCAGAGCTACCCTTTTTTGCCATACCTGCGAGTATCACCTCGCACATCTATTCAATCTAACCCCGGTAAACGGGAAGACAGCCGGGATAAGTACCTTACAGGATATTTTCTTACAAAAAACAAGAAAATATCCTGTAAGGTACTAAAAACCGCACACTTCCGATCCATTGCGCGACAAAAAAACATTCCGGCTGGCCCGATCTCCATACAGCATCACCGCATGACTGGTGGAGTCATCTTCCATGATGAAATGCCTGCAGTCGGACATCACCAGGAACAACAAAAACAAATCCCCAACTTTTCATGGTCCAACGCGAACACACCGAACATAACGAGCGCTCGCATCAGCAGTACTTTTTATATCGCCATTATAATCGTCACCATCATCAAAAGTGATTGTCCAATTATATTGGACGCTGCCCCCCCAGCTGGTAGTCGTCCAGTAAAAGGCCGACTGACTGCTGAAAACGGGATTAATCGCCGGAGAGACACGGCTATAATCAATAATGGACGCAAGTTCGAATTCAGACGGCAGTCGCCAACCCGTCTTGCCGGAAAGAGTAAGATTGGTGCAGTAGGCGTTGGCAGCCGTGTAGATACGGCGTACGCCGTCGTCAGACTGCATCCACATCAGGCGGGTATTGTTGTCGGTGACGATTTTACCATCCTCATTAACCTGATAGGAAAGGGCCGGACCTTGATACTGGGCATCTTGACCATACAGAGACTGCCCGGCACCCGGACAGGATATCTCCACATTTTCGTCGTAACACTTTTTCTGACCGGTATCCGGCAAGGGATTCCAGTCCGTCCCCACACCCGCCAACCCCACACCCGGCGCCACCAGAAGGACAACCCCAAACAAGACGCCCCTCATCCGTCGCATACTGCAACCGTTATCAGCCTTGATTTTTTGCTTTTTCCAATCTGTTTGTTTCATTTCTGCCTCCCTCTCCGAGATGATGGATAATATTTAATTCTAATCATATCCTCAAAACCATGTCAACTGAACACAAGGAAAAAAAGAGCAGGTCTTGAAAAATCACATCTTACTGTTTATTCTCCTGCTAGCATGACCTGATAAGACCATTACGCGATTAAAATTTCCCGGTGCCATCTACTACTTCATAAACAGGGCAAGAGTAAGACAGCCCCTCTTGAAGACGATGCCCTGACTCCTTTTCGAATCATCCTGAAAACAGACGGACACTATGCTTCCCCCTGACCTTCTCATCTCTGCCCCCCATTCTCCGGGGGTTTACCTGATGCTTGATAAAAAATCAGTCGTCCTCTATGTCGGCAAGGCCAAGGATCTGCGCAAGCGGCTGGCCTCCTACGCCCGAACTGCCGAATCAACACAGGGCAAGACGGCAGTCATGCTCTCCCATGTCCACAAGGTGGATACCCTGCTCACCCGCACCGAAAAAGAGGCACTCATCCTTGAGGCCTCTTTGATCAAAAAACATCGCCCCCGATACAATATCATCCTCCGCGATGACAAAAATTATCCCCTGCTCAAGGTCACGATTCAGGAAGAGTGGCCGCGGGTGCTGATGACCAGAAGGCGAAAAAAGGACGGCGCCCGCTATTTTGGCCCCTACTCCTCCCCTTCGGCCATGTGGGCGACCCTCAGACTGCTCGCTTCCCTCTTTTCCTTGCGCCGTTGTAAAGGTGCTCAGCTCCGGACGCGGACCCGTCCCTGTCTCAACGGCCAGATGAACAACTGCCTGGCCCCCTGCATGGGTCTGACCAACAAGGCAGAGTATCAGGAGATGGTAGCCAAAATTATCATGATCCTGGAGGGCCACAATCGTGATCTGATCACCACCCTGAATAAGCAGATGGCCGGCGCCGCAGATGACCTGGAGTTTGAGCGGGCCGCCCTCCTCCGCGACCAGATCCAGGCCCTGTCCCGTACCCTGGAAAAACAGGTGATTGTGGCCACCCATTCCCGGGACCAAGACATCTTCGGCCTGGCCAGGAAAGATACCTCCCTGGCCATTGTCATCCTTCTGGTCAGAAACGGCACGATCAGCGGCAGCCGCACGTTCTTCCTCCCTGACCCCATGGGCGATGACGCCAATATCCTGTCCCAGGTTCTGAACCAGTATTACGATCAGGGCGACAATCTGCCACAGGAGATCCTCTTACCCCTGGAACCCGAGGATAAAGAACTCCTGAGCGAACGACTGAGCGACCTGCGGGGTGAAACCGTCCATCTCCAGATCCCGCAACGCGGTGACCGCCTGCAGCTCATCGCCATGGCCAATGCCAATGCTGAGCAACTTTTTGCCGAACGGGACCACAAAGAACAATCCTGGCAGGCGCTCGCGGACTCTATGGTCAAAAGCCTGCACCTGAGCCGACCCCCTGACACCATTGAATGTCTGGATATCTCCAATATATCCGGCCGGCAGGCAGTTGGTTCCCTGGTCTGTTTTGAGCGGGGGGAGGCGGCCAGCCATAAATTCCGGCATTACAAGATCCGTACCGTTGATGGCCCCGATGATTACGCGATGATGGCCGAGGTGCTGGAGCGCAGGCTGAAACGTGGGCTTGCGGAAAACGACCTGCCTGATCTCCTGATGGTGGATGGCGGACGCGGCCAGTTAGGAATAGCCCTGCGCGTGGCCCGTGAAATGGGGATGAGCGATGTCCAGGAGCTCGACTGGCTGGGCATTGCCAAGGAAAAAGAGGAAGAAGGGGAAAAGCTGTACAAACCGGGCCGCAAAAACCCCATTATCCTGCCGGCCCATAACCCGGTGCTGCTGTACCTCATGCGGATACGGGACGAATCGCACCGCTACGGAGTGACCTTTCATCGCAAGCTGCGCAACAAATCCACCCTGGCCTCAGAACTTGACGCCATCAGCGGCATTGGTACTAAGAAAAAACAGATGCTACTCAAGACCATAGGCAGCCTGACCCAAATCAAACAAGCCTCCGAGGAAATGCTGACCAGCGTGCCGGGAATCGGCCCTGAACTGGCGCGGGAAATCCGCCACCATTTTCATCCATCAGAACAGCCGGAGACGTAACTGGAGATGGCCACCGAAGAAGAAATCCTCGCCCGGCTAAAACCCGGCTGCATCTGCAAGGGAATCAAACTGCGCCTGATTATCCAGGCCATTGAAAACGGGGCCACCAGCTTTGAACAGATTGCCCGGATCACCGACATCGGCAGCGGTTCCTGCGGATCAAAACGCTGTGGCCGGAAGGTGGCGGAGCTGTTGAAAGAGAGGGGTGATGTTTAACTTTTAGACAGTGTTGTCCGATTAAAATATTGCATTACTGTTCTGAAAATCCCCTCCCGTCAGGTAAGCGCAGACTCCGAGTCCGGACATTACTGGATTGACAAACAAAACATCCCTGTGGTACAAACAACCGCATGCCTGGATGGTGGAACTGGTAGACACCCGAGACTTAAAATCTCGTGGGCCTTGCGCCCGTGCGGGTTCGACTCCCGCTCTAGGCACCACAAATTAAGCCCGAATCACCATAAAAATGGATGATTCGGGCTTTTTGCATCTTTCAGGCAAGTACGGGAAATAACCCTTTTATACCGTTGGCTATAAATTCAATGGCAATGGCGGCCAGGATCAAACCCATGACCCGGGAGAAGATATTGATACCCGTCTGGCTGGTATGTTTGGAAATCCACGGGATAGAAAGGAAGGCGAGCCACAGAGTCAGAACCAGCAGCAATATCTCCAGACCCATAAACAGATAGTGAAGCGGGGCATGGCTTTTCTGGGTGTAGAGGATGACCGTGCTGATGGCCCCGGGGCCGGCGAGCAGAGGCATGGAAATAGGCACAACCGCCACCGATTCCCGGCTGTCGCGGATGGCCTCTTCCTTACTGAAGGTGATCGGACTCTGCCGGGCATGGAGCATGGAGATGGCCATGAGCAGGAGCAGGATGCCACCGGCAACCCGAAACGAGCTGATGCTGATACCAAAAAAACGAAGCAGAAGCTCACCCGTCAACAATGCGGTCACCAAAATCACCAGGACAGAGATCACCGTAACCTTCGTGGTCCGTATGAATTCTTCCTCAGAGGCATCGGCCGTCAGGGCAATGACAATGGGAATTGCCCCGATGGGATTGACAATTGCCAGCAAGGCAATAAATATCTTGGTGTATTCCGTAAAATCGAGCATGATCTTCATCCTCCCGCAGAATATCCCTGGAAAAAACCTTCCCTGACCTTTTGAAATTTACCCCTCGGTCAGCCTGCGCAGGGCCTCTTCATAACGGGTTTTAGTCTTGGCAATGATCTCCGCCGGTAGTCTGGGCGGCGGCGGGGTCTTGTCCCAATCAAGAGACGAGAGATAATCGCGCAGGAACTGCTTGTCAAAACTTGCCTGGCTGCGGCCCGGCTGATATGTATCCACCGGCCAGAAACGGGAGGAGTCAGGGGTCAGCACTTCATCAATGAGGATCAACCGGTCGCCAAGGACACCAAGCTCAAATTTGGTATCAGCAATGATAATCCCCTTTTTCCGGGCATACTCCGCGGCCCGGCTATACAGGTTAATGCTGATATCGGCGATCTCACGGGCCCGCTCCTTGCCGGTCATGCTCTCCATAGTGGCAAGCGAGATATTCTCGTCATGGGTACCGAGGGCCGCCTTGGTGGAGGGGGTAAACAGAGGCTGGGGAAACTGGTCGGATTCCCGCATCCCGGCAGGCAGGGCAAAACCGCAGACCGTTGGATTTTGCTGATATGCGCTCCAGAACGAACCGGAGAGATAGCCGCGGACAATGCACTCAATGGACAGGGGTTGGGTCTTGCGAACGAGCATGGAGCGGTCGCGCAACTGATCGGCATAGGGCCTGCACAGTGCCGGATACTCATCCACATCAGCGGTGATCAGGTGATTGTCAACAATATCGCCGAGCAGGTCAAACCAGAACAGGGAGATCTGGGTCAGGATTTGGCCTTTCCCCGGGACCGGGTCATCCATCACCACATCATAGGCCGAGATCCGGTCGGTGGCCACCATGAGCAGCTTATCATCATGACCAGGAATGGCGTACATATCCCTGACCTTTCCCCGATGCACCAGGTTCAGTCCCGCAAAATCAGTGGTCACAATTGTCTGAGTCATTTGCTCACAACTCCTTGCTGAGTTAAGAAAGGAGGCCAACCGGTCATACCCGGACAGCCTCCCTGAAAGAATCCTACAGATTACAGATTCAGTTTTGCCTTCACCGCGTTAATAACGTCATCGCTGGAGGTGGCAGGCACACTCATCAGCAGGCCTTTTTCCCGGTAAAAACCGATGAGAGGGGCGGTCTTCTCGTTATAGGTCTCAAGACGATGGGTGATGGCCGCCTCGGTCTCATCCTCACGCTGTACTGCCCGCGCACCACACTTGTCGCAAATCCCCTCCACCTTGGGCGGATTGGATTTCACATTATAGATGGCCTGACATTTCGGATTCTCGCAGGTCCGGCGGGTACAGAGACGATCAAGGATGATGTCGCGGGGCACATCGATATCAACGGCCATATCAAGTTTAATGTTCAACTTGGTCAGGAGCTGGGTCAACTCCTCGGCCTGGGGAATGGTGCGGGGAAAACCATCGAGCAGAAAGCCCTTGGCACAGTCAGGCTCCTGCAGACGTTTTTCCATGATCCCCATGATCAGGGAATCGGGCACCAGATCGCCACGTTTCATGTAGGCCTCGGCCTCGCGGCCCAGCTCTGTTTTCGCCTGGACAGCGCCACGCAGGATATCGCCGGTAGAGATCTGGACCGAGCCATCGAGTGCGGTCAACAACTTGGCAACGGTGCCTTTTCCAGCGCCGGGGGCGCCTAACAGAATCAGTTTCATTATATTCTCCTTATCATTAGAATAAAATCTTCATGCAGTTATTGCAAATTTCATGGCTTGATCCCTGCTTACTCAGGGACATAAAATGGATAAGTATAAACACTTTTTCTTTCAATGCCAGTGAAATATGACCGTGACGACAGCTTTAAGCGATCAGGATAACACTCAAGCATTCCGCCTGCTATAAACAATTATTCATTAATGATTCTAAAGTATTAACGAATAATATCAGCTCAAAAACAGGCAGTTCTAAATGGGTAAAATCGGCAATATTTCTGGTTGCAATATATGTTGCCCCGGCATGACATGTGGCTTCATGCACAACGGCATCGTCAAAATCAGAAAATTTTGATGCAGCCGCGTTTTCAAGCACTATACGATTCACCGGGGCAATGACCAAAAGAAAAAGGAGGGATTGGATATGACGGAAAGCGGCCTGATACCCAAGCGCTTTCGTGGCAAGATAATGGATAGTGGTAATCGTTGTCGCAAAAACAAGAATCCACCTCCTCCGGGGGTGGATTCTTTGTACGTCAAATTATTAAAGGAGTCATTCTCTGTTCCCATTACTGCGGAGAACAGAAAGTGAAAATATCAGCAGCCCTCAATGGCCTTCTTATCCTTTTTCTGATGGCACTGGGTGCAGTTGGTGGTGGGACCAGCCTTTTTCTCCTTATGACAACCCTGGCAGAGGGCATGAGCCTTATCTTTTTCCATCTTGAACGGACCCGGTTTCTGGTCGCCGTGGCAGGCAGCACAGCCGTAAGCCTCGGCGTGTTTCTTATGTGACAAAATGACCTTGCCTTTGTTGTTGTCAATGACAACGATTTCCACCGTGGTCGTGACCGCCTGTCCCTCTTTTTCCACCACGGACGCGGCCTTTTTCTCCACCTTCTCAGCGGTCTCGACCTTTTTTTCCTGATCCGCTACCGCAGTTTCTTGTTCCGCCTTTCCCTCAACCGCTTCATCCACCGCCTTGGTCGCTTCGCCGACCTTTTCTTCCTGAACCGCTACCGCCGCCTCTTGTTCAGCCTTTTTCTCAGTCTTTTCTGCAACTTTTTCTTCCACCGCCCCAGTCGCTTCTTCGACCTTTTCTTCCTGAACCGCTACCACATCCTTTTGTTCCTGCTTTTGTTCAATCTTTTCTTCAACTTTTTCTTCCACCGCCTTGGTCGCTTCGACAACCTCTTTGGTCGCTTCTTTAAGCTTTTCTTTAGCCGCCACGGTCGCTTCTACAGCCTTGTCCTTGACCTGCACAGCAGTGGGCATCGTTTTCGGCGGCGGAGCCTCGGCTTTTTTTTCATCCGGGGTACAGCCCCACAGCATCAGAACAGCCATCATCGCGATAACACAGAGTTTCTTTTTCATGGTTTTCTCCTTTGGTATTGGGAATGAAAAGGACTGCGTTTTCTCTCATCACGCCAGGGCACTCAGAGAGGAGTTAGGGACACCACACTTATTTGGTACGCCAATCCAGGCGGATGCAGTTTTCTGGCCTGCTCCGATCCGCCTCTTACTGACCATATACTCAAAGAGGAAGTGCAGTTGTTCGGATCAGAACATAAGCAAGGAAAACACCTCATATTTTATTTCTTTGAATATGAGCCTGTTATTTGTTTGTTTCCGGTTTTAAGATATGTGAAATAAAAAAAATGCGCAAAAGAATGGAAGATATTCTTTAACAATCTTTGCTTCTAGGCGTGCAATCGGCCCATAGTCATGTTATTTTTTATCTGAAATTATTCTATGCGGATTTTTTAAAGAATGGTAGGACTTTTCGCACTTTTCCCGTGGAAATTGATCACCAGTGAAATACCGTCCGCAGAAAGATAAAAAGCTGCTTCTCCAGCCACGATCTCCATCGGCCCGGCTCTCTCCGTTTAAATTCCTTGTCAAGTCGCCTCAAGGGATATTGGTTGCTTAACAACTCTTAAAAAAAAATTTTCTATCCACCTTTTTTCCAAAAAATTGATATGGCATCCCCTTATTTCTGGAACTTTTGCGCATATCAAAATATCAAGCTTGACTCCATTCCAGGAGTCTGTCGGATTTAACAAGCTTTGAATCTATAACATATTATGGCTCTGCCCTATTTTCAGTTGAGTGATTATCTTCTTAACAAGACCAAGAAACCAAGCAAATAAAGGAGGTTTCGTTATGAAGATGCCAGAACTCTCTCTTATAGAATGGCAACGTCGATTTGGTACCGAAGAATC
>JAPLJF010000036.1 GCA_026388715.1 Deltaproteobacteria bacterium
GCCTCTTGCAAAAATGGTCTTTTCGCCCAAACTCTGCGTTATGCTTAAAATTTTATCCTCGGAATATCAACTATATGCCTGCGGTAAAATTTTTCGCATGCCTTGATTTTGAACGAAAATCCTCATTTTGCAAAAGGCTCATGTTGAAGAATGTATTTTAGTTAAAGGAGAATCCATGAAGATCATAATCGAATATTGTACAAAGTGAAACCATCAACCTCGTGCTTCCAGGTTGGAAGAGGAATTGAAGAAGGAGTTTGGCGCGGAGGTGGAGTTGATCCCTTCCACCGGTGGGGTGTTTGAGATCACCGTTGACGGAAAGCTCGTATTCTCCAAGAAGGAGATGAAGCGTTTTCCTGAAGAGGGGGAGATCGCCGGATTGCTGCGGTAACAGGGGATAGGAAGCTTTGTTACCTGTTCCCTGTTCCCTGTCCCTCCGGCTCCTGAGCAACAAGACAACTTGACATGCATGCATCGCAGTTGTCTCTGGTCTTGCCCTGCTTGCAGTAGTCGGCAAAACCCCGGAGCAGTTCGCTGCCGCCGCGGGGGCAGATCTTGAGAAATTCGATGAAGGAGATCATGTGGGCGATGACCTCCGGGGGGGCGGCATGTTCTACCCGGCAGGCGCCTTCTTCGGCCACACTGCGGTCAACGGCCAGCACCTCAATGAAAAATTGTTTCAGGGCGTCGTGGCGGAAGATGACGCTTTCTGCCGCTTTTTCTCCCTTAGTGGTCATGGTGATGGCCTCATAAGGGGCATAATTGATGAGATCTCTCTTGGCCAGGGCCCGCAGGGCCTCGGTAACGGACGCGCGGCTGATTTGCAGGCGGGCGGCGATCTCTTTACTCCTGGCCACATGCTTGTCTTGAATGATATGGTATATTGCCTCCAGATAATCTTCGAGACTGGCGCTGAGGGTATTTTTTTTGGGCATGGCGGGCCTGGTCTGGCGGTAAAGGATAGTAGAAAGGATGTATGTCGGTAAATTATTCCCGCAGAGGCGCAGAGAAAAGCCTGTTATGTCCTTCTCTGCGCCCCTGCGTCTCTGCGGGAGATTTCGTTTATTTTTACAGGTGAAGTCGTACTGTTTTAGAATAGCGTTGTTTAGGGAGTGAGTCAAGATGTGACGAGAATTATGGGTATATGCCTGGAAGAAAAAAATGCTATGTGAACTGAAAGTTGAAAATCTTGCTTTAATCGAATCCCTGCATCTCCATTTTGATCAGGAAGAGGGGGGTGGCCTGGTGGTGATGACCGGTGAGACCGGCGCCGGGAAATCGATCATGCTCCGGGCCATTCATCTTCTCATGGGTGGCCGGGCGCAGGCGGACTGGATCAGAAATGGTGCGGATCAGTGTGTGGTAGAGGCGCTTTTTGTGGTCAACGCCAATCATCATGACCTGCTGCAGGCCTTGCAGGAATCGGGATTTGGCGATGATCCCACGGTGATTCTCAAGCGGGTGCTCACCAGTGGCGGCAAGAGCAGGCTTTATGTGAACGGATCCCTGGCAACGGCGAAGATGGTCTCCATACTGGCAGATAATCTGCTCAATGTCGCCAGTCAGCATGATCATCAACAGTTGTTGCAGCCGGCGCTGCATCTTGATTTCCTGGATGCGCTTGGGGAACATTGGGCGGAACGGGCGCAGGTTGCCACGGTTTTTGCACAGTGGCAGCAGAAGAAGGATGAGCTGGTTCTGCTCCGTCAGCAGGAGCGGGATAAGGCCCAGCGGCGGGATTTCCTGCAGTACCAGCTGGCAGAGATCCAGCAGATTGGGCCGGTGGTAGGTGAGGATGAGGAACTGGCCGCCGAGAGAAAGCGGCTTAAAAGCGCGGATACCCTGATTGCGCTCAGCCAGAAGGTGTATCGTTTTATTTCCTCCACCCTTGTCGACGGGTTGTTTGAGGTGCGGCGTGACATGGAGCAGGTGGTGCAGCTTGACGCCCAGGTGGAAGGGCTGGCGGCCGAACTTATCGCTTACAGTTATCAGGCCGAGGATTTTGTCAGCCAGTTACGAAGTTACAAGGATTCACTCGAGCATAATCCCGCCCGTCTTGAGCAGGTGAATGAGCGTCTCAACGCCCTGCACCATCTGAAACGTAAATATGGCGAGACCCTGGAGGCTGTTCTCAGGTATGCGGAAGAGGCGGAGAGCGAGCTCCAGCTCATTGACAATATGGACAAGACAATGAGTGAGCTGGAGGCGGTGACAGCCGGTCTGGAACAGGAGTTGCTGCGCCAGGTTGCCGCCCTTTCGGCCAGGCGCCGTCAGACAGCCGGGCAGGTGACAAAGGCCATGGCCGCGGAACTGGCATCTCTGGCCTTTAGCCACTCAGGGTTTGAGATTCGTTTTCAGGCGCAGGAACAAGGGCAGGAACAGGGCATTGAGGCGGTCCGAAGCCATGGTTGGGACCGGGTGGAATTCTTTTTCTCGGCAAATCCAGGCGAGCCGGCCAGGCCTCTGGCCAAGGTGGCATCCGGCGGCGAGCTCTCGCGGCTGATGCTGGCGCTCAAGTGTCTGCTGGCCAAAAAAGATATGGTGGAAACCGTCATCTTTGATGAGGTGGACGCGGGTATCGGCGGTGAGGCGGCTGAGGCGGTGGCCCGCAAGATCCAGGAACTGGCCGGTCATCATCAGGTCTTCTGTGTCACCCATCTGCCCCAGATTGCCGCCAGGGGAAACACCCATTTCCGGGTGGCCAAGCAGATGGTGCAGGGCCGCACCCTCTCTTCTTTCTCCCTGCTTGACCCGGAAGAGCGGGTGGATGAGCTGGCGCGGATGCTGGCCGGTGACTCGGTCTCGGCCCAGACCCGCGCCTGGGCCCTGGAGCTGCTGGCCAAAGGCGGTAACGGGCAGACAGGGCAGAAGGAAAAGGGGAATATGTGTCCCAGATAACGGCCCTGGCCCTCTTTTCCGGCGGTCTGGATTCGATCCTTGCCTGCCGGGTGGTGGCGGCGCAGGGGATCCGGGTGGTGGCCGTCAAGTTTGTGACCCCTTTTTTTGATTATGAGCTTCTGGCCGCTCCTGATGTCTACCAGGAGGAGGTCTTCAACAAGTATGGGATTGAGGTGCTCCTTGAAGACCTCAGCAGCGGCTATCTGGAACTGCTCCATAATCCCCGGCATGGGTTTGGCAAGAACTTCAATCCCTGCATCGATTGCAAGATTCTCATGCTCGTCCGGGCCCAGGAGATGATGCCAGCCCTTGGCGCCTCTTTTCTGGTCACCGGTGAGGTGCTGGGGCAGCGGCCCATGTCGCAGCGTCGTGATACCCTGCGGGTCATTGAACGTGATTCCGGCGCTGATCGTTTCCTGCTGCGGCCCCTATCGGCCAAACTGCTTCCGGAGACCGAAGCCGAGGCGCGAGGCTGGATTGATCGGGAAAAACTGCTGGATATGAATGGCCGCAGCCGCTCCCGCCAGATCGCCTTGGCCAGAGAGTTGGGGATCGTTGATTTTCCAACCCCGGCCGGCGGTTGTATCCTGACCGATCTTAATCTCAGCCCCCGGATTGCCCGTATCTATCAGGGAAATTCCATTGTCAGTGTCGAAGATATCACGGTGGCGGATGTGCGCCTGCTTCTTACGGGCAGACAGTTTCTGCTTCCCGGTGGCGGCTGGTTGATCCTGGGGCGCAATGAGCAGGAAAACGTGCTGTTGCTGACCATGGTCCAGAATGATGATGCGGTGCTCTCCATGCCGGTTCGTCCCGGTCCAACTGCCATTCTCAGACGGGCGGTGAGCTGCTATGAGCATGCCGCTCAATTGCAGGAGGCTTTGCAACTGGCGGCAGCACTGGTGGTACGTTTTGGAAAAAAAATAAAAGATAGTCCCCCGGAAGGGGAGGTGCGTGTTTCTGTGGGAAGAGAAATGCAGACCTTGACGGTTCTGCCCCTTGCTGACCAGGTGTTTCAGGAGTGGATCCTGAATGATGCTGAACGCTGACAGGCGCAAAACGTAAATCCCCCCTGGCCCCCCTTTTTCAAAGGGGGATTGAGGGGGATTTAATTCATGGAACACTATTATCTCAAACTCAAGGAATACTCCCGCACACTCAGAAACAACATGACTGATGCCGAGCAAGTAATGTGGCATCACATTCGACGTAAGCAAATACAAGGTGTACAGTTCTATCGGCAGAAACCCTTGTTGTCTTTTATTGTGGACTTTTATTGTCCGGTTGCGAAACTGGTCGTCGAACTTGACGGTAGCCAGCATTTTGAAAAAGAATATCAGGATAAAGACCAAACTCGAGATGATGTACTGGCGGGATTAGGTCTGCGCGTATTGCGCTTTGATAATCGGCAGGTTTTATTGGAGACCTATGGTGTGCTGGAAGAGATAAATGAAATTGTGAAAGAGCGGTTGTGAGTAAGTGTGAATCCCCCCTGGCCCCCCTTTTTCAAAGGGGGGAAATCGATGTGGATTTTTCCGTGTTTGCAACTGAGTTGAAGAGAAAAAGATCATGGATACAATCACTTTATTAGGCATTGCCGTGGCCCTGGCCATGGATGCCTTTGCCGTTGCCTTGGCCACCGGTCTTGCCTTATCGGTCATGAACGGGCGACACCTGTTTCGTCTGGGTTTTCATTTTGGTCTTTTTCAGGCGTTGATGCCGGTTATTGGCTGGCTGGCGGGGATGACCATTCAGAAATGGATTGCCGCCTATGATCACTGGATTGCCTTTACGCTCCTGGCCTTTGTTGGCGGCAAGATGATCTATGAGGCCTTTGCCGACCATGATGAAGACGATCTGGGCCGCGATCCGACCCGCGGCTGGTCTCTGATCATGCTTTCGGTGGCCACCAGTATCGATGCCCTGGCCGTGGGTCTGAGCCTGGCCCTGCTCAGTGTCAGCGTTTGGGTGCCATCGCTTGTGATTGGCCTTACGGCAGGGGTACTGACGGTGATCGGGATGCTGCTGGGCCGGCGGATCAACGGTATCTGGGGAAAACGGGTTGAGGTCCTTGGCGGCCTGGTTCTGTGCGGGATCGGGGTGAAGATCCTGGTGGAGCATACACTGTTGCCGTAGTTCGAATATTTTTCAAAATGAGGGAATAAACAATGAAGAAATCGGTATTGATTCTTTGTGCGCTTTTTTTTAGCCTTTGCAGCCAGGCGCTTTATGCTGCTGAACAACCGTTGACCTCATCGAGCAGTTTTTTGGCTGCTCCCCAGATAATAGGCGGCTATGAAGCACCTGTCGCCTATCCATGGATGACGGCAATCTTGCATGCAAGTGAATCTAATTTGTATCAGGCCCAGTACTGTGGCGGGGCACTGATTGCCCCTAATTGGGTACTCACTGCCGGTCATTGTGTTGATAGTAATATAGCAACGTCGGTAAACAAGGCCAGTGATTTGGAGGTGGCGGTTGGCGTTCATGACCTTAACAACTGGAGCGGGACGAGAATCCAGGTGAAACAAATTGTCAAACATCCATTTTATAAAGTTTATTACGACGCCAATAATAATCTTGTTAACATTGCCAATGACATTGCCCTGCTTGAACTCAACTCGCCGTCAGAGCAGCAACCCATTCCCATATTTTCCGGCGCTTCTGTGCAGGGGATTGACCCGAAACTCCTGAATTACCTAACCACCCTGATTGGCTGGGGAGTCTATGTTTTGCCAGACTTGTATCCCTCGATATTGCAGCAGGTCAATCTGCCGGTTGTTGCTGATGCGTATTGTAACAGTGCCTATGGGGTCACATTGTCAGGTTCACAGCTTTGTGCCGGGTATGCGGCGGCCAAGGATGCCTGCAGCGGCGATAGCGGTGGCCCCATGATGCTGGTGATTGACGGGCAATGGGTGCATGTGGGGCTTGTCTCTTATGGCTCGGATTGTAAGTTGTCAAATGGATATTATGGGGTTTATACCCGCAGTTCGGCATTTGTCGATTTTATCAAACAGTATGTGCCGGCGGCCAAGTTTACCCCAGTAACGGCTCCCAAATCTCTGCCCTGGCTCATGTTATTGCTACATAACCCATGATGGGCTTACATGTCACGCAAAAGGTTGAGGGTATTATAAAGACCTTTATTCTCGGTCTGGTTCTGTTATTGAATGTTACGACGGCAGGCTGGGCCGCTCCCGTTACCTTTCGGATTTACCATATCAATGATTTTCACGGCTTTGCCAATCCGACTCAGCCTCCCGGGACAAAAGGCCGGCAAGGGGGCGCGGCCTGGCTGGCTGCGCGGTTGAAAGAGCTCAGGGCTGAGCAGCCGGGTATTTTCCTGGCCGCAGGAGATATGATCCAGGGGGATACTTGGACAAATTTCTCACAGGGGTATTCGACCATTGCCTTGCTCAATCAGTTACAGGTTGACGCTATGGTGACGGGCAATCACGAATATGATTTTGGCCAGGAGGTGTTGAAACAGCGGATCCGCGAGGCCCGGTTCCCAGTTCTGGCCGCTAATGTCATTGGTTTGCCGGGGGTCACTCCCCGGACTTCTTTTAACCTCCCTCAGGGGAAGGTTGCCGTGATTGGTCTGGTGACCGATGACGTGCCCCAGTCCTCCCATCCCCGTAATACTAAAGGCCTGACCTTTGCTCCACCGTTGCCGACCGCGCGGGACCAGATTAGGGCCAGGGAAAAGAACACCAGGCTGGTGGTGCTGTTGACCCATATCGGTCATGAACAGGATTTGGCGCTTGCCGCAGATCTCTGTACGGGTCCTGATGCCCTTGATGTTCCCATCCTGATTGTCGGCGGCCATTCCCATACCGTGGTGCCAAAGCCGGTGCGGATCGGCAATTGTGCGGTGGTGCAGGCCGGTGATCATGGCCGGTTCCTGGGGGTGGTGGATATGACCGTTGATCAGGGAAAATTGCTGGCGGCAACAGGCCGGCTGGAGGAGATTGTGCCAACGCCTGGGGGAGCTGATCCGGCAACAGCAGCACTGGTCGAGCGATATAACGCCCAGGTGGATATCGTGTTGAACCAGAAGGCCGGCACCACCGACGTCGATCTGATCCAGGAAGGGGCGCGTCAGCAGGAGACCAATCTGGGGGATCTGGTGGCCGATATCGTTCGCCGTACTACTGGCGCCCAGGCGGCCCTGGTGAACGGCGGCAGTCTGCGGACCGGCCTGAGCAAGGGTGAGATCACTTTCCGGCAGATCTATGCCGCACTCCCGTTTAATAATTACCTGGTGGCGGTCAGGATGAGCGGACAGCTTCTGCTGCAGACTCTGGAACATGGAGTTTCCGGGGTGGAACGGGGAGAAGGGCGTTTTCCTCAGATCTCCGGGATGGCCTTCACCTTTGATCGTCGCCAGCCTGTGGGCCAGCGGATTGTCTCAGCCACCCTTGGCGGGAAACCTATTGATCCGCAGCAGGAATATACCGTCGCCACCCTTGATTTTATGGCGGCTGGAGGGGATGGCTACACCGCCTTTGGGCAGGCGATCAAAAGCGCCGGCGATTATGCCGAAACAGGTGGGGCCATGCGCAGCAGCCGGCTGGTGTACAACGATCCCGGCCAATTCCTGCGGGATGTGGTGTTGGATGCACTGGCCACGGGCTCGCCAGTGGCCCCAGCTGTTGAGGGGCGTATTGTCGAGATACGGTAAGACGCTGTCGTGCCATCGGAATTATATCCAAGGTGGAGTCCGGGCAGGTAGTCTTGGCGCAGGTTGTGTTTTTCCATACCCTTGCTTTTCTTCCGGGTGAGGAAATGATATGGTTTAAAGAAGGTGAATGGCCTTGTTCATACAGTTATTTCATAACGGTTTCGAACCTTTTCAGCCTTTTGTTTATTGCTTGAGCCTCTTGCAAAAATGGTCTTTTCGCCCAAACTCTGCAATATGCTTAAAATTTTATCCTCGGAATATCAACTATATGCCTGCGGTAAAATTTTTCGCATGCCTTGATTTTGAACGAAAATCCTCATTTTGCAAAAGGCTCGCTTTTATTTATTTTTTTTTGAGGTGCGGCTATGGAAGAACCAGTGGATTCAAGGGATTCCCGTGGCTGGTGTTCAATCTGTCTGCCCTTTTTAAAGTGGTGGCCTCGGGTGACGCCCACGACCTTGCGTGCCGACCTGATTGCCGGTCTGACCGGGGCGATTCTCGCCCTGCCCCAGGGGGTTGCCTTTGCCACCATTGCCGGCATGCCTCCCCAGTATGGCCTCTATGCCGGCATGGTCCCGGCCATTGTCGCGGCCCTGTTCGGTTCTTCCTGGCAACTGGTGTCCGGGCCGACGACCGCGGCATCCCTGGTCCTGTTTTCGAGCCTCAGTAAATATGCGGTGCCCGGCAGTGCTGAATATGTCCAGCTGGCGCTGACCTTGACCATAATGGTCGGGCTGATTGAATTGGCCATGGGGCTGGCCCGTTTAGGCGCCCTTGTCAATTTTATTTCCCATTCCGTGGTCATTGGTTTTACTGCCGGGGCAGCCCTGCTGATCGCCTCCAGTCAGTTGAAACACTTTTTCGGCATTGAGATGCCCAGAGGTGGCCATTTCCACCAGACGGTGTACGGAGTGGCCAGTCAATGGGCCGATTTTAATCCCCATGTGGTTGCGGTTGGTCTGGCGGCCATGATCTCCGGGCTTCTTGTCCGCCGTTTTCTGCCGAAAGTCCCTTATATGATTGTTGCCATGCTGGTTGGTTGTGCCGTCTCCTTTGGTCTTTCCCGATTTCTGGGGGTGGACGATATCCCGATGGTAGGCGCCTTGCCCTCTTCCCTGCCGCCGTTGTCTTCTCCGCATTTTACCCTGAGTACCATCAGGGATCTGACCCCTCCGGCCCTGGCAATGACCCTTTTTGCCCTGACCGAGGCGGTTTCCATTGCCCGGTCGCTGGCGGTCAAGACCGGGCAGGATCTGGATGGTAATCAGGAGTTTGTCGGTCAAGGACTCTCCAATATGGTCGGCAGCTTTTTTTCCGGATATGTGTCCACCGGTTCTTTCAACCGCAGTGGTCTGAACTTTCAGGCAGGGGCCAGGACCCCGCTTGCCGCCATCTTTGCCGGCGTCTTGCTGATAGTGGTGGTGTTGTTTGTGGCCCCTTATGCCAGCTATCTTCCCAATGGTGCCATGGCAGGTATTTTGTTTCTTGTGGCCTGGGGGCTTATTGATTTTCATCATATCAAACGGATCCTGAAGACGAGCAGGGCGGACAGTGCCATTCTGGTGGTCACCTTTCTGGCCACGCTCTTTCTTGAACTTGAATTTGCCATCTTCTTTGGGGTCTTGCTTTCCCTGATGCTCTACCTGAACCAGACCTCCCATCCCCGGGTACTCAGCCGGGTTCCCGATCCCCGTAGCCCTCATCGGGCCTTCACTACCGACCCCTTATTGCCTGAATGTCCGCAACTGAAGATCATCAGGATTGACGGATCCTTGTTTTTCGGGGCGATCAACCATGTGCAGGAGCAACTGCGTCAGCTGTTTCGTGCCTCATCCGAGCAGAAAAATTTCCTGCTGATCTTTGCCGGGGTCAATTTCGTTGATATGGCAGGGGCGGATTTTATTGTCGATCTGATTAGAAAGGAGCAGGAAAAAGGGGAAAGGCTGTATCTCTGCGAGATTAAAAAACCGGTGCTTGAGGCCCTGCATCAGAGCGGGAATGGAGATATCCTGAGGGCCGATAACGTTTTTGAACTGAAGAATGAGGCGGTTGCCGCCATATTCAAGCGACTGGACAGGGATATCTGCGCCCGTTGTCAGGCCCGGATCTTTTTAGAGTGCAGGGATTTGCCAATAGTGAAAGAAGACGCAAATACTTAGGTGGTTAGTCTGGAGGCGAAAGACTGAAGGCTGAAGACTGAAGGATAACAATTATTATGCAACGCCAGGAAAAAGTCAGTATGTGAGAAATTCCGGCATGTTGTATGGTACAGTATTGTCTGTCTCTAAGAGCCTTCAGTCTTCAACCTTCAGCCTTCAGTCTGTCGATCAAGACAAAATTAAAGCATTTCCGCCAGGAACCCTTTTCGCCATCCGCTGGCCAGTCTTTTGGGGTAGATTTGTTCCGGTTGTTTCTGGGATCGAATCAGGGCCCGCAGTTCGGCATTATTACTTATCAGACCGGGATCCAGGCCGAGAACATCGCTTTTCAGGGTGATATATTCCTGCAGTTTTCTTAATCTTTCCTGCTCCGTTTTATTCAGTTTCACAGTCTGGAGTGAAGGCGGACAGTCTTGTTCAGGACAAGACAGACCCTTGTGAGTCAGGGCGATGAGCTGCTGGCCGTATTGGTCAATGGCATGCTTTGACAGCATCTCGCATTGCTGCATCTCTTCAGGGGTCTGGATCTGTCTTGCGGCCAGCCAGAGAAGGGCCTGATCGGTCAGGATATGTCCACGCGGACGGTTGCGTTGTCGTGCCTCCTGTTCGCGCCAGCCTGTCAATTCCTGCAGCGAGGCCAGGGCCTGCCGGTTCAGTTTGTCAGCGCCTTTGATCTTCAGATAACGGGTTTCATCGGCTGGCGGCTGGTAGAATCCTGGTTCGTTGTATCGATTCAGTTCTTCCTCGAGCCAGCCTGTGACTGTCGGGTTCAGAATACGGGCGAGGAGCAAGACTCGCAGGGCCCGTAAATAGCGGACATCATCAAGGGCATATTCAATCTGCTTGAGATTGAGTGGGCGGCGCAGCCAGTTGGTGCGGGTCTCGGTTTTGGGCAGGTCGATGTCGAGCAGTTCCTTGATCAGATTGCCCAGAGAGATCGTGGCCGAGATTCCGGCAAAGCCCGCGGCCAGTCTGGAGTCAAAGATCGTCTGGGGAAGAACGCCGGTGGCCTGGTACAGAATCGCAAGATCCTGGGGGGCATCATGAAATATTTTGACAACCGCCGGATCTCCGAGTAATTCTCCCAGGGGAGAAAGATCGGTCAGGGCGCAGGGATCAATAAGAAAGCATTCCTCATTGGAGAGCGCCAGTTGGATGAGCCCCAGTCTCGGGTAATAGGTGCGTTCCCAGACAAATTCGGTGTCGAGAGCAACGGCATCAATGGCTCGTGCCCGATCGATCAGGGCCTGCAGATCTTCTTGGTTGGTGATCATTGTTGACGGTATGGCGTAACCAGTTTAAGTTTGAAGGGTTCATCTTTATACACTCTTTTATCTGTGCACAAAGACATAAAGATGGAAAAAAAACAAGAGAAATTCCAATCAGCAGCGGGTTCCCTTCTCGTCTGCCGGTTACAACTCAGGCTGCATGGCTTGCCGTCAGGGCGACGTTACAGGAAAAAGGTATGTTCTATTATATATTGAAACGCATAGGGCTTATGATCCCGACCCTGTTTGGGGTGATGCTTGTCACCTTCACGGTTACCCAGTTTGTTCCTGGGGGGCCGGTGGAGAGGATGATTGCCCAGATCGAGGGGCATGGCCAGGGCGGCGGTGAGGTCGGCGCGGTCACCTCATCTATGTATCGCGGTGACTCCGGGCTTGATCATGAGAAGGTGGCCAAGTTGAAGGCGCTGTATGGTTTTGACAAGCCTCCCCTTGAGCGTTTTTTGCGCATGATGAAGGACTATCTGGTCTTTGATTTCGGCTCGTCCTATTATTATCATACCAGTGTGGCGCAACTGGTGATCTCCCGGATGCCGGTTTCCATGTCCCTTGGTTTGTGGAGTTTTATTATTGTCTATGGGGCGTGTATCCCTTTGGGGATTGCCAAGGCGGTGCGTGATGGCTCGCGTTTTGATGTCCTCAGTTCCACCGCCATTCTCATTGGCTATGCTATCCCCGGCTTTGTCCTGGCCATTGCCCTGATTGTCCTCTTTGGCGGCGGGAGCTTCTGGAGTGTCTTCCCTCTGCGGGGGCTGGTTTCTGATAACTGGTCGCAACTGGGCCTGGTTGGCAAGATCACCGATTATCTCTGGCATATGGTGCTCCCTATTACGGCCAGCGCCGTAGGCAGCCTGGCGGTGATGACCATGCTCACTAAAAATTCCTTTCTGGAAGAGATCCGCAAACAGTATGTGCTCACTGCCCGGGCCAAAGGACTCAGTGAGCAGCAGGTATTGTATAAACATGTTTTCAGAAATGCCATTATTCCCATTATCACCGGGTTTCCTGGCTATTTTATCGCCGCTTTTTTTACCGGCAGTCTTCTGATTGAGACGATCTTCTCGCTCGATGGGATGGGACTGCTTGCCTATCAATCCGTTTTAAACCGGGATTATCCAGTCGTGCTGGGAACGCTTTATTTCTTTACTATTGTCGGTCTCATCTCCCGTCTGCTGTCAGACCTCAGCTATCTGTTTGTGGACCCCAGAATAAGTTTTGAGAGTGTTGAGTAACGTGGAAGAGCAAAATGCAACGCCAGATTTTGGCCATGCCCCGGAGTACAGACGTTGGCGGAGGTTTAAGCGGAACCGGCGCGGCTACTTAAGCCTTCTGCTCTTTGGCCTGTTTTTTGCGATCAGTCTGGGTGCCGAACTGCTCAGCAATGATGTGCCGCTCCTGATTATCTATAATGGCGATTTTTATTTTCCACTGGTGCGTGCGTATCCAGAGAAGGTCTTTGGCGGGGACTTTGAGACCGAGGCAGATTATAAAGATCCCTATATCATGGAGCGGATCACCAGCGGCGGCAATCGGGCCTTTTTTCCGCTCAACCGCCATAGTTTCAACACCATCAATCTGGCCATAGACGGCCCGGTGCCTTCACCGCCGACCAGCGAGAATATCCTGGGTACCGATGACCGGGGGCGGGATGTCTTGGCCCGGCTGCTCTATGGCTTCCGGCTGAGCGTGCTGTTTGGCTTTGCCCTGACCCTGGTAGGCACCCTGGTGGGGATCTTTGCCGGGGCCATCCAGGGATTTTTCGGCGGCAGAACGGATCTCCTGTGCCAGCGTTTTATCGAGGTCTGGAGCGCCATGCCCGAGCTCTATTTGCTGATCATCTTTGCTTCGATCTTTAAACCGAGCGTCCTGCTGCTCCTGATCCTGCTTTCGCTCTTCAGCTGGATGGGCCTTTCCGATTATGTCCGCGCGGAGTTTCTTAAAGGGCGGAACATGGAGTATGTGAAGGCGGCCAGGGCCCTTGGTGTCTCCAATGTCACGATCATGTATCGCCACCTCCTGCCGAACGGCATGACGCCGGTTATCACGTTTCTCCCTTTTCGGATGTCGGCCTCGATCCTGGCCCTGACCAGTCTCGACTTCCTTGGCCTCGGTGTGCCTCCCGCCACCCCCAGTCTGGGTGAACTGCTGGCCCAGGGCAAGGCTAATATCGATGCCTGGTGGCTTTCTCTGTCCACCTTTATTCTGCTGGTTGGCACTCTGGTCCTGCTGATTTTTATTGGCGAGGCCCTGCGTGAGGCCTTTGATCCCAGGAAGATATAACGACTGACCGCCCATGACTACCAAGGACAGGAATGTGGATAAAAAGTAAATGATTAGTGCGAGTTGGCGGCAAATAAGGTATTATGTTTAAGATGATTTGATGATTTTGCTGGTATTTTTAAAATGGTGCTTAGATGACGTTTAAGCAGGGTGAAGGCAGTATGCAACGAAATCCCGTGGAAAAATTAGGAGAGACCGGCCTCTATGTGCTTGAGGATACGGGGCGGATGGGCCTCTATCTGCTGCTGGCGCTCAAGGGGATATTCAGGCGTCCTTTCCGGATGGCCGAGTTCATGCGACAGATGCATTTTATCGGGGCCGGGTCCATGGCGGTCATTTTTTTTACCGCTGCATCCACGGGAATGGTGTTGGGCCTGCAGGGATATTATTCGCTGCATAAGTTCGGGGCGGAGGGGATGCTTGGTTCTGCGGTTTCGCTGACCCTGATCATGGAGCTCGGGCCGGTCCTGACCGCCATCATGGTGGCCGGACGGGCTGGGTCCGCCATGTGCGCCGAGATTGGCATTATGCGGATCTCGGAGCAGATTGATGCCCTCGAGTGCATGGCCATTGATCCCTTTCGCTATCTGATTTCCCCCAAATTCCTGGCCGCGCTGGTGTCTATTCCCCTGCTGACGGCCTTCTTTGATGTGGTGGGGATTGCCGGCGGCTATATTGCCGGGGTGAATCTCATGGGGGTAAATCCCGGGAGTTATCTGGAGGGGATGCGCTCGAGCGTGACCAATCATGATATCTGGCTGGGGACGGTCAAATCTTTTGTCTTTGCCCTGCTGGTGGTCTGGATCTGCACCGGACGCGGCTATCTGGTCTATCAGATACGTGGGGCCGGGTTCGGGGCCCAGAGTGTCAGTCGGGTGACTACCCAGGCCGTGGTCTTTTCGTCTATTGCGGTGCTTATCTTTGATTATTTATTAACAGCGGTGCTGTTATGAGTGACTTTGCCATAGAATTCAGGGATGTGGTTAAATCCTTTGCCAAAACGGATGGGGGCAGACAGACGATCCTTGATCATGTTAATTTTACCATCCCTGTCGGCAAGACCACCGTCATTGCCGGCGGCAGCGGTCAGGGAAAAAGTGTCACCTTGAAGCTGATCCTTGGCCTGATGTCGGTGGATAGCGGCCAGATTCTGGTCTCAGGTATTGATGTGACCGGGCTGCGGGGGCGGGCTCTTGAGCAGTTGCGCACCCGTTTTGGTGTCCTGTTTCAGGGCGCGGCCCTTTTTGATTCCTTGAGTGTTTTTGAGAATGTGGCCTTGCCGCTGCGGGAGCGAACCACCAAGTCGGAACAGGAGATCCATGACCAGGTCATGGCCATCCTGACTCAGCTTGAGCTGACCGGCCATGAGGAAAAGTTTCCCGCCCAGTTGAGTGGCGGCATGCGCAAGCGGGTGGGGTTGGCCCGGGCCTTGCAGTTGAAACCGGAAATTATGCTTTTTGATGAGCCAACTACCGGCCTTGATCCAGCCATGACCCAGGATATCTATAACCTTTTTGCCAGGACCCAGAAACAGGTCGGGTACACGGCGGTGATTGTCAGCCATGATATCCCCAAGGTCTTTCGGCTGGCCGATCAGATTGTTGTTTTAAATGAGGGGAAGACCGATGTGTTTGCCAGCCCTGAAGCCATGCAAAGGTCGCAGGAACCGCATATCCGTGCATTTGTGGAAAGTACAATGGGTACCAGCGAATGCGTGAAAGAAACGAGTAAAAAATAGTATAAGCCGCTGTAAATAAATAACATGGCCACCTGAATGGCCGGAACGGCATTAGGGGCCGTAATGAAATAGGTATAAAGAGACAAGTTATTTCGTAACGGCTCTTAATCAATCAGTGAAATGTCTCAGATTTATGTGATGGAATGGTGGAGCAATGAAACAGAACGGTCTTGAATTATTTGTTGGTCTCTTTATTGTGGTTGGTTTTCTCGCCTTTGGCTATCTGGCCTTGCAGCTTGGCGAGGTCTCGTTTTTGAGCGCGAGGAAGAGCTATGTGATCAACGCTGAGTTTGACAATATTTCCGGGATTAAAAAGGGCGCAGCGATCCAGATCGCCGGGGTGGTTGTGGGTCAGGTTAGGGATACCTGGCTTGGCAAGGATGATCTGGCCCATGTGGCCTTGCAGATTGATAACGGGGTAAAGGTTCCTGTTGATTCCATGGCCTCAGTCAAGACGCAGGGGATTGTTGGCGATAAATACATTCAACTGACCCTGGGCAGTGATGAGAAACTGTTTGCTGATGGGGGGACGATGGTTGATACCGAGTCAGCAGTTGATCTGGAATCACTGATCAGCAAGTTTGCCTTTGGCAGTGTGAAAAAATAAGGACGCTGATAAGCGGGACGCATGCATTACCATTTTCAACAGTCTTATCCATGAGCGTCAAAAACTGCCTTCAACAGATTCGCAATGGCGGTGTCCTCAGTTATGAGCAGGCCCTTGCGCTGGCCGATGGTTCTGATTTAAGCGAATTGTGCCGGGCGGCAGACGAGATCTGCCGTTTTTTTCATGCCAGCTCTTTTGACCTCTGCTCCATTATCAATGCCCGTTCCGGGCGCTGTTCCGAGGACTGCCGCTATTGCGCCCAGTCGGCCCGGTATCCGGCGGCCATTGACAGCTATGAGCAGATCGAGACGGGAATTGCGCTGGAACAGGCCAGGGAAAATGACCGCCACGGTGTGCGTCGGCTGTCTCTGGTCACGGCTGGCCGCTCTGTCGCCAGCGACCAGCTTGAGAATCTGGGACAGTTGTACGCGGATCTTGGCCGGGATACAGGGCTTCTCTTCTGCGCCTCCATGGGTTTGTTGACCCGCGAGAAGGCGGAGCGCCTGGTCGCCTTCGGGGTACGGCGCTATCACTGCAATCTGGAGAGCTGCCGGGGCTATTTCCCGCAGGTGTGCACCACCCACACCTGGGAAGAGAAGGTGGAGACCATCCTTCTGGCCCGGGCGGCGGGCATGGATATTTGTTCCGGCGGCATCATCGGCATGGGTGAGAGCCGGGAACAGCGTTTGCAGCTTGCCTTTGAGCTGCGGGAGCTTGCGGTCTTGTCCATCCCCGTCAATATCCTGACCCCCATTGCCGGAACCCCCATGGCCGGAGTGGAACCCATTTCCCTCCCCGAGGTCCTGCGCACCATCGCCATGTTCCGTCTTATCAACCCGCAGGCAGTCATCCGTCTGGCTGGAGGCCGCAATCAGTTCGGGCTCGATCAGTATCAATGCTTTGCCGCCGGCGCCAACGGCGCTATTGTCGGTAACTATCTGACCACGGCCGGGAATGGCCTGGAACAGGATCTGCAAGCTATCGCCAAGATGGGATTCCGGTTTTAAAACAGCCTGACCATAGAAATATTTACTGCCATGGATACCCAAACCCTTCTTTGCTACGACCGGGAGCATCTCTGGCACCCGTACACCTCCATGGAAGATCCGTTGCCGGTTTATGCGGTGGAGTCGGCGGCGGGCGTGCGCATCCGGCTGATGGATGGCCGGGAGCTCATTGATGGCATGGCCTCCTGGTGGTCGGTGATCCATGGTTACAGCCATCCGGTGCTGGTTCAGGCCCTGCAGGAACAGGCGGCCCGCATGTCCCATGTCATGTTCGGCGGTCTGACCCATGGACCGGCCGTGGAGCTGGCCAGGATGCTGGTGGAGATGACGCCGGCTGGCCTCGACAAGGTCTTTCTGTGCGACTCGGGTTCGGTGGCAGTAGAGGTGGCCATGAAGATGGCCATCCAGTATCAGTATGCTGCCGGTCATCCCCGGCGTTGTCGTTTTCTCACTATCCGTTCCGGTTATCACGGGGACACCTTTCACGCCATGTCGGTCTCTGATCCGCAGGGAGGCATGCACCAACTCTTTGCGGGATCCCTGCCAAAATACCTCTTTGCCGACCGGCCCGAGTGTCTGTTCTCACAAGTCTGGGATGACCGTGATATTGTATCATTTGCGCGGCTGATCGAGCAGCACCATCAGGATTTGTGCGCCGTGATCCTCGAACCTATTGTTCAGGGCGCGGGTGGCATGCGTTTTTATCACCCGGAGTATCTGCGGCAGGTGCGTTCCCTCTGCAACACCTATGGCGTTCTTTTGATTGCCGATGAGATCGCCACTGGTTTTGGTCGCAGCGGAGCCCTGTTTGCCTGTGATCATGCCGGGATCAGCCCCGATATCATGTGTCTGGGCAAGGCGCTGACCGGCGGAACCATGACCCTGGCCGCGGTCCTGGCCACCTCTGAGGTCGGCCGGGGTGTCTCCCGGGGGACGCCCGGCGTCTTCATGCATGGCCCGACCTTTATGGCAAATCCCCTGGCCTGTCATGTGGCCTGTGCCTCGATCCGGCTTCTGCTGGAATCTGACTGGCAGCAGCAGGTGGGCCGGATAGCGCAGTTGCTGGAGCAGGGACTGGCACCGTGCCGGGAACTGGCGCAGGTGCAGGATGTCAGGGTACTGGGCGCCATCAGCGTAGTGGAGATGAAGGGGCCGGTGGCTATGCAGGAGATGCAGGCGGCCTTTGTCGAGCGCGGGGTCTGGGTGCGGCCCTTTGGCCGCCTGGTCTATGTGATGCCGCCCTATTGTATCACGGCCGAAGATCTGCAGACCCTGACGGCGGCCATTGTCCAGGTGGTGGCGGGTGAGGGGCGGTCATGACTGCTGATTACCAGGAAGAGCTGACCCGGCTTCAGGAGAGCGGACGGCTGCGGCAGCTCAGGCCCCTTGCCGGCCGCCGGCGTTGCCGTGTCGAGTACCAGGGAAGAGAGTTGCTGAACCTGACCTCCAATGATTATCTGGGTCTGGCCGGGGATGCCTCTTTGCTCCGCCGCTTTTATCAGGGGATGGATGCGGGGAGTCTGCTTGATGGCTATGGTCTGGGCGCCAGCTCTTCGCGTCTGCTCACCGGCGATACGGATCTGGCCCATTACCTGGAGCAGGATCTGGCCGCGGCCTATGCAAGGCCGGCGGCCCTGCTCTTTAATTCAGGCTATCATGCCAATATCGGCATCCTGCCCGCCCTGCTTGGCAAAAATGATCTGATCCTCTCTGACAAGCTGAATCATGCCTCCATTCATGACGGCATGCAGCTCTGCCGGGCCGCTCATAAACGTTTTGCGCATCGTGACTATGACCAGCTGGAGCGTCTGCTGGCCACACATCGCCACCGCTATGAGCGGGCGGTGATTGTCAGCGAATCGGTCTTCAGCATGGATGGCGATGTGGCCGACCTTGTCCGGCTGGTACAGTTGAAAAAAGAGTTTGGCGCCATGCTTTATGTGGACGAGGCCCATGCCGTCGGCCTCTATGGCGCCAGAGGGCTGGGCCAGGCGGAAGAGCAGGGGGTTGCGGCTGATATCGATCTGCTGGTGGGCACCTTCGGCAAGGCCTTCGCCTCCATCGGGGCCTTTGTCATCTGCGGTCAGGATATTCATGACTATCTGGTCAACTACAGCCGGTCGCTGATCTTTACCACGGCCCTGCCGCCGGTGGTGCTCAACTGGAATCGCTTTGTCTTTCAGCAGCAGCAGACCATGGCCGAACAGCGGCGTCATCTGGCCACATTGGCGGGGCAACTGCGGCAGGCCTTGCAGCAGCACGGTCTGCCCACCGCTGGAGACACCAATATCATCCCGCTTATTATCGGCGGCGATCAGGAAACGGTGCGTCTTGCCGGAAAACTGCAGGACCAGGGGTTCCTGATATTTCCGGTGCGTCCCCCAGCCGTCCCGGAAGGCACGGCCCGTTTCCGTCTGTCTCTGACTGCGGATATGACATGGCAGGATATCCAGAGGCTCCCCGAGATCCTGGCCGGAGAGATTGCCGCCAGCCGGCAGGGCCTTGGGAGCGGCAGATGAAAAGCGCCTGGCTGCACCAGCACCAGCACGAGCAACTGATCATCTTCTGTAATGGCTGGGGCATGGATGGCGCTCCGTTTCTGCCCCTTGGCGCCAGGGAGTATGATGTCCTCATGCTCTTCGATTACCGTGACCCAACCCTTGACTGTGATCTCGCGACCCTGTTCAAACAATATCAAAATACGTTCCTTGTCTCCTGGTCCATGGGGGTGTGGGCTGGACAGCAGATCTTCCAGCCGTGGTCGCATTGCCTGCAGGGAGCGATGGCCATCAATGGCACCCTTTGTCCTGTCCATGATCAGTTCGGCATTCCCGTGCAGCTCTATGCCGCCACCCTGGAACAGTTCAGTGAGACCACCCGTCTCAAGTTTTATCGCCGTATGTGCCGGGATCGCCAGACCTTCAATACCTTTCTTGACAATCAGCCGCAGCGATCCGTTCAAAATCAGGGTCTGGAACTTGCGGCCCTGCAAGGTCAGGTGACCTGTCATCCAGCAGAGACCGCGATCTATACCCATGTCCTGATCGCCGATCAGGACATGGTGGTGCCCACTGCTAACCAGCTTGCCTTCTGGCAGGGGCGAGAGGTCCGTCGGATCGAGGGCCCTCATTTTCTCTTTTATGGCTGGAATACCTGGGATGAACTGGTGGGTACCGTCTTATGATCAAGGCTCCCATGATTCTGAACAAGGACAAGATCGCCCACTGTTTCCGACGGGCCCTGGCAACCTACGACCTCCAGGCAACGGTGCAGAGGCAGGTCAGCGCCCGGCTGCTGGAACTTGCCGGGCAGATTCCGGCCATCAGCTATGAGCGGGTGCTTGAGATCGGCTGCTGTACGGGGATGCTGACCCAGATGCTCTGTCAGCAACACCGGGTGAAAACCCTTTTTCTCAATGATCTGGTTCCTGAGTTTGCCGCTCCTGTCGTGGCCAGGATTCCAAGGGAGAGGATGCCGCTTCTCCAGCCCATTTTTGGCGATATTGAAACCATCGAGCTTCCGGACAGGTTAAGCCTGGCCCTGTCCAGCGCCACCTTCCAGTGGCTGGCGGATCTGCCGGGCTTTCTTCATCGTCTGGCTCAAGGCTTGCGCAAGGATGGCTTCCTTGCTTTTTCTGTTTTTGGCCCTGGCACTCTTGCGGAGTTCACGGAACTGACCGGGGTGGGCCTTGACTACCGCAGTCCTGAACAGATTGCCGTCTTGCTGGAAAGAGATTTTGTCCTGGAGCAGATGGTAACCGATCAGGACCGGCTGTTGCTGCTCACCCCCAGAGATGTCCTGCATCATCTGCGGGCCACCGGGGTGGGCGGGGTGCGTGACTATCGCTGGACGAAAGCCGGACTCAGGCGTTTTGAGCAGGAGTATCGAACCCGCTTTGGTACTGCGGGCGGCGTTCCCGTGACCTATGCCAGTACCTGCTGTATTGCCCGCAAAAAATAATCTCTTCCCCTTTTATGGTGAGTCGGTCGAACCATACATTATTTCCCATCCCCCCGGCCGCTGTCACGGAGCAGGGCGAGCAGTTCACCCGCGTTCAGTTTACCGGCAACATCCGCCCCATCCAGCAGCGAGTCGGCAAGATCGCGCTTGTCTTTGTGCAGGCTGATGATTTGTTCCTCAATGCTGTTCTTCATCACCAGCCGATAGACGGTGACCGGTCTCTCCTGACCGATGCGGTGGGCCCGGTCCGAGGCCTGGTCTTCTACCGCCGGATTCCACCACGGGTCCATGTGGATCACATAGTCAGCGGCGGTTAGATTCAGGCCGGAGCCGCCTGCCTTGAGGCTGATCAGAAAAACCTCACCCATCCCTGATTGGAAAGCGGCGATCCGCTCCTTGCGTTGCGCGGCTGAAGTTGATCCGTCCAGGTACTGGTAGGGGATTTTTTTCTCATTCAGCAAGGTGCGGATGATGGCCAGGTGGTCGATAAACTGGCTGAAGACCAGGGCCTTGTGCCTGTTTTCCAGCATCTCGGCCAGGATATCACCAAAGACCTTGAGCTTGGAGCTTGCAATACCGGCCTCCGGCAGGACCAGGGCCGGATTGCAGCAGAGGCGGCGCAGTTTCATGATCTCGGCCAGGATCTGCAGGTGCTGGGTCTCACCCTGACCATTGCCGTCACTTTCCAGCTTGGCAAGGGCAGTCCGACGTTGGGCCTCGTAGAGTGTTGCCTCCTGTGCGGACATCTCCACCTGCAAGGTGATTTCGGTCTTGGCCGGCAGCTCCTGGAGGACCTCGTTTTTCATGCGCCGGAGGATGAAGGGGTGGATCAGTCGCTGCAACTGCTGCAGGCGATTACGGTCCTTGTCGCGCTCAATGGGGATGGCAAAGTTCTCGGTGAAGCGTTGATGGGTGCCGAGCAGGCCGGGGTTGATAAAGTGAAAGAGGGCCCACAGCTCGCCCAGATGATTCTCCAGAGGGGTGCCGGTGGTGATGATGCGGAATTCCGCGTTCAGGGCCATGGCAGCCTTGGCCCGTTTGGTCTGGCGGTTTTTGATGGCCTGGGCCTCGTCAAGGACCACGGTCTGCCAGGCGACCCCGGCCAACCGTTCCCCATCCACCTGGAGCAGCCCGTAACTGGAGATCAGCAGGTCAAAGGGGCCAAGAACGGCCAGCATCTCCTGGCGATCACCCTGGCCAAAGATCTTGACCTGCAGGGTGGGGGCGAAACGGCCGGCCTCCTCTTGCCAATTACCGGCCACCGACAGGGGGGCGACCACCAGGGTTGGCCCCTTGGAAGCCCGGAGGAGGATGGCGGCCAGTGCCTGGATGGTCTTGCCCAGCCCCATGTCATCGGCGAGGCAGGCCCCCATCTGCCAGTGGCTGAGCTGGGCCAGCCAGGAAAATCCTTGGCGCTGGTAGTCACGTAAGGTGGCGGTGAGCGTCGAGGGGACAGGGGGTTGTACCACTTCAGCCAGCCTGTTCTTGTGGGCCTGCCACTGCTGGTCGCCGTCTACGGACGCCTCTGAGGTCAGGTCATCGAGGGCGAGGGCCGCCAGAGGGTTGAAGCGAATCCCATCCTTGCCCTTTTCCGAATAGGTACGAAATTCCTCCAGACGTTTTTGCAGGGCCTTGGTCAAGGCCAGGAAGGAGCCATCCTCCAGGGGGATAAAACGGCCATTGGCCTGGTCGAGCAGACCCAGGAGCTTCTGCAGATCAAGGACGGTCTCCCCATCCACTTGCAGGCTGCCCGAAGCGGCAAACCAGTCGCGATCTTTTTTGATGCGCAGGGAAAGATTGCTAAAGCCGGTCTCCGCCCGCAGGGAAAAAGTTTGGCCCTTTGGCCAGTGCAGGGTGCAGTCGGGAAACTGCCGGAGTTGACAGAGCAGTTCCAGGCTTGTTGCCGGATCGGGAAAGAAAAATTGGCCATCGACCTCTTCGGTATGGGTCATGATCGGGCAGGCTCCAAGGAGCTGGTCGCGTTGGTCCGACTCCTTGGCCAGATCCCGCCGGGCCTGGACCCGTTTGCCTTCCTGCTCACCAAAGACAATAGCCCCGCCTTGGCCAGGCTGAAGCCAGGAGCCGCCGGTGCTGATCGGCCTGACCAGGATCTCGGCCCGCAATCCCTCCTGAAAGGGGAGCAGCTGAAGATGAGGCCTGGGGTCTGAATCCACCTCCTCTACCTCCTGACCGCCGCCCACATCGGAATGAACCGTGACCATGGTCGACAGGGAGGAGGCCAGCTCCCGCACCTGCTCGGTGGCGCTTACGGGCAGAACCAGTTCCTCATTGAGCAGGGTGACCAGGTTGGCCTGGGCCGGCTTGATCTCATAGACCTTGAAGGAGGTGGTGTTCTCCCGCTGGAGAAAGGCAGTGGTGGCGGCTGCGGGTGGGGTTGGCCACAGCGCGAGGGTGAGTTTGTCGTCTTTTTGGGTGATCCGCAACTCCAGTTCGCCACGCATCAGTTCAACCTGCACCCCGGGGGTATCCGCCAGGAACAGGAGGGGGTGGTCTATGGCCGCAACCAGGGTCTTTTTCATATCGAACTGGTAGGCATCCTCGTAGTAATAATATTGGCGATTGTAGATAAGGGTTCGGCACATACGCCGGTCCTGGTCGCTCAGTCCCTCCATCTTTTCAAACTGCTCGTACAGGGTCTTGAGGGCAACACCCCGGCCCTTGCTCCACTTGCCGGTTTTGCCCATTTTTTGCAGAACCGGGGCGAGAATACAGTAATTTTTTGATGGATAGTAGGAGAACATCCAGATCAGCCGTTGACCATTGGGGGCCGACGCATTTCCCGACAGACTGTCCTTGGCAATCAGCGCCAGCAGGGCTTGCAGGCGCTGGGTATTCTTGTCCTTGGGCTGGACGATGGGGACGCAACTGGTGGTCCGGCAACGCTTATGGAGATCATCCGCCAGCTTTTTGTTGTTGCTTGTCTCCCGGCCCATGGCCGCCAGGAGGGCCGCGCATTCGGCGGCGATCCAGGGGTAACCATTTTTAATGGCATTGAGGTAAAGGGGCTCGCATAGCTTGGGTAGAACCTGGTATGCCTTCTTCCGGTCGGCCCACCAGAGGCTGAGGAAATACAGGAATTGGTGTAGGGGATATTGGGATAAGTTGTTTTTATCCCAATACCCTTCTCCATGCGGTTGGCCTTCTTGCTGGGCAAAGACGATCTTGAGGTTGCTCGTGATTCCATCAGGCAGCAGCTCCTGCTTGTGAGCGGTTTCCACCAGATCAGTGCCTGTCTTCAGGTTCTGCATCCCAGGGATGGCCAGGAGCGAGTAGAGGTGGAAGATGCCGGGGAGCCCGAAAATGACTATTTTTCGTTTCCCGGTGATTTTTTTGACTTCCACCAGGGCCTCGGCAAAGAGATAATTGGCCGTTTGGTATTGTCCCTGGAGAAAATGGATGGTTGCCAGGCCACATTTCCGGCTGGTGGAAAAGTGGTCAGGCCAGGAAAGATTGACGAGCTCCATGGCCTGATCCATCTTGCCGGTAACGAGCAGATACAAGATCAGGGTCAGGGGAGAACCGGTCATGGGCGCACTGCGAAAATCCTCAAACAGGAAGACCGCGAGTTCGGGGTTGGGCTGCATGGAGTTGAGGTCGTCTTCAAGAAAATGGCGGCCAATGGTCTGGCGGTGGGGTGAGTGGCGCAGGAGCGACAAGGAGAGGGGCGAACCGAACAGGGTGTTGAATGGATGAGAATCCAGGACATGACCAAACTCATGATAGATGGTGTTGATGGTCTCTTGCACCCCGGTCATGGATATCGACTGGTCGAAGATCTGCCCCTGCAGGATCCGCAGGGCATGGTCAAGGGATGGAAAAAAACGATTCCAGGCGGGTTTGGCGCCTCGGTAGAGAGCGGTCAGGCAATCGTTGAGCGTGGCAAAAAGATTGTGGTCAAGGAGATCAAGGAGGACATGGACTCTGAGCAGCGGTTGATGGCCGGCCATTCCTTTTTGCTTGCAGGTCAGTTCGGCTTCTTCGAGCCGGTGCAGGGCCGCGGCAATCTCTTTGCGGTCTGGGTACCATTTTTTCTGGTTGCGAAGATCAAGACGATCCAGACAGCTAAGGAGATCGTCCTGGCGCATGGTCCCGATGTTGAGGCAGAGTAGGCGGACAATGGTCTGTTCCAGAGGGGCGAGAGACTGATAGCGGGCGATAAGTTCAACGGATGTGGTGGTCATGGTGTCGGGTGGCATGGATGTTTGCGGGATGGCGGATGACTTGGGAGCGACCCCATGGGATAGATTTTTTCAAGATTGAAAAAAATAATTTATCCCATAACCCGGCTCGTGTCCATTGCCATTTGCACAAGTCTTATTCTCCCAAGAAACATTGAGCAGTGTTTAAGAAAAAATGGCAACAACTTGTCAATACTGCTGAACTCGGTTTCCACAAAAGAGGGGAGAAAGAGAATTTGTTCAAATCTATAAAAAAACATGCCCTCAGGTCGTGGCCTTTTTATTTTGCATCCAGTGACTTGCGCACTGCTATGGCCAGTTCGTAGACCGAAACGGGTTTCATCAGGTAGGCCCGGATACCAAGGGCACGGGCCTGTTCTTTGTTGATCAGTTCGCTGAAACCGGTGCAGAGAATGATCGGCAGGTCTGAGCGGATGGCCAGCGCCTTGGCAGTGAGCTCAAGGCCGGTCAGTTGCGGCATGGTCATGTCGGTGATGAGCAGGTCAAAGGCCGCAGGGGAATCGGTGATCAGGGCCAGGGCTTCCTGACTGTTGTTGGTAACCATTATCTGGTAGCCGAGATGGGTGAGAACTGCCTTGAGCATGGTGGTGATCACTTCTTCATCATCCACCACCAGCAGCCGTTCGGACCCGGTGGGCAAGGGGGATGTCCGTACCGATTCGACAAGGGTTGGCGCTTCAACGATCAGGGGAAAATAGACATGAAAACATGTGCCTTTGCCTGGCTCACTGTAGACCGTGATCTGCCCCTGATAACTTTTGACAATGCCGTGCACCACGGAAAGGCCCAGGCCGGTGCCTTCTCCCTTGGGCTTGGTGGTAAAATAAGGTTCAAATATCCGTTCCATGGTTTTGTGCTCCATGCCGCAGCCGGTATCGCAGACTTCAAGTTGGACATAATCGCCAGGCGTAAGCTCGGAGCTGACTACCTTGCTGTCTTCCTTGTCGATGCTTGTCTTAAAAAGGCGTACCCCCAGGATCCCGCCGCTCTCCCGCATGGCCTGGTAGGCATTGGTACAGAGGTTCATGACGATCTGATGGAGCTGGATTGGATCGGCGAGGATAGCCCCGCAATCGGTGGCTATCTCTTCACGGATTTCGATGGTGGTGGGCAGGGAGGCCCGCAGGAGTTTGAGCGCCTCCTTGATCACCAGATGTGGCCGCAGGGGTTTTCGTTCCTGGGGAGCCTGACGGCTGAAGGCCAGGATCTGCTGGATCAGGTCCTTGGCCCGCAAGGCCGCCTTGGAAATCTGGAGCAGATCTGCGGCCAGGGGGGTGTCGGGGGCAATCCTGGTCAGGGCCAGTTCACCATAGCCGAGGATGGGGACCAGGATATTGTTGAAATCGTGGGCAATACCGCCGGCCAGGGTGCCGATGGCCTCCATCTTCTGGGATTGCCTGAGTCGCTCCTCCATCTTGATCAATCCACTGATATCTTTGGCAATATTGACAAAGCCAGTGACCCCGGTGCTGTCAGTAAGGGGAAAGGAGGCGGCGGCAAAAGTCTTGTCCAGCTTTTTGTGGTAGATGTTGGCCCGCTGATTGGTCTGGGTCTGGTGGGCAAGAACCTCCGGGCAGCCGGGGCAGGGTTCGGTGCCGCCGTGAAAAACTTCATAACAGTATTTGCCGATGAGCTCGTTGGGCGCCATCTGGAAAAGCTCACCTGCCGCCTTGTTCGCCCGGACAATCCGCATATCCTGATCGTGGATGGTGACGATATCATCGATGGCGTCAAAGGTTTGTTCCCATTGTTCTTTGATGGCATGGATCTCAAGTTCCATGAGCTTCTGTTTAAGAATGGTCCAGACCTCGTTCATATAGAGGGCAAGCTGGTTAACATCCGCCTGATCGTAGGGTTCCTTCTTGTTGCCGACACCGATGACGGCGACAATACGTTCGCCTTCAAAGATCGGCACACTCAGATGGCGCCGCACGGGAAAATGGCCTTCCGGGTAGCCTTGGCGATTCGGGGTGTTCGGGTAATCGTTGTGGATCACCGGTTGGTGGAGGCGAACTGAATCGGCCCAGATCCCGGCCTTTTTGAGCGGATAGTGAACAGATTTTGCCGCAGTACATTCGTTCCTGACCTTTTCTGACCAGGTAAAAAGTTCAATGGTCTGTTGATCCTCATCCATGAAATGAAGATAGCCCCCTTCGCTGCTGGTGAGCAGTACCGCCTCGTTCAGGGCATGATTGGCCAAGGCTTCCCTGGAGATCCATGGCTGACGCGCCAGGGTGAGCAGGGCATCCGTCCGGTCCTTATCGCGCCTGCTCTTTTCCTCTGCTGTCTTGCGCTCGGTGATATCGGTGGCGATCTCCAGGCGAACGATCCGGCCGTTGGTCCAGGTGATGGCCCGGTCATGGATATGAAACCAGCGACCGGTGACCGTGTTCTGGAAATCCCAGGTGTACACCTCCGCCGGCTTTCCCTCCGGGGTGATCAGATATCTGTTGGTGCAGAAGGGGCATGGCCCGGTTTGATTGTTCTGGATGGTCTGCCAGCAGATGGCGCCGGTGATATCTTTTCCCAGCATATTCTGGCCATACTTGTTGATAAAGAGGACCTCGTAGGTCTCCATATCGGCCACATAGACAAAGGCGTCCAGGCTGTCGAGAATGGTCTTCAGCATGGCATGGGAGGCCAGCAGCCGATGATGGGTTGCCTGTTGTCGTTCCAGTTGCTGGTTGATGGCGATGAATTTGTCGCTTGCGTTTTTTGATTGTGAACAGCGGATAAAGATAAGGGGTGGTTCCTCTGGCTGCGGCTGGATTCGATAGCCGAGACACGTGTATTGGCAGGTTTTGCCGTTTGGGTCCAGGCGGGAGAGGGAGCCTGGCATCTGCTGCCGGTTTCTGACGCAGGTCGTGAGATAGTCAGAGATCACTTGGGCCGGTTCGCGGAAACACGCAGTAAAGTTTCGTCCGACTATCTCCTGATGAGGCAGTTCGAGCATGGCGGCGCCGGCAGGATTGGCGGCCACGATTATCCCTTCTCTGGTGAGCAGAAAACAGCCATCCTGCCAGGGTCCACTGAGTTCCGTAAACAGTTTGGTCAGCATGGTTTAGTCCCCGTAATATTCCCGACCTTGGGCGGCCTCGGCCTCAGGACACTGTTCCAGGTAGATGGTAACCCGGCACTGTCCGCATCCTGTGGCAAAGGTTTCTTCAAGTATCACCTTGGCATAGCCCAGATTTCTGGCGGTGATGACCCCGAAGACATTGGAGGTCATCATGCACATGGATGGCCTGTCCCGCACCGTATCTCCGAAGGGGCAGGAGGAGCTGGAGAGGATGATCTTCTGGTGGTCCTGCACGACTATGGAGAAATCGCCGCCGATCCGTTGTTTCAAATCAACCAGAACCTGGGCCACCTGCTCCCGGCTCAGCGAGGCAACCTCGAGTTCTTTGGTGTAGAGGCTGTTGATCCAGTCACCCATGTGTTGGCCGACCAGGCTGATATAACCGGCAGCTTCCTCATAGCCAATTACGGCCTCCAGGGTGCCGGCCAGTTCCCGGATCAGGGTTGTGAAAAAAATGTCTCTGTTCAAGGGGATGTCGAGTTGTTGCATGGCTGTTTTTTCGTCCATAGAGACTCCTTTGTGGGGGATCAGATTTTAGGGCGTAGGCCTTTCATTTTTTGTCTTCAAGAGATCTCCCTCTTTGCATCCAGCGCCTTCCGCACGGCCTGGCCCAGATCCTGAATTGAAACGGGTTTCATCAGGTAGCTCCGGATGCCCAGGGCCTGGACCTGCTCTTTATTGATCAGGTCGCTAAAGCCGGTGCAGAGAATGATTGGCAGGTCCGGCCGGAGGGCCAGCGCCTTTTGGGCCAGCTCAAAGCCGGTCAGATACGGCATGGTCATGTCGGTAATAAGAAGGTCAACGGCCATGGGGTCTTGCTCAATAAGGGCCAAGGCCTCCAGGCTGTTGCAGGAAGATCGCACCTGATAGCCAAGACCTTGGAGGATGAGCTGCAGCATGGTGGCAAGAACCTCCTCATCGTCCACTACCAGCAGTCGTTCCGTACCGGTGGGGATTGCCTCGCTGTGGACGGCCTCAGTCAGGGAAGGCGCCTCTGCTATCCTCGGCAGATAGACATGAAAGCTCGACCCCTTGCCCGGCTCGCTGTATACCGCAATATGCCCCTGATAACTTTTGACAATGCCGTGGACCACGGCAAGACCGAGGCCGGTGCCCTCCCCCTTGGCCTTGGTGGTAAAGTAGGGGTCAAAGATATGGGCCATCGTTTTTTGCTCCATGCCACAACCGGTGTCACTGACATCAATCATTACATACTCTCCCGGGGCGAGTTCGGAGCTGGGTACCCTGCCGTTATCCTCACCAATGGTAATTTTTGTCAGCCTCACCGCCAGCACGCCGCCGGTCTGCTGCATGGCATGGTAGGCGTTGGTGCCGAGATTCATGATGATCTGGTGGAGCTGGGTTGGATCGGCGAGAATAGTGCCACAATCCGCAGGAATCTCCTCGCGGATTTCAATGGTGGAGGGCAGGGAGGCCCGGAGCAGCTTGAGCGCCTCCTGCACCACCAGTTGCGGCTGCAAGGGCTTTCGCTCCTGCGGGGCCTGGCGGCTGAAGGCGAGAATCTGCTGCACCAGCCCCTTGGCCCGCCCGGCAGCGGTGATGACCTGCTGCAGATCGGCAGCCAGAGGATCGCTTGGGGAAATCCTGGCCAGGGCCATCTCTGAATAGCCGAGAATGGGGGCCAGCATGTTGTTGAAGTCGTGGGCAATACCGCCGGCCAGTGTGCCGATGGCCTCCATCTTCTGGGATTGACGAAGTTGATCTTCGAGTTTGTACTTTTCGGTGATGTCAACCAGCGTCACGATCGCGGTGATAACCTCGCCTGAGTTGTCTTTCGAGTAGGGATAGGCCTTCATGTCTATATAAGCTACCCTTCCCTTGGCATCTTCACATTGATGAATGGCCGAGTGCGATTTTCCGGTCGCGAATACTTTCTGCACCGCACAATCACGTTCGGGTTCAGAACAGGGCGCAGATTTGTGATGCACAATTTCGTAACAGTATTTACCTATGATCTTGTCGATGGGCATCTCGACTATCTTCGAGTAGGCCTTGTTGGCAGACAAGATCCGGAAGTCACGGTCGATGATGATGAATCCTTCATCAACGCACTCAAGAATGTTTTTAATAAATTCTTCGGATTTCTTGCGTTCGGTGATGTCGCTGAAGCTTACCACCGCCCCTGCCAGTTCGCCCCGCTCGTCCCGTATGGGTGTGCTGACATAGTCGACGAAAAAGCTCGTGCCGTCCTTTTTCCAGAATATCTCGTCGGCCACATGGTGGACAACGCCGTCCCGGTAGGCTGCGTAGATGGGGCATTCTTTCCTGGGATACGGCGTGCCGTCGGCCTTGGTGTGATGATGCAGGGCATGCATGTCCTGGCCGATGATCTCTTCCGTCGTCAATTGCAGCATCGCCGCGCCGGCCGGATTGATAAAGGTGGCACGTCCCTCCCGGTCCAGGCCGAAGATGCCTTCGCCGACCGAGTTGAGGATGAGCGTGTTCCGTTTTTCCAGCCGTTGCACATCGGCCCGCGTGCGCTCATGCTTGGCCTCCGCCCGCCGCATGGTGATGCCGTAGGCCAGATCGACCGCCGCTTCGTTGAGCAGTTCGACCGCATCTTCATCGAAGACGTCCGGCTTTACGGCGTAGATGTTGAGCGTACCGATGACGGCGCCGTCCAGCCGCAGCGGCAGGGCCACCGACGAGGCAAAGCCGTAGCGTTGCCCTCGTTCCCGCCAGGGGCCATAGTCCGGGTCCGTTTGGACATTGCTGCAGGTGACGGGAGTGCCCCGGCGGATTGCCGTGCCGGTCGGCCCGCGGCCCGACGCGGTTTCATCCCAAGTGATGTTCAGGCTGTCGAGATAATCCGCATCGGCGCCCCGGGAAGCCACCACCCGCACACGCTTGTCGTCTTCGGCAAAGCCCACCCAGGCCAGGAGATAGCCGCCGATCTCGACCATGACCCGGCACATCTCTTCCATCAGCGTCTGCTCGTCCCTGGCGCGCAGCAGCGTCTGATTAGTTGCCGACAGTGTCCGTAGCGCCCGGTTGACGCGGGCCAGCGCCTCTTCAGCATGCTTGCGCTCGGTGATGTCGCGATCGATACCGTGATAACCGCGAAAATTTCCATCCTGGTCGATGACGGGGACAGCGCTTGTTTCCAGAATGACTTGATGGCCATCCCGGTGCAGATTGATGTTTTCGTGGTTGACGAAGGTTTCGCGTGCCGAGATGTTGGCGGCAAACAGTTCCGCCATGCGTTGCGCTTCCTCGGCGGGCATCAGGTCGAAAGGCGTTTTCCCGATTACCTCCTCGGGCCGATAGCCGAGGAGGTCGTGGATTCTCGGACTCACGTAAGTATAGACACCATTTTCATTGACCTCCCAAATCAAGTCACTTGTGGTTTCCACGATATTACGAAACCGGGCCTCGCTTTGCCCCAGAGCCTTGGTGCGCTCACGCACCTGGCCGTCGAGGTCCTCGTTCAGCAGGTTGAGCTGGGATTGGATGATCGTCAGTTCCCGGTTCTGATTGAGGCTGTTCTCGTACAGCGAGAACAGCAGGTTCAGTATCTGCTGGCCGCTGCCGGCGATGGAGTGGCGCTTGCCGTTGTAGCTCACCACTTCCGTTCGCCGCTCTTCTGCCCGTCGCCTCTCGATCGGGGCATCCAGTAGGGAACGGATGCGCTCCAGCAGGTTGGCTTCCACGAAGGGCTTGACGATGTAGGCGTCGGCGCCGGAATTGATCGCCTCGATGATGTCTTCCGGCCCTGACAGCACCGTGCACAGCATCAGCGGGATGTTCCACAGGTCATCGTCAAACTTGATCGCGCGGCACAACTGGTAGCCGTTCATCACCGGCATGTTGATATCGCTCATTACCAGGGCGGGCCGGTGCGCCCGCGCCGCTTGCAGCCCTTCCTCGCCGTCCTGCGCCACGCTCACCGCGTAACCCGCCCTGGTGAGGGTGCGGCGTAGTAATTCCGTTGCCACCGGGCTGTCCTCGACGATCAGGATTTCGGGCAGGTTGTCGGATGTTTCAGTTTGTTGAGTTGTCATATTGACTCCTTTCGTCGGGGCGTTGCGCCCACGCCGTTGCGGTTGTCTGCCAGTGCCGCCAGTGCCGGGGCGATTTGTTCGATGGGGAGCACGTGCTGCGCTGCCCCTAAAGCCACTGCCTCCTTGGGCATGCCGTAAACCACGCTGCTTGCCTCATCCTGGGCGATGGTGACGCCGCCGGCTGCGGCAATGGCCACCATGCCCTCGGCGCCGTCGCGGCCCATGCCGGTGAGCAGAACGCCCACCGCACCGGCGCCGAAATACCGCGCCGCCGCGCGCAGGGTGACGGTTATCGAGGGTTTGTGGTCGTCGCAGGGCGGTGCCTGGGAGAGATCGAATCGTCCGCCGCCGTCCAGTTCCAGGTGGACGTCCTCGGGGGCGAAATAGACCACTCCGGCTTGCGGCACCTCGCCTTGGGCCGCCTTGCACACCGGTAGCGGGCTGGCTTCGGCCAGCCATGCAATCATTCCGGACAGAAAGTCACTGCCGATATGCTGCACGCACAGCACCGGCGCCGGGAAGCCAATGGGCAGGTGGGAGAGGATCTCGCGCAGGGCCTGCGGGCCGCCGGTTGAAGCGCCGATCGCCACGATGCGCACGGGGCTGCTGGGCGGCAGTGAGAGGGGTGGCCGTGGCGGTACCGTCCCGGCGTGGCGGAACATATGGACGCCGGCAAGAATGCGAATCTTGCTGGCGAGTTCCCTGGCCAGCTTCTCCTGATCCGCAACCAGGATGGCGCGCGGCTTGGGGTAAACATCCACCGCCCCCGCCTCCAGCAGTCGGAAGACGTTGGGTGAGCCCGTTTCTACCGACACGCTCACCACCAGGATCGGGCGCGGGCGGCTGGCCATGACTGCACGGGTAAGTTCCAGCCCATCCATCACCGGCATGTGCAGATCCGTGCAGATGACGTCGGGATTCAGCGCCGGCAGCAGAGCGAGCGCCTCCCTGCCGTTGGCGGCAGTGCCAACCACCTGGATATCGGGTGATAGGGACAGCAGACGTTGCAGGATGTTAAGGGCGATGGGGGAGTCGTCGACCAAGAGAACACGGATCATTTTATCACCTCGCATGGATCAATTTGAAAATCCATCGTTGCCCTCACCCCCGTTGCCCCCACCCCAACCCTTCCCCGCAAGCGGAGGAGGGAGCCAAATACTCCTCAGCTTTTTCTCGCAAGTGAGGGATGTAGCCAAATTCCACTTCTCCAACTTTTCCCCCGCAAGAGGAGGAGGGAGAAGAATAGCCCTGCGTTCCGCGTAATGTGGCCCCCTCACTTGCGCGGAGCGCGGGGGAGGGTTGGGGTGGGGGCAGTGGGGAAAGCACTTGAAAAATCATCTCACAATCAATCTCTTCAAAGTGTCCAGCAATACCCGCTGGTCGAACGACGGTTTGGGGATGTAGGCGTTGGCGCCGGCATCAAGGCCGCGCCGCTTGTCCTCATCTGAGGCAAGAGTAGTCACCAGGATCACCGGCAGCTCCTTGTGGCGCGGCTCCGCGCGAATACGCGTAGTGAGGGCGAGGCCATCCATGTTGGGCATCACAATGTCCGACACCACCGCCGCGAAGGGACGGCTGCTGAGGGCGTTGAGCGCGTCCACACCGTCCACTGCCGTGACCACCTCGTAGCCGCCGTCCTCGAGAATCCGTTTCTCCATGGCGCGGATCAGCACTGAATCCTCCACCAGCAGCACAACGGCCTTGACCTCCTCAGTCTGTATTGCCAATTCCGCACTCCGCACTCCGCCTTCCACACTCCGCATTTCCTTATGCGCTGAGCGCAGCAGGTCGGCGGGGTTCAGGACCGCGCAGATCTCGCCGCTGCCCAGCATGGCCAGGGCGGAAACATTGCGCACCCGCTGCAGCGGCGTACCGAGCGGCTTGGGCACCACTTCCTCCTCGGCCAGCAGATCGTCTGCCAGTAGGCCCAACCGCTCGTCACCCGTCTGGATTACGATACAGGCCTGGGTGTCAGGTGGAGCTGCCTCCCGCTCTTCGGCCGGTAGCTCCAGCAGGTCGGCGAGGCGGGCGGCGATTACTGGTTGGCCGTCAAGCAGGACGGCGGGGCGGCCTTCGAGGGTAAAGATATCCTTTTCGTGCACGCGCCGTGAGGTATGGACGAACTCGACCGGTAGTCCGTAGAGTCGGCCGCCCGCGCTTACCAGTAGGAGTCGCGTGGTGGCGAGGCTCAACGGTAGGCGCAGTTGCATAGTTAAGCCCTGACCGGCGGCGGATTCCAGGTGGATGCTGCCCTTCATCCGCTCGATATTGACCCGTACCACGTCCAGCCCTACGCCGCGTCCTGACAGCTCGGTGACATAGGTGCTGGTTGAAAAACCGGCCATGAATATCAGTTGCTGCAATTGTGCCGGGGGCATGGCGTCGAGCGTCCCTTCGTCGTGGAGGCCGCGCTTTATCGCCACCTGCCGGATTGCCACCGGATCCAGTCCGCGGCCATCGTCGCTTACCTCCAGCAGTACGCTGGTATTTTCGCGCACTGCGCGCAGCCGCACCGTGCCGCCGCGGGGCTTGTCCAGCTGTTCGCGCTCGGCTGGCGGCTCGATACCGTGGTCGATGGCGTTGCGGATCAGGTGCATCAGGGGGTCCTTCATCTCCTCAAGGATGCGCTTGTCCACGGTAATGTCGCCGCCCTCGAGCGCCAGTTCCGCTTCCTTGCCCTGTTCCCTGGCCAGGTCGCGCACCATGCGCGGGAACAGTGCGAACACGGAGGAGAGAGGCAGCAGGCGGATGCTGCGCACCTGATCTGCCAGCAGGTTGACGGTGGACTCCAGGCGCGCGTTGTCGTCGAAGAGCACATCGCGCGCCTGATTGAGCAGGCCGCCGAAGCGTAGCGGCGCATCTCTCTCCTCCCCATGCCGTGTGGACGGGACGGTGCTGCGGGTGTTGCGTCCGTGTGCCAGCGCCGCCCACTGCTCCAGCAGTTCCTCCATCAGCGCCAGCCGGTGCTGCGCCCGTCCCTGGATCACGGAGAGTTCGCCCACCTGGGTCAGCAGATCGTCCAGCTTGCGGGTTTCCACGCGCACGGTCTCGATGCGGAATGGTTCACTGACGGCGGGTGCAGGTTTGACGGGAAGGGTGGTCGGCACCTTCTCCAGCTCTTCCCCGGGAGCGGGGGAGAGGGTTGCCTCACTCCCTTGCTCCCGGGGGAGGGTTGAGGAGGGGGCCTTGGAATCTTGGGAGGGAACAGTAGCAGACTCGCTGCTGAGTGCCTCCTGCACGCGCTGGCGCAGGTCGGTCAGGGCGGTGTTCATGTGCTCGATCGTTTCCGGCGTGAGCGGCGCCTCGCCCTTGCGCGCCGCGTTGAAGATGCCTTCCAGGCCGTGGGCGGCGGTCTCGATCCTGCTAAGGCCCAGCATGCGCGCCGCACCCTTCAGACTGTGGGACTCCCGGAACACCTCTTCCAGCAGCGCCTGGTCGGTGGGCGTTTTCTCCAGGCGCAGCAGACCGTCGTCGAGGTGGGCGAGATGCTCCGCGCTTTCAGCCTTGAACAGCCTGTGCAGTTCCGGGTCTTCGATCATGGCGCACCCTCACCCCAACCCTTCCCCGTAAACGGGGAAATGACTTCTTCACCATCCCCAGCTCGCGGCGCGTCTCCTCTTGCTCCCTCCCTCGCTTGCGGGGGAGGGTTGGGGTGGGGGCATATCCTCCCCTCCAAAGCCCGTAGAATCACCTCTAACACCGTCTGCGTTTCTTGGAACACCTGATTATCCCAGAACCGCAGAATACGGAACCCCTCTGTTTCCATTTTTCTATCCCGGCGCGCATCATAGTCTGCCTGTTCCTGATGCTGCCCACCATCCAGTTCGATAATCAGCTTTGCTTCCAGGCAGGAAAAATCGGCGATATAGGCACCGATGGGGACTTGGCGCCGGAATCTGTAGCCCCCAAGCTGTCGATTTCGCAGAGAGTGCCAAAGGTGACGCTCGGTATCCGTTGCCTGATTTCTCAGCGAGCGCGCCCGGTTTTGGGTTATGATGTTTCGCATATTTTTTATCCTTGTCTCTCTGCCCCCATCCCAACCTTCCCCCGTGAACGGGGGAAGGAGCTAAATACCCCCTCCCTTGCGCATAAGGGGAAAGGAGTTAAATACCCCCTCCCTTGCACGTAAGGGGAAAGGAGTTAAAAGCCCCCTTCCTTGCGCATAAGGGGGAAGGAATTAAAATCTCCCTCCCTTGCGCGTAGCGCGGGGGAGGGTTGGGGTGGGGGCATATCCGCATCACGCGATCGCCTTGAGATTTTCCGCTGCCTCGTTCAGATTCTGCACACCTATCTTGGTCTGGCTGATGCCGGTGGCGGTCTCCTTGGCGCCGGCGGCGATGCTGTTGGTTGCCTCCACCACCTGGTTGAAGGCAGCGGATTGTTGCCTGGCGTTGAGCATCACCTGCTGGGCGTTTTCATTGGCGCTGCCGGCCAAGCTGGCCAGGTTCGTGAACAGTTCAGCTACCTTCTGCACCAGTTGGGTCACCTCGGTAACGGTGCGGGTGCCTTCCTCGGTCATCATGATCGAGGAATTAGTGGCCTTCTGGATGTCGGCCACCAGCACCGCCGTCTGTTCTGCCGATTTTTTGCTTTCATCGGCGAGCTTGCGTATCTCGCTTGCCACCACGGCGAAGCCCTTGCCGTGCTCGCCGGCGCGGGCGGCCTCCACCGCGGCGTTCAAGGCCAGCATGTTGATCTGCCCGGCCAAATCCTTGAGCACGGTGGCGATGCTGCCGATCTGGCCGGTCTGCTCGCCCAGGTGCAGGGTCTGCTCGGCCATGGCGCTGATCTTGCCCTTGAGGTCGCTCATTACCGCCACTACCTGACGGGTGGCCTCGTCACCCTGCACTGTGGCGGCTCCGGCCTTTTCCGTTACCACCGCCGCGTTTGCCGCCTGCTCGGCTGACTGGCGCGAAGAGGCGGACAGTTCCGTGATAGTGGCCGAGGTCTCGTCGGCCGCGGCCGCCTGCTGGCTGGCGGTGCGTTCATGCTGGGCAATGGTGGCGGCAATTTCGCAGGCGGCGGCGGAAAGCTGGGTGGCGTTGGCGGTGATCTTGCGGCTCACCGCTGCGGCGAGCCAGAAGGCGATGGCGATTGCCAGTCCGATGGCGCCCAACATGCCGTAGATGATCGAATTAGTGACGGTTTGGATGGCCGCATCGTAGGCTTTCTGGCGCTCATTCACGATCTCGGTCTCCCGCTGTTTGAAACGATTCCACAGCGAGTCCAACTCTGACGATTCCTTAACAGCCTCGCCGCTACGGAACTGGGTCAAGGCTTCCGCCTCTTTGCCTTCGTCCACCAGGGTCAGGAACTGGTTGTCTCGTTTGATCAGGTCTTGCCCCTGGTTGAGCATGCTGCGCAGAGTGTCCTGCTGCTGCGGGTCTTTCACCAGGATGGTCAGCTTTTCACTCCGGCCCTTGTACTCCTTTTCGTTATCCAAGAACGTCTGGCGCGAGGTCGGGTTTTTCAGCAGCAGATAACCGCGCACTGCCCGCTGTATCTTGTTCAGATTGTAGACGAGGTCCTTGGCTTCGTTTATGGTGAGGTGCGAGGCCTCTACCGCCGCCGCTGTGTGCGTTGCCTTCTGCAGGTTGACGAACACCAGACCCATGGCGCCAATCAGCAGCAGGAGCGGGGCCAGATAACCCAGCAATATGCGTTGACGCAGCTTCATTTTTGTGAACATGGCAAATCTCCCCATCAGTTGTTACACGTTTTCATTGACAATCCATTCCTCCCGCGCCAGCAGCGCGGGCAGGTCCAGTACGGTCATCATCCGGCCGGCATAGGGCGCGGTGCCCGTGATTTCCGCTCCGCACCGCTCGCGCAGCGCCGGCGGCGCCTGCAATTCTTCGCCCCGCAGGTAAACAACGTCATGCACGGCATCCACGGCGATTCCCATCGCCTGCTCGCCGAGGCGGGCCACCACGGCCTTGCCGCCCCTGGCGGCAGGCGGTAGATTGAGGGCGGCCCGCGGGTCGATCAGGGTGAACAGATCGCCGCGCAGGCTCATGGCGCCCAAAATATGCGGCGGGCAGCAGGGAATCGGGCTCAACTGGGCGATGTCGCAGAATTCCTGCACGGCCGCCAGCTCAACGCCGAAATATTCGCCGCCAAGCTCCATCACCGCCAGCCCCAGGCGCGTGCCTTCCTCTTCGCCGGTGGCTTCTTGCAGTGCCATGGCCCGGGCGTGGAACAGCGCGCGCATCTCCGGTGTGGCTTCCGGGCAGAAAAGCCCGGTCGGTACTGGGTGCTCCGCGCCATTGCCCCCTCCCCAACCCTCCCCCGCGCTCCGCGCAAGGGAGGGAGCTTCAACCCCATCCCCCGTTCTACGCGCAAGGGAGGGAGTTTCGACCCCATCCCCCGTGCTATGCGCCAGGGAGGGAATTTTAACCCCCTCCTCCGCTTGCGGGGGAGGGCTGGGGAGGGGGGCTTGCGGCAGGTGGGTCAGTCGGGAAATATCGAGCAGGGCCACGAGGTCGTCGCCGACGCGTGCCTCGCCCGTTATCAGGTTGGCAGGGCCGGGGGGCGCGGCATCGAACTGGGGTGGCGGCTGGATGGCATCACCGGAGAGCTCGATTACTGCGCACACTTCACTGACGATCAGTCCCATCAGCAGGTGGTCGGCTTCCAGCACCACGACCTGATCGTCGGCAGTGTAGCGCCGCGCCGGATGGCCGAAGCGCAGATGGAGATCAGCGACCGGTACGATCCGGCCGCGCAGGCTGAAGATGCCGACGATCCAAGGCGGCGCTTCCTCGACCGGCGTCAGTTCCGGCAGCCAGACACATTCGCGCACCCGCATCGCATCCAGACCAAAGCGCGCGCCATCAAGATCGAAAATCAGCAGGGATTGGAAATCCATGTCGCCATCCTCCTTATCCTTATATGATATATTATAGGCACAGCGGAAAGGGGAAGTCAACTTTCATTCAGCCGGTTCGGCTACAAGGGAAACAAGGAACAGGCAGCAATCCACGGCGGCTCATTGGGCGAGCCACTGCGCCATCTCTGCGGCGGTGGTTTCATACGGCTCGATCGTTGCGTCGCCGGGCAGGGCGCGGACGATCTCCAGCGCCGCACGCCGTAGGGTCTGCGCTCGCGGCAGGTTTTCGGCGCGCTCGCACAGTGCCGCCTGTTCCAGATAGGCGGCAACGCAGTGGGGATCGAGGTAGAGGGTCTGATCCAGCAGTTCCCCGGCCCGCTCGAAATCCCCCCTGAGTTGCGCCAACTGCGCCAGCAGGAAATGCGGCCCTGCGGCGAGCGGGACGACGGCCAGCGCCTGAAGGCAGGTCTGCTCGGCCCGATCATATTCGCCGCGGTCGGCAAATTCCCGTGCCGTTGCCAACAGATCTTCTCTGCTCGGCGCCGCCGGTGGCGGTACGGGAAGCTTGCCCCCATCCCAGCCCTCCCCCGCGCTACGCACAGGGGAGGGAGCTTCAACCCCTTCCGCCGCGCTATGCGCAAGGGAGGGAGTCTTTTTAGCTCCTTCCCCTGCTTGCGGGGGAAGGTTGGGAAGGGGGGTATAGGGCGCTTGGGCAACCCGCTGATACACCACTCCCTCGGCGAATAATCTGCTCCGCAGATCTCGCACACGATGGCCGATAAGCTCAGTGTGACCGGTCAGGAGGTAACCGCCTTCGCTCAGGGCGGCACTCAGCTTGTCGGCGACGGCGGTCACGGCGTTGACCGCAAAGTAGATGAAGACGTTGCGGCAGAGGATCAGGTCCATATCCCGCCATTCGCCGCCGGGGGACGGCTCGCCGATCAGATTGCCGGCGCGGAAGGTTACCATGCGGCGGATGCGCTCGTCCAGCGCCCATTCGTCGCCCATGCGCTGGAAATAACGTTGTTGCAGCGCGGTCGGCACCATGCGGAACGACCATTGCCCATAGCGTCCGCGCCGCGCCTTTGCCAGCGCCGCCTGGTTGATATCGCTGCCGAGGATGACGATGTCCCAGCCGTCGTGCTCCGGCAACAGCATGTCCACCAGCATGGCAAGGGAATAGGCCTCCTCGCCGCTGGCGCAGCCGGCGCTCCACAGGCGCAGGGTTCTGGCACTGCGGCGCCGCTCGATCAGCTCCGGCAGAAGGCGCAGGCGCAGCAAATCAAACTGGCCGTGGTCGCGGAAGAAATATGTCTCACCGCTGGTGGGCGGCGCCATATCATTCACGAGGGGCATTATTCCCTTTTTGCATCCAGCACCTTCCGCACCGTCTGGCTCAACTCCTGCACCGAAACAGGTTTCATCAGGTAGGCCCGGATACCCAGGGCCTGGGCCTGCTCTTTGTTGACCAACTCGCTGAAGCCGGTGCAGAGAATGACGGGCAGGTCTGCCCGGATGGCGAGCGCCTTCTGGGCCAGCTCGAAGCCGGTCAGGTGCGGCATGGTCATGTCGGTAAGAAGGAGGTCAAAGGCCATGGGGTCCTGCTCAATAAGGGCCAGGGTCATCTGACTGTTGTTGATGACCGTTATCTGGTAGCCAAGATGGGTAAGTATGGTCTCGAACATGGTGGTGATCGCTTCTTCATCATCCACCACCAGCAGTCGTTCGCTCCCGGTAGGCAAGGGGGATGTGAGTACCGACTCGCCCAGTGTTGGTGCTTCGGCCATCAGGGGGAGATAGACATGAAAACATGTGCCTTTGCCTGGCTCACTGTCAACGGTGATCTGTCCCTGATAACTTTTGACAATGCCGTGCACTATGGAAAGTCCAAGACCGGTGCCTTCTCCCTTGGCCTTAGTGGTAAAATAGGGCTCAAAGATCCGTTCCAGGGTCTTGCGCTCCATGCCATAACCCGTATCGCTGATCTCAAGTTGGATATAATTGCCAGGCGTAAGCTCAAAGCTGCCAATCTTACCGTCTCCCTTGGCGATACTTGTTTGAGAAAGGCGTACTCCCAGGATCCCGCCGCTCTCCCGCATGGCGTGATAGGCATTGGTGCAGAGGTTCATGATGATCTGATGGAGCTGGGTTGGATCGGCGACGATAGCCCCGCAGTTAGTGGATATATCTTCACGGATCTCGATAGTGGTGGGCAGGGAGGCCCGTAGAAGTTTGAGCGCCTCCTTGATCACCAGATATGGCTGCAGCGGTTTTCGTTCCTGAGGAGCCTGACGGCGGCTGAAGGCCAGGATCTGCTGAATCAGATCCCTGGCCCGCAAGGCCGCCCTGGTAATCTGGTGCAGATCTGAGGTCAGGGTATTGTCAGGTGTAATCCTGGTCAGGGCCAGTTCGCTGTAGCCGAGAATGGGAGTCAGGATGTTGTTGAAATCGTGGGCAATGCCTCCGGCCAGGGTGCCGATGGCCTCCATCTTCTGGGCCTGGCTGAGTTGCTCCTCCAACTTTTTCTGGGCAGTGATATCGCGGACACTTTCAATCCCGGCGATAATATTGCCAGCCGCGTCTTTCATCGGGCTGGAGGTGACCTCCAGATGGATGAGCCCATGTTCGCCAGTGGCAGTGGTCTCGCGGCGATGAACCTTGCCGTCGGCAAAGGATTGAACGAGGAGACAGCCATCGCATATTGTTGTCCGGTGTTGATACGCCTGGTAGCAGTATTCACCGGTGTGTACTCCCTGTTTGTCCATGTGGACCTTGTTTTGATACAGAACCTTGAAATCTGTGTCCTGTACGGTGATCCCGTCTGATAAGGTGGCGAATAAAGACTCAAGTTTGTTTCTTTCCTCAAGAAGCGCTTGGGTCTGAGTCTGGCGTTCGCTGATATCGCGCGCTACCGAGACAATAAAATTCTTCTCGCGGCGAGGAACAAAGCTGGCAGTTATCTCAACAGGGATGTGACTGCCATCCTTGCGAATATGTCCAGCTTCAAAGAGACGGTTTTGTTCGCGGATGCGGGCGGCATGTCTGAGCCAGTTGGGCATATCCATGAAATTTGTCGAGATATCGATGACTCGGAGGGCCAGGAGATCCGTCGTACTGTACCCCAGGCTGGAGCAGGCCTTGTCGTTGACGTAGATGAAGGCACTGGTGTCGGCATCAATCACGAAGATGGCATCATTGCTCTGATTGATAAGGGTCTGAAACAGGGAGAGCTCTTCCTTGGCAAGATGGGTCTCGGTGATATCCATGAGCAGGGACTGTTTGGAAATGGTGCCATCGCTATTGCGGATGGGGGTGTTGATGACATCGTACCAGCGCTCATCCTTGGGGCTTTTGAATTGTCGGCGGAGGGTTTTCTGCTCGCGGAACAATTGGTCGTTGTTGCACCAGGGGCAGAGCTCTTCGCGGCCGTGCAGAATTTTGTAGCAGAGTTCGCCGGTGGCGTCATAACCGGTGCGTTCCCGCAGCTTGTCGTTCATGTACTGAATGCGACGATCCTGAGAACAGATATAGATAAAACCGTCAAAGGCCAGGGTCAGGGCATCAAGGTCCGGCACCCGCTGCAAGGAACTGGCTGTTGTTGGCAGGGCAGGAGTGGGAGGCATCTGTTATCTCCGATTGATTTTTAAAAAAATATAGATAGAGTTTTTTGCAGATTCCATGGCTGAATTGATCTGAGGGACGATCCCTCTATCTGGGTAGGTTATCACTTATTCCATTTTCAAATCAAGCGTTAACTTTGACGCTTTGCTGGTGCTGCTTCCTCGCTCTATTTCTTGAATCGAGAACGGGGAATGAGGTACTCAAGACAGCGGGAACAGCCCTTTATTACTTTTGAAGTCTGGGCAGGGCGTCAACCACCTGCTTCCCCTTCCCGTCCTGGGTAAAGAATCCCCAGAAGGCCTCACTGGCGTGATTGCCGGGTAGGGTTGCGGCCATTTCCTGTGGTTTCCAGGGGGCGTCAAAGGCCTCAAAACAGGCCAGAGACTGGTTGGGGGAGAAGGGAAATCGTTTGAGGAGCTCTGACCAGAACAGCGTCTGGCGCTCCGGGGAAAAACCTTGGTCTTTGGGACCGGACGGCAGGCCCGTCTCCTTGATCAGGAGCGGTTTGTTGTAGGTTGTCTGGAATTTTTCCGCCATCTGCACGACCATATCCACCCCCTGCCGGGTTGGGGTGCTTGCGGTAAACCATTTTTCAAAGACCGGATGGACATTGGGCATCAACAGGTCGTGGGAGGTGAAAAACTGGCTGTACTCTTTTTCAAAGTAGAGGAAAAAAGGCTCGGAGGTGGTGACGGCCAGGGTCGGGCACTCTTTCTTGATCCGTTGCCTGGCCTTTTGGACGTCCTGCGGCAGGTATCGTTTGGTGTAAAGGCCTTCGTTGCCGACAATAATCGCGGCAATCAGGCCCGGGTATTTTTGGGCGGCATGAATGACGTTCTGGATCTCGGTATCGGATGAGGGATCCCAGATGCCCAGGATGACTGCCCGGTAGGCCAGCTCATGGGCAATTTCAGGGACGGCTTCCAGCCCACTGGTGGCGGAGTAGGTGATCAACCCGTTAAAGGAAGAGCGCAGGAGTGTCAGATCATCCCTGATTCCGGTTGCGGTGGCAGCCCTTACCTTGCCGCCGGTAATGGCGAAGCTGCGGGGGGTATAGGCGATGAACCGGGTCTGCTGAATGAGATCCGGTAAAGAAGGATTGACGGCATGTGCCCTTGTCACTGGCCCCAGCCACAAGGTGATAATCATAAGAATCAGGATGATGTGCTTCATGATTTTTCCTTTATTGTCAGTTTATTATGCTCATTCCGAGCAGATGTTGTCGGGTTGAAACCCGACAACATCCGCTTTATCCTCCCCAATGCTGTGCCAGCCAGTTTTGAGTACCTTGCTGGTTGCGGCTGTTTCGGCGTCCATCCCCAGAACCTGGGTCAGGATCTCAATGGGCTTGACGCCAGGCAGACCGCTGGTGTAGAGAAGTTCCAGTCTGAGTGTATTTTCCGTTTCCGGGATGATGGCTGCCACCAGGGGACGAATGTCAAATGCGGTGTTGTTTTTTCCTTTACGGCTGCGGGTGACGGGAAACTGCTCCCGGCCCAGGAACTCATCGATACGGGAGATCTCCTCTGGTGACAACGGTCGCGGACAGGTGATGATAAAGCTGCTTTGCAGGTTCTGGGGCACCTTTCCCGAGTGCAGGGCCACGGATTGCACCGTAATCCCTGGCGGGAGTTGTTTGTTGAGGTGTGAGACGGTGTCTTCTGGTGATTTGAGCGGGGCCGGAAGATCCATGATGAAGTATTCGGCCAGACTCTCGGTGCCAACCGGCAGGGCCAGGCCAAAGGAGATCTTCGGTGAGGGATTGAACCCCTGCGAAAAATGGGTGGTGATCCCGGCCCGGCGCAGGGCCCGGAACACCAGTTGCAGCAGTTCCAGATGCCCGAGAAAGCAGATGTCGCCGGTGCGGGAGTAGATGACGTTGTACTTGAAGTGGCCCGCTGCGGTTGCTGTTGCGGCATGAGGCACGGGTGGAGTCGCAGGAGCGGCGGAGGCCATAGGTGGTGTGTCAGGTCTTTTTTCGTCACTGTCTTCTGCCTTGCGGCCCTGGACAATGGGCCTGATCTTCTTGAAATCACAGAGGCCGCATTGCTGGCAGCCATGATAGCGGCAGTCCGGAGTATAGGCCTCGATGTGGGCCTTTGCCAGTTCATCCCGGAGGAAGGCGGTCTCTATGCCGCTGTGCAGGTGCTGCCAGGGCAGGATCTCATCAGGATCGCGCCGGCGCAGGAAGGTGTCGAGAGAAAGGCCGCACTCCTCGCCAGCTGCCCGCCAGATGTTCATATTGAAGTGGTCGGACCAGCCATCGAGCCTGGCCCCGCCCTTCCAGGCGGTCTCCAGGAGTCGGGCCAGTCTGCGGTCACCCCGGGAAAAGACCCCTTCCAGAAAACTCTGTTCCGGGTCATGCCATTTCAGGTTGATGCCGGTGCGGGGCAGGGCTGCCTTGATCCGTCTGATCTTCTCCCGGCTCTCATCGATGCTGATCTGCTGCTCCCACTGGAAAGGGGTGTGCGGTTTGGGCACAAAGGTGCCGACGCTGACATTGATCTGGCGGCGGCCGCGTCCGTCTTTGTCACCCTCTTTTTTGGCCTTCATCGCCAGTTCGACAATGGCGTCGATGTCCTCCATGGTCTCGGTGGGCAGGCCGATCATGAAATAAAACTTCATGACCTTCCAGCCTAAGGCGAAGGCGTCCCGGCAGGTGGTCAGCAGGTCCTCCTCGGTGATCCCTTTGTTGATGACCCGGCGCAACCGCTCGCTGCCGGCCTCGGGCGCCAGGGTAAATCCGGTCTTGCGCACCCGTTTGATCTGGTCCATGACCGACTGGGTCAGGGTGCCCACGCGCATGGAGGGCATGGAGACCGAGACATAGTCGCTGGCAAAGGTGTCCATCAGTTGCTTTATGAGCTGTTCTATGCAGGAATAATCACCGGTGGACAGCGACAGGAGCGCCAGTTCATCAAATCCGCTGTCGCCAAGACCGCAGCGGGCAATGTCCATGATCTGTTCCGGGCTGCGCTCCCTGACCGGGCGGTAAATGATCCCTGCCTGGCAGAAACGACAGCCTCTGGTGCAGCCGCGGGCGATCTCCACTCCTAGACGGTCATGGACGATCTTGGCGTTGGGCACCAGCGGTCGTTTCAGGTGCTCGGTCTGGGAGAGATCGGCCACAATCCGGCGCCGAACATGGGGGGTGTCGCTGTGGAAGGCCTGGATCTCGCGGATTGTGCCCTGATCCGTGTACAGGGGTTGAAAAAAAGAGGGGATATAGAGGCCCTGGATGGTGGCCAGTTGCGACAGCAGTTCCGCCCTTGAGGATTTGTTTTTCTTGGCCTGGCCCACCATGGTGGTGATCTCCAGCAGCGCCTCTTCACCGTCGCCGAGCAGGATGGCATCAAAGAAGTCGGCAACCGGTTCCGGGTTCATGGAGCAGGAGCCGCCGCCCAGGATCAGCGGGAAGGATTCATTGCGATCTTTGGCCCATAGAGGGATTCCGGCAAGACTGAGGATGGTGACAATATTGCTGTAGCACAGCTCGTAGGGCAGGGTGATGCCCAGGATGTCAAAGTCGGCCAGGGCATGGTCTGACTCCAGCGAGGTGAGGGGGGATTGTCTTTCCAATAATAATTTTTCCATGTCCCGGTCCGGGCAATAACTCCGCTCCGCCAGCACCTGATCCTGGCCGTTGAGAATGTGGTAGAGGATCTGCAATCCTTGATGAGACATGCCGATTTCATAGAGGTCGGGGAAGATAAGGGCGCAGTGGACCTGCGTTTGATCCCAGTCCTTGACAATTGCATTGTGTTCATGGCCCAGATAGCGACCTGGTTTGGTGACAAAAGGGAGAAGTTTGTTTCTTGTGATTTTAGCTTGCATGGGGAGGTCTTCAAGAACGTGTTAAGGGAGATTGTTGACCAGTTATTGCTTGTTGGCCGTGGCTGTAATTCATCTGCAGATGTACTGGAAATAGGTTGACTTTACAAGGGCGGATGATGTATTCAAGGTAAAGATGTATTTGTTTGAATAAAAATAACATGTTATCTTGCGCAAGGGTTGCTTCTATGAAAAATAAAGGTCTTGTGAAAAATTCCCTGTTTCTTTCGCTTTCCAGGAAGCAACTGGGGGCATCCAGGTCACTGTCATGTGGGTTTTCAGGGCGACGGGCTATGCGGCAAGCTGTCCATCTTTTTGTGGTGGCCGTTGTCCTTTTTTTTTCGTTATCAGTGTCGTTGTTGCGTGCCGAAGAGACGGGTGGATTGCTTGAAAATATTACTTTTGACCGGGAAAGCAGCACCCGGGAAACGGTCACCTTTAAACTGAATGGCCCCCATATCCCCAAGATGTTCGCTACGAAAGGGAAAGTGCCCAAGGTTGTTTTTGATTTTGACAATACCCGGCAATCCCCATCGATCAAGCCCGTGATTAAAAGCATGGGAAATCTGATTTCGACAATCAGAACCGCAGTACATAAAGATCCTCAGCTCAAGACCAGGGTGGTTTTTGATCTGGTTCCTGCCGGTGACTATGATTTTGCCATGGATTTTAAGAAAAAAGATAATATCCTGGTCATTACCATTTTTCGTATCCAGCCGAAAAAGGAGACACAACAACATGAACAGGCAGGCGGGAAGACGAAAAAAATTGACGTTGTTGCTGCAAAAAGCACTCATCCTCTTGAGGCGGTGAAGAAAGAAGCGGCCTCTGTGCCGCCGGTGAAAGAGAAAAAAGTTGAGACACCGCAGGTGAAAGAGAAAAAGGTTGAGCTGCCGCAGGCTGTTGCCGTAAAAAAGCCATCGGTTTCGTCGTCACAACTGGTGATTAATAAAATTTCTTTTGAGAAAAGCCCTGATAAAGAGGAAAAGGTGTTGTTTCAATTGACCAATTTTCATCCCCCTGTGATTTTTGGGGTTGAAGAGGGGACCCCCAGTATTGTTTGTGATTTTATGGATGCAGGCGTCGGGGATAAGGTACCTGAAACCATTTCTGCACAGGGTGAATTTGTCAAGCAGGTTCGGGTGGAAAAGGATGTGAAATCTCACAAGATACGAGTGGTTCTTGAGCTCGTGCCAAATCGACATTATGATCTGCGGCAGGTGTTTTTCAAAGAGGAAAATTTGTACGTTCTTTTTGTAAAATTCCAAGACAACATCAGGGCAGGGAGAAGTGGCAAACTATGAAGGACTGTCATGTCAAAGTTGGCGTTGAGGTCGTATGCCCCCGTTAAAAGAAGACATTTTACAGAATATTTATGAGGTCTTTACCGAGTGGTCGGCCGGCTTTTCCTTTGCCTGTACAAAAAACTGTGCGGCCTGCTGTACCCAGAATGTGACCATGACGGCCCTTGAAGGAGAGGTCATCCATCGTCTGATTCGCGAGAATGATCGTCAGGGATGGCTTGCCGGAAAATTGCAGGGAAAAAAGGAAACTGAGCGTCCCCGGATGACCACCAATGATTTTGCCAGCGCCTGTCTTGGCAAGGGCGAGGTTGTCCAGTCTGAACAGAATGGAAATATGTCTTCCTGTCCTTTTCTGGAGAATGGCTGTTGTCAGATCTATGAGGTCAGGCCATTTTCCTGTCGTTGTTTTGCCTCCGAACAGAGGTGCCTTTCCGGGACTTCCGCCCTTCTGCCCGAATACTACCTCTCAGCATCTACGGCTGTTATGCAGATCATCGAGCATCTGGGGCAGGGAGAGTACTGGGGCAACATGCTTGATGTCCTCTCAGCCCTTTGTGATCTGCCGGAAAACAGGAGCTGCGCAACGCTGCTTCCACCCAACTTTGCCGATCAGTCCCGGGTCCAGGTGATTAAGGCGAAACCTTTGCCCGGTTTTTTGCTGCTTGATGAGGAGATGGAAAAGATTGCCCCGCTTCTGGATGCAATTTTCACCAGGAAAGTTGGTGAAAAAACAGTGGAATCGATCTTGAATGGCAGGTGACGCCTGTCATCTATCACCTGTCACTTGAACATCATAGTCTGCTGGTACTTTCAGTCTGAAATTGGCAGCAGTAAAAGAGCGATCTGTCAGGATCTCGGCAAAATCGATACTGAGCTTTGATCCGTAGGGCAGGTCGGTGATGGTGATGCTGCTGACCGGCGCACAGTCGTCTTGTCCGCTCCGTCTATTGTAGGAGATGGTGGCAATGGTGTCTCCCTGGTGATCGACAAGAACTCGGGCGAGAAGTTGCCTTGTCTCCGGCCGAATCAAGAGATGGGTTTTGGCTAAGGCTGCATCGCCTGGGTATTGCATGGTGATCCAGACCCCACGGCCCGAGCCATCTCGGCGTATGGTCTCAATCATTACGCCCTTCTCCTGGAGTCGTCCTGTCAGCCAATACCCCCAGTTCTCAGAAAGGAGAGATTCCGGAATTTTGTACTGCGCGGCCAGGGAACTGATCTTGCCGATCATGTGCTGTTTCAGGGTGGTATTGATGGATTGAAACTCCTGTCCGTCACTGACCAGGGCGTAAAGAGGTTGCCCCAGGGGGTTAAGCACCACGAATTTAAGGGATGCGGGGAGCATAAGCTGAAGAAAGCCGGCGACGGAGCGATCTTCTCCCGGGCCATCCCACGAAAGAGTAGTCTTGGCATCCAGACAACAGGAACATGAGGCGTCCCGCTGCTGCATTTCCGCAAAAGTCCGGGTGATGAGTGCGGTCTCATCTTCAGCCACCGGGCTGGTCCACGGCTTGCCGGCACAGCCGTTTAAAAACAAGACCAGCAGAATCAGGACGAACAGGAAAGGGTTTGGGCCTGCCTGCGCAATATGTATTTTATTTAATCTCATCGATTTTTTCCTGTATCTTTTCTTTCATCTCCCGATCCTTGAACATCTCCAGAGCCTGGCGATAGGTCTCCTTTGCTTTTTCTTTTTGTCCGGTTGACTGGTAGATATCGCCCATATGCTCATGGATATAGGGAGCATTCGGTTCAAGGGTCAGGGCATGTTCCAACTCTGTCCTGGCCTTTTCCAGCTCTCCCATGCGAAAATAGACCCAGCCCAGACTGTCAAGGATATAGCCATTGTCAGGTTTGAGGGTGATGGCTTTTTTTATGTATTCCAATGCCTTTTCAAGATGGATGTTGTTGTCGGCCCAGGTATATCCAAGGTAATTCAAGGCCTCAACATGGTCAGGCTGGAGCTCAACTACTTTTTCCATGCTGGCTATAGCCTCGTTTTGTTTTCCTTCCTGCTCCAGCAGGAGCCCATACTCAAATAAGAGTTGCACATTGTCAGGATACAGTTCGACCCCCTTTTTCAGGATTTCATCGCCGAGGGCAAGCTGGTCCTGATTGACATAGATACCTGCCAGAAGGTTGTAGTAGAGTGGTTGGCGGCGATTTGGATTATCAATTAATTTTTTTACCAGGGTGATTGCCTCCGGTGTTCTTTTCAAATCACTCAGGATCTTGGTCTGAAGAACAATACTGTTGTCAAATTCTTCGTCGCCATGAGTTATTTTTCTGAGATGGGCCAGCGCTGCCTCTCGTTTGTTCTTTTCATAGCGAATCACTGCCAGCATGTATCTGGCCGCCGATGATTCTTTCTTGGCCAGAATTTTTTCCAGCAGGGCATTGGCCTTGTCAAAATTTTTGGCATGGATGAACACCCGACTTGAGATGAGATCAATGTCGGTGGGTTTGTTGCTGAAGGTACGAATCCTGGCCAGTTCCGCCAGTGCTTTCTTGTCCTGGCCCGCGAGAAGAAGGGCGTTGACACGTCCAAGAGCCGCCCGTTCATTCTCAGGTTCTTTTTTGAGGATGGAGGCGTACAGTTCTTCGACTCGTTGATATTGCTCACGCATACTATAAAATTCGGTCATTTCATAAACCAGATCTTGAGACCAGTTCAGTGACAGGATTTTTTCATAGAGGGTGGAGGCGGTGTTAAAATCACCGGATTGAATGGCAAGACGGGCCAGATAGAGGAGGGCAAAATAAGAGTCCGGATCCTTGGTCAGAAGGATCTTGATGGTTTTTTCCCCTTCCTGATAGCGACCCTGTTGGCTGTACAGGTAGCCAAGGCGGAGACGGACTGTACTGTTGTCGGGGGCAAGTTCAAGGATTCTTTCATAAATCTGGATAGCTTCATCAATGTCGCCGCTATTGACATCCAGACGTGCCAGAAGCAGTTGACTGTCAATATCGTTTGGATTTTTTTTGATGGCCTCTCTGAGCCATTGTGCCGCCGCGTGCAGTTTCTCCATTCTGATAAGGAGAACGGGAAGTTTTTTGAGGACATAATCAGCATCAGGGTCACAGATGAGAGCTTTTTCATAGGCTTCCTGGGCTTCACTGTACTTTTTAGTGCTCTCGGCGTGGGTGCCCCAGAGAAAATAAAAATAGGAGCAGGAGAGATCTCTGTTTTCATCGGTAGCGGCCACTGGTGGTGCAGGAGGAGCAGAAACAGTGGCAGGAGCTATAGAAGTAACAGGGGCAGGGTGTTTCTCACTGGCACAACTGGTCAGGGAACTTTGCAGGCTCAGGAGGAGCAGGAAGATGAGCTGCCAGCGCTTGATGAGAGGTTTTTTGTTACACATTATGGTTCATGGGGCGCAGAAATGGGGTGACGGCCTGCAGCACCGATTGATGGATAGATGCAATGGAGCCAGAGGCGTTAATACGCTTGATATAGGGGAGTTCCAGACTGTCAAAAATGGACGCTACCTTTTGCAGAGTGGCCTCTTGTTCAAAATCATTGAGTGTGTCGCCACGCCCCTTTGTGATTCGTTCAATGCCAAGACGTGGTGGGGCGCAGAAGAGCAGGGCCAGGTCAGGAGTCGGGGCAAAGTTGTTTTTGGCAATGATCTCTGCCGGCGAAAATCCGGCAGCCATGGCCGGTTTAGTGTCGCTCGCTCCAGGAAGCGCCGCGGCGGAAGGGCGATCGACGACACCCTGATAGGCGGCAGTGGAGAGAAAATATCGGTCACAGAGGACAATCTTTCCTTCCTGCAGCGCGGGTGTCAGCACGTTGTGGACATGTTCCCGGCGATCAGCGAGAAAGAGCTCCAGCTCCTGTTCCGGCGAGACACCCTTCCTGTTGGTGTAGAGTGCTCTGATCTGCTGGCCGAACTGCCCGTTGGTAGGCTCTCTGGTCTCAATGACGGCCAAGCCTTTTTCTCGCAAATATCCTGCCAGGAGTGACATCTGGGTTGATTTTCCGGTGCCGTCGATTCCTTCAAATACAATAAGCAGACCTTTGTTCATTTGATTGTGCATCCTCTTGTCTCTTGTCTGACCACTCATCCTTAAGCTTGCCATGTTTCTGAATTAAATAATCACAAAAGAGATGAAATACACGAAAATAATACATTGAAAGAGTGTGTGTCCATGGGGGCGCTGCTGCCAAAGCCCTTTTTTAAAGGGTGTCCCGGTTCCTGGCAATCCGGGCGGCCAGATCAACGGCTGCGGCAAGGCTTGCCGGGTCTGCCAGGCCATGTCCGGCGATATCGTAGGCGGTTCCATGGTCAACAGAGGTGCGGACAATGGGCAGGCCCAGGGTGACGTTGACACCGTCCTTGAAATGAAGAAGCTTGAACGGGATAAGACCCTGATCATGGTACATGCAGATGACCGCGTCATACATCCCTGCCGCGGCCTTAAAAAAAATAGTATCAGGAGGAAAAGGACCCTCAATGTGAATCCCGCCTGTCTGCATCTTCTTGATGGCAGGCAGAATAATATCTTCTTCTTCATGGCCAAAAAGACCAGCCTCTCCGGCGTGGGGATTGAGTGCGGCTACGGCGATCTTCGGGGCAGAGATACCAAAATCCTGGCGCAGGGCCGTGTCTGTGGTCTGAATAAGGGCGCTCAGGGCCTCCTGGTTGAGACGGGCCGGCACTTCCGCCAATGGACAGTGGATGGTGGCCAGGGTGACGCGCAACTTGCTGCCGGCCATCATCATGACGTAATTTGTGCTCCCCGTGAGCGCGGCCAGCATTTCGGTATGGCCGGGGAAGGAGTATCCGGCACGGTTCAGGCTTGTTTTAGAGATGGGGCAGGTGACCATAGCCGAAAAGGTTTTATCGAGGAGAAGGCTGACCGCTTTTTCAATATAGCCGACCATGGCCTTGCCGGTGGCGATTGTCGGCTGACCCCAGCTTAATTCCCTGGCATTGAAACGGGATAGTTCCAGGACAGGGATTTGTCCTGTATGCATTGGGCTCCCTGGCTGCCATGACAGGAACTCAGCGTTGATTCTCAGCTCAGTTGCGCAGCGTTGCAGGACTCCGATGTCGCCAATGACTACCGGAGAATATTGTGAAAAGCTGTCGGCTTGGGCGAAAAATTTCAAGATTATCTCGGGCCCGATTCCGACTGGGCAGCCCATGGTGATGGCAATGTGGCGCATAGGGGTTTTCAAGGATGATGGGACATAGGACATAGCGGTTAGAAACCAGCGATCAGATCAAAGGCGTTCTGGATGAGATCAATTTGGGGCGGTCCATTCTCCGGGAGGATAATGGCCACCACATCAAAGCGGGCAGCGATTTCTGTCAGGTTGTTTTTTGCCAGGTAATCCAGGGCTACCATGCTGATCTGGCTCTGCTTTTTTGTGGTGACGGCCTCACTGGGGTGGCTGAACAAGGTATTCTTTCTAGTTTTGACCTCGACAAAAACCAGGGTCTTGGTCTTCTGCGCAGGAGAGAGGGCGATAATATCAATCTCACCGTAATGATTCCGGTAGTTTCGTTCAACGATTCGATATCCTGCATCCAGAAGGTACGCGGCGGCCAGATCTTCACCCCTTTGACCAAGAATATTTCTCCGAAGGTCAGACAAATTCCTTGACCCCTTTGAATGTCCTGCGGTGGCATGGCACCGGGCCATGTTTTTCAATGGCCTGTCGATGTTCTCTGGTGGGATAGCCCTTGTTCTGGCCGAAATTGTAGGCGGGGTATTGTTCGGCAAGCTCATCCATCAGTGCGTCCCGTGTCACCTTGGCCAGGATGGAGGCAGCGGCAATGGAGGCGCTCTTCGATTCACCGTGAATCATGGTATGCTGGGGGGTCTCCATGGGAATCTTGAATTTGCCATCAATCAGCAGAAAGTCGGGTGAGGGAGATGTGCTGGCCTGATTTTCAACGGCCCTTTTCATAGCCAGAAGAGATGCCTGCAGGATGTTGATACGATCAATGGTTGTGTGAGAGACAATACCCACACCTGTTGCGGCGCCTATTTCCTTGAGGACCCTGGCCAGGAAACAACGTCTTTTATGGGAGAGCTTTTTTGAGTCGAGGAAAAGAGAAGAGTCGCAACGGGGCGGCAGAACGACACAGGCAGCGACCACTGGTCCAGCCAGTGGTCCTCTGCCTGCTTCGTCCAACCCTGCAACACAAGAAAAACCTCTGGTGTACAGGGTCCGTTCAAAAAGGAAGGTGTCGTCCGTATCGGGAACGACGGTGGAGAGAATCGCTCCTATCCGTTGCAACTCGATTTTCCGGTCTGATTTACGGTAATCAGTGGTTGTCCTTTTGATACAAACGCTCACGAATACGTGCTGCCTTGCCGCGTCTGTCACGGAGATAGTAAAGGCGTGAACGGCGAACACGACCATGACTGACGACCTCGATCTGTTCAATCCTGGGATTGTGCAGGGCAAAGGTCTTTTCAACGCCGATTCCGTGTGACACTTTACGAACGGTGTATGAAGCATCCATTGTGCCATTTTTGCGTTTGATGACAACACCCTGGAAGATCTGGATCCGCTCCTTGTTTCCCTCAATGATCCGGATGTGTACCTTTACGCTGTCGCCGGAACGAAAGTCCGGGTGATCAAATCGCATCTGTTCCTGATTGATTCTGTCAAGTATTAAGCTCATAATTTTACTCTACGTTAAGTATGTTGAAGGGGATAGTTGTTGGCCACTCTCTTTGATGAGGCCTCGAAAAATTGTCTTACTGCTATCATTCTTCGTGGACGCCAAGGAGCCGATCAAGGATGATCGAGACTGCCGAGCGTACAGAAAGATGATTATAGCCGGTTGTACTCTCAATGGGAGGCAGGGTGTAATCCGCTGTCTCGCTGAGCTCCGGGGCAAGTCCATGGGCGGTGCCGAACAGGAGAAGTATTGGCTCTCTTGTTGCAATGCGCCTGCGGGTTTCCCGGTAGCTGATACTGTTTTTCTGGGCACGGGCACTCGTGGTCAGAAGCAGGGGTTTCTGACCTCTCTGCGCAGTGACCAGGGTGATGACCTCTGCCAGTGACCCGGCAATCTTTACCCGGTCAAGGGCAGTTTTACGGGCCGGATTGTATGTTGCCCCATAGCCTGTCTGCCAGTGATCGAGAATCTCTTGAACCAGTGTGTGCTGGTCGGTATACGGGGTGACAATATAGTAATGATCAACCCCAAATGTCCTTGCCGCCCGGGCTATATCGTGCAGATCAAGATTGGTTACTGCCGAGCCTATGGTTTCTCCGGTCTTGTTGATGACAGGGTAATGGATAAGGGCGATATCAAGAGCGATACCTGAGTCTTTCATCTTTTCCTTATTCATTCGGGGCCGGTCGGTAACGCTTCTATCTTCTGATACAGACCATGTTCTTTGAGCAGCTTTTTTTCACTTTTGCTGAAATCGGCCCGTTTGCATAACTCCGGTCGTCGTTCCAAGGTGCGTCGTACTGACTCCAGAAACCGATATTGCTCGATTGCCTCGTGATTGCCAGACAGGAGAACTTCAGGTATCTCTTGTCCTGCAAACACCCTTGGCCTTGTGTATTGTGGGTGTTTGAGCAAATCTCTGCTGAACGTATCCCTGGTTGCCGACTCGGAACAGCCAAGAACTCCAGGAAGAAGCCGGGTTACAGAATCAATAATAATCATGGCTGCCAGCTCACCACCAGTCAGGATGTAATCACCAACCGAGATGGCATCATCGACGGAAGCGGTCACAAATCGTTCGTCAACCCCTTCGTACCGGCCGCAGACCAGAATCAGATGGGACAATGAACTGAGCTCTTCAGCAACCTTCTGGGTGTAAGCGCGTCCTTGCGGGCTGAGCAGGATGACCCGACCAGCTCCGTTTTTCTCTTGCACCGCGTGCAGGGCAGCGGTCAGGGGCTCCGGCTTCATGACCATGCCTTCTCCGCCGCCAAAGGGCCGGTCGTCGGTTGTGGCATGTTTATCCAGCGCAAAATTCCGGATATCAGTGATATCAATGCGGATCTTGTTATCCTCTCTGGCCCGGCGAATAATAGATTCATTCAGCGGTGAATCAAGAAGCCCTGGAAAAAGAGTCAATATGTCAAAAATCAGAGTGCCCATGGACACTAACTAAGCCGTTGTAACAAAAATTTTCATCGTCATCTGGATGGCAAAAACGGCCTGTGAAGCCGTAACGAAATGGGTATGAAGGGAATGATTATTTCGTAACGGCTTCTAAAGAGCACTGTCCCCGGAGTTTATCTCCAGAAGTCCGGGTGGAGGCTCTATCACAATCTTTTCAGCATCATGGTGGATAATAATAGAATCAAGGATGGGGATCAAATATTCCTCATCCTTGTCGTGCACCACCAGCAGATCCTGTGCTCCATTGGAAAAAATATTTATCACTGTTCCCAGTCTGCGGCCTTGGGTGGTTACAACGGGCAGACCTACCATCGGATACAGATAAAATTCATCCTTGCCTGGTTGCGGCAGATCCTCTTTGAGGATCAAAACACCCAGACCTGTTATTGCCTCGGCCCCACTGCGGTCACTGACAGAGCTCAGCCGGACAATTGCTGATTTTCCTTTTATCCGGCACGTCTCGGTACCATAGGGTTGAGAGATTTTCCCGGCTGGGGTTACCAGAAACAGTTTCTTGTAGTGCTGAATGTTTTCCGGTTGTCCCGCAAAAGAAAAAATCTTTATCTCACCCTTCAGGCCGTGGGGTTCGATAATCTTTCCGATCAGGAGATAGGACTCAGCGAGATATAAAAAATCGTCAGTCATGGCTCTGTGGATATTACTCCAGAATATCAAGCCTTGATCGCTTGTTCTCCTTCCCGGCAGTGACCGCAAGGAGAGAACGCATGGCCCTTGCTGTCCTGCCCTGTTTGCCGATCACCTTGCCGAGATCTTCTTTGGCAACGGCCAGACCGATGGTGACTGTGTCATCTTCCTCGCTCATGGTGACGGTTACTACCTCAGGATTATCGACCAGCGATTTAGCAATATGGGAGACCAGTTCTTGCATGGTTCGTTATTCGCTGACCGCAGTCTTGGCAATCAAACTCTGAACCGTGGTGGATGGCAAAGCGCCTTTCCCAATCCAGTCCTGGAGTTTAGCCGTGTTAATGGTGATGGCGGCAGGATTCTGCATGGGGTCGTAGGTTCCGACGATATCAAGGAACTTTCCATCACGCTGACGCTCACTGTCTGCAACCACAATACGATAGAAGGGTTTTTTCTTTCTGCCAAGCCTGGTTAAACGAATTCGAACTGCCATTCCTGATAACTCCTTTGATGTATTTAAAAAACTATGAATAAAGCCTGAGTTGTCTCTGACTGTTCCAGCCAGAAGGTGGTATCTAATTTTTACGCAATCCCTTGGGAAGTTTTCGTCTTTTCTGACCGGTGATCAGTCCGGGTTTGCCGCGCATTTTCTGCATCATCTTTAACATGGTCGAATAACTTTTGATGACCCGGTTGACATCGGCCACATCCGTGCCGGAACCGGTTGCGATCCGTTGCCTGCGGCTGGTGTTGATAATGGCGTAATTCTGTCGCTCTTTCCTGGTCATGGAGCGAATAATGGCCTCGGTCTTGGACAGCTCTTTCTCGTTGGGCTGGGGCGCGTCTTTCAGCTGCTTGAGCTTGTTGATCCCTGGAATCATGCCCAGAATCTGCTCCAGCGACCCCATTTTTTTGATCTGCTGGATCTGGTCGAGAAAGTCTTCCAGGGTAAAGGTATTCTGCCGGAGTTTATTGATCAGTTTGTCGGCTTTTTTCTTGTCAACAACGGCTTCGGCCCGTTCTATTAGGGTGAGGACATCGCCCATTCCCAGGATGCGTGAGGCCGTCCGGTCAGGATGAAAGATTTCCAGCGCGTCCAGGCCTTCACCGACACCCGTAAACTTGATGGGCTTGCCGGTGATGTTCTTGATGGAAAGTGCTGCGCCGCCACGGGCGTCACCTTCCATTTTGGTAAGAACGATACCGGTTATTTCCAGATCCTGGTTGAATTTGCTGGCAACGGTAACCGCATCCTGTCCGGTCATGGCATCGGCCACGAAGAGAATTTCAGAGGGCTTTATTGCTGCCTGGATCTCTTTGAGCTCACCCATGAGAAGCTCATCAACATGCAGGCGGCCTGCGGTATCAATGATCAGGGTGTCGTAATTTTTTTCCCTGGCAACAGCCACCGCCTGCCGGCAGATATCCACCGGTTTGGTCCCGGTGGTGGATGGATGGACCGGGACATCAATCTTCCCGCCAAGGATCTGGAGCTGTTCAATAGCTGCGGGCCGATAGACGTCGGCAGGCACCAGATAAGGTCGTCTGCCCTTGTTCTTGAGCATGCGTGCAAGTTTACCCGAGGTGGTCGTCTTGCCGGAGCCTTGCAGGCCAGCCATCATGATAATGACCGGCTGGCGGCCATCAAGGCGAATCTGTTCCGTGTTGCCGCCGAGAAGGGCTACCAGTTCCTCGTGGACTATCTTGATGATCTGCTGACCCGGAGACAGTGCCTGGCTGACTTCAAGCCCCACAGCCTTTTCGGTAACCGTGGCAATAAATTGCTTGACCACATTGAGGTTGACATCGGCCTCAAGGAGTGCCATGCGCACTTCCCGCATGGATTCCTGAATGTTTTCTTCAGTGAGTTTGCCGTGGCCTCGGAGTTTTTTGAAGACCCCTTCCAGCCTGTCTGTTAGATTCTCAAACATGGATGCTTCTATTGTTGCAAAAGTTACAGAAAAATAATAATGTTAGCAACTGATTGTAATAACAAGAGTTACATGGAAATTTCAAATATGTCGATGGCCAGGGTTCAGCAAGAGGACAAGAATATTTGATGAAAATATTTTATTTTAACCCGAAAAGGAGGGAAAATACTAAAAAAGGCAAGCTCTGTCAAGCAGGGAACGAGAGGAAACAGAAAAAGGCAGTGAAGATATTTCCAAAATGATAAAGCAATCTTTTTTCTGTAAATCCGTCACGGCCCTGTTTCAAACGGGAAAGAAGGTATAGGTGGTGTTGACAGCACGAAACGTGGATAACGATCGGGTATGAATATTTTGCAAGAGGCTCAAAAAGAGGATATGAGCTTTACTTGCTTCTTGTGAACCAGATTTTGTGTCTTGACAAGGGGCTACTTTAGTTGAAAGAGTGTTGGTGTTGAAGGAAGAGTTGGCGTTAGTGTGGAGTTTATGATTGGAGGAGAAATAAATGTTGAATAAAGATTTACTTGATATCCTGGTCTGCCCTCAATGCAAAGGGCCGGTCAGACTCACCGAGGCGGCAGATGGTCTTGTCTGTGAAAAATGTCGATTGCTCTACGCAATCCGTGATGATATCCCGGTGATGCTGATTGATGAGGCCAAGAGTCTGGATGGGTAAGAGATGCAGCTGGTTTTAGGGGCAGATACTGGGAATAAAAAAGGCATGACCCGAAAGGATCATGCCTTTTTTGTTTACTTGTTACGAACTAAAAAGAGGTCGGTCAAGGGTTAATGCCCATCTCTTTTTCCTTCTCATGCACGGCCAGTCTGGTCTTGATGGCGGTGTCAGGGATCAGGCTCATGGAATCGATGCCGCATTCCACCAGGAAGGTGGCAAATTCCGGGAAGTCGGAGGGGCCTTGGCCGCAGATTCCGATCTTCTTGCCGCGCCGTTTGGCGGTGGCGATGACCATGCGGATCATGTCCTTGACCGCGTCGTCACGCTCATCCGCGATGCCGGCAATAATACCGGAATCACGATCAAGACCGTAAGTAAGCTGGGTCAGGTCGTTGGAGCCGATGGAGAAGCCGTCGAAGATGTCGGCGAAGGCATCGGCGGAGATGACATTGCTGGGGATCTCGCACATGACATAGACCTCCAGGCCATTTTCGCCCTGGACCAGACCGCACTCGCGCATAACCTCGATTACTTTCCTGCCTTCCGCAGGGGTCCTGCAGAAAGGAATCATCAGCTTGATGTTGGTCAGACCCATATCGTTACGAGCCTTGAGCAGACCCTGGCATTCCAGTTCAAAGGCAGGCCGATACTTGGGGTCGTAGTAGCGTGAGGCACCGCGCCAGCCGATCATGGGGTTTTCTTCCTCCGGTTCATAGAGGGTGCCGCCCGCGAGGTTGGCATACTCGTTGCTCTTGAAGTCGGAGAGGCGGACGATGACATCCTTGGGATAGAAGCCGGCGGCAATGCGGCCGACACCTTCGGCTACCTTGTCGATGAAGAACTGCTTTTTGTCGGTATAGGCACCTGTCTTGGCGTCGATTTGTCTGACGATATCCTGTTTTACCGGATCTTTAGAGGCCTTGAGCTCCTCGTAGTTATACAAAGCCAGGGGGTGGAGGCCGATGTGGGAGTTAATGATAAACTCTTCCCGGGCCAGGCCAACGCCGTCGTTGGGGATCTGGCATTCGGTGAAGGCCTTTTCCGGAATGGCCAGGTTCATCATGATCTTGGTCTTGGTAGCTGGCAGGTCGCCCAGATCTACTCTGTCAATCTGGAACTTGAGCAGTCCTTCATAGACATAACCTTTCTCGCCTTCTGCCGAAGAAGCGGTGATGTCCTGGCCGTGTGCGATTTTCTTGGTGCCGTCAACGGTGCCGATAACGCAGGGGATGCCCAGCTCGCGAGAGATGATGGCAGCATGACAGGTCCTACCGCCACGGTTGGTGACGATGGCGCTGGCGATCTTCATGATTGGTTCCCAGTCCGGATCGGTCATGTCGGTCACCAGGACCTCTCCTTTTTTGAAGGAGTGGATGTCCTTGACATCGGAGATGACGTTGGCCTTGCCCTGGCCGATTTTGGTACCTACTGCCAGTCCGGTGGCAAGCACCTGGCCCTTCTCCTGCAGCTTGTAGGTCTCCATGACCTTCTTGTCGTCCTGGGAGTGGACGGTCTCGGGCCTGGCCTGGACAATGAAGAGCTTGCCGGTACCGACTTTAACCCCGTCTCCGTCCTTGGCCCACTCGATGTCCATGGCCTTGCCGTAATGGTCCTCAATGATGCAGGCCCATCTGGCGAGCTGGAGGATCTCATCGTCACTGATGACGTAGGCGTTCCGCTCTTCCATGGTAGTGGGGATATTTCTGACCGGATGCGGGGTGTTGGGGTCGTTGTCGTAGATCATCTTGATCTCTTTGGAGCCGATGGTCTTGGAGACAATGGGTCTCTTGCCCTCTTTGAGGGTGGGCTTGAACACGAAGTATTCGTCCGGGTTGACCGCGCCCTGGACCACATTCTCGCCCAGACCCCAGGCGCCGGTGATAAAGACCGCATCTTTAAAGCCTGATTCGGTGTCGATGGTAAAGAGAACACCGGAGCTGGCTGAATCGGAGCGGGCCATTTTCTGAATAACAATGGAGAGATAGACATCAAACTGGCCAAAATCCTTGTCATGACGGTAGGAAATGGCGCGATCGGTAAAAAGACTGGCAAAGCACTGGCTGCAGTAGTCAAGGATGGCGTCGTAGCCACGGACATTCAGGTAGGTCTCCTGCTGACCGGCAAAAGAGGCGTCCGGCAGGTCCTCGGCGGTGGCGGAGGAACGGACGGCAACATCCACATCCTTGCCGTATTCCGCTTCCATCTTTTTATAGGCATTGATGATTGCGTCTTGCAGATCCTGGGGGAATTTTGCGCCCCGGATAATGGCGCGTACCTTTTTGCCGCGTTCCTGGAGATTGTGAAGGTCGTGGGTGTCAAGACCGGCAAGGGCCTCGCGGACACCATCTTCAATGCCTGCGGATTTGATCAGATATTGATAGGCGTAGGCGGTAATGGCAAAACCGTGGGGAACAGCAACACCTTTTGAGGTGAGATGCTGATACATTTCGCCGAGGGAGGCGTTTTTGCCGCCAACCATGGGGACATCGTCAATGCCGATATCATCAAACCAGATAATCAGTTCTTTGTCGTGAGTGTGGCCCATGTGAAATTCTCCTGATGGGATGAGTTGATTAAGTGAAAGGGCTTTTGCCCAAGTTTTGTAGGTGTTGCGTGGGTGCCTATTTATATGCCTGGCTAATATATAAAGAATAGTGCCTATTCGTCAAGGCTTAGCCTGAGATATTGTAAGGAACTTTATTCGGTTGACTTTTTATCAAATTTTATTCCATACTTAAAAAAGGATGGAATAAAAGCTGTTGCGATTATCAGTATGGAGGAAATGATGGCGCCATTGAGCAGGAAATTATTTCGAGAAATTCAAGAGATGCAGATGCAGACCGGTCGTATGCTGCGGAATATGTCCTTTACGAGAATGGCCAAGATCGAGTCAGGACTGTGGCAACCTCCTGTGGATATTTATGAGTCCGGTGAGGAGATAACGGTCTATTGTGATCTTGCCGGTGTGATGAAGGATTCGCTGGAACTTCTGGTGGAAGAACATCAGTTACATATTAGTGGCAGGAGGCAACTTCCAAGGACGCAGGTGACGGCCAGGGAAGGCATAGTGTCTCTCGAGCCAGGGATGGTGGAAGAGCGACCCGTTGTTTGCATCCATCAGTTGGAAATTGAATTGGGGGCTTTTGCGCGGACGGTGGCATTGCCTGTGATAATTGATGTGGAACAGGCATCATCTTTCTATCTTGATGGAATTCTTGTTGTTTCCCTGAAGAAGAGAGTGGAGAATCAGATAATAGTCAGGATACAGGTTGAGGGCTGAAATATGGAGAAAGAAAAGCAGCAAGCAGATAAGCAAGCAGAAAAGAAAGTGGATCCTGCCAGTCTGGCAGTCCCTGAAATCCTTTCCATTTTACCTCTTCATGGTTTTGTCTTTTATCCTGGAATGGGCTTTCCCCTGCAGGTGGCTGATGAGCCATCCAAACACCTTATTGATGACGCGCTCCTTGGCGACCGGATCATAGGGCTTGTCTCCACCCGGAAAACGGCGCCGGAAGGCATGGAGCATCTTCCAGAAGATGCTCTGTACCGGGTGGGGGTGATTGGCTATATCCATAAGCTCAGCAAAGAAAAAGAGGGGTATTATCATGTCGTGATCAGTGGCACCAAAAAGATTGAAATAGTAAAAATTATTGAGACTACGCCCTATCACCGGGCCACCGTACTGGAAGTCCCCATGGCCTGGAATGAGAGTCCGCAGGGTCAGGCCATGATCCACAGCCTGCGCACCCAGTTTACCCGGCTTGTCCAGTTGACGGAACTGCCAAAAGAGTTGGGGCTGACCCTGAATTCTCTGGATAACCCTTTTCATATCAGTTATCTGGTCACCACTCAGCTCAATCTGAAAGTTGAGGAGGAGCAGGAAATCCTGGAGATCAGGGATTTTGAATCACTCCTGAAACGGGTTATGCTGGAACTCAGCAAACGTCTGGAAACAGTGGAGACCAGTCAGAAACTTCAGGAGTCGGTAAAAAAAGATATTGATGGCCGGCAGCGTGAATTTTTCCTACGGCAACAACTGGAATCCATTCGCAAGGAACTGGGCGAGGATGGTGAAAAGGTCGAGGTCAAGGAGCTGCGGGAGCAGTTTGCGGTCAAAAAGTTGCCGGAAGAGGTGCGGAGGGTAGTGGAAAAAGAACTGGCCCGTCTGGAACGGATTTCCCCTTCATCCCCGGAGTATTCAGGCACCCGTAATTACCTCGACTGGATTCTTGATCTTCCCTGGCTGGAATCCACCATTGATACCCTTGACCTGGAAAAGGCTGAGAGTGATCTGGATCGGGATCATTATGGTCTGAAAAAAATAAAAAAACGGATACTGGAGTTCCTGGCGGTTCGCAAACTGAAACAGGATATGCACGGGCCGATTCTTTGTTTTAGCGGCCCGCCGGGGGTAGGGAAGACCTCTCTTGGCCAATCCATTGCCAAAACTATGAATCGTGAATTTGTACGTATCTCCCTTGGCGGAGTCAGGGATGAGGCTGAAATCAGGGGACATCGGCGCACCTATGTTGGCGCCCTGCCAGGCCGGATTATCCAGAGTCTGAAAAAGGCAAAAACAAATAATCCGGTCTTCCTCCTGGATGAAATTGACAAGCTGGGCAATGACTTTCACGGTGATCCCTCGTCGGCGTTGCTTGAGGTGCTTGATCCTGAACAGAATTCGACCTTTACGGATCACTATCTGGATATGGAATTTGATCTTTCAAGGGTCATGTTCATTGCCACGGCCAATGTCCTTGACACTATCCCTGAGCCTTTGCGTGACCGGATGGAGGTGGTTGAACTGTCTGGGTATACCTTGCAGGAAAAAGTGGCCATTGCCAGACGTCATCTCCTGGCCAAACAGATGGAGGCCCATGCCCTGGGCCAGGACGATCTGGTCCTTTCGGATGAGACCCTGGCTAGTCTTGTTGAGTCGTATACCCGTGAGGCCGGGGTGCGGAATCTGGAACGGGAGATTGCCGCTATCTGCCGGGGAGTAGCGGCGGAAATTGCCAGGGGACGAACGAAAAAACGAGTGGTTGGCCCTGATGATCTGTACACCTTTCTTGGCCCCGTTCGATTTTTTCCGGAAATCAAGGCCCGGAGCTGGGGGCCGGGCCTTGCCACTGGCCTTGCCTGGACGCCTGTGGGTGGTAAGATCCTTTTTATTGAAAGTTCCAAGATGAAAGGAAGTGGCGGGCTGACCCTCACCGGCAAGTTGGGGGATGTGATGAAAGAGTCGGCTACGGCTGCCCACAGTTACATCCGTTCACATGCACAAGAGCTGGGGATTGATGAGAAAATATTTTCTAAAATTGATATTCATGTGCATGTGCCGGAAGGGGCCATTCCCAAAGATGGCCCTTCTGCCGGAGTGGCCATGGTCGCATCCCTGGTTTCAGTCATCACCGGGCGGACTGTTCGGCCCGATGTGGCCATGACCGGGGAGATCACCCTGCGTGGCGACGTGTTGCCGGTGGGGGGAATTGGTGAGAAGGTCCTTGGTGCCTTGCGGGCCGGGATCAGAGAGCTGGTGTTGCCGGCCTTAAATGAAAAAGATGTGCTGGAAATTCCGGAAGATATCCGGGCAGGTGTTGTTTTTCATTACCCCCAGACCATTGAAGAGGCCCTTGCCATTTTTTTGGAAAAAAAGAGTTGAGTCAAGAGTGAGATTTTTAAACGAATAAGGAATTTGAATGACGACGATAACTGATACTGTACGTGATTTATATAAAAGCTGTAATATCGGGAACAGTCACGCCAGTAGTGATTATTTCATGTTAATCCGCAAGCTTGTGGAAAAAAGGAAGAATGAGGGCGAGGTCTGGCAGAGATATATCGATCAGGTCTATCTGTTGGTCATGGATGAGATTGTCGGGAACACGGGCCAGCCGCGGGAACTGGTGACATTCGGAACCTCCGGCTGGCGGGGGATACTGGGGAAGGATCTCTTTGTCCGCTCCGTCTCTTTTGTCACTGCCGCTATTGTTGATCTGTATCAAGTGGTTGATGAGGAACGGGATCTGGCGCCTTTTCTCGGGGTGTCAACCCTGCAGGAGGCCCAGAAAAAAGGGTGTGTAGTCGGCTTTGATAATCGCTTTGGCGGCGAGATTCTGGCCGCTGCCGTCATCGAGGTCCTGGTCGGGGCCGGATTTACCGTGCATTATGCCGGAGAGTCCACTACCGGGGTCTTGTCAGCAGCCCTTCTGGAGCTGGGCGCGGCCTTTTCCATTAATCTGACGCCATCACATAATCCTCTGGAATATGGCGGATTCAAGTATAATGCCGCCGATGCGGGACCCGCCGCCTCGGAGTTGACCGACAGGATCACGGCCAATGCCCGCCGGATCATCGAGGCTGATGTCTCCCCCCTGGTTTCCTTGACTGCTCCTCTGCCGACCCCTGGCCAGAGGACGGATATCCGGCCATTTGATTCTCTGGAATGCTGGAAAGCCCTGGTGTGCCGGAATGTCTCGGTCCATGGCCTTGATCTGGATACAATCATGCACGGTTTTCAGGAAAATCGTGATCTTTGTGTAGTGATTGATTCGGTGCATGGCGCCAGCCGTCTTCATGTTGCGCCCCTTTTTAACGGCAATGGGAGAGAGCGGTTGATTCATCTGCGGGCTGATGCCGATGTGACCTTTGGCGGCATTGCCCCTGAGCCTTCTTCGGCGAATATGCAGCAGGTGGGTGAGACCTTGCGGGCAAGGCCGGAAAGGCTCAAGCTTGGTGCTATCATCGACCCTGATGGGGATCGCATTCGTTTTACTGATGGGACTGTTGAGATCAGCATGAATCAGTTTGGGGCCATGGCCTATCATTTCCTCCACGAGGTCAAAGGGAAACGGGGGATGGTGGCCAAGACGGTGGCTACTTCCAATCTGGCCAATGCGCTGGCACTGGCATTTGGCGAGCAGGTTTTTGAGCCCAGGGTGGGATTCAAGGAGTTCAAGCCGGTGATCGGTCAGGCCCTGGTCTGCTTTGAGGAGTCAGATGGGATCTCGGTCATTGGCCATACCCCGGAGAAAGATGCCTATATCGGACTGCTGCTGGCAATGGATATGGTTTTGACCCTGAAACTGAATCTGGGCGAGTATCTGCAGCGTATTGAGAGTGAATATGGGGCCTATTACCCTGACCGGGGGGGGCTTGAGGTGAGCGCCAAAGGAGAAGAGCTCAAGGCTATCCTGCAACGCCTGCAAAAGTACGGGGTGGGCGCTGTGGTCAAGGTGGGCGATGTTGAACGGCGCATCGCTGAGGTCATCGCTATTGATGGCCGCAAGATGATCTTTGAGGATGGCTCCTGGTTGATGATCCGTCCTTCCGGTACGGAACCGAAGATCCGTTTTTATGTCGAATCCCGGAGCTCCACCGGGACGGGTAATCTTGTGCAGGCGGCCAGGGCCATGCTGGAGGAGATTGGATTGTTGTAAAATCTCTTATGGGTCTAATTGCCGTTGATTTTTATTGGTGAAGTATTTAGTGTGCAAAAGTGAATAGTGAAAAGTGAACAGGAAAAAATATTTTCCTGTTCACTCTTTTTTTATATAAGCCGTTGTCATAAAATAACTGTCGTATCTCATGGTCGTTAACGGCATAAAGGGCCGGTCGCTCCTGTGCCGTCCATGGCACCCGCGACACTGGGCCATCCATGGCCTGAGTAACGTAAATGGATATGAAGGTAAAAGTTATTTCGTAACGGCCCCTAAATTACCAGGAGTGGCTCATGTGGGAATATACCAATAAGGTTCAGCAGCACTTTTTGCATCCCAAGAATGTGGGAGAGATTGAAAATCCTGACGGCATCGGTGAGGTGGGGTCGCTGGCCTGTGGCGATGCCTTGAAATTGACCTTCAAGCTGGATGACAAGGGGGTCATTGGTGACGCCAAGTTCAAGACTTTTGGCTGTGCCAGTGCTATTGCCTCATCTTCGGTCCTGACGGAGATGATTATCGGCATGACCCTTGATGAGGCCGCGAAGGTAACCAATGAGGATATTGCTGATCGTCTCGGCGGGCTGCCCAAGGAGAAGATGCACTGTTCGGTGATGGGCCGTGAGGCCCTGGAGTCGGCCATTGCCAACTATCGTGGCCTGAAGCTGCCCATGGCGGAAGGGGAAGTGGTCTGCGAATGTTTCGGGGTCACGGATCTGGAGATTATCAGGGCCATCAAGGAGTCCAATCTGCGCTCGGTAGAAGAGATAACCAATTTTACCAAGGCGGGCGGTGGTTGTGGCAAATGCATAGACCGTCTGCGGGAGATCCTGGTGGCCACTGTGCATCAGGATGTTGACATCAAGAAGATAGCTGAAAAACCCAAGCGCATGACCACCCTGCAGAAGATCAAGAAAATCGAAGAGGCCCTGGAACGAGAGATCAGGCCCGGTCTGCGCAAGGATGGCGGCGATATAGAACTGGTTGACGTGGATGGCGACTTTGTCATGGTCTCTTTACGGGGCTCCTGCACCAGTTGCGCAAAGTCACAGACCACACTAAAAGAGTATGTGGAGAAAAAACTGCGGGAGCTGGTCCTTGACTCGCTGATTGTGGAGGAGTCAAAATGATGAATCCTGAAAACGTTGTGTATATGGACAACAATGCCACCACCAGGGTTGCCCCTGAGGTGCTTGAGGCCATGATGCCTTATCTGCAGACTTACTATGGCAACCCTTCTTCCATGCACCGCTTTGGCGGACAGGTGGGGGCCGCGATTACTGAGGCCCGGCAAAAGGTGGCCAGTCTGCTGGGGGCCGAGCCGGAGGAGATTGTCTTTACCAGTTGTGGCACGGAAAGTGATTCCACCGCCATTTTCTCTGCCCTGCAGTCATTCCCCGACAAGCGTCATGTCGTCACCACCCGGGTGGAACATCCGGCGGTTAAAAATCTCTGCGAGAATCTTGATACCCTGACCGGCCATAAACATCGCCTGACCCGCTTGATGGTGGCGGCTGACGGTACACTTGATCTCCAGAAGTATGAAGAAGCCCTGGCTGATGATACGGCCATTGTCAGTGTCATGTGGGCCAACAATGAGACAGGTGTGATCTTCCCGATAGCCGAGATGGCGAGGATAGCCAGAGAGCGCGGCATCCTGTTTCATACCGATGCCGTTCAGGCCGTGGGTAAGGTTCCCATTAATCTGAAAGAGCTGGATGTGGATTTCCTGTCTCTGTCCGGCCATAAACTCCATGGCCCCAAAGGGATCGGTGTTTTGTACGTCCGTCGGGGCACCCCCTTTGTGCCTTTTCTGGTAGGTGGCCATCAGGAGAGGGGACGGCGTGGCGGGACGGAAAACGTGGCCTCTATTGTCGGGCTTGGTCGGGCATGTGAGCTGGCGGCGGCACATATGGCCGAAGAAAACAGCAGGGTCAAGGCACTCAGGGATAAACTGGAAGAGGGGCTGCTTTCGTCCATCCCCCATTCCATGCTCAATGGTCACAAGACCGACCGCCTGCCCAATACTGCCAATATCAGCTTTGAGTATGTGGAGGGCGAGGCCATTCTGCTGCACATGGATCAGTATAATATCTGCGCCTCATCCGGCTCCGCCTGTACATCGGGTTCCCTGGAGCCCTCCCATGTCCTGCGGGCCATGGGAGTCCCGTTTACCGCGGCTCATGGCTCTATCCGCTATTCCTTGAGTATTTATAATACCGAAGCGGAAATTGATTTTGTGCTGGAAAAAATGCCACCCATTATTGCCGGGTTGCGTCAGATGTCACCCTTCTGGAAGGCGGAAATGTAAATGATTATCGTCAATCCCAGCTATGAGATCCAGGACGATCTGGATCAGGCTTCATTGGTGGTACGGTTGGAGGCCTGCGGCCGTATCTGTTACAAGAGTGAGGAGAAGATCAGCGAGAGCTCAGCCTTGCCTTTTGTGAAGAAGATTGCTGAACATGGGCATAATTCGGTCATGGAGATGGCGGTGGTGACCCTGCGTCTTGCCTGTTCTTCGCAGCAGATTACGGATCTTCTGGGGTGCCAGCCAAAATTTCTCTTTGTCGATCGGGTTGATAAGGGCCTGCTGGTGACTGGCTCGATCAGAGCGTTCAGGGAGTTGTATCTTTCCTTCCCTGAGATAGCTCTGATCCAGGCCATGGTTGATTTCCTTGGCGCCAGGCATTCATATCTTTTTGAAGGCATTTGGAAACCCCAGAAAAGACACGGCATATCACCCATTGGTGTTGAGAAAATGACCCTGGAGCAGGTGGAACAACTGGCGCCGGATCTCTTGCTCCGCCATCGGTTTCTGGGGGTAAAATTCATAGTGAACAGGGCTGTCACCCATGAAATCGTCCGCCACCGTCCCTGTTCCTTTCTCCAGGAGAGTCAACGGTACTGCCGTTACAGTCAGGACAAGTTCGGCAATCAGGTGACTTTTATCCGCCCCCTCTTTTTCGTCCCTGGTTCTGCCGAGTATAAGCTGTGGCAGCAGGCCATGGAGGTGACTGAAACCCTGTATCTGCAACTTCTGGAGACTTCCACGCCTCAGGCCGCCAGAACCGTATTGCCTAATTCCTGTAAAACTGAGATCATTGTTTATTGCAATCTTGCCGAATGGAGACATCTCTTGAGATTGCGAACCTCTCCTGCTGCTGAGCCCTCCATGCGTGAGGTCATGATCCCCCTTGAGGCGGAGATGCAAAAAAGATATCCACAATTATTTAGTTAAGTTGAAGTTGTAGAAGAGAGTAACCAGTTTTTTGTCCGCCTTTTAAAAAAGGCCCCTTGTCGTAACTCTGCACACAAGGGGCCTTTTCTCTTTTTTAGCATTGTCTTTTGTGGTCTGCTCGGATATTGACAGTTTCTTAACAATTAGTTATATGGATCATCAATTATGATGAAATGAAATGTGTCAGGAGGTGGAAGATGCCAGCAGGTGTCTGACTTCTTGGTCGCATGATCCTTAACCTTTGCCTTGAGAGGAGTAGAGTATGGTTCTTGATCCAACAAAACATGCGGACTGGGAAATCGCGCATGAAGCCGAAAGCCGGATGAAAACCGTGTATGAGCTGGGTGAAAAGCTTGGTCTTGAAAAAGATGAGATCCTGCCGCACGGACATTATATCGGCAAGCTTGATTTTAAGAAGATCATGGCCCGTCTGGGCAATAAGCCCGATGGCAAATATATAGATGTGACTGCCATCAGTCCCACACCTCTCGGTGAAGGAAAATCAACCTGCTGCATGGGGCTGGTTCAGGGACTTGGCAAGCGGAACAAAAGTGTTATCGGTGCCATCCGTCAGCCATCAGGCGGTCCGACCATGAATATCAAGGGTTCTGCCGCCGGCGGCGGTCTGGCCCAGTGTATTCCCCTGACTGAGTTTTCCCTTGGCCTGACCGGTGATATCAATGCCATCATGAATGCCCACAATCTGGGTATGGTGGCTCTTACTTCCCGGATGCAGCATGAAGCCAACTATACTGATGCGCAGCTTGCCAAACGGAATTTGCGACGGCTGGATATCCATCCCAAGAAGGTGGAATTCAACTGGATTATTGATTTCTGTGCGCAGGCCCTGCGCAATATTACCATTGGTATCGGCGGCAAGATGGATGGCTATACCATGCAGTCCTCCTTTGCCATTGCCGTTTCTTCTGAGATCATGGCGATTCTCTCTGTTGCCAATGATCTTGCCGATATGCGTAGGCGGATGGGCAGGATTGTGGTGGCCTATGATCGCCAGGACAGGCCGGTGACCACGGCTGATCTGGAAGTGGATGGCGCCATGACCGCCTGGATGGTTCAGGCCCTGAATCCGAACCTGTTGCAGACCCTGGAGGGACAGCCGGTGCTGGTGCATGCCGGTCCTTTTGCCAATATCGCCATTGGTCAGTCCTCGGTTATTGCTGATCGGCTTGGTCTGAAGATTGCTGATTATAATGTCACTGAGTCGGGATTCGGAGCTGATATCGGATTTGAGAAATTCTGGAATCTGAAGTGTCGTTTCTCCGGCAATAAGCCCAACTGCGCGGTCGTTGTCGCCACCATCCGGGCCTTGAAATGTCACGGCGGTGCTCCCATTCCCATCCCTGGCAAGCCGATGCCGGCTGAATATGCCAAGGAAAACGTGGGCTGGGTTGAGGAGGGTTGTAAAAACCTGCTCCATCATATTGAAACGGTCAAGAAGGCCGGAATCAATCCCGTTGTCTGCATCAATGCCTTTTATACGGATACGGATAACGAGATCAAGGCCGTGCGCCGTATCTGCGAGGCCGCCGGCGCTCGCGTTGCCCTGTCCCGTCACTGGGAACATGGTGGCGAGGGTGCCCTTGAGTTTGCTGATGCGGTGGTCGATGCCTGTGAAGAGCCTAATGACTTCAAGTTCCTCTATGACCTGTCGGATCCTCTGGAAAAACGCATTGAGCTCATTGCCAAAGAGGTGTATGGTGCTGACGGCGTCTCCTATACCCCTGAGGCCCAGGTCAAGTTGAAACGTCTGGCCGATGATCCTGACATGAAGGAAATGGGAACCTGTATGGTGAAGACCCATCTTTCCCTGTCCCATGATCCAAAATTGAAGGGCGTGCCCAAGGGCTGGACCCTGCCCATCCGTGATATTCTGACCTATAAAGGCGCCGGCTTTGTTGTCCCGGTTGCCGGAGCAATCAGCCTGATGCCTGGGACGGCATCAGATCCGGCCTATCGGCGTGTGGATGTTGATGTGGAGACCGGCAAGGTCAAGGGTGTTTTTTAATTTATTCCAGATCATAGTCTTTATCTGATTCATCATCCTGATTTGAGGATAATGAATCGATACAGTCTCAAACGGGTTAAAAAGATTTTTCTTTTTAACCCGTTTGTTTTTTCACGGAAAAGGATGTATCTTTTAAAAGTTGAAAAATTATCCTGTGGTTCTCCATTCTGATCGGGGCGCCTTTACTCTTTATCTATCTTTTTATCTGTAGGATTCAATGGCTGCATTACCTGATAATAAAATATCACCCAAAAAAAGTGGTCTTCGAGGAACAGTTAAGGATCAGTCTGGGGCCGGCAAATATAAGATTGGTGAAATCCTGAGTAAGTCTGGCTATATCACCCCCGCTCAATTTGAGGTAGCCAAACAGCAGCAGAAGAAGAGTGGCGGACGCCTTGGCGCTATCTTGATCCAGTTGGAATATATTGACAAGGACACCATCAGCACCCTGCTCAATCGCCAGTTTAATATTCCCTCTGTTGATATCAGGAAAGAACCGCCGGGGAAGGATGCCCTGAAATTGATGGCCTATGATATGGCCAAGAAATTCATGGCTTTTCCGTTGCGTGTTACTGGTAATACCCTGCAGATTACCATGGCGGAACCAACTGATACCGAGGCGGTTGCCAAGCTGCAGGAACTTATCGGCAGAGAAGTATCGGCCTGTGTTTCTACTGAAGAAGATATTATTGCGGCGTATCAGCAGTATTATGGTATTGACGCCGCTGAGATTGCGGTTCTTCGTAGTGGAGGACATGGGGAGAAGGCCGAGGAGGAGATGTCGGTTTCCGAGATTGATGATTTTGGCTCTATTGTGGCTGAGGCGGCAGATGGCTTTGAGATAGAGACTGAGGAAAAAGAGGGAAAGGATCAGTTCGCAGCCAACGATGCTCCTATTATCAAACTGGTGAATGGGATCATGGTCAAGGCGGTGCAGGAAGGCGCCTCTGATATTCATCTGGAACCGTATGAAAAAAACATGCAGGTTCGCTATCGTAAGGATGGATCCCTCTTCAAGTCCATGAACCTGCCGCTCACGATCAAGAATGCCCTGGTTGCCCGGGTGAAGATCCTGGCCAACCTGAACATTACCGAGCGTCGTATTCCTCAGGATGGGCGAATCAAGATGCGTCTGGGACATAACCGCTCCGTCGATTTTCGTGTTTCAACCCTGCCCACCCTCTTTGGTGAATCGGTGGTTATGCGTATTCTTGATAAAAGTTCCCTGAATGTTGATTTGACCAAACTGGGGTTTGAGGTCGAAACATTTGAGATGTTGAAACGGTGTCTGAATCGGCCCCAGGGACTTTTGCTGGTAACCGGGCCTACAGGGTCAGGTAAAACAGTTACCCTTTATTCGGCCTTGAACTCGCTGAACAGTGAGGATATCAAGATCCTTACTGCTGAAGATCCAGTAGAGTTTAATTTCAAGGGGATCAATCAGGTGCATGTGAATCCCGAAGTGGGCATGACCTTTGCCGCAGCCCTGAAGGCCTTTCTCCGGCAGGATCCTGATATTATCATGGTGGGTGAGATCCGTGATCTGGAAACGGCGGAGATTGCGATCAAGGCGGCCATGACCGGCCATCTGGTCTTTTCAACCCTGCATACCAATGACAGTGCGGCAACTATTGCCCGTCTGGTGAATATCGGGATTCCTTCCTTTATGTTGGCCTCTTCCGTTACTATGGTCCTGTCTCAGCGCTTGGGGAGAAAATTGTGTCAGAAATGTAAGAGCCCGGAGAAGCATGACCCCCAGAAACTGTTGCAGATGGGCTTTCGTGAAGAAGAGGTTGATACCTTGGTCACCTATGGGGCTGTTGGCTGTCCTGAGTGCAATGGTGTCGGCTATAAAGGGCGAGTTGGTTTTTTTGAACTGATGGAGGTAACCAGTGAAGTGGCCACGGCCATCAGTGCGGAAGTTCCTGAGGATACTCTGCGTAAGGTGGCAATTCAGTCGGGAATGGTCCCGTTGCGTGAGGCTGCCCTGCAAAAGGTTCGTGACGGGGTGACCAGTGTTGAAGAGGCATTGCGGCGCACGGTCGCCCATGAGGAGAGTCTTCCCGCCTATCTGGTGAATCCTGATCAGGAAAATTATGAAGATGGTGATACGATTATTCGTGAAGGGAATCGGGATATTGATTTTTTTAAATTGATTCGAGGTTCGCTGACGGTCATTAAGGGTGGGAAAAAGATTGCTGAATTGACTGAGCCTGGTGAATATTTTGGAGAAATGGCGGCAATCTCGGGAGAGCAGCGCGTTGCGTCAATAATCTCTCAGGGGCGCTCGTCGGTGAAACGGTTTCCTGGTGATAAACTGGATGAAGTGATAAAGAAATATCCTGATGTTTCCGAACATCTTTTCAAGACCATGGCCAGCAGATTACAGAAGTCGAACCAGATTATTGTCAAGCTTGCAGGCAGCGGTGCTCCACGACCAGTGACCCCGCCGCAGCCGCAGCCCCAGCCCCCCCAGCCCCAGCCCCAACGACAGCCACAGCGGCAGATAGTGCCAGAGCCAGAGCCGGACAATAGTTTGGAAGAAGAACTGGAGAGAATACGTATGGGATTATTGCCAGGCCAGCCATTGCCGCGTCCAAAATGAGCCGGATTTCTGTTTATATTATTGCCTATAATGAGGCCGAGAAAATTCAGGCCGCGGTCAATTCGGTTCTGTGGGCTGATGAAATTATTGTGGTTGATTCCTGTTCGACCGACGATACGGTGCGGATTGCCGAGTCACTTGGGGCCCGAGTTGTCCAAGTTGCTTTCAAGGGATTTGGCGACCTGCGGAATAAGGCGATGGCTGCCTGTTCCCATGAATGGATCTTCAGTCTTGATTCTGATGAACGCTGTACACCAGAGGCCAGGGATGAAATTGTGAAAATCATTCATGCCGCCCAGAACGTTGATGCCTATTATGTGCCCCGCCGGAATTTTTTCATGGGGCAATGGATCAGACACTCTGGTTTTTATCCTGATTACCGGCAGCCACAACTTTTCAGAAAAGGGGCCCTTGTCTTTAGTCAGGATATGGTGCATGAAGCCTATACAATCAATTCTTCCCAAAAACCAGGGTTTCTGCGTCATGCCATCTGGCAGGTTCCTTTCAAGAATCTGGAAGAGGTGATATATAAGGCCAATAAATATTCGACTCTCGGGGCGGTCAAACTTGCTGAAAATGGCAAAAAGGCGACTATGGGCAAGGCCTTGGCGCGGGGGCTTTGGTCTTTTTTCAAGCTTTATTTTTTGAAACGAGGAGTTCTCGACGGGTGGCCCGGCTTTGTCATTGCCGTTGGCAACTTTGAAGGGACTTTTTATCGGTACGCCAAATTGCATGAGCTGAAATCGCAGTGGCGGTTGCCGGATTCACCACCTCTTACGAAATAATCAGATTTTTTTCAGGCCATTAGCAAGGTACTGGGTCAGCCCCTTGTCACACCAGGTAAGTTGTTGGTTACAAGTATTGGCCAGTATGGTGTCATTGATTGGCAGACTCTGACGTGAGCTCATTTGGTGATAAAGGTGGTAGGCAAGGGCGTTAAAGCGGATATTTTGACGCCTGATGCCGTTGTTGAGTAATCTTGCGGTAAATTCTGAATCCTCGCGTCCCCATCCAAGAAATTCTTCATTAAAGCCATTGATTGCCTGGGCATCTTGTTTCCAGAAGGCAAAGTTACAGGTCTTGATTCCTGTCAGTTTTTTACTGCTGAAGGAAAAAAGTCGTGAAAGCAGGTTTGAACGAAGGCAATTTTTTCTGTTTTTTATGCCAGGGTTGCAGACACAAAAGCTAAACTTTTTTTGTTGCAGGGCATGTTGAGTTGCCTTTTCCTCGAGGAGGACGCGCGATCCTTGCACAAAAAAACCTGCTTTAGCGGCCAGGATATGGTCAGCAATAAAACGCTGTTCCAGAAGAATGTCCCCATCAATGAGGATGAGATATTCACCTGTTGATTTTGCAATGGCCTTATTGCGGCTGCGGGCCAGTCGAAAGCCTTTGTCCTGTTGCCAGGAGTGAATCAGGGGGACAGGAGAATCCTTTGCCAGTCTTTCAATGGTTTCTCTGGTCGCATCGTCAGAGCCGTCATCAGCGATGATGATTTCATCTGGCAGTTGAGATTGTTTGAAGACACTGAGAAGGGAAAGTTCCAGGGCCTCTTTCCAGTTATATGTGGTAATGATCAGTGAAGTACGCATAAAAAAAACAAGATTGAGGATTGAAGATTTGCGTTATTCGTGTATGAAGCCGTTTAACAGAATTTCCTGTTTGACCTTTTCCACGGTAATATCCTTCATGCATGTCCAGTTCTTACATGGTTTCTGTCGGTAACAGGGAGTACAGTCAAGTTGTTGCTGGATGATTGTATGGATTGTCCCGTAAGGCCCGGTCCGGATTGGGTTGGCCGGGCCGAATATGGCAAAAACCGGGATGCCCAGCGCCGCCGCGATATGCATGGGGCCGGTGTCATTGGAGATAAAAAACCGGGCCCTGGCGATAAGGGCCACAAGTTCTCTGAGTCCAGTCTTCCCTGCCAGATTGATGGCCCTACCCTTGCTGGCGGCAACTACTGCCTCAGCAACCCCCGCATCTGCCTTGCTGCTGATAACCACAGAGGGCAGGGGTAGTCCGGCTGCCAGCTCCCCAAAACGATCAGCAGGCCAGCGATTGGCCTCTTTCCCGGCGGATGGCGCTATGATGCAGAAGCGTTCAGGGAGCGAAGAGAGCAGGGGGCTGTCAGATGGATACGGGGGCATGGGGAAGCTGACTTGTGAGGTGTCACAGCCCATGAGGTATGCCAGTTTAAGATAGCGGTCAATGGCATGGATCTGCTGGCCACCTTCAATCTTGTGGGTATAAAAAAAAGGGCTGCCTTCATCGGAGTCCGAAAACCCCAGTTTGTAACGGGCGCCGGCGGCAAAGGTGATCAGGCCGCTGCGCAGGAGTCCGGAGAGATCAATGGAGACGTCAAAATGTTCCTGTGCCAGCGCCTTTCGGAAGGTGTTGATCTCCGGAATGATCTCTTGGAAGCGGGAGAGCTGTTTCCACCGGTCTTTGTCCATGATCCATAATCTATTGATCATGGGGTGACCTTCAAGAAAGGTGTGCAGGCCCCGGGCCACGACCCAGTGAATTTCGGATGCAGGATATGCTGTGCGGACTGCGGCCAGAAAGGGCAGGGTGTGGACAATGTCGCCGAGCGCACTGGGCTTGATGATGAGGATCTTGGCCGGTGGTGCGGGGAAATTTATGGGTCGAAGTGCTGTTGTTGTCATCTGGAGCGGAGCACGGGGTAGAGTGCTTTGATATCGGTTATATGCTGGGTAATGGTCAGTCGGTGTCTGCCGGCAAAATCCGTAGCCACTGGAAAGTCCTTACTTAGTTGTTTGATCGCTTGTGCAATGGTTTCCGGTTGATTGTTATCCAGGATAATGCCGTCTTGCCCTGAAAGTAATTCAGCCGCCCCTACTTCCCTGGTGGTGATCACCGGGGTGCCGCACTGGAGTGATTCGGGGATCACCAGTCCGAATGGCTCGTAATGAGAGGGCAGGATGGTGTAATCAACAGCGCTGTATATGGGGGCAAGATTGTTAATATAACCGATATGGCGAACGTTTGCCGGGATTTTCCGGGGTAATCTGTCGCCTGCCACCAGGAGTTCAAACCGGCTGGGGTCAAGCTGGTTGAATGCCAGGATAAGTTCTTGCAATCCTTTGCGCTTATGTCCTGATGATGGTAAGAGAAAGGTGAGCTTGTCCTGAGAGATGTTGAATTTTTTCCGGGTCTCTTTCACTGTCTGGGGAGCAGAGGGGGAAAATCTATCGGTATCAATGGGCGGGTACAGCACCTTGATCTTGCTGCTATCCACTTCGTAGTTGTTGCTGATCTCTCGGGCAATGGCCTGTGAATGGGCCATGATAATCGGCACGGTTGCAAACAGCTTTCTTTCAAAGGCGATCTCGATTTTATCATGAAACCATCGGAAGAGTGAAGACCGGCTTACCCGTTTGATTGCCTCCGGGTGCACCCCGCCACAGACGGCAATGTCCTGACAACTGGTGCGGGTGAGACTCAGCGAGATATCATACTCTTCTCTGTTGAAATTGGTGTTACACCTCTGCAGGAAGAGATATTTTTTCCAGTGTCCGGACAGGGGTGGAAGCCTTGTTTGACTAATGGCACATGGGAACTGGGCGGCAAGCTGCCTGTCCACCTCATAGGTGTGGATGGTAACCTCGTCTCCAGCCGCAAGAAAACCCTTGATTAGCAAGAGCATATAGGCCTCCATGCCGCCGCCACGGGAGAACTGGTTATGGATAATGGCGATTTTCATGGATGTATGAGCGGGGGATTGGTTATGGGCAAGGCGCTGATTCTGGCCAGAAACTGTTTCTCGATTGTCGCAAGCTTACGGAGATAGAAAAACCTTTTAATGGGGCTGTTGGGCAGCAGTTGCCGGGCCAAGGTCTGTCGGTTACTGAATTTATAGCGCAGATCTTCCAGTGGGCCGTCAGGAGTTGCCTGGTCAACATACCTGTCCATGGCTGCCAGGTTTTTAAGTCGCCAGTGGGCAGTGTTATGGCCATGCCCCTGCTTTTTCCTGAAAAGTTTCTTGTTCTGTCTGACCATTTTCCTGACGGCGGCCGAGGTCTTGGAAAAGCTGCCGGAACCCCGATGATAGATAAAGACATCATCGGTGATCATCAGCTTCAGTCCGGCCTTTACCGCCCGGTAATTAAAGTCTGTATCCTCATAATATCCCAGACCAAACGCCTCATCAAGTCCATTCAACCGATTATACACATCCTTACGGATAACCACACAGAAAAAATGCAGAATATCAGTTGGATAATGGCAGTCGTGTGAGTGGGCGCACCACGTGGCGCCTTCACCCAGGATTTCCTGCACGGTTGTTCCGATGGTGTGGATGTGCTGGTCATTCCCGCTCTGATTGCTGACAGGCCCGAGCATGGACCAGTCAGGATGTTCGTTCATCAGCTCCACCAGGCGGGGAATGGCGCCGGGCATGACTTCAGTGTCGCTGTTCAGCAGGATCAGGAGATCAGAGGACGCTTCTCGAACACCGGTGTTATTGCCACCACTGTAGCCGCTATTGCTCTCCTTCAGGAACAGACGGAGTCGGCGGTCTTGTTCGGCGGCAGACCTGAGAGCATCTTGCGTTGCCTGGTCTGAATGATTGTCGACAACAATAATTTCCAGACCACTCTCTTCTCGCGCCAGGCTTTGCAGGCAGGGGCCGGTGGTCTGGTCAAAATTATTATAGCTGACGATGATAACACTACACGGCGGTCTGTTCATGATTCATCAGTAGTTGCTGGATCTGGTCGCTGCACAGGAGGGGAAGGTTGATCCTGATTTTTTCTTCCGGCCAATCCCACCAGGCAAGTTGCAACAGTCGGACTATGGTGGTGTCGTCAAAGCGTTTTTTGACCTCTTGGGCCGGGTTGCCGGCCATGACGGCATAGGGGACGACATCACGGCTGATCACGGCCCGAGCCCCAATGACTGCTCCGCTGCCAATGGTGACCCCGGAGAGGATGGTGGCGCCATAGCCTATCCACACATCATGGCCGATGATAATATCTCCTTTGGATGCGGGATGCCCCTTGATGGTTGCGGCTTCCGGCCAGGTTTCCGTAAAGGCGGAGAAGGGGTAGGTGGTGACCCAGTCACTGCGGTGATTGCCGCCCAGGATGATGGTTACCTGATCGGAAATGGAGCAGAACCTGCCCATGACCAGCCGGGTGGTCTGGTCAAATTGGCGGATGGTTGGTTCGCCGTAGGTATGATCGCTAATGACGTAATTCGGGTCAATAATAAGGTCGCGGGTCAGGGTCTGTTTCTTCTTTCGGGAAAACAGCATGATTTTATTTCAGGCGGTGAACTGGCTGGGCCTTATAGACAAACTGGGTGGCCAGGAAATTTTTGAAGAGATCCGTGTAGGCCCGCCGCAGGCGCATGCCAATAAAGGGGATCAGGCGCAGAAGGTCGGAGGGGGCGAGGATACGGGTGTCGAACAGGATCTTGAACGGGCAGATATCTTCAAAGGTGTAACCAAAATCGACCACGGTGTAGCCGCTCTCTTCAAGGAGCTGACGAAAACTTTTGATGGTGAAAAAACGAAGATGGGTCCGGTCAAAGATGCCATAGTCTTCATATTCCCATCTGCCCAACAGGATCTGCAACCGGCATTTCCAATGGACAATACTGCAGGTGGAGATGATGAGATATCCATCAGGGGCGAGCAATCTTTTAAGGGTGTGCAGGGTGGCGGCCGGATCGGCGATATGTTCAATGACCTGGGACATGAAGATGGTGTCAAACAGGCCATGCTCCCGGGTGTGGGCGAGGAGTAGGTCAAAGGTAGCTGGCGAGTCTATCAGGCCGGTGATGACCGCAAGTCCCCGTTTTCTTGCCACCTCCGCTTGTTCCTCGACAGGTTCGACTCCCAGCACCCGGCATTGTTTATCACGGGCCAGGTATTCCGTTGTGTAACCGGTGGCACAGCCAATCTCCAGGACGTGGCTTTTGGCCGGGATCATCGCCAGTTGTATCCGGTCAATGTTGTTCTGATGCAGTGCGTCAAAATCAATGCGATCCTGGTGATATTTGATCATGTTTGGCGTCATCGCGGTAGATCAATCATGATACTGGATATTATAAAGTGATTCGTATTCGCCATGGAGGGCGAGCAGTGTTTCATGGCTGCCTTCTTCAATAATAGCACCATTTTTGACTACAATGATCCGGTCGGCATTTTTGATGGTGGACAGGCGGTGGGCAATGACAAAGGTGGTTCTGTTTTTCATCAGATTTTCCAGGGCCCTCTGCACCTCACGCTCGGACTCGCTGTCGAGCGCGGAAGTGGCCTCATCAAGCACCAGGATCGGGGCATTTTTCAGGATGGCGCGGGCAATGGAAAGCCTCTGTCTTTCTCCGCCTGACAATCTGACCCCTGACTCGCCGATCACCGTTTCAAACCCTTGCGGGAGCTGCTCAATAAAGTTCAGGGCATAGGCGGCACGGGCCGCATCCCTGATCTCTGCCTCCGACCTGTCCGGGTCGCCATAACTGATATTGTTGCGGATCGTATCGTTAAAGAGGATGGTCTGCTGGGTAACAATGGCGATCTGGTCGCGCAGGGATTTCAAGGTCACGTCACGGATATCCGTGCCATCAATGAGCAGCGAGCCGTTCTGGATCTCAAAAAACCGGGGAATCAGGTTGGCCAGGGTTGATTTCCCGGATCCGCTGGGCCCGACAATGGCCAGGATTTCACCCCTCTTCACCGAGAGATTGATCCCGTTGAGAACCGGGGTGACGCCATCATAACTGAAGGTGATATCTTGCAGGGTGATGTTCTGCCGAAATGGGGGGAGTGTTTGGGCATCGGCTTTATCGGCAATCTCTGGGGTGATATCGAGAAGGGCGAAGACCCGGGTGGCGGCAGCCAGTCCCTGCTGGACGGTGGAGTTGATCTTGCTGACCCCCTTGATGGGTTCATAGATCATGATCAGGGCGGTCATGAAGGAGAAAAAGGTGCCGGGAGTCGAGGTTCCGGCAATGACCTCTTTGCCGCCAAACCAGATGATGAGCGCCATGCCGAGGCCGCCGATCACCTCCATGAGCGGGTGTTGAATCCGGCGGTACCGGGTATCCTCCATGATCACGCCAAAGAGTTTATGAACCTGGGCGGCAAAGCGTTTTGACTCGTATTGCTCCATGGCAAAGGCCTTGACCACTGGTGCTCCGGTAATGGATTCGTGGATAATGTTTGAGACCTCAGCCGTCTCTTCCTGCATGGTGGTGCTGATGCGGCGAAAGGCGCGGCCGAATCTGACAATGGGAAAGGCGGCGGCCGGCAGAAAGATGATGGAGAGCAGGGCCAACTTCCAGTTCATGGTAAAGATCACGGCGAGCAGAAAGATTACCTGGAAAAAATCCCTCAACAGTCCGACCACAACGGTGGAAATTGCTCCCTGCATGAGATAAATGTCAGAGACGATGCGGGAGATGATCTCACCGGTGGGGGTTTTATGGAAGAAGGAAAGGGACTGCATGTGGATATGGTCAAACAACCTCACCCGCATGTCGCGGATGATAGTCTGGCCGACCTGTTCCAGAAGATAGAAATTAAGACCATAAAAAAGGCCCTTGATTAAAAACAAGGCAACCAGGGCAAAGGGGAGAACGGCCAGAAAAAAGGTGTTTTTTTCAAAGAATATTTTGTCAAGCAGGGGCTTGACCATATAGGCCTGAGCGCCAGTCAGCCCGGCAACCACAAGGGCGGCTACCATGGCAATGAAGAACTTGACCTTGTATGGCTGGATGAGGAGATACAGGCGAGAAAAAAGTTTTTTATTGGATATGAGGTTTGTTGGCATGATATGTAGAAATTATAAGAGCTTATGAATATAAAAAGCTGTAATGTGATTTTGTACAGTAAAATAAATCAGGATATTTTTTGTACCATTAATGAGAAAACATGTTTACTTTACTCACAGGAAATCTGAAAGTTTTATTTCGTCTTTTATTCGGTATTGACTTGTCCCGAAAAATAGCTTTTAAAAAAAAGAAGAGTTATTCAGTATGTCATGTAGATATCATATATGGGGTCTAGAGTGTTTAAAATAACTATTGTTGTTAGTTGTATGCTCCTGGTATTGTATGCCGGTCAGGCATTCAGTCAGAAACTGGGCACTTTGCCGGAAAAGAGTGTTGTTTCTCTTGAATTGAGAGATAAGCCCCTTAAATTTGTTGCCGAAGAAATATTTAAACAAACAGGATATAAAGTTGTCTTCGATAAAAAATGGAATGACTTACCATTGAGTGGGCAATATACAGGGGTTACCTTAGAGGAGTTTTTTCTGAGAGCTCTTCGTAAACAGAATGTTTCTTTATCTTATGATGACAAGAGTAATATAGTGAATCTTCGCTTTTTCGGCGATAGGGGTGTCGGGAAAATAAATGCTAATACGTTGGCGAGTGAGAATGTACCAAATATAAAAGTAAATAAAGATATCAAGGCGCCACATGGGAAATTAGCGGCATATCTCAACGATCCTAAATCGGTTGATCCTTCAAGTGGTATGAAATTAGTTGATATGCGTGAGTTGCATGCAAATCAGCAGGCTGAGTTGGCACGCTTGCGGAACGATCCAGAAACGATTGACCCTATGAGCGGAATGAAATTAGGTGATATCCAAGAATTGCATAATACTCAACAAGTAGCGTTGGCAAGCTTTCGGAACGATCCAGAAGCGATTGACCCTATGAGTGGAATGAAGTTAGGTGATATTCAAGAATTGCATAATACTCAACAAGTAGAACTGGAACGTTTGCGGAATGATCCGGAAGCGATTGACCCTGGAAGTGGTCTGACGAATGCTGAAATTAAAAAACGTCATAATCAGCAAACAAAGAAATAATAATAGAATTAACTTGAATAATGATGAGAATGTATTGTATTATAAACTGTAATAGATAGAGTGCTCTCGTAAAGGTCTTGCTTGTGGCTCGACAGGCTCGCAATGAACGGAAAAAGTCAATAATTATAACATTGATATCGTTCGCGCTGAGCTTGTCGAAGGGTCTTTTCGGGGTTTTGTAAGAGGCTAAATAGTATAGGAATACATGTTTTAATCTTAAAAATTGGAGGGAGTTATGAAGAAAAAAATTATTACAGCAATTCTTGCAGTGTCCTGTGTCGGTTTTTTTGTTGGTAGTGCATCTGCGGCGACATACTGTCCTACCGTTAGTGTTATGAAAGCTGGAACAACAATTACACCAGGTGCGAATTTTGTACGTATCAAAAATGTAGGTACTGCACAATGTGGTGGTTTGGGGGTTGGTGCTACAGCAGATTTAACTTTTGACGGTGATCAAAATTTAGCGGTATTGTTGACAGCTCTAAGTCTGGGGAAAAACGTGGGGGTTAATACTGCTGGCACTGCAGTTTCAGGTGATGTATTGGCTTCTGTTATTGTAACTCAGTAAAATATATTTTATGAAAATAAATATTGGCAATTAGTCAATATTTATTTAAAAACAGCCTGTTGTCGGTAGGATATGACACGGGCTGTTTTTTTTTGCCTATGAAATTCAGATGCCGCATGGTTTTTTTATTGATTGAGTCATGAGTCCTATAAACTAACCATGTTCGGGTATTGTTTCTTTGTAGCTTTTAATAAAGCTCTGGCAAGAGCAGATCAAAGCTTAACTTTTCGGGAACAATTGTTGGTAAAATAGTTTGATACTGGAATCTCACAACCGAACCTGCTTCGTCAATCAACGCAGCAGGTTGTCTATTGTCTTAAGGACAGCAATAACCCTCTCTTGCTGCTGCTCGGACAGACCGACCCAAAGAGGTAAACGAACCAGGCGCTCCGATTGATCGATGGTCACAGTAAGAGAGCCATGGGTCCGTCCATAACGTTGGCCGGCTGGTGACGAGTGTAGCGGCACGTAATGGAAAACAGGCCAGATGTCGTTGCGTTTGAACTCGTTTAGAACCATCTGCCGATCAATCTCAGGGGCGAGCAGCACATAGTACATGTGCGCATTGTGCTGGCAGCCATCTGGCACAATAGGGCGCCGCAAGATGCCCTTGAACTCCAGCGGCTCAAGCAACTCATGATAACGTTGCCAGTTAGCCAGACGCTCTGCTGTAATACGATCAGCTTCCTCAAATTGCGCCCAGAGAAAAGCGGCAATCAACTCTCCCGGCAGAAATGAAGACCCCACTTCCTGCCAGGTGTACTTGTCCACCTCGCCCCGGAAAAATCGGCTGCGATCCGTGCCTTTTTCCCGGATAATCTCAGCCCGCAAGGCGAGCTCAGGATCGTTGACCAGCAAGGCCCCGCCTTCACCAGAGATTACATTTTTTGTCTCGTGAAAGCTATAGGCGCCAAGATCACCGATGCTGCCCAATGCGCGCCCCTTGTAACTCGCCATGACGCCCTGCGCTGCATCTTCCACCACCTTCAGGCCATGACGCCTGGCGATTGACATGATTGCGTCCATCTCACATGCCACGCCCGCGTAATGAACTGGAGCAATCCCCCGGGTACGAGGCGTAATGGCAGCCTCGATCAACCGCTCATCCAGATTCAGTGTATCTTCCCGGATATCCACGAATACCGGCACGCCACCTCTCAACACAAACGCATTCGCAGTGGACACAAAAGTATAGGAGGGCATAATAATCTCATCGCCCGGCTGAATATCCAGCAACAAGGCAGCCATTTCCAGGGCACCAGTACAGGAGTGGGTCAACAAGGCCTTACTGCAACCTGTACTCTCCTCCAGCCATCCATGACAACGCTTAGTGAACGGGCCATCGCCAGCCAGGCGTCCATTGAAATGGGCCTCGGCGATGTAATACAGCTCCTTGCCCGTCATATGTGGCCAGTTAAATGGGATCAGCTTTTCTTTCATCTTATCAATACTCCTTTCCTGACAAATTTCCTTTTCTTTGCCAAGCCTTGAATCCCAATAATACCAACAAGAACAACCAGAAGAAGTGAGCAATCCAGGCGTAGCGGGCGTACGGTTTGAATTCCAGCCGTACCCGTTGCACGTCTTGAGGCAGAAGCACGCCTTGAAACACACCATTAATCACTGTGGTTTTGGCAGGTACCCAGCCTGACTGATCGAATACTTGAGCCTGCCAGTCACGATGGAACTTTTGGCTCAAAACCAGTACTGATGGCGCCCCTGGTGTCACCTCAAACTCCAGCAAATCACCTTGATCCAGTTGTTTGGAAGGGACGTGTCTTGGCAGTAGTCGAGGGTCATCTACTTGAAGATTATCTACACCTATATTTGCCAGAAGAGGCATAAATTGGAGGCTGTCACCCATGCGTGAGATCACCTTATGCAGGTGAACGCCGGATACCTCCCCAAGATACTCAAGATTTTCATGCGTGAGTTTCGTCGGCGACAACATCAAACCGATATTGCTCATCCAAAACATTGCGTTGTTATAGTCCGGCGAAATTGTACTATTCCAGCGGCCATAAGTTTGCATCTCTCCACCCAGTGCCTTGATCAGCGTGTGATAGCGTCGTGATGACAGACTGTTGTAACTATGCACGGATGCAATCCCCAAGCCTGCATTGAGATTAGGAGGCAAAACCGATATGCCCGGCGCAGCGACAGCAAAACGTGAACCTGTTGGCAGATTTGCCCGCACCTTCTCGACCAGAGGTGATGTCATTGCAATCTGCGTCGGATCTTGGCGAAGCATCAACGGATACGAGATCGTTGCCAGGACCATGACCAGGGCGGCAATCAACAGCACTGGACGAGTTGTTTGATGCTGGGCTGCAAGCAATCCGACCAGAATCAACATGGCCAGAATCATGCCCCATCGGATTGGGATCGCCTGGGTGAGACCGAACCCCAGCCCAACTGCAATAACTGTTAAAACGCTGGCTGCGGCAAGCCACACCACCCGTGAAAGTTCACCTGACCTGGAGCGTTTAACAAGCGCATCGGCACCGTAAGCCACAATGAACGTGAGAGGCAGCATGATGCTGCCCAATGGGGTGCTGCGGGATAGGTTGAACCCAAAGTATTGGATGCCCAACACATAGAGAGGATGAACAAAGGCGAGCAAGCAGAGGGTGACGATAGCTATCCACCATCCCCATGTTTTCCTCCATGAGGTTCCCAAACCAATTACTGCAAAAAAAATAACCAAAGGCGTGACGCTGAGACCGTCATAAGAGAAAGGGAAGCCAGATTCAACAGGATTGCCGAACAGCTCTGGCGTGGTGCCCAGTACAAAAAAACGCAAATTCTCAATTAGTGTTCCGAATCTGGGCAATACATAAGTGAAAAAGGAGGGGGCGGGCGCAACACGTGCCGATTCGACTGAGAGATACGCCAAATCGATATACACCGGCAGGGCCAGAGTGGCACCAGCAATCAAGGCTGTCGCGGAAAGCGCAAAAAAACGACCGGCCTCAAGCACCCCAAGTTGCAGTTTCCGGTAAGCCAGGTACAATCCGTAGCCTCCCAAGATGTAGGCGTGAAAGACCACCGGCTGTGGGTAGGCAGTCATCAGCAAGCTGTAGGCGCTGAACGCCATGATGCTCCAACCCACAAGATCCGGCTTTCTCGCTAGGCGGGTAACAGTCCACAACGCACCGGCAGACCAGCACCACACCGCTGGAAACATGGGAAAGGTCAGCCAATACATAAACAGTGGGGAAGCCGCCAGACTACTCCCCGCAATCAAGCCTGCTAATGGGCTGAGGCCAATTTCTTTGCAAAAAAGGATTACAAAAATACCCGCCAAGAAGCAGGTGAACAAAGACAACGCGGTAATGAACCGCCATGGGTCAGCAGTGAACTGAGCGATTACCCATGATGGGAAATAAGCTGGGCTGAATCCTGAAATCTGATAAACCGGCCGCCCTAACTCGTTATTATCGGTCCATAGTGTGAGCCAGCTCGAACGAGCACCTTTGAGATGCGCAGAAATTTCCGGGATGTAACCATTAGTGAAGTCACTGAACTTGCGATTTTCGAGCTGTGTTGCTCCACTGTTGTCAGTTGCCGAAAGCTCAGAAAATTGACGGTGTGGGGCGATGACCTCTCCCTTGCCCCAGTAGGGAAATGCCATTAAGCAAAAGAACAGAACATAAAGCAGTAAGGCGGTTCGATAGGATGATATCTTCACAATGCAACCTCGCATCGACGTCGGCTCACTCGAATTTGACCCTGTTGATTTGAAAGGTCTTCCAAATCGCCATGCAAATGCTCTCTGCAATAAATTTCTGGATAACCAAAATGTTGCTCATTGTCGATAATCGAAAGGCCACTTTCTCCCACAAGAAGATTAGTCATGCCGCACCCAGCTTTCTCTTCTGTGAAAGGAACGGAGAAAGGTGCCAGCACACAAGACCCCAAACCGTAAAGTCGATAAGACATTGCAGACAATACAATTTCCATGAGACGGCTTCGTAGCCCCCCAGCCAACTACCGGATAACCAGGAAAGTCTATTAATCCTTGACGCACCTGCACTGCAACGGTCTGGGTCGTTCTCGACTCAGAAAACACAACGGCAGTGTTGAATACTGCGGCCACAAAGAGCATCCCAGCTGCTAGACGTTTACACCAATTGGAGACTTGGCTGTTCAATAAGGGAGCAACCAATAGTAAGCAAACCAAAGGCACGTTTACTCGCAAGATTCCCGGGCGTCCTAAAAAACAAAGCCCAAATACAGCCGCAATGCATAACCCCCAACTCGCCGTCACATGCCAACTGGGACGAAGCAAAGCCAACACAAATGCGGTAAGGATGTTAATGAATAGGGTAGGATGCCATAGAGTTTGCACTCCAAACCACGCCTTGACCAAAGCAACCCCTTGGGTAGGCAACGATCCCAATTCGTCGAGCATTACTTTTAACTTACTTGGGTTTGCGATATTCAGATCAACGAAAAACCAGTACCTGCAAAGACCATAGATTACAACCGTGCCGACGAAGACAAAAACACTGAGGGTGGCGATCGAGTAACTCAATACTCCATTAATTTCCGGGATTAAACGAACCAAATATCCCCAGAGAACGTTGGGAAAAATTAAATTTAGCGACCCTGTGGCGGCGATACCATAGCCGTGAGCGACCATCGACATTCCAACATCGTCATTCGTCGCCCACCTTGGGTCAAACAAAAAACACAACAAAAATACGAAGATTGCCGACGCAGCAAAGGAACCCAGCATCAGACGGGAATTTGATGGCAGTAGCGTACCTACTGACCTGGAATCAACCACGAGCGGCCACAACCGTCCCGAGCACAATCAACGCGATGCCTAGTGTTTTTTGAAGTGTCACTGGTTCGTCCAATAACCAGCCACTCAAAAGCAAAACAATGACAAAATTGAGGCTCATGAATGGATAGGCATGACTCAAATCGAACTTGGTCATGGCAGCCATCCATGCGAGAGAGGCCAGGAATGCCGCAGCAAATCCAGAGAAAATTGCGGGATCAAAGAGAAGTAAAATCAGAAATTTCAGCTTTTCAAGAAAGTCTGCTGGAAGCGGGCCAAATTTTGCGATACGCCATTTAAGAATCAGTTGCCCGTAAACCGTAAAGCCTATTGTTGCAAAAATATAGAGATAATCGAAAAGGCGTGACATTAATCTTGCTCCAATACTGCTAGGCCGAAGCCGGTTTTGCCATAGCCGTTGCCATTGTACAGCATGTAACGTTGGCCTTTATGATCAAAAACAAATGGGTATTCGATCATTTCTGAATCCCATCCTGCGCTGGAGACATCGATGCCAACTTGGGTGTCAAGTCGTTTCCACTGGCGACCATTCTCAGATTCCGCATATCCAATACGATAGGATTGGCCACGAAAGGAGTACCACATCCTCCATTGATCACTATCATGAATCACCGACGGGCGGGAGATTGCATGTTCTTGATCGTTAGCAAAATCGATGGCAACAAGTCCATCTCTTTGCCAGTTTATTCCATCGTGAGATTCGGCATACTTTATGTGGTATTTGTGCTCAGGCTTACCCTTGCGCATTTTCCACCCAGTGCAGGACAGGTACCACATACGCCAGAAATCCTCTCCCGGCAAAACGCAACAGCTCGCACAGAAATGGGGCTCATGCATAGAGCGATCAACGATTGGACCATTCGAGTAACGTGTAAATCCATCATCCTGGGTGCTAAGGGATAAGCCTATTGAATTACGAAAAGGGACAGTTACCCCCAGATTCCACCCAATATAATAAAGAAACTTTACACCCTGATGGAAGGTAAACCACGTTGCCATAGCCCCACTATCATCAAACTCACCAAGCTCACCTGGGGCAAGAACTGGGTTAGTAGATAATTCGAGAATCTGATTCGGATGAGTGATGTCGATTACCGTATAACCGGTATAACTTCTATTAAATTTGTCGCGTGAGCTGAAATAGATCTTGAATAAATTATCCCCTAAACTCTCAGCGATAGGTACAGCCGCGTGTGATTGCATCCATGCCGTCTCACCTGATGGGCAAAAAACGAGCCCGAGCTTCTGCCATTTCGCATTAACGATCATATCTCTCTCAACCTGGTGCTTGGCACCCTAGAGCGTTCTGTCGCCGTCCCGAGATAAACCCCTTCGGGTTCAGCATCAACAAGCAGCAAGGCCCCGGCACCGACCACACACCTTTCACCGACTTTAATATGGTCACGCAATGTTGCATTCACACCGATAAAGCATTGCTCCCCAATCTCGACGCCTCCTGAAACAACCACATGCGAGGCAATGAAGCAGTGATCCTTGATGGTGGAGTGGTGGCCAATGTGATTTCCACTCCAAAGCGTGACGTTGTTGCCAATGGTGACGAACGGTTGAATGGTGTTGTCTTCAAAGATGAAACAGTTCTCTCCTATACGATTTTCATTCAGAACGGTTGCGTGGGAACTAATGAAGCTGGCTATTCGGTAACCCAATGCCTTGGCTGCTAAATATTTTTCCTTCCGCACTGCATTGAGCTTGGAGTAGCTGAGTGCAACAAAAATATCGCATTGCCCTGGAGCGTAGTGTTTTGAGAGTTCTTCAAAAGCAATAACTGGAAGGCCACAGAAAGTTGTGTCTGTCAGATAGGTAGCATCAACCGTAAATGCGACTACTTTATATTCTGAGTCCGTATTGAAATAGAAATGGGCAAGTTGGGCTATGTCGCCAGAACCAAAGATAACTAGAGGTTTTTTCATGGATGCTTTCTCACTAAAATTGTGAACTCATAAAGCCCGTAATCGTGGAGCAGAGCCACGTTACGAGAATAGCGACGTTTACAGAAATCAAACAGCGCGCAAGGATCTGCGTAATAAAGGTAATCGCACATCTTGTCCGCATCGGAATAGGAAGTCAGGCAATTGAAGGCGAAACCGAAGTGACTGGTGCGGTCAAGTATGTCCAGGGTCGCTTCGAGATAAGACCACCATTCGTCATCGGATCGGCCTAAACGAACATTGAAAATGCCGCTGGCAACGCCATAATCGGCAACCTGTTCAGGCTTGCTGGAGAGAATGAAGTGCGCTTTGTTTTTGTTATGATAGCGCTGCTTGGCAGCTTGAATCATGCTCTTGGATACATCAATTCCAAAATAGGAGAAGGTCTTATCTTCGCGGGTAAGAAAGTCATAGAGCGCACCATAGCCACACCCTATATCATTCACCGAAAAAGGATTTGAGGTATCGACAATCTTGCATAGCTGCTCGAAGCGTAATGTTTGACTTTCTTCTCCATTCCAATCAACGCCGCGTGGTGTTTCTCCATGTTGGGATAATTTGGATGTATAGTATTCAGCAACGTCGATCAGCAAGTCAGTTTTGTTTTTTTGCATAAATCTCTCTTACGATGGTGTAGGGGCGTTGCTTGGTTTCAGAGAATATTTTTGAGAGGTAGATGCCAACCACGCCGATAAAAGAGATGATCATCCCGCCAAGGAGCCAGATCGACGCCATTACGGAAGTCCATCCGCTCAATGGTTTGGCAAGGAACATCCATTGAATGGCCAGGTATGCAATATAGAAAATTGCAAATAGAGAGATCGATACACCAATATGGAAGATGCCGATCAGCGGTGCATTACTGAAAGAAGTTACTGAATTGACCAGCAAAGACATTTTTCTGCGGAAGTTGTAAGTGGTTTTGCTGGTGCAGTGCTTTTTTACTACATGCGGGCGTTGAGCAAAACCCGTGATATGCCAGAGCCCAGCCATGAAGACTTCGCGTTCTTCATGTCGCAATAATGCATTGACATAACGACGCGACATCAAGCGAGCGGTGACAATATTTTCTGGAAGCGCTAATCCTGTAAGTGCCTTGAAGAATCGATAAAACCATTGTCCGCTCCAGCGTTCGAACCAGCCGCCCTTGCGCTGTTCTTGGACTCCGTACACCACATCGCACGGGTCGCTTTGCATCTGCTCGGTGAAGGCAAGCAACCATTCCGGCTCTTCTTCCAAGTCGCTATCGATCAGGAATGCCCGTTCCCCCTTGGCATGGGCAAGCCCGGTCATCATGGCCTTGTGATGGCCGAAGTTACGGGAGAGATCGATTACGATAACATGGCTGTCACTTTGGGTGAGTTGTACGGCAAGGTCGAGGCTGTTGTCGGGCGATCCGTCGTTCACCAGAACGATTTCGTAATCTTCACCCATAAGTTGTTTGGCAGCAGTACTAGCCCGCTGATGAAACTCAGCGATGTAGGGCACGGATTGGTAAAGTGTTGCAACAATCGAAAGCCTCATGGCCGGACATACCTCATGTGGCGAGACGCGTCTTTGCCGCAGTTAAACAGCAAATCGAGAATGGTGACCCCGTGGGTGAATTCACCCCAGAGTTGGGGGTATTCTGGGTATCCAGAATAGTCGAACCAAGTCAATTTGATGTCCCGCTCAGTGAATACATTCTCTTCGATGTAGTCCTTGGCCGCAGGGCCTGAGATGTATTCCGTGCCGCCTGCCTGTTCACAAAGATCAGCCAGGCGCTCTGTCTTGCCGTCAAGCAAGGGATAATCCCATGAGTTCCTGATAACCGTCTTAATTTCCAAGTAAGCGCATACAGCTTCAATGAAACGGCGATTTAACTGGGAAAGATGCGTGTAAAACTCAGCGAGATACAGAGGTTCGAGCCAGTCTGCGATTTCGTCAAAGTGTGGCGTGCGGTGATAGCTCTGGGCCAACGCTTTCCAATGCGCTGTTGCCCACCTTGAGCCGTCGATCTCGGTTTCCCGAATTTTTTGATGATACTTTCCCTTCACTTGTACCGGAACCGTTAGCCATTGCACTCCCTGCGGCGTCTTGATTTGATTGCGGTTACGCCAGTCACGTCGCGTGTACTGCATGTCGTCGTAGAGGATGAACTCATCCACGGCGGCAATCATGTCGAAGTACCCCTTCCATGGGATGTAGTTGGATTGGAGGATGGCGACTTTCTTCATTACGCACCCCCTTTTGCCTTATAAATTTGGTAGGCTGGGTTAGACGAAATTGGAAGTGGCTCGAAGTTGTCCAGAATATATTGATGAATTAGCGGATGTGTATTTTGGAAGCGCAATTCATCATGCCCATCTAGCGGTAGATCGACCAACACAAAACCAGGCCTTGCCGTTTTTATTCGTTCTATCTCAGCTTTTTCGAAGGCTTGAGAGCGAGGGAATAGCACATAAATTTCCCATATCGGAGATTTACGTTCGAGCAGGGCATAGGCGCCCGGCCAAGCGACAAAACTTTGGCCATCAGGGGCATATTGTTCAGCTAGCTTACGAAGTAGTCCAATGTCACGTGAGGTGCCTGGATCAACTTGGAGATTACTGCCGGAAATTTCGACATTCACACATCGCTTGTTAATGTGACATTGCCAACCCGGATGAAATATGTGCGAGACCCAAAGGCTTGCTGTGCATAACATGAGTGCCAGAGGCCACTTAATCTTGGCAGGCTGCATGGCTAGGAGAACAAGGCAGCCGACCAGCAGCGGGAAAATGCCCTGAGCAAGGTGAGCGATATCCGCCCGGGAATACGCATAGTGCGCATAGGGAAGTGCCAAAAATGACGTTGCGACCAGTGCAGGTAAAACTTGCTTATTCTGAAATTTTTGCCAGACAACCCAGAGGATGGTCAGAACTCCAAAAACGACGGTGTCAATAAAAAGTAGTCCGACTAACACTCCGCGAATCGCTTCGTCAAGCGGCACTGAGGCAAAGTTCACTCGCCAAGGCCAGGGAATTGGAAGAGGAAGGTTTGTGGTTTTAACTTCAAATAGAAAGCGGATGCTTTCCCAGAATGCGACGGCAAAGCCTGGTACCAACAGCGCCATGAAAAATATGGGCATAAAGCCAGCTATGACCCCGGCTGACCAAAGTGAAAATCCCTCTATTAAACCGGGACCTTCTACTCTCTTGATGTTTAGCCAGGACATGACCCCAATACTGCCAGCAACGCCATACATGCCATGGTTACGCCCAAAAATAGCTACCAGACCTACGCACAGCCCGGCAAAAAAGTAACGTCTTCGTGTCGGGTTTTGGACTAGGAAAGCCAATAAGCCGATTAAAAAAATAGACAGCGAGATATCAAACAGTTTGTGGCGCGGAAACATCCACACCACCAAGATGATAGCCGACAGGAGCAAATAAGGGAAATTTTGTTTTTTTACGGAACGAGCGATCAACAATAGTCCAACAAATAGCCCTGCCGCCTGAAATATTGCCACAGCACCCCGCAGGGTCATAATGCCATTATTGCTACACAAGCTCATGAACGCAGCCGACCACCAATAACGGCCAGGATCGTAGGCCATGAAATCACGAATAGGCACCTCACCGAGCATCACACGCTGAGCGCCATACCAAAGAAAGCCCTCATCCCACAGACTGAAGCCCTTGTTGCCCTGCCACATGAAACTCGTGAATACAACACAGGTGGCTAAGGCCAGCATTTGGAGGGGTAAAAATTTATTTTTTGCAGATTCAAATTGTAAGTGTAACATTTGATTGTACGATACCTGATTAGAGGTTTGATATCCAATTTGGAAAATTAATGTAAATTTTTACACTACTCTGCCTGAGAAAAAAAGGATATTCTTGCTTGAAAAGATAGTGTTGTTCGGAGAAAAAGCGTAACTGGGTTGAAATAGGATGAGATTGCCTTTTTCCTGAAACTGGTATATATGTTCGAATTTGATAACTATTCAGTATGTTCACTTTTTGGGATGAAAGACTGATCTCGTGCAAAGACGTAAAGGATAACAAAAAATGAGATAGGAATAATCGTGAACGAGTTCCACTGCGTTCATCGGGAGATTGGTGTTGGGCTTCTTGAGACGGTTTATGAGATTGTTTTGGTCAGAGAGTTGCAGGATAGAAGGCTGACGGGGTGCAAGCTCGGATACCTGTTGAATTTCGGCGATGGTTTGATGAAATTCGGGCTTACCAGTATGTCAAAGGTCTTGAAAAAATATTTTTTTGTGCCTCCGGGCTTTTACGAGAGAGAAGAATGTTGTGAACTAATTGTTTATGCTTAATAATTATGAAAAAAAACTACCTTTTTTAAAGAATCGGCGTGGAGTAAATTCATGCAAAAAGTTGACAATTTCTTTCCAATTTCGGATGCCACTATATTTATCGAAGCAGAGCATTTCGCATGAATCTATCCTCCTCACTTCCTGCTCCTCACTCCCAGGCTGGTGTCAACCCCCACGCCCTACAGCCGACGTCCCTTGTGGCACTGGGCAAAAGTCTCTGGCGTAACCGCGAGCTCATCGTGCAAATGACCAAGCGTGAAGTGGTGGGCCGCTATAAAGGTTCAGCCATGGGACTAGCTTGGTCTTTCTTTTACCCAGTGTTCATGCTGGTTGTGTATACCTTCGTCTTCTCCGAGATTTTTAAATCTCGCTGGGGTGGGATTGGTGGTGACCAGAGCAAAACACAATTTTCCGTGCTTCTTTTTGTTGGCCTGATCGTGCTGAACCTGTTTAGCGAGGTACTCAACCGTGCCCCCGGGTTGATTCTTTCCAATGTTAATTACGTCAAGAAAGTTGTGTTCCCGATTGAAATACTGCCAGTCATTGCCATGGGTGCTACCTTGTTCCATAGCCTCGTCAGTCTTGGCGTGTTGCTGGCCGCTTTTGTACTCTTTAATGGCTACTTGCACTGGACGTTAGTTTTCATCCCGCTTGTGCTACTGCCGTTAGTCATTATCACCCTTGGCCTTTCCTGGATGCTCGCATCCTTAGGTGTATTTCTGCGCGACGTCGGGCAAACCATCAGCATTATTACCACCGTGTTGATGTTCCTTTCCCCTGTCTTTTACCCTGTGACTGCAGTGCCAGAAAAATTCCGTCCCTTCATCATGGCTAACCCGCTTACCTTCATTATCGAGCAAGCACGAGAAGTGCTGATCTGGGGGCATTTGCCGAATTGGATGGGTTTGGGCGGTTACACTTTGGTAGCCACCGTCGTGGCCTGGACAGGCTATGCTTGGTTCCAGAAGACCAGAAAGGGATTTGCTGATGTCCTCTGAAATCGCTATTTGCGTTCAAAACATCAGCAAATGCTACCAGATTTATGATACCCCGCGTGACAGGCTTAAACAATTTGTCTTGCCGCGTTTAAAGCGGATGTTTGGCGAATCACCTAAACAATATTTCCGCGAATTCTGGGCACTCAAAGACGTTTCCTTCGAGATCAAAAAGGGCGAAACCGTCGGCATCATCGGTCGCAATGGAAGCGGTAAATCCACTCTGCTACAAATGATCTGCGGCACGCTTAACCCCACTGGCGGGACCATTCAAACCCATGGTCGAATTGCTGCTTTGCTGGAACTTGGCTCTGGCTTCAACCCTGAATTTACCGGACGCGAGAACGTGTACATGAACGCCGCAGTGCTGGGTCTGAGCAATGAAGAAATCGATGCACGCTTTGATTATATCGTTGACTTCGCCGATATTGGCGACTTTATTGATCAGCCCGTAAAAACCTATTCCAGCGGGATGATGGTGCGGTTGGCGTTTGCGGTGGCTATTAATGTCAATCCTGAAATTCTGATCGTCGATGAAGCACTTTCTGTGGGGGACGAACTATTCCAGCGTAAATGCTTTTCCCGTATTGAAGCCATCCGTGCCAGCGGTGCGACCATCCTGTTTGTGTCTCACTCAGGCGGCGCGATTGTTGAGCTATGTGATCGGGCTGTGTTGTTAGATGTGGGTGAAAAATTAGCGGTTGGCGTGCCTAAACTAATTGTGGGACGTTATCAAAAGTTACTCTATGCCCCTGCGGATAAACGTGACGTTATTCGTGAGCAAATTCGCCGAGCGGATGAACCGATTGTGACTACTACTAGTGTCGTTGAAGGCACATCGTACGAAGATCACACATCAACTAAGCATGCGCAGGAACCGCAAGATTTTTTTGATCCTTATCTCAAGCCAAGCAGTACCATCGAGTACGAATCACACGGCGCCTATATTGAAGCCCCATCTCTTCTGACATTAGCGGGTGAACAAGTCAACAATCTAGTGCGTAGCAAAATCTATCGTTACGTATACACCGTACGGTTCACCAAGAGTACCAGCAACGTGCGTTTTGGCATGTTGATCAAGACCACTTCTGGAGTGGAGTTGGGCGGCGGTGTATCAGCTAGTGCAGCCAGAAACAGCTTGGCCTATGTGATAGCAGGAGCTATCTATCGGGTTGAATTTCGATTTTGTTGCTCATTAAATTCGGGTGTGTATTTTCTGAATGCGGGTGTGGTTGGGGACGTGGATGGCAGCGAAATTTACCTCCATCGCTTGATGGATATCGCCATGTTCAGGGTACATCATGATACAGAAAGCTTGGCGACTGGCATCGTTGATTTTAATTGCTATCCAGAGATTGAGCTCCAACAAGATCGGGGTTGAAGAGAACAGCAATGATAGAAATTAAGAACAATAAGTTGATTGTTGTATTGGGCATGCATCGTAGCGGTACGAGTGTTATCACTCGTGCACTTGAAGTCATGGGTGTGCAGCTTGGAGATCGGTTACTGCCTACAATGAAGGACGTCAATGCCAAGGGTTTCTGGGAGGACTTAGACCTCAATGCACTTGATGAAGAGATGTTGGATGCGCTCAACGTCAATTGGCACCATCTTGCGCCGATTGACGTTGGCGATGTGGAAGTTTTACGCCAGAAGGGTTATTTCCTCCGTGCGGTTGAATTGCTTCGCCAGAAAGTTGGTAATGTTCCCAATTTTGGTTTTAAAGACCCGCGTGTTGCAAAACTACTGCCTTTCTGGAAAGAGGTGTTTCGTCACTGTCAATTTGATGTGAGTTATGTGGTGGTAATTCGCCATCCACTCAGCGTGGCTAAATCTTTGGCTAAACGCAATGGTTTTGATGCGGAAAAAAGCTATCTGCTGTGGTTGGGGCATGTGATTACAAGTATCTCGGACACTGCTGGTGATAAACGTGTACTCGTCGATTATGATTGCCTGATGCAATTACCTGAACGCGAATTGAGTCGAGTTGCAAAAGGTCTTGATTTGGTAATTGACCCAACAAAGTTACAAAGCTATCAATCGGAATTTCTTGATCAAAAACTGCGGCATACGGTTTACAATTTGAATGATTTGTTATTGCAAGATAGTTGTCCTCCGCTTGCGCGTGATATCTATACTGTGTTGAAGGATGTGGCAGTAGATAAAATTTCGATTGACGATCCGGTACTGCAGGGCCAGATTAATCAATGGGTAAGCGAATTTGAGCGTTTCAACTCTCTGCTAACGCTGGCTGACAGGCTTTACTCGCAGAAGGCTGCTGCCATAGCCGAGCGAGACGAGAAGATCGGTGCATACCACCAGACTGTTCTTGGACGTGATGAGTATATCGCCAGCCTTAACCAAGTCCTCACCGAACGTAATGAGTATATCGCCAGCCTCAACCAGGTCGTTATCGAGCGTGATGAACAGATCTCCAATCTCAACCAAGCCGTGGCTGAGCGTGACAATCTCATCAGCCAATTTTTTTCTTCAATCTCTTGGCGTCTTACTCGTCCATTGAGGGCAGTTAAACCCTTTTTTACAAAGATGTTTTTTGGTAAGGCACAAGGACATCCGCAAACGCCCGATTCCTTCCCTTCAACCTTTGTGCCTGAATGTGTAGATTGGACCCTGATGCTGCCAGCAATTGCTGCCGCCAAATCAGAGCAGTGGGTAGTTCCTCAGAGTGTGGTTGATGTCATTATTCCTGTCTATCGTGGTTTAGAACAAACGCGGCGCTGTATTAATAGCGTGCTTGATTTAACAACGACGACACCATTTCGTTTGATCGTGATTAACGATGCGAGTCCTGAGGTTGAAGTAACTGAATATCTTCGTAGTTTGTTTTCTTCTCACCAGATAATTGTTGTCGAAAATGCCGACAACCTAGGATTTACCGCAACGGTGAATCGAGGGATGATGTGGTCTGATTCGAATGATGTTGTACTGCTAAATAGTGATACAGAGGTTGCCAACGATTGGCTTGATAAATTAAAAATACATGCATATTCAGGTTCACAGGTCGGCACCGTGACACCATTTTCTAATAATGCCACGATTTGTAGTTACCCGACTATAGAGGGCCTGAAAAATTTACCGGTTGGCGAAACGACAAAAAGTCTGGATGCAGCATTTGCTAGTGCCAACAAGGGGCGGAATATTGAGATTCCGACAGCAGTTGGTTTCTGCATGTATATTAGGAGGGATTGTTTAAACGAAGTTGGTTTGTTTGACGTTGAGACTTTTGGGAAAGGTTATGGAGAGGAAAACGATTTCTGTCTGAGAGCCGCTGTTAGAGGATGGAAACATTTGCTGGCGGCGGACACTTTTGTTTTTCATGAGGGTGAAGTTAGTTTTACAGGTGAAAGCAATCCAAGAAAAGAAGCAGCATCAAGTATTATACGAAAGCTATATCCAAACTATGAAGCTGCTGTATCAGAACATATCGGCTTGAATCAGGCGTATCCGTTAAGAGTTGCAGCTACAGCCGCACGATTTAAGCAAAGCGAAGTTCCAGTTGTACTGCATATCCTGCATTCTCATGGCGGTGGCACTGAAAAGCATGTTGAAGAGTTGTGCCACACACATTATGGTAAAGCAAAATTGCTGATTATGACACCTCCGTTTGTGGAGGCTGGGAAAGCAGCATTGCAAATTCGTTCAGCAGATCCATTAGATGCACTGGATATTCATTTGCCTACTTCGAATGTAGAATTTCTGGTGTCGTTACTTCACTCGTTTAGCGTGAAGCTGGTACACATTCATCATGTATTGGGATACCCATTTGATCTTCACTCTTTAGTTGAAAAGATGGGGGTTCCGTTCTACTTGACGGTTCATGATTACTTCTTGATTTGTCCGCGCATTAACCTGATGCCTATTGGGGAAAGATATTGCGGTGAACCCGAGCTAAGCAAATGTAATCACTGCCTCTCCGTTGATTATCCTTTAGGTGCAGGAGACATTCTTTGGTGGCGTGAAAGTCATGCGTGGCTTTTTAATGATGCTTCCGTCGTTATATGTCCGAGCCATGATGTTGCAACGCGTTGCCAGCGATATTTTCCTAATTCCGTTTATCGAGTAGTGGCACACGAAAAAGCTTTGAGTGATGTTTGTTTCGATATTGACATATCAGTACTTAACAAAAAAGAACCATTACGAGTTGCAATTCTCGGTGTTCTTGCGAGGCATAAAGGTATCGAATTAATTGCTGAAACATTATTAGTGGCGGAAAAAAATGAAGCCCCTCTTCAATTCCAACTAATTGGGTATGCGGAAAGCGACCTGCCCTCTGTCTCCAGTACGTTATTTTCACAAACAGGGCATTACGTCGATGCTGAACTGGTAGACAAAATACATGCATTTAATCCACACTTGATATTGTTTTCATCAGTTTGCCCAGAAACCTACAGCTACACATTGACTACCGCCATGAAGAGTAAACGCCCCATCATGGCGCTCAATTTAGGTGCGTTCCCTGAGAGATTGGCATTCCGTCCATGGACATGGTTAATTGATTGGAATATTTCAGCTACCCAACTTGTTGATAGGTTGTGTGAGGTACGGATTACAAATTTTTATACGCGTACGGCACCAATCACCACCCAGAAAAATGGATTAGCAAAATCGTTTGCTATAGAAGACAGTGGGTTCTATGAAAACGGATATCTATCTGTTGGCAATAATATTGGGGTTAAAGGAATTGTCGATATTCGAACTGCCGGCAAGATAACGGCTTTAGTCTTGATTGAAAATATTGGTCCCCAGCCAGGTCCCTGTGCTTATATCCGTTTAATTCTGCCATTGATTCGAGAGCGTGGAGAGAAGTTTGATCTGCGCTGGGTAACACCTGAACAGGTGATAGGCTACGTGGCTGATGTGTTGATTTGCCAAAGGACGGCAGTCACGTCGATCACTGTTATTGACACAATATCTGCTCATTGTCGGGAAAATAATATTCGAATTGTGTACGACCTTGATGATTTGTTATTGACACTACCCGAGGATCATCCTGAATACGAAATTTATGCACCGAAGTCAGCTGCAGTTTTTCGTTGGTTGCTTGAAGCCGACGAAGTATGGGTTTCGACTGAGGCTTTGCGGCATCACGTCTGCCAGGTAAATCCGCGTACTCATGTCGTTCCAAACTATATAGACGACAAATTGTGGATAAAGCCCAAAATGTCGGTGGTAAAACATGAATGGATGGATTCTGTACGTCTGTTGTATATGGGGACGCAAACACATCGTGCCGATTTTGAACTTGTAAAAAAAGTACTAAAAAGATTGAAAGATGAGTTTTTGGAGCGTATTGAGATTAACTTGATTGGCATCTCTCCAGATATTAGCAGCGAGAAATGGTATGAAACCATAACACCTCCACAAGCAATAGGTATATCATATCCAGCCTTTGTTAATTGGATATGTAATGAACCGACTTTCGATATCGGAATTGCTCCATTGGTTGATAATGAATTTAATCGTTGTAAAAGTGCGATTAAATTTTTGGATTACAGCGCGCTTGGTTTGGCTACAGTCGCTTCTGATTTAAATGGTTACCTGCTGATTCGCAATGGAGAAAATGGGTTTAGAGTAAAGAATACGGAAGAGTCATGGTACGAAGTACTCAAAATATTGATTACTGATTCAGCTCTTCGTAACCAAATTCAACTTACAGCTCAAAAGGATATCTTTGAGAAATACGATTATAAAAGTGTGGCTGGACATAGAACCAACCTATTAACGTCTTTGCTATCTGAGAATGCAAAGATTGAAAATACTTAAATGACTATTTCTGGAGAAAATGTGCAATCCACTGTAGATGTGGCACGCAATACAATTGCTTCAGCATTTGTAACGGGTATCGGTATAGAGGTGGGGGCACTTCACAACCCATTGCCAGTTCCAAGTGGTGCAAAAGTTAGGTATGTTGATCGTATGGATAAAGCGGATTTATACGATCAATATCCGGAAATGCGACAATATAACCTCGTAAGTGTTGATTTTGTGGATAACGGGGAAACGTTATTAACGTTCACTAACAACAGTCAAGACTTTGTTATTGCCAATCACTTTTTGGAACATTGTGAAGACCCAATTGCAACTTTAAAAGCCTTCTTTCGGGTGCTGCGAACTGGCGGTGTGGCATTCTTGGCATTGCCAGACAAGCGTTTCAGCTTTGATGTAAATCGTCAAAGAACGACTTTAACTCATTTGATTCGCGATCATTTAGAGAGGCCAGTCACAAGTCGTTTTGAGCATTTCCGTGAATGGCCAGAGTTTGTTGAACCACATTTCGGGAGAGTCTATGAGACAACGGAGAAAATTGAACGTCGTGCTCATGAGTTAATGAACAAAAATTACAGCATCCATTACCATGTTTGGGAGCCAAGCGATGTGTATGAGATGTTAGGGTATTGTGCTGATGAGCAGGGATTGCCATTGATTATTGAATACTTTCTTTCTAAGGATGATGAGATGATTATTGTCCTTAGAAAGGGATCGTGAACTCACTACGCGTAAGGTCAATATCTTGATCTCAACTATTTCCCCTATCAGATTTTCCGTCAAATCCGCTATAGCTTTTCTTATTGGAGCCATTGTAGGGGTAGTGGCTATTCAATTCGTGCCTGTACATGTCGATGTCCAGATGCGAACGAAACAAAAGGGCTTTCTACAGTATTACTTTGATACGGGTGCGGGGTTTAATGAAGCGCAAAGCAAACGAATTCCTCTCTCTGTATCCCCTGAATTCTCACATTATGCGATATCCATACGAGCAGCTAACGGATTTTGTGCATTTAGGATTGATCCATTAGAAACGCGAGGTCAATTTGAAATTATTGGTTTTCAAATCGATTACCTTTTTTGGCATCGTCAGTGGCATGGGCACGGTGAATTAAAATATTTAGTTCCCGTGCATGAAATTGAAGTGATATCCACTGAGGGTGAAATGCTATCTGGGCAAGCGACCGGCAACGATCCCCGTTTAGTTATTACGGACGTGGAATATCTCAAGCATTGGCAACTAATTGCCACCATTTTCTGCACTATGCTTGGAGGAACTACAGCATTTTTGTTCTTAGTGGTTATGCGGCATTTTGGTGGGTTCAAAACTGTTTTAGCTAGTGAGCACACCCCGTTGTTCATTATTGTGACAATTGCAGCATTGCTTCGAATTATTTATTGGTGGCAGAGCGGGTTACCTTCTGAACCAAACCTGCTGCAGACGATGTGGCCTGACGAAGGGACATACTTTTCTATGGCCCAGTACATTATGACTCATGGGTTGCGAGAATACTTCCTTGCCGAACAGTCTGTGATGACTGTACCAGGGAATCCGATATACATCGCGTTGATATACACAGTTATCCACTCAGTCAATGTTATTCGCGCTGTAAATTTGCTCCTTTCTATTTTAAACATTGTGTTTATTTACAAACTTGGCAAGAGAAAATTTAGTAAACCTGTCGGGTTATTGGCAGCTGGAATCTGTGCTGTGCATGGACAGCTTATTCAATATTCCGCAACGTTGTTGACAGAGCCTCTATTTCTGTATCTTTTTATTGCGGGAATTTACTATCTGGTACTTACTCTTGAAACAGTGAATCTGCCGCGCCATCGTTTTTATAGATATGTCATTGCTTCTGCATTCTTTCTGACGATAGCGACATTGACGCGATCCATAGCAATGTTGTTACCAGTTTTTTTATTGGCTTCTATTGGGTTTCGGGAAGCGTATAGCAGCTGGCAGGTGGGTAAACCCGCATATCCATGGCTAAAGCGTTCGGCCTTGCCGCTCCTCATACCAGTATTGATTGTTGGTATCGTAGCAACCAAAAACTATGCGTTCTTTGATCGCTTTATGGTTGCCACTGGATCTGGGGCGGCATTATGGCTTGGGTCAAGAGCAGACACAGAGGGAGATGAGCCACCGTATCGGGGACGAACTTATGATACTCAAGTGATTACGCATGGAGCTTCTCATCTCAGTATACAAGGCGACATGCTATTGATGGAGGCGGCAAAGAAGAATATTCGGGAAAACCCACTGGGCTATGCTTGGTGGAGTGTAAAAAAGGTTGGCCGCTTAGTGGTGGGGAGTAATTTGGCATGGTTTTATCCCCATAAAAATATTACCGACTGGTATTGTGCCTCTGGTCGAAATGCTGTATCCGCTGCTAATATGGTATTTCAAATCATTTTGGCTTCAACTATTGCGGTGTATGGAATAATTGGCCTTGTGGCAGCTCGTGGGCAAGAATCATTTAGCTTAATAACTACTGCATCAGTATGTTACTTAATTATATTCAGCGTCCCTTTTTTAGTGACTCAACGATACGGACTACCGTTGGTGATGCTTCTTGTGATACCAGCATCCGCCATCATGTATGGCGCATGGCAAGCCGTCGGCAGGATGCGTAGGGTCGCATTGTTCGGTGTGCCATTTGCACTCGCTATTGTGTTGCAAATTCTTTTTTTGGGGTGATTGATGGAAAATAATCACTGTGTGGCCATGTCCTTGCGGGTTGCTGTCGTTATCCCCTGCTATAAAGTTTCGGCACATATCTTAGGGGTGATTCAGAAGATTGGGAGCGAGGTCGATACTATTTTCGTTGTTGACGATTGCTGCCCTGAGAAGGGTGGCTTTTTAGTTGAGAACGGCTGCGTTGACCCTAGAGTACGGGTGATTTATAACTTAGTTAATCAGGGGGTGGGTGGTGCAGTGATTTTGGGCTATAACGCCGCGATTGCTGACGGGGCTGATGTGATTGTCAAAGTTGATGGCGATGGGCAGATGGATCCAAGTTTGATACCCGCTTTTATTGCCCCTATCATTGCAGATGAAGCAGATTACACTAAAGGCAACCGCTTCTTTGACCTTGAGGAAATACGAGCCATGCCCAAAGCCCGCCTCTTTGGTAATGCGGTGCTGTCGTTTATGACCAAGATTTCATCCGGGTACTGGGATTTGTTTGACCCTACCAATGGATATACTGCAATCCATGCCGAGGTGGCGCGGCATTTGCCTTTTGGAAAAATCAGTCGCCGTTATTTCTTTGAAACTGACATGTTGTTCAGACTCAATACGTTACGTGCGGTTGTGGTTGATGTGCCTATGGACGCTAAATATGGCGATGAAGTAAGTAACTTGAAAATATCGGAAATTGTTGGAGAATTCCTTGCTAAACATATTCGCAATTTTTCCAAAAGAATTTTTTATAACTATTTTCTGCGAGACATGTCGATCGCATCCATCGAACTGCCCTTAGGTCTGTTACTGTTCATTTCTGGCTGCATATTCGGCGTTTATCATTGGATTAGTTCGTTACAGGCAGGAGTTGCCACACCTGCCGGCACGGTAATGCTGGCAGCACTGCCCATTTTAATGGGGACTCAACTGATGTTAGCTTTCTTGGGTTACGACATAGCAAACGTGCCGCGTAGATCAATCCATAAGATGCGCCGGAATTCCAAAAAACAGTCCAACACATAATGGGGAATCAGGTGGAAAATAAAGATCAGGCTTGGTTTGCCGGAGGTGATTTAACTGATGACAATGTGTGAGAAATTTGCTAATTGTTTTACAATTCTGTTGTCAGTTTTTTATAAAAAATCATTCATTAAGAGAGGGAAAAATGCGTATTATACAATCAGTCTTCTTTTTGCCAGTTTTCTTTGTTTTTTCTTTGTTTTCTCAAATCACATGTTATGCGGGGGCTGATTCCCCTTGGACTATGTTTTTACCGGCTATAACAAGTGGGCACAACACATGTGGGAATAATGAGCTCATTGCAGATCGTTATCTTGTCAATAACTGCGATGTTGTGAAAGATACTGTCACCGGTCTGGAGTGGCAGCGTTGTAGTGTCGGGCAGACATGGAATGCAGAGACCAAACATTGTGATGGCTCTGTCATAGGCTATAATTGGTTTGGGGCTCAAGGGCTTACCAAAGCCGGTGGCTTCCGTTTGCCGACCATCACGGAACTGCGGTCGTTGGTTTATTGCTCCAGCGGCATTCCAATTACTATCGGGATGACTCTGGATGGTGTCGGTTGTAGTGAGCCCTCTGGTCCAACCTTTACACGGCCAACTATTGTTACGGCGGCCTTTCCAGATGTGCCTTTAACCAGTACAGTACGTTCACATTATTGGACTTCATCGACGAGTGCTGATGATCCAAACAGGGGAAGGGGTGTCTCTTTCTACAGAGGTAATGCCAGCTCCGGCCCTAAGGATACCCCTGGGTTGTCTGCTCGTCTCGTGCGCACCGGAAATTGATATCTGTGACAAGGTGAGGACGTAAGGTCTCTCTTTTGGCAATCTTTTTGTTTATGTCCCACTGTCTTGGGGCTTTGTGATATCGATTTTTTCCTGTTTGTAAAAGTCGGTTTTTTGAATGCAGCTTTAGGGCTACGGTTCTTATTATCTGACAACAATTACTTTATGTCGTTTGCTGATACAACAGCTGATACTGTCTCACCAAAATAATTCGCTGTTGACACTGATTAACAGCGAATTATTTTGTTCTCTTCTTTCCTGAAATCCCCTATCTTGTTTGTCTGAGCTTCTTTCCATCGTAATGTAATTTGTCACATTAAGACTTTTCAAGATTTGAGGGCCACGAGCTTTGATCTTGGTAATAAAACTTAAATGGTTGATACCTCCAGATTGTCTATCCAACTAATTGAGATGTTAGATTATTTAAAACAGAAATTGATCTCATCCTGGTTTTTTCTGACTGATCCCAGATACAGGGAAATTAAAAGGTCAGGGCTTTTTGATGGAGATTATTATCTTCTGATGAATCCTGATCTCGCTAAATGGACTCTTTTCCCTCTGGTTCATTATCTGCGTACCGGCTGGCGTGAAGGTCGCAAACCTAATCCTTTTTTTGACCCGCTCTTTTATCTCCGTAAATATCCCGAGATTGCTGCAGGCAATGTGGAACCACTCGACCATTATCTCAGAGTGGGGTGGCGCCAGGGCTATATGCCGTCGTTTCAGTTTTTTCCTGACTACTATCTGCGACAGGCCCCACACATTAGTGAAGCCGTCGGCAATCCTCTTGCCCACTATCTGCGTCAGGGCCATCGTGATGGCAGGAAGCCCTCGCCTTATTTCGATCCGGATTATTATCGACGTACCTATTCAGACGTTGCCCAAAGCGGGATGCACCCCCTTGATCATTATGTGACAATCGGCGCCCTGGAACACCGCTGCCCCAGCCCTTTTTTTGATGTGGCCTGGTATCTGGACAGGACACCGGTACTGCGGACTCTGGCTGTCGATTTGGTGGTCCATTATCTGGCGTTTGGGGCAGCGGAAGGGAAAAGTCCTCTTCCTCTCTTTGACCCTCACTACTACCGGGAACATAATCCGGATGTTGAACATGCGAAGGATCTCTTCACTCATTATCTCACCGTCGGTTTGGCTGAAGACAGGCGTCCCAGCAGGTGGTTCGATCCTGGATTTTATCGTCGTGTTTACCCTGACAGTGTTGGTACTGGTGTCTCCCCTTTGCAACATTATCTGGAAAACGGAATCCATGAACAGCGCTATCCTGATGCGCGGGTCCAGGAACTACCCCGAAAACCCCTGATTTCCATCGTTGTGCCTGTGTACAATGTGGAGGAGCATTATCTCAATAATTGCATCCGTTCCGTATTGTATCAGGCTTATCCCCATTGGGAACTCTGTCTTGCCGATGATTGCAGCAGCCAGCCGCATATCAGGCAGCTCCTTGAACAATGGGCCCAGAGAGATTCGCGGATTAAAGTGACTTTTCTGGAGACGAATCAGGGAATATCCGGGGCCACCAATGCGGCTGCCACCCTTGCCACCGGAGAGTATATTGCCTTCCTCGACAATGATGATGAACTGACTGTGGACTGCCTCTATCAGGTGGTCAAGGTTGTCGGCGAGACCGGGGCTGATCTACTCTATACCGATGAGGACCTGATCGGGGCCGATGGCAGCAGGTTCAGTGTTTTTTATAAGCCCGGATTTAACACTGAACTTTTATTGTGTCACAACTATATCACCCATCTGGTGGTGAGTTCTAAAATACTGTTTGATGCAGTGGGCGGGCTTGATCCCGAATATGACGGGGCCCAGGATTATGACCTGGTTCTGAAACTGAGTGAACAGGCGCGGCGGATCGTCCATATCCCGCAGGTATTGTATCATTGGCGGGCGTCGGTGACCTCAACCAGCATCAATCACGGGCAGAAGGCCTATGCCGATGCGGCAGGTCGGAATGCTCTGGTTGCTGCCATGAAAAGAAGAGGAATTGAGGCGGAGGTCCAGGCGACTGACTGGAAGTTTTATTATCGGGTGCAGCGGAAGTTGCGAGTCCGGCCAGTTGTCTCCATCCTGGTCTATTATGCTGATCCTGCGGGCGCCGTAGATTGGCTTCGTTCACTGGTCGCTGTTACCGCTTATGACCGGTTCGAGGTTCTCTTGATGATAAATGACACGGCAGACAGGGAAGGCATTTATTGTCAGGACGTGACAGGAGTTGGCGATAATATCTTTTGTCTGCATGTCCAAGAGGGGCTGGGCCGTGCAGCATTGTATAATCTGGCTGCCGGGCAGAGCCGGGGAGAGTATCTTGGTTTTATCGATAATGCGGTAACGGTTCGTTCCGCAGATTGGCTTGAAACTCTTCTCGCTCAAGCGCTGGAGAAAGGAACCGGTGCAGTTGCTGCGCGTGTGAAGAATGTGCAGGGTGAAAAAGAAGAAATTGAAATCCTTCCTGATGTTACAGATGAATCACCCTTGTATTATCTCCATTTTGTGCAGGAATGTTCAAGCCATATGAATGGCCTCCATTGTCCGCAAAATGTACTGGCAGTTCCCTGGGGGATGTGTCTGGTTGCAAAGGAACTGTTTGAAGTATGTGGCGGCTTTGATGAGACCAGCTTGCCTGTTCTGTTCTGGGGTCTTGATTTTTGCCTGCGGTTGCGTGAGCATGGATATAAAAATGTGTATTTACCGTATGATATTGCCGAGAGATCGGAGCAGGAAGAAATTATTGCCGGCAGGGGGAACAACAAAGAGTGGGATCACGAGCGCAGAGTGTTTCAGGCGCGTTGGCAGAAACTTTTAGTGAAGGGTGACCCTTATTATAACCTGGGTATTTTGGATGTAACAGGGCTTTCTGCCGATGATTTTTTGAAATGGTATGCCGGCGTTTAAGAGAAAGATATTATTCTAAGGTTTGATACCCTCTGTTGGCCGTTGGTCGGTCTTCTTTCAAATGAAACAGGTACGGGAAGTGGATTGTTAGAGATATCCTGTAGAGTATAATCGGTGCCCATAAGCCAACAATGACGCCAATACATATATGCAGGGCTGGATTTTGCAGATGAAAGAGCTTTAACAGAATTATTCTTGCACCTACTCCCGCTAACATATGAACAAGATAAATCTGCAGGGAGTGAATCCCCAGAACTTTGATGTATCGGCAACAGTTTTTTCTCGCAAGATATTGAGACAAGCCGATACCGGATGTTATGCCAAGAGTGGAGAGATAAAGAAAATAAAAAGGATGAGAGCCATTGGTTAATCGGGTTGGATCGATCTGGTTTGTAAAAATAAAATAGCCGGAGCCCAGGAGAAAGATAAAGAATGCGCAAGTTATCTCTGTCGGGATAGAGTGTTTTTTGGGATCGGTAAGATATCGTTTGGCTAAAATACCAGATACAAAGAAGAGGAACTCCACAGAAAAATCATGAAGCGCCGCGACCTCGGTATTGATTGGATAGAAAAAGAGGATGATGGCACTGAGGGTCATGACGGCAGTGGAAAATTTGCCGAGCATGGTAAACATACTGTAGGCAACATACATGCAGATGAGCGCGTATAAAAACCAGAATTGTGACCATGGTCGATAGGGGATGGCCAGGATGTCTTCTAGAGTGATGCCTCGGTAGGTGTGATTTGCGAGAAATAATTCAATACTGGTTTGCAGTAGAGACCAAATCAGGTATGGGTAAGCGATGTATTTAATCTTGTTTATCAGAAAACTGCGAGCACCACGCTTATGGAAACTCTGTTCAACAAACAGGCCGGTCAAGAAAAAGAAAAAGGGCATATGGAAGCTGTAAACTATACTGTCTGAAAGAGCAAAAAAATGTTCCTGGATAGTGAGATGCGCGTGATACCCACTGCTCAACAAATGGCCATATACGACCAGGATGATCCCAATACCTTTTCCGTAGTCCACCCAGTCTGTTCTTCGTATCATTCTGGTCTCACGCTATTTTTTTGCTGAAAAAGAATCAGACCATTGTTGTCTGGAACTCCAGACTGATGTGGTTGCTTTATGGAAGAGACAGGCCTGTTTGGGGCTGAAACAGTATGAATTGAATTCACTGCCAAGGGGAGGGAAATCTCTTGCGTAGGTAATTTTCTTAGTATAGTGTAAAATATTTTGTTAAAAAATGAAAGGAAAGATGCTTTTCTGACCTTAACCGCCACTATTACGGGAATGAGTGCCCTTACGGGTATTCTGGTATTACCATAAAATAGTAATGTTTTGATTTTGTGGTCATCGATTGATTGCAAGAGTCTACCATTATCGGACCGACATGTAATAATATGAATATTATTGGAATATCAGCCTATTACCACGACTCTGCTGCCGCCTTGATCCGTGACGGGGAAATAGTGAGCGCGGCTCAGGAAGAACGTTTTACCCGGAAAAAACATGATCCTGCGTTTCCAGAAAATGCCATCCGTTTTTGTCTCGAGAAAAATGCACTTTCATTGACCGATATTGATCATATCGTCTTTTATGACAAGCCTTTATTGAAATTTGAACGTCTTCTTGAAACGTATGTCTCCTATGCGCCAAAGGGCTTTGGCTCCTTTCTTATGTCCATGCCGGTCTGGCTCAAGGAAAAATTGTATCTGAAGACCCTGCTTAAAAAAGAACTGGCCAGGATGGCCGGGGTGAAGACCAAAGAGATCCAGCCCTTACTTTTTACAGAACATCATCTTGCTCATGCCGCCTCGGCCTTCTATCCCAGCCCCTTCGAGGAGGCTGCCGTGCTTTGTATGGACGGGGTTGGTGAATGGGCCACTACATCTGTGTGGACAGGGCGTGGCAACTGCCTGGAACCGCAATGGGAGATTAATTTTCCTCATTCTCTTGGTTTGCTTTATTCCGCCTTTACCTATTATACAGGGTTCAAGGTCAATTCCGGTGAGTATAAACTTATGGGGCTTGCTCCTTACGGTGAGCCTCGATATGCAAAGCTTATTCTTGATAATCTCATAGATGTAAAACCAGACGGCACCTTTCGTCTGGATATGAGTTTTTTCAATTATGCGACCGGGTTGACCATGACCAACAAGAAGTTTGACCGGTTATTTGGTGGCCCTCCGCGTAAGGCTGAATCGGAAATTTCTCAGAAAGAAATGGATATTGCCGCTTCAATTCAGAAGGTTACCGAAGAGATAGTCCTGAAGCTTGCCCAGGCTATCCATGATGAATTTAAAATTGATTATCTCTGCCTTGCCGGTGGTGTGGCCTTGAACTGCGTGGCCAATGGAGAACTGCTCAGGAAAGGCATCTTTAAGGATATCTGGATTCAACCTGCTGCCGGTGATGCCGGTGGGGCTGTGGGCGCGGCATTGGCGGTCTGGCATCAGTTTCACAACAAACCGCGACTTGTCAAAAAACCAGATGCCATGCAGGGCAGTTATCTTGGGCCAGCATACAGCAATGATACAGCCTCTGCTGCCCTTGAAAAGCTTGGAGCCAGGTTCACTCATCTGCCGGATTCGGCGCTCTATCCCCGTGTCGCCGATATCCTTGCCGCTGAAAATGTTGTCGGGTGGTTTCAGGGGGCCATGGAATTTGGTCCGCGGGCACTGGGTAATCGATCCATTATCGGCGATCCACGCAGTCCGAAAATGCAATCAGTGATGAATCTGAAGATAAAATACCGGGAGTCGTTCCGTCCTTTTGCCCCGGCGGTTCTTGCAGACCGTGTGCAGGATTTTTTTGAATTGGCCAGTCCGAGTCCCTACATGCTCATCGTCGCCGATGTCCAGGAGGCGATCCGCATTGCCCCTGATGATGGTAGTGAAGAACTCTTTGGGGTAGAGAAGCTGAAGCAGGCCAGATCAACCCTGCCGGCCATAACCCATGTTGATTTTAGCGCCCGTGTGCAGACAGTGGATCAGCAAACTAATCCTCGTTTCTCATCATTGCTGAGCGCCTTTAATGATAAAACAGGGTGTCCGGTTTTGATCAATACCTCTTTTAATGTGCGGGGTGAGCCAATTGTCTGCACTCCGGAGGACGCATACCGTTGCTTCATGCGTACAGAAATGGATTATCTGGTTATAAATAATCTCCTGCTTGCTAAAATTGATCAGCCGGTAAGCAAGGAAGATGACAGCTGGAAAGAGGAGTTCGCACTCGATTGAACCATAATAGCTCACAACCTGACAAGAAAGAACTGCGTAATTTCTCTTTAACCTTCGGTGTTGGCATTGCGCTTATATTCGGAGCTCTCCTGCCATGGCGTTTAGGTCATCATGTTCCAGTATGGCCCTGGGTTGTTTTTGGGCTTTTTTCTCTGCTTGGCCTGGTTGCTCCTTTCAGCCTTAAGTTACCCTATAGGATCTGGATGCGTTTTGGTCTGATTATGAACGCTATTATGAGCCGCCTGATCCTGGGCGTATTGTATTATCTGACAGTACTGCCAATAGGGCTTATTCTGAAAATGTCTGGTAAAGATGCAATGGGTAATCAATTTGATAAAGATGTGCTCTCTTATAGAGTTATTTCGAAAAAAATAAATTCAGATCAGATGAGGAAACCTTTTTAATATGCTTGATCTCTTGAAAGACCTCTGGGAACTCCTTAGAACGAGAAAGAAAATGTGGCTTGCACCCATTATTGTCTTTATGCTCATGCTCGGCGCTTTGCTTATTTTTGCTCAGGGTTCTGTTATTGCTCCCTTCATTTATACGCTTTTTTGATCGATACTGAGCACAGTCCTTAGGGATGTGACTTCGGGTTGTTTTTGGTCACTCAATTCGTAGCTGATGGCAAGTGAACACTATGAGCGAGTAATGTTTAGATGTTTGCATTAAAAACTATCTCTTTCTTAAAAAAATATACTGAAACCTGCTATGGAGCCCGGAAAAAATAAAAAAAAATCAATCAAGAGCCAGTTTGCCGTTTCGATTGTATCGTTTGTCATTCTCTTGTGTACAGTCATTGCGTTAACAGTGGCATCTGAGGCGTTTCTTCGTTGGCATTATTCAGACATCCTTTCCACTGCTTCTGGCAGAACCTATTTTTCTAATCGATCTTGGCCAAAATTCGTTGCCGAACAGAATAGTTTTAAGCTGAGAGGCAAGCCCTTTGATGTCGTCAAGAATAATCATGTTATGAGGGTTGTTGTGCTGGGTGACTCTTTTGCCTATGGCCAAGGGGTTTGGCCTTATGAAAAAAGATTTCCAGAGCAAGCATTGGAAATATTCAAAAAACGTCATCCCGGTCTCGATATTGAAATCATCAATACCGGTATTGCTGGCCAAGATTTAATCCAGCATAATCAGTATCTTGCAAATTTCGTCTTGGCATTAAAGCCGGATTTTGTTTTATATCAGTGGTTTATAAATGATATGAATACCGATTATGATGACCTTTCATTATTTATAGCTTCACCTCTTATCCCCAATGCAAAATGGCATAAGACCTTAATGGAAGAGTCTGTGCTTTATTTTTTATTACAACGAACCTGGGGGCAGATAAGGACCCAGTTAGGATTACAAAAAAATGCTAATGAATATTTAATAGGTAAATTCAGTGATCCAAAGAGTAAGCCCTCACTGGCTGCGAATGAACAACTCAATAAGCTTATGAATCGGTTGGAACAAGAAAATATTCCCTATGGTATTGTTCTCTTTCCGAGTTTCGATACAAAAATGAGTGCGTATCAACTGGGTTTTTTACATAAGCAGGTGCTTGATGTCTGCAAGGAACATGATATCGGTTGTTTGGATTTAAGGCAGGCTTACAGTAAATATGATGGTCAGATACAAGATCTGTGGGCCAATATCTTTGACCATCATCCGAGCGCCCTGGCTCATCGTGTTGCGGCAGAAGAAATTGTTGATTTCTACGGGGATGAATGGGCGAAAATGGCTACCGCCAAGTCGGCTTTCTGATCATATAATTGGGTGTTTTTTGGCATGTTGTCGGCATGGAAGTACGAAAATAATTTTAGCGAAGTGATTAGAGTGGTTAGAGGGTTTAAGAAGTGAATCTGGGGGAGTTCGGTTTTCTGCTGAAGCACCAACTAAAAGGGGTATGAATGTAACTTGGGCCCAGGGCTCCACAAAAATAGGGGCAGGATTGTTCTATGAAACAGCCGTTATCAACTAATAAAATTTTTTTTGCCCCCCTGCACGGTCTGCGAGGTATTGCTGCCCTGTATTTAGTCGTTGCGCACCTTGGCCAGTACGGTCTGTTTCTGTTGCCTATACCGCATGACGCAATCGGAAAGGTCGGCGTATGGATATTCTTTGTACTAAGTGCTTTCCTGTTAACAACCCATTTATGTCATGATCTTGAGACTACATCATCAAAGGTTTTCTCCCTTCTGAAATATACAGTACACCGTATCTTTCGAATCTACCCCCTTTTTATATTTTCACTCACCATTCACTTAATTTATAGAGATATTTCTAGAATTGAGTTCATTCAACACCTATTCCTTATTCAGGGGAGGAGCGAGCTCTGGGCAATTCCTGTCGAATTTCAGTATTATTTCATAATGCCGGTCATTGCGATGAGCACTTTGTACCTCCCGCGAAGGAAAGTCATCTTGTTGCTGGCCGCTACCCTGATGGTGGCGTTATTTTATGGCATAGCGCAGCCTGCAAGTGTATTTTCTAATAAGTTAAATATTATTCCGAAACTTGCCCCATTCCTTCTTGGCAGTATCCTCGCATTATTACTTTACAAAAAGAAACCTGCCTCACCGCAGTCCCAACCTAAGTTTGTTTTTTTTACCCCAACGGCGTGCCTGGTGATGTTGCTAATCACAACAGTCCTGTTCAGATGTATAGCAAAAAACTACATATCAATCTCGTTTGCGCCATGGCTATCAATTGCAATCGGGGCGTCAGTGATGGGGCTGATTTACTTCGCATTGCAACCGACCGCCGTCAGCACGTTGTTGGGGGCAAGACCCTTGGTATTTCTTGGCGAGATTAGCTTCAGTGTTTATTTGTTGCACATGTTCGTTATTCGATTTGCCTTAAGTCTTCATGGTTTGCCAATCGTCACCAAGGCGTGGTTGTCACTGGGGCTAAGCGTATTGTGTGCAATCATTTCTTACTGGATAATTGAGCGCCCTGGTATTCATATTGGGAAGAAGATTAGTCAAAAGCTACGAACTAATTTTCCTGCTGCTTTCAATGTAATCAGTTGATAGGCTCCGAGGGAGGATTACAGTGCTGAGGATCCAAACTCCAGGCAATTAAAGAAATCACTCATTATCGAAAAGCAGAGACCCAATTTTGTGCTTATAAATAAAATCTCGCCCTTGGAAACTTCTTCCTGACGACGATGATGACTGAGCTTCTGGCGAAGATCTGTTAATAAGGTTTTTTCTGAGAGCTCATCCTGGGGCAGGTCTTCAATAAGGTCCATAATAGCCACTTCCAGAGATTCGATAGCAGTACCAGTCGGGACCGTCATCAAAAATCGGCATGGGGCAATCTCGACGAGTCTCAACCATGGAATTCTCTTTAGGCTCCAACTAGGACCGACCACGATCAGACCTGTGTCTTCCGAAATCTGCACCACCTCAACTTTTTTTTCATCAGTCCACGTAGAACCAATGGTGCTGTCGACGCATTTGACAATGGCCTTGGCCCGATCCACGTTCACACTTTCAAGCTGTTGAACAGTACGATGAGGAAGGGTTACGGTAATAGGGCTGCTTTTTTCATTAAATTTGGGTGGGCGACCACCACGTACCTTTATTTTCATTGCAACTACTCCAGCTTTAATGGTAGAAAATCAGTACTGATTGAGTTTTAACGTAATAATTAGGCTTCAAGTTGTCCGTGTAGTGTTGCCGTAACCTGAAGAAATCCTGATGATAACCTGTTTCTGAGATTTCATCTCTTCCGGTTATCTTTTGCGTCATTTTGAATGATAAATTCAGAAGTTAGTATGATAATAATTTTAACGTAATAAGTCAAAATTATTATTATATACATTTTTTAGATTAACAAAGTACGATGTTCCGCTCCGGAGTCCCTCGTTGAAGTAACCGGGTACTCTATGGCTGAGTTGGCGCGGCAAGGCGGTGGAGTCATCGTTCGCAGATTTTGATAACGTGATATAGGTGCACCCTGAAAAGGGAGAGATCAACTTATTATGAGAAGACGGTCATGAGAATACTATTTGTCTACACGGATTTGAATGTTCGCGGTGGCGCCAAGAGCTACCATTTCGGAATCGGTATGCTCAGCGCTATGCTCAAACGCCATGGGCATGAGACGCAACTCCATTATATATTCGGGCACTACGATCTCGCTGCCCTGACCCGAACGATCGCCACCTGGCAGCCGGACGTGCTTGCCTTTTCTGCCGTGTCGCCGCAGTTTTCCTATGTCCAGCGTATCTTTCGTGATCTCCAGCCGTTCAAACCCTTCACCATCCTTGGTGGACAACATGCTACACTGGAACCGCTGTGCCTGGAGCAAACACCCGGTCTCGACGCCATTTGCATAGGCGAGGGGGACTATCCCCTGCTGGAACTCGTACAGACGCTGGAGCGCAGGGAGCAACCCGATCAGATCGCCAATCTCTGGATCAAGCGAAAGGATGGCACCATCGCCCGCAACCCATCGCGTCCCTTCCATGACAACCTGGATGATCTGCCGTTTGCCGATGTGGATCCGTTCGATTATCAAGCTATCATCGACTCGGACTTTAAAACTGCGCTATTCATGTTCTCCCGCGGCTGCCCCTATAATTGCACATTCTGCAGTAATCACGTGCTCCGCAAGATGCAGCCAGGAAAGTATGTCCGTTTCCGTGGTGTCTCAAGTTGTCTGGCTGAAATCCGCGACGTTGTCAGCCGCTACCGCGTCAAAGCCCTCTACTTCAATGATGACTGTTTTACCGCAAAACACGATTTTGTGACCGAATTCTGCCAAGCCTACAAGGCGGAATTCAGCCTGCCTTTCGACATCAATGCCCGACCAGAAACCCTGAACAATGAAATCTGTGACATGCTGAAGGATGCCGGTTGCCGTCGTGTCTGTATCGGCGTCGAAAACGGAAGTGAGGAGTTCCGTCGGGAAGTGCTGGGTCGCAACCATACGAACGCCCAGATTGAGGCGGGTTTCGCTGCCTGCCGTCGTGCCGGATTGAAAACCAAATCGTTCAACATTGTCGGTTTTCCCTTTGAAACACCAGCCATTCATCAGGAAACCGTGAATTTGAACGCACGGATGAATCCTGACAGTGTGATCATCGGGATTTTCGAACCTTACCCAGGAACGAAGCTGGCCGATGTTTGCCTAAAGGAGGGCTTTATCGAACCGACGCAAGCGGGTAGCGAATTTGTGGGCCGCACCGATACGGTGTTGAACATGCCGCAGTTTTCGCGCAAACAGATCCTGCATTGTTTCCGCACCTTCGCTTCAAATGTCTATCGACGCCAATCCCTACACAAGGCCGTGTTCCTGCGGCTCTACTATTCCCCATACGGCGAACCGCTGATCCGGTTGCTGAAGCCCATCAAGGGTATTCTCCGTCGCATGACGATGGGCGTCTGATAAGTGCACTACAAGGGATATTGGGAACGAAAAAAATATTGTTTCTAAAACGGTAATACCTTAAGACTCTTGCACAAGTCGTCATTCCTGTGAAAATGGCAATCCAGTTTATGGAAAACAGGAAGATAATTTCAGGAAATTCAAGTAGACTAGTTGTTTCGATGGTAACAATGCATCCATAATGAGTCTTTTATTGACGCTTTGCCATACACGGCTGCTACGTGATTCTGCCGTTTCTGCTTTGTCTTTAACGTTAACAACGGCCCCTCTCACATAGTCATTTCTCAAAGAATCGACATGGAATAATTTCATACAAAAAAGTTGACACTCTCTGAGGGAGTTCATTAGTATATCTTATGGTCTTTAGTTCTACTCTATTTATCTTTTTTTTCCTTCCATTGGTTCTTCTTTCCTACCTTCTTGCGGGAAGGAAGTTTCGCAATCTTTTACTCCTTATTGCCAGTTTGGTTTTTTATGCCTGGGGAGAGCCGGTTTATGTGGCTGTCATGCTCTTTTCTATTGTGGCCAATTATTTTTTTGGTCTGGGAATTGGTCGGATTCAGGAAAGGGGGGAGAGGGGAGGCTGGGCTCTTTGTTGGGCAGTGCTTGCTAATATCGGACTCCTTTGTTTCTTCAAGTATGCCGATCTGTTACGGCCATACCTGGCATCTATTGAGTGGCTGGCGCCGGCAATGCAACAAAGTCATCTACCCATGGGGATCTCCTTTTTTACCTTTCAGGCGATTTCATATGTGGTGGATGTGTATAGAAAGGTTACTCCGCCGCAGCGAAATATTCTCAATATGGGCCTGTTTATTGCTCTTTTCCCCAAGTTGATGGCAGGGCCAATTGTTCGCTACCATGATATTGTCGGACAGCTTACCAAGAGAACCGTCCTGATGGAGGATTTCGCAACAGGTGTTGAACGTTTTATCTTCGGGTTAAGTAAAAAAGTATTGATTGCCAATCCTCTGGGAAATATGGCGGATATGGTTTTTGCTCTTCAGGTGAGCACGTTATCAACCTTCACAGCATGGCTGGGTATAATCTGCTATACGTTGCAGCTCTATTTTGATTTTTCTGGTTATTCTGATATGGCCATAGGCCTGGGGCGCATGTTTGGCTTTAGTTTCCTGGAGAATTTCAACTATCCATATATCTCCCGTTCTATCCAGGAGTTCTGGCGGCGTTGGCATATCTCCCTGTCAAATTGGTTTCGTGACTATCTCTACATTCCTCTCGGAGGGAACAGATTAGGCCCCATACGGACTTCTGTGAATCTGTTAATTGTTTTTTTCTTTTGTGGTATGTGGCATGGAGCCAGTTGGAATTTTATTGCCTGGGGTCTGTTGCATGGATTTTTTTTGATGCTGGAGCGCGGTGTTTTTGGTCGCACACTGCAAGCGGCACCTTTGCCTCTGCGTCATATATATTTTCTATTTGTTATCATGAACACATGGGTGTTTTTTCGTCTTGATAATCTACCCCATATCTGGACCTATTTATCTGCGCTTTATGGATTTACGTCCAGTCATGCCATTCATCCTGTTATCCATGTTGCTATGGATTTATCATTCTATTTTACTCTGATTGCCGGGGTGATCTTGGCAATGCCTATTTATCCATACTGCACACGATTATTGTCGTCTGTCCGGATGGTCTCTTCGATATCAAAGGTTGTAGTTTCTTCGATGTCTTTGCTTAAGATTTGTCTGCTGGGTGTTCTTTTTTTGTTCTCTTCGACGAGTCTGATTGTAGGGGCATACAATCCATTTATCTATTTTCGGTTTTAATTTTTAGTGGCAATGAAACATTTTTTTCCCATACTCATCGCCAGTCTCTTTATAGGTTTCATTTTTACCCTACCTTTTGTTACCCTGGTCAAGCAGGATGCCCTTGTCTCAGAATTTGAAAAGAGACAACTCGCGAAATTGCCTGAAGTGAAATTCAATCTGCAGTCTCTTGTCAAATTCCCGCGACAATTTGAAATATATTTTAATGATCATATCGGTGGACGTGATCAGCTTATTTCATTGTATAATACCTTTAATTTCAGGGTGCTCAAAAAATCACCTATCTCGTCGGCGACTGTAGGGGAGAAAGACTGGTTGTTTTTTAACGCCGATGGAGAATTGCTGGATTTTATGGGGCTGATGCAAAAAGATTTTACTACCCTTGAAGGTTATCGGAATGTCCTTGAGTCCCGGCGCGACTGGTTGGCAAAACTTGGCATCCGTTATTTGTTTTTACCCGTGCCGAATAAAATGATGATTTATGAGGAGTATCTGCCCTTGAGAGTAAGGCAAGAGAAGGGGGTAACGGTCTATGATCAACTTATGGATCACATGCAAAAACATTCAGATTTTACCGATTTTATAGACCTGAAAGCAATACTGTTGAAGGCTAAAGAGGAAAGGCAGATGTATTTCCGTACTGACAGTCATTGGAATCTTGATGGTTCTCTGGTGGCTGACCGGGCAATTATCCAGCATCTGCAACAATGGTTTCCTCAATTACAAACCTTGGAGCTGTCTGATTTGAAAAGAAGTGAAATTTATTATCGTGGTGACCTGGCCATATTGATGCATGTTCAGGGGGCAATTGGTGAGAAGGTGTCTGTTCTGGAGGTGAAAGATTCATGTCGCAATAAAATTGATCAGAAGCTTTTTGGTTTTGTTAATAAAAATAAGAAATTGGCTAATGATGCCCGTTTTCTGCCGGAAATCAATGGTTGCAAAGGCAAACCATTGAAGGCGCTTGTGATTCATGATTCTTTTGGCAATTTCCTCAGGCCGTATTTGTCCGAGCAGTTTGGTAAGGTGATCTATATGAATTATTCCAATTTTACGGGTATGAAAGAGTGGATAGTACAGGAACGGCCAGATGTGGTTATTGATCAACGGGTAGCTAGAAATCTCCCCCTGTCCTTGGCTCAGGACCAGGAGATGGAAAAGGATTTATTGCAGGAAGAGTTTAAATGGAATGAGGGTACCTGTTTGCACTTGGATGCGGATAGTGCCCAATCAGCGATTCTGGACAGTCACGATCTCAGTGTCATAAAGAACAGTGATGGTTTGTTGATTAACGCCTCGGGGGCCGATCCCTATCTGGTGTATTCTTGTGGAAAGTGCTTGCGTAATGGGGAGACTGTTGTCCATATATCATTAACGAGTCCACAAGATACGGAAATGCAGTTTTATTATACAACAGAAGAACGGCGGGAATTCAGTTCTGTATTCAGTAGAATTCTGCATATTCAGAAGGGGGATAATGAGTTGTTCTTTCGTGTCCCACGTCCTGGTATTGTGGGTAAAATTCGTCTGGATCCAGGTACAGTTCCTGGTCAGTATATTTTGCATGAATTAATTATAAAAAAAACCGAAGTTAAGTCACCTGTACAGTAGAGAGTCGTTGGAGGCAGTTGTTTGTTGCAAACAACTTGTGTGGCACAAATGCAGGTGTCTTGTTTGTTTGAAAAACAAAACATCTCTGGACCTTTGCTAACAGAATGGATTTGACTTGTGTAAATGAATTTCTTGGACTAATCTGTATAGATTTTTATGCAAAGAGTATCTTGTGACAGAGAATTTTCATCAAGTGGTAACGTAATGTTTATTCAGGTAAATCAGGTATTATGATCTCTGTCATTATTCCGGCATATAATCATGAACAGTTTATTGGAGCAGCGGTAGAGAGTGTTCTTGGCCAGACATGGATGGACCTTGAGCTGCTGGTCATTGATGATGGCTCTACAGACAGAACCGGTGCGATCGTTCAGGGATACAAGGATTCTCGTCTTACCTATCTGTATCAGGAAAATCAGGATGCCTTTAATACGATTAATCGTGGACTAGGGCTCGTTCGGGGTGACTATGTTGCTATCTTGAATTCAGATGATGTCTATACACTGAACCGTCTGGAGCGATTAGTGACAACGCAGAAGCAAACCGGGGCGCAATGCCTTTTTACTGATGTGATTCCCATCTCAGACAGTGGTGATGAATTTGTTGATCCTGCGTTTGGCTGGAACGTCTGGCATCAAAAAAACAGAAGATTTTTTGCCCAGTGCGGCGATCTTTATACGGCCTTTTTGAAGGGTAATTTCATGGTGACAACCTCCAATCTTTTTATGACTGCCCAGGCAGTGAAAAAGGTCGGGCAGTTCTGTTCGTTACGTTACCTCCATGATTATGATTTTATCTTTCGGATGATGCTCGCTTTTCCCGGCAAGGTTCATTACCTGGAAAATGAAAAGCTGCTTTACTATCGAATTCATAGCGGCAATACTTTGGGAGAGGCAGCGATTACCGGGCGAGAGCAGGATAAGGATGTGATCAGAAAATATATGCTTGCCAGAGTCCCTGATGACCTGCAGGGGATCATTTCCGCAGGAACAGATCGTCTGGTTGAACTTGAACATGAATTACTTGAGGTGAAGAACGCCCTTCATAAACCTATTCCGGGGATAAAACAACAGATAGCAATGTTAACTCAGTCAATTTCTGCACGGCTTACCCGGAAAGGAGGCAATTGATAGTATCCATCAACTGCCGACCAAAATCCTTTTTCGGGCCTTCCACTACGTGATCCCGCAATTTACATAACCAGGAGCACCATCCATGCCAGCATCACCAATTAATGGTAAATTGCCATTGTCATCAATGGTTTATATCAGCCTTATCGCCTTATCCACGCTTTTCTACGAATTATCTCTTATCAGAATTCTCGATATCCTCTGGTACCCTCATTTTGCCTATATGGTTATCACGTTGGCCTTGCTTGGCTTTGGGATAGCCGGTGTTGTCACCTCAATCATTGCCGACAGGAGATCTCTTGGCGGCAAAACTCTGGTGTTGTTAACTCTGTTATTGGCCATAAGCTATGCGGGTCTCTTTTTCTTTCTGAACCGGTTTCATGTTGACTTTAATAATTTCAGCAGTGTCGCCTATTTAGGGGCAAAAGTCATACTGGTTTTTTCCGGCATTGTGGTTCCTTTTTTCTTGAGCGGGCTGATCCTGTCCCTTATGTTTACAGAAAATGCCAGTCAGTTTGGTAAACTTTATTTTTGGGATTTGATTGGCGCCTCCCTTGGATGTTTGCTGGTGCCCCTGCTTATTCCAACCTTTGGCGGGCCGGGATTATTATTTGTTGCCTCCGGCATGGCCCTGTTTGGTGTCGTACTGATCAGCCGGTCGAAGGTAGTTGTAACTTTAGCATTATTGGCCGCAATTGGAGTTTCAGGATTTCAACTCTTCTTGGATAAAGACGAGTATCTGGAAATCGCCTTTCATATGGATAAAAGAGGTTTTAAGACTCTGCAGGGAGGACATATCCTGACCCGCTGGGACAGGATTTCACGTATCGATCTTATTCAATATCGTGATGCATATGTCTGGATAGCCTATGACGGTGGGAGCCAGACCAGCTATTTTTATAAATTTGATGGTGATTATAAAAAATTACGACAATCTCTTCCTGAAAATGCTGTTTCGCAATTTTGGGATAGATTTGTTTTGGCCTCTCATTGGTTAAAAGAAGGAACCGGCGCTAAGGTGCTTGTTATCGGTGCTGCCGGTGGTCAGGAGACAAAGGCCGCAGTTACCTTTGGCGCCAGCTCGGTGGATGCCATTGAGATGGTTGGTTCTGTAATCGATTTGGGTAAAGAAAAATATGCCACCGAACCATATAATAATCCCATAGTGAATGCCGTTCGTGGTGAGGGCCGGAGTTTTCTCAGATCCAGCAATAAAACTTATGACATCATTCAGATGATGTCTAATCATACATCTGCCAGTATTGCCTCGGGATCCGGAGCCGTGTCTCCCAACTATCTCCAGACCACAGATGCCTATAAGGAATACTATTCGCATCTTTCAAAAAATGGTGTCCTGCATATTAATCATCATATCTATCCCAAGATGGTTCTTACAGCTGCTCGGGCCTGGAAAGAGATGGGGCGGAAAGATTTTGAAAAGCATGTGCTTCTTTATTATACTGATCGCTGGTATAATTTGCCGACCCTCCTTATTAAAATGGAACCCTGGACCCAGGCTGAGTTTGATCGAGTCCAGGCGCTTATGGGTGATGGTTATACCCTGATTCATAATCCCCTTGATCCAGGCAAATCAGCTCTGGCGCCGGAGTTTTTTACCGGGACTCTGCCTGATGCGTTACTTGCCCGTATCCCGTATCGTATGGATGTGCCCACCGACGATAAACCTTTTTTCAATCACATAAGAAAACGTCTCCAGCCGGTTTCCTATGATGAACCCTATGTGGATCTGTCGATCAAGACTCTTCTGAATGATTCCATCAAACATGGTCTGCCAATGGATATTATTCATCTCATTGTTTCTGCAGGCGCTGCTTTACTCATTGCCGTGGTCTGTTTGTTCGGCCCTTTGTTGTTTTCCAAGGTTGGCCGTGAACAGTGGGAAGGGAAGGCTGCCTTTGTCAGTTATTTCGCCTGTCTCGGGGCCGGTTTTATAGCCATTGAGCTAGTCTTTATTCAACTCTTCTACAAGTTGGTCGGTTTCCCTCTCTATACGTATGTGTCTGTGGTCTTTGCCTTTTTGCTTTCAGCAGGGATTGGGAGTTATTGCACCGATATCTTCAAACTACATACACGACGCTGGACACGATTTCTTCCCTTTGTCGCTATTCCGCTCTATGGTTTTGTTTTGTTAATGCTGAAAGAGCCATTGCTGAATTATTCTTTACAGTGGCCGACGTTGTTACGCATTGGGGTAACCATCGTGTTGATAGCCCCCTTGGGATTTTTTCTTGGTATGCCTTTTGCTATTGGGATTGCGAGCTCCTATGGCAAAGGCAAAGGAGCTGTTGGCTGGGCCTGGGCGGTGAACGGATTGTTTACAGTTCTCGGCAGTGTTATAAGTATTATTGCTGCGATTTATATCGGTTTTATCCCAACTTTGCTGGGGGCGTTTTCGATTTATATCCTGGCAGGACTGCTGCTTCCCAGATTTTCAAAATCCTAAAGAGTAGTCTTGGCACAAGTTTTTTATGGAAGAAAGAACTTTTTTTAATCTTTCCCGCCTGATTCAAGCTGGTGAACAGCTCGCGCCAGGATGTGATACCATATCCTTTGATATCTTTGATACGCTCTTCATCCGCCGTGTCCATGATCCTGACATGCTGAAGGTTCCCGTGGCCCGCTATATTGCGTCCAGGGCCAAAGACCAGGGCCTGGGATGGTCATGGCAAAAGATTCAAAAACTCCGTGATACCTTCGAGGCCGAACAGAGAAGACAAACCGGGCAGGAATTTGAAGATCATGAGGCCTGCTATCCTGTTTATATGAGGCAGGTGTTGTCTGTTGTTTTTGGTGATTCTCAGGCGGACTCTCTGCTTGACGAAGTAACTGAGTATGAGCTGTCAGTTGAGAATTCTATGCTTGTGCCCCGTCAGGAACTGGTGGATTGGCTCAAGCGTTTACATGGGTTTGGAAAGAAGATATTCCTGATTTCCGATATCTATCTTCCCGCCGCCCATTTAAGAAAGCTCGTGGAGTATGGCGGATTTGCAGAGTGTGTCACTGATATCATTTCCTCAGCCGATTCCTTTCTGGCCAAGGCCTCTGGAAAGGGGTTTGCCCTTATTCAGGAAAGATATGACCTTGATGTCAATACCTGGCTCCACATAGGAGATAATCCGGTTTCCGATGGCTATCGGCCCAGTCAGGCGGGTATTAAGGCTCTGGTGCTGAAAGATGGTCTGGAAAAGATGCGTAAGGGATTGGTCAGACGATATTGGCTGTATGGTCATGGTCGCCCCTTTTTTCGGGGCAGGGCTCTTTTGCAGGTGATGCAGCCATTAGAGGAAGAAAATAAGCCTCGCCCTCCATTGTATATTGAAGGCTATAACTTTTTGGCCCCGGTCATTGGGGCGTTTATCCAGCGTCTTGCCGAGAAAACACTGCAGAACAAGATCCCTCATATTTATTTTCTTTCCCGGGAAGGGTGGATGTTTCAAAAGTTCTGGGAAGGAGCGATACCAAAGATCTATCCGGCAACAAAGTTGCCTTCAGTCAGTTATCTCTATGTGAGTCGTATGGCCCTTGCTGGTGCCTCTTGTGCGTATCAAGGCTTGACCAAGGACAATGCCGCCATTGCTTTTCTTCCCGCCGGGAATCGTGATTTCCGTGATGTCTGTCGCATCTTTAAGCTTGATAACGGCAAACTTGCCCTACACCTTGACCGGCATCATCTTGCACTGGATACCTCACTCAGTCCTTTGTATCCTGAAACAACGGCTGAGAATGCAGTACGTTTTCAAGAACTCCTTGAAGATGAAGCGTTCCAGGATGAGATCCGGGTGCAGACTCGTCCCTATAATGACGCCCTGATTAAATATTTGGAGCAGGAACATTTTTTTAAACAGACAGATGTCGCCATTGTCGATATAGGCTGGCTGGGTACGATTCAGCGATTTCTTTATGAGGCTGTTCAGCATCGCCTTGATAGACCGCGTTTTCATGGGATGCTTCTGGCGGCGACTCGTGGCATTCCCTTTCCCACCAGACCGGATAATTCCATGGAAGGGCTTATCTATGACCGGAACCATTTTGATCTTGGTGGCAGTTCAATCCTTTATGCCAGGGATCTCTTTGAGGAGGCCTGTCGGGCCCCCCATCCAACCTTGAATGGTTATCGATTGACTGAAGAAGGCTGTGAACTTGAGTTCCGAACTCAGGATGATGAAACCGGCCGGGCAGAACGGGATCAGGATATCTATTTTGCCCCTTTGCAACAGGGAATCCTTGATGCCGCGCCATTTTTTGGGGCCGCCGCATCGGTCCTTGGATATCAGTCTCATGACCTAAAGCCATGGCTAAATCATTTGCTGGTAGCCAAACTTGCCTTTCCAAGGACCTCGGAAGTTCGCAACATCAGGCATCAACACCATCTCGATGATTTTCATGGCAAGAATGAACCATCCAAAAGACACAGGAAAGCGGATAAACATTTATGGGATTTTTCTCTTGGGGCCTTGCGTTGGAATCCTTGGCTCAGATTAAAATTTTTTATTTTGATGATCAGGGAGCGGCTCAAGGAATAATGGTGAAATAGTGCGGAACCGAGTGAGAGACAGATTGTTTCAACCAGCAGGTATTGAGATTGGCAGAAGTGGACGATTGTTTATTTTATCCAGAATACTGCCTCTTGGTAATTGGGGCGGTGGTCCGGGTTGGCGCTGTCTGGTGATTCTATGGGCGAGTCATAATTTCGGCAGGATGCTTTTCCCCATTTTTGTCCGTTATGAAGGACAATTGGCGAGAAGCTACAAGAGAATACAGCGGTTACGCAGTAAACCATAATACATGACATCCAGAGTATATGTCGTGGCTCGAATTGGAAAATTTGTTGATGATGGAATGCCTGTTGGCCCCCAAATGCGAATGATCATAGAGATATATATTTTGGAATATCTAATAAGGCTATATAGATAAAAGAATAAAGTGACACTGTAAACATACTGAATACAAAGAAGTTGAAAATTCTTTTCTGAAAAATATCTTGAGTGTGAAAATAGATAATTCCCAAAAGAAGAATGATGGGCAATAAATAACGACCCTGGGCTTGAAAATCAGAGGTCCATGAATGCCATAGAGAAATACCTATCAAGCTCACCCCACAACCAAGGCCTGTAAAGAGTAAAATGTTATTTTGCAGACCTCCCTTCATGATGATACTGCAAATGAAGAAGAGCAGAAATGCGGTTCCCAGCCATTGGACAACTTTATAGTAATCGTCCGATGCCGAAAGAGTGAAATATCCATAGACCCCGAAGGAGCTTCGAAAGGTCTTGCCAAACCATCTGTCCACCTTTATTATTTCTTCTAGTGAACGTCCTCTGGCCTTCATGTACAGATATATATGTTTCTTGTGTAATTCCGTACTTGGTTTATATGTTGGTTTTGCCGTTTGTTCCTGTAGAACAGCTAACTTTTCTGCCCTGTCAAATCCGTTCACATAATAATCACAGGCTATTCTGACACCAGCCAGACTTAATCCAGCCAAAACCACAATGAGTAAACGGAGGAGGGATTCTTTCTTTAATTTTTTGCTGATATGCCAGTTTTTCCAGAGATAAAAGAATAATAAAAAAGGCATGAGGATGTGATAGTTCTTCTTTACCAGTAGAAGGAAAGAAAAAAGAACAGCAAGGAATATATAGTTGAGCAGATATTTATTGGAGAATTGTTTTTTGAGCAGATTGTTCAGCATGCTGTCTGGAAGTATGACCTGACAGCAGGTAATAAAATAGAGAAATATGGCAAAGGCGTCAGAGTTACAATAGCTGAAAGTATACCATAACTCGGGTGTCAATAAAAACGGAAGGGCGAGAGGACGAGCCACGGGACGAAGAATAACAAAAAGAAGAATTATTCCAAACAACAAGATGTTAAACAACCGTAAGGCTTGGTACTCTATAAGATGGAAGGGTGTAAGTAAGTTGGAGAATTTAGCGGTCAACAGATAAGACATCTCGTCCGTATTAAGCCGGGAAAATCCATATACACTATAGGTATGGCGAATTTCGGGAGAATCAACATGAGGCGGTAGCCAATGATTCCTGTAATAGCGGGTGGCATCCAGATGGACATATTCGTCAGGATGGGTATTCTCAGCGCTGGTTGTTGCCATCAGAGTAATCAGTATAAAAATGATCGCAAGAAATACTTGGACATATTGCAAATCTCTGACCAAGGGCGCGCCATAGTGATAAAGCAGCCATAGAAAAAGGCAGAGGGCCACTATGCGGATAGCTTCAATGTACGGATTAAATGTGCTTTTTTCAGGTATAAAATTAAATTCAAATTGCGGATCATTGCCCAGGGATTTTGTGAACAGGCCATCCTTGGATATTCCATACTCAATGATCCCAAAAATAGGATTGAGGCGGGAAAATTCAGCAATCGTTTCAAAATGAAGAGATTTGAAACCGGCTTGCTGAATTGATATTTTTTTTATGGTGCTGGTGCCGTGATGCTGGTGAGGATCGATACGCAGTTTAGTGATGTCAGTTAGGTTTGTTAGAAAAAAACCATATTTTGTCTGTGTGGGTTCGACGCGAAGCTGAGTCCTGTTTTTTTCTGAGTAGGGTTGGCCGTCTTTGGCCCAGTATATTTTAAATAAAGTCGGTTCTGGTGATTCGATCGTCACCTCAACATAGGCTCGATTGGTGAAAAAATATAAATAGAGACAGGAAAAGAGGATACAGAGGAAAAAGAAGAATTTATGGCGGATGAGGTTTTGTAATAACGAGGTATCTTCCATTTTCTACTGAAAAATCTGTAATATTTTGTTGGTTAAGAGCTTATAGAATGCTGCTCTTGCTCTTGTAAAAGTTATACACGTCGTGCTTCCATCACTTTGATGAATGGGAGGAATTTGATGCCCAAAAAACTCGATATTGATTTAGGTGGCAAAAAATTCACATGCGGACGTATGGATGCGTTTGGCTGGAGAAAACAAGGGGGATTAGAGACAATAAATGATGTCTATGATGGAGGAGGTTTTACAATTTGGCAGAATTGCCATGAATGTATATTGGTCCAATTGTGTATCTGTCGTGTTATGTTGGAGAATGTGTGATAAGGAAAAAAAATAGATTTTTTGAGAGTTGATCATGCGTGGATAGTTTCAAGATACTCTTTTTTAAGCTATCCACGCATGATATCCTCTATGCAGCCAGAAGGGGGCACAGATAAACCATCTGTTATTAACCCTTCTTGGTCTTTAACAGGAGAGGCTTGATGATGGGAATTAAATCAGAACCGCCGCATTTTTTGGAGTTGTATACTTCGCCCATATAGGTCCAGCGGGTGGCATCGACCGCATCTGAATAAGTATCATCTCTGCCGTCCTCAACAACCATGGAAATATCATTTGCTTGAAGGCAATACGTTCCCAGACTGGGCCATGGGTTTGTTAGATCTGTGGTATGCTGGTTAATGATTACCGAATAGACAGGTTTTGCTGTATAGTTTAAAACTGCGTCAGTCGTTTTATTGACATAGACTGCATAGTCTGCATCGGGGCCCCTATTCTCACCGCTTAAATAGGTGGTCTCAAGTTTATACCATCCAGTTTTGGGGATCTGCACCCGCCAGAAGGCAATACCATGTCGTTGTGGATCAATACTTACTGTTAAATAGCGATAACTTCCATTGGAAGCAGCGGGCCAAATACTAGTTTTCCAGGCTCCTTGATCCAGATAAACACCGTTGGCGAGATTGGTGCTGGTGTGGTGCGTCTCATAATCAATTGTTTTAACATTCCCGTCAGGCCAAGCCGTTACAGGGGGAGCGGCATGTCCGATGGTAACAGCAACAGCAAGAGGAGCGGCAACAAAAAACATGGTACAAAGTGAATGAGTGATAATCTTATTTTTTAACATAATTGTAGCTCCAATGATAAGAATGAGAAATCGGACATTCCTTAAAAGACAAGAAGAAATTTCTTAAATTAACAAATTATATATAGACGGGCAAAACGGTCTTGTCAATCATCTTGTATCTGCAGGAAAGATATATTGTAAATTTATTGAGGGTAAGTCAGGGGCTGTTATTTTTAATTATTCTCGGGCAATGTTGTTATCGGATTGGCAATTTTTTGTAAAATGCTGTCAATTTTCTTTTGAAAGCAGGGAGGGAATATTCTTCCTTAACCCGTTCCTTGGCATTAAAACCAAGAGTAGCGCGGAGTGTTACGTTTTCTGCCAGTTCAATAATCCCGGCGGCCATTTCCATCGTTGCCGGATTCACCAGACAGGCTATCGTTTCATCCAGTACCTGGGTATGGGTTGGCAGTCGAGTGGCCAGGACGGGTTTTCCGGAATCGAGATAGGAGTAGATCTTCATCGGGGTGTTATTGCCTTGAATCCTTGGGGAAACGAGGATGTCGGCCTGACCCAGATAGTAGCCGAGCAGGTCAACTGGCCGCTGCCCGCAGAAAAAAATATTTTTTTGCATACCCAGTTGTTCTACTCGTTGCTGGTAAAACAGAATATCATCTTTGTTGCCGCCAATGATGACTAGATTTAGAGCTTCTTTTTGGACCAAGGCCTCCTTGAAACTTTCTATTAATAAGTCAATCCCTTGATATCTCTCGAGATTTCCAACGTACATTATAATAAGACCGGTAATCCCCAAACCTTCCCGTAGAGAGTCCTTTCCCTCTGTCTCCGTTGCAAGCAAGGTGATATCTTCAAGTCTGGCAATAAGTTTATCTGGCGCGAATTTTCGAGCAATATCTTCAAGCGTTTGACAGACGGCTATAACACCGCTGCTGTTTACCACCGCCCTTTGTTCCAGCCATTCCATTAACCGACGAATCAAGTGTAGCGATGGAAACTTATCTATAAGCTGCAGAGACATGCAGGAGTCCATGTCATAGACATAGGGTATTCTAAAGATTTTCTTCACCACAACGGCCATGAAGACAGCCTCCTCCACTGCATGGATCAGATCGAATTTACCGGTACGAATGAGTTGGATACACTTGATAAATAAAAAGAAATCACAGATGAGCTTCTTCAGGGACAGGCCTGGCTTGATATCCGATATCCCGGGAATCGCTCTATTCCGGTGAATAGTCACATTCGGGATTATAACCTCTTCCCCTTCATGAAACACAAGCAGGTGCACATCATGTCCCTGTTCACCAAGGGTCTGGGCCATGAGCCTTACCGCAATGGGTGTGCCTCTGTCCTGATAAAAGGGTTGGGGGGCAATAAGCAGGATCTTCAAAATCAGTTTTTCCTCAACTTCATGGTTACTGTTTTCTATCGCTGCGCAGGATGATGGGAGAACCAAATATTTTTGTTAGTCCGGTATAGTGAGAAATGGACTCAAGTGCCTTGGAGATCGCTGGATTCTTTAATTTGCGATGAATGACCATGGGTACAAAAAATTCGGGTTTGAGCACAGGTAAATCAAAATGATTTGCCTGCAGCTCATCACTCAGTTCCTTTCTGGAGAAAAGAGTGTATGTCCTCGTATTTCCTTCCATATTTTTTTTTAGATCAAAGAGAAGGTCATAGAGGATATTGGCGCTTCTCTTGTCAGGATAATCAAGGATAATGGCCTTCCTGGCGACACGGCACATCTCCTGAATCAGTCGTTGCCATTGTTTGGTGTGTGGCAAAAGACGGAATGCCATGACCACATCAAACTGCTTGTCCTGATAGGGGAGATTCAGGCTGTCACATGTCATATACTGAAAACTGCCTGGGGCGCAAGAGCGGTCCAGACGCGTCCTGCAGATATCGGCGCTTCCGGTAACGGTTACTTCATGGCCATTGTTTACCAGCGGCATGGTCAGCTGCGCATGGCCTCCACCCACATCAAGTATTGATGCATGGGGTAAATCCTTCAGCAGGTCCAGGGTTATTTGGGCCTGCACCTCCAGAAAATATTTGCCGACAGCCCCGGAAAAACGGGCGGCATAATCATCTGATGCGGTTTCAATGTCCGCTGTCTCAGAGAAGGGTGGAGATGATTGGTGGATGCTGTTATTCAAGATCAGGCCTCGATATTATACGGGAAGGATTAGGGGTAAATAGCGGCAAAGCACATCCTCAATTTCTTTTTTCTTTCTTTCTTCGTCCCAGTCAAGTATTGCAGCCATCACAGCCGCTATTTCCGCTAGAATTTTTCTCGATGGGCATTCAGCAGTGCCCAGACCTGTTCTCCTCAAGACAATATCTGATAAGGTGCAGGCCATTTCTTCCTGGATCAGATAGTTCACCTCAGCCTTGAGAAACCCTGCTGTTTTGTCAATCCATACGTTGTCGTCTTGCTCTTCCTGCAGATAATGAGCAACTCGCGCGGCCTGGCGCCCGTATCTTTTTTCCAGCAGCCTGCTGATCGCATGATTTTCAGGTTGCCCTCCGGCGTCGGGGGCATGCTGTTTTTTGTTAACGGTCTTTGCCGGTGAAAAACGTTTCTGCAGCAGATGAATAATCTCGCGGGCAATATGGGGGGCCGTGGTATATTTCACCCCTTTTATCGAGAAAATCCCCTTGAATCCGTTCCTGTCATGCTCATGGATCTGAGAATTTTTTTCCAGTTGCACATTGTCCTTTCCTGCTTCTATCTTAGGGGTCATTGGCAGCAGACCGGCATGATAGAAGGAGACGTCTTCATATGTTAATTGGGCGGGAGGGTAGATGGCATTAATATCTTCAATCATTTGCTGAATATCTTCACGTTTTATCTGCAGACCATCTGGATGGGCCGTACTTGCCTGATAATCAGTCCCAATCATGGTGTAGCCTCGCCAGGGAACAAAAAAATAGAGGCGCTTCCCCCTCTTGATGATCGCATCCTGGTCTTCATATGTCTTGTTTCCCTCAAGAGCCACAGCATGTTCTCCAAAAATCTTCTTTCTGGTGACAAGATTCAGGGCCACGGCCCACTTCTGTGCTGTGTTGTCAGGACTCTTGGTCACGGAGGACAGGTTGTCAATCCATGGTCCGGCGGCATTAACAAGAAATCTGGTTTTAACTATATGTACCTGTTGAGTAAACTTGTCTTTAACCGATACACAATACAGGCCATCTCCTTCCATAATAATCTTTGTTGCTTCCGCATAGTTAGCTGCCAGGGCGCCAAGGTTTGCGGCTTCAAGCAGATAGGTCATAATCAACCTTTCTGTATCCACAGCAAGGGCATCATGCCAGATGGAAGCACCATGGAGTCCTTCGGTCTTGATACCGGGGATCAATTCCTGACATCTTTGTTTGGAAACAGTAAAACCTGGTGGTAAGTGGATGTCTGTGGGCAAGCCGATATTGCGATCCCAACTGATGCAGTCATTGAGAAAAAGGGCGGCCTGCATGATCTTCTTGCCCCGAAGGCCATGACCATACGCCGGCATGATGCAGGGGAGGGGGCGGACAAGGTGAGGGGCAAACCCCATCATCTCTCTTCTGGCCATGATGGAGTGCCGCATTCTTTTGATGTTCAGATGCTGGAGATATCTGAGGCCGCCATGCAGGATCTTCAGGCTGTTAGCCGAGGTGGCGCTACAGAAATCATTCTTGTCGATGACCGCGATCTTGTAACCAGCCATTGCTCCATGATAGGCGATGGCGGCTCCATGTGTTCCGCCACCAATCACCAGAATATCCAGGGTCTCAGATGCCAGTTTTTTAAGATCACGTTTCATGATAGATCAAGAATTAAATCGTAATTGTAATTGGTTTGTAAAAAAACTTTTGATATCCTGCAGGCGACCAAAGGGATAAAGAGTCTCCTGGCCAGTTATTAATAGATCCCGCAAGGATGTGGCAGGAGAGGTCATGTCAAGGGGATGGTGATCCAGAAAAAAGCCAAAACTTCCAACTCGCGTAGCTTCATGAGGAAGGGGAAGAGGGTCGGTTCCCGAAAGCACAGAGATACCTTTTTCCCTGGCAAGATGAAACAGGGATGGAGTGGGCCAGAAACAGGGGCGACCGCCATTGTCGCCCAGAAATACTCCTTTTTCTTCGTAACCGGCAAGAAAATCCTGCAAAATTTTTCCTCTCTTCCCGAGCCATTTGCCGACACCCCAGGGGATCACGGCAATGCCATCGCGTTGTCGAATGGAATTAACCGTCTCGTTCAATGACGGGCCATCGTTAATGCTGGTATTGCAAAAGAGGGACAAGACTTCAATTTTCTCGGCGGTCACTATCTGGCGGCCAGCAACGAGATAAATTTCCTCTCCTGAATAATCATTACGACAGGCCGTCAGAGAAAGTGCATCTCCGGTAAGGGTAATAGTCCATCTTTTAGGAAAATGATTAACATTCTGCCCTGTTTTGATCTTCGTAACCATGTGCTGAAACCAATCATGTGGGGTCCCTTCTGTCAGAAGCAGCAGAGAAGAAAAAGGCCTATTTTTGATTCCGCACTGTTTTGCTGCTGTCTGAAAATTTGCCATGGCTGAGTCAAAAAAGACATCAAGGTCAAAGCAATCATATATATGAACGTGGGCATCTACAAATATCATATGTTTTTTGCTGTATTCAATTGTCAAATGCTATTTGTCCGGCGTTTTTCTTGATGCGCCTATGGAATCGTTCAACCATACCAGTTTGTTTGGGGATGCCTGAGAGGGCAGAGATAATGTTTAATGCCAAGTGTTGTGCAGCGTTTGTCAAAGCCGTGCTCACCTGTTGGCTGTCTGTTCTTGCTGGCATTATCTCTTGAATTTTCATTGGTGCGGCCTGTTTCACACGTTGCAGGAAGTCGGTGCGGCTGATGTTCGTTCGATTGTCGTAGAGGTGAAGATTGAGATCGGTTGTCAATAGTGGATACCAGACCAGTCATGCTGTTTTTTATCCAATTTATTGTAACCTCGCATAAAGTAACAACTCGAAAAGTTGATTCCGATTCGATTCAAAATGACATTTTAAAGTTTTTACAAGACCATCAATGAAAGCAGAAGCTATTGAAGAGAATCATAACGTATCAAGTAACTCTGTGACCAGCCTGACACTGTCACGTGCCTTGCTTTTTTCCACTTGCACAAGTGGCAGCATCTCTTTTCTGGTCTGCCGCCGACAATCCCATGCTTTCAGCATGATCGCTGACAAATTATCAACCGAAAGATCTTCAAAATTAAGGGTCCAATCACCCTGGCCAATGGTCTGCATAAAACCGGCACTTTTGGGATAGGCGTTAATGTTCACCATCGGTGTATTCACTGCGGCACAAAAAATAAGCGTATGTGTCCGTAAACCAGCATGGATTTCAACTTTTTGCAACAAACCGGCAAGTTCCTGGTAGGTATAATCGTTGTTACTCACAACTCTCACTTTATCCTTATTCCGGACATGCTGTATGCATTCGGTGGTGATCTTCAGATCCATAACCTGAGAAACTGTAAAGAGGATATCAACATCCAGTTTTTCAATGATGTTGTCCATAGTACCCGCGATAATCTGTATAAAATCTTTTCTGTTTAAAAGACCTGGCCAGCTCCAGTTGTCGACATAGGCATTGACATTAAACCCCACGGTGCCGTTTGCGCCCTTGAAAAGATCCTCTTTTCTGATGATTTCAGCCATACGTTCAGGTGAAGGGACTGAAGTGTTTAATGCGCAATCGGCGTGAACGATGATTTCAGGATGAGACAAATTAAGTTTTTTGATCAGATCTTTGGTGTTATTATCTCTGGCAATAACAAGTTTGCTGGCATCCATCACCTTTTGTAAGGCCTCACGCCCAACGGCATGATTAATTGGGCCGATACTGGCATTATAGAAGATAATCGGGATTTTCCGTTTACGGCAACTATCCGAAAATAAAGCAATTGACTTGAGATAATTCACAAAAGGGTTGTTAAGCTTGCGATCAAACAGAATGTTATCAGTGATAAGTACCATTTCTGTTCTGGTCATGGCCAGATAAAGTGGCAACCCAAGATTTTTCAGGGACAGATTCCAAGGCATAAGCCCCATCGGCTCGATGGAATGATGTCCAAAATGCTTTTTGATGAAGCTTGGATTTAAAGAAGGTATTCTGAAATGAATATCCTGACGGGAAAGGGCAAAGTCATCCAGTAAATTCCCCAATATGGCGTTATCGCCGGCATTTCTTCCTGAATTATTGCCAAGGACCGTTATGGTTCTCATTAAACTGTTCCGTTAAATATTATAAATTATGGTTTAAGCCAACCCTGCTCAACATACCAGCGGGCTGTCTCTATAATACCCTCTTTATTCGTATGTCGCAGATGATACCCAAGGACATTTTTCATTTTGCTGACATCGAAACTTCTGTCCTTTGAATAAAAGGCTGCCCTTCTCCGATAAATAAATGGTTCAATGTGCAACGGCCTGCAAATCATCTCACAGATATCACCTGCCAGATAGAATGGGCCAATCGGTAAACGCAGCACCTTTATCTTTTTTCCAAAATAATCAGCTACAATATAGCCAATATCAGCAATGCCAATGGACTCCTCGGCACCACTGATAAAGGTCTCTCCCACAGCATGCGGATGGGTTGCCGCGACAAGAAAAGTATTTGTCAAGTCATCCACATGCACAAGATGATACAGGCACTTACCCTTCCCGAGCAATGGAAAAAAAGGTTTGAGGGCCATTTTAAACAGCTTCAGAAGACGCCGATCACCTGGGCCATAGATCGCCGCAGGCCTGATTGTGGTATAGGGAAAGTTATTATTTGCACCAAACTCATTCAACCATAATTCAGCTTCAAGTTTCGTTCGCTGATAATCATCTCCCGGGCTGAAAGGATATTGTTCTGTTGCCGGAGGATTTTCAATATGTCCGTGGACACCAACTGTGGAGACATGGATATATCGTTTGAACAAAGGCTGTTTGAGTGCTTCTCTTGCAAGCAACTGAGTACTTTTCACATGGACATTCCAGTAGTCCTTCTCTGTACTCTTTGCCTCTCTAAAGGCTGCTGCCAGATGGAATACATATTCCTGCCCGGCAACCGCATCAACAATTACCGCCTCATCAAAGACATCTCCTCTGAACCAGCGGATATCAAGACCGTCCAACGGTGCTAAATTAGAACTTTTTCTGGCAATGGCGCTTACTTTCAACCCGGCAGCAACAAGTTTTCGCGTCAAGTTGATCCCCGCAAAACCGGTTGCCCCGGTAACAAGGACGGGGGTGCCAACTGGAATCTGACATATTTTTTCATCTACCATATACTAAATTTCCTTGCCTGAAACCTGGGGATTTTCGTCAGTTTCAGTCCCTCCATTAATTCTTAAAGTTACAAGAAACCAATTGACATGACAGCTAAAATTGATGGCCTCCAGAAAAGTTTTTTCAACTTTTCTGGAGGCCATCTTGTAACCTTTACTATAAACCATGCCAATTAAAATCTTGCAACGGAATATGATTGGATTCCAATTTTAAAACAGCAGGTTAAGTTGTGTGCTGTCATAAGGAATCTGTCACAAGGAATGAGAGGAAATGAGTGGGGCGAAGACGAGCAACAAAATTGGCCAGGAGTACTGTGTTTTCCCGGTGCAGGCGGGGTTGGCCGTCATGACGTCGGAGCCAAACACCAGCCATATAGACCCTGAACACAAGGTTTATCCGTATCTGGCGCATGGGTTTCGCCTACCTAGTGGTAATCATCGACTGGTGCTTGTGCCGGGTGTTCATCTGGCGGATCAGTATGAAAGCGATATGCTTTACTGCTGTCATGAAGGCCAGAGGTATCAATGTTTTTCGGGATGGAAGACACCTGAAACCGAAAAACAACTATTTGAGTCCATTGAGTGGTATAATCTTGACCATTTTAGCTATTTCTGGTCTTTACCAAGAGTAAATTCAGCGACGAACAGTAATGGTTGATAGAATGGTTACAGGTTTTTGATCGATTTTCTGGAGCGATTCACAATGGCGGCATTTTAAAGTTTTTACGAGATCATCAATTATGAAAAAGAATAAAAAGATTCTTTTAATTAAAGCGATTACCAGCATTGCTTTCTTTACGGTTCTGCTTTCTTTTGTTCAGGGACGTGAACTTCTCTCTATTTTTTCCCGTATCAATTGGTTTTATTTTACTCTCTCGTTTATGATGGTTCCGGTAATGCTCGTTACTAGTTGTCTCAAGTGGAAAGTTCTGCTTGATGCCGGCGGACATAACGTATCGTTTTCCAGGTTGATTGCCTTTTATCTGGTAGGATATTTTTTTTCCAATATTCTTCCTTCAACAGTGGGAGGGGATGTCGTTCGTTCCTTTTATGCTGGTAAAGAAATAAAAAACCAACCCTATGCGGCTGTTACTATTTTTATTGAACGGTTTTCAGGGATTTTATTTTTGCTTGTTCTTGTTATTGTGGCTCCTTTATGTAAACCATCTCTTTATGGTAAATCTTATTTTTTTATTCCAGCATTGTGTTCATTGTTTTTGTTATCTGCTGTGATCTGGATATGGAGGATAAAAGAGCCGCTTGTCTTGGGTAAACATTTTATGTCTTATGTGTTTGGTAGGCTAAAAGCAGCTGGTATAAGTGGGCGGGTGCAGAATGTGCTTTTACGGAAAATTTTAGCATTTGTGGAACATTTGGTTCATACCTTTTTCTTACGTTTCGAGAAATTTAGCCGTGAATTAGGCAAGGCTCTTCAGTTTATTCACCAGGACAGGGCTCTTTTGTGTAAACTTATTGCCTTGACAATGTTATTTTATTTCCTTACTTGGTTGAACGTTTATCTGGCATTTCTCGCGTTTGGCAAAAAAATTGATTTTCTTGCCCTGATTGCTTTGGTGCCTACGATCATGTTTGTCGCTCATCTTCCGGTTACAGTACTGGGTAATCTTGGATTTTTTGAGTCTGTTTTTGTTTTTTATTTTTTGTCGATCGGCGTTCCAGGTGCTGAAACATTGGCAATGGGACTTTTGTTGCGTTTGAAAATGCTCAGTCTTGGCGGAGTCGGATGTGTGGTGTATCTGTCACATCAACAGGCTTGGGGGACGATACCTGTTCAACAAGAAGAGGGGCTTTGAGCAAGGTCTGAGTATGAACGGACAGGAAACAGGAGGAATTCAGCGACATTTGAGTAGGCCCGGGAATGCTCTGCGCAAGTATCAGCAAACAGTGATAGGGGTTGATAGCTGGCTTGCCCTTGTGAAATACGAGTTTATAGAGTGTTGTGTCACACCCGTTCCCGGTTGTCTGGGCAGATTTCTCCGGTCTGTTTTTTATCCCTTTCTCTTGGCGTCTTGTTCATATACGGCGAAAATAGGTAGAAATTTAACTTTGCAACAGCCTGCAAAAATTTCTCTTGCGGCCAGGGTTGTTATAGAAGACCTTGTTACCTTGAATGTGAAAGGTCAGGGGAAAGGGATTGTTTTAAAAGAAGATGTGCATGTGGGGACAAAAACTATTCTTAGTTGTCCGGGAGGGTTTATTGTTATTGGCGCAGGAACAGTCATAGGACCACAGTGTCGTCTTGGATCTCTTAAAGGTCTTATTGTCGGGCATTCCTGCCATATCGGAGAGCGGACATACCTGATTGGCGCGGCGCATGCATTCGATCGGCTGGATCTGCCTATAATTCTGCAACCGCAAACATGCAGAGGAGAGACTATTATAGGTGATCAGGTGAAAATAGGACGCGGTGTAACAATCCTTGATGGTGTCAGGATTGGAAGTCGTGCTCACATTGCAGATGGATCGCTGGTGTTAAAGGACGTTCCTGATGATGTTTCCGTGCAAGGTGTTCCGGCCGTTCAAGTGTCATCCGGGGTGTGATGAGAATGAGCTTGATAGGCAGCTTGTTACGTTGGTGTCCAGGGGCTGCTGGTCTTTTGTTGCGTCAGAAGTTTTATCCTTCTCTGTTGGGGGCTTGCGGAAAGGGCGTTTTGTTTGGCCGATTTATAGACTTGCAGAATGCAAAGAATATACATATCGGGAATAATGTGGTTATCAGCAATCGTTGTTGTTTGCTGGCAGACATTGATGGGAATGGTCAATCCATTATGATTGAAGATAATGTTTTTATCGGGATAGGGACTCTTCTGCAGGCCGAGGTCGGGACTATCCTTCTCAAAAAAGGGACGAACCTGGGAAGTGAGTGTCGTGTTGTGGCCAGAACACCTGTAACTATTGGCCAGAATGTGTTGATGGCCGCATATTGCGTTATCGGGGGCGAGTGCTGTTCTCCTGGAGATAATCTGAGTAATTCTTCCACAGAGATTGGTGATAATGTCTGGCTTGGAGCAAGGAGTCAGGTCTTATCTGCTATACATATCGGTGAAGGGGCCATTATTGGCGCCCATGCCATGGTGAATAGAGATATTAATGCCTATGGTGTCGCCATGGGATCTCCTGCCACCATCGTGCGCTACAGGAAATGAATGGAAAAATGTATGCAGACAGGGCTCAATGAGTTTCGAACAGCTTGATCAGCAGGTAATCGTGCAGGGCTTGTGTGTTCGGTGCGGCTTATGTGTTGGTGTCTGTCCGGTGCTGGCAATTGGACTTGATGATAATGGCTATCCGCAATTAACGGGCAAATGTACAGGCTGTGATTTTTGTAATTCCAGCTGTCCAGGAGGGGATATTGATCTCCCCGCTTTGTCACGGAGGATTCATGGGGTTGACTATGACCCATTGAGTCTGCAAGGATATGTCGAAAATATGTACGTGGCCTATCCTGGCGACAGCGCGGTGAGGGAAGCCGGAGCCAGTGGCGGGGTTGTCACCGGTCTGCTCCTGTATCTGTTGAAAAGCAAGAAGATTGATGGCGCTGTTGTTGCCGGCATGGACCCCGATAAACCGTATTGTACGAAAGGGGTGCTGGCGACAACAGCTGAAGAAATTATTGCCGCCGCCAGATCAAAGTACAGTGTCACGCCGTCAATGGATGTGATGAGATTCCTGCGAAAAAGTAAAGGCCGTTTTGCGGTGGTCGGATTGCCCTGTCAGATTCAGGGGTTAAGGAAGCTGGAAGAGGTTGATCCCTCTTTATCTGCAAAAATATTTTGTATTTTGGGCTTGTATTGTCATTGTAATCTGGAACGTAATACCCCGAAAGAGGCTATTGAGGCAAAGGGTATTGATCTTGCTGATGTGGCGCGTTTTGATTTCAGGGGTGGTGTCTGGCCTGGAAGATTTCAGGTGACCAGAAAAGATGGCGCAATCATTCCTCTTTATTCAATAAACCCCACAACTGTGTTAAATGTGTTGTTCCGTCTGTACGGGGCCAATCGCTGTTTCGTATGTGTTGATGCCCTTGCTGAATATGCTGATTTGAGTTTTGGAGATTTCTGGGCCCGTGACTATAAGGGTCCATTGTCCGAGATGGAGCGATGTACCCTTGTTTCCCAACGGACTCGAACCGGAGCTTCCATTTTACAGGAAGCTGTGGCCGATGGGGCGATTATACTCCGGAGATTACCTGAAGAACGGGCGTCAAAGCGAATTTTGAATATGGCACGTGGAAAAAAGCAGAAAGCCTGGGTGCGGCTTATAAACAGAGCAGGGAGGAATGAAACAGTCCCTCACTATCATTTTACTATACCAGAACCATCATCTAAGGCGAGGCGTTCTGTCTTCATGTATGATTTTTATCAATTGCTGCGCGGAACCCCTCTGCGAAAATTTGTTTTGAAGATATTTTTTTCTCCGGTTGGATGTGCCATTGATTACCTTAATCTTCGCCGTAAAAGGTGTTTTTGCAATTATCATGGCAATTAGAATTCCTTTTTTGGGATCCTTCTTGCTGGAAGCTTTGAATCACAGTATGAATTAAAATCAGATAGTTAACTAGCTTAGTCATGGCTGTCTGGCTCTTATTAATAGTTGATGAGAAGAAAAAATGGAAAAGAGCATAAATGTCTCTGTTGTGATTCCTCTCTATAATGAAGAGGGGAATGTTGTTGAGCTGTATCGTGAATTGAAAGGTGTACTGAACCGGGAAAAAATTTCCCATGAGATTCTTCTGATTAACGATGGCAGCAGCGATCGCACCACGCAATTGATCAGTGAGCTTCATTCCCAGGACCCTTGTGTGACCGTGATCAATTTCAGAAGAAATTTTGGTCAGACGGCAGCCATGTCGGCCGGTTTTGATTATGCCCGTGGTGATGTCATTGTTACCATGGATGGAGATCTGCAGAATGACCCTGCTGATATTCCGGTGCTGCTGGCAAAGATTGCCGAGGGAAATGATGTGGTGACTGGTTGGCGGTTTGCGCGTAAGGACCCGTTTATAAGTAGAAAATTTCCTTCCATGATAGCCAATAAGATCATATCGTTCATCACAGGAGTGCATCTGCATGATTATGGCTGCACCCTCAAGGCGTTTAAGAAGGAGATAACGCAACACATTAAATTGTATGGTGAAATGCATCGTTTTATTCCGGCCATTGCCAGCGGCATGGGAGCTTGTATTGCTGAGGTCAAGGTGAATCATCGAGCAAGGAAGTATGGCGCCAGTAAATATGGAATTTCCAGAACCGTGCGCGTCATCCTTGATCTGGTTACCGTCAAGTTTCTCCTCAGCTATTCAAACCGGCCTCTCCATGTCTTTGGGTTGATTGGGATGATTTCTTCCAGTCTGGGCTTTTTTTTGCTTATGCTCCTTGGTTTCCAGCGTCAATGTTATGGTATTCCCATGGGTGATCGCCCGATGTTGATGATGGCGGTGCTGCTGATTTTTATTGGAGTCCAGTTCGTAACCATTGGGCTTATCTCGGAGATTCAAGTCCGGACGTATCATGAATCCCAGAGTAAACCCATTTATTACGTGAAAAATATATTACGGGAAGAATAGGAGTTGATCATGTTTGCCGTTTCTTTTTTGAAGATGAAAAACGTTGTCGTACTGGCAACATTGGTTTTTATGTTTCTGGGGATGGAGGTGCTGTTGCTCTCGGTTGTCTCTGTCACCGAGGCTCGCAGCACTACGGTTCCAGTGACACAGATTTTTCATCAACAGGTATCCTCTTTTTTGGAGGGAAGTTCGTTACCGATAGAGGTTGTTGTCAAGGATCCTGCCGGAGTGACAGGGGTGCGATGTTATTTCCGTTTTGATAGCTCCTCACCTTTTGTTTATAGTGAAATGGCGGGGGCCAGGAATAATGTCTTCACGACAAAACTCCCTGTTGCGATAGCAACAGTTCAGAAGATAGAATATCTCTTTCTTGTGGTGAATGGCCAGAAACAGGCGATTATTTCACCAACTTTTACAGTAAATAAGAAGAGTGGTAACGTTCAGTCAACTGAGGTGCAAAACCTTGTTCCCGAACAGTATCAGTTGAAATCAGAAATTACTGCTGCGGCCACTGTGAAAAGTTTCTTTTTGCAGCCTGACAATGTCCAGATTTCTCTTGTCCCACAACAGGATCATTATGGGGTATTGGCCGGCCTTTATTCGAGAGAACAAATAGGAACTGAGGTTGCTGCCGGTTATTTCGGTTCTTTTCGCCTCGATCCTCAGAGAGGGATGATGGCGGTGAAGGGCTATATTGTTCTTCGCCATTCAAGTGATCTTTCATTGTCCCAGGAAAAAAGTACAGTTGCCAAGGCAACGGTTGTTGAGGCACCGGCGCCTGTCGAACCGGTGTTTGCTCCGAATATTACTGGAGATGATTGGACCGGATATTTCTGGAGAAGTGATTATTTTGCAGGAACTGAAGTACCGGTGACTGCCACTGTGACCCAGACAGCAGATGGTCTGGTGAGCATTACCACGAGCAAGGAAGGCCTAGGTCATTATTTCGAAGGAAATATTGACATCACGGGCCATATGCTGGTTTCCGATGCCTATGATAATGAAGTTTGGTCAACTCTTGATGGCCCGGCCACAGACGTGTATATCAAAATTGAAGATTACGTTGTAGTACCGGATCTGGAACATCCTGCTCCTCCTCTGAACATTATAAAACTGACACGTAAAAGGCCAAAACTTCCTCTTGCGGCTATTTCTTTGCTGCTGAAGAAATAAAAAGATTTGACCCGAGAAGAGTGGGAGTTGATCTTGTTTGCCGTTAATCATTTGAGAATGAGAAATGTTATTATGTTGGCAAGATTGGTTTGTATGCTTCTGGTGCTGGGGGTGTTGTCTCTATCGGTTGTTTATATCCCGGATGCTTGGAGTGCTGGAGATCCTCAGACACAGATTGCTTATCAACAGTTGTCCTTTTTCTCAGAGGAAAGTTCTTTGCCGATAGAAGTTGCTGTCAAGGACCCGGCGGGGGTGACAGAGGTTCGATGTTATTTTCGTTTTGATAGCTCTTTACCTTTTGTCTATAGTGAAATGGTGAGTGCCAAGAACAATGTATTCACGACGAAACTGCCGATTGCGATAGCAACAGTTCAGCAGATAGAATATCTATTTCTTGTGGTGAATGGCCAGAAACAGGCGATTATTTCACCAACTTTTACATTGAACAAGAAGGATATTCGTAATGGGTATGCAACTGGTACTCAAAACCTTATTCAAGAACAGTATCAGTTGAAATCGGAAGTTGATGGCGCTGACGCGGTTAAAGATTTCTTTTTGCAACCTGATAATATTAGTATATCCTCTGTTCCGCAACAGGATCATTATGGAGTGTTAGCTGGTCTATACTCCAAAGAACAACTCAGCTCTGATGCCGTTCCTGGTTATTTCGGTTCTTTTCGCCTTGATCCAAAGAATGGAATTATTCGGGTGAAGGGGTATATTGTTATTCGTCGTTCGAGTGATCTTTCCTCGTCACAGGGAAAAAGCGCAGTTGCCAAGGACGGGGTTTTCCCTGAACAGGGGGTTGCTCCCGATATTTCTGGGGATGGTTGGACAGGATTTTTCTGGAGAAGTGATGACTATGCAGGAACTGTTGTGCCGTTGACACTTACTGTGACCCAGAACCCAGATGGTAGGGTGACCATCACGACGAGCAAGGAAGGTTTGGGACATTATTTTACAGGAATTATCGATACCACCGGCCATATGCTGATTTACGATGCCTATGATGGTGAAGACTGGTCAACACATATAGGTCCTGCCACAGACGTTTGGATGAATATTGAAGATTACGTCAGACCACCCTCCTTGGTAGATCGCACCCCTCCTTTGAACATTATAGAGGTAAGACGTAGTCCAAGGCCAAAGTTTCCCACTGCCGCTATTTCTTTACTGCTTTCTGGGCTAAGATGAAAGGACTTGAGTATGTCTGTGTTTTTTATTCCCACTCGGCTTTCTTCTACAATCAACAATAAACATCCAATATGCACAAGCAGCAACCCCATGTCGATATCGTTATTCCTAATTTTAACGGGGTTGCATTTCTCGATACGTGTCTTCGCTCAATCGTCAGGCAGACATATTCTTTTTTTACCATCATTGTTGTTGATAATGGTTCTGTTGACAATTCGCTGGAATTTATTAGAAAACAGTATCCGATGGTTCATCTTATCACCTGGCCGGAGAATAAAGGATTCAGTCCAGCGGTCAATGCCGGAATTTCTGCCGGCAACTCCCCCTTCATCTTTCTCTTAAATAATGATACCGAGCTGGAGGTGGACTGTCTGGAGCAACTGGTGAAGGCGGCAACTTTTCAGGCTGAGTATGATTTTTTTGCCGCTAAAATGCTTAGTTATCATGATCGACATATCCTTGATGGCACTGGCGATGGGTTTCTCAGAGGCGGGGTCGGGTATCGCTTAGGAACAATGGAGAATGATGATGTCCTCTATAGCCGTCCTGGAAGGGTTTTTGGTGCTTGTGCCGGTGCAGCCTTGTATCGGCGTGAATTGTTTGATTCCATTGGTCTTTTTGATGAAGATTTTTTCGCGTATCTGGAAGATGTTGATTTTAATGTAAGGGCCAACAGTCGTGCTAAAAAATGTTATTATGTGCCTGATGCCAGGGTGTTTCATATGGGCAGTGCCACCACTGGATCAAAAATCAATAGTTTTACCGTCAGATTGTCCACCAGAAATAACCTGAATTTACTGGTCAAAAACTATCCTCTGGCCTTATTCTTCCGATTTGGTCTCGCCCTTCTTATCTATCAGTTTTTCTGGCTTGTTTTTGTCGTGAAAAAAAAACAATTTCTGGCATACGTGAGTGGTGTGGCGGAGTTTATTGGCAATCTTCCTCTCATGTTGAAAAAACGGAAAGAAGTTTTAGCAGGAGGCACACTCACTACCAATGAGCTTGCGGCAATCATGAATGCTGCAGAACGGGACGTAATCTGTTCCATTATGCATCGACGGCAGGCCCAGGGGAAAACGAACCGGCTCTTGTCTCTTTATACCCGTTTGTTCCTTTGATGCTGCGAGTCTCATGATGCAAGAAGTCTCCGCGATTATTGTCAGCCATAATTCAGGATGTGTGTTGCCGCGTTGTCTTGAGGCCCTGGCTCGGCAAACTGTCGCGGTGCGGGAAATAATTATTGTTGATTGTGGCTCTGATGACCGCAGCAATCTTCTGTCTCTCGGGGCGCGCGAAGGAATTACAATCGTTGAAACCAGCAATATCGGCTTCTCAAGGGCAAATAACTTAGGGATGGAGTTTGTGTCTCCGCAGGCTGATTTTGTCGTCTTTCTCAATCCTGACACCTTCTTATCTCCTGATTTTATTGAAACGGCTGTGGAAATTTGTCTGAAGAATCCGCAGGCAGGGATGATTTCTGGAAAACTGCGCGGGTATGACCTCGGGCAGGATAAAGCGACTGGCAGGCTGGATTCAACGGGAATTTTCCGTAAATGGTACGGTCGTTGGTTTGACCGAGGCCAGAGAGAGCAAGACCGGGGGCAATATGAGACCCCGGCGTTAGTTCCTGCCTTATGTGGAGCGCTGCTTTTTTGTCGGGTGACTGCCCTGCAGACCCTGCCTGGGCCTGTTTTTGATCCTGATTTCTTTCTGTATAAGGAGGATATCGAGCTCAGCCTGCGCATGAGAAAGGCTGGATGGCAGCTTCTCTATCATCCGAGGCTGTTGGCTTATCACGGTCGTGGCTGGAATAAAAAAAGAGGGGAAATGCCCGTCAAGCTGCGATGTATGGCGGCCACAAATGAAATCCTGCTTTACAAAAAATATCCCTCACCCTATATGGTCTGGGCCTGGTTGAAGTATTTGCTGGTACGATTCATCCACCTGTAATTCTTTTTTGTATCCATACATCAATATATTCATGGTCACTTCTGGCACTTCCGATAATAGGCCTTTACTGTCGGTCATCCTTCCCACATGGAATGGCGCTGCATCTTTACGGGAACTGCTCGGTATGCTTTTTCGGCAGACTGTTTTATTTCATGAATTCTTGGTCGTCGATTCTTCTTCTGAGGATGAAACGATGGCAATTGCCAAAGAGTTTGGCGCAGAAGTACTGGTTGTTCCCCAGAAGGACTTTGACCATGGCGGAACCCGATCTATGATAGCCAGGAGGGCACGGGGCGATATCCTGATTTTTCTGACCCAAGATGCGGTTCCTGTCTCCATGGATGCCCTGGCAAAACTTATTGAGCCCTTGCTGTCGGATGAGACCATTGCCGTCACCTATGGCCGTCAGTTGCCAAATCGTGATGCCACCGTCCTTGCCGCGCATCTGCGTTATTTTAATTATCCCCCGCAAGCTGTTGTTCGCAGTTTTGCTGATCGGGAGCGCTTTGGGTTCCAAGCCGTCTTTGCCTCAAATTCTTTTGCGGCGTATCGCCGGACTGCCCTTGCTGAGGTTGATTTTTTCAAGGCTGGATTGATCTTTGGCGAGGATACCTGTGCGGTTGGCCGCTTGTTGATGCAGGGGTATAAAGTTGCATATGTGGCTGAGGCGATGGTCTTTCATTCCCATAACTATACCTGTTTGCAGGAGTTTCGACGTTCATTTGATATCGGGGTGCTGCATGTCACGGAAAGATGGCTGCTTGAGACCTATGGACGGGCGGAGGGAAGAGGTTGGCAATATATCCAATCTGGATTATCTTATCTCTTTCAAGTAAAAAAAAGAGTATTGTTACCAAGTTTCTTCTGGAAAATGATACTCAAGCTTCTTGGCTATAAATTAGGACGCAATTTTCAGTTGTTGCCGCCATGGCTGGTCCCTGTCTTGAGTATGCACAGATCCTGGTGGGCCAGACACAGAGATGTGTTGGCAGGTCATAAGTAGTTTATGCGGTATTGATATGTCTTCATTGTGTAGTGATAATCGACCATGAATATGCTGTCTGCAAATCTGCGTGAGCAAAGTTCGGCAATGGTCAAGATTTTGCATTTGCTTGATATTGTTGTGGTGGGTGGGTATCTCTGGTTACTCCTTTCCTGGTATCAGGTGCCATGGAATTTTTATTATACCCGTTTTGTGTTTATTACCTTGGCGCTGTGTCTGATCAGCTTTCAGTCCTTTCAGTTGTATCGTTCATGGCGGGGTTGGAAATTTTATCAGGAATTTCTCGCTATCGTCAAGGCTTGGGGCACGGTGGTTGGGGTATTGTTGTTCTATTTTTTTATCTTTAAAATATCTCAGGCCTATTCGCGGGTAGTGTTTCTGCTCTGGTCATTGAGTACACCTCTTCTGCTCTTTCTTCTGCATGTAGTCGCCAGAAAAATTCTTTGCTATTATCGCTCCCAAGGAAAAAATGTCCGTCATGCCGTGATCGCCGGGGCTGGTGATCTTGGCGTAAGGCTGGCCCGGGAAGTTGAGGCCATTCCCTGGGCGGGGATTGAGGTCGTTGGTTTTTTTGATGATAAGATAAAAGAAAATGACGCCATGCAGGTTATGGGGAAACCTATATTGGGTGATATCTCGATGATAGAGGACTATCTGAGTTGCAATGATATCGATTATGTCTATATTGCCCTGCCCATGCGGGCCGAAAAAAAGATTTTTACGATTTTACGGAACTGCAGATCATTAGGGGCACGCATCTATCTGGTCCCTGATCTTTACACCTATGGCCTGCATCACGCTGAGATCCAGTCCCTGGGTAATCTGATGATCCTTAATTTCAACCCGAATACAGAATGGAAACGTGGATTTGATCTGGTATTTGCCAGCATGGCCCTGTTTTTTACCCTGCCCGTGACCCTGATTATTGCCTTGTTGATTAAACTGGAAAGCAGAGGCCCGGTTTTTTATCGCCACAGAAGGATTGCCGCTGCTGGTAAAGAGTTTGACTGTTTGAAATTCCGGACCATGTGCGAAGGGGCCGAGGAAAAATTGCAGACCATGTTGGCGCAAGATACGGTCTTGCGTGAAGAATGGCAATGCACCTTCAAGCTCAAAAATGACCCTAGAGTGACCAGAATCGGACGTTTTTTACGGAGGACCAGCCTCGATGAACTGCCTCAGTTTCTGAATGTCCTGAAAGGAGAAATGAGTGTAGTGGGGGCGCGGCCTATTGTGACAAGAGAGTTGAATGATTTTTACAAGGAGAGTGCGGGCCGCTATTGTTCCATGAAGCCTGGTATTACCGGCCCCTGGCAGGTAGGGGGGCGGTCTGATATTGAAGATTACAAGGAGCGAGTCGAGCTGGATGACTGGTACATCCTTAATTATTCCCTATGGACTGATCTGAAGATTATTGCCAAGACTGTGCGTTGTATGTGGCTCGGCAAGGGGGCGTATTAAGAAAAGGGGGCCCTTATCTTTCAAGTCGATGCCCGAAAAGAGCGGTCCCTATACGGATGTATGTGGCGCCTTCCTCGATGGCAACGGTGTAATCACTGGACATCCCCATAGATAATTCCACGCAGGTGTTGTCTGAGAAGTAATTTTTCCTTTGCATCTCTTCAGCCAGCAGACGGAGGGCCTTAAAGTACGGGCGGGTGTGTTCCGGGTTGTCAGAATAAGGGGGGATGGTCATAAGCCCGCGCACCTTCAGGTTCGATAACAGGAGAAGTTTTTTGAGCAACTCTTCAGTATCTTGGGGAAGGACCCCGGATTTTTGGGGCTCCTGGCCGATATTGACCTGGACCAGGATATCAAGGGTCTTGTTCAGATATTTAAGCTCTTTGTCAAGTGCTGCTGCCAGTTTGTAGCGATCAATGGTCTCGATCATCTCAAAGATCTGGACCGCCAGTTTTGCCTTGTTGCTTTGCAGGTGTCCTATAAAATGGAAAGAGGCTGTGTCGCCGATTTCTGTCTTCTTTTGTGCTGCTTCCTGGATATAATTCTCTCCAAAAAGAAACTGGCCAGCCTGTATCGCTTCCTGAATATGGGATGCCGGAAATTTTTTAGAGACGGCGACAAGTCTGATGGTGGCAGGGTCACGTCCGCACTTGATGGCTGTTTCTGTGATTTTCTGGCGGATATCTTGCATGTTGCGGTCGATCATTTTTTTCATGTCCTTCACTATTATAGTGCCACCAGTAAATCGGTAGGGAGTTGGAAAAGTGCCATGGCATTGGCGCTGGTCTGTCTTGCGACTTCATTGATTGAAATTCCACGCAAATCAGCGACCATCTGGGCGGTATGAAGCAGGAATGAGGGCTCGTTACGTTTGCCGCGCCAAGGCACAGGCGTGAGGAAGGGGCCATCTGTTTCGAGAAGCAGGGAGGTCAGGGGGGCAAGTCTTGCTACTTCCTGGAGGTCAACCGCATTTTTGAAGGTAACGACCCCTGGAATCGAGATATGGAAACCAAGATCCAGTACCTGTCTGGCCAGGTTTATGTCACCTGAAAAGCAATGCATGACCCCGCCATGCGGGAAAGGGGCTGCTTGTCGCAAGATGCGCAGGGTGTCGTCATGGGCATCACGGTCATGGATGATAACCGGAAGCCCCAGATCTTTGGCCAGGGCCAATTGGGAACAAAAATGCCGACGCTGTATATCCGGGGCGGCGTAGTTCTTGGCATAGTCAAGTCCAATCTCGCCATAGCCCACTACATGGTTGCGGTTCTTTTCTGCAAGATCGGCCAAGATATTCAGGGTCTGGGGATGAATATGGCCTACATCATGGGGATGGATGCCAATGGTGGCCTTGACCATGTTGTATTTTTTTGCCAGAGAGATGGCCTGCCGCGTACTTTTTTCGTCAATGCCGATACTGATCACAGCGCAAACATGGTTTTGGTATGCCTGTTCCAGAATTGTTTCAAGGTCGTCTTTGTAGGCATCCATGTCGAGATGACAATGAGTGTCGATGAGACAGGCGCCTTGGGTGAGCAAGGGAAGTGAGACAGGGCTGTTTTTCATGAAAATTCCTCCATGTCTTTGTTAGCAGAGATAACTTTTTGTCGCAATGTTGAAAATGTGAGAGAAAAGTTTGCTTTTTTCTTTTAATGTAGGATACAGTCTAGCCTGTATGTGTTTGTTTAGATTCTTTATGCTATAGTCTAAATGAAGATTGTATAAAAAAGTATATAAAAGATTTTTAATCCCTCTTCGATTTTTCTTTATGTCGTGCAGGAAGGAAAAGGAAATGTCGTTGGGATGTTGAATATTTATGAGAGCTGTATAATTTCTATTAATCAATAAAAAAAAAGGTTCATCTTAAAAAAAATCTGTCATATACTGACAAATAATGTATTTATATAGAAATGTATTATTTTTTTATAAAGAGAGACTTGTATAGCATATTGTTGAAATTATTAACGTACTAATTAATCTAAAATCGACAGTGAGTTGTGCGCTTTGAGCTGCTTCGAAATTCATATTGTTTGCAGTGTATGAATTAAGAAAAAGCAGGTTCCCGATTCTGGCGGGCTTCAATCAAGAACAAGAGGTAGGGTATGAATTATGGTATTGTAAGTCAGGAACAGCTTGAACAAATTGAGGAGATTTTGTCCCAGAAGTTGATCAAGCTCGGTGTCGATTGTGCCATTATTATCGATATGGCGGGAAATATTATTACTGTTAAGGATAATGGTAAGAGTAAATATGATATTTATTCTTTTGCCGCATTGGCCGCAGGGAATTTTGCGACCGTGGATGCCATGGCAAAATTAGTTGGTGAAACTGAGTTTTCACTTCTTTTCCATAAAGGTCAGGATTCCAATATCCATTTCAGTAAAATTGATGATGAGCTTTTACTGATAGCCATGTTTGGAAAGGATATTTCTTTGGGATTTCTCAGGCTTAACGTGGTTGAGGCCATAGAGCAGATCCAGAAGGTTTGGGAAAGACAGGGCTGAGGAATTTTTTAAGGTTGATCACTGTTATTGAAGCAAGATTGTTCAATTGCCAAGGATTAAGGCTGAAATAAAAGTTTGGGGGTGGTGGGTTGAGCTTTATCAACTTGAAAGACAAGGTGGTTCAGGTCAAGATTGTTTATTATGGTCCCGGTCGTTGTGGAAAAACAACAAACCTGGAGTATATCAATCGTAAATTCAGGGAACAGATCCAGTCGGAGATGGTGAGTTTAAAGACCCATGGCGATCGGACCTTGTTTTTTGATTTTCTTCCCTTTCATATGGGACAGATTAAAGGATACGATATTAAAATACAGCTTTATACTGTGCCTGGACAGGTTAAGTATAATGCGACCAGAAAGCTGGTATTAAAAGGTGTTGATGGAATTGTTTTTGTCGCCGACGCTATGGAAAAACAGCGAGAAAAAAATATCCGTTCGCTGAACCAACTCCATGAAAATCTGGAATCGTACAAGGAATCTATTTTTAAGATTCCCTTGGTGATGCAATACAACAAGGTGGATTTGAAAGACCATGGAATTCCTGTCTTGCCGATTTCTGTTCTGCAGCAAGACCTTAATAGTAGGTTGCAGGTTCCTTATTTTGAGGCAAGTGCGATTACAGGATATAATGTTGCCGCAACGTTGAAGAAAATAATTTCATCGACTGTTGTCTCAATACAGAAAAAATTACTTTAGAGAGAATGTACGGTGGCACAACAAACTGGACGTCAATATGACGATGATCTTACCGTTGGTGCAGGTGAGTATAATGAATCATTCTCAACGGGGTATGTGGATCTGTTCGAACCTCTTAGTGATGACGATTCTCCCATTGCCAAGCTTAAGACAATTGTTTTGTCGATTGACTGGGAGATAACAGATGATATCCTCCATCAATTACATGATGAGCTCCAAGACCTGAAAGATGTCTGGGCGGGGAATAAAATTAATCTGGTTTATATCCAGGCCTTGGAGAAGGTTGGTCAATATATCTCTGTAGAAAAAGCACGTTCCCATCCTAATGCCATTAAATTACTTCTTACCTTTTATTCTAATCTAGAAAGAATAGTCTCTTCTGCGTCCATGAGTGAAGAAGAGAAAAAACAGTTATTGCTCCAGGATATTAAAAGATTTGAACAATTCAAGATTCAGATAGCTCCTGCCTCTAAAGAGAAAAACAAGGTGGCAGAGAGTCCGGTTGCTGCTCGGGCTCAAGTTGTTGCGCCTGCTGTTGATATTTCTTTGCCATCTTCCCAAGAGCAAAAGAATGTCTTAACGAATCTGAAGGCGATTGTCCTGAGTATAGATTGGGAAATCAGTGATGACGAACTTGTTCGTTTGAGTAAAGAGGTAAGCAAGCTCGAAAAATTTTTCAGTGAAAACAGAGCCAAGTTAATTTTCTTACAGGGTATTGGCGCTCTTGGTAATTATATTCGTTCTACAAAAAGTAATGCCCATCCGGATGCCTTTAAACTTTTACATTCTTTTTATAAAGGATTGGAAAGAACGTATATTGAGATTTTGTCGGGAGAGCAGGAAAAAGAAATTCTTCTGGCTGAGGTTAAAAAATTTAATGCCTTTAAGTCGGTTATTGCAACAGTAGCATCCGAAGTAGTGGTTCCGGTTGATGACTCTGTATCTCTTGCAGGTAAAAAGGAAGAAGAGGAAGAAGAGGAAGAAGGTGGCTTTGTTGGTCCGGCATTTGCTGATATGCCTGAGGGCGTCCGTGGTTTTCGTGAGGATGCTGAGGCAGTTAAGAGTGATGTTGACAAGAGCGTGGCCAGTTTTCTGGGCGAAGAAGAGGCGGTGGCGGATCAGAGTGTTGCCGCTGAAGGTCCTGAGGTAAGTTCCAGGCTGGATGCACTGTTTGGTAATATTGAAGAACCTGAGCTGACAGGTGACGAGGTCTCTGCTGATCTTGCCTTGTCGGGTGTTGAGGTGGAGACAGAGGCTGATGACGACTCCGATGAACAGGCATTGCCTTTTCATGGTGGAGCCTTGGCGCCAGCGTTGGCTGAGACCAGTGGTCAGAGCCTCTATGCTGAAGAAGTGTTCTCTGAAAAATCACCACTTACATCCTCATTTGCTGATATACCGGTCGTTCCAGGTCTTGAGGTGGAGACGACAGAGGTTGATGACGACTCCGAAGAACAGGCACTGCCTTTTCAGGGTGGAGCCTTGGCACCAGCGTTGGCTGAGACCAGTGGTCAGAGCCTCTATGCTGAAGAAGTGTCCTCTGAAGAATTACCATTTACTTCCTCATTTGCTGAAACACCGGTCGTTCCGGGTGTTGATGTGGAGACCGAAGCGGATGATGAATCAGATGAGGCATCTTTGCCCCGTGAGCAAGGAATAGTGGCTCCCGCCTTGGCATTTAGTGACGAGACGTCTGGCTTTCGCGAAACAGAGTTTGTCGCTGGCCCCGATGAGGAAGAACTTGATCTTGAAGATCGGCTTGACTCCTTTTTTGGCGCAGAGATTGAAGAAGCATCTAAGGGAGTTGCCTTTCATGTTCCTGATGATGTCCATGAAGAAGTGCCGGCAGTCGAGATTTCTCCAGAGGAGAATCGTTTAAATAAAAGTAAAGAAATAAAGCCAGGTGGTCTTGCAGAAGAACCAAAAGTATCGATTGCAGAGCCATTGGCAGCAATTGAGGAGGTTGAGCCCACGATTGCTGACGTTATGTTTGAAGAGGAGATTGCAGGGTTCTCCGCTGAGGCAAAGAGTGAAAGGCTGGCGGTTGTCTTTGAGCCTGTTGGTGATGATGTAGCGGTTGATGAACTTCCAGCTGAGCTTGGAGGAGTGGGCGCAATTGATGATGAGCGCATCCGGGAACAAGATTCTCTTGCCCGGCTTCAGGAATGCGTTGCCTCAATTCTTTCGAAACAATATGAGGCTGCTTTCCCCGCCTTTTTTATTGAAATAGACAGATTGCGCCAAGGATGGCAGGCGCAGTATGCCAAGAATACCTTTTTGCAGCTTTTGCTAACCGTCGGAAAGTATATTGATACCTATCGAACGGCGGCGGACGCTGAGGCAGTGACACTGTTGCGATCTCTCTGTGATAAGCTCGAACAGGTCTGTCAGAGTAAAATAGGCATTGATGTTGGGCGGGAGCAGATACTTTTTGAAGAGACAGGTACAGTATTGCTCTGGCAACAGCGATTGATTGCTGCACTGATGGTAAGGCATGAGGGAGAGGCCGCATCTTTTGAGGTCGTGGATGATTTGACAGATCTTTTTTCAGAAAAGTAAGATTTTGTTTTAGGTTTTTTTTGATAGGGACGACAATGGCGGTTATTCTCCTCGGCGGGAATAACCGCCATTGTGCTGTCAATGCCAGAATGCCAATAATTTTTTTAATAATCATTTTATTATAGTGGAATAGAAAGTGTTATGTTGATACATCCAACAGCAGTTATTGATAAAAAAGCAGAACTTGATTCCTCGGTGCATGTGGGTGCCTATAGTGTTATCGAGAAAGGGGTTCGTATTGGCGCTGGAACCCGGATTGAGGCGCACGCGGTTCTTGCTGGTCTGACTACTATTGGTGCGGGGAATGTAATTGGTTCTTTTACCTCCATCGGCACGCCGCCCCAGGATCTTGGTTATGCCGGAGAACCTACGCAGCTGGTCATTGGTGATAATAATCAGATCCGCGAATATACGTCCATTCATCGTGGAACCGTAAAGGGTGGTGGAAAAACAGTTATTGGTGATAATAATTTGTTTATGGCGTACTGTCACATCGGACATGATTGCCGCATTGCCAGTCATGTGATTATGGCCAATGTAGCCACCCTTGCTGGTCATGTGGAAATTGATGATTATGCCTCCATCAGTGGTTTGGTTGCCGTACATCAATTTTGTCGTATAGGAGCATATGCTTATATTGGCGGGATGTCAGGGATCGGTCTTGATGTTGCCCCGTATATGATTGTTACCGGAACGAGGAGTCGGATGCGGGTTTCGGGAATCAATAAGGTCGGCCTCAGACGGCATGGCTTTAGCAAGGAGATCATTGGTAAGCTGGATCAGGCCTTTCGTCTGCTTTTTCGTTCTCCTGAGCTGTTACAGGCAGATGCCCTGGCGCAGGTGCGTAAGGAATTGCCTGATTGTGCCGAAGTTGAATCATTGGTCCATTTTTTTGAGAGCTCTAAACGTGGTGTCGCCAAGCGCACTGAAGATTAGGAGCCGTTACGCAATAACCATTGCATTTTTATCCATTTTGTTCCAGCCCCTTATCCGTTCACAATATTCCTATGTTACAGTTATCTTTTGACAACGGCTGAGGAGTTGTTACAGAATAATTATTGTATTTCTAATCAGTTCGTTATGGCTTTGTGGTATGCGTATTCATCCTGAAAAAATAGGTGTTATTGCCGGAAGTGGTCAGTTCCCGCTTCTTTTTATCAAGGCAGCCAAGGCGGCTGGGCGGATTGTGGTGGTGGTTGCCCATAAGGGGGAAACCATACAGGAAGTTGCTGCGGCCGCGGATATGGCCTGCTGGGTGAAACTTGGTCAGCTGGGGAAGATAATCAGGTTTTTTCATGATGAGGGGGTAGGAGAGACGGTTTTTCTGGGCGCCATTACCAAAACCCAGATCTTCCGGGATGTCCTTCCTGATTTAAAGGGATTGACCCTGTGGAACAAGATTGATACCCGACAGGATGATGCCATTCTTCGGGCCGTAGCAGGCGCTCTTGAACGGGAAGATATCAAGGTGCTGGAGTCCACATTCTATCTGCGCCATCTTCTGTTTCCTGGAGGAGTGCTTACCAAAAAGAAGCCCAGCCAGGAACAGCGTCAGGATATTGAATTTGGCTGGCGGAATGCCCGGGCCATAGGACAGCTTGATATCGGACAGTGTGTAGTGGTAAGAAATCTGTCCGTGCTGGCAGTTGAGGCCATTGAAGGAACAGACGCCACAATTCTTCGTGGCGGGGGACTGGCCAAGGAAAAGGCAGTGGTGGTCAAGGTCAGGAAACCATCCCAGGATTTTCGTTTTGATCTGCCGGCAACTGGTTTGAAAACAGTCGAAACCCTGGCCAGCGTCAAGGGTGCGGTACTGGCAGTGGAGGCCGGTCAATCCCTGCTTTTTGATCGTGAGATTATGGTCGCGGCAGCAGACAAGGCGGGTATTGTGGTGGTCGGGGTCATTGAAAATCCCGATGGAACTCTGGAGTTTTAAATGGTTTTCCCCCTCTTTCCTTTTTCCTCTTTTTTCTTCTGATGCAGGCCATGATCCTGGCGGCAGGCTTCGGAACCCGCCTCTTGCCCTATACTCTTGTTCGTCCTAAACCCCTTTTCCCCATTCTGAATCAATCCTTGTTATTGCTCACGATTCAACGTCTGCAGCAGGCCGGTTGTGATCATATCGTGGTGAATTGTCATTATCTGCGGGAGCAGATCGTTTGTGCCCTGCACGGTATTCCTGGTGTGGTGGTGCAGGAGGAGACCTCTGTCCTCGGGACTGGCGGTGGCCTGCGGCTGGCCCTTGGTCAGCTTCGTGATGAACCTGTTCTGGTGACCAATGGGGATATCTATCATACCATTGATTATCAGCGTCTCTATCAGGACCATAAACGAAAGGGGGCGCCAGTGACCATGGCCATGCATGATTTCCCTCGTTTTAATACAGTGGCCGTTCGGGACGGGCGGATTTACAGCTTTGATGACCGAGCTGACCGAGCAAAAGGTGGTTTACTCGCTTTTACCGGTCTGCATGTTGTCGAACCTGCGATGCTGGCAGGGATTCCCGCAGAGGAAGAATATTCGATTATTGATTGGTATCGACACCTTTTGCAGCAGGGCCAGCCGATTGCTGCCATTCGTGTGGATGACTGTTTCTGGACGGATATGGGAACTGTGGAAGATTATCTGGCACTTCATGCCGGTCTATTGACCGGGAAAATTCCGGTTTGGCCCGAGCTTGAATGGTCGGCAAAACGTCCTTTTCTGGTTGCTGATCAGGAAAAAATGGGGAGCGGGCTGGTGTTGCGGGACTGGGTCTGCGTGGGTGATGCCGTCATTGGTAAGAACGCCCATCTGCAAAGGTCGGTGGTCTGGGATGAGGCTATGATTGCCGAGGGACGCAGAATCGTGGATCAATTGGTGGTTCAGTAAACAAATAAAGGGGCGTTTTTTGCATCCCCTTTGTTTGTATTTTAATGGCCAGTTTCTTAAAAGGAATATCCCATATTCAAGGCCAGGGCATGCTGGGTTGAATCGAGTTCTTCATAGACCGTGTGGTTGGGGATCACTCCGTAAAGATAGAGGTAGGTATTGGAAAATTCCGCACTCATGGTCCCGTCTGTCTTGTTCATGTTCTCTTCTTATTTTGTTGATAAAAAATTCCCATAACAAACAAAAAATGATTCTTCATATTTTTATAGAAAAGAAAAATGCAAGCAATGTCATGCAATTATTATTGCGGGATAGTGGATGGCATGATTATTTCGGTTCAGAATCAAGCTTGTAGTGGTCACGTCCGGCAAAATAATTGAGCCAGGAAGAGGTTCCCTGGAGAGACCAGTCTTTAGGGGGGAGTGGCGGGCAGTTGGGAAGCTCCCCAATATGGCTGAGTGGGTTGCTGTGGTAAACTTTGACCCAGAAGCAGGGCCTTTCCTGTGGGTAGACCTCACAGAAACCATGCAGGGAACCGCCGCATGGGCCGTTGATCATCTTTTTGGGACAGCCGGACTGCGGGCAGAGATAGCTGGCTTCAGCCAGGGTGCAGTCCCCGCACATGCGACAGCGAAAGAGAATGATCTTGAGCAGGTGTTCACAAAAGGTGTACAGGCGGCGGGTCTGCTTATTCAGATCAGCCTGGAGACTGACTGCTCGGGCCAGGGGGAAAATGAGACCCTCTGGCGTGAATACGGAGTCGTGGATTTGCCGGTTGATACGAAAGCGTGTTGATGGTGTCTGGGGAGTCTTGGTTTGTTGTCCTGGGCCGGAAAAGAGATACCAGGTGGCCGGGCTTGGGAAATCCACCTCTTGACGCAACTCCTGCAGGTTGGCTGTCTCGGCGTAGTGTTCTGCCTGATCGAGAAGAAAGGCGATCTTGCTGAAATCCAGATTGTTACCGCCAAGATGAACCCCGGCATATCCCATGTGTTTGAGCACGGCCACCATTCTGGCCCCCCGCAGCAAGCGGGCCTCTTCCCCTTTGTCTTGGCTTGCAGCCTCTTTTCGCATGAGCCGCACCAGCGATTCTGGAAAGATAACACCGGGGACCTGACCCTGGCACATGATCTCGGCAACCTTGATGCTGGGGATAAAGACGCTGGCGAGGAGAGGGAGGGTGATGGCATTCTGGCGACAGAAGAAAAGCAGCTCCTGGTATTTGGTCATGTCAAAACCAAGCTGACTGATGACAAAATGGGCGCCGGCGCAGACCTTGGTGAGCAGTTTGGCATATTGGAAGATCTGTTCGGCCTCGGTGGTCTTAAAGGGCGAGACCACGCATCCGGCCAGGAAATCCATGGCGGGCAGGGGCATGACACCTCCAGGGGCCATCTTTTCCAGGGGCAGGGTCTGGCGCAGGCGATCAATGAGGGTCAGGAGCTGGGGAGAGTCCAGGTCAAAGACCGGCAGGGCCTGGCCGTGAAAACCGTAACGGGGGTAGTCGCCACTGAGGACCAGCAGGTTGAGAAGGCCGTGTCGATGGCATTCAAAGAGCTGGCTTTCAGCCATATTCCGGTTCTTGTCCTTGAGGGAGAAATGGATCAGAGGCTCAATCCCCAGGGACTTGATGTCAAGCCCTAAAGAGGTGGGGGCAAGCGCGGGATGGCCTCCAGGATTGTCAGTGATCGATAATGCCTTGATCCGGCCATCTTTTCTGGCCTCTTCGGCAAACCTGAGGATGCCGTCCAGTCGTTTTCCGCCTGATCCACGGCCTGGCACCAGTTCAAAGGTGATGGTGAATTCGTGCTTATTGAAGAGGGAGGTCCTGAAGATATCGGTTGGTTGCGAGGTGGGCATGGGGGCTCATGAAGTGCTTTTGCTTTTCAAATTTATGCAGGGACTTCTTTCTCCCTGCATATCTCTTTAGGGACCGTAACGAAATAACCGATATATTTAAATCATTTCGTTACGGCTCTTTATGCCGTCTTGGGTCCTGGCCGTTCAGCTGTTTATTTTCTTTACGACGGCGTTGACAGTAGGTACTATTGTACGCATGACTCAGAAAAATGAAAGTGAAAACGTACTGGCGCTTGTTGCCTTGCTCCATGACTCCGGTCGTATCTCCAGGCGCGAGGCCGATGCGCCTTTGACATCCCTTGTGGTTCAGCGTCTGGCAGGCGATGGTTCCAGCCGGCGATTCTGGCGTGTCGGGCGTCAGGATGGCGGGCCGATTTGTCTGGCGGTGGCCCCTGCCGGCAGGACGGAACAGGATATGATGGAGGCCGGAGCAGCCCGGATGATCGGCATGCATCTCCATGATCACGGTGTTCGGGTCCCGGCGCAATATGGCTGGGATGAGGAGGCCGGGCTGCTGCTTTTTGAGGATCTGGGGGATGTGAAACTCCACGATCTGGTGGAGCAAAGCCGGAACCAGTCGGGTGAGATGGATCTGCATGCTGTCCGTCCCTGGTATGTTCAGGCCGTGCAGCAACTGGCCTTCATGCAGATTCGTGGTGCTGTTGGGTTTGACCGCGATTGGTGCTGGGATACCAGGGAATATGACCGCCCCTTGATGCTGAGCCGGGAATCCGGTTATTTTCTGCGGGCTTTCTGGCAGGAACTGCTGGGCCAGGAGCTGATGCCAGGAATTGCTGAAGAGTTCGAACAGATCGCGACGGCGGCCTCTCAGGCTCCAGCCGCTTTTTTTCTGCACCGGGATTTTCAGTCGAGAAATATCATGGCCCAGAATGGTCAGCTCTCTTTCATCGATTTTCAGGGAGGAAGGATGGGGCCTCTGGGGTATGATCTGGCCTCCCTGCTCATTGACCCCTATACCGCCCTGCCATCCTCGTTGCAGGAGGAGTTGCTCCAGGTGTATCTTGATGCGGTGATGGCCCTGCATCCGGTGGATGCCCGGCAGTTCCGGCGGGAATATACCTTTCTTGCCCTGCAGCGGAATCTGCAGATCATCGGCGCCTTCTCTTTTCTGAGCAGGGTGCGGGGCAAGCCCTTTTTCGCCCGTTTTATCGCGCCCGCCTTGACGTCCCTGGCTGAACGGTTAAGGGATCAGGAACTGCGTGACCTGCGGGTGCTTCCGTTTATGGCGGCCCGGGGCCTGAAGCTTTTGCAGCAGGGGACGTAACAGGATTGGGAGTAAGCCCCCTTTATCTTAACTCTCTTCCTGTTTTCTTGTCGGTTCTCCGTCTTCTTCTGCAGTCTGTAAATCTTCAAAGGCGTGGCGCACCTTGTCCAGTTCTTGCCGGTAACTTTCGGCATCACCATATTCCAGAAATTTGCTGTAGCGGCTGTGGAAGCCACTGGTTCGTCGCGCGTGTTTGATCGGGCACCAGTATTGTTCTGTCCTTCCTGCGATCTCATGGATATAGGCGATCAGTCCGTTGAAGTATCCACAGTACATGCAGTTCAGCTTTTCAATAGCGTTGAGATAGCTGAGGGCATGGCGGTCGATGACAATGTAGCTGCTGCGTTTGACCTTGGGGATCTTGTAGATGGGGAAGCAGACGGCTTGGAACAGGGAGACGAAGGCATCCAGGAACAGGGCCGGAATCAGGCAGGCCCAGATAAAGGGAACGGTCAGGATGTTCTGGGGTTCCGCCTCTTTCACATAACGGGAGATCCTGGTGGCAACGAGTTTGTGCTGCCTCCTGATCTCCTGGTCAAAGCGTATTTTTTTGCCTTGGATCTTGTAAGAGAATTCAGCCTGTTTTTTCTGAAACTCCTGGGCCAGTTCCTGCTCCAGTTTTTTAATGGCCTCGATCAGGCTTTGCAGTTTGGTATCCATTGAGGCCCTATAGTGATGTATATAAAAAGAGAGAAGGAAAAAGTCTTCCGTGCTGTGTCCTGTTCTGGCTTCAAGCTGAACTCTTACAATTGGCGTCCTTTTTTATTTGTTGGTGATGGTCGCCATCACCCGGCGGTTCTGCTGGCGGCCTTTTTCCGTGGCATTGGAGGCAATGGGGCGTGAGAACCCATATCCAACAGTGGTGAGGCGGGCAGGGGCGATGTTGAATTTCCTGATCATATATCTCTTGACGCTTTCTGCCCGTTGCCGTGACAGGGAGCGGTTGTGTCTCTCCGAGCCTATGTCGCAGGTATGACCTTCCAGGGTAATGATTATCTGCGGATGAGCGGCCAGAAAACTGCCGATTTCGTCAAGATTGTTTGTTGCATCCGGGCGGATGGTGTCTTTGTCAAGATCAAACTTTACGTTGAGCAGGAAGGAGACCGGAGGGGGTGCGAGTTTTTCAAAGAAGACCTTCTCGACAAACTCATTCATCCCTGTGGTTGTGGCCACTGCATTTTCGGTAGTGGCAAAACCGCATTCCCCGGCCTTGGCAACTGCGGCCATGGTCTTCTGGCCCTCGTCGGCATTGCCTATGAGAATGGTGTAGATACAGATCCTGTCGCCGTAAGCTGTTTTGAGCCGGATGGCGGCCGTTTCTGGAGATGTTGTGTCGGCTGAGACCTGCAGGCCATCACTGACGACGATGACGGCCATCCTGCCGACGCAGCCTTTCAAGGTCTCGACGCTCTTGGTCAAGGGGATGCTGATAGGGGTGAGGCCCTTTACCTGCACACTGTTTACCGCCTGGGCAAACGCGGAAGGGGTGTAGTCGGTCATCCCGTAGATGAGGCTGTCGTTTGCTAGTGTCTCTTTGGTTGCGGCCGTGTCGCCGATAATGTGCAGGCCGGCCTTGAGCTTCAGGCCGCTAACGGCTTGATTGATGCCCAGAACAATGTTTCTGGACTGGGAAAATTTCCGGCTGCCGTTGTAGGTGTCCCACATCGAGGATGAGCCATCAAAAATAACGAGAAAATTGTCAACTTTCTGCTGGTATCCCTTGTCGCGTAATTCTTGATGATTGCTGTTGATGTAAAGACATTGATCTTTTTGGGCACAACCAAAGCTCAGTGTCACGAGTAAAAAGAGTAAAAATGTTTTCAGTTGATTCATTTTTTCTATCCATGCATGAAAAGCAGGGTGACCTGCCACCCCATAAAGAAGAGATCGTGACTATACGTTATTTCGTAAGCCATTGTAACCAAATAATATCGTCATCTGGATGCCAAGAATGGCATAAGGTGCCGGTTGCCCTTTATCTACCTCCCAAAAGTGCTTCCTTCGGGGCGTCCACTCCGCGAGCGACACGGTTTAACTTTAACTGGTTATTTCAGGGAATCCGCTGCGAAACGTGAGTTGTGGCTTTTGACGCCCGGTCTTTTTTTTCAGCCAGATTGCCAAAGGCCTTATGGAGAGGAGCAGGAGCAATAAGGCCCCTGCCAGTCTGGCGCCATAGGGAACGAGTTCTGCCGCTTCACCGATGACAGCCTGGGGAGAGATCCCCGCCATCTTGTAGATTTGATCAACGGCGAGTCCAAAGAGTATCGCGCAGCCAGAAAGAGTAAACAGATACCGAAAAGTACCTTTCTTGCCCAGGATCCCAACCAATACGGCAAGCGAGGTGATATTGGTGGCAGGACCAACGAGCAGAAAGACCAGGGCCGCGCCTGGACTGACCCCTTTCAGGATCAGGGCGGCAGCCACGGGGGTAGAGGCCGTGGCACAGATGTAGAGCGGGATCCCAACAGCCAGCATGATCAGCATGGAAGAGAACCCTCCATTCAGCCATCTGAGCATGAGCTCATCGGGAACCAGGACCATAATCAGGCCGGCTATGACCAGCCCTCCGAAAAACCAGATGGCAATATCCCCCCAGACATCCACCAGGGCATATCTCAAACCCGTTATGATCTTTGTCCACAGGCCATGAGGGCTGACATGGACATCAGGGGCACAGGTCGCACCTGTTAAGGGTTTATCCTCAACGGGACAAGAGACATCACAAGAGACATCAGTGGCAATGTGGGCACAAGGTTGCGGCCAGTCAATGATGTTTTCGATAAATCCGGCGATAATGGCGGTGACAAAGGCGGCAACCGGCCTGATCACGGTCATGATCGGGTCGAGCAGGGCGTAGCTGATGGCAATGGAGTCCACACCGGATTCAGGCGTGGAGATGAGGAAGGCCGTGGTCGCCCCCTTGTTGGCCCCTTGTTTTTTTAGTGATACCGCGGCGGGGAGCACCCCACAGGAACAGAGAGGCAGCGGAACCCCCAGAAACGCCGCCTTGATAACCGAGCTGAATCGCCCGGAACCCAGGTGCTTTACCACTGTCGCCGGATTTAAAACCATCTTAAGTAATCCGGAAATCAGGATACCAAACAGGATATAGATCGAAGAATCGAGCAGGAGTGACCACGATGCTGCGACGACGGCGCTTATGAGATGGAACATGGCTCTTCTTCCTCTGTCTTAAGATTTTAAAATTCATTGTATAAAAAACAGAATTTAAGGCAGGATGACAGTGAGATCAAGAAAGCAGATGCATTTTGCGGCAGGATTGTTCATAATAGATTTTTATTTGCTCTCTTCCCTACTCTCAAAGATTCCCCAATGATCCTGGATGAACCAAACTAACCTTAATACTGTCGGGACGCTCTATGTAGTTGCCACTCCCATCGGCAATCTTGAAGATATCACCCTGCGCGCCCTGCGTATCCTCAAAGAAGTTGATCTGATTGCCGCTGAAGATACCCGGCATACCAAACAGCTTTTGAACCACTTTGATATTCATACCCCGCTCATCAGTTATTACCGGGAAAAAGAGGCTGAACGGTCGGAAGAGCTGGTGCAGAAATTGCTTGCAGGTGAGACGATAGCCTTGGTTAGTGACGCCGGCACCCCCGGCATATCCGACCCCGGGGCGGTACTGGTGAAAAAAGCAAGGGAGGCCGGGATTACCATTGTCCCTTTGCCTGGCCCTTCCGCCTTGACCGCAGCCCTCTCTGCCGCTGGGATTACCGATGGCACCTTTCTGTTCCTGGGCTTTCCCCCTGCCAAAAAAGGGCAACGCCAAAAACTCCTCTCCACCTTTGTCGAGGCCCCCTGGGCCCTGGTCTTTTATGAATCGCCCCATCGGATTGACGCCCTTCTGGCCGATGTGCTGGCCATATTGGGAGACCGCCAGGCATTCTGGGCCAGGGAGTTGAGCAAGCTCTATGAAGATCTGCAGGCAGGATCGATCAGCCAGTTGCTTGAGCTGGCCACGGGCAAAAAAAACCGGGGCGAATTTGTTCTGATCATCCAGCCGGGCTCCAGCCGGCAGCAGGTCACAGGTGAAAATGTGGAGGAGATCCTGCTCTGGTATAAGGAAAACACCGAACTCTCCTTAAAGGATGTGAGCCGTCGAATCGCCAAGGATCTGGGGATTTCCCGCTCCGATATTTATCAAAAGGCCCTGGAGGTCTGGGCCGAGACCAAAGAAGAATCATGAACAAACTTCGCACCTGTGTCACTCCGGAGAAACAGTTCCTCTATGGAATCCATAAGCCATCCTATTCGGTCTGCAATCTCAGGGCCGGCAAGAAGGTTGAGCGCCTAGGCACCCTTGCCGGCGTTCCTGATGGTGAATCTGGGCACGACAACCGGGACAATTACCCGGACGGCACCTTGGCCATCGGCAGGGCCGACTGGATCTTTGAGATCCCCAATCCTTTTTCTTTTCGGGGCACGACCTTTATTGACCAGGAATGGGCGGATGCCAGCGCTGCTGACTACCGCCGGATCTCCCTGCCGGCCAAAGAACAGACATCTCTGACCCGGACACTGCAAGAGGCTGGGGTGTCCTCAACCCTGTTCAGCAAACTTCCCGCAGCCGTGCTGCTTGCGCTTGCCACCTGCTCGACCGATCCCCAGGATCTCGTTCAGCTGGCGGAACTCAGTTGCCAGATCGAAAAAGACGCAAACGGCGTACCCGTTGGTCTGCTCTATAGAAGAAAAAAAAATGGCCGGATCCGTCCTGTCTTTCATGACCATGCCCTGTTTGAGGCCGTGGCCAATAACCCCTGTCTGCCGGACAGTTACAAAAAAGTTATGGTTGTCAGGCCAGGCGCCCAGGGGGGCAGTGAGATTGTGGGGGAATGGCCGGGTAACGGCGATACCCACGTCTTTGAATATCTGCGCCGTAATTCCTATATTGCCGGCGGCCATTATGCGGCCAACATGGCCGATGATGCTATCCGCTATGCAATCAAGGAGCTTTCAGCGATTGATATCCAAGGTCTGCGGCATCTTTACTATCAGCGGACCTACATCCGGCTGGCTGATCAGTTGGGCCTTGATCTGCCCTTGGCGCAACAGGGGCTAACTCCAGGACAACTGGAGACCTTGCGGCAGAATATCCAGCAGGCAATAAACAATCAGGATATCGAATCGCCGGCAACACTGTGGGGCTGGAATTTCGGCTTTGATTATGCACCGAGCGGCTATCGGCTCCATGCCTCCCATCAGCAGATCCATCAGCAATATGCGATGATCCCGGAGACGGTTGCCGCCTATGCCGGTGATCTTGAAGTCCCCTGTGGCGGGCTGCCAGCCTTTGGCTGCGGCGATATGGTGGCCGAGGTGATGCGGCTCTATCGGGAACAGTCTGGTGCTGATTTTTTTGATGATTATATCGATTGCATCAAAAATAACAAACGGATGGATGGTCGCAAGGATCGGGAAAGCAGTCTGGTGGTGTGGCAGGATGAGCAGGTCATGCTCTTTGTGCCCAAGGCCCAGACCTCCCAGTGGGAGCTGCAGTTGATGGCCCTGAATGATGAGGAAGGAAGGGCGGTTGGCAATATCCTGGAGGCGGGGCCTGCCATGCGGGCCTCACTGGACCAGGGGATCCTGCGGGCGCAAAAGGCCCTGGCCGGACTGGGGGCGCGGATGGTGACCTCCATTGAATACCCGAAGCGCATAGCCAGTAAGAGCAGAAAGGGCGAGCCCGGTCAACATCTGCTCTATGCCTTTCTGCCTCGTCTGCCGGAATCTCCCGGCGCCTTCAGCGAGGCCCAGCTCCGCTTTATCAATGGCCACTATCCGGAAGATTTTGCCGCCGTGTGCCGGCAGCAGCTTGTTAAATACGATTCCAGCCTATAGGCGGAAATGGCGTCATCATCCTTGTGAAATATCCTGAAAGTAGTGTATTCTCCAAAATCGGGGATTCCCTGGAGAAAGGTGAAGATCTTTTCACCGTCAATCCCTGGCTGTCCTGTGACCGCGCTCCGCATGCTCATAGAGGTTAGTGGGGAAGAAAAGGACGTTGCTCGATCCGGTTCGCGGGTCTGAACAACAGGCATATATACAAAACACCTGTCTTCCCCTTTTTTATCGCCGGCAGGGGGGAAATCTATAGGGCACCCTGACGTTTATGGGAATATTTTTGATATTTTGACTTAACATACTGACTTTTTGGTGACATCAATGGATAAACAAGGCTTTTTTGGCAACTGGGGCGGGGCGTATATCCCGGAAGTGCTGCACCAGACCTTTCAGGAACTCAATGCGGAGTTTACAAAATGCAAGAATGATCCCGCCTTCTGGCAGGAATATGTAGAGTTGATGTCCACCTATTCCTGCCGTCCCACGCCCCTGACCCATGCCGAGAATCTGTCCCGCCATTTCGGCGGGGCCCAGATTTACATCAAGCGTGAGGACCTGAACCATACCGGCGCCCACAAGGCCAATAACGTCATGGGCCAGGGGCTGCTTGTGAAAAGGATGGGGAAAAAACGGGTGATCGCCGAGACCGGGGCCGGTCAGCATGGCATGGCCACCGCCACCATGGCCGCCAAGTTCGGCCTTGCGTGCACGATCTACATGGGCGAGGAAGATGTGCGGCGCCAGCGTCCCAATGTCTTCTGGATGGAGAAGATGGGGGCCACTGTGGTCCCGGTGACCGATGGCTCCCGCACCCTCAAGGATGCCATTAACGAGGCCTTCCGCGATTGGGTCACCAATGTGGATGAGACCCATTACGTCTTTGGAACCGTCTGCGGGCCGCACCCCTTTCCGGAGATGGTGGCCTGGTTCCAGTCCATCATCGGGCTGGAGGCGGCCGAGCAGATCATCAAATACCACGGCAAGATGCCGGCCCGGATCTTTGCCTGCGTCGGCGGCGGGTCGAACGCCATGGGCATCTTCAAGCGCTTTATCCCGGAAGATAATGTTGAGCTGGTGGGGGTGGAGGCCGGCGGCCACGGCATCGCCACCGGTCTTCACGCGGTCAGACTCAGCGGCACGGATGCCTCGCCAGGGGTTGCCCAGGGTTATAAGACCATGTTTCTGCAGGATAGCGACGGGCAGATGAAAGAGACCCACTCCGTGGCCGCGGGCCTTGATTATGTGGGGGTTTCCCCCATTCTGGCCGATCTCTGGGAGAAGGGGCGGGTGCGCTTTGAGGCGGCAACGGATACCGAGGTCATGGCCGCACTGGACCTGACCATGAAGAAAGAGGGGCTTATTCCGGCCCTGGAATCAACCCATGCCTTTGTCCAGGCCTTCAAGGAGGCGCCACGGCTTACGCCTGACGACGCCATCATCATCAATATGTCCGGCCGCGGCGATAAAGACATCTTCACCATCGCCCATGCCTTTAATGACCCGTCCTGGAAGGAGTTCATCATCAAACGGGGACTGGAATACAGTCAAGACAAATAAGATGGCGTCGCCCAAAATCCCAAATACTTCGTTGTACCCCAAGGGCACTTCCTTCGGGGCGCACACATCCTTCGTCACTGCGGCGTACCCAAAAGTACGCCTCATTCCTCAGGATTTGTGCGCCTCGTCTTTGGGCCTTTGTGCTTAGCCATCGATGACTTTTACGATATTAGAAAATAAGGGATCAGACCTGCGAGGAAGAGCAAATGCAACTGGAACAACAACTACGCGACAGACTGAAAAAGAAGGATATCCTGCTGATGACCCATATCGTGCTCGGGTATCCCTCCTTTGATACGAACCGGGAAGTGATCCGGCAGATGGTGGCAAACGGGGTGGACTGCATTGAGATGCAGATCCCCTTCTCGGAACCCATGGCTGATGGTCCGGTCATTGTCCGGGCCAATCAGGAGGCCCTCAGAAACGGGACCAGGGTTGCCGACTGTCTGGCTTTTTCCGCTGAGATGACCGCCACCCATGATATCCCTTTTCTCTTCATGACCTATTACAACATTATCTTCAAGTATGGGGAAAAGGCTTTTTTTGCAAAGGCCAAAGCCTGCGGGATCAAGGGCTTTATCGTCCCGGATCTGCCGCCGGAGGAGGGGGAGAGCTTCCTGCAACTAGCCGCGGAATACGAAATCGCCCCCATCCTGATCTTTGCCCCGACCTCCACCGATGAGCGGATGCGGGTGCTGGCGTCCCATGGCCAAGGCTTTATCTACTGCGTGGCCCGACGCGGGGTTACCGGTGTCAAGTCGGTGATCGGTCAGGATGTGGTGGAGTATCTCAAGCGTTGCCGGCAGGCCACCTCGCTGCCGCTGGCCGTTGGCTTCGGTATCCAGGACCGCGATGATGTGAGCGCCCTCATCGGCAAGGCGGATATGGCGGTGATCGGCTCGCAGACCATCCGGCTGGTGGATGAGCAAGGGGCCGGGTTGGTGGGGCCATTCATTGCCGGACTGCGCTGACAGGGCAACAAAAATAAGGGGAGTGTCTAAAAAAATCCCCAATCTTTTTTAGATATTTTTCTTCGTCCTCTGTTGCCACCAACACATTGTGGCCATGCCGACTACCAGTGTGGCGAGCCATGCAAGGCGACTTTGATAACGGTCGTGGGGATTGGACAGAGCACCGCAGATGAAGGCATTGCCGAGAAGGGCCAGTAACGTAAAAAACGCCAATCCCGCAAGATCATGCCGCCTGGCACGCAGACCCCAGCCGACAACGATCAGCAGGCCCATTACGGACAGGTGGGCTATAGGAACATGCACTGTGTTCAAGGCATCGAACAACGGTTGGGTGATCTGACCCTGTTGCTGGCGGGCGGTGTTGAACGACCCGGCAGTACGGGGAAGCAGGTCAGTGAAAACCGCCCGTGCGGTAGGCTGGTATTCGTCCAGCCCGTCTCCTGTTGCAACCCTTGCCATCTGCTGGGCAGTGGCTCGCAAAGAAGTCCAGATAAATGCTGCGGGATATGTCCTGATGCACTCGTTTACCAGATGACCCAGTTCGGTATCGGCCGTTCCACTCCAACCGCCGATATCCTGAAACGGTGAAGTGTTGCCCCAGAGGAAATCATCGGCTGTTTTGGGGATGCGGTCCTGCAGGCCGCACAACTTGACGCCGGGAACAGGGCAATGCTCGCCCAGCCAGCGTTGGGCAAGGCCATCCTGCACCAACCTTCCAAAAACAAAAACAGGTCCTCCCGGAGTATATGTCGCCTTTCCCACCAGGGCCAGATGCAGCATCGGCATGAAAAGCAGGCTCGCTGCCACTACTGCTACCGGGGGCAGGCTGAATACGGACAGCGGCCAATTTCGACCACGTAAGACAATCCGCGCGACAAGAATGATGATTATCAGCCCGATTGCCAGCGCCATGCATGACATATGCGACAGCAGCCCAAGCAGAACCAGGGCTGCCAGCCCAGCGCGTTCGCTTCGTCCCAACTTTTCCCAGCGGAAACCCAGGAGCCACAGGCCGAGGACCACCAGGGACACCAGCGTATCGGGCATCAACTGGCTGGTGTACCAGGAAATTCCGGTCAACAATCCTAATCCCCCGCAAAAGGATGCGGTTGCCAGCGGGCCGGCGGGCAGGTCATGGCAGCGGAGTGTGAGGCGTATAACCCACAGGGTGAAAAGTGATTGCGTCAGCACCGGCCCCCAGAAGGACCACCAGCCTAATGATGTGATCCAAAGGAAGAGTCCATAGAATAAGGAACGTCCCGGAGCCAGTGTCATGTCCAGCACCCGCCCCACATACCCGCCCGTATCAAAAAATACGATGGCGAAACCATTCCACAGGGCTGGGGAGAGAAATACGGCAATGCTGAATGCAAGGCAGAGCGCCCGGGCACTGCCGGTTGTTATCATGGAGGAGCTGGATGACGAGGGTGATTGGTTAAAAAGTATGATCATCATCGCATATCCCTTTGGCAGGCTAATTTATTTGGAGCTTAGGATGAGAAAGAGGCCGGGGCGGTGGGTCCCTTTATTGTTGGATTGCGTTGACAGAGCAATAAAAACAGGGAAGCGGTCTTCTCCTATTTTTCTTCGGGTGTGGCATGTAGCCTGGTTGGCAGCACATGGGCCAATCGCAACTCTCGGAGCATGGACCGCTTTTTGGTCTGGTGTCCCTGCATTCGGCGCAGGATATCGTCCAGGACCCGTACTGCGCTGACCACATAGGGCCCCTTATTGAGCATGACACACTCGGCACGGTCCCCCATCGCCGCGTCCGTGATCTCGGCGCGCGATGGCATCCCTTCCTTGGCCAGGGTTTCCAATACCTGCGTGGCCCAGATTACCGGTACGTGGGCGGCCTCACAGATCCAGAGGATCTCTTCCTGAACTTCCGCCAGCCGCTCGAATCCGCATTCGACAGCCAGATCTCCCCGGGCGATCATCACTCCGCAACAAGGCGCCCGCATGGCCATCAACAACATGTCCGGTAAGTTGTCAAATCCGCGGCGTGTCTCGATCTTCAGGACAATGGCAGGCTGTCGATCGCCCAACCGTGCCAGGTGCTGCTGGAGGGACTCCACGTCTCGGGCGACGTTGGCAAAGGACAACTCAACGACATCGGCGTATTGGACCACGAAGGCCAAGTCCTCGAGATCCTTGGCCGTCATGGCCGCGAGGCGAAGGTCGCTCTCGGGAAGGTTGATCCCTTTACCGGCTAACAGCTTTCCGCCGCTCACGTGTGTCTGGGTGATCCGGATGAGAACCCGGCTGCTCTCAACCTTCTCGATCACGCCGCCGATCTTGCCGTCATCGAACCAGATAGACTCCCCCGGCCGAACATCGTTGAACACTTCTGGAATCGTGCAACCGATCGCGGCGGGGGTCAGCAATTGCCCCTCGCTGTCCCGGATTGCGGAGCACCCCGGTGTGAGGTCGCGGGTCAGGATCAGCAGGTTGCCTTGTTGCAGGGAAATGGCGTTTTTAGCGGGCGGCAACTCGCCGACTTGGGCCTTACGGTCATCCCCCTTGGTTCCGATCGTTTTTTGCAGGACGGTGCCGGGGACGACATAGGTCGTCTGGCTCGCTTCTGCCCAGCACCCGCCGTCCATTGCGGCAACGACCGTCAATGTCCGTTTGGCATCCCGGGCATCGGTGAGTTTTAATTGCTCACCGGAGTGCAGGCGAGCCAGCCATGTCGCCGGTACAGGGAGGGAGGCAGCCGCCGGCGAGGGAGGCAACCGAGGAGAATCCTCCGGGGTCAGCCATACCCGTGCAGGGGCGGTGACCCGGCCGTAGATATCACGGCAGGGACGAATTCTGGCCACTGCCGGGCCCGGCTCAAGCGGCCCGGTGCGCAGCTTTGGCCCTGCCAGATCCATGACGACCCGGCAGGATCGCCCCAGTGATTGCTCGGCCCGTCTCAGGTGCTCGATCATTCGCAGCCACGCTGCAGCGTCGTCGTGGGCGCAATTGATGCGCATGCAATCCATACCTTGCAGGATCAGGTCGTGAACGAGGGTGAAATTATCCGCTGCTTCACTCGGCATGGTGACCATGATTCGAACCCCGCGTCCGGGGATGGCGGGGCCGAAAAGGCATTCGGTGTGTTCGGCGAGGAGTCGCTCGCCGTTGGCAAAATCAATAACATCGGTCTCTTCCGAGGGTGGTTGCCAGGAACGATGCATCAGGCGGTGCAGCACTCCTAAAACCGCGTCGACCGTAACCAGGACATGCGGCTCGGCGCGCCCGAGTGAGGACAGTCCCAACGCGGCCAACTGCAGTTGCAACGGCCGGAGGTCGTGACGCCGGAGGGTGAGGTAATGGAGGAGATTGCGGGCGCTCTCTTGATGGTTGCGGTGAATCTCATCGAGACGTAGCTGGGATCTGGCCATATCAGCAACCATATTTGCGCGGATGGCCGTGAGTTCCCTGAGAATGCGCTCGATGTCCGCGATACCCGGATAAGCATTGTCGGTGGTATCTTCAGTTATCAAGGGCATTGTCGCCAGCGACCTCATGCCCAAGGTGAGGCGTGCGGCTTTTCTGTGTCTCCTCCACCTTATTGGTAAGTGATTATTCCTTCTTCTCATAGGTCATTAAACCGTTCATCCTGACTTTGAAAAATGAGGCACTCTCTTTCCTTGTCGGGTATAAACTTATGATTCTGAATACAATGGATCCTCTTCACTTTATAGAGTTTTTTTATCACGTCAAGTCTTCAATAACTCCCAGTTGGACGGAGTATTGCCGGTTATCTGGTGAAACGAGTCATGACCTGAATAATGATGAGATCGAAATGGAATCAGCCTGCAAAGCGTACCTCCTGCAGCAGATGATGCTGTCCTGCTGCGCAGTAGATCTGTCCGCCCTGGCCATCGGGACCGGGTGCGGCAACGGTGAGGTAGCGTAATCGTTTGAGTTCCCGGCGACCATGGGTGACGGTGTCGAGGATCAGGCCGCAGGCCAGGCTGAGACAGGCCAGGAGCATGATGCCGGTGGCGAGGATGGCCGTGGGGAAGCGGGGAACGAGGCCGGTCTCGGCATAGGTGAGCAGAACCGGTACGGCCAGACCAACGGACAGGGCGGCCAGCAGGCAGAAGAGGATGGTAAAGAAGATCAGCGGTCGTTCTTTCTTGAAGAGGGCGATGATGGTCAGCAGGATCCGGTAGCCATCGCGGTAGGTGCTGAGCTTGCTCTCCGATCCTTCAGGCCGTGAACCATAAGGGGTGATCACTTCGGCAATGGGCATCTTCAGCTCCAAGGCATGGATGGTGAGTTCGGTCTCGGTTTCGAAGCCCTGGGCCAGGGCCGGGAAGGATTTGACAAAGCGGCGGGACATGACCCGGTAACCGGAGAGCATGTCGGTGAGCTGGCGTCCAAAGAGCAGGGACATGAAGCCGGTGAGAAGATGGTTGCCGAACTGGTGGCCCCGCCGGAATGAGGCGTCTCCTTCATGGGCGGTCAGGCGGGTGCCGACCACCATGTCCAGTTGTTCGGTCAGCAGTTTATCAATCATATCCGGGGCGCTGGCGGCGTGGTAGGTGCTGTCGCCATCCACCAGGATATAGATGTCGGCCTCGATATCGGAAAACATCCGCCGCATCACATTGCCCTTGCCCTGATATTTTTCACACCGGACAATGGCACCCGCCTCCGTCGCCTTTTTGATCGTCTGATCTCCCGAGTTGTTGTCATAGACGTAGATCATCGCCCCCGGTAATACCGCCCGGAAATCATGCACCACCTGGGCCACGGTTTGTTCTTCGTTATAGCACGGGATCAGAACAGCAATACGTTGTAAAAATGGTATGGGGTTTCCCTGGGTCATTTTGTGTTCCTCTCGTTTTTGGTGTAGCTATCCATGGGGGTGACTGCGCAGAAATAAAAAGGGTCGGTGATCCGGTTCTCAATATGGGGGTTCATCTGTTGACATCCTTCCTGGTTGATCCGCAGGTTGAAGTGCTGCAGGGCGGCCCTGCTTTCTTTACCTTCGTTGGAGCGGTACAGAATATAGAGGGGGCCCTGGTGGTTGGCGATTAGTTGCTGCATGCGCAGGTCAAACCCGTTGGGGTTTTCCGACGGCCCGGTAAAATAGCTCTCGATCCTGACAAAACGCACCGGCTCCGGGAAAAAGGGAATAACATAGGAAAAGGGCTCGACCCCGGTCATGAGCACCATGCTCTTGGCCGGATCAGCCAAGGGCGGAGGGGTAACGCCGAAATAGTCGGAACTCCAGGCAACCCGGCCCCAGTTTCCCGGCCTCAGGGTGACAATCCACAGGATCAGGCAGGCCCAAATGGCTATCTGCCTGGCAGGAAGACGGAAGGGCAGGCGGTCAATGAGCAGCCAGATAGCGAGTGGTGCCAGCATCTCCAGGGGCAGGAGATAGCGATAGATGGCGAAGAGTTTCAGCCAGACCAGGTAAGAGACCACGATGGCAGTCAGGAGGAAAAATCCCTTGTGCCGGGTGAGTGGTGGCTGAGAATCGGCATTATTCCGGCGCAGGGCCATGATGGCGGTAGTTATCAGGGCGAGGATGAGCAGGACAAAGCGCAGGTCGCGAAATTCGATCTCGCCTACCCGAAAGGGATTGAGCACCATCAGGAAGGGGAGGAAAATCGATTCCCAAAGACTTGGCGGCAGAAAATGGATGTCCCGGTAAGGGGCAGCCGCACCCATGGGCGAGCGGAAGAGGTCGTTGAAGTAGGGGAAGAAGGGGTTGCCGTAGTGGACCCAGAGTTCGTGCATCCAGAAGCCGCCGGTGATCGTAATCCCGGCCAGCACCCCGATGCCGAAGCAGAATGCCAGCAGGATCCGGCGCGACAAGGCAACGGGCAGGACCAGAAAGGCGGCGCACCAGCCTACGGCAAAGGTGGCGGAAGGCTGTTTTAGGCCGGCGGCCATTCCGGTCAGGATGCCGGCGCAAGCAACGATCAGCAATATTCTTGCCGTCTTGTCCTGACGTAGGCCTTGAAAGTTGGCCATGAGTATCCATAGTCCACCCAAGAGAGGCAGACTGATCAGGTTGTCGCCAAAGGTGGTGCCCAATTCGGCCAGGGTGCCGGCTCCTAATAATCCAATGAAGGCGGCCAGATAATAATGCCATGGCGGATGTTCCTTCTCTTCGCCCATGATGCTGCGTCCAATCCCGACTAGGATGGGGAAGTTCAGACCCTGCATTGCCCCAATCAGAAATCCGGTCACCATGGGCGGCAAAGCCATCACTGCCCAATAAAAGGGGATGTGGAGGAGGGGATTATAGAAGTTGGCCACCTGGGCCGGTACCATATCAAAGTCCAGACGATGGTGGAGAAAGGCAAAAGGGTTGTACAGATGATAATTGCGGAGATCCCAGTTGGCGTCCTGTCCGAGAAAAAGGGCGAGGAGGCCGAAGAAAAGAGGGCCGGCGAGCCAGGGGAAAAAACGATAGATGTGGTGTCGTGAATTTGAAAGAGTCATTATGGCAGATGCTTTGAATCAGGATTGAGTGATAATATGAGCTGTGAAGAAGGTTCGAATAGGTGGAAATATGGACTTCGGGCCTTCCTGTTCATTGTTGCTTTATTCTTTGTACTGCGTGCTTGTTAACGTATGATTCTTTTATGATTAGAATATGGTTTGGGTCAGGTGCAGGTGCAAAAAGGTGTTTTTTGATTATCTAATTGTTTGCTGATTCAAGTTGTTAAGGCTGATATTCTCAGCGTACTCCAAGTCCACTTCCTGCGGGGTGGGCGACACGTACAAAAATCGGATTGGAGTAGAACCAGAGATCGGCATAGGCCTTGTCCTGGGTATTGGGTGCTAAAAGGTCATCATTGAGTGGATTGCCCTGTCCATCGGTCTCATTCTTGACATTACGGCCAAGATTGGTGCCCCGTAGCCGGAAATACATGTCACCCTCCAGGTGCGGTATCTGATAGACAATGGTTTGCCAGCCGTTCCCGCCATCCTTGGCTCCCGCGGCATTAGGACTTCCCTGTCCGTCGCTGCCCCCGCCAGTTGCTCCTCTTTCTTCCTGTCCGGTCGGTTCCTCCTTCCAGTCTTTCCGGGTAAAGGATGCCATTATCCGGGTGCTGGTATTGATCTCACCTTCATAGTCAGGATTGGGTGTGACCCCATCGGCAAGAACCTTGGGCGCCTTTTCCCGCACCTCACCGGCGATCAGATCGATGTGATCCACGGCCACCGTATCCCCGTTATTGTTTCTGGACGGGCTGCGGAAGCGGATGGTCATCTGCGGATCGCATTCCTCTTTCGCCTCCAGGTTTCCCCCCATCCTGGCCGCTTCCGCCATCCCTGGCACCCGCGGCATGAGGACTTCCTTGTCCGTCGCCGCTGCCGCAACTTCCTTCCTCTTCTGCTGGCACTGGACTGAAAACTGCAAGCTGTCAATCAGATCACCCTGGGCAATGAAGGAGTTGCCGGAACGCAACCCTGCTATCAGCTCATCGGCGGAATAGTTTCCGTCATGATTCAGGTCCTGCACATAGGTATGATTTTTTGCATATTCACCCGGCCAGAAATCATGGTCTGTGGTATGGAAATCAGAATTCACAAAGACAAAAAACCGGCGGTCTTCGCCAAGCAGGGCGTCCCAAGCCCCTCCTACCTTGGCCAGCATATAATCTGCGCCGCCATAGGTGCGTGCCCTGAAGGTGACATCCTGTCCAGCACTGTCGTGAAAAGGCCCGCCGTCATAATGACCACGCTGTGATGCCTTTTGATGGCCGGGCATACCCTCAAAACCAAAGGCCACACTGGGGGCGGCGTCATGAAAATCACGAATGGCAGCCATGGAATAATTCTGCCAGCGTGAGGGATGATTGATCAGGAAATAACTGCTCTGCGGATAATGCTGATTCAGCCACCTGACGCCTGCCACCGCCTTGGCGTGATTGTTTTCGATAATCTTGCCGCTCGTGCCGAGATAGTTGTCAGCCGTGGTGCCGCTATCCTTGTCGTCAAACAGATATTCGTGGCGGGCAATGGCCAGGCCCCCCTCTTCAGCCGGGCCAACGATAGCGACACTGGCATGATCATGTCCCGGCACATTCCATTCATAGCCCTGGATAATGAGCTTGTCCGGCCAGGTTGTCCGTGCCTTCGTGATCAGAGGATAGGAGTATTGCCATAATGACTGCCAACGCCACATCTTTCCTGCCGGAGGGGAACCCAGAAAAACGGTATCCGCAGGACATGGATGTCCCAGTGTCGCTTGCTCCAGGGAGGTGTGAAGAGCGACTGTTGGCCAGGACTGCCCATCGGAATTGCGACTGAAGGCCCCGCCATGTTCGGAATTAGCGATCCAGTCAAGGCCGAACTGAAAGGCATGGGCAAAGACCTGATCAGGAACATTGCTGCCATCAGTGAGAAAGGTATGATTATGAAAATCCCCTGCCAGCCACCGTCCGGTGTCCGGTGTCTCCGGCCGCTCTTCCGCCGTGGCGTTTCCTGGAGCGAGCGGCGCTCGGAGTCTCGCTTTTTGCTCGCTTACCTTGGCGGCAATGCCCTGCGACTGCTGGGACTGATAACCCCAAAAGGCCAGTATCAGGATCCCAACCCCAACCATTCCCTTTACAACCGTGACCCCAAATTTCTTCATCGCACTTTCCAAATAAAATTCATGCTGAATTAAAAATTTCCTTCTCCGTTTTTCCTCCTTGCCGGCAGTCACGATCCAGGCTGTCCCACCGACATTTTGTAAACCATAACATGTATTTTTCATTTCAGATCATAACACACCAAAATTTAACGAAAAATTCATCATTGGCTAACATTCATTGTCCATAAGAAAGGTACTGATTCAATAAACGAGACATGCCCGATCACTTCCCTTATCCTCAAGGAGGCCTTTGTGAAGACATATCCTGACTGCAAGCCGTTACGGATTAAAAAAATCTCTATCCCTTGGTTCCTTCGGCGCCGTACCCGGTATCATTTCTTCAGCAAATACCTGTTTTGTCTCCTCATCGTCTTATTCAGCACAATACCTCAAGGATGCAGGGGGGCTGACAGGCCTCACTCTTCATCCCGCTGGCCCACCTGCGATACCAATGCTGCCTCCCAGCAGATTTCATTTGTCCATGTTGCTGATACTCACGCTCGCTACAATCCAACCCCAGGCGGATCGAGTCCTCTGGCCAGGATCCGGGGATTTGCAGAACAGGTGAGAGGAGAAAATCCGTATACGGTTTTTACCAATGCGGGAGATGATTACGAGAAGGGATCGATTGCCGAGGAACTCTCGCAGGGGCGCACGACGCGGCAGGTGGTGCAGACAATGCAATATGACGTCCGCACCATCGGCAATCATGATTTTGCCTGGGGTCTGGAAGAATTGCTTGCATTCAGCCATGACCCGGTGGCAGTGGTTCTTGCCTCCAATACAAAGATGACGGCTATCGTTCCTGGCATACAGAAAATTCAGGGAAGGAGTGTCGAGGTAAGCGAACAGAAAGGGGGACGCCGGGTATCACTTGCACCAGGGAACGTCCTAGCGGAAGAACGATTCAGCGATCCTGGCTGGGTGGACTATGCGGAGCTCACGGTTGGCTGCGTCAAGATCGGCTTCTTTGGGCTTGTTTCCAGGCCATGGAATGAAAACGGCGAGCAGTATGACGGTCCTTTCTATCATAAGCATCCTGAGCTGCAAACGGATTCCCGTTATGTCGCTATTACCAATGAGATCATTGCCCGCCATCGGCAGGAAGTTGACCTGCTGGTGCTGGTCAGCCATCTCGGCATCTACGATGATATTCAGCTGGCCGAACAGACGGAGGGCATCGACATCATCCTGGGCGGACATACCCATACCACTATGACCGAACCACTGCGGATCAACAATACGACAATCATTCATCCTGGTTCTCATGCCGAGACGATTGGCCGGTTTGACGTCGACTACAACCTGCGAGACAAACAAATAACAGACAGCCGTTTTGTCCTGGTCTCCAACCAGGAAGGTGAGACACCGGTGGATGAGGTAACCGAACGGGAAATAAAAAAAATCATCAGCCCTTATCAGGAGGCAATTCATACAGATTTTTCCCGGCTCAATACCAGCCAGAGCGGAAAAGGTATGGCGATTATTGCTGCCCGGGCCGCTGTCGAAACCCTGAAGAGTGATGCTGCCTTTGTCAATCCGCAATCGGCTTGGAAAGGAAGGCTTCCTGGTGGGCTGACAGCGCAAGATGTTCTGGACACATTCCCGGTGGAGCGCGAACCGGCCGGAGAACCAGGAGGCAGCAGCCTTTATCTGATCAGAGAAACAGGTGTCGATTTACTCCAGGCCCGGGCCTTATTGCCTGATTTCGCCTACTGGGGGCCAGAGAAGATTAATCCGGCAATGATTTATACCGTCGCTCTCCCCAAGGCCCAGGCCCTGGACCAACAAAGATATTTCGGCCGGGAAATCAGTATGACACCCCCCGAGTCTGTCGGGGAGTTATGGGAGACGGTGGTGGCATTTGGTCGTGATCGGAATAGCGCCAATCTTTCTCTTGACGAAAGGGGCCAGGACAGGAGCCGCGACTTGATTGCCGCATTGGTTAAGGGCCGTTAAGGAAGAGGGAACCGCTCGTTCAGGCTTGACGCTTTGAGTCTTTTTCTTAATATCAGGCCAGGAAAATTCTCTGTAAAAACCAAGAAAAATGGCTGCAATCAAATAAAAACTGAGGATGCTATTTCCTTTCTCAACTCCCACCCCACCCTTTACCTGTCAGACCGCACTACAGAGAGCCATTTATAAGAAATCAGGTGTAAAAAAAGGGCGGCTTAGAGCCACCCTTAGGTTCCTGTCCGTCTGGTATTGCCCTAAAGTCTAAAGTCCACGGCGAGCAACGGGATTACCTTCTTTATCCTCAACTTGGCCATGCCTAGACTGCTTTCGTCATTAAGTACGAGCACAAGGTGTATATGAGCTTTACCCGGCTGGGATTTCAGCGGGTCCGTTCCCTCGTTGAGACTGCGCACCAATATCTGAGCGTGCTCCGCCTGAATATGAACCTGTTCCCCTTTGCCTGTTCCCATATCCAACGACGCTTTCTGTGCGTTCATAAGAACGTTATTGGCAAGCACTCCGATTTCATTGAAGTTTAGCTTGGCGTCGGCTGTCAGCATGGCGAGCGACTCACCGGCGGGGGTAAACAGCCCTACTCCTGCAAAACCGTCAAGTGTTGAAAATTCTTTTAATTGTTCCTGGACTCCCATGGATAGTTCCTCCTTGTGGTGTGATAAAACATTTGTTTTCTGTTTCGCGCCGTCCAACAACTCAAAGGCCTTAATTATGTCAAGATCTTTAAATATATAATCTAAATGTTCTCCAGTTTCGTTTAATGCATTCTTCAAAGATATCATATTTCACTCCTGTCTAATAATTGCTGAAACGATAAGAGAATCGGAATAAAAAGGTGTTTTGACCTTTTTCCAATATCTCCAGGTTTACCGGCTTTGGCAGTCCTTACCCACGCTTCCAGGCTACTTTTGGGTAAAGAAAGACATTTCACTGCCTCTCCAGTAGATATTCCATTTTCAACCACCAAGCGACGGTCTCTTCCCTGTTTTTGTCAACAGTCGAGAACAAGCACTTTACATATATAATTCAGCAGATGATTGACAACCGTCAACCACCTCATTGGGCAAGGATGCTTGCGACCCGCTGCGTCTATTTCTGACAATTGCCGAGCCTTTTTTCTTCTTGGCCGCCCGCTTGACTTCCGAGGCAAGAAAGGCCAGCTCTCCGTAGGAACTGACCGTGCAATCTTCCGTGCTGACGATCCCGATTGACAAGGAAAGCAGTGAAAAACAACGCAACTGTCCCTGACGGTCTGTGGCATTGTAACCGCCATTCAGAAATTCTTGTTCCCCATGAAATTCAGGTAATAGTGAATTCAATCCATCAATAATTTGCTGACAGAGCTGGAGCGACGAATGCGGACGGCTGATGACAATAAAATCATCGCCGCCGATATGGCCGACAAAACGAAACTGGTCGCCATGACCGCCCGGCTGCACTACATCCACAATAAGCTTGGCGATCCCTTTGATGACCATGTCACCTTTTTCAAAACCGTAGTAATCGTTGTAGGGCTTGAAATCATCAATATCCACATAGCACACATCAAAGGTCACCCTTTGCTCAATAAGAGTGGACACCGTCCGCTGGATAAACTCATTGCCGGGCAGACCGGTGAGTGGACTCGCTCCTTTGGCCAGCTGAATGCTTTTCTGGGTAATGGCGTCAAGCAAGTTATGAATGGCAACTGAACCCTGATATTTGCCATTCTTGCTCACACAGAGATCATCATACAAAGAGACCCCGCGCCGCCCCTGAATCAGGCGGACCACCTCTTCCACCGGGGTCATGGCCTCTACCAGCAGGAAATCAGGTTCCAGTACGTCCTTGAGCAGCCGGTGTTGGGAAAGGGCATAGCCAAACCCATGCGGCCCGATCATGTGTTGTTCCAGAAAACGCATACGGGGCAACATGCCCATCACCCGCTCTTCGGCGACCACAGGTATTCCCTGCAGATTGTTATTACTGTGAAAACGCTTAAACGCCGCCATCACCGAGTCTGCGGGGGAAAGAGGTTCCACATACTGGCAGATACCACCGATCACGCAGGAGGAAACCAGAGAATCGGCGCAGTCATACACATCATTGCGCTTGCTGGGGATATCGACACATCTGTCCGACAACCCTGGCCCTGGACGCTCAAGGTAATAGCCCTGAAACAGGTCGATACCGAAACGGGAAACGATCTCCAACTCTTCCTGGCGCTCGATCCCCTCGGCAATAACCGTGATGCCAAGCTTATGGCAGACTGTGGCCATGGCATCTACCAGATTATATTTAAAGGGAAAACGGTCAAGCTCATCTATAAAATGGCGGTCAATCTTGACATAATCAGGCTGAACGATGGAGAGCATCTTCAGCCCGCCATAGCCAATGCCAAAATCGTCAATGGCAATCTTGTAGCCGCGCTTGCGGTAATGCTCTATCGACCGTTGAAAAAGATCATAATTTTTAATGGCCTCCTGCTCGGTGATTTCAAGGACAATCCTGTCTTTAGGAATTCCGCAGTCTTCGGCCAGACGATCAGTGACCCCTCCCCGGTGGTCTGGATGGACGAGAGTACCGGGACAGATATTTACATAGAGGTAGACGTTTTTTTGCAGAAAGCCCAATTGTGCCGCCCGGCAAAAGGCATTTTCCCGGCACTGCATATCAAGTGAAGCAATAATGCCTTCAGCCTGGGCCTTGGCAAACAGTTTGGAGATATCGAAGTTTGGAGCGACACCGTCCCGAACCCTGGCCAGAGCCTCATAGCCGTAGATCTCACCGTTCTGCCGAGAAAATATCGGCTGAAACCAGGAGGTAAGACTGTTGGTATCGAGAAGATGGAGCAACAGATCCCGCGACACCGTTGTCTGCACATTTTTTTCAAACATGTCTGATTCTAAAATCATCGTTTTACACCTCCTGCATATTCAAAATTACCCGGGAAAACAGGGGACAAACCACTCAACAGATAACAAAAAGGCATAAACCCATAGGCCTTTTCTAACGACATTGAGCCAGAGCCACGACCTCCAACTCCGGCCACAAGCATTTTATTCTTGAATGATGACTTACCGTTGACTAACCTCGGGTCTTACTCTGCACAACCAAACTTCCACCCGGCGATTTTTAGCCAGACTTGCCGGCTCGTCTTCACGCGGGTCAAGTAAAAGCGATGGTTCTTTACCAAAACCAGTTGCAATTTCCACTTTCAAGCCTTCTGCCTCCAACTGTTCTTTAACCTTGCTGGCTCGTTGTTTGGAAAGCCAAAGGTTATTCATTGCATCACCTTTCGGATCAGCGAAACCGACCAAAATTAGCTTTGACCCGGCAAATTCCGGCCCGGTTAGTTTTGTTGATAAGCGTCCAACATCACGGAAAGCTCGATTGTCAAGCTCAAACGAGCCAGACTGGAAACGAAAATTCAGCGGTGTATCCGTACGGTCAGCATTCTGGATCAACTCTTTATAAGCTTTAGGAATAGCAGGGTCAGCCAGCAGACGTTTCTTGTCTGTATCTCCATCAATTGCAGATCTTGCTGCCACTGCTTTATCCTTCTCATCCAGATTGAGCCCCACCGAACCAACAGCACTCACCACGTTCTGGCCTTCATTGCTCAAGGCAAATTGAATGAACTCGACGGCCAATGGTTTTAGTTGATTGACCTGATACAGAAAGAGACGACGACCGAGCGGATAATCTTCCGTTTTAATCGTAAAACGGGTAGGGGCAAGCGCATTCACATTGTCAGCCATACTGACTTTCACAGGTTTGGATATGCCAATATAATTCAGGCCGATAAAACCAATTCCATTCAAATCACTCGCCACATTTGAAGATAATACCTTGCTGTCTTCAAAGCATTTCAGGTTTTCCCCTTTGTCACAATCAAGTTCTTTTCCTGATAAAACCAGCGATTTAAAAGTATCATATGTACCGGACTGATGATCACGTGAGTATATGTTAATTTTTCCTGCCAAACCGCCCACTGCTGACCAGTCGGTAATCTCACCAAGAAAAATTTTTCTGATCTTATCCACACTCAGCCTGTCAATGGTATTATTCGGGTTAACGATAACAGCCAGACCATCAAGCGCAATAACATGCTCTTGCGACCTTGATGAAAGATCACCTAAATTTTTTGCCTGAAATTTCTCGACCATCTCTTTCTTAACCGGACTCGAAGACATGCCTATATCGCAGTACCCGCCCAACAAACCAACCTTCTTGTTTTTATCAGTTTCATCAAATGCCGTACTGGAACCATGCGCCTTAATTTCAATTGCATCTGATTCAATCGCATTCGGCTTTTTACCTTTAATCAGTATCTCCAAATCAGCTAATGGGACTGTTTTAATCTCTGTGTAGCCTTTTTCCTTCATGAAATTTTCGACCAAAGCAGGGGCAAGTTTTGCCCCAATAGTATTAGAGCCGTGTAACCTGAGGATGATATTAGGGCTTGACTGCTTTGATTTGTTTGGCACAGACAACTGTGAAGTTGGCTGTACCATGGCTACGGCAGTGGGTGGCGGTGCTGGTGCAACAAAGGTGCTTGTTGTTTGAGGTGCAATCGGATAGTCAAAAAGTTTCCAAACGGAAAAACCGCCAACTCCTGCTAACAGCAGCAAAGGCAATACCAGCAAAACCCATTGAGGTATTTTGGATAGCAATCCCCCACGTCTTTCCATCTCCGGTAATGATATAGAGGGACGTAGTGGCATACTGCATTCCGTACAGAAAAAATTATCTTCTGTTGAGTCAATCACATAATGCCTGTCTGCCAATGTGCATTTGCAATGATTGGCACATATCCCAAGTTTTCTTTTCATGCTTCATCTCCGTCTTAAAAATGAAATTGTTAAAATTAATAGTTGTCTAAATGAATGCCATGAATTCAAGGGATGAAGCAACAGGTGCTGCGACACCGTTGTCTGCACTTTTTTCAAACATGGTTGATTCTAAAAGCATCTTTTTATGCCTTCTGCATATTCAAAATCACCCGGAAAAACAGGAGGTCAATCACACGACAGATGATAATAAGATGAACCCGCAGCTCTTCTCTAACGACACTGGGCCAGAGCCACGACCTCCAACTCCGGCCACAAGTATTTATCTTGCAGTGGAGGAAGAGATTGAAAAAAAACCTGGCACTGCTGATGCTTACCGGCCTTGCAGTAACTTTCAAGCTCCTGCACGCTTGGCACATACGGTGTTCCATGGAACGAACAACTGGCTACCGACCAGGTATTATTGGCAGGGGTGTAACAAGAGAGATATTTACAGGGCATAACGTTCCTCCATAAGTTGCTTGTTTGATTATGTGTTTATGATGAAGAAAAGTAGCACCACTGTATTAGGAGGAGATTAGAACTGAGTTATTTTTCCGTAATGTAAACAGGGAACACGTTACTAAAAAATTCCGGCTAAATTCCTTGAAAGTTTCTATGGATATTATTGGATGATCTACATGATACTTGCAATCTCACTGTGGGTGATTTAAACAATGTCTGTTGTTCATGAGGTTTACTCTTTCGTGACTATAAAAATTGGGAATTGTTTATTGAGATCTGCTTTTTTTACTGGAAATACTATGATAAATGATATTGGCGCATCTGGGGTGCTGTGGAATCTCGACGACCTGTATCGCAATGAGGATGACCTGGCACTGGCGGCGGATATCCAATGGTGCATTGACGAGGCCCATGCTATACACGGCCGGTTTCGCGGCCAGGTAGCAAGCCTTGGAAGCGGAGAGCTGTTGGGGCTGGTCGTTCGCCTGGAGGCCCTTGACTGCCGGCTCACCCGTCTGACGACCTTTGCCTTTCTCAATTTCACCACCCGGATGGAAAACAGCAGGGCCGGCGCCCTGGAGCAGCGGATGGAAGAGCTGGCCAGTTCGTGTAAAAAGGACGTGGTCTTTTTTGAGCTGGAATGGAATGTGATACCGTCTGAGATCGCGGCCCGCTTGCTGGCAGCGCCGGAACTGGCGGGGTATCGTCATTATCTGGAGGCCCTGCGCCGCTACCTGCCGCATCAGCTCTCGGAGCCCGAGGAGTCGCTACTGCTCGAATATGCCCCGGTGGGCAGAAGTTCCTGGAGCACCCTTTTTGACAAGGTCCTCAGCGGCCTGCGTTTTGGCGAAAAAAAGCGGGTCGAGGAAGAGGTGCTTACCGATCTGCATCACCAGGACCGCGAGGTCAGACGGCAGGCGGCCAACGATCTTACCGCCGGGCTGCAGGGGCAGAGCCATATCCTGACCCATATCTTCAACACCCTGGCCGCCGACAAGATGATCGACGACCGGCTGCGCCGCCATGGAAGCTGGGTGCACTCCATGAATCTGGACAATGAGCTGACGGATGCCACTGTGGAAACGCTGGTGCAGGCGGTGACCAGCCGTTATGACATCGTTCGGCGCTATTACCGGGTAAAAAAAGAACTGCTGCATCTGGATGAGCTCACCGACTATGACCGCTATGGGCCCCTGCCTGCCTTGCCGTCGCAAATAATCGGCTGGGATGAGTGCCGGACCATGGTTCTGCACTCCTTTGCCGCCTTTTCCGGAAACATGGCCGCCATTGCCGAGCGGTTCTTCACCGAAAAGTGGATTCACGCCCCGGTGGCTCATGGCAAGCGGGGCGGGGCCTTTGCCCACCCCTGTGTCCAGGAGGTGCACCCGTACGTCATGGTCAACTATACCGGCACCCTCAATGATGTCTCCACCGTGGCCCATGAACTGGGGCACGGCGTCCATCAGGTGCTGGCCGCGGGCCGCGGTCATTTTAACAGCGACACCCCGCTGGTCCTGGCGGAAACGGCCTCGGTCTTTGCCGAGATGCTGGTCTTCCAGAGTCAGCTGGCCCTGCTCACTGACGCGGCGCAGAAGCGGGCCTTCATCTGCCAGAAGCTGGAGTCGATCTTTGCCACCGTCTTCCGCCAGACCGCGATGAACCGTTTTGAAAAGAGGATGCATGAAGGCCGGCGCGAGCAGGGGGAGCTGAGCAGTGAGCTTCTGAGTGAATACTGGCTTGAGACCCAGCAGGAGATGTTTGGCGACTCGGTGACCCTGCGGCCGGACTATGGGGTCTGGTGGTCGTATATCCCCCATTTCCTGGCAACGCCCGGCTATGTCTATTCCTATGCCTTTGGCGAGTTGCTGGTGCTGGCCCTCTACGGCCTCTATCAGCAGCAGGGTGATTCCTTCGTCACCCTTTATACCGAACTGCTGGCGGCCGGTGGCTCCGCCTCGCCCTATGAGCTGGTCCGGCCCTTTGGTATTGATCTGGATGACTCCGGCTTCTGGCTGCAGGGGCTGGGGGTCATTGACGGGATGCTGCAGCAGGTGGAAGATGATGTGGCCGGCAAACAGTAACGGCGGCCGGGAACAGCAATGAACGATCAGTTTGCCATCGATCTCGCCTTCATGCGGATCGCCCTGGAGCAGGCCCGGCAGGCGGCGGAGGCGGGGGAGGTGCCGGTGGGCGCGGTATTGGCGCGCGGTGAGATCCTGCTGGCCGCAGCCGCCAACCGACCCATTGCTGCCAGCGACCCGACCGCCCATGCCGAGATCCTGGCCATCCGCGAGGCCGCCGAAAAAACCGGCAATTACCGGCTGCCGGAGACCACCCTCTATGTCACCCTGGAGCCGTGCATCATGTGCATGGGGGCCATTCTCCACGCCCGCATCCAGCGCCTGGTCTTCGGCGCCCTTGACCCGAAGACCGGGGCGGCCCAGTCCCGCTACACCATCGGCATTGATGGCCTTCTCAATCATCATCTGGAAATTGCAGGCGGTATCCTGGAAGGGGAATGCTCCCGGATGTTAAAGGATTTCTTTAAGGAAAGGCGTGAATGCAAGATAGAAGGAAGCAGGCGGTGAAACTGAAAAAGTTGTATCTCTTTATGGTGACTGCCCGATGATCCCTTTTGTCCTGCTGCTGGCCCTGCTTACCGCCTTTCCACCGCTGGCAACAGACATGTATCTGCCCGCCATCCCTTATCTGGTGAAAACCTGGCAGCTCCCTCTTGCCATTGTTAACCTGACACTGGTTCTTTTCTTTGTCACCTACTGCTGTTCTCTGCTGGTGTACGGGCCGCTCTCCGACCGCCTTGGCCGTAAACCGCCCCTGCTCACCGGCCTGCTGCTCTTTATCAGCGGCAGCCTGTTCTGTGCACTCAGTTCCAATATCTGGATGCTTGTCAGCGCCAGGATCATTCAGGCCATGGGTGCCGGTTCCGCCTCTGCCATTTCACTGGCCATGGCCCGTGACCGCCTGCCGGGCGGCCAGCGGGAACGGGTATTCAGCCAGATTTCGGTGATCATGGCCCTGGCGCCCATGATCTCTCCCATGATCGGCAGCCTGATTCTCGAATACCTTACCTGGCATTGGATCTTTGCCATGCAGGGATTGATGGGCCTGATCGCCCTGGCCGGGGTTATCATCACCCCGGAGAGCCATGTTGGAGTTCAGGGAGACATCTTTGCCGTTTTATGGCAGAGTTATGGCCGGGTGCTGCGTAACCGGCGACTGTTGGGGCTTGTCCTGTGCAACGCGATGACCGGTCTCCCGCTCTTTACCTTTATCGCCGGGTCGGCCAGTATCTACATTACCGGATTTCAACTCTCAGAAAGCAGGTTTTCCCTGTTGTTTGGGGCCAATGCCTTCTGTTTCATGGCCGGTTCCATGAGTTGTCTACGCTTCGGTAGGAAAATCGGCACCTTGCGCATGGTGACCTGGGGCTATACGGGAGTCATCGCCGGTGGCATCGGCCTATTAGTGCCCCTGACTGATGGCCCCCTGCGGTTTGCCCTGCCCATGGGCATCATCACCTTTTTTCTGGGAATGAGCCGCCCGCCCTCCAACAATCTGATCCTGGAACAGGCGCCAAAAGATGCGGGAACCGCCTCCTCGGTGATGGTTTTTTCCTATTTTCTCTGCGGCGCCCTGGCCATGGCCGCAGTGTCCCTGAACTGGCCGGACAAGATCCGCTTTATCGGCACCCTCGCCCTTGTCTCTGGTATTCTCTCTCTGGGCCTTTGGTCCTTTCTGCGTCGTCACCTGCATCTGCCGACTGCTGACTGAAAGCACCTCTCTCTTTTTCTTGCATGCGTAACAGATTGTCGGCGCATCCACTCCTCCCTGCATAGAAAATTATGATTTTTGCCGTTATAATGCCTTCATTCTTTCCGTAATGCCATTTGTACTACCACCTCGACCATTGCCGGGGCAGGCACAGGATTGATGCGCCATTTTTTCCTTGAGTAATGACTTTTTAGTTGCGAAAATTCAGTCCACCGTTTACATATAACTTCCTTGTGTTGGTCAGGATATCCTTATGTCAGGGTTATTTTGAACGACGGTGGACAATGTATTTTTGTTATGGAGAGGTGACCGAGTGGTTTAAGGTGCACGCCTGGAACGCGTGTGTACGCAAGTACCGTGAGTTCGAATCTCACCTTCTCCGCCATATATCAAAACCCCTTTGAGATGTTTCATCTCAAAGGGGTTTTGTCTTTTTGCGCTCTGAATGGTATCGTTGGCAAGGTGCTATGAACTTGGATTCCTCAAAAAATGGATCAGGAACACTATCGTGAGTAAGGGGCCTGGTGTGCAAAGGATGTTTGATGCTATTGCCGGCTCTTATGATCTGATGAACCGGGTGATGACCCTGGGGCAGGATCAGCGCTGGCGGCGTTTCGTGGTCCGGAAGGCCGGGGATCCGGGGACAGGATGGGCACTCGATCTGGCCACGGGCACTGGCGATATTGCCGCCCTGACGCGGATGACCTATCCTGAGTGCCGGGTGATTGGCGCTGATTTTTCCCAGAATATGCTGAAAGAGGCGAAGAAGCGGTTTGCCTCCATGGGAATTGAGTGGCAGGCCTGTGATGCCAATTTCCTGCCCTATGCCGATAACAGCTTTGAGTCGGTGAGCTTTGGCTATCTCCTGAGAAATGTTGACGATGCCCTGGCGGCGCTCAAAGAGGTGCACCGGGTCTTGAGGCCCGGTGGCCGGGTGGTCTGTCTTGATACCACCCCACCGCGGAAAAATCTGTGGTATCCCTTTGTCCGTTTTTATTTCCGTTTCGGCATCCCATTTCTCGGTCGGTTTATTGCAAAAGATGAGGCCGCGTATGCCTATCTGACGGGTTCGACCATGGACTTCCACAGCGCTGATGCCCTGGCCGCGATCTTTGCTGAGGCCGGGTTTCAGGATGTCGGCTATCAACGCTTTATGCTGGGAACCATCGGGGTGCACTGGGGACGGAAGGAAGGCTGAATATCTGCGGGGCCTCTGTCATTGGTGCCTTGTGGGGAAGGGCGAGGGGAAGCTGGAAAAGCGACTGAAAATAATTTAAGGAGATGAGTCTATCATGCTGATCAAACCTGTGAAAATCAATACCGAGGAAGGAGAACGGGTTATTGCCTCCCTTCTTCAGCGCTTTCAGCCCGCGGATGACTCCTGCCGGGGGATTGTCGCCGAGATCCTGGCCGCGGTGCGGCAGCATGGGGATGTGGCGGTCCTTAAATATACGAGAAAATTTGACGCCCCGGAGCTTGTCCTTGAGGATATGCAGGTCTCCCTGGCCGAGATGCTTGAGGCCTATGAGCTGGTGGATGAACCCTTTCTTGAGACCCTGGCCCTGGCCATTGAACGGGTGCAGACCTTTCATGAACGGGAGATGGAGGATTCCTGGATGCAGACCAGGGAGAACGGGACCATTGTCGGCCGTCTGGTCCGGCCCGTCGATGCGGCCGGACTCTATGTTCCGGGCGGTCAGGGTGGCTCCACGCCCCTGGTCTCCTCGGTGCTGATGAACGGCATTCCGGCCGGTATCGCCGGGGTGGGCCGCCGGATAATGCTCACCCCGCCCAATCGCGAGGGCAAGATCAGTCCCCATCTGCTGGTGGCGGCCCAGGAGATCGGGATCACCGAGATCTTCAAGGCGGGATCGGCCTGGGGCATTGCCGCCCTGGCCTATGGCACCGCCACCATCCCGGCGGTGGATGTCATCGTCGGGCCGGGCAACCAGTTTGTGACCGAGGCCAAGGCCCAGGTGTCGGGCCGGGTGCGTATTGACATGATCGCCGGGCCGTCGGAGGTGCTGATTGTGGCCGATAGAAGTGCCAAAGCCAGTCATGTGGCCGCTGACATGCTGGCCCAGGCGGAACATGATCCCATGGCCCTGGCCATGGTGGTGACTACAGATACGGCCCTGGCCCAGAAGATCCTGTTTGAGCTGGAACGGCAGCTGATCAATCTGTCCCGACAGGAGATTGCCCGCAAGTCCCTGGCTGATCGCGGGGTGATTCTCATTGCCGATACCCTGGAAGAGGCCATTGATCTGGCCAATGCCATAGCTGTTGAGCACCTGGAGTTGATGATCAGCGACCCCTGGGCTATGCTGCCGCGGATCCGCCATGCCGGGGCCATCTTTTTGGGGCATCATACCCCGGAGGCCGCCGGCGACTACCTGGCCGGCCCCAACCATGTCCTGCCCACCATGGGCACCGCCCGTTTCTCTTCCGCCCTGGGCGTGGAGACCTTTTTGAAGAAGAGCTCCATCATCAGTTATTCCGAGCAGGCGCTGAGAGAGGATGCGGATCACATCCGGAGGCTGGCCACCCTCGAAGGCTTGACCGCGCATGCCGCCTCGGTGACTGAACGGTTGCACGGAAAAGGGAAGGAATAGGCCAAAAGTGACAAGGCAACTCTTTGATTTTCGGCAACAGCTCCAGCAGGGCTGTGACTCTTTGGGGATTGCCCTTGACGCCGCGGCAGTGGAGCGGCTTTTTGTCTATTTCACGGAGCTGACGCGCTGGGGCAGGAAGATCAATCTGATTGCCAAAGGAACGCCCGATGCGGAGATCCTGGAGAAGCATTTTCTCGATTCTTTGACCCTGCTTCCCCTCCTTGATGTTCCTGATCCCCATCTGCTTGATGTGGGAACCGGGGCGGGTTTTCCCGGACTTGTCTGCAAGGCCGTCCGGCCTGATCTGACCGTGACCTTGCTGGAACCGCGCCTGAAGCGGGTTTCCTTCCTGCGCCATGTCATCAGGACCTTGAAACTCAACGGGGTGGAAGCGTTGGCGTGCCGGGTGGAGGACGAGATCCTGCTGCCTTCAAACCTTGTCTTTACCCATATCACCAGCCGGGCCGTCACCGATATTGCCGAGTTCCTGGGGCTGGTCAGTCGTTTGTGCGGCCCAGGGACAACGGTGATCTGCATGAAAGGGCCGAAATGGCAGGAGGAATTGGAAGGCCTGCGAAAAAGCTTTCCTGCTCTTGCCCTTCACCATAGCTCAACTCTTGAACGGGAACTTCCCTTTTCCGCCGCCAAACGCGCTTTGCTGACTTTTTCCTGGTGACGGGAAAACTATTGATCGTTTCTGCTCCTGGCGATCAGCGATTTCGAGTCTCTTGTACTCGCTAATCCGGGTAATCTCTGTTGTTCTGTCAATCCTATTGTTTGAGCCCTGTTCCTTCCCTTTATCAATCAGGAGTGATAATGACGTTTCTAAAGAAAAAATATATTTGTCGTGCCGGATTCGTGATGATTCTGGTGGCGGCTGTTTTTTTAAGCGGCCCTCGGGTTGATCTCAATACCACTCTGCACCCCACACTGGCCCTGCCGCCGGATCTTGACACTTATCTGGCACAGAGAGAAGCCGCTTATGATGATATCGTGCCCGGAACGGAAAAAAAGATTGTCTGGGCCCATGCACCGGGAGAGCAGACGCCCCTGGCCATTGTCTATGTCCATGGTTTTTCCGCCAGTCGTCAGGACACCTCGCCGCTTGCGGCCAGGGTTGCCGCTCAGCTCCATGCCAATTTGTATTCCACGCGTCTGAGCGGGCATGGCCGTGGCAGTGCCGCTATGCTTGAGGGCAGTGTCAATGGCTGGCTGGGCGATATGCACGAGGCCATGGAGATCGGGAAGCGGTTGGGGCGGCGGGTGGTAATCATGGGGATTTCCACGGGAGGCACGCTGGCGATCTGGCAGGCCGCGCACAGTGATCGCGATGAGATCGCAGCTCTTGTGCTGTTGTCGCCAAACCTTGGACCTGCTGATCGGAGGACCGAGATCCTGACCTGGCCCTGGGGGGCACAGCTGGCCGAATTGCTGGTTGGTAAAACCCGGAGCTGGAAACCGGTGAATGAGGCGCATGGCCGTTACTGGACCAGTTCCTATTCGGTTCGCGCCTTGTTGCCGATGATGGGACTGGTGAAGCTGACTCGTTCTCTTGATTTGCAGACGATCAAGGCGCCGACACTTGTCATCTATGCACCCGATGACAAGACGGTTGACACCACGGCTATCATCGCGGCCTTTCAGAAGATGGGGGCAAAAGAAAAGAAGCTGGTCGCGTATGATCAGGCAGGAGACCCCGACCGGCATGTACTGGCCGGAGATATTCTGTCACCAGGCTCTACCGCGCCGCTGGTGCAGATTATTGTAGATTTTCTGGCAGGACTGCAGGACGGCTCCTGATTCCTGATCATTTTTTTCAGTCTTGTTTGGGGCTGGATACTATGGCGGTGTAGGATTCCACGCGGTTGCGACCATTCTTCTTGGCCAGGTAAAGGGCCGTGTCGGCATTTTTGAGGAGTTCTTCGTGGGAACTCAAGGGTTGGTCTGAGGATGTTGCCACTCCCAGGCTGAGGCTGACGAGTTGCAAGGGAAGAGATTCTTCATGGACAATCTGGAGTCTAATGATATTTAATCGTATTTTTTCGGCAACATGCATGGCCCCTTTATGGGAGGTGTCGGTCAGGATCACTACGAACTCTTCGCCCCCGTAGCGGGCGCAGAAGTCCCCGGGACGCTCCAGAGTTTTTTTGATTGTCCGGGCAACTTGTCTCAGACATGTATCGCCACTGCCATGGCCATACATGTCATTGTATGCCTTGAAATGGTCAATGTCGCACATAATGACGGAGAGTGGCTCGTGCGCCCTGTTGCTGCGGTGGAATTCTTTGAAGATATGTTCCGAGAAGCTTAGACGATTGGGGATCCCGGTCAAGGCATCAAACACGGCCTGCCTTTTTATGATCGCATAAGCCTTGTTGAGTCTAACCCCGGAGACAAAGATGCCAAACAGGCCCGTGAGTGCTATGCCAATATGGGCCAGGAGAAGAATGCCAAAAGGGGAATGTCCGGTCAATGGCAGGGTCACACTGATTCCTCCGATGACGTCATCTTCTTTATAACCCTGTTTGTTATGGCAGACCAGGCAGGACTTTTCTGTTTTAAGAGGGGCCATGTAAAAGAAGGTGGTCTTCTTCTCATCTTCGATAAAAAATCCCGCATCCTTGACGCCTGTTGCAAACTCTTTCAACAATGCCTCCTCGCGTTCCGTTGCCTTGTTTTCTGGACGAATGGGGTGGAGGCTGGTGATATGAAACTGGGTGCCTTCCTGGGCCGTGGCAATTTCCGAGATCTGTCTGGTCATGTAAGCGGGATTTATCCTGGTCAGGGTCAAGGAGTCGTTGACTTTGATCTCCCGCATCGGCACCTGCAGATAAGGGTTTGGACGTGTCGTTTCGGTGATGGGGACATAGACGCCCCCGTGCCGGGTATTCCAGCGGCAGGTGATGATAATATGGTTAAAAAGACTTCTGGCTGTATGCAGGGCCAGTCTTTCCTGTTCCTTGAGTGTCTGGGCGTGGTTCCAGGCAAAGGAGACGGCAATGAGCAGAATCCACAGGATACTGATAAGAAAGGTGTTTTTCTTGATTTCCATAAGCCGTCGTTCAACAATAACTGTAATATTGAAATGGTGTGATCGGCGTAAGGAGCTGATACGAAATGGTCAGAAAAGGAATAGTTATTTCGTAACGGCTTCTCAATCTTTTTAAGACCTTGACGGTGGAGTACTTTTTTTATCAACTGAGTCAGTACCCTATTTTAAATTATTTCATTCTTGAGGCGTCAATGTCAATTGATTTGTGAAACTTGAGAAGTGTCGCCATGCGATGGCACAGGAAGAAAACGGATTTCAATTGATAATCCTAATGCTGTTCTGGCCATTCAGGTCGCCATGTTATTTATTTACAGTGGCATAAGGCTGGTTTAAAGTGCTGAAATTTGCTAAAAGTGAAATTTGATAGGTTGCGGTTCTTTTGTGCACGGAAAAATTTGCAGAAAAAATACGGCAGAAAGCCCGTATGAAAAAATAAGGGGAAGAGAATGAAGAAAATTGCAGTATTGGCTGGTGATGGCATTGGCCCGGAAGTGATGGCGGAAGCAATCAAGGTATTGGACGCAGTCCAGAAGAAGTTTTCCTTTGAACTGAGTTATCAGTACGCCGATGTGGGCGGGATTGCCATTGATAATTATGGTGAGGCCTTGCCCCCTTCCACCCTTGAGCTGTGCGAACAGAGCGATGCTATCCTCTTTGGTTCGGTGGGCGGCCCCAAGTGGGAATCCCTGCCTCCGGCGCAACAGCCGGAGCGCGCGGCGCTGCTGCCCCTGCGCAAACACTTTGATCTCTTCTGCAACCTGCGTCCGGCCAAGATCTTCAAGTCGCTGACCGCCGCCTGTCCTTTGCGCGCCGATATCGTTCGGGATGGTTTTGATATCCTCTGTGTGCGCGAGCTGACCTCCGATATCTACTTCGGCGTGCCCAAGGGCCGCGAGGGCTCCGGGCCTGATGAGCGGGCCTTTGACACCATGGCCTATACCCGTTTCGAGATCGAGCGCATTGCCCGCATGGCCTTCGAGGCCGCCCGCCTGCGCCGCAAAAAGGTGACCTCTGTTGACAAGGCCAATGTCCTTACCACCATGGTGCTGTGGCGGGAGGTGGTGATCGGGGTTGCCAGGGAGTATCCTGATGTGGCCCTGAACCATATCTATGTCGATAACGCCACCATGCAGCTGGTGCGTGATCCCCATCAGTTTGACGTCATGCTCTGCGGCAATATGTTCGGTGATATCATCTCCGATGAGGCCGCCATGCTCACCGGTTCCATGGGACTGCTGGCCTCGGCCAGTCTCAATGCCGATAAATTCGGGATGTATGAGCCGGCTGGCGGATCGGCCCCGGATATCGCCGGCAAGGGCATTGCCAATCCCATTGCCCAGATCCTGTCCGCAGCGATGATGCTGCGCTACAGCTTCGGTATGGACGAGGCCGCTGCTGCCATTGACCGGGCCGTGGAGAGCGTTCTTGATGCCGGTATTCATACCGCCGATATCGCCATTGACAAGACGAGGGTGGTCAATACCGCAGCCATGGGTGATGCCATCGTTGCCGCCTTGAGGTGAAACCTTGAAGTGTACGCAGGAATGTATGGTGGTGGCCAATGAGGCCTCAACAGTGCTGGGCCGGAAGGTGGCGGCGGAGTTGGGATTTTCCTTCTCCGAGATGATCCGTAAGCGTTTTGCCGATGGTGAGATCTATCACGCCTTTCCTGCCGATGTGGCCGGGCGGGATCTGATTATCATTGGCGCCACCCATACGGACGCCTCGTATCAGGAACTTCTGGACCTGATCCAGGGGGGAAAGTACTGGAACGCGGCCACCATCAATGTCGCCATCCCCTATCTGGGCTACTCCACCATGGAGCGGGCCAAGCCGAATTCCTATGAAATTCCCAAGGGGGTGACCAGGACCCGCCAGATCTTCCGGGCCCGGCCTAATTTTGTCGCCTTTGTCGATCTGCATTCCGAGGCGGTGCTCCATGCCCACGCCGGTGAGATCCGCACCGAACATGCGTGGACCGATGAACTGGTGATCAAAAAAATCAGGGCCAGCGGCCTGAGCGATTATGTCCTGATCTCGCCTGATTACGGGTTCTCCAAGCGGATCGCCCGGCTGGCCAGTCTGCTCGACTGCCCGCATACCGCCGCCGACAAGGATCGCTACGATACCGACAAGACCATCATCGGCCAGATTTCAAGCGTGGTTAAGGGCAAGACGGCCATTGTCTGTGACGACATGATCCGCACCGGCGGTTCCATCATCCAGACGGCTGAACGTTGCCTGGAGGCAGGCGCCGTGCAGGTAGCGGTCATGGCCACGCATCTGGTCCTGGCGGGGAATGCCCGCGAGCGTTTTCAGAACAGCCCGATCACAAGGGTGATGGGTTCGGATACCGTGCCCGGAGTTCAGAGTGATGACCTGCTGGATGTCTATTCAGTGGCCCCGCTGCTGGCCGATATCTTCAGACGGCATCTGAAGATCAATCAAGGACTGCCCGGCTAAAGATTTTTATACATTCCGGACAGGTTTAATAGGAAATATGTTCACTTTTGTAATGTTGAGTCCAGCGGCTTGGCCGCTGGCGTAACTGGTCGAAAATATTAGTGTAATTACTCAATTATTCACATTAAATAGTCGCTGTCCCCATTTTCTTGCATCAGACTGTCAATCGTTGTGCTTCCCTTTACCATTGCCCTTACCATTACCTTTACCCTTGCCTCTACCCTTGCCTGGATTTGGTTGCTCGCCTTGGTCTACACCGAAACGAAAATCACCGCTCTTGAGCGCATGAAATTCGGCTGACCCTGGTTTAATGCCGAGCTCTTTGGCAATGACTCCCCAGCCCCGACCTTTTTGCGATTGGTAGACCTGCATAACTCTATCAGGCTGTTGATTTGTCATCTGACCGAGCTGGAAGACCATAAAGGCGTCAGCGGGTTCATTGACCTGGCGAAGGACGACCCGAACTTGGGGCTCAGGAACGCCAAATTGTGCGCTCACCTTCGCCGAGAATCCATTCATATCCGTACGGGCCTGAACGTTCACATTGCTGAGAAAGGCGTCGAGGCCATCTCCAGCCATTGCAGGAAATGCGAACAGTAAGAATACCAGCACAGGTGTCAGAAATTTTCTCATGGGATCCTCCTTGAAGATGTAAAGGGGTTAACGCTATTAATCACCAGTGGCGCCAAGATACTTGCCGCGTCAGCGCCGCCGGCGTTCCCGCCATCTGGTGAATGAAATTGTTGGGGATTTTTCCTGTTAATTTATTTTTGCTGATCACCTTTTAATTGATCAGCCATATCTGGCAGAATATAAATTGTTTTCAGGAGGGTCTCTGCGATATCAAGCGCTGCTACCAAATGCTGAGGCTTAGGTGAAATTATTTCATGGGCTGCTGCGTTCCCCATAAAACGATGATTGTGCAGGAAAGCTGCTTGCCTTTTGGAAAGCAATCCCATGTCAGCAAGTTCATCAATACCTTTTGCAAGGGTTCTTGATTTTGTTTTTTGCTCAAGGCAAATTGACTCAATTAGAGCTCTTAGACCTATAGCGGCAAGAATTGGCGTTTGATTGTTAAGTGCTTTAATTATTTCAAGATATACTCTTTTTGTTCGCACTGGAAATTCGTCATAATCATCGATTGGTTCCCGACCAGCCATTCTCTCTGGATACAATGTAATTGCTTCCTGCATTTCCCCTGTTCGAGGGTCAAAATCCTCTGAGCAAGCAGATGCCTCGCGAAAAGAAATACTCTCACACCCAAGGCATTGTATTATTTGATAGACAGCCCACCATTGAATATCGCCATTGTAAGCGTCACCGCTAGTTTTATGCTCAGCCAATACAACATGATTAGTTACCTTTTTGCATGAAGCACAAAGCTCTTTTTCTTTTTCCATTGTCGTATCCTCATTTTTCCCCAACGCCAAGGGTAACCTGCCACCGCCTATGAACTACGCTTGAAAATCAGCGCGTCACGGCGGTCAGGTTGACCCGTTTGTGTACGCCCGGCACGGGCGTGATCTAATGGGGTGCAAGTCCCCTGTATGTAAACCCGGTACTGTTGTGATAACAGAACCATAAATACTAGCCGAAGGCAAGGGCGACCTCGCGAGAGTTCGTCTGAAGGAAGCCGGAGTGCAAAGCTATGAGCCGACGAACAGACACAGCATACAAGGCTGAGTCTCCGGGTAAGTCAGCACAACATGACAAAGCCCTGGATTCGGGAGATACGGTAAATGCTGCGGTTGCATAGTCAAAGTTCACGTCCTTATCCGGGGAGACCTGCCCGATTTGCAACTTCTTCGGGAGTGGCGCCCATCATGGCAACATGCCGGGTGATCAGGCAGGGGTCAGCAGAGGCCATAATAGGCGCGAGGAAACAAGCCCGGCGAAAAGAGAAAAGCCGGGAAAGACTTACCCCGCCGAAGGGCCGAACACAGAGGGGGGAAGAACCTCTATGAGCTCTCATGACATGATGAATCCGAGTGGAGGAGTGCACATGGGGCGCGTCGTGGAATTGTTCGACCCAAATGAGCGCCTGCTGGAGCGGATTCTTTCCAAAGAAAACCTGGAAACGGCGTGGAAACGGGTGAAGGCTAATCACGGCACACCTGGCGTCGATGGCATTGCCGTCGAACAATTTCCCGACCATACCAGACGCCTTTGGGCCGGAATCCGTGAATCGCTATTAGCAGGTACGTATCAACCCCGGCCGGTAAAACGGGTCATGGAAAGCATGAAACGCTTCCTGGAACGTACTCTCAAACTCAGGATCAACCAGGAGAAAAGCCGTGTCGTCCCGACAAATCAGGCTGCCTTTCTTGGCTTCACTTTCCGTGAAACCAAAATTTGCTGGTCGGAGAAGGCCTTCCGTGAATTCAAGCGAAAGGTCAAAGATCTGTGGGTGAACATCCACTACCCGGCTACGGCCCGGTAATCTCTGTGAAGCGCCCGGTGCGGACCCGCATGCCGGGTGGTGTGGGGGCTGGGGGAGAAAAACCCCCGGCTACCCGATTCGCTTCATCGGTAAATATCTTTGCGATGTCCTACCTTTACTACCCAAACTGTAAATTCATTATCCTGAATAGAATAGATTATTCTGTAATGACCTTGGCGGATGCGATATCTTTCTTTTCCTGTAAGTTTTTCGTGACCTGGCGGCCTCGGGTCCCTTGCTAGAGACTGAATACGAAGGATGATCTTTTGTAGATCTTTCTTTGGTATTGCACGGAAATCCTTTTCAACAGATTCTTTAAAATAGATTTTATATTCGGCCATCTTTTTTCAGCCTCTTGATCATCACTTCATAGCTAATCAACGGCTCTTTGGCTCTTTCCGCAAAGGCTGCAATATCTTCGACATCCTCGGCGAGAGATTCCTTAATGGCATCATTCACGAGTTTCGAGATTGACTGCGTGGTCTCTATCGCTTTTAATCGTAATGCTTTGTGCAATTCTGGATCTAAATACACTGTTGCGCGCATTGTAGATGTTCCCATAATATCACCTCCTTTGACGTTATGTAATCATAGCATTAAAACGTCACAACGTAAAACATTTTCTTTTTTGACAGCGAACAATGCTTATATGGATCGGTATAAGACCCTCTGCAACCTCCTGATGCGCAATAAAAAAACCAGCTCTTTTTTAAAAAACGGGGTAATTGTCAGCCAGTCCATATTTCCCTCCTGCATTGTTACAATGGATGGAACCGATTCAACTGTTTATCAAATTTCAAGCATTGCTATCATGATTAAAATACGAAACCTACAAAAAAGTAGAAATGAAGTCCGCAATACGGATGATCTTAATACCATCGAAGGCAACAAGATCAAGGAGATGTTTATCGCCGGTCACAATTATCTCCGCGCCAGCCTCTTGAGCGCATTCCAGTATCCGGTTGTCCGGTTCATCCGCCAGCATATTGATCTTTATCGAAGGTTTGATAACCCTCGCTGTTTTAGCAATATGCTTGATAATAGCCTCGATAAGCTCGTCCCGCCAGTGAAACTTTTTGCGCAGTTTCCCGGCCATTTCCGTCAGAATGGCAACAGATGTACAGACCTCGACCTTGCCTTCCAAAGCAAGCCCCCATGCCTGTTCCGCCTTTCCACCTCTGGTGATGAAAGCTGAAATATAGACATTCGTATCGAAGACGACCTTTTGCACCTTATCGCCCCGCAAAGATGAGGCGTTCGATTTCCTCTTCCGAGATTTTCAGCTCTTTTGCCTTTTCAGCGCCATAATCTTGAAGGGCGAGGAATTCCTTTTTCAGCTTCTCCTGCTTGTAGAAAAAAAACATTTCGCGAAACAGGCCGCTGATCGTCTTCCCTTCCGTTTTGGCGATCTCCTTATATTCCTTAGCCGTATCAGGGGGAAGCGAGAGACTCATAACTACACGCTGACGTGAACCCATAAGGGCCTCCTTTGTATGACATGGTATGACCATAGCAGAATGGAGCGGCAAAGGCAATACAGAAAGAGAAAATAGCGGAGGTAATCGGGTCGTCAGACCCGCTTCCACATTAAACAGACATCGTTGCATATGCTTTCACGTGTTGAACCTTGACAGCTCTGCCAATCCATAATATTCTCTGCGCCGCAAACCCCACGGTTATAAAAACAATCTAAAAGGTTAAGTGTTTTATTCATTTCATGATGAAGCCGGAGCGTATCACAAGAACCGACAAAACTGGAAAAACCTACGACATTGTGATCGGTTGCACGGAAGATTTACCGTCTCTTCTTGAAATGTACCGCACATTTTCTCCCAGGCCCGCCTCTCAGGGACTTCCTCCTCAAGATTCTGAAACCTGTCATAACTGGGTGAAGAATCTTTTCGACATTGGTGAAAATATTTTTGCCTGGAGAGGCGATAGAGTTATTGGCCACGCTGCGCTGGTTCCAGATATGAGAGGGAAATCGGGTGAATTCGTCATCTTTGTTGATAAAAAAGATAGAAATCTCGGGATCGGGACGCACCTGACACGATTCACCCTGGAAAGGTACAGACAACTGGGTTTCGACACCATCTGGCTGACGGTAAACGTATCGAACGCTTTAGCTGTTAAACTCTACAGGAAGATCGGCTTTCAATACTGCGATATGGACGGCTATGAGAGGACGATGATCATTCAACTAAGATAACTTCCCAAGGGCTCTTCCTCCCCGAATTCGTTTTTTCCTTCCTGCACCCTTGATTGGAGCGCGTCCAGCAAGCCCCTTCTTGAGGCGAAGAGCCCCACCTTACAGAGCGGTGATCGATTATCTTTGAAAGAAATGATTAGGTCATCTAAAGCAATATGCAAAACTTCACACGGTAATGCTTAAGGCTGATCTCGGTCAAATTCAGATAAAGCTGGACTTTCGTATCTACTAACATTCACTTTTGAATATCAGCACCGATCAAGGATTACCTGTGAAAGATAGTATAGAGTATAATGTGGGGCTGAGCGGCTCGAGCCTGCAGCAGGACTAAGGTATGCACGCTGGCGCAGTGCTGACCGTTCCAGCGACTTTTTAGTTGGTCATGATCACATCCATTGAAACCCCGACTACCCATAGAATGCTTACATCCAGATTTGATCCAGAATGGGATAAATAAGGCGGCAATGAATTACGCCCATTATAAGATTAAGCTATGATCATCGGACCCGTTTATCCCTGTTCTTTTTGATCAAGAACACGCCTGATTGCTTCGGCAATCTGAATCTTAATGATGGGCTTCATAATAAACTCCCTTAAACCGAGGGTCTTCGCCTTTTCTGGTGTGATCGTTTCACTGAAACCCGTGCAGAGGATGATCGGTATGCCGGGCCGG
>JAPLJF010000022.1 GCA_026388715.1 Deltaproteobacteria bacterium
GAGACGAATTTGGCCGAGACGATTGAGTAAAACCGCAGCCGTAGCAGCGCTACGGCGAGGATTTTGCGATTGAGGAGCGGTCAAAGACGGCCAAAAGCCGGATGCGAGCACCAAAGATTTATTTACGGACAAGCTCTTAGATCATCTTTTCCAGTTCCTTGATTTTGGTGTAATCGCCGAGGACAATCAGGGTGTCGTTCTTCAGGATCATGCTGTTGGGGTTGGGGTTGAACAGCATCTCGCCCAGATCGCGTTTGATGGCCACGACAATCAGGTTGAAATCACGGCGGATATTGGAATCCTTCACTGTGGTGTTCACGATTGGACCATGGTCAGAGACGGTCAGTTCTTCCATGCGCAGACCAAGCTCACCGCTGTGGACGGTCAGATCAATAAAATCAGTGACGGTTGGCCGCAGGATTTGCTGAGCCATGCGATAGGCCCCGATATAGTAAGGGGAAATGACCCGGTTGGCCCCGGCGCGCAGCAGTTTGGTCTCTCCGCCATCGGTGCCGCTGGACCGGGCCATGATATAGAGATCGTTGTTCAGACCTCGGGCCGACAGGGTAATATAGACATTATCGGCGTCAGTGGAAACCACGGAGATAAGTCCTTTGGCCCGTTCGACCCCGGCCTGGAGCAGTATGTCGTCGCTTGAGGCCTCACCGTCAAGGAAGAGATAATTGAGCTCAGCCAGTTCCTCAATGACCTCGGGGTCGTTTTCGATGACGACAAAAGGCTTGTCCGCCTCTTTGAGCAGGTCGCAGATGACCCGGCCAATGCGGCCAAATCCGCAGATAATGTAATGATCACTGAGTCCCAAGACCTTTTTCTTCATATTCAATCTCCCGTAAATAGCCCGCAGCTCACCTCCCACCACTGCCTCGGTAATCTTGCTGAACATAAACATGACAAAGCCCACCCCTACCAGGATGAGTACCATGGTGAAGATCCGTCCCTTGGTGTCCAGGGGGAAGACCTCGCCGTAGCCAATGGTGCTGATGGTGATCATGGTCATGTAGAGGCTGTCCATAAAATTACTGTGTTCGATGAACATGTAACCAAATGTTCCGAACGACAGGATAGCGACCAGCATGATCAGGGCTGTGACAAATTTAGACATACATTCGTTGTTGTTCTATTTTTTGAGATGGACCATATCTTTTATCATGCACCATACCCTTTTTTCTATTAAAACTCATCTGGTCTGATTGTAAATGTAAATTTGATGGGTTCGAGAACCTCGAAAAAATGTTTTTTTGCCCGGTGGCGCGGCTTGACGCCTTGTCAGCACCTGTTTAAGATGAAAATTATTCCTTTTCTTTCTCTTTTTATTAACACTCTTTCATAATGCATGTGACCATGAGCACTTACAAGATTCACCCCATTGTCATGGGAACCAAGATCTTTGATAAAGGGATGATGACCTATCAATACGATTACGGCGTCCCGTATACCATTCCCATTTACTGCTGGTACCTCGAAGGTGGCGGCAAGAAGATTCTCGTTGATACCGGCGAGCTGCGTCCCATTCAGTCGGAAGAGCGGGAGAAAAATATTGGCGGCCGGATTTATACCTTTGAAGAGGGCTTGGCCAGGTGGGGTCTGAAGCCTGAGGATATTGATCTGGTGATTCACACCCATCTCCACGCCGATCATTGTGAAAACGACTACAAATGTGTTAATGCGCTTTTTTATATCCATGAAAAGGAGCTGGAGACCATCCATAACACCCATCCTCTCGATTATCGCTATGTGGAAGACTACATCTATGAGATTGAGGCAAACGGGCAGATCAGGCCCGTCAGTGGGGATGGTGAAATCGTGCCGGGAATCTCGGTCATGCATACCCCTGCCCATAGCACTGGTGGTTTGACCGTGCTCATTAACACAAAACAGGGCCGGGCGGCCATTACTGGTTTCTGTGTTATCAGGGAAAACTTTGAGCCACCGCCAGCCATCAGGGCCATGGAGATGGAGGTGATTCCGCCCGGCACCAGTATCAATACCTATGAGGCCTATGACATCGTGCTGCGGGTCAAGGGGCTGGCCGATATTCTCCTGCCCCTGCATGAACCGGAATTTGCCGCGGTTGATACCATTGGCTGAGGCGTGTTGTGTGCGGTCAAGGATTGACATTCAAGGTGTTAACTCAATATTACGGTTCAAGAGAGGTCTCTGGTGACTGATGTCCTGGTGTTTGCCCCCATCATCCTGCTGCTGGTGGTGCTGTTTTTCCTCTTTCTGATCCTGAGAAAGGTGTCGCGGCAGATTGATCCCTCCGTGCTTTCTGTTCGTCTTGATGCCTTTGAAAAGGGGCAGGAGCGGACTGAATTCAGGATGAGTGAGGAAGTGGCCAAGAGCCGCGAGGAGTTGAACAAGACGGCGAGAGAGCAGCGGCAGGAACTCACTGCGGCCTTTGCGACCTTTGGTGATTCCGTGGTGCAGCGGATGAGGGATGTCGCCGCCATCCAGAAGGGACAGCTGGATCTGTTCTCCGAGCAGCTTGCGGCCTTAACCAAGGCCAGCGGTGAGCGACTGGACGGCATGCGGGCTGAGTCGATAAGCGGCGGCAAACAGCTCAGGGAAGAGGTGGTGACGACCTTGAACAGCATCTCGGAGACCATGGCCAAGACCATGAAAGAGCTGGCCATGGCCGAGAAGGCCCAGCTTGAGGCCATGGCTGCCGCGATTGTCAAGCTTGCCGATTCCAATGAGAAGAAACTGGAGGCGGTCAGGGTCACGGTGGAGGCAAGGCTCCAGAGCATGCAGGCGGATAACGCCAAGCAGCTTGACTTGATGCGGCAGACCGTGGACGAGAAATTGCAGGGGACCCTGGAGAAGCGCCTGGGAGAATCGTTCAAGCAGGTCAGCGAACGGCTGGAGCTGGTGCACAAGGGACTGGGCGAGATGCAGACCCTGGCCACCGGGGTGGGCGATCTGAAAAAGGTGCTCACCAATGTCAAGACCCGGGGGACCTGGGGTGAGGTGCAGTTGGGAGCCTTGCTTGAGCAGGTGCTGAATCCCGATCAGTTTGCCACCAATGTTGCCACCAAGGATGGCGGCGAACGGGTCGAGTTTGCGATAAAATTGCCGGGGCAGGGGACGGATGCCCGTGAGGTCGTCTGGCTCCCCATTGATGCCAAGTTCCCCATTGAGGATTATCAGCGTCTGATCGATGCCCAGGAGTTGGGAGACCTGGCCGGGGTGGAGACGGCCGGCAAGCAGCTGGAGATTCGTGTCAAGGCCTGCGCCGGGGACATCTGCCGGAAGTACCTGAATCCGCCCAGGACCACGGATTTTGCCATCCTCTTCCTGCCGATCGAGGGACTCTTTGCCGAGGTCATCCGCCGCACCGGTCTGACCGAGGTCATTCAGCGCGAATGCCGGGTGGTGATTGCCGGTCCGACGACCCTGTGGTCGATTCTCAGCAGTCTGCAGATGGGATTCCGGACCCTGGCCATCCAGAAGCGATCGAGTGAGGTCTGGAACCTCCTGGCTGCGGTCAAGACCGAGTGGACCAAGTATGGTGATGTCCTCGATGCCGTGCAGAAGAAGCTGCTCCAGGCCTCAGATACCATCGAGAAGGCGAAGATGCGGTCAAGGGCCGTCGGCAGGAAGCTGAAGGATGTGCAGGATCTTCCCGTGGGTGAGGCGGCGGTCTTGCTTTCTCTTGACGTACTGGAGGAAGAAGAGGGGACCGGCGGTGAAGATGATGTGTAGGATGACGGGGAAATCGTCCGCGGAGGCATATTCCTGCACAATATGATGCCAAGCCTCTCTTCCTCCCGAAAAAAGGCCGGGGCAAGGGGTGCGAGGAACAAAGAATGTTCCCTTGGCATTGTTATGAGTTATCATTCAAATTTAAAACGATACGATCATATCGTAAGGGGGGAGGCAGGGATGGAAAAAACAGGTGGGCGGTATCAGAAGATTAAGGCTAATGGCGGGTGCAGTATGCGGCGGGTGCTGTTGCTGGGGGTTGTGTTGCTGGCGGCGCCGGTTCCGGTTCGGGCCGCGGACTGGAAACCCTTACCGGATACCGGTCAGACAAAATGTTACGATACCATCGGCAATGAAATGACCTGCCCGGCGGCCGGACAGTACCTGTATGGTCAGGATGCCCAGTATCAGGGCGCGACGCCTGCCTATCAGGATAATGGCAATCAAACCGTTACCGATCAGAAGAGTGGTCTGGTCTGGATGAAGTCCGATGACGGCACCGGCCGCACATGGCAGGGTGCTGTTGACTACTGCAGCGGGCTTGTTTTTGCAGGCCAGTCCGACTGGCGGTTGCCGTCCAGATTCGAGCTGGATTCCATTGTTGATTATGGTAGGTCTTATCCGGCTATTAATCCGGTTTTTAGTTGTCAGTCGTCCTTTTACTGGTCGGCTATCCCCTACGCGGGTGACCCTGTGTACGCGTGGGGCATCTATTTCAACGATGGCGGCGACCACTGGCTCGATAAGATCAACAAGTATTATGTTCGTTGTGTCCGTGCCGGATTATGAAAAATTATTTTTTTTATCCTTTGGCGGCCATTGAGTCTGTCCTTCTCTCGCCCCGAGGGTGTTTGGCTTTTTCTCGCACAGGCGCCCGCCCAGCGGTCGATGCCGGGATATCATGGAACAAAGGTTTGGTTTTGGCGTATGGTGCGCCGCGTGTCATTATTGCTTGCAGAAGGAGATATGGAAATGAAACAGAACAGGCCGGATACATGGCGTCCCGGGCGTACCACCCAGAGAAGAGGCATGCGGCACATCATGGGCGCCATCTTTGCGCTTTTATTCTTTACGCTCTCCTGCCCTTCCGCCGATGCCATCGGCCCTTATACTGTTGGAGGCAAAACGGTTGTTGATCAGGGAACTGGCCTGGAGTGGCAGAAAAGCGATGACGCCACGCCCCGCAACTGGCAGAATGCCCTGGCCTATTGTGAAAATCTGTCCCTTGACTCCAAAACCGACTGGCGGCTGCCCAATATCCGCGAGCTGAAATCCATTGTTGATGTGAACAGATATTATCCTGCCATTGCTCCGGCCTTTACCTCTCGGTCGGCCTATTACTGGTCGGCTACCACCGTCACAGATTATCCTGCTACGAGCGCGTGGACTGTCACTTTTGCCAATGGCGATGACAATTGGTATGTTAAGGCCAAGAGCTTTTACGTTCGTTGTGTTCGCGCTGGGATGTAATTGTCATAATAGTGATTGATACTGATGGTGAGAAGGGCACTGATTACGAAGAACCCTGTCCGAATAAACCGACCAGATGTGATAGGGGGCAAGAACATCCATAGACAGTATTGATTGCAACAGGGTCGGCAAAACAGTGACACTTCTGATAGAGTCGTTATTCGGCTTTACTGGTTATCATTCGAGATTGATAGGAGGTATCTTGACTATCAGGAAAATTGAAGTTTTGTTCCAATTAGCTTCCAATCGAATCAAAATCGAGTTTATATTTTTTAGGATGAGTCCTCGCTTGGAATAATTTGACATGAGAAAAGTCTGGTGTCAGAAGTTTTATTATATTCGTGCGAACATCTTCTCTCATCCTGCACCCAAAATAGATTGCTTCAATTTCTTCAGGCGCAAAATTTCTTAAATCAAATAGTTCCTTGCTGTTTTGTGCTGGTCCCAAACAGCGCCATTCTTTTTCGTAGGCCCAATGATTACTTTTGGTCGTAGTAAAATTAATAAATATTTCTTTAACATCTAATTCCTGTTGGCCAGTTATGTGTTTTATATAAGTATCAATATCTGCTATCATCGGTATTTGGTCATCGTACCGAACAGGCATAGCAGCACAAATGGCATATTTTTTTGGAATAACCTTATGCTTAATAACGGCACCACTATGCTGATCAGCATAATGAGCCCACAAAAGTGGGTCATCATGTACTTCTGAAACACAATAAACTCTTAAACCTTCACTTAATTTTTTCCACCATCTCTTGAGTTCCCTTAAGTTTTCTTCTTCTTTTTTATATTTAGGATAAATCTTCCTGAAAAATTTTTCATATTCTGCCCTCGTACGAAAACCCGGGTTCATAATTCGGGTTTTTCTTGCTTCAAGCATAGCTTTAAAAATTGGGTGATTAATATTTCCTTTGGGTTCATTATCACCCCAAACTATTTCTATCTGTTCTTGTATTAGTGGCTCTTGAAAATCATCAACTTCAAATCCAAATCTAAAATCAGTTTGAATATCAAAGGGATCATTAAAGAGCGTTGGGGAGCTCCACTTAAAAGTACGATTCGTTAACACCTTCTCCAAAGTATCAGAAGTGCAATACTTAAAAAAGTGCGGTTTGCCATGAAGCATGATGTCCATTTTATATAAGGGCCGGTCTGGTGATTAAAAATCGCATTTTAGTTTCTTGGATCCAAAGTCAACATATTTCCAAATATTCTTGACTATTTAAATATATACATATAGACGGTGGAGAAGTGTGTAAAAATATTTTTCTACAACAGTTTAACTTTCTACATCATACAAATGTATCATTTTTTGTAGTAATTTCTGGCTCTGCTGAGGGATAAAAAGAGAATGAAAAAAATAGACTACCGAGATCAAGCGCTGAAGATTCTCCCGTGGGTCTGTGGAAAATGCGGCCGTGATTTTTCCGGCAAAAAACTGCGAGAGCTGACAGTTCATCATAAAGACCATAATTACAGGAACAATCCGCCCGACGGCAGCAACTGGGAGCTTTTGTGTATCTACTGCCATGACAACGAACACTCCCGCTCCCTGGATGCCGAATGGCTGCCAACTCAAAATTCAGATACAGAAAAGAAATCAACGGCCACCCACACCCCTTTTGCAGATCTCATGAAGCAGTTACATACCCCCGGCCATCATGAAGGGGAGGACGAAGTAGAGTGATTGACATGAATGTATCTTACTTTCTGGCTGTCAGCGCTTTTTTTGTTTTTTGTCCGGCCAGGATCTGCAGGATCTCATCCCGGTTATTCTGGGCCTGGTTGAGGAGGATTGATAATATTTAGGGTCAGAGTAAATTTAAATTTATGTAAACTGCCAGAGGACACCTCTACATTTCGTAAATCCATCCCAAGTTGTGGTGTCTACTGTATATACGTAATAAAACAACGATCGAGCTTATGGTATAATAAGGTCATCAACATCCTGTTTTTTCTCTAAAAGAAGAAGGAGGACAGCATGGCCGCACAAAATAGTATATTCGAGAGTTTTTATCCCACCGATTG
>JAPLJF010000030.1 GCA_026388715.1 Deltaproteobacteria bacterium
TTTAGATTTACTGTTTGCCTCAATTTGGCTGAGAAAACGGCACAATTTCTTGCCGCTATGTCAATAGCTTTTTGTGATTTTTTTACAAATTTTTAACATATAGTTTCAGTCATGCTGTTGGCTGAAACTCCAAACTCCAGAGTAATTGTTAAAAACGATCTTCATTGAGCTTTTTTTTGGAGTCTTCAACGCCTATATCACTAAGAATTAATCAGAAGATGAGTCAAGCAAAGACTCGACCCCTTTTCCTTTTTCTAGCTGGTCGCTATCCTTTACTATGCGGGGGACCTTCACCCCTAACTCTTTGCCGGCTTTTACCGGCGCTTTCGATTTGACCCCTTTATTAAAGACCGCAGAGCATGTAGCCTAGAATTGGCTGGCATTTGTTTTTGCAGCCGGGATAGAATTCTTTGTGGAACCTTGTCGAAGCTTTATTTTCCTTGCCAAAGTAGAATTCGGTCAGTCCGAGAGGCGTCAGCCCGTTTTGGGCGGCGGCGTGGAGGAGTTTTGGGGCGCAGCAGTCGCCGGATCCGGTGGGAATTCCCCGGTCTTCATAAAAGACATTCAGGATGGAATGCTGATCACCTTTGAAATTTTGGAGTTTATACAGATTCTGAAAGACAAACATCATGGATTGGGAATATGTTCTCCGGTTTTTCTTTGAAAGCTCGAGCGCTTTAAATGCCTCTCGCATCTGCCTGCGGCAATCTTTCTGTGCCGCACGACCACCAGAACGCATGGCTTCTTCGAACTTCAGTTTACACTGGTCTGCTTTTTGCTTGCAGGACTCAATATCGTCGGTCATTTGATGGACCGACGACTCAATTTTTGGCAGAATCTGGTAGTATCCATCCAGGTCAAAAGTCGGTGGAACCCAGCCCTCTGCTTGCCAGCGTGTGTTGAACTGTCCGGAAAATGCACGAAGCACTACAGTATTTCCATCGGCATCGACACATTCCAGCACACCAAACATCTGTCCGCCTCTTTTTTCCCAGAGGCAGTCTGTGGAGAATATTGGCTCCGGATCTGGGGTGTGAAAGTCAATCCGTTTGTTCTGCTCGAGTTCTACCATCAGCTCCAGAGCATATTTGCGGCTGTTTCCCTCTGTCAGATAATGAACCTCATCACAAGCTGTACAATACCCGTAGCAGGTCGCGTCTTTGGGAAGTGCAGTAATCAACTGGTCTATATCGGTACTGTTTTTCATGGCAACAACATGATCCGGCAAAAATATTTAGTGACTTACAGAAAAAATTCTTGTTTTTTTCAAAGAATTTTTTCTGATAAGGCACTTATCCCGTTCATCGGGGTTAGAACAGAGGTTCCGAGTTAAATTCGAGACTCTCACCAGTCCTTGGGTGAGCAAAGGAAAGATAGCAGGCATGTAGCTTCAGCAATCCCGGGCCAGTGCCAGTTCCGTAGAGCGGATCGCCGACAATAGGAATTCCGAGACCGTGTTCGGAAGCGGAGTGAACCCTGAGCTGATGTGTTCTTCCGGTTATAGGTTTAAACTCGATTCGTGTTTTGCCATCTTTTACCAGGAGTTTTTTCCAGTGGGTAATTCCCACCTTTCCGTGAACCGGATCATAAATTTGATGAGGTCTATTGTCAATATCGAGGCGGAAAGGAAGTTCGACGATACCCTCCTCGCCATCTAATTCGCCGTCAAGAATGGCGATATAGCGTTTATTTACCTCGCTCTCTTGAAACTGAATAGAGATGTTACGATGTACCTCTTTGGTTCGAGCGACCACCAACAGCCCCGAGGTATCCATATCAAGGCGGTGAACTGAGGGCTGTTCGATGCAGCCCGGATACCGTGCTTTCACCCGCTCACTGACACAATCCAGGTTTTCCGGACCACGTCCAGGAACAGAGAGCAGCCCACTTGACTTTACGACCACGACAAATTCGGGTTCTTCGTAAATTACGTGCATTTCTTTCATAGAAGGGGGGGAAGTCTTTGCTTGACCCTTGATGGTCGTCAATGAGCCAAGCAAAGACTTGACCCCGTTTTCGCGGATTCAAGTTGTAAGTGCAACATTTGATTTTAAGCCAAAGAAGACTTGATATGGAGTTTGATACCCCATCGTTTTTCTTGGGCGGTTGTTTATTTTTCCCATAACATTTTGCAGCATCGTATCGGTAATTGTCCGAAAGTCCATTGAATTAGGAAAGTATTGCCGCACAAGCCCATTTGTGTTTTCATTGAGGCCCCGCTCCCATGAAGAATACGGATGTGCAAAGAAAAAATCAGCCCGCAGATGATTGGCGATATTTTCGTGTCTGGCAAATTCTTTTCCGTTATCCGATGTAATGGTCTTCACCTGATCCTGGATGGGATTCAGCAAGGTAATGATTGCCTGCGAAACAAGAATAGCTGTTTTCTGTTCTAACTTGGCCAGGAAGGTAAGTTTAGTTTTTCTCTCTGTAAGAGATACAAGGGCCTGACAATGATTTCTACCAATAATTGTATCGGCTTCCCAGTCACCAATGCGGGTTTTGCGGGCAACAATTTCCGGGCGCTGTTCAATGCTCACCCTGTTTGTGATAGTCCCTCTGCGGCTGTAACTACCATAACGTTTCCTTCGTTTCTTTTGACAGCGAAGATGCTGGTGAAGAGTGCCACCACAGGACTTGTCCCTGAGGATGTACTGGTAAATACTCTCATGAGAAACGATGCCCTGCTTTTCCTGCTTGAGCCAATGAGAGATCTGTTCCGGGCTCCAATCCTGGACAACTAGTGTTTCAACCAGATCCCATGTTGAACGGGAAATACGAGATCCATGTTTGCTCATCTGGCGAGAAAGTGACTTTTGATGAGCCTGCCTGGGAGACGATACCCTCTTTGACCATGATTTCGCTTAACTTCTCTACTAATCGTTGATTTGTGAACGCCAATAATGACTGCAATTTTACTTTGTGTATGTCCTGCTTTCATTAATACGTAGATCTGGTATCTTTGTTCCTGGGCAAGCTGTGTGTATGATTTCATGTGCTCCTCATTCGTGGTGGTTTGAGTCGCTATGAATCTACCACAGCTTGCTCTTTAAACCGACCTCAATGAGTTGCACTTACAATTTGAATTCAGGTACGATATAATGTGAAAAGAAGTCAAATAGTATTGGCAGGGGTAGTGTCTACTGTCTACTATTCATTAAGGAAACAGCAAGTGACCTTCTTCCTGAATCCATTCGGCTACAATGAGCAGATTGAGTTACCCGTAAATGGTGATGCTGAAATCAGGCGATGCACAGTGCTGACGCCAATGCCGAAGAGGATGCTTGTGAGGATCATTGGCACGCCCACTCCTTGCGTGAAATCGATAACTCACACAAAATCAGGAATTCAGGTTATTTCTTTAGCAAATCTTCAAGAGCGACATTAGGCAGGTAGCTCCGGTATATTTTTTCGAAGGCGCCGTCCTTTTTCAAGCTGTCCAGAGTTGACTGCCATGCTTGCACCACATCAGCGGGCGTATCTCTTGACATGGCAATGTAAAAATAAGTCTGGCTCACGGTGAAAACGGGCTCCAGATCATGCATGCTGTATCCAGCGTCTCTAACAATCTCCTGGATCGTGATATCAGTGAAAATTGAAAGCTGCACCTCACCATTCATGAGCTGCCTGATGTTTGAACGCGGATCCGGGGAACTGAGCAGATTTTTGAATCCTTCACGCTTCAGGTGCTGCTCAGTAAACCAATTTGTCGTCGTAGCGATGGCGGCAATTGCCTTGGCCTCTTTCAGGCTGTTTATCCTGATTCCGGAGCCTTTCTTTGCGTAAAGAATTGAGCTGTTCTTCCCGACAGGCCCCACCCACTGGAAGAGGTTCTCCCTCTCCGGAGTGCGCTCAGCACTGAAAAGCACCACCTTCGGGTGGAGCAGAGCCATGTTGTAGGCGTTTTTCCATGAGGTTAACCGGATGTTGTCCGGAATTCCCTGACGAGCGGCGATTTCCCTGACCATGTCCGTAACAAATCCAGACGGCTTTCCATCCCTCATGAAGGTGACGGGCGGGTATTCTTCGGTCACAAGTTGGAATATACCGGGTGGAATTTCAGCAGGGAGCCACCTGGCGTAAATTTTCGCAAAGCTACCGTCCCGTTTCATTCCATCCAATGCGTCCTGCCAACGGGCGACCAGCTCCGGTGCTGTTCCCTTCGAGAAAGCGATGTAGACCAGATCGGTCGATAGGGTAAAAGCATTTTTCACTTCATCCATGGATGCCCCCGTTTTTTTCAGGGCAGCCGGTATTTCCGTGTTGCTGGAGGCCATCAATTGCACTTTTTCATGTAACAGTTGGCGTACGGTGGCCTCTCTGTCAGAGTAGCTTTGCGTATTGGTAAAGCCTTCCTCCTTGAGCATTTGTTCTGAATAATATTTTGATACGGTCGCAATCTTGTTAACTTTCCTGGCGTCATCCAGGTTTGCTATCTCGATTTTTGATCCCTTTAATGTGTAGAGGTTGGTATCCAGGACTACCAGGGGACCAACCCACTGAAGAAGGTTCTTTCGTTCCGAAGTCATGACCGTGGAAAAGAGCGCAATATTGGGCTGCTCCAAAAGCGCATTGTAGCCTTCCTGCCAAGTGACCATCCTGATACTTCCATCAGTACCGGTTCTTTTGACTAGTTCCCTGACCACTTCTGTTGCCAGGCCTTTTATTTCACCGTCTTCGATAAAATTTAGCGGGGGATTTTCTGCCGTCAGAATCGTCAAGCCCGCTGTTTCCGTGGCCGTTGCCTGAGTTCCGACTGTGATTCCAAACTGAACCAATAAAATCATCATGCATAAGAAGGAACAAGGTTTTCTCATGACATTTATCTCCATCTGACAGATGATGAAGGTCCTAATCTTCAACTTGAGTTATATCACTGTCAGGCGACATGACATATAGATGTGAGAACGTGGCACCTTTAGCGGCCCCATGCCAGTGCTTCTCCCCTGCCGGAATAAAGATTATATCCCCAGGGCTGACGGTTATCTTCTCCTTCTCAGTAGCGACAATACCCTTGCCCTCAGTAACAATCAGTACCTGTTCAATATTATGGGTGTGAAACTTATTTCTTACACCACGACTAAAGTTTACCTGCTTTATAAGGAATCTCTTGCTCAGCTCTGTGCCCACAACAGGTTGCATGGTAACTGGGCCGGTAAACAATGAGCTTTCCTGAGGTTCTTTTGCTACTTGAGCTACTTTTACTACCTTCATGTTTCCCTCCTGAAAATGCTATCACAATAAAGTTCATGATTTGCCTGAGTGGTAGGTCGAATCAAAAGTGAACAAGGTCTCCAGAAAAAATGGTGGGTCATAAATTACATAGAAGGGTTCATTAGCAAGACAATATGATCATCCGGTTTTGTGCAGAATCTCGAAATAATCTATTATTGGAGAATCAGAATCTCGACTCTTCTATTCTCGAACCTGCCTTTTACTGTCTTATTATCGGCAACAGGATTCGATTCACCGTGACCAAACGTCGAAGTCCGTGACTGGTCGACACCGGCTACCTCTATGAGATACTGATTTACAGCCTGAGCTCTCTTTTCGGAGAGCCGCCGGTTATAAGCTTCTGTTCCGTTGTTGTCTGTATATCCATAAAGCTCGATTTTGGCGTTAGGATATTTTTTCACAAAATCAACCACCTTATCGAGGGCTACCTTGTCGCCTGAGCGAATAATGGCCTGGTCGACGTCGAAGTTGACCTTCAGCGTCATTTTGTCGATTATATTCGTAGTCGGCGGTGGTGGCGGTGGTGGCGGATATTTGGCCGGAGGGGGGGGCGGAGAAGATCTCCAGGCGGGTGCCGAACTTGCCGAGCTGTTGGTGGACCTGCGGTAGCCGGGGATCTGATTCCCATTCGCGTACATACACTGCAGATAAGCGTGGTCATAACGCCGCTGAGACTCATAGTAAGAGACCGACGCGGAGTTGCTGCCCGCGGCACTGCCGACAAGCAATCCGGTTCCCGCGCCAATCGCTGCCCCCGTGCCCGTATCGCCCGATGCGCTGCCAATTGCCGCACCTGCTGCAGCACCCAAGGCTGTGCCGACTACAGCGCTTGTCACTGCAGAATTCTGTGCTGCCTGCTGACCCGAAACTCCGCCTATTTGCTCGTAGGCAAACTGGCGGCATACAGCGTCGTCTGTGCGGAACTCTTCGAAACTTTTGCTTGAACCCGGCAAGGACATTATGCTGGGTCCGGTCGGCATTGTCGCACACGCTCCGAGCGATATGATCACGACGACGAGTGAAAAAATTAGCACGTGACGCATGATATTACCTCCCTGACCCTGTTGGCGGCTGCGCCGGTACCGTCTGCCATCCGCCCGGGCATTCCTTGACATAAGGATAATAAGATTTTGATTCATGGCAGTAATACCATATGCCCGACGGGGTAGAATCGTAGGCACGCTGGGGCTGCTCGATGTACTCCTGCGGCGATGACGGAACGCTGACTGCGGTAGGGTAATAATAAGAAGAATAGGGGTAGTTGTAAGGGTAGTTGTAAGGGTAGTACCAGCCAGGCCAGCCGAACCAGAAGTTGAGGCCGCTTCCGTAATAGCCCCCGTAATAACCCCTTCCCCTATAGTAGCCGCTGCCGTAATAGCCTCTTCCTCCGTAGTGTCCGCCGCTGTAATAGCCTCTTCCTCCGTAGTGCCTGCCGTAATAATCGCTGCCTCCAGAGTAGCTGCCCTGATGACCACCGCCTCGGGAGTAGCCACCCTGATGACCACTACCACCGGAATGACGGTCAGCGAATGCCGCTCCGCTTACCAACAGAGCCATCGACAACATAACCACAATCAATATCAGCTTGAATGATCTCATTTTTACCTCCTTGAACCATACAGGATAGGTCGATTGTAAGCGCGTATCATGGAAAGCTGTTCATTCATCTGAGCCCTCGGCGTTTAATTACATAAGTATTTCTGCACTTGAGCTTCTACTTATAGAATATGGCAAAAAAGTGCCAATGTCAAATGCCAGACTTCCTTTCGCTGCCGAAAAGTATATACGCTAGATTAGTGTTATAACACGCATTTGATATAACTATGAGGCAGTGACAAGAGGGACAGAACCAACGGCCACGGCAGAAAAGGGCCAGCAGATATTCATGGTGGCAGTCGGGGCAGCGTACACGGGCGAATCCCTGTGTCAGATCACCGCACCTGAAATAGGCGCGCACCACATCGGAGATCACTGGGCGAAAATATCCGTGACTCAGGGTAAACCTTTCTGGGTAGAGTGATTCGAAACGATTGAAGTGAGAGGTGGCTCCGATCGTTTGAACAGTATTTCACGTTTTTTAAGTGGAATCTCTGATTGATTTCACGCTGCCTGTTCAATCGTCGGCAGCATCACGGTATACGCCTCGTCAGGTGTTTTTTTACCTAATTTTGAATGTGGCCTGGATCGGTTGTACCAGTCCAGATATTGCATGATCGATTTACGAGCTTCGTTGACCGAGTCATAGGCGTGCAAATAAACTCGCTCGTATTTCACCGATTTCCATAACCGTTCAACAAAAACATTATCCCGCCAAGCTCCTCGTCCGTCCATACTGATCTTGCACCCCCTGTCCTTGGCCGCTTTGACAAACTCTTCAGCGGTAAACTGGCTGCCCTGATCGGTGTTGACTATCTCCGGTGTGCCGTGACGATTGAACGCCTCGAGCAGGACGTCGACCGCATGACAGGCCTCCAAGGTGATCGCGATCTTTGCGGCCAGAACTTTCCTGCTGGCCCAATCAACTACCGCCGTAAGATAGACAAACCCTTTAGCCATTGGAATATAGGTCATATCCAGTGCCCAAACCTGGTTGGCCCGGTTAATGGCCAGTCCTCGCAATAGATATGGGTATATTTTGTGGCCGGGATGCCTCTTGCTGGTCCCCGGCTTTCGGTACAGTGCTTCAATACCCATGCGTTTCATCAATGTGCCGACATGCTTTCGGCCCGCATCGAGCCCTGATCGATTGAGCTGATCGCTCAACATGCGTGCACCCATGAACGGGTGCTCCAAATGCAATTCGTCAATCCGGCGCATAAGGGCCAGATTAGGGGCACTGACCGACTTGGGCTGATAGTAGACGCTGCCCCGGCTTATGCCAACCAACTCGGACTGCCGTTTGATTGGAAGTGCATGGGTACGGTCGATTATCGCTTTGCGCTCAGCAATCCCATTTTGGTGAGCGCGCTTTCTAAAAAATCATTTTCCAGCGTCAGTTGACCGATCTTGGCATGCAAAACCTTCAAATCAACTGCTGGCTCTGTAGCGGAATCCCCGTCAAATACCGCGGCAGCATGTTCACTCAATTGCCGCTTCCAATTCGTTATCTGGTTGGGATGCACTTCAAACTGCTGTGCTAATTCAGCCAGTGTCTTGTCTCCGGCCATCGCTGCCAGCGCAACTTTCGCCTTGAATGCCGATGAATGTTTCCGTCTCGTTCCTTTTGCCATTTTCTGCTCCATAATTTAGCCCATTAGAGGGCATTATTTGTAGCAGATTTTCCACTTAACGGCTTGTTCAAATTTCCGGAGCCACTTCTACAGCATCTTGACTGACTTCTTGTGTCAGGCTCATACTAGGAGTATGATCACTTTTCCCTCATCGCCAATAAGTTTTATTGGATTACCCGGAAGCAGTTATGCAGCTTATTGTCGGAACCAGACTATTTTTTTATAAAGTATCCAAGAATGGGCTGGAAAGGTTGGCAGTGGCAAGATCAAGCGGATGGCACGAAAACAGAAGTTGAGATGTTTCCTGAGGATTTTAAGTTTGTTTTTAATCCCCCTTATGCAACGCTGCCACCTGTTGTCACCTTGACTTGCAGAAACTTTTCACATACTATCAAAATAGTAATGATATTCATATAAGACAAAGCTACACCTGCTGGGATGCAGGGAAGGTAAGCCACGGGTCTTAAGAGATAGCCGAGCTGCCTTTAAATTGGGTGGTTCGGCTTTTTTTGTTGCGAAGAAAGGGGGGAACATGAAGAATTGTAATTGTATTTTATTAACGCTTATAACTGCAACAACGCTTCTTCTTTTTATTCCAATATCGGCCTATTCTTCTGAAAAGACAGAACAATGGGAATTGATAGATGATGGTCGAGGTCAAGCAAACGTTACTCTCATTCAGGCACAAGATGGGACAATCACCTCAGACGGGAATTGGGTTTATAATTATCAAGGAGCAAGTGTTTCAGGCTCTTATGCTAATGCTCCTATGACAATCTCAGGATCATCAATTTCAATAAATGCCACGGGAACAGCAACAAATCCTTCTGCTCCAGCAGGATACAACACATCACCTTATACTTTGAGTATTAATGGTACGGTTTTTAATGGGCAAGGAGATGGGTCGTTTACTATTACCTTTCAGGCCATTGGTTGGCCAAATAAGATTACAGGTATTTGGGGAGGTAAACGGATAAGTGGAAGTGGGATAACAGCTGAAACAGTAAAAATTAAGGCAATGCCCTGGCTTCTTCTATTACTAAAATAGTCAAAATTCTCTGCAATTGGTGAAATATACTTTTCCTTTGGGGCTGCAAAAAGAGGACTGACAGCGGTAAGGTCAACCGGGAAAAGACTGGCCGAAAATATTGGTTGCAACTTTTTATACACAACAACCGTCAATATGCTTATTACTTTTGTGTGGCACACTTACCTACTTTTGGAAAACTGGAGATTGTATGAGGTAAGGTTAACTGGTGGTAAGCATACGGCAGGTAAACCTTCTTTCTGAACACCGTCACGGAGAAAACCCTTTCAACAAACAACACTGAACACCATAAAACAAAAAAGCCAGCATTTACGCTGGCTTCATGGACGATTCCGGACGTTGCCGGACGCTATGTTTGATTAGCTCCGGTAATCAGCATTGATCTTCACATAATCAATCGAAAAATCACAGGTATAGATCTCGGAACATCCTAATCCATCTTTCAAATCTATAGTCACCACAATATTCTTCTCTTTGAGGAGGGCAGTTGCTTCCCTTTCGGCCTCTTTCCCCTGCCCTAATCCATTCCTGACAATGACCACATCACCAAAGGAGATATCCACCCGTTCCGGGTAGATGCGAACCCCGGAGCGTCCCATGGCTGCAATGATCCGGCCCCAGTTGGCATCCTCGCCAAAAAAGGCTGTTTTTACCAGGTTGGAGTTAGCCACGGTCCGGGCAATCTGCTCGCCATCCCGCCCTTCTCTGGCCCCACAGACCCGAATGGTGATAAACTTGGTGGCGCCCTCGCCGTCCGCCACAATCTGCAAGGCCAGATCCTTTAACAGCTCGGCCAGGGTCTCCTGAAAGGCCTCCTGGTTATCCGGGGTTTCTTCATCAATCCAGGGATTGCCGGCAGCGCCATTGGCCATCACCAGGACCATATCATTGGTGCTGGTATCGCCATCAATGGTGATCCGATTAAAGGTACGCTCCACGCCTTTGATCAGGGCGCTGTGGAGTTGGGGAAAACTGATCTGGGCATCGGTCAGCACAAAGGCGAGCATGGTGGCCATATTGGGCATGATCATCCCCGCACCCTTGGCCATCCCCATAAGATGAACTTCCTGCTCACCAATGACGACAGTGCGGTATGCCGTTTTCGAAACGGTATCCGTGGTCATAATGGCCCTGGCGACCTGCTCAAAATTGCCTGGAGACAGTCCGGCGACAAGCCCTGGCACAGCTTTTTTTATAGCGTCCACGTTCAACTGTTCACCGATGACACCTGTGGACGAGACCTGCACCATCTCATCAGCAATACCCAGGGCCAATGCGGCACAATTGCTGACAGTAATGGCGGCCTGCATGCCCGCCTCTCCGGTACAGGCATTGGCGCAACCGCTATTGACTAAAATAGCCTGAGCCTTTCCCTGCTTGAGGCGCTCCATATCAAGCAGCACGGGAGCCGCCTTCACCTGATTGGTGGTAAAGGCCCCGGCGGTGACAGCCGGCACCTCACTGAAGATAAGACCAAGATCCAGCCTGTCTGCATATCTGATCCCGGCAGCGACTGCCGCTGTTTTAAATCCTTTGATTTCCATTCTCTTTCTCTTTACATTATTTAATCATTAACAACAGATACCAACCTTTCCCTACAAACAACACTTCCATAACTTTTAAAGTTACCATCCATCCCACCAAATATGCCAGTTAAAAATAAAGAGGTTTCCAGTTTCCCCATTCAAGTGTAGAATTACAACCGTTCATCTGGGCCGGTGTAACAAAATAACCGTGCCCTTGTGACATAACCAAAACGGCATAAGGAGCCGCATAACGAGATAAGAAGAAATATAAATAATTATTTCGTAACAGCTCCTAAAAATACATCCTGCCAATTCCACCTCTACCAGCCATTTGTTATGCGGATCCTTCTTCTGTCAGATATCCATGGGAACCTTCCCGCCCTGATTGCCATTGACCGCTTCTTTGCCGACACATCCTTTGACGCCATCTGCAACTGTGGAGACTCAACAGTTTACGCCCCTTTCCCCAACGAGACATTGCAGTGGCTGCAAGACAGAAAGGCCTATTCCATCCTGGGAAACACCGACCAAAAAGTCATAACCCTGCTCCAGGGCAAGACCTTTAAAAAGCCCCATGATGAAGAAAAACGCATCATGTACCGGTCAACGGTGCAGGCCTTGAACGCCCAGAGCGAACAGTACCTGCTCTCGCTGGAGGACTCACAGATACTGGAGCTTGGAGATTTCACCGTCGGTCTCTTCCATGGCAGCCCTGACCACCCCAGGGAACTGCTCTTTGCTGATACTCCGGATGCCCGTTTCCAGGAGCTCAGCCAGCTGTCAAAGTGCCGGATCGTTGTCACCGGCCATTCCCATTCTCCCTACCATAAACACATTGATGCAACTCACTTTATCAATCCGGGAAGTGTGGGCAGGATGTTCGATGGCAATCCAGAGGCCAGTTGCGCCACCCTGACCCTCTCAGAACAGGATATCGAGGTTGCTCTCCACCGTATCCCGTACCCGGTGGAAGAGGTAGTAACAGTCTTACGCCAGCAGCGTCTGCCGGAGATATATATTGACATGTTTCGCCAAGGGCGAAAATTAAATTAGGTAGCGTTGTGAAATAAGCCAGTATTTTTTTGGCTCATTTTATGACGAGACCTTATGCCGTCTCTGATATTCAATCAAAGGCGATATTATTATAACGGCCTGACACCACATCATGGTAATTGAATGACCACAGCTCATAACACGAAATCATCTCTCGAAAAACATCATCTGACCCCAAAAAAGCGATTTGGCCAGAATTTCCTTGTCCATACCGGGACAGCTGAGGCCATTGTCCATGCCGGCCGGATAACAAGCGATGACATCATCCTGGAGGTGGGCGTTGGCCTTGGGGCCCTCACCCGCCCCTTGGCCCGCGCGGCCAGACAGGTTATCGGCCTGGAAATCGACAGCGGCATCATCAGGGTTCATCAGGAAGAAGAAGACCTGCCGGAAAATGTTACCCTGATCCACCAGGATGTATTGAAGGCTGATTTCATTGCCTTGGCCGAACTGTGTCAGGGCCCGATCAAGATCATGGCCAACCTGCCCTACTCCATCTCCAATCCCTTCCTGTTCAAACTGATTGAGAACCAGGAAAAGATGGACTGGGCCACCATCATGCTGCAAAAGGAAGTGGCCGACCGGCTGACTGCACAACCGGGAACCAAGCAATATGGGGTGCCCACGGTTCTGCTCAGCGCCTGCGCGACCATAACACGGTTGCTGACCCTGAAACCGGCGGAATTTCATCCCCGCCCCAAAATAGACTCGGTGGTGGTACGAATTGATTTTGATTCTCAAACCGAGAGGATCAAGGCCCTGCCGCCGTATGATCATGCCCTGCTCCATCGTGTCGTCCGCGGGGCCTTCAGTCAGCGGCGCAAGACCCTGCTCAATACCCTGAGCAGCAGCAAACTCCTGCCCATGATCGCGGAAGAGGACAAGGCAACGATCAAACAACTGACCGAAGCTGCCATTCGCAAGGCCGGCATTGCGCCGACGGCCAGGGCTGAAGATCTGACCCTTGAGGATTTTGTCCAACTTACCCTGGCGTTTGCCAGCTGAGCCGTCCTTTCTTCAACCCTCAGAGAGCATGCAGAACTTCGTCTTTCATAATCCGACCAAGATCCTTTTCGGCAAAGGCACCATCCCCGCCATCGGCCCTGAGACCGTGGCCTTTGCCACGAAAGTCCTGCTGGTGTACGGCACAGGCTCCATAAAAAGAAACGGGATTTACCAGCAGGTAACCGACTCCCTGCTCAAGGCCGGGGCCGAGATTGTTGAACATCCGGGAGTCCAGTCCAATCCTGTTCTGAGCCATGTGCGGGAAGGCATTGCCCTGGCCAAAGGGCAGAAGTGCCGGGTCGTCTGCGCCATCGGCGGCGGATCGGTGATTGATGAGGCCAAGGCCATCTGCGCTGGAGCTGTGGTTGACCATGATGTCTGGAAATTCTTTATCGGCAAGAAGTCCGTCACCTCGCCCCTGCCCCTGACCACGGTCCTGACCCTGGCCGCATCGAGCTCCGAGATGAATTCCGGCATGGTTATCACCAACGAAGAGACAAGGCAGAAATTCGGTTTCGCCAATAAAAAACTCTACCCCCAGACCTCCATTCTCGACCCGGAGGCAACCTTTACCGTCCCTGCCGACTACACAGCCTATGGCGCGGTGGATGCCATTGCCCACGTTCTCGAATTCTACTTCACCACCCAGGACCCCGCAACCCCGGTTCAGGACAGGTTCATGGAAGGACTGATCATCAATGCTATGGAGAGTTGTGACCGAGTGCTTGCCGACCTGAACGGCTATCAGGGACGCGCCGATCTCATGTGGACCGCCACCCTGGCCCTGAACGGACTGACCGCAGCGGGCTTAGGCAAGGTGGGATTTCCCATGCACCTGATCGAACACTCCCTCTCCGCACTCTATAATGTCCCCCATGGAGCGGGCCTCTCCGCCATCATCCCCGGCTGGATGCGCCACCAGAGCCAATCCACGCCCCAGCGTTTCGCCCGGTTTGCCGAACGGGTATTTGATTTCAGGAACGGCAGCCCAGAAGAACGGGCCCAGAAAGGAATCGATGCCCTGGAAGAATGGTTTCAGAAGATCCACAGCCCGACCTCTCTTGCAGACCTGAATATCCCAAAACAGGACATCCAGCAGATTGCCGAAAATACGGTGGCCCTGGCCAAGATCTGGCGAATACCCGACTATGACAGTGAGCGCATTCAGGCCATTCTAGCCGGGTGTTGAGGTGTTAAATGCTAATGAAACTAATTTGGTGGTCAGTTGCGACATTAGTAACATTGATGGTTCTACTCCTTTCCTGGTGTGAGTACACCAAAAACCCCAAGTCGTACTTTGCTACCTACGAGGAAGCTAAGAATTCAGGAATAATGGATCGCGGGTGGATGCCAACGTACATCCCAAGGTCTTCAAAAGAGATCCACGAAAATCACAATCTCGACACAAATACCGTTCACATGTCGTTCAAATATAGCCAGGGAGACACACAGGAGTTAGAGAAAGACTGCTACAGAAAAGCAACTTCAGCCCAAGGCACAGTATGGCACTGCGAATATTCCGGGAACAAAGTAACAGTAGAATTAAGAAATGATGGAACAGCTACGCTATCGAGCCACAGCGAATGACACATTTAACCATACATTGAAGCGGACACGCCAAACACCGGCGCACCGTCAAAGGCAGTGACAGCAGGAAAGATGGAGAGAAAAGCCCTGTGCAATTCTACTCGTCCTGCTTCCGGTTCCTTTTCTCCAGCATCTGCACCACATGATCCCAGATGAGGTCTGCCGTCTGCTCCTTGGTGACCAGGGGTAACTGGCTGACCCCATTTTCATCGAGCAGAGTCACCTGATTGGTATCCGCCTCAAATCCGGTATGGGCGGAGCCGATATCATTAATGGCGATCAGATCAAGATTTTTGCCCTTGAGTTTCTTCTCTCCCTCCGCCGCATGGTTTTTACTCTCAGCCGCAAAACCGACGAGCAGAAATCCGTCCTTCTTCTTCATCTGCCCCAGTTCTTTTAAGATATCCATGGTCTGCTCAAGAGGCAATTGCAGCTCGGCCTGCTCTTTTTTCACCTTCTCGGCAAACTGCCCGGCAGGTCTGAAATCACTCACCGCTGCCGCCTTGACAATCACGGAGGCCTTATGACAATGGACCAGCACCGCCTCACCCATCTCCCGCGCCGTCTCCACCCGCACGCAATCCACACCCGGTGGGCAGGCAAGCGCGGTCGGGCCGGAGATCAGGGTCACCTCCGCCCCCCGCCTCCTGGCAGTTCGGGCCAGAGCATACCCCATCTTCCCTGACGAACGGTTACTGAGGAACCGGGCCGGATCCAGAGGTTCACGGGTGGGCCCCGCTGTAACCAGGATCTTCTCACCTGCCAGATCAGGCACGGCCAAGAGCTGAAGCATGACCTCCCGCGCCAGCTCCCATTCCGGTAAACGGCCAGGTCCTTCCTCTTTGCAGGCCATGCGGCCACTTTCAGGGGCAAGAACCTGATACCCATACCCCTTCAGCCTTTCAATATTCTCCTGAACGGCAGGATGGCTGTACATCTGAGCATTCATGGCCGGACAGACCAAAACCTTCGCCCTGGTGGCCAGGACCGTGCAGGCCAGCAGATCATCGGCCAGGCCATGGGCCAGGCGGGCAATGGTGTGGGCCGTGGCCGGGGCAATAACAACAAGATCAGCCTCCCGTGCCAACTGGATATGGGCAATAGCCTCGGCATCTTCCGGCGCAAAAAGGCCGGTATGCACCCGCTCACCGGAAAGGGCGGCAAAGGTCAGGGGGGCAACAAAGCGACAGGCCGAGTCGGTCATGATCACCGCGACCCGCGCCTCTTCCCTGGCAAGCGTACTCACCCAACCCGCGACCTTAAAGGCGGCAATACTGCCGGTCACGCCCATCACAATTCGTTTTCCCGCCAGTGTTGTATGCATAAAGAAAATATCCTCTCTCAATTCAACATGAGCTATAAAATCCACATTAGCGGCGAGACGCCACTCACCAAAACAGCCGCAACAGATTGGCTGTTTTGGTGAAGCGGCATAAGAATCCATAAAAAGCCTTAAGGGTGCCTTGAAAAATTGTCTTTTTGCCCAATCTCTACGTTGTTCAAAAAAATTTATCCTCGGAATATTAACTATATGCCTGCGGTAAATTTTTTCTCACGCCTTGATCTTGAACAAAAATCCTGATTTTTCAAGGTACCCTTAAGCAAAAAAAACCTTGCTCAAGACTTTAACGGCTTCTAAACAAGAAAGGCATGCCGCGCGCCGCGCGGAACATGCCTTTCTCTCAATCATGCCAACAACAAGTCCTTCTTCTAATCCCTGCTGCCCCCAAAGAATCTGAGCAACATGAGAAACAGGTTGATAAAATCAAGATAAAGGGCCAAGGCGCCCATGATCGCACCCTTCCTGACCATCTCCTCACCCTGGGCCATGATCCCCTCCTCGCCCATGGTCTTGATCCGCTGGACATCGTAGGCGGTGAGTCCGGTAAAGATCAGGACTCCTGCCATGGAAATCACCCAGGACATGGCTGAACTGTGCATAAACATATTAACCAGTGAGGCAATGATAATCCCGATCAGGCCCATAAAGAGAAAAGATCCCAGACCTGAGAGATCACGCTTGGTCACCAGGCCGTAAACGGCCATGGCCCCAAACATCCCGGCCGTAATAAAAAAGGTGCCGGCAATGGAGGATCGCGTATAGGCGAGAAAGATGGTGGACAAGGTCAAACCATTAATGATGGCATACCCGACAAAAAGCCCGGTAGCCGTAGAGGCCTGAATCTTGTCCACCCGCGCCGAGAGATAAAAGACCATGCCCAATTCTACCAGGATCAGGATCATGAACAGGGGGCTGGCCACAATCTGCATGGCCAGTCCCGAAGAAGCGGTAAAAAAGGCAACAATACCGGTAAGCCCAAGACCGATGGCCATCCAGTTAAACACCTTGGCCAGAAAGATGGTGGAAGCCTCCTGCCGGGCCTGGGTTAAGGTAATCTGATTTGTATCTCCGTACATGTCAATCCTCCTTTTCATAGTTTACGCCTGACGGTAAATAGGATACATAAGTAAAGTGTATCTTAATCATTTTGTTTCAGCAAGCAAGGAAAAGAGGGAGGGAAGGATGAAGATTGCAATCAGCGGCAAAGGCGGCGTGGGCAAGACCACCATTATGGCCCTTCTGGCCAATGAATTCAAAAAGGCGGGTAAGGATGTCCTGATCATTGACGCCGACCCCAGTCCGCATATGGCGGAAACCCTGGGAGTAAAAGATATTGAAAAGATCAAACCCATTGCCGAAATGACCAAGCTCCTGGTTGAACGCTCCGGCAAGGTGGAAGGCTCCCCTTTTTACAACATGAATCCCCAGGTAAATGACCTGCTCCACGACTTCATGATCAGCCATGAGGGGATGAAACTGATGGTGCTGGGCGCCATCCAGACCGGCGACAAAGGTTGCGCCTGCCCGGAAAACAATGTGCTGCGCCGGATGCTGACCAAGCTCCTGCTGTCACCCAATCAGGTGGTCCTGCTCGACATGGAGGCAGGAGTGGAACATCTGGGCCGGGGCACCATTGCCGGCATTGATCGGTTGCTGATTGTGGTCATCCCCTCCCGCTCTTCCATCCGCACGGCCCTCAAGATCAAAAAACTGGCAGAAGATGTGAAGATTCCCAGGATTGATTTTATCGGCAATCTGATCAAGGACAAGCAGGATCGTGAGTTTCTGACCGCTGGATTAGGCTCCACGCCCATTGCCTTCTTCGCGGACTCCCAGGCCATCAGAGAGGCGGAACGGGCTGAGACCCCACTGACCCACATCTCCGCCCCGGCAGAGAACGTCCCACGACTCCTGATGGAGGCCTTGACCAGATAAGCCCAAAGGCAATTCCCCTGTCACCTACCCCTGGCAATCAGTGGACCGTTAAAGGACACCTCTCGGGTGATGCAAAAAATCAGGGGAACAAAGAGGCGTTTATCTCGATCACCTCAAACTCACGGGTTCCGCCAGGGGTCTTGGCGATTACATCATCCCCCACCTCTTTTCCAAGAATACTTTTGCCAAGCGGCGAGAATACGGAAATAGAGCCCTTCTTCACATCAGCCTCTTCCGTGCCCAGGAGCTGATAACAGACCTGATCATCCGTTTCCAGATCCAGCAAGGTCACCACCGTTCCAAAGACCGCTCGTTGCGTGGGCACTTCCATACAGTTAATCACCTCGGCACGCCCCAGCTTGTCCTTCAACTCCATGATGCGTCCTTCAATATGCCCCTGCCGCTCTTTGGCCGCATGATACTCCGCATTCTCCTTCAGATCGCCATGGGCCCGGGCAACCTCAATGGCCTTGACCACATCAATACGATCCACCTTCTCAAGACGCCGAAGTTCATCACGAAGTTTCTGATACCCCTGAGTCGACATTGGTACTCGTTCAACCATTCTTTCCTCCTGTTCAAATAAAAAAACCTGCAAATTGTGACAACAATCCGCAGGGATATGAGTCTCATTAGAAAATGTTATAAAATAAACTCTATTTTATCAACCAGTTCATTCCTCGTCTGACTTTCCAGACGACACGGCATATTACACTATAAGGCTTACCAGCGATACACCAATGACAAGGCGACATCCTTGCGGACGACCAAACCTCCCTGGACCATATCGAAACTGCTACTTAATAAGAAATGACGACTCATTTCAAGATAAATATTGCCGCCAAAGGTATGACTATCATACCCTCCTTCTTCATACCCAAACGAATAATCAAGGGTATAGTAGCTGGGAGCACTCCGGCCCAACACATCTGCGGCCAGTTGATGCTCAAAATGGACAGAGACTTGATTCTGCCAATATTCATTAGGACTCCAGTAGGGATGATCTCCCGGGGAAAAACCATTTTCATAGGAGAAATCCCGGCCCATATTGCCAACGGCATTATGCAATAATTCCTGGCCATAGGTGATCTGCAGCAGGGTTGGTTCACTGTGCAGGATATAAGACGCCCAGACATGATACCGATTCTGATGGTTGGCATCACTATACTCCCTGAACAGATACTCCCCGCCACAAAACAGACGCGGCAGGATGTCCAGCCTGACGCCACCTTCCATGTCCCGTTTACTGATCCCCTGTGCCAGGGCCTGTACCGTATCATCCACCACATCCTGCCGCAGACGGACAGAACCATGCAGTTCATCCCCTATCCGGCCACGCATCTCCAGATCATAGAGGGGGGTAACATCATAATGAGCGTGGTCATGCTCCTCATCCGATTTATCGGCACCAATTCTGGTAATAAAATCTATATTAGAATGGGGATAGAAAGAATATGCCGCCAGAAACCTGTTGCGCCACAGGGCCTGATCCGTATCTGCGGCAACGGCATGAATAGTGCTCCAGCTGACATCCAGCTCCTGACGAAGGGTCGGTAACATCCAGGCACTGCCCCCGCCCCGTGTCTGCTGGATATCCAGATATCCATTCCGGCCGCTCAAAGAAGAATATCCAAAATCAATCATCCCCTTTGGTTTTCTCTTTAAACTATTGCGCTGCACGGCTTCAGCGAGATCAGGATAGTCAGGATTTTCTCGTCCAATCTCTTCATAAAGCAAGGCTTCCTTCCCCAAAAGCCCAAGACGGCTATAAATCCCGGCAAGATCAAAAAGAGACTCAGGAGAAGGATCCTTTTCCACCACCTCCTGATACTCTTTCATGGCCTGATAATAATCACCCTGCGCCAGTGCCTTCCTGGCAGAGAGTTCCCTGGCTACCAGTTGCTGCCAGCGATAGTCCGCATAGAGATCAGCGCCAATCCTGCTGACTGGCCGTCCACGCTGGGACATGACAAATGCAGGATCCATCACCACGGTCAGGCGATCCGGCTCCGCAGGATGAGTAAAGGTAATTACATTCCAGAAGCTTTGTTGCAGAGGAGGTAAAACGAGTTGTATCTGTTGTTTTTCTACCTTTTCAGCAAAAAGCATGTCCACAGAGGGCTGCAACAGGGTATCATACACCGCAACCGCAGCCACCCATTGCCGGTCAGCCCACAGGGCCCGGGCCAGGATCAGCCGCTGCCACATCGCTAAATGAGTGGCGTCAGGAAAGGCCACAAACCCTTTTCCAAGGCCTTTTTGTCTGAAAGGAGCCAGTTTTTCTATGATCTGCGAAAATAATGATAGCTTGAACTCCATTTCCAGTGACTTTCGAGCAAAACCGAGTTCTGAAGGATAATCGGCAGCAAGGGTTTGCAAAGAGGTAAAAGCCGCCTCTATATTCCCCTGTTCACGCAGAAGATCTGCCTGAAGCACCCTGGCCCCCACTGACTCAGGCACATCCTGTAAGGCCATTTGCACATGGTGAAGGGCTGCCTCAGTGTCTCCATATTCCCGTTCTAATTGTGCAGCCTGCATCAGGCTCAAAAACCTGTTATCATAGTTTTTAATCAGCACGCCATCAATAACCTCGTGCCCCTGCGTCTTCCCTGACAAACCAGCATCCAGTAACTGCCCAAGAATCAAGGGTTCCAGATCCAGCGGATGTTCCTTGATGATTTTCGCTATCAGTTCCTGACCTTTACCGTATTGTTTGTCCTGCAGATAGAGATGGGCCAGTACAAGGTCCGCCCGTTCCTTCGTCCCGCTCTCTTGCCGGCAATGCTGAACAAGGAATATCCGGTACTCCTGAACACTGTCGATGGCCTTGCCCAGTTTCCCTGCCGCTGCCAATACCCTTGCCCGAAGCAAGACCAGATCCTTTCTGTCATTCCCACAGGTTACGGGGACAACAGAATATCCTGGTTGTTCGGATAAAAGCGTACCCCAGGTCCAGGCGAGATCAGGCTCTTTGCTCTTTAAAGAAAATTCGACCAATTGGCGAAGAGTAGATTCCATTGCCACGCCATCCACCAGCATCTGCCGCAAGAACTGTTCGGCCTCAAAAATATTTCCTTCCCTGTACAGGGCATCAGCTAAAACCAGATGCGTCTCGGCGATCAGTTCATCTCCACCCTGACCTGCCTCAATCAGTTGCTGACAGATTATTTTGGCCCGGGTCGCCAGCCCATTTTCCAGCAAAACCCTGGCATACCGCAAATCTATATTCATCTGCTCCGCCTCAGACTTTGCTTCCCGACGCACTACTTGATAATGTTCCTGATACTGGCCAATCAGGCCAAGCTGTGCCGATAGCTCCAGACAACGAAGACGAATGGGTTGATCATCTGGCGCCGCCTGCAGATACCGATTATACCAGACCAGTGCCTGCCCCAGGAGTCCGCGTTGATCCGCAAGACGTCCACTGGTCAGCAGGTATCTTGGTCCATTGCGCTCTTCCTGAGGCAAGAGCCCCAGAAAATGCTCCACCTGGCCCAGATCTTTCTGTTCAAGAAACAACTCGGCAAGCCGGAGAATGACTTCCCAGTTCCCTGGATCATGCTGATGAATCAGGCCAAGGATTTCACGCAGTTCTTTGTTGTTCCCACGTTTTTCGAGGAGGCGGACCATGGATATATAAATGGCCAGTTGGTTCGAGGTAATCTGTGTAAGCTCCTTCCACACCGGCAAGGCGCCACCCTGCCCAACCTTTGACACCAAATCATGGGCAAGCATGGTCTGAATCTTTCCTATCTCCTGGGCAATAGCCTGATTTTCAGGATGACGCTGGAAATAATCTTCATAATATGACAGCGCCTTGTCAGGCCGCCCCAGATCAGTCAGATAAATGGCGCCTATCTGCAAGAGACGTGCATCACGTTGATCATCCTGGGCCAGCAGGATCAGGAGATGGGGCAAGGCGGCCTCTTTTTCTCCCCGGGCAATCAAATAATTGGCAATTTTCTCCTGAAACGGCAGGTAATCCGGATGACGCTGCAGATATTTTCGCCAGCAGAGAACAGCCTTGGCCTCTTGACCAGGACGATCAAAGACCTCAGCCGCCTCAAGCAGCACCTGGTCCTCCACCTGGTCGTGAGAGACAAGTTTTTCATAATAGGTCAAGGCCTTTTCCCGCCGTCCCGATTTGGCCGCGTAGGCCGCCAGTTGATAAAGCAGAGAGATATCATCAGGCTTGTGCTGGAAGAGTTCTTCCATGAACGGATAGGCAGCCTCATACTGGCCCTGTCCACGCAAGGCGACAACAAGACCAGTCAATGCCTCCTTGGCCTGCGCTCCATCAAGATCATTTTTTTTCCGATAAACAAGATCGTAATAGGTGAAGGCCCTGCCATATTCCTTCTTTTTCAATGCGACCAGACCAGCGCTCAACAGATATTCAGGACGCTTGGCATCTTTTTCAAGAAGATCTTCCAAAAGGATGGAAGCTTGATCCCAATCAGACAGGTGAATGAGCACCAGACAATATTCCCACGAGGCCTCTTCAATATTGTTTTTCAGGGAGAGAAGCCGGGAATAGCTTCTGGCTGCCTCGGCATATTTCTCTTGCCTGGTCAGTTCCCGGGCCTCATCCCAGAGGGTTTTCCACTCAGGTTCTTCTCTAGTGTCACTGACAACAACATCACGTTCAGGGATGATGGCGGTAGAAGCGGTAGAAGCCGCAGGTAAGAAAGAAGGATTAAACAAAAGAAAACAAAAAACGACAATAATCCGCCAGACTAAGATGCCAAGCTGCCGACAACCCATTTCTGGAGATGCGACCATTGACGAAGAGTTCTGAAAAAAGCCCTTCACCTTAAAAAAACCTCCATGATAAAAACGCTTCTTCCAGATGGGCAACCCAAGGACACTTCCTGCGGGGCGCATTATAGGAGGGAAGTTCACGAGGATAGCACACTTACTGCCGATAGAATTCGGCTATTTTCTCAACAACATACGCCTGCATATCCGCAGTCAGTTCCGGGTAAATTGGCAGGGCAATGGTCTCGGCAGCAGCCTTCTCAGCTTGGGGAAAAGAGAGTACCGGAAAACTTGCCCCCAAACATTTTTGTTGATGCAAGGCCAACGGATAATACACTTCACAGCCGATATCCTGGGAGCGTAGCCAGGTGATCAAGGCATCACGCCGGCTGACCCGCAGAACATACTGATTATAGATATGATAATTTTCTCCAACGCCATTCATGGCGCTATTATCCAGTTTTTTCTCCTGATAAACAGCCTGGGGCAGAACAAGAAAATTGTTCTGAACAAGACCGGATTCAGCAAAGAATGTGTTATAGCGATCCGCATTTTCACGCCTGGCCCGATGCCACTGTTCCAGATAGGTCAGCTTGATCCGCAACACTGTAGCCTGAATAGGATCAAGACGGAAATTCCCCCCCACTTGTCCATGATAATATTTTGGTGAAGCGCCATGATTGAGTAAAATCCGGATTTTGTCGGCATAGGCACAATCGTTGGTTACCACCATGCCGCCATCACCCATCCCCCCAAGATTTTTACTTGGAAAAAAAGAGAAACACCCGGCAAGTCCCATGGAGCCAGCCTTCTTCCATTGTCCATTCATCCCGCCACCTTTATCGCTCATTGGGCATTCAGCACCAATGGCCTGGGCCGCATCTTCAATCACCGGCAAGGCATACTGGTTGGCAAGCTTCATGATAGCCACCATATCCGCACATTGTCCGTAAAGATGTACAGGCAAAATAGCCTTGATTTTTCTTTCAGAATCACGAGCCAGGACTTCTACCATGGACACAGGATCAATATTAAAGGAGATAGGATCAATGTCCACAAAAACAGGGGTAGCCCCCAGCCGAAGCACAACCCCCATAGTGGCAAAAAAAGAATACGGTGTGGTCAGAACCTGATCACCAGGCCCTATCCCCAAGGCCATCAAAGAAACGAGCAGGGCATCGGTGCCGCTGGAAACCCCAACCCCGTTTTCCACACCACAATATGCGGCAACCTCCTGTTCCAACGAGGCAACTTCAGGCCCCTGGATATAAATAGTTGAATCGATAACCCTGGTTACGGCCTCCAGGATGTCTTCCCGAAGATAACTCAATTGTTGTTTGAGGTCGAGTAGAGGTACTTTCATTATTCAAGCCTTGATCGTAGCGGAATTTTATATTTTATGAAGAGACAACAGGTATCAGAAAGGAAGAGAGAGAAACAGCTAAGCCGCTTTAAATAAATAACATGGCCATCTAAATGGCCTGAACGGCATAAGGAGCCGTAACAAAATAGTTATAAAGAGACAAGTTATTTCGTAACGGCTCCTAATTATCAGGGCCGCCTCTAATCACCATGCTTTCACCGTCGAAGAAATCCTTGATATCAGGCATTTCTGCCTCAAATAACTTCTTCATTTTTTTCAGCAGATTCACCTCAATCTGCCTGACCCGTTCCCGGGAAATATCAAATTTATCAGCAATATTCTGCAGAGTAAGGGGTTCATCAGTGAGCAGACGCTCTTCGAGGATCATGGTCTCTTTGCTATTGAGATTTTTTTTCAAGATCACGATCATGTCGGCCAGCTTGGCCTTCATCTGACTGCCGGCTACCATATCCTCAATCCCTGGACCTTCACTCGGCAGAAAACTTTTCTGCTCATCTTCCGAATCCGCGCGCACCGGGCTCTCAAGGGAGACATCCCCGCCCCCCATGCGCTGACTCATCTCAATGACTTCACTCTCCTTGACATTCAGACGCTGGGCCAGCAATTTTGTCTCTGCCTGAAACCCTTGCGACTCAAGGAGCTTTCGCTCCTTATTCAAACTAAAAAAAAGCTTACGCTGGGCCTGGGTGGTGCCAATCTTAACCAGACGCCAGTTATCCATGATAAACTTCAGGATATAAGCCCGAATCCAATAGGCAGCATAATAGGAAAATTTAACCCCGCGATAGGGATCAAACTTCTTGGTGGCCTGGACCAGTCCCACATTTCCTTCCTGGATGAGATCCATAAAGTTCTGCATCCAATATTTCTGAAAATCCATAGCCACCTTGACCACCAGACGCAGGTTGGCAGAAACCAGCCTGTAGGCTGCATCCTGATCGCCATTTTCCCGAAATCTGATCGCCAGATCATCCGCCTCCTCCCGCGTCAAAAGCTCATACTGGCTGATCTCCTGCAGATAGCGTTGCAGGGCAGGATTACTCAGGGCTGGAAGATGTTCCTCGTTAGACATGGAAACAAGGGGATGCTCATACGGATCGTTTTCCACACTGTCAGAGTTAGACAGATCAAACAGATCAGGGGCATCAGGGGCATCAGTCACATCATTTTTTTTCTTTTGTGAGGTCATAGAAAAGTTCTGTTTGTCAGGACGATATTGATCATAGAAACCTTTTATTATTACTCCAGTTTCATCAAAGTGCAATCTATATATCTCATACTCAAAGCCTTCACAGCATATCCTATTATCCCTTATAGGCCATTTATCAGCAAGGAATAAAGGAAATTCTATTTTCTTCTTGTCCCTTTTGTGCTACAAGTCTATCTTTTCAAGATCATGCAAGCATTCTTTCCTTCAGCATCTCATAAATTTTCCTGCAGCCAATGAAACACATACGAAATTTCTCCATTATAGCCCACATTGATCATGGCAAATCAACCCTGGCTGACCGCATGATCCAGTTGTGCCATCAGGTCTCGGTTCGTGAGTTCAAAGACCAGTTGCTCGACAATATGGACATTGAACGGGAACGCGGCATCACCATCAAAAGCCAGACCATCTGTCTGCCCTACACCGCTAAGGACGGGATCACGTACGAACTGAATCTGGTCGACACTCCAGGCCATGTTGATTTCAGCTATGAGGTCTCGCGCGCCCTCAGCTCATGTGAAGGCGCCTTGCTCCTCGTTGATGCCGCCCAGGGCGTTCAGGCCCAGACCCTGGCCAACCTCTATCTTGCCATGGAGAACAATCTGGAGATCATCCCGGTTATCAACAAGATAGATCTCCCCTCAGCAGAACCGGAGAAAATAGCCCTGCAGATCGAGGAAGACCTGGGACTGGATGGAGAGCATATCCAACTCTGCTCGGCAAAAACAGGTCAGGGCGTTGAAAACATTCTTGAGGCCATCGTCAACTTTCTTCCGCCCCCCCAAGGCGACCCTGACAGCGAGCTCCAGGCCCTCATTTTTGATGCCCACTATGACGCATTCAGGGGTACCATCATCTCCTGCCGCATCATTAATGGCGTTATCAGGGCAGGGGAAATGATAAAATTCATGTCCAACAACGCCACCTACAAGGTTGAGGAAGTTGGTCTGTTCAGGGGAATCGGCAAGGAGCCACAAAAACAACTCTCCGCCGGGCAGATTGGCTATATCCTGGCCGGCATAAAAACTGTCAGCGACACCCGGCCCGGCGATACCATCACCCATAAAGACAGGCCCTGCCCCGAGGCCCTGGCCGGTTTCAAACCGGTCCAGCAGGTAGTCTTCTCCTCCATCTATCCCATTTCCACTGATGACTACGAGAATCTGGCCACCGCCATTGAAAAACTCCAGCTCAACGATGCGGCCCTGACCTTTCAGAAAGACTCGTCAGTGGCCCTGGGCTTTGGTTTTCGCTGTGGCTTTCTTGGCCTGCTGCACCTGGAGGTCATCCAGGAGCGCTTGGAACGCGAATTTGACATCTCGCTCATCCTGACTGTCCCTTCCGTTAAATACAACTTCTATCTCAACGATGACAGCATGGTCGAGGTGGACAACCCCGCCCATTTCCCGGATCCGTCCAAGGTCAGCCGGGTGGAGGAACCATATATCAAGGCCACCATCCTTATGCCTGAGAAATATATGGGGGTGGTGATGGCACTGTGCATGGAGCGCCGCGGCGAGAACACCCATTACCATTACCCGACACCTGGCAGGATAGAACTCACCTGTGAACTGCCGCTGGCGGAAGTGATCTATGATTTCTATGATAAACTCAAATCAGCCACCCAAGGATATGGTTCATTTGATTATGAGCTCTATGATTACCGCAAGAGTGATCTGGTCAAGCTGGACATCCTGGTCAACGGCGAACTGGTGGACGCCCTCTCGCAACTGGTTCATCGCGCCAATTCCCGGGCCCGCGGCCTGCATGCCTGCGAACAGCTCCAGCGCGAGATCCCGAGACAGATGTTCAAGATCGCCATCCAGGCCGCTATCGGCGGGACCATTGTCGCCAGAACCACGATCTCAGCACTGAGAAAAGATGTTATCGCCAAATGTTATGGCGGCGATATCTCCAGAAAAAGAAAACTGCTGGAGAAACAGAAGGCGGGCAAGAAAAGAATGAAGACCGTTGGCAATGTGGAGATCCCCCAAAAGGCCTTTTTAGCGGTGTTAAAGTCTGAGCAATAAAACGATTCCATCCGTCTTATCTTTTTTCTACTCAAAAAAAAAGGGATGATGCAAGCTCACCAAGCCCGCATCATCCCTTTTCCGTATCCATGGAACGGAAGTGACGTTCTATTTCTCTTCGCTATCCTCAAATTGAGGACACGTACATTTATCTTGACCCAGAACATCAATCCCCTTCTGGGCCATGATGCTCAGAATTTCTTCCCTCGTAAATTTACAATCCTTCTGCCGGCTCACATAAACCAGACAATCCGTACAGATATTAAAAGAACACGTATTCCGCTCCTGAATAAGTTCCCAGCACATCTTGGCCGGTTGTTCCTTTGCTGGACACTTTTTGTTGTCATCACACTTCATGATTTCCCAGCATGGCCATTCAGAACGCAGTGACATGGTGCTTTACCCCCAAACAACTATCTGTAATTTTATCATCTGATGGCCAATTCAAAAAACTACCCATCGCACGAAGAGAATATACGTATATACACCCAAACAACCGAAAAGCTAATCTACTTTGGAAAAAGATGCAAGGGCCCGCTCCAGCTCATCCTTTCCTTGCCCCGTCACCGCCGAGAACAGGATTCGCTGATCCGGGGCAATGGAATGACCGGCATCAAGAATCCGGGCATTTTTGACCCGTTCATTGCCTGACAATTTATCAACCTTGGTATAGACAGGTAAAAAAGGGATGTTTTTCTCCCGCAACCAGCTAAGAAGCTGGGCATCGTATTGCTTGGGCTCGTGCCGCAGGTCCAGAATAACCACCACACAACAGAGAGTCGCTCGGGCCTCCAGATAGGAAGTGATAAGTGACTGCCAGTGGTCCTGCATCCCCTTGGCAACCTTGGCATAGCCATAACCGGGTAAATCCACCAGATATACTGTATCTGTCACTTCAAAAAAATTAAGCCCCTGCGTCTTTCCTGGACGGCCACTTACCTTGACCAGATTTTTCCTGCCCACCAGGGTATTCATCAGGCTTGACTTTCCCACATTCGAACGCCCGGCAAAGGCTATCTCCGGCAGTGAAGGAGCGGGCAACTGGGACAGGTTATGGACGCTTAAAAGAAAATGGATATCAACAAATTTCATACTCAGTGTCCCTTGCCCGGCTCAGAAACAACAACCAGATGGATAATACCAGAAAAAACAACCAACCGCTTAAAATCACACACAACAAAGAAAGTCAAATCACCTTATTCAAGGCATATTCAATAATACCCTCAGCCCCGTTCTTCTTCAGTTTGGGGATAAGATCACGGACCACATCCTCTGAGACAACGGTCTCCACTGAATACCAGTCCTGCTGATAGAGATTGGCTACCGTTGGCGCGTTGAGACTGGGCAACAGATTGATGATCTGATCCAGACGGGCATGGGCAACATTCATCTTCAGGCCAACAATCCGATCAGCGTTCAGTGAGCCTTGCAGGAGCATTGCCACATTTTCCATCTTCTCCCGCTTCCAGGGATCGGCCCAGGCCTCTTTGTTGGCAATAAACTGGGTATTGGACTCCATAAGTTCATGGATAATGCGCAGGCCATGGGCCCTGATCGTGCTTTCGGTCTCCGTCACCTCCACAATCGCATCGGCGAGCCCGGAGACCACCTTGGCCTCGGTGGCCCCCCAGGAAAATTCAATATCAACATTGATCTTTCTCTCCTGAAAAAACTCCCTGGTCACATTCACCAGTTCCGTGGCAATTTTCTTTCCTTCCAGATCTTCAACGGTATGGATATCAGAATCACCAGCCACCGCAATAACCCAGCGTGTTGGTCTCCTGCTCACCTTTGAATAAATCAGATCACAGACGATCACCGCCTCGGACTTATTCTCCATGGTCCAATCCTTACCGGTAATTCCAGCATCCAGCATCCCACTTTCAACATACCTGGACATCTCCTGTGGCCGGCAGATTGAACAGACCAATTCAGGATCATCAATCTCAGGAAAGTAATTGCGGGATCTTGGCTTGATCAGCCAACCTGCCTTTTCAAACAACTCTATAGTTGCCTTTTCCAGGCTTCCCTTAGGAAGTCCCAGTTTAAGCTGTTCTCTCATTTCCATCACCTGCTCCCCACTCTTTTATTACAACTGCTTACTTTTTTCCATACACAGCTTCCGGATCAAAGATTCTTGTTCCGACAACTGCTATCTCTCCACCCTCAACCCGACGGAAAAAACATGAGCGATGCCCGGTATGACAGGCAGCTCCTCCAAGTTGTTCCACCTTGAACACCACAGTATCATCATCACAATCAACCAGAATCTCACGAATGAGCTGAATATGGCCGGACGACTCACCTTTAAGCCACAATTTATTCCGTGAACGACTCCAGTAATGGGCCTTTCCTGTCTCCAGGGTTTTTTCCCATGCTTCAGGATTGATATAGGCAAGCATCAGAATCTCGCCACTCTGATACTCCTGAGCGATTGCCGGCAGCAGACCATTTTCAGATTTATCAAAACGCAACGGAAATATATTAACAAATGGATTCAGATTTTTCTGCACATCCTGAACCCGTGAAACCTCTTGCACAACATCCGCCTTCTCTTCTTTTGTCTTCTCACTTCCAAGAAAATGAATCATACAGGACGTTCTGAATTTACAATAATCAACAGGATGGCGACAGACAGCACCTTCTGCATCCATTGATGCATTATGTTTTTCACAAATCAGTTTCACAAAAAATGCCCTTTTCCTCAATCAATTCCAGAAACAAACAAGCATAACTATAAAAACATACAGAAAAAGAAACAACTTTATGCCGCTCACCATTCTTTGTCAAGATACAGCTTTTTTTTCACAAAAAAACTCATCCTTGTCATCTCCCATAAAGTATGCTCCCAATAATATGTGCAACTCGTATTGCCAAACAAGGAACAATAGGATAACATATTTTTAAAAAACCGTTATGAAATAACTTGTTTCTTTATTACTATTTCGTTACGGCTTCTCATGCTATTCTAATGGCCATGTTATTATTTACCATGGCTTAAAGTATGCCAACATGTCTGCACACTCTACAACCGATTAGCATCTATTACCAAACCTCTTTTTCTTTCACCGGAACAATTATCACATGAAAAAAGCACAAAAAAACGATAGAGTGACAATTAGTTACACTGGAAAGTTAGAAAATGGAACAACTTTCCAATCCACAACCGAATCCGAACCTCTAGTCATTACTATTGGCAATCTTGACGCCCCCCCCACCCTGGAACAGGCTATTATCGGCATGTCAGCAGGCGACAAGAAGCTGGTCAAGCTTGAGCCTGATGAAGGATATGGCCCCCGCCGCAAAGACTTGTTACAGACACTCGACAGAAATGTTATGAGCTCCGGCATCAATCCTCAAGTTGGAATGATCCTCTCCCTCAAGGTAGAAAAAGATGGCCAGGAGCATCCAATTCCGGCAACAGTAATTGAAGTCAACAATGATACCATCGTCGTTGACTATAATCATCCTCTGGCAGGACATAACCTCCTCTACGATATTACAGTGATTTCCATAGAGAAAGGAACGCAATAATTCTAGTTTAACAGATGACGGCGATCTCATCATTGGCTCTACAGAATTACTCACAGGTATCTGTCCCCAGTTTTATTCCCATGAAACTTTTACGATCAATCTTTTATCAGAAAAAATAACAGGGGTCTCTTCATGACGATATAACCATACTCGTTGCTGAAGATGCTCCTGTTATCAGAAGAATCCTGGAGAACCGCCCGGGAAAAGAAGAGATGAGGTGTTGATCGCTGAAGATGACTACCAGGCGAGAAAGATCCTCCCCCAACAGCATATTGACGTGGTCCTTACCGGACCGTGATGATACCAGACTCAACCGGCGGCATTGAGGTTATTCTGAGCACTGCCCACTCATCCATTGATACTGCAGTTGAGGCAATAAAGAAAGGCGCTGCCTACTACCTGAAAAAACCGATCAATTTTGATGAACTTTTTCTCCGCCTTGGGAAAATTGCCAATGTTCAATCAATAATAAAGAATGCCCAGAACCTCAGCCAGGCAATGGAACGACAGAAAGCATGGCATCCGAAACCATTCAGAACCTGGAAATCAAGAACGCTGAGCTCCGGAACCATTTCGATACCCTCGAAGCAATTCTTCATGATGAAAAGACATCCACTTATGAATGCATTGACAAGGCAATCGACCTGTTAACAGAACAAAGGACATCATAATTACATGCCTAACAACTCTTCATGGTCCTCTTTTATTTCCCTGCCCTAATAACCGGTTTGGAAAGGATTACTTCCCTTGCACCTCATATCCAACAGTATCAGAGAATTGAGCATCGTCAAGAAGGGCCCCGTCGAGTTTGGCACCGGTCAAGTCTGCCCCTGAAAGATTGGCCTTATACAGATCAGCCTTCCGCAGGTCTGCATTTCTGAGATTCACTTTCACCAATATCGCCCCTTTCAAATTTGCATTCTCAAAATTCACACCTTCAAGCCTACTGCCAGTGAGATCAGCACCCTCAAGATCGGCACTATCCATATTTTTACCAGTAAGATCAACCCCAGTGAGATTACATTCATAGCAACGCTTGGTTTCAAGCAAGCGTTCCCTGTTTTTTGCTGTTTCAGCCGCTGGATCTATTTTATTTTCAGGTACCTGAGTACCTGCCGTTTCATTTCCCGGCAGCTGTTTGCCTTCCTGAATATCACCTTCATGTTTTTCAGCCACAGCTTTATTGTTATTTTCCCCCTGACCAAACAGCCCTTTCACGCTATCCAATGTTTTATCAAAAAAACCTGGCTCTGCTGATGGAGGAGGCACATTCTTTCCTTTGACCTCGGCAGGTGTTTGTTCTTTAACAGGGGCAATGTCGGCGACGACATCCTTTTTCGGCAATGCCTGCACGGCTGGCTCTTTTTCCGGTATTACCACAGATCTTCCGGTCGCATCCACCGTTTTATTTACATCATTTTCCCCCTGACCAAACAACCCTTTCACACTATCCACGGCCTTATCAAAGAAACCTGGCTCTGCTGATGGAGGAGGCGCCTTCTTTCCTTTGACCTCGGAAGACGGTTGCTGTGTGGCGACATGAGCCGTATCTTCTCTTTTTTCCATAACCGAAGGTACTCCCTGGACCTCCTGAGCAGGGAGTACCTTTTCAGCAGCAATATCCTGAGAAGGGATATTTTCAGAAACAGGCTTTTCTGATGGTTGATTCAAGGAAACTTCTTTATCCAGTTGAGTGCCGACAAGATAGGCGCCAACAAAAGTTGCGCCTTTCAGATCTGCGCCGCGAAGATCTGCCTCTGCCAGATCAGCGCCACCAAATTCAACATCCCTTAAATTGGCATGTTGCAAGTTGGCCTTATTCAGAGTAGCAAGATGCAATCGTGCTTGCGAGAGATTCGCACCTTCCAGATTGGCACCTGTCAAGTTTACCCTGTCGAGATTAACACCTGAAAGATTAACTCCAGCAAGCTCACATCCAGGACAACTGCTGGTTTCTATCAGTTTTTTCCTGTTATCTTGCATCTTGGCAAGATCAATATTCTGCCCGGCAAAGGCAAAATGATTCCAATTAAATACCACAGCACCAACCAGCACCAACGGGACAATCTTCTTCAAAGCGCGCATATTCTTTTCCTCAACAGGATAACTCTTTCAAGTTCATAATTGAATACTACCTATCATCTTTCATCTACAAGCAACTCAGACAACTTAAGGAAAGATACTCCAGACACAGCAAAGCTGTCAAGATTCATCAAGAAATGATCGTTCATTGTCTCTTTTGACACTCTTTTTCCAATCATTCGAAATGATCGAAAATCTTGTAAAAAATCATAGAAGTCGAAGTTTTGTCTTCGCAATCAAAGAAAGGAAATTTAATGGGATCAACAGGCAACAAGAGTCCTGACTCCAGAGTCTCACCGTAAGCATAGGCTTCGAGCTCGGCTACCTATTCGGAATGGCAGAGAATAGACTTTTAGGCTTACCATCTTAAAAAAGATCCAAACCGCACAACTTCCCAGCTTAAAAAAACTCCGCCTTTCATAAAACAGAAATTTTTATATAAATTTCACTATTGTATCGGACATAAGTCAATATACAACCCCAGATAAAAAAATAAATTCACATAATATCGAAATGTTACCAACAGCAATGAAAAATGAATTTTCATTCATTTTTCATTGCTGTTAATAAAAAAATTTTATATAGTAAAAAAATTTCCTCCAAATGTGTGGCAAGTATGTGGCAAGTTCTTTCACAAACATAAACAACTACAGCAGTTTTGCTCGGCATCGATCTTCACCGAGCAACCTGATAAAAAGGCCTTCAAATCTCTTTACGGTTTTAATATATTAGAAAGATAAATATCTATCTTACAGAGACGACAATTATTGCGGCAGTATTGCCTGCAACAATCTTTATATAGCGGAGAAAAAGAGGGAAAAGACTCTTTCTTCGACTCGTTTTAAAACACTTTTTCAGTATATCAAGTTTAGGAGGCTCAGAATGAATATCGAGGACTTGGAAAAGGAAAGAAATGAAGGCATTGAGAACTTGCCTTTACAGGAACGACGCAAATTCCTACAGATGGGACTTGCCGTTACTGGTGTTTTCCTGGGAGGGTCAGTGTTGTCACTGACTTCAGTATCTTATGCCGGCAATCAAAGCAGTCCGGATACGGACATCCCGGCAGAAGATCAGTATCCATACCCCAAGCATTATGGCATGGTCATGCGACAAAATCGCTGTATTGACTGTGAAAAATGCGTAGAGGCCTGTAAACAGACAAACCATGTGCCTGATGCTCATGGCGCCTACAGAACAGCAATCCAGGAACGACTGACCACTGAAAACGGTGTAGAAAAACGGGAATTCAGACCCGTACTCTGCAACCACTGCAATCGCCCTCCCTGTGTCCGGGTCTGCCCGACAAAGGCAACCTACAAAGACCCTGAGACCGGCATAGTGGTTATGGATTATAAAAAATGCATCGGTTGCAAGACATGCATGGCTGCCTGTCCCTATAATGCCCGCTATTTCAATGAAGAAAAATATGCCATCGACAAATGCAATTTCTGCATCGATACGCGGCTTGCCGAAGGTAAAACTGAAACCGCGTGCGCCGCAGCCTGTCCAGCCAGGGTAAGAATCTTTGGTGATCTGAAAGACAAGTCCACTGAGATCTATCGTTTACTCCATACACCTGACACCAAAATCTGGGTTTTACGTCCCGATACCGGGGCCTTGCCCAATGTTTTTTATATGAACGCCTAAGCTAAACAATACAGGCAATGATAAGGGGAAACAGGGCACCAGAAAACTCGCTGATACCATCGCAAGAACTCGGCACAACCTTCCCCGTAATACTCGCCGCTTTGTAGGAGAAGAAAAATGATACAAAACAGAATGAAAACAGTTGGGGCCTTCCTGCTGGCAGGATCTTTTTTCCTTGCCACCCATGCAATAGCCGCAGAAGCCTATGATGAAGAAGCCTATGGCCCCAAGGCCCCCATTGCCTGGGACAAACCGACCAAGGTGACGTTCAGTCACAAGATCCACACCAAGGATTCAGGTCTCGCCTGTGATGCCTGCCACGACGAACTCTTTACCATGGAATCCGGTGCGGTCCTGGCCACCGGTAAAATGACCATGGCCGCAATGGCAGAAGGGAAATACTGTGGCTCCTGCCATGACGGAAATACGGCCTTTGCCACAAACACAAAATGCGCTTCCTGTCACATGGACGTGAAAGAACTGATGCCGAAAGACCCCATCGTCTGGACCAAACCGGTCAAGGCGGTGATTTTTAATCATAAGTCCCACACCGAGGATTCCGGACTGGAATGCGAGGCATGCCATGACGCGATATTTGCCATGCAGAAGGGAGCCGCGGAAAAGGCAGACAATTTTACCATGCAAGCCCTCTATGATGGCAAATACTGTGGAAAATGCCACGATGGTTCCACCGCATTTGCCTCGAATACCCGTTGTGAGACCTGTCATATTGGCGTCAAAGGCTATAACCGGATGATGGGAAACGACGGCACGCACGGAGCACCCCACAAGGATACAAAGACTGGTCATTAAGACCCAAATGAAGACGTCACAGGGTCATGAAGGCAATTCGTCTCAGCACCCTTTGCGAAAGAAAACAAATCTGCAGGAGTAAAAAATGACAAACAAATCAATATCAGCCATATTTGCCGAGACAGCCGAACCACGTCTGGCAACACCCGGCATGAACAGGGCGACGATCTTTTTTCTGATTGTGACCGTGGTCGGTCTCAGTTGCGGGGTCCTCGCTTTTATTTTCGGTCATCATGTCATCTATCACAATACCCGCGAAATGCCATGGGGAATGCTGATCTCCACCTATGCATTCTGGGCTATCACCTCCACCGGTTTATGTATCTATGCCGCCATGAGCCATGTCTTTGGCGGAACCCGAATGGGGATTGTCAGCAACCGTATGGTATGGATGTCTATTATCTGTATCATGGCCGCATTTTCCACCATTGGCGTGGAAATTGCCAGCCCCCACAGAATGCTGATCTATAATATCCTCTCCCCCAACCCCACCTCCAATATCTGGTGGATGGGCACACTCTACGGTCTGGCCGTTGGCTGCATGATCGTTGAATTTGCCGGAATTGTTACCGGACTGGCCAAGATTGCCTTGATATTGGGCGTATTGGGAGCAATCGCCGAGGTGTTTGCTAACAGTTGTCTCGGTGGCGTCTTTGCCACCCTTCCCGCCCGCCCTTACTGGTACGGGGCCCAACTACCCATTTACTTTCTCACCGCCGCTTTTCTCTCTGGCGCGGCCGCAGCCGTCCTTTTTAATTTTCTTGCCTACAAGATCCGGGGGGAGAAGATGAGCCAGACCGTTCATCTCGCCGTGAAAAGTGCGGGCAAAGCCATGACCCTGGTGCTCATCCTCTATGCAGTTGCCACCTTCTGGCGGCTGGTCAGTTTTTATGTGGGTGGCCCTGAACTGGGAAGGACTGCGGCAGATGCCTTAATCAGCGGTCCGCTCTCCATTAACTTCTGGGTTATAGAGATCTGTATCGGTCTTCTTCTTCCCATAATGCTGATCATCCTGTCACGGCTTGAGAATGTCGGCATGATGGCCATGGCCGGATTTCTCATTCTTGTTGGCCAATTTGTGGCCCGCTATGACCTTGTTGTTGCCGGACAGATCGTTCCCCAGAATCTTGGTTGGGATGGCCTACCATCCTATTTCAGCTACGTCCCCTCCATCTTTGAGTTTGGGGTTATTGCTGGTGGTATCGGTGTTGTTGCCCTAGGCTTTCTTATGGGTGAACGGGTATTTGGCAAGACCTTTACCCAGAAAGAACATCATTGATGCTATAAGTTCTTTTTTCCATAAAAAAAGCCGCTCAAATGAGCGGCTTTTTTTATGGAAAATCCAATTATTACTCTGAATTCATTCCTCTTCTTTCCAGACTGTAGCTCCCAGAGCTGTCAATTTTTCCACCATCTGTTCATAACCACGCTCCAGATGATAGATTCGAGAAATCTCGGTTCTACCTTTTGCAGCCAGGCCGGCAATCACCAGTGATGAGCTTGCCCTCAAATCAGTTGCCATAACTGGCGCACCATTAAAGCCAGCCCTGCCCACCCCCTTGACCACGGCAGCACGGCCATCGATTGTGATATCCGCCCCCATCCGGTGTAACTCAGCCACATGCATGAACCTGTTTTCAAAAATCGTCTCATGAACCATCGACACCCCATCACTCATGGCCATGAAGGCCATGAACTGGGCCTGCAAATCCGTTGGATAGCCAGGATAAGGCATGGTTGTAATATCAACACCCTTGATTTGCCTCCCCCCTGTGGCATCCAGGGTAATTGCATTTTCCACCTCTTTGACCTCCATCCCTGCTGCCCGCAATTTTTCCAGCAAAGAGGGGAGATGCGCAGGGTTACAGTCAGTTACCGTGGCCGCACCGCCGGTGGCAGCAATTGCAATTAAATAGGTACCCGTCTCAATCCGATCAGGGATGATCTCACTTTCAGCTGCATACAGTCTCTCAACCCCATGAATAGTCAGCCGATCCGTATCGCGCCCTTCAATCTCAGCACCCATGGCCGTCAGCATGTCAACAAGATTGCCGATTTCCGGTTCCCGCGCCGCGTTCTTGATGATCGTTGTTCCTTGAGCAAGCGCGGCAGCCATGACCAGATTTTCCGTGCCGGTAACCGATGGCACGTCAAAATAGATGGTACTCCCCTGCATCCGTCCATCAATCTCCGCATCCACATACCCCTGTTCAAGACGACAGGTCACCCCTAGCTGCTCAAATCCCTTGATATGAAAATTAATGGGCCTGGCCCCAATTGCACAGCCACCTGGCAGAGAGACCTTTGCCTTGCCCAAACGGGCCAGCAGCGGCCCTAACACCAGAACCGAGGCCCGCATGGTCTTTACCAATTCATAGGATGCCTCGGAATAGGTCAGATTGGTCGAATCAATCCTCAGGGTTGCCCCCTGCCTTTCCCAGGTGATCCCCAGGGATTCAAGAAGACGAAGAATCGTTCGGGTATCACGAAGATCAGGAACATTGGTCAGGGTATGAACCCCTTCCGCCAACAAGGTTGCGGCAATAAGAGGCAGGGCCGCATTCTTGGCGCCACTGATCCGCACCGTACCGTATAAAGGCCTTCCGCCTTCAATAATGAGCTTTTCCATCTAGCTGTTCATCTCCATTATTACGTCATCATCCTGGCATGCAAGACCCTGTCCCGACCGCTATAATCCTGCAGCACCTCAACCCGTTCAAAGGTTTTCACGCCATCATCACTGGTAAAAAGCTGCATGACTGCCAACCCCTGATCTGCACCAATCTCCATAAAAAATTCACCTCCGGGCCTCAGCACCTGGGGCAAAGTTGTTCGTATCCGTTTAATAATATCCAGGCCATGCACCCCGCCATTAAGGGCCAGATGCGGCTCAAAACACGCCACTTCCGGTTGCAATCCATCTCGTATCTCCTGTTCACTGACATAAGGAGGATTGGAGACCACCAGGGAAAAATGAGGGTGTGGAATAAAGGCGCTGAGTAGATCTGCCTGCACCAGGGCAAGGCGATCAGCGACCTGATGCCTTTTGGCGTTCTGCCGGGCAACCTGTAAGGCTTGCGCCGAAAGATCAACCGCTGTCACCATTCGTCCCATTTCAAGAGCAAGGATGATCCCGATAACCCCACTGCCACAACAAAGATCAAGGACAGGACCAGGTCGCCATTGTCCATTTCGGGTTCCAGCAAGGACTGCCTCCAGAAGAAACTCGGTCTCAGGTCTTGGGATCAGGACAGCAGGGGTAACCCAAAAAGGGAGGGACCAGAATTCCTGTTCACCCAGGATATAGGCCGTGGGCTCATGCCCGGCCCGGCGCGCCAGCAGGGTTAAAAACTCCTGCTCACGACGCTCGTCCACTTCTGCTGTTGCTGCCAGAAACAACCCAGCTCTGTTTTTTTCAAGGCAGAATTCTAAAAGCAGTTCCACCTCAAGGGCAGCTTGCTCAACACCCGCCGATTCAAGCTGAGTTACTCCAAGACGAACAAGATCAACGACACGCATGAAAAAAATGGGACTACAGAGATATAATAAACCAAGATTCCCTCAAAAAAAAAGAGAACCAGCAGACAACTGTTTAGGGAAGGTATTCAGGAATGAGCAGCGACTTTCCACTCATTCTGCAACGGTCCCTTCAAGCATTCCCGCCATTTTCAGGTCAAGGTTATTTTCGCACAACGACCTACTCAAGTTCTTTTAATTTTTCTGCCTGATCATGACTGATCAACGGATCAATAACCTCGTCCAGTTTGCCATCCATAATCGAATCAAGCCGGTAGAGGGTAAGATTAATGCGATGATCCGTCAGTCTTCCCTGTGGAAAATTATAGGTACGGATACGCTCGCTCCGATCACCACTGCCAACCTGGCTTTTTCGATCCTGGGAGATCTTGTCATGATGCGCCTGCTGCACCTGATCAAACAACCTGGCTCGCAAAACCGTCAAGGCCTTTGCCTTATTTTTATGCTGAGACTTCTCGTCCTGACAGATAACCACCAATCCGGTTGGCAAATGGGTTACCCGCACCGCAGAATCGGTTGTATTCACGCTCTGCCCACCCGGTCCGGAGGAACGAAAGACATCAAACTTCAACTCATTCATCTTGATATCCACCTCCACTTCATCAGCCTCAGGCAAAATGGCAACCGTCACTGCCGAGGTATGAATACGCCCCTGAGTCTCCGTCTCCGGAACCCGCTGTACCCGATGCGTACCGCTTTCATACTTCATCTTGGAATAGACATGCTCGCCACTGATCAGGGAGATAATCTCTTTGAAGCCTCCTGTCCCCAAAGGGCTGGAGGCCATCACCTCAATCTTCCAGCCTTGAGACTCGGCAAACCGGGAATACATCCGATAAAGATCACCCACAAAAAGTGCCGCTTCATCACCACCCGTCCCGGCTCGAATCTCCAGGAAAGTATTGCGCTCATCATTGGGATCTTTTGGCAGTAGCAGCAGACGAATATCATTTTGCAGGACGCTTTCTTTTTCCTTCAGCTCCTCGATCTCGGCCCTTGCCATCTCCTGGATTTCTTCATCTTCATCACCCTGAAGAAGCTGCTTATTGTTCTCGATATCCAGCCCTACCTGTTGATACTGCCGGTAAAGAGTGTAAAGCTTGAGCAGATGCGCATGTTCTCTGGCCACTTTCTGATAAGCCTTTTGATCATTCATGAGTGATGGATCAGAAAGCCTACCCTCAAGATGTGCAACCTTTTCTTGCAGATCGTCAAACTTATCAAACATGGGATTCAAGAGGCAGAAAGAATGATGCGTGAAGAAAACAAAAAGTCCACAACAATGTTACCCATTGCTGTGGACCTGAGATAACTAAAAAAGGCAGATAACTCCGATAGAATCAAACCTTTTTACTTTCGAAATGCTTGGCGTAGCGCTTATTGAATTTATCAATACGTCCTGCTGTATCAAGAACCTTCTGTTTCCCGGTAAAAAAAGGATGGCAGGCAGCACAAATTTCGACCTTCATCTCAGGCCGCAACGTACCAATCTCCACTTCATTTCCACAGGCACATACCGCTTTTATAGTATAATATTTTGGATGGATATCTTTCTTCATAATTCCTTTCCCTCAGGAACAGGCCAAAGAGACTGTTCAGCTTATCTTTAATGACGCCCCAAAGTGCTCCTTCTTCATGCAAACACTTCACAAAAACATCACAGCACATGCTACAAATAAAAAAATTACTATAAATAAATAAGACAAGAATTTCAATAAAAAAACATAAATACCTGCATTACTCCCTTGAACGCAAAACCAAATCTCAATCAGCCATCAATTAACTATTCATGGATTCAAAAAATTCCTTATTGGTTTTATGGTGTTTCATCTTGTCTATAAGGAACTCTACTCCATCAGCAGGATTCATGGAACTGAGCAACTTCCGCAGAATCCATATGCGATTGAGAGTGTCCGCATCTAACAGCAGATCCTCTTTACGGGTGCCGGAGCGTTTGACATCAATGGCCGGAAAAATCCTCTTCTCAGCCATCTTCCGATCAAGCACCAGCTCCATATTCCCTGTCCCTTTAAATTCTTCAAAAATTACTTCATCCATCCGGCTTCCTGTTTCAACCAGGGCGGAGGCAATAATGGTCAGACTGCCTCCCTCCTCTATATTCCTCGCTGCCCCAAAAAAACGCTTTGGTTTCTGCAGGGCATTGGCCTCCACACCACCTGAGAGGATCTTGCCGCTGGAGGGAGTCACCGTATTATAGGCCCGGGCCAGCCTGGTAATACTGTCAAGAAGAATCACCACGTCTTTTTTATGTTCCACCAGCCGTATTGCCTTCTCAAGCACCATCTCCGCCACCTGAATATGGCGTTGAGGCGGTTCATCAAAGGTTGAACTGACAACCTCAGCCGCCAAAACCGATCGGGCCATCTCGGTCACCTCTTCCGGCCGCTCGTCAATGAGCAGGACAATCAGATAGACATCGGGATGATTTTTGACGATGGAATTAGCAATCTTCTGCATCAGGACAGTCTTACCGGTGCGGGGCGGGGCCACAATCAACCCCCGTTGCCCTTTGCCAATGGGACACATCATATCGATAAGCCGCATGGAATAGTTATCAGGCTGCCATTCAAGATTTAATTTTTCGTCTGGGTGCAGCGGCGTCAGATTGGCAAAAAGTGTCTTTGTCTTTGCGGCCTCAGGTGGATCAAAGTTGACAGTCTCAACCTTCAGCAGGGCAAAATATCGTTCCCCTTCCTTGGGCGCACGGACTAATCCATCAATGGTATCACCCGTTCTCAGATTCAACCGCCGGATCTGCGATGGTGAGACATAGATATCATCCGGGCCTGGCAGGTAATTATAATCAGGGGCCCTCAGAAAACCAAAGCCGTCAGGTAAAATTTCCAGAACTCCACCGCCACGAAGCTTACCATCTTCATCGGCCTGGGCCTGCAAAATAGCAAAGATAAGTTCCTGTTTACGCAAGGAGCTCACGCCCTCAATCTTGAGCTTTTGACCAAGTTTTACCAGCTCATCAATTTTCTTCAGCTTTAATTCCGCCAGATTCATTAATCCTTTTCTCCTATTATGAGATCCCACATGGCGATGGGAAGAACAAAAACAATCCTTGTCATCCGAGAGATATCTCTGAACACAAGAGAATCACGAAAAAACGCCTTTGAATGAAAGCAGGGCCAATTGAAGTGATTTCACTTTTATAATCTCGGGCAATTCACATCCCCTTAAGGAACGCTCACCCGTATAAGAACAACTACAAATCAGACTGATCGCAAACTGACCAATCTTCCGAGGTACTGAATCACCAAAAAATCACCATTATAGGCTCTCTTCGGTTCTCTTCAGACACTTAAGAATTGGCCGGATATGAAATATTTTTTATTTCTTAGTATTTATGATCTCAAGGATGGGACAGGGGCAAGATTTGTACTGAAATAATTATTTTGAAGACTTTCTCTTTCTTTGCTTACAGCAACCAGTCACCAAATGGATCTGTAAATATATATAAAACACAGTATTGTAAATAGATCGGACAAAGGCAGGATTTTCTCACTGATGATTGCAAGTATATACGTACTTCAAAAAACCATGTCAACCTTTTTCACTGACTTAACCCCCGCTAAAAGTAAAAAAACAAACTTAACCTCTCAAAAAACGGGCCAGATGATAGATCTGCAGGATTGTCAGGGCCAAAGGACCGGAATTTTCAATCACTGAATCAGCACGCAAAGCTTTTTCCTCAAGAGAAATCTGGGTGCTCATAGCAGCCCTGCCAGCCTCCAGGCTTACCCGATCACGTCTGACAATACGTTCCACACAACACTCAGTCCCTGCATAGACGACAACAATCCAATCAAAATCATCCTGCCAGCCGACCTCAAACAGCAGGGGAACCTCAACCACCAGCCCTGCCAGGCTCGGCCTCTTCTCTGCCGCCCGTCTCATAATTTCCTGATGGACAAGTGGATGCAGGATTTGCTCTACACCTTGGCGCACCTCAAGATCTGCAAACAGGGCCTTACGCAGAGCGGGCCGATCAATATTGCCGGCCAGATCAAAAAAATGAGCGCCCCATTTTTCCTGGACACCCTGCCATCCCGGCATCTGCGGTTGTAAGAGATTACGACACAGAATATCCGCATCAAGCACATCATACCCCAGCAATTTTCCCAGAAGTCCTGCCGTAAGGCTCTTGCCGGCACCCATACCTCCTGTAACTCCGATTATCACAAGCGCTCCCGCCCGACTTGTTTGGTTTCATCAGCAAGCTGATCAAGGATCAATGAAAAATCGGGCCACAATGGGGCCGAAAAGGCGAGGGATTCTCCGGTAACAGGGTGGGTAAAACTCAATTGTGCGGCATGAAGCAACTGCCTGGGAAATTTTCTTTTTCCGCGGCCACCGCTATAAACATTATCGCCAGCCACGGGATGTCCTATGGAAGCCATATGTACTCGAATCTGATGAGTACGCCCTGTTTCAATCTGGAGCCGGACAAGACTGAACCCAGAAGAAAACTCCTGAAGCACCTGCCAATTTGTGGCAGCATACCTTCCATCCTCCCGGATGGCCATCTTCTGACGATGCACCGGGTGACGGCCAATTGCCGCCACGATCCGCCCAGTTTTCTGTTCCAGAATGCCATGCAGCAAGGCCAGGTATTGCTTATCGACCGTTCGGGCCTTAAAGGCATCAACAAGTTTTCGATGTGCCCCCTCTTCTTTGGCCACAACCATCAAACCAGAGGTATCCTTATCAAGACGATGGACAATCCCGGGCCTGACAGCAGCATCACCAACCCCGGCAATGGCCTGGCAATGATACAGCAAGCCATTCACCAGGGTACCTGTCTGATTTCCACTGCCAGGATGCACGACCAGCCCTGGAGGCTTGGAAAGGACCAGGAGATACGAATCCTCAAAAAGGATCTCAAAAGGTATTTTCTCCGGCAACAGATCCATGGCCGGAGCCACAAACAGAGATCCGGCGACACATTCTCCAGCCTTCAGACAATAACTGCTTTTCCTTTCAAGACTGTCTACCTTGATCAATCCGACCCGAACAGATTCAGTTAAAATCGAACGGGAGGCCTCGGGGACAGCACGCACCAGAAAGTGATCCAAACGACACCCGGCCTGCTCAGCTGGGACATAGAAGGTAAAATAATTCTCTGAAGGAGAAGATGCAAAAGAATATTGACAATGACTCATGACTGACAGCCATGCAAAGACTTTAAGGACCGTTGCGAAATAACTATTCCATTTTTAACCATTTCATTACGGCCCCTTATGCCGTTCATGGTATTTCAATGTTACAGTTATTTTTCAACAACGGCTTATTACAAAACAGAATTCATACAAATACGACACGAAACACTTACAAGACGCCACACAAAGATCAGGAAAACATCTTCTCAATCTGATCTGCAGTTTTGGTCTCATCTATGTCCCGGGCCAGAGAAATTTCTTTTACCAGAAGATTTTTCGCGGTATCCATCATCTTTCTCTCTCCATAGGAGAGTTCTTTATCCACGCTGAGAAGAAACAGATCCCGGAGAACAACCGCCACTTCAAAGATGGATCCCGTCTTGATCTTTTCCATGTAATCGCGATAACGGCGGTTCCAGGTCTGGGCGCTGATCGAAATATCCCGATCACGCAAAATCACCATAACCTTTTCCACCTCAGTTTTATCAATAATAGCACGAAGTCCTACATTAGCACTGTTTCTGGTAGGAATCATGATCTTCATATCATTTTCAATGATCTTCATTACATAAAATGAATGATCCGTCCCCGCAACAGTCTGAGTCTCTATAGACTCAATCACCCCTACACCATGGGCCGGATAAACGGCCATATCGCCTGCAAGAAACACCATATCCTCCTGGTCAAGATGAATTGTCTGCACACGATCCTTTTGCCTGCACAAGGATTGTGTTACATTTCGTAATAAATGGAAGCCATCAAATAACATTAACGACTCCCCCACATCCCACATAAAAGCTGAAAATTTATCAGCCGAGGCATCACCGATTTCAGCTTCAACAACAATAAAAACATGTTTTATTACTAACATATTTTTTAAAATTATGCTCTTTAAAAAAGGCTCTTCCTCTGAAGCGTACCGCAATGCTCACGGCTTTATGGTATTTAACAGATTCATTGCCTTGGCAATTCCATCGCACACAAGATACTCCAGACCTTTTTCAATATTATCCATCCTCTGCTCCAGAAGCATTCTTTCATCTGGCGAAAAGGGTGCCAGCACATATTTCTCAACCAGCATTTCCGAATTAAGACTCAACCTTCCCGGCCTGCCAATACCCAGCTTTAATCGCAGAAAATCCCTTGTCCCCAGGCACTCAACCAATGAACGTATGCCATTATGACCACCTGCCCCGCCCCCGGCAACCAATTTTATCCGACCAGGCGCCATATCCAGATCATCATGCACCACAAGGATCTGTTCAGGCCGCACTTTATAAAAATCGACATATCTGGCCACAGCCCTGCCACTCAAATTCATAAAAGTAGCTGGCTTCAGCAGACATATCCTACTCCCCCACAAGGTGAGCTGTACGGAATGGGCCTGCCATTTTTCGTGATCAATAGACACCCCAAACCTTCTGGCCAGTTCATCAACCACCATAAATCCAACATTATGACGTGTGGCAGCATATTCACTGCCAGGATTCCCTAAGCCAACAACTAAAAACATATCTTCATTCATACAGTCACATCAAGCCGTCGTTCAGAAATCACTGGAACGTTGGATATCATGTCCGGCACAAGGAGCCGGTCGCTCTTCACACCCCAAGAGTACTTCCTTCGGGGTGCCCACTCCGCAAGCAACGACTATGTCGATAAGCAAAACAAGGGCGAAACTCCGGTCATGGCCGTCGTAATAAATAATCCAGAAATAGATCCGTTGTTTTGTTGCGGCTCCTAAATAAAAAATCCGGAAAAAGCCGCAGCTCTTTCCGGATAAAGAATAACACAACTATCTTGTGCTGATATTGTTTTAAATCAAGCTGCAGAGGGCGCCTGGATTGTTACACAGATTGCATCACCTGATGTGATCATCTGGACATTATCAGGAAGTGCCAGATTGCCGACTAGAAAGTTATCACCAATAGCCAGCTCGGTCACATCCACCGCAAACGTATCAGGGATATCAAGGGGATTTCCTTCTACTACCACTTTACGGGAAACAACCTCCAGGATTCCGCCGACATCAACACCTTTAGCCGCACCGGTCACAACCAGATCAACGGTAAACCTGCGAGCCTTATCCAAGGGAATCTCAAGAAAATCGGCATGAATCAAGGTATCGCGGACCGGATCCGTCTGTAACTCCTTAATCAATACATGCCGGGAAGAATCCCCTTCGATATTTAAAGTGATAACCGCATTGCGCCTTTGAAGTTTCAATAACTGCTTAACAAGCGGCAGGGTCTCAAGCTGAAGCGAAACGGGGTCACGACCTGTTCCATAGAGAACCGCCGGGGTATTTCCGGCCGTCCGTAAACGCCGCATGGCCCCCTTTCCAAAATCATTTCTTACTGAAGCAGACATTTCCTGTTGAAGCATTTTTTCCTCCATCACGTTCCTGCATCACCTGCGAAAACAGACAATCACAGAACTTATTTATCTAAAAATACGATTATGCAGATCTTTTTCAAACTATCAAGCCGCCACAGACCAGTTACACGAAAAGCGAACTGACCGAATCCTCATTATGAATTCGATCAATTGCCTCAGCAAGAAGCTGGGACACAGACAATACTTTAATAATATCACATTTCAAGGCATCGCCACGCAAAGGAATGGAATTGGTGACGACCAGAGATTTAATACATGAGTTATTCAGACGTTCAATGGCAGGCCCTGACAAGACAGGATGCGAGCAACAGGCATGCACCTCCTTGGCGCCATGTTCAAGCAACGTCGCCGCCCCATTACAAAGGGTCCCGGCAGTATCCACCATATCATCGAGAAGAATCGCGACCTTGCCTTTGACATCACCAATCACATTCATGGCCTGACATTCATTCGGGCGATCCCGCCGCTTATCAATAATAGCAAGACCAGCATCAAGCCGTTTGGCAAAGGCACGAGTCCGTTCAACTCCACCGGCATCAGGTGACACCATAACCACGTCCTTAAATTGCTCCTTAATATACTTCAACAACACGGGAGCGGCATACAGATGATCCACCGGGATATTGAAAAAGCCCTGGATCTGTCCGGCATGCAGATCCATGCACAAAACACGGCGCACCCCTACCGCCATAAACATCTCCGCCACAACCTTGGCAGAAATCGGCACCCTGGGGGCAACTTTTCTATCCTGACGCGCATAGCCATAATAAGGTACGACAGCGGTGATCCTGCGGGCAGAGGCCCGACGCAGGGCATCAACCATGATCACCAGCTCCATCAGATGATCATTGACCGGGGTACAGGTTGGCTGAATGATATAGACATCATCACCACGAACATTCTCTTTTATCTCAATAAATATCTCACCATCACTGAATGTCCTTACCTCCGCCTCTGATAACGGCAGTTTCAGATAATCGCAAATTTCACGAGCCATTTGCGGATGGGCATTACCAGAAAATATCTTCGGGGCTTTTGACATAATAAATTTCTACGTTTATGGTAAAAGGATTATCCAACCTGTTTTTCTGGCTGGGGTGGAAGGGATCGAACCTACGAATGCCGGGATCAAAACCCGGTGCCTTACCGCTTGGCGACACCCCATCACACAGGTTGAGTTACAAAAACTTTTACACCATTTTGTTGTTCGAGCACATGAACAGCCTGCCGAGCGAGAGTTGACACGCCGCCGTCCTCATCAGGAAATATCCCGAAAACAGTTGGGCCGCTTCCAGACATCAATACCGAAGAAGCACCCAGGCCCAGAAGGACCTGTTTAAGACGCCCTATTTCAGGATACGAAGAAAGGGCTACCTGTTCCAGATCATTGGTTCCTGCACACGGCGGAACATGACCAATTTTTTTTTGAGAATCACACAATTTAGAATCTTTGTCTGCCATTGTCAACGCATATTTTTCATAAACCCAACGCGTGGACACAGGAAACCCCGGATTAACCAGAACAAACGTGCAACCCTTGAGGGATGGAACAGCACTCATTTGATCCCCGATCCCTTTCGCCCGAACCGCACCAAAGTCTGTAACAAAAAAAGGGACATCTGCCCCCAGTGGTCTGGCCAGCGCGATGAGCTCGGCAGTTGAAAAACCAGCCCCAAGCAGCCTGTTCATCCCGACAAGCACGGTCCCGGCATCACTGCTTCCGCCCCCAAGCCCGGCAGCAACAGGGATGTTTTTTTCAAGGGTAATTTCAACTCCTGCCTTTTCACATTCACATGCCGCCAGAAATGCCTCTGCTGCCCTGAAGACAATATTGGAGCGATCTTCCGGCAAATCCGAATCAGGGCATCGCAAAATGATGCCCGACTCGTCCGTTACCGTAAGTGTGACCAGATCACACAGATCCAGTTTCTGCATCACGGTATCCAAGTCATGATACCCGTCCGGGCGTCTTCCTCTAATCCGCAGAGACATATTCACCTTGGCTGGTGCCCGGAGCACAAGAGAAGCTTGAGAACTCACTGGTACCAAACTATTTCCCCTCAATCCGATATCTCATTCCATTTCTCAATCAAGATGGAAATGCGAAGGTGAGCAAGCGGCAACGAAACCGTACATGGAGTACGGCGAGGAACTGCGTAGCGAAGCCGACAGAATTAACGCTTGATTGAGAAATGGAATAATTGCTTATTTTTTAACGGTGTTGACAAAGCGCATCTTCACATCATAAAGAATACCTTTCAGCATCCCTTCCTCATCCGATGTCAGATTCCCTTTTGTCTTTTCCTGCAAAAGCATCAAGGTATCAATACCATGCCGGGCCAGATCATAATCAATCTGTTTCTTGCCAGTTGCGGGGTCAGCTATTTCGCCCAGATGATAGAGCACCGAAGTACTCAGAGACATGATAAAGGCAGGAAAGGTCACATTGGGCATAACGCATTTCCCATCACGATCAGGAACCTTTCCTTCTCCACAAGGACAACCCTGTTCTTTGTGTTCATCCATAGCGTATCCTCAACTCTTTTAAGCCGTCATTCACAAACAATCACAACATAACAATATCGTGACCGACAGAATGCGCCGCACCAAAATGGCCAAAGATATACTGGTAATTTGGGTACGGCTCCTAAAATATTCGATCAGAAAAGACCGTTTTATTTATAAGGCACCATCTCCAGGGCAATGGCCCCGTCAATGTATTCAAGGGCCTGCACTTCAGCCAGCAATTCTTTGGAGATTGGCACATTGGTGTTGAGGAAAATAACATTCTGCTCACTGGCCTCCTCCCGGCCGACTGTCATTCTCGAGATATTGACGCCAGCCTTACCCAAGGTGGTGCCAAGCTCACCAATCACGCCCGGAACATCCTTATTATAGACGAGAAGCATCGGTCCTGCCGGCAGTGCTTCCAGACGGAAGGCGTTCAAGCGGACAAGGCGCGGCTCTTTCTTACCAAAGACAGTTCCCACCAGAACATTTTCGCCCTCGCTGGATTTGACCTTGATGGTGAGGGTGTTGGTAAAATCATCGGACTGTTCTGTTCTGGATTCAACCACCCTGATTCCCCTATCCCTGGCAATAACCGGGGCGTTCACATAATTGACAGCATCTTGGAGAATGGGGGTAAACAGCCCTTTCAAAAAGGCAACGGTAATTGGGCTGGTGTTGAGATCCGCCAACTCGCCGCCGTATTCAATGCTCACATCCTGCACGCTGCCTTTGGCAATCTGCATATGCAGAGAACCCAGCATCTCGCCCAGATTAATAAAGGGACCGACCTGAGCCAGCACGTCGCCGCTCACCGAAGGCACGTTCACGGCGTTGGCAATAACCCCGGTTTTTAGATAATCCGCCACCTGCTCAGCAATAGTCAGGGCCACATTTTCCTGGGCCTCAGTTGTGGAGGCGCCAAGATGGGGGGTACAAATAAAATTATTCAACCCCAGCAGGGGGCAATTTGCCAAATTCGTTGGCTCCACGGCAAAGACGTCCAAGGCCGCGCCCGCAATCTCGCCATCGACCAGGGCCTTGTACAAGGCCTCTTCATCACAGACGCCGCCGCGAGCGCAGTCAATGAACATGGCATCTTTCTTCATGTTCTTGAAGAACTCGGTGGAAAGGACCTTATCCGTTTCTTTTGTCAGCGGCACATGGACGGTGATAAAATCAGAACGCTTGGCAAGCTCTTCCAGAGTAACAAGCTCCACACCCAGCTTATCCACCAGTTCTTTGGGCATATGGGGATCATAGGCAATGACCTTCATCCGCAGGCCCTGAGCCCTGTTGGCGACAATAGCGCCAATCCGGCCAATACCGAAAATGCCTAGGGTCTTGCCCGTCACCTCACGACCCATAAAACTCTTCTTCTCCCATTTCTCTGCCTTCATGGAGGCAGTGGCCTGGGGGATGTTTCGTGCCAGTGACATCATCATAGCAATGGCATGTTCAGCCGCTGTGGTGGCATTGCCATCAGGCGCGTTCATGACCACAATTCCTTTCTGGCTGGCCGCCGGAATATCCACATTATCAAGACCGATACCAGCACGACCCACCACCCGCAATTTGCCGGCGGCCGCGATAATCTCGGCCGTCACCTTGGTGGCGCTACGGATAACCAGACCGTCATAATTGCCAATAATCTTCTTCAACTCTTCCGGGGCAAGGCCGGTATTGATATCAACTTCCAGACCGGCGTCACGTAAGATCTGCGCTCCAGCAGGAGACAGGTTATCACTAATCAGTACTTTCATTTTAACTCCTCATAAGTCATAAATAAGTCATAATGCGAATCATAATTCTTTATGGATCACCCTGTCCCATATCCATTCAAAGCAAAAAGATATAAGCAATTGCTATCCATTACAAGACCTTACCCGAACCTTACCCGAAACCGTCATCCCAGCAGCAATAATTTCTGAATCTCACGCCAAAATTTCACAAAAAGATAAATACTATACAAGTTTCAACCAAAGAGAACAACAAAAATACAACTCTTTTCCATAACTCCATTTTCGCCCCGCACCCCCCGCAAACATTGCCGAATATGCCTCCCCGCCATCATAGCTATTGAACAATAGAATTGAAAACGATATAAAGAGATCGATTCATGTTTCATTTCACTTTTCAAATACACTGATCAGCTAAACTGATCATCCCAAGGAGTTTTCATGACAGAAACACGACTGCGCTTTCCGCCGAGTCCCACTGGCTATCTCCATATCGGCGGGGCACGGACCGCCCTTTTCAACTGGCTCTATGCCAGAAAAACCGGCGGCAAATTGATCCTGCGCATTGAGGACACGGACTGCGAACGTTCCACTCAAGACTCAATCCAGGGTATCATCGACGGCCTGAACTGGCTGGGCATTGACTGGGATGAGGGCCCCTATTTTCAAACGGAATTCAGCGCTGATCACCTGGCAGCCGCCAACCGGATGCTGACAGAAGGCCATGCCTACAAGTGCTTTTGCACCAAGGAAGAGCTTGAGGCCAAAAAAAATGCGGCTATGGCCGCCAAACAGGAAATGGGCTACGATGGCACCTGCCGCCACCTGACCCCTGAACAGGTCGCGGCAAAAGAGACGGCAGGAGTGCCTTTTGTCATCCGCTTCAAGATTCCTGAACGCAGCGGCATGCTCGGTTATGACGACAAGGTGCTCGGGCGCATTGAACACAGTTACAACGAGGTCGATGACTTTGTCATTGTCCGCTCCAACGGCAAACCCCTCTATCTGCTCTGCAATGTGGTGGACGATATCCGTGACCGGATCACCCATGTGCTCCGTGGCCAGGACCACATGACCAACACCACCCGTCAGGTTCTGCTCTACGAGGCGCTGGGTGCCCCCTTGCCGGTCTTTGCCCATATGCCGCTCACTCTCGACCTGAAAAAGGCCAAGATCTCCAAGCGCAGCCATGGCGAGATCGTCGCCGTTCATTTTTACAAAGAGCACGGCTTTATCCCTTGGGCCTTCTGTAATTTCCTCGTCCTTCTCGGCTGGTCGCCCGGTGACGACAAGGAAATATTTTCCCGCGAGGAACTCATCGAGGCCTTTACCTTGGAGCGGATCAACAAGGCCAGCTCCATCTTCAATTACCGCAAGGGGGACGAAAAGTTTTTCACCGACCCCAAGGCCATTGCCATCAATGAGCATTACCTGCGCTCCATGGATATTGGCGAGATTGGTGACATGGTGCAGAAAGTCCTGGAAAAAGAAGGATTGTGGGATGCAGCCTATGCCGGTAAAAAAAAGGAGTGGTATCTGCACACCCTGGCTCTAATCCGTGACCGCTTTCACACCCTCAATGATTTCGCCACCCTGGGACGCGCCTATTTTGCCGATGACTTCCAGGTTGAGGACAAGCCCCGTGAGAAGAACCTGGTAAAATTTCCAGAACTCAAAGAGTGGCTGCCCCTTCTTGCCGACCGCTATCAAGCCCTTGAGTCGTTCACCATGGACGAGGCCGAACGGGTGGCAAGAGAGCTGGCCGAAGAGAAGGGAGTCAAGCCCGGGGTCATTATCAATGGCATGCGTACCGTGGTCACCGGACAGCTGGCCGGACCTTCCATGTTTGACATCCTCATGACCCTGGGACGGGAAAAAGTTGTCCGGCGTCTCCGTGATGTTGACAGGTTCTTTCAATAAATTTCCTCCACCCTGACGGGGGAGGAAAAACATACAGAAAAAAAAGCAGGACAAAAAAAATCATGACGGACAGCACCGAAACCACACCCGAAACAAGACCACTTGATTTCATCAGACAGATCATCGCCGAAGACCTGCGCTCCGGCAAACATCAGCGCCCCGTGACCCGTTTTCCACCGGAGCCCAATGGCTTTCTCCACATTGGCCACGCCAAATCCATCTGCCTCAACTTTGGCATTGCCCTTGAGAACAACAGTCCCTGCCACATGCGCTTTGATGACACCAATCCCAGCAAGGAAGAATCTGTTTATGTGGAATCGATCAAAAAAGATGTCAAATGGCTGGGCTTTGACTGGGGCCAGAATCTCTTCTACGCCTCCGATTACTTTGACCGCTTGTATGACTATGCCATCCAGCTGATCAAGCTGGGCCGCGCCTATGTCTGCGAACTCTCAGCAGAAGAAATCCGGGCCTACCGCGGCACCCTCACTGAACATGGCAAGGAAAGCCCCTACCGGGACCGGACGATTGAGGTAAACCTGGATCTTTTCCAGCGAATGAAAGATGGTGAATTCGGCGAAGGCAGCCGGGTGCTGCGGGCCAAGATTGACATGACCTCCCCCAACCTGAACATGCGCGACCCGGTCATCTACCGGATCCTGAAGGTTGCCCACCATCGCACCGGCGACAAGTGGTGCATCTATCCCATGTACGACTACACCCACTGCCTCTCCGATGCCATTGAAGGGATCACCCACTCCCTCTGCACCCTGGAATTTGAAGACCACCGCCCGCTGTATGACTGGTTCCTGGATACCCTGAAGACAGAATGCCACCCCCGGCAGATTGAATTTGCCCGGCTCAACCTGACCTTCACCGTCATGAGCAAACGCAAGATCATGCAGCTGGTGCAGGGCGGCTACGTTGCCGGCTGGGACGATCCGCGCATGCTCACCATCTCCGGTCTCAGACGGCGAGGCTATCCCGCTTCCGCCATCCGCAATTTCTGCGCGGATATCGGTATCGGCAAGAAGGAAAGCTGGATCGACATGAGCGTGCTTGAAGGCGCGGTACGGGATAACCTCAATGAAACAGCACCCAGGGTCATGGCCGTAATCAATCCCTTGAAGGTCATCATTGATAATTATCCGCAAGGACAGAGCGAAGAGATGGAGGCCCAGAATCACCCCCAAAGGCCGGAGATGGGTAGCCGCAAAGTCCCTTTCTCCCGTGAGATCTACATTGAACGTGATGACTTCATGGAAGATCCGCCAAAAAAATTCTTCCGCCTGGGACCAGAGCGTGAGGTCCGTCTGCGTTACGGCTATTTTATCCGTTGCGTATCCGTGATCAAGGATGCGGCAACCGGGGAAATCACTGAGATCCACTGCACCTATGACCCGGAAACACGGGGCGGTTCCGCCCCTGATGGCCGCAAGGTCAAAGGCACCATCCACTGGGTTTCCGCAGCGCACGCCATTTCGTGTCCGGTACGGCTCTATGACCGCCTTTTTTTGGCCGAGAATCCAGACGCGGACAAGAACGTGGACTTCAAGGAACATCTGAACCCCAATTCGCTTACCATCCTTGACTCCTGCATGTTTGAACCATCCCTGGGCCAGGCGCAGCCAGGAGAGTCCTTCCAGTTTGAACGGAACGGCTATTTCTGCTCCGATCTGATCGACTCTCAGCCAGGGGCTCCGGTCTTCAACCGTACCGTCACCTTAAAGGATTCCTGGACAAAAACAGATAAATGAGGCAACGGGGTCGTCAGGCCTCGTCCAAAATCGGACAGGAGTGGGGCAATCCCACCCTGTTTTTGGGGAATTCAGATTAAGGATAATGTCGGAGCAGAATGAATTTAATATCCGGTGATTTTAGCAGGGGGCAAAACCGGGGGTACGCGGGAATGGGATCACCTCGCGGATATTGGCCATCCCGGTGACAAACTGTACCAGCCGCTCGAAACCAAGACCAAAACCGGAATGGGGAACCGTGCCATAGCGCCGGAGATCAAGGTACCATTCATAGCCACTCGGATCAATTCCCGCCTGCTGCATCCGGGCCAGAAGGACATCATATCGCTCCTCGCGCTGACTGCCGCCAATAATCTCACCGATCCCCGGAACCAGGATATCCATGGCCGCAACCGTCTGCCCGTCATCACTGACCCGCATATAAAAAGGCTTGATTGCGGCCGGATAGTCGGTGACAATCAACGGCCGCCGGTAGATCGTTTCCGTCAGATAGCGCTCATGCTCTGATTGCAGGTCAATCCCCCATTGCACCGGATAGGTAAAAGAGTAGTTCGACTGCAACAGTTGCTCCACAGCCTGGGTATAGGTAATACAGGCAAAATCCTGATCGACTACCTGCTGGAGCCTGGCCAGCAGCCCCTTGGCAATAAACCGGTCAAAAAGGACCAGGTCTTCAGCACACTCGGCCAGAACCAGCTGCACAAGATATTTCAGCATCTCTTCCGCCACCTGCCTGTTTCCCTCCAGGTCACAGAAGGCCATCTCCGGCTCCACCATCCAGAACTCGGCCAGATGCCGACTGGTATTGGAATTTTCCGCCCTGAAGGTGGGCCCGAAGGTATAGACATTGCCCAGAGCCTGGGCATAGACCTCAGCCTGAAGCTGGCCGCTTACGGTCAGACCGGCCGGACGACCGAAGAACCCGCCGCTGTTCTCTCCACTCCCTTTGACCGCAGAAACAACAGAGGACGTGGTTACCTGAAACATCTCGCCCGCCCCCTCACAGTCGCTGGTGGTGATGATCGGGGTATGCACCTGGATAAAGCCTCGCTCCTGAAAAAAGGTGTGCACCCCATAGGAAAGCCGGGAACGCACCCTGGCCACCGCCCCCAGGGCATTGGTGCGAGGCCGCAGGTGGGTAATATTACGCAGAAACTCAAAAGAATGATGTTTTTTCTGCAACGGATAGCTCTCCGGATCAGCCCAGCCCAGTACCTGCACCTCGGTGGCCCGCAGCTCCACCACCTGGCCCTTGGCCGGTGACTCCTGCAGAATGCCGGTTACCAGCACACTACAGCCAGCACTGAGTTTTTTGATCTCATCGCCATAATTGGCCAGGGTCTGATCAGCAATCACCTGGATATTGGCAAGACATGAGCCATCACCCACCTCAATAAATGAAAAACCGCTGGCATCCCGCCTGGTTTTCACCCAGCCCGCCACCTGCAACTGTTCCCCTATGCGGGGGACGGCAAGAATATCCACTATCCTTTTTTTCATAAAAGAAACTCTTTTAAATGAGAGAAGTTAAACCTTCAGTGTTCCGCAAACACAAAAATCGAACCATTGTTTTCAGGGTACTGAACACCGCTAACCAACAACGGATAGCTCGCGGCAGTACAGCACCATTTCCCCCTGACCGGGCAGTTCTTTCACACCTTTCCCGGTCAGCCGGGCAAGATGGGCCCCAACCACCGGACACTTGACGGTCAGGAGAAAGAAGATGTCCGCATCTGTCTCGGAAAGTGCTTCCGACAAGGTCTCAAAATTCCCCTGCCCCTTGGAAAGAACAAGATCAGCTTCCCGAAAGGCATGCAGAAACTCAGCCGAGCAACTGGCCAGGGGTGTACCAGGACAGGCGGTCCCATTGGTGATAATGCGGGCATACTGATCAAGGCCACAGGCCATGGCATCAGCAAACAGGGCATCATTAATAATAGGCCCTTCTTTCACCGCCACAGTCACCTCCAATCCCAGCTCGACAAAACAACGAATGACCAGGGAATCATAAACAATCTCGCCGCAGTTATCAGCAAGATAAAGAACCTTTGCTTTTTTCCCAGGCAACCGGCAGACCCGCTCAAACAACTGCCGGCTGGCATCAATGACAAAGGGAATCGTCCGGGCTCGCGCCAGGGCAGCCTCCACATCAAAACTGCGCATGGCCCCATAATCAATGATATTAGCGGCAATGGCCAGACGGATGGCCGCAAGCAAGGGCACCTCACTCTGCTGAACTTCCCGCAGGAGATCAGGCAGAATGGCAAGGGCCTGATCATTTGACGCCTTTTTTATGGCCAGATAGGGATCAGCACAACCGGCAACCCTGGCAATGGCCGCATACACGGCCACTGCATTTTCCGGCGGGGTCAAGGACATCTCCATCTGCGGCAGCAGGGCCGCAACGGCACGGGCCGCAGCCAGATGCACAGTCTCATCCGTCGAACTGATCCGCGCCACCCGCAGGGTCTGGTCCATAAAACAGGAGAGACAGTCCACAGAGGTCTTCATAGCAGGTATCCTTTCCGCACATTACCCATTGAGGCAAAGATCGAGGCCTTGATCCCGGGGTCTTGCTGATACAGGGTGTGCAGCACCTTCCGCAGGTGATCACGCCGGGTATTCCCGGCCAGGGGGCAAAGGTTGGCAACCGGTTCAAGACCAAGGGTCACGGCAATTTCCTGCACCTCATGTTTTTCGACATAGGCCAGTGGCCGGATAAGGGCCAGCCTGCCGGCGAAAATATCCTGTCTTGGCATCATGGTTGAGAGATTGCCACTATAGAACATATTCAGGAACAGGGTCTCAATGAGATCATCCTTGTGATGACCAAACGCAATCTTATTACACCCATACTCTCTGGCCAGATCAAAAAGCTGATGACGACGCTGGCGGGCACAGAGAAAGCAGCTCCGCTCTGGTCGCTCTTCATCCTTCGATGGAGCGAGCGACACTGTGCCAGGTAAACGAGTCGAAACTGAGACTCCGGCCATGGCCTGCGCCTCAGCCGGTTCCACAACCAAAGGAATCCCCAAGCGACACAATTGCTCGCGTATCCCTTCAACCGGATTTACGCCACCACTCCCCTGCCCCCGAAACCCCATATCAATATGAACAAAACGCAAGGTGTAACTGATGGGGGCCTTCTTCAACCACATCTGCAGCAACCAGGCCAGTACCAGACTATCCACCCCACCGGAAACAGCCACAAGCACACAATCACCATGACTGAGCATGGAATAGGTCTGCATGGCTTGACCAATGCGTCTGTTGACCTGCCTGGGTAGAATTGTCTCTGATCTCATCAGGAGTGGTTACGAAACAATCATCGCCGTTAACACTGCTACCGTTCTAACCATTTCTATACAACTCCTTATGACGGTCACGATATTTCAATGTTACGGTTATTTTGAAACGACGTTTTCCATAAAAAATGCCTGCTGAATTTGCTTCACGCAAAACCAGCAGGCAACCATAAGACAGGAAGAACAGACAACCCGGCAGGGTTCTTATTCTTGGAGATAAGGACAGTCAGCCAGACGTTCCTTCAACCCCTGACGGACCAGGTCTTCCACCGTAATCCATTTAAATCCGCGGCTTTTAGCCTTGCCGAGAGAAAGCAGATTACTTGACAACGCCTCCTGGGTCTCATCAAAAGAAGCGGCCCAGAGAACCATACCAGTATCCACATGAGTGAGGACCATTTCAAAGGCGGCAGAGGCCGGAGAATTCACCGACAGATCACTTCCATCCCGCTCATGAAAACGTGTCACCGTGACCTCAAGAACCGCGTTGGAATTCAGTTTGGCACCAAGGGCCTTCATCTGCGCCAGACGACCGCCAGCCGCATCGGTCAGCAAGGCGTCCAGTTGCCCCTCTGTCACAATATGAACCTTGTTATTTTTCCCCAGCTCTGCGCCAATCACCCCATCAACAAATCCGGCCACTCTGTCAGAAGTTGACGCGCCTTTACGCACCGAGTCCACAGCCTTTTCTGCAATCACTGTTGGCATCACCACAATACCGGTGAGCGGTTGAAGTGTTACCGTTTTCTCTTCTGCCTGCTCACCCTTCTTTCCCATACAGGCGGAAAAAAAGACGGAACAAAAAAGCGCCACAATCAAGATACTGGTTATTTTTCTCACTGTTGTTTTCACAAATGACCTCATTTAAAATTTATACGGACATCTCGTAATTCCAAACTCCCCAAACAACATATTTTACAGCACACCTTTTGAAGACAAGGCCCCAGTCACTAAATGATTTATGCCAGTGGCCTGAGCCATCGCCCGGGCCAACCCCTTGAAAACCGCCTCTATAATATGATGACTGTTCTCGCCATGAAGCAGGTCAATATGTAGGCTCACCCCAGCGTGCTGAGAAAACGCCCGCATAAATTCAAGGGCCAGGCCAGTATCAAAGGTTCCCAGCTTCTGATCAGGAACTGCAGCGCCATAGTGCAGAAATGGTCGATTGGAGAGATCAACTACAACTCGTACCAATGTCTCATCCATGGGAAGATAGCTCAAACCATACCGGTTTATACCGCTTTTATCCCCCAAGGCTTTAGCAAAGGCCTGTCCCAGACAGATTCCTACATCCTCCACCGTATGATGATCATCAACCTCAACATCGCCTGTTGCCTTGATCTCAAGGTCAAAAAAACCATGCACGGCAAAAAGGGTCAACATATGGTCAAGAAAAGGAACCGCTGTATCTATTTTGGCAATACCAGTCCCGTCAATCAGCAAGGCCATCTGAATATCCGTTTCACGGGTAACGCGATGAACCAGGCCACGCCGTTGTTCCATTGCATTCATACACTTTCCTTATAAAGGAGATTACCCTTGCCTATAGTTAACACCCAAGCAAGACTATTTTCGACCAACTGCAAACTCACAATAAAATAATTACTCTATTTATTCTATTCTTTAAAGAGTACTATCTCTTTTTTATCTCATCCCGTTTTTTTTAACAATAGCAACTCAAAACAGAACTCTTTTTTATTGACAAGAGACGCACAGACTTGTAAAAGTATTCTCGTTTTTAATTTACAGATATTGAGCGGGAGTAACTCAGTGGTAGAGTGCAACCTTGCCAAGGTTGAAGTCGCGAGTTCGAATCTCGTTTCCCGCTCCATTAAAGATTCGAAAAGGTTCGACACAGTTCGAACCTTTTTTTATTCAATGTACCAATCAGCATTTTGAGGAACACCATGAAAACTTATCTGGCTCCAGTTAATGAGATCGAAAGAAAATGGTATGTCGTCAATGCCGAAGACAAGGTTCTCGGCCGCCTGGCATCAGAAGTCGCGTCCCGTTTGCGCGGCAAGCACAAACCAACTTTTTCCACCTTTATCGACAACGGTGACTTTATTATCATCACCAATGCCGAAAAGATTAAATTGACGGGAAAGAAATGGGACGACAAGAAATACTATCGTCATACCGGATGGATAGGCGGGATCAAAGAACAAAACGCCAAGAAATTGTTAGAGGTACATCCAACACACCTTCTCTTGAAGGCAGTTAAGGGAATGCTTCCAAAAAACAAACTTGGCGATCAGCAACTCAAGAAACTTAAAATTTATGTTGGCAATGAGCATCCACATGCAGCTCAACTGCCTACCGAATTAGATATTTAATTTTTCGCGGAGAAAGCAACCATGGCTCAAAATCGTTTTTATGCCACAGGGAAAAGAAAAACTGCAGTTGCCAGAGTGTGGATCACACCAGGCAGTGGCAAGGTCATTGTCAACACCATGAGCGCGGATGACTATTTCGGCGGCACCTTCAAAACCTACAAAATAGCAACGCCCTTCAAGGTTACCGATAATTTTGAAGGCTATGACGTCATCGCCACCTTAAAAGGCGGCGGAAAATCGGCTCAGGTGGACGCGTTGACCCATGGAATTTCCAGGGCCCTGCTGCATGTTAATCCTGACAACAGATTACCCCTGAAAAAATCAGGCCTTCTGACCCGTGACCCCCGCATGAAAGAGCGGAAAAAATATGGTCAGAAAGGCGCGCGCGCCAAGTTCCAGTTCTCTAAACGTTAATTATTTTTTTCTATTTAACGCCTTCGTTCTTGCTTGAAGGATGATACACTGTTGCTTCAAGTCTGAAGGAACTTATTCGCTTTATCAGAGGGAATAACAGAACATCTGTTATTCCCTCTTCTCATTTCATCAGGTATCCATCATGTTAAACGTCGCAATTATAGGCGCCTCCGGCTACACAGGTGTCGAGCTGGCCAGGATTCTTTGCAACCACCCAGGCGTACGGCTTACCGCCGCCACCTCAAGACAATATGCGGGCCAACCCCTATCCCAGGTTTTCCCCAATCTGCGCAAAAAAACCAATCTTATCTGCGAAAATCTCAGCGCTGAAGAACTGTGCGCCAAGGCAGATTTCTTTTTCACCGCCGTACCCCACAAGACGGCAATGGACATTGTTCCGGATCTTCTCATAGCCGGGAAAAAAGTGGTGGATCTTTCGGCGGATTTCCGGCTGCATGATATCGCTGTCTACGAGGAATGGTATCAAAAACATACCGCCGCCGAACTGCTCAAAGAGGCGGTGTACGGCCTGCCCGAGTTATATCGGGAGCAGATACGCACCAGTCGACTCATTGCCAATCCTGGCTGCTACCCCACCTCGATCATCCTGGCATTAGCCCCTCTCTTGAAGGCAGGTGTTATTGACCCACAGTCAATTATTGCCGATTCAAAATCAGGAACATCCGGAGCAGGCCGCTCAGCGCAGGTGGGTTCACTCTACTGCGAAGTAGCAGATGGTTTCCGGGCCTACAAGGTTGGCGGCACACATCGCCATACCCCTGAGATTGAGCAGGAAATTAATGTTTTTTTGCAAGAACCAGTACGGATTTCTTTTACCCCGCACCTGCTGCCCATCTCACGTGGCATTTTGAGCACCGTTTATGCCCACCTGAAACCAGGGATTCAGCAAGCGGATATCAGCCAGCTTTACGACAAGATGTATGCACAAGAACCCTTTGTCCGCATTCTTCCCGAAAACAACTTGCCCGCCACCCAGTATGTGCGAGGTTCTAACTTCTGTGACATTGGCTTCAAAATCGACACGCGAACCGGCCGCATTGTCATCCTGTCCACCATTGACAATATTGTCAAAGGCGCTGCCGGCCAGGCGGTCCAGAACATGAACCTGATGTGCGGCTTTGCCGAAACTGCCGGACTGGAAGGCGCGCCTTTTTTCCCCTAAACATTCAGGGTACGGGACTTTGAATAAGTAGGAGCTCAACCTGCCATGCGCAACATAAAACTCACCATCGCCTATGATGGAACTGATTATAGTGGCTGGCAGAGACAAAAAAATGCCATCACTGTCCAGGAAGAGATTGAACGGCGACTCCAGATCATAACCAATAATCCAGTATCTCTGATCGGCGCCGGCAGAACCGATACGGGTGTGCACGCCAGGGGAATGATTGCCAATTTTCACACCGAGACCGCCATTCCCTGCCCGACCTTGATCAAAGGACTGAACGGACTGCTCCCACGTTCCATCCGTATCATGGATGCCTGTGAAGAAGTCCGTGGGTTTCATGCCCGCTTCTCGGCCAAGGCCAAGACCTACACCTACTCCCTGTTTACCGGCTCAGTCCAACCACCCATGCAACGCCTCTATTCGGTGCACCTGCCTCACCTCCCGCAACAGGCAAGCCTCCATCCCTGCCTCGAAAAAATCACAGGAACCCATGATTTTGCCAGTTTTGAGGCATCAGGCTCCCGCGACCTCAACGCCCCAAGTGTACGCGGCTCCGTTCGCACCTTTTATGAAGCAACTTTCACCAAAATCGCCACGGAAACATACCAGTTTCAATTCACCGCTGATGGTTTCCTGCGGCACATGGTGCGCAATATAGTAGGCACTTTACTGGAAACAGGGAAAGGCAGGCGCAGCGTCCTGGAATTTGAACAAATACTCCAAGCGAAAGAGCGAAGCGCGGCAGGTCCGACAGCACCTGCCCACGGTCTCGTTCTCGAAAAAATCTTTTACTGAATTTGCCATTTGCCGTTTCTTTTTTCCTGTTGCCAAAAAGAAATGAAACAGGTACAGGAATGAAAATCAGTTTTCAGCCATATCCTTCATTTTGCAATAACGGGAACAAATAAAAAGCGGTAAAGAAATAATCAAAAAAATGCAACTCATGCCTTTACTACGTTTGTAGATTTACCCTTCAATTCTCTTTTCAACAGGATACTAAAATGAGTTCTCCAATCATCACACTGGCAGACAGAGTTATCAATATCAAACCCTCTCCAACCCTGGCAGTGAATGCCAAGGCCAAGGCATTAAAGGCTGCAGGCGCTGACATCCTGAACTTCAGCGTCGGTGAACCTGACTTTGACACCCCACCCCATGTCTGTGAGGCAGGAAAAAAGGCCATTGATGAAGGATTTACCCGATACACTGCTGTTCCCGGCATGCCTGAATTACGCGAGGCCATCTGCCAACGCCTGCAGAAAGACAAAGGTCTTTCCTACACAATGGATCAGATCCAGGTCGCCTGTGGCGGCAAGCATGGCCTCTACAATATGTTCCAGGCGGTGATCAATCCCGGTGATGAGGTTCTCATTCCCACTCCCTATTGGGTCTCCTATCCACCCATGGTGCAACTGGCAGGCGGCACCCCGGTACTGGTTCCCCTTCTGGAACAGGACGACTTTGACCTCAACCCTGACATCCTCCATAAATATGCCACCAGCAGAACCAGGGCCATCATCATCAATTCCCCGTCCAATCCCACAGGTTCGGTTTTTTCAGTCGCGTCCCTCCAGGCTATTGCCAAAATGGCCCTGGAAAACGGCTGGCTGATTATAACCGATGACATCTATGACACCATCACTTATATGGACAGCGAGCTCCCTCACATTCTGGAGGTTGACGACCGATTAAAAGAGCAGACCCTGATCCTCAACGGCGTCTCGAAATCCTTTGCCATGACCGGATGGCGGATCGGGTGGACGGCCGGGCCAAAACATATCATTGCCGCCATGAATAAAATCCAGGGCCAATCGACATCCAACCCCTCTTCCATTTCCCAGAAGGCCGCACTGGCTGCGGTCACGGGTCCCCAGGATTTCCCCAAGACCATGCAGAAGGCCTTCCTCCCCAGACGGGACTTTTTTGTTGCAGAGCTGCGCTCCATAACAGGGGTGAGTTGTGTTAATCCCAAAGGGGCATTTTACGTTTTTCCCAATTTCTCCACATTCTTTGGGAAGACATTCAACGGCAAAGTCATTAACAATTCAGTGGATCTGGCCGATTACTTCCTCGACGAGGCCAAAGTGGCCTCCGTGCCCGGTGCCGCCTTCGGGGCCGACGATTTTGTCCGGTTCTCCTTTGCCACCTCCATGGATATCATCAAAGACGGTATGGGCAGGATAAAAAAAGCATTAGGAAATCTGGCCGGATAATACGTAGAAAATAAAAAAACCGGTTGCAGGATATCCCGCAACCGGTTTTTTTTTATTTTTTGATCACTTCATTCAAGAATTCTGCCGGTTTCGTCCTTCTCCCTTCGAATCCTTCCACCGAAGCAATTATTTCTTTGATATCAATAAATGTCTGGTCAGCAGGGATTGTTTTGCCAACAAGGATTGTAACTTCCACGGCGAAGACAGACAGGCCCTGCTGGCGCTGCAGGTGGACATCACATCACAGAAAGCGAGAAATTCTGCCAGGGCATCACTCATAACCTGACCTTTACGCGAAATTACCTGAAGTTGTCGATGCATATCAACTCCTTCAACCTTCAGGCTTTTCAACCAGCCATGTTCCACTTCACGACACACTGTCAAAGACGAAAGACAGGCAATTCCGACCCCTGATTCAACAGCCCGCTTAATGGCCTCAGGATGCCCCATCTCCATGATCACATGGATCTGATCAAGATAGGCCTTCATCTTCTCGCGAAATATTGCAACAGTTCCCGACCCCTCTTCCCGCATAATCCATCGGGTATTCTTAAAATCTGTCTTCACATCAAATATCTCATTGCTGGCAAGGGGATCACCGGGACCAACAAGGATCACCAGCTCATCCTTGAACCAGGGGCGGATTATGGTATCAGGATGTTTTACCGGCCCTTCGACAAAACCAATATCAGCCTTGCCTTCCCGAATAAGAGTTTCGGCATATCGGGTATGATGTACAAGCATGTTGATACCAACCTGAGTATGCATCCGTTTGAAGGCGCCGATCAGATAAGGGAGAAGATAGTCGCCAATGGTGGTACTGGCCACGATATTGATATGCCCTGTAAGCTCATCATTTTTCTCGGACATAATACTCTCGACACTACTGACCTGACAGACAATCTCTTTGGCAAGAGGCAACAAATACCGGCCCCGCTCATTTAACAGCAGACTACGGCCATGACGATCAAACAGAGGTCCGGCAAGCTGATTTTCAAGTTCAGCCAAGGCCATACTCACCGCAGATTGAGTCACAAATAATTTTTTGCTCGCCTTAGTAACCTGAGCAGTCTCGGCCACTGCAATAAATATTTCCAATTGTCTCAAGGTGATAGACATTTACCTTTTCCTTATTCAATATTGCTTATAAAAAATATCTTTTTTTTAGATTAGCGATTCGGCACTTTATCACGTATATACTTTTTCTCAATAGTTTTCATGGATGTTATCTTTAATCAATAATTTAATCCTATGAAATTTAATAAATAATCACCCACATAGACATGAATGGTGATTCATTATTCAGTTGACAGGTCTTCAGAACTTCATTATAAATGCAGACGCTAATGAAGGACTGATCGTTCAATCAACATCGGGAGCGTGAATATGGAGTTTCAATTTTCAGACTTTCTTTATCGCGACAATGTTCTCTGGATCGCGGCCTTCACCCTTGGCGGTCTCGCCTTTGCCCTAGGTCCCATCGCCATTGTTTACCTCCTCATGCCTCGCGGCACCCGTCAATTCGAAAACAGAAACAAACAGGCCATTGAGTGCGGCATGGTCCCCATTGGTGACAGCTGGGTGCGTTACGGCGTTGTCTTTTTTCTGTACGCCCTCATCTTTCTTGCCTTTGACGTGGATGTCCTTTTTCTTTTTCCGGTTGCCCTTGCATACAACAACGAGATGTTTGCCTATAGGGATTTTGTAGAAATTGTAATCTTTGTCGGAATTTTATCGCTCGCAATCGTATACGCATGGACAAAGGGAGTATTCAAGTGGGAACGCAAAACATACCTTCACCGTTAGAAGCAGTACCTTCATCATTCGTTCAATTTGCCATCGCCGACAAACTGATCAATCTTGGCCGGGCAAATTCCTTATGGCCACTCACTTTCGGTTTAGCATGCTGCGCCATTGAAATGATGGCAACAGGATGTGCCAGATTTGACATGTCAAGATTTGGCGCCGAGGTCTTTCGTCCATCTCCACGGCAAAGTGATGTGATGATTGTGGCCGGCACCATTTCAAAAAAAATGCAACCGGGCATCAAAACCCTCTACGACCAGATGCCTGAACCTAAATGGGTTATGGCGCTGGGCAACTGTGCGATCTCGGGCGGCCCTTTTGCTTTTGAAGGACAGTATGGCATTGTCCTGGGCGCCGACCAGTTTCTACCGGTTGATGTCTATATCCCCGGATGCCCGCCACGACCAGAGGCCTTACTGCAGGGCATTATTGAGCTCGAACATAAAATTTCCGGGTGGAAAAGATGGAAAAACCCTGAATCTGTATAAATTAATTGCGATTTTCAGGCCAGGCCGAATACGATAAAGTTAATCATTTAAACTGTTTCACACTCCTTCGGAGCCACAGATCATGATACTCGAAACAACACAACAAGCACTGCAAGCACTCTTTGCCGGATCTGGTCCAGCAGATGCAGCTGAGGCTGGTTCCCCCAGGGGTAATGGTGTTCTCACTCGTGATTACAAAACCCATGGATACCATCTTGACGCCCAGGTTGCCCCAGATCAACTCCTTGCCGCTGTCACCATTCTTGACCAGGCCGGATTTTTTATTGAAAGTATCACCGGTGTTGACTGGATCAAAGAAAACCAGATGGAAGTCATCTATGATTTTTCCCGTTACGACTTTGACACCTGCCGGGTGGTTATCCGCACCAGAGTCCCTCGTGATCAACCGGTAGTCCCCACTATTTCCACAATATACGCCGGAGCAAACTGGCATGAGCGGGAGACCCACGATTTTTTTGGCATCAAATTTGCGGGCCACCCTCACCTCGTCCCCCTGCTCCTTCCTGAAGATGCAGATTTCCATCCACTCTTAAAGGATTTCAAGGCATGAGCGCTCCAATCCAACTCCGACCGGATGAAACTTTCATCCTGAATGTAGGGCCACAGCATCCAGCAACCCACGGTGTTCTCAGGGTTAAAATGGAAATGGATGGTGAATATATTGTCAAGTCAGAAACTGTCCTTGGCTATATCCACCGCATGCACGAAAAAATGGGCGAGAACAGAACCTACGCCCAGTATCTTCCCAACTTAAGTCGCCTCGATTATCTTGGCGCATTAGGCTATACCCATGGCCATGTCCTCGCTATTGAGCGGGCCGCAGGGATTGAGGTACCAGAACGCGCAGAGTATATCCGGGCTATCACCGTTGAGCTCAATCGCGTGGCATCCCACCTCTTCTGGTTCGGAGCCTTTGTCATGGACCTTGGAGGCTTCAGTCCTCTCATGTACGCCATTCAGGATCGTGAACATATCCTTGATATGCTCGAAGCAGTAACCGGGGCCCGTTTAACCTATTGTTATTACCGTTTTGGCGGTCTCTACAATGATGTCGACGATGATTTTATTGAGGCAGCCAGACGTTTTATCCCCCGCATGCGTAAATCGCTCAAAAAATATGCCGCCTTGGTGACAGGCAATATTATCTTTCAGAAACGACTGGAAGGGATAGCACCTGTCTCGGCTGAGATGTGCCGCAAATACGGGGCCACTGGCCCCGTTGCCAGGGGATCTGGGATCAACTTTGATGTCCGTAAAAATGAGCCCTATTCCGTCTACCCTGAATTTGACTTTGACATCCCAGTCTATCATGAATGCGACTCCATGGCCCGTTACAAGGTTCGCATGGATGAAATGGAGCAATCACTGCGGATTATCGAACAGGGCCTGGAGAAATTACCCGCTGGGCCCATCATGGCCGAGAAAAAGCCTAAAAACATCAAACTGCCAGTGGGAGATTTCTATCAGGCAGTGGAAACCGCACGAGGCAGTTTTGGGATCAGGATTGTCAGTGATGGTGACAAAAATGCCTATCGCCTGAAACTTCGTTCACCAACATATTCGAATATGCATCTTTTTGATGAGGCATGTGAAGGGATGCTGATTATGGACGCCCTTGCATTTATGGGAAGCCTAGACCTCGTAATACCAGAAATGGACAGGTAATTTCATTTCCAAATCAAAATGGAACAACGACCGACAACAATGAAGCGGTGAAGTTACTTTTTGATTGGAAAATGGACTAAGGGAGAAGGACAATGAGTTTAACATTACTAAATGTCATAGTTGCTGTGGTGATAGCTATAGCCTTTGCCGCTGCCAACGCTGCCTATCTGGTTTGGGCCGAGCGCAGAGGTGCGGCCCGCATCCAGCGCCGTCCAGGGCCAAATATCAATGGCCCGTTTGGACTGCTGCAGCCACCTCTTGACGGCATCAAACTGATGACAAAACAGCTGATGATTCCAGGAGGAGCTGACAAGATCCTCTTTATGGTGGCCCCGGTACTGGCTATGGCTCCAGCCATCATGAGTTTTGTCACCATCCCTTTCAGCCAAGGAATTGCTGCCCATAACATGGAAATTGGCGTCCTTATGATTTTCGCCTTTGCCTCCATGGGCGCCATGGCCACCTTGTTTGCCGGTTGGGGATCTCGCAACAAATATGCTGTCATGGCCTCGGTCAGGGCGGTATCACAAAATGTCTCCTATGAGATCCCCATGCTGATCACGGCTATTACGGTGGTCATGGCCACTGGTTCCATGGACCTTAAGACAATCAGCCTGGCTCAAGCAGGCGGTTTCTGGCACTGGAACATCTTTCCATCCCTGCACAGTCCCTTGATGCCTATCTCTTTTATCATCTTTTTTATCTGCTCCCTGGCAGAGACCAATCGCGCCCCTTTTGATCTTGGCGAGGCCGAGAGTGAGCTGGTGGCCGGCTTCCACACCGAGTACGGCAGTATGGGTTTTGGTCTCTTCTTTATGGGGGAATATGCAAACATTGTCGTTGGCGCCAGTCTGACAACTATTCTTTTCCTTGGCGGCTGGGATTGTCCCTTTGGCATATTTCCTGGTGTCTGGTGGTTCCTGCTTAAAATATACATCCTCATTGCCACCTTTATCTGGATTCGCTGGACCTTTCCCCGAACCACCATTTACGGACTGCTTAATCTGTCCTGGAAAATACTTATTCCTATATCCCTGTTCAACCTGCTGCTCACTGCAGGATTACTGAAGGTGTTCTAGTATGGGCGGTTATTTCAGCGAAATATTCTATGGCAGTAAAAGCCTGCTCATTGGTATGGGTATAACCTTTCGGGAATTTTTTAAACCAACCGTAACGGTTCAATACCCTTATCAAACCATCAAGATGTCGGCGAAATTTCGTGGACATACCGAACTCATAGCAGATGAGGAGGGGAAACCCAAATGCGGCGTCTGCGGATTGTGCGAGCGCGCCTGTCCTTCCAGCTGTATCACCCTTGGCTCTATTTCTGTCGATATTGAGGTTGACGGCAAGGTCAAAAAGAAAAAAGTCTTGAGTAAGTACGAACTTGATTTCACCAAATGCTCTCTGTGCGGCCAATGTGTTGAAAACTGCAGCTTTGGGGCATTAGAATTTTCAAAAGAATATAATCTTGCGTCTACCCGCAAGGAAGATTTTCACTTTAATCTTCTTAAACGCTTGGAGGAAAGAAACGCATGAACCCTTCCATGGCCATAACAGAAGCGCCAGGGCTGTTCACCGCTGACGGCCTGACTGGTCTGATATTTCTCGTCATGATGGCAGTAACTCTCATTGGTGGAATCATTTCCTGCTGCGCGGAACGACTGGTACGAGCGGTAGCAGGACTTATTGTCTGTTTTATCGGGGTGGCTGCCCTCTATTATTTCCTGAACTCTCCCTTTGTGGCAATGATGCAGATGCTCATCTATGTAGGGGCCGTCTGTATCACCATCGCCTTTGCCATCATGCTCGCTGCCCCCGAAGAAAACAAAAAAAATGGCCCGGCGGGACCATTATCAGGACCTCTGGGATTTATTACCGCAGGTCTGATCACCATCGGATTGATCGTTATGGCGATGAGAGCAAAATTCACCTCTCTGCCCAAGGTCAATGATGGGACGATGAAAGAAATGGGAATCCAGCTTCTGACCAGTTATTCCATGGTCTTTGAGCTCATATCCATTGTCCTGCTGATTGCAATCATTGGGGCACTGGTCTTAGCCCGTGCTGGGAGGAGCAAATAATGTCTCTACTTACACTGTACAACAATCTCAACACCTTTCTATATCTGGCAGCCATGTTATTTGGCATGGGTATCTATGGGCTTGTAACCCGGCGAACACTCATCGGGATGCTTATTGCCTCAGAATTGATACTGGCCGCTGCGTCCATTAATTTTATGGCCTTTAACAGGTTTACCGCACCAGACCCCACCGTAGGGCAGGTATTTACCCTTTTTATCATGGCCATTGCCGCAGCAGAGGCCGCCATTGGTCTCAGTATTGTTATTGCAGTTTATCGAAACTATAAATCTATCGACACTGAAGATCTGGTCGAACTTAAAGGTTAGGAAAAGGAACATCTGTCATGGATATAACAACGGTCAGTTCCGTAAAACTTCTCATAACTCTCCTCGTTCCGCTTATTGGCACCCTGGGTGTCATGTTTATGGGGAAAAATGAAAATATCAGGGAAGGTGTCTCATCGGTTGCCTCAATCATCCTGTTTCTACTTGTCGCCTCAATGATTCCGACAGTACTTTCAGGCAAGACCCTGATCTTCCACATGTTCAGTATCCTGCCCGGAGTTACTGTCACCCTGCGGGCAGACGCCATGTCCATGATTTTTGCCCTGGTGGCATCGTCGCTGTGGACGATTGCCGTCTTCTACTCCATGGGATATATGCGAGCCCACCACGAACATGCGCAGACCCGGTTCAATGCCTGTTTCGCCCTGTCGATCTTTGGCGCAATCGGGGTTGCCTTCTCTGACAACCTTTTTACCCTCTATCTCTTCTACGAGATCGTATCGATCTGCACCTACCCCCTGGTTGCCCATCATCAGGACGCAGAAGGCTACAATGGCGCCCGTAAATACATTATCTATCTTACCACGACCGCCAAGGCATTTCTGTTGCCCGCCCTGATCCTGATCTATGTCCTGACGGGGACCCTTGATTTTGCCCCCAATATCTCAACCGGCATATTCCCGCCAGATGTCAACCATAGCCTGGTGATCATGCTCTACATTTTTTGTCTCTTCGGTTTTGCCAAAAACGGGATCATGCCCTTTCATCACTGGCTGCCAGGTGCCATGGTCGCACCCACTCCCGTTTCTGCCCTGCTCCATGCCGTGGCCGTAGTCAAAGTTGGTGTCTTCTGCACCACCAGGGTCATGCTCTATGTCTTCGGGGTGGATACCATGCATGCCTTGAACCTTGGAATTCCAACAGCGTACTTTGTCGGATTTACCGTGATCATGGCATCAGTCCTTGCCCTGTCCAAAAACAACCTCAAGGAACGACTGGCCTATTCAACCATCAGCCAGCTTTCTTATATCATCATGGGTGTGGCGCTCCTCACCCCGGCAGGTATTGATGGTGGCCTGATCCATATCGTCAATCATGCATTCGCTAAGATCACCCTCTTCTTTTGCGCCGGTGCCATTTATATTGCCGCTCACAAGAAAGATATCTCGGATATGGGAGGACTGGGAAAGACCATGCCCTTTACCTTCGGGGCCTTTGCCATTGCCTCACTCTCCATGATTGGCGCGCCACCGGTCGGCGGATTTGTCACTAAATGGAATCTGCTGGTTGGATCCATTCAGGCCCACCAGATCGGAATTTTGCTCATCCTTATCGCCAGCACCATGCTCAATGTCGGGTATTTCGCACCCATTACCATTAAGGCCTTTTTCGGCAAACGTCCGGAAGGTGAAACGTTCCAAGGTATTAAAGAGGCACCGTTGTCCATGCTGATCCCCATCCTTATTGCATGTACAGTCTCTGTCCTTCTTGGTATCTTCCCAAATTTTATGATGCAATTTGTTAAGGTGGTGACAGGATGATTGTCAATGTTATCGATTATCTACGAGACCGGTTACAGACGGTTAAATATTGCTGCTATGGCGGTATCGCCCTCATAGTAATCTGGAGCCTGACCGTTGACACCAGCCATGCACACACATGGGCTGAAAAGATGATACCAGGATTCTGGTCTTTATTTGGCCTTGGCTCCTGTGCAGTCGTTATTATGATTGCAAGATTGCTCGGCAGAAGCGGGATCATGACCCGGGAGGATTATTATGACAACTAATTTTTTCCATCCGGCCCTCATCATGATCATAGGGGCGCTTCTTTTGCCTTTGGTCAGAGGACCGTTCAGAAAGCCCTACCTTTTTCTGATTCCCTTGTTGACCTTTCTGGATGTGCTCTATTTGAGCCAGCATCCCGGCACTTATGGTGTAGTTCAATTTCTGGATTGGGAGCTCACTTTTGGCCGTGTTGACCGCCTGTCCATGATCTTTGGCTTTATCATGTCACTGATGGCCATTATCGGTACCATCTACTCTTTGCATGTGGACGATGAATGGCAGCATATTGCGGCCTGGTTTTACGTGGCAGGCTCACTCGGCGTCATCTACTGCGGTGATTTCGTGGTCCTTTTTCTTTTCTGGGAGATGATGGCTTTTGCCTCCACCTTCCTGATCTGGTTCAAAAAGGATCCTGAATCGCTGGCGGCCGGGTATCGTTATATTCTGGTCCATACCTTTGGCGGGGTTATCCTTCTGCTGGGCTTTGTCCTCAGATATCAGGCCACCGGTGATCTCTCCTTTGTCCAGTTAAATGTCCAGAATCCGGAATTGTACACCTGGCTGATCATGATTGGCCTGATGCTCAATGCCGCTGTTCCTCCGCTGCATTCCTGGCTGCCCGATGCCTACAGCAAGGCCACCGTTACCGGTTCCGTCTTCATGTGCGCCTTCACCACCAAGACGGCTATCTACACCCTGGCCAGAAGCTGTGCCGGATTTGATGTGCTCATTGTCCTCGGGGTCGTCATGGCCATCTACGGCATCATTTACGCGATCATGGAAAATGATGTCCGCAAGCTCCTGGCTTGGGAGATTATCTCCCAGGTTGGCTATATGGTGACCGGCGTCGGTATTGGCACGGCCCTGGCAATCAACGGCACCTGCGCCCATGCCTTCGCTCATATCCTTTATAAAGGTCTGCTGTTCATGGCAGCAGGGGCAGTCATCCACACCACCGGTAAATCCAAATTTACCGAACTGGGCGGACTCTATAAAAAGATGCCCGCCACTTTCGTGTTTCTGGTGATCGGTGGCATATCTGTTTCCGCCTTTCCTTTTCTCTCAGGTTTTGTCTCCAAATCAATGATCATCACGGCCAGCTTTGAATCACATATCCTTTGGGCCGGATTTCTCTTAACCCTGGTCTCGGCGGGAACCTTTCTGGTGGCTGGCCTCAGGCTTCCTTATCTTCTCTTTTTCAGTGACAATAAATGTTCTGCTGAGACCTGGGAAAAGGCGGCTGATCCTTCATGGAACATGCAGCTTGCCATGGCGGTTGCTGCATTTTTATGCATCTTCATCGGCTCTTATCTTCCCTTTCTCTATGGTATGCTCCCCAACACCGAGGTTGCGTATCATCCCTATGGGGCCTATCATCTGAGCGAGACCCTGCAGATTCTGGCACTTACCGGTTTGGGATTCTTTCTGCTGCGCAAATATATTACAGCCAGAGAAACCATTAGTCTGGATCTGGACTGGTTCTACCGGAAAGGCGGCCAGTATTTTCTGTGGACGGTTACCAACCCTATACAGTGGTTTGATACCGCCTTCAGTAAAGCATACAGAGTTGTCGGTTTGAGTACACTGATGACCACTGCACAATTCTGGTCATGGTTTGACTGGAATGGAATTGACGGCGTGGTTGATGGATCGGCCCGTTGCGTACGCGCCATTGGTCGGCGCGTCAGTCTGGTTCTCCAGCGCGGTCAGATTCAGCAGACAATATATTTTACGGTAACATTTGCCGCCGTTATTCTTGTAGCTTACGTCTGGCTATAAAACACTGATTTTTGAGGACCACTGGGAATGGATCAACTACTTATAAATCCAAATTATCCACATATTCTGAGCACTCTGATTTTCTTGCCCTTGGCAGGAGCCTTATTATTGTTCTTTGTGCAGAATGAATACTTTGCCCGCTATTGGGCCTTGGGGATCGCAACTCTTACCGCCATACTCTCTATCCCGCTTGTCAGTGCCTTTGACCAAACATCAGCCAAGTTTCAATTCGTTGAACAGTGCAGCTGGATAAATTCACTCAATATCCAGTATGTTATCGGAGTGGATGGCATCTCCATCCTGCTGGTGATGCTGACAACCTTGATCATGCCTCTCTGTATCCTGGCATCATGGAGCTATATCAAAACCCGCGTTCAGGCCTTCATGATCTGTCTGCTGATCATGGAAACTGCCATGCTGGGTGTCTTCATGGCCTTGGATTTTGTCCTCTTTTACATCCTCTGGGAGGCCATGCTGATTCCCATGTACCTGCTCATCGGGATCTGGGGTGGTCCACGAAAGATTTACGCATCAATCAAATTTTTTCTCTACACCCTTGCTGGCTCCATCATGCTGCTGGTTGGAATTATCTGGCTCTACAAGACGAATAATTATTCCTTTTTTATCCCGGATATGATGTGGCAGAATTATTCACTTTCCGCCCAGATCTATCTCTTTTTGGCCTTCTTTCTGGCCTTTGCCATCAAGGTTCCCATGTTTCCATTTCATACATGGCTACCCGCTGCGCACGTAGAAGCACCAACGGCCGGTTCTGTTATCCTGGCCTCCGTTCTCTTGAAGATGGGGACGTATGGCTTCCTCCGCTTTGCCTTGCCCATAACACCACAGGCCACCACGCTGCTCATGCCTTATGTCCTCTGGTTATCGATCGCCGGCATCATCTATGGCGGGTTTACCGCTCTGGCCCAGCAAGACATGAAAAAGCTGATTGCCTATTCCTCTGTTGGCCATATGGGATTTGTCACCCTGGGGATCTTTGTCCTCAACCTTGAAGGGATGGAAGGTTCCATCCTGCAGATGATCAATCACGGTATTACTACTGGTGCCCTGTTCCTCTGCGTCGGCATGATCTACGAGAGGACACACAGTCGCGAACTTCGTTCCGCGACCGGTGTTGGCAAGTACATGCCAATCTATGTCACCTTTCTTGCCTTTTTCTCCCTCTCATCTTTTGGTTTTCCAGGAACTAATAGCTTTGTCGGGGAGTTCATGATTCTGGCTGGAACGTTCAAGCACAGTATACCCCTGGCCCTGGCTGCCATTCCTGGTGCAGTCCTTGCTGCAGCCTACATGTTGCGCATGCTTCAAAAGATTGTCTGGGGAGGGACAGATAATCCTGACCAGTCCTGGCTCAAGGATTTGAATCTGCGTGAAATTATCACTTTGTGTCCCTTCCTCTTTTTTGTTTTCTGGATCGGACTGGGGCCACAGCCTTTTATTGATCTCATGCACATCAGTGTTATAAACCTCCTTGAGCAGTTTCATGCACATCAGGGTCAGGCAGTTGCTGCCGCAGAATTAATTCTTCATTAATCGCATTTTATAAATCACGACCTACTAAAGGTACTACACATGCAATTTCTACCTGAGTTAACACTGTTAGGAGCGGCTCTTGTCATCTTCCTGGTCAGTCTGGGAAAGTCTGACGCTGACAAAATGAAAACGATTGCCCTTGGTCTGGGAGTAGCAGTATTTGCGGCAACGCTTTTCAGCTTTAGCCAGAAAGGGAGCCTGTTTTATGACGCCTACAAGATTGACCTTTACTCCCAGGTCTTCAAGACCTTGATTGCCGGTGCTATGCTTGTTGTCCTTATCCTGGGACGCAAACTGAAAGATATAAAAAATTCTGTTCATCCCGAGTACTATCTTTTTCTGTTTATCAGCGTCCTCGGACTCATGATGCTGGTCTCAAGCGTTGAGCTTCTGGCTATTTTTGTGGCTATGGAACTCTCTTCCTTTGCCGTCTATATCATGGTTCCCATGCGGAATGACTCCGGTAACTATCATTCTCAGATGGAAGCCGGCATCAAATACCTGCTTTTTGGTGTCACCGCAACCGGGTTCATGCTCTTTGGCATGAGCTATATGTTTGGCTTGACTGGATCGACTCAGCTTGCTGTGGTCATGGAAAAACTTTCACATATATACAATCAACCAGCAGCAATCGTGGCTATCATGATGGTACTGGCAGGTTTCTTCTATAAACTTGCCCTCTTTCCTTTTCATTTCTGGGTACCAGATGTCTATGAAGGCGCCTCCAACGAGACTACTGCCTTTATTGCCTCCGTCCCCAAACTGGCCGCAGTTGCCTTGCTGATCCGCCTTGTCAGTATGGTAAACGGTGAAGGACAGATCATTGTCAACATCCTGATGGTATGTGCAGTTCTTTCCATGTTTTATGGTAACCTGTCAGCCCTTGTCCAGACCGATATCAAACGTATGCTTGGATTTTCAGGCATAGCCCATGCAGGATTTGTTCTCCTTGGTATATTAACCTTTCAAATCAGTGGGTATGCCAATGCCCTCTACTATATTATTGGTTATGTGGTGATGAACCTGGCCTGTTTCCTGGTTATCTGTTCCGTTTCCAGCAATGGTGAGAATGTTCAGATCAAAGATTTAAGCGGGCTGCATAAACGTTCACCATTGCTGGCGCTTACCTTGACGGTGGCCCTTTTTGCACTCGCCGGCATTCCCCCGTTTGTTGGCTTCATGGGTAAATTCATGCTGCTTGCTGGCGCATTGAAACAAGGCTATCTTCTTCTGGTCATCCTTGCTGCAATTAATACCGCAATTGCCATTTTCTATTATCTCTCTGTGGTTCGTGTCACCTTCTGCGGAGATCCTGACAACAATGACAACATTGTCAGTGGTCTCTTTACTAACATGACATCCATTGTTCTTCTGCTCATCATTGTGATCATGGGTGTCGCTCCCCAACAATTTGTTGATTTTGCCACATCCACTGTCCAATCAATGATGTAATTTCCGATCCATCCATCACCTCAAATAAGTATATCAATATTTTCTATTGATAGAAAAAGAGCAAAAAAAAAGCTCTTGTTCATTTCATGAACAAGAGCTTTTTTTATTTTAAAAAAAACCGTTATTTTTTACCTTTTGCAGATGCCCTCTTGGCAGCCTTCAAAGGATTGACACGAATAGTGACTATATTAATTTCCGGTTTAGCATGTGTTGCAAAATTACATATCCCAAGACGCCACTTAGCCTCTGGCTGCATATAAGTCTTGCAAAATTGTGTCCCTGATTCTTCCACAATTCTTTCACATCCAGAACATTGTTCAATTACAGATTTAAAATTTCTTTCACTATAACTTTTCACAGCTTGATTTTGCATATTATCCTCCTGATTTCTCAAACAACTTTACAATCATGTCATGTTTATTGAAGCGAAAAACTCATCATTATCCCATGGAGCCTAAAACCAAGCCATGATTCATATAAAAAGAAGAGTATATTAACAAAACACGCAACTTTTCTCAAGAAAAAAAACAGCAAAAAATTGCACCACATCGAAGACACTCAACATTCTTTTCTCTCCTTCAAGGAGACGAACAACCACCTTTTCTATCACTTTTGCCAAGAAAACCATAAAAAAAAAACAATCTCTTATCGCTACTTCCTTGTATTCAGCAACTTCATGAGATAGAATAAAACTTATCTTTGAATCGATGCCATTTAATTATTTAATTTTACACACAATATAATCAGAATCAATATCACAGAGGGATAAAGTATGCCAGTCTATGTATGGAAGGGTGTAAATTCACAAGGAGTCAAACGCAGAGGAGAAGTAGAGTCTCCAGATCAAGCTGCCGCCTTAGCCCATGTCAAACGTCTGCGGATCCAGGATATCAATATAAAAGAGAAGCCCAAAGATCTGCTGGCAAACATTTCTTTTTTTAAGCCAACAGTCACTGGCAAGGATCTTGTAATCTTTACCAGACAACTATCCACCATGATCGATGCGGGACTCCCCCTCATCCAAAGCCTGGAGATTTTGGCAAAACAGCAGGAGAACCCAACGTTTAAAACAGTTCTTACTGCCATCAAGAGAGATGTCGAAACCGGAACCACCATCGCCGATGCAATGAGAAAACACCCCACAGTCTTTGACAATCTTTTTGCCAACATGATTGAGGCTGGCGAGACAGGTGGTATTCTCGACACCATTCTCGGACGACTGGCGGAGTTCAAGGAAAAGTCAATGGCTCTTAAAAAAAAGATAAAAGGGGCGATGACCTATCCTGCAATCTGCCTTGCCATCTCTTTTCTTATCCTTGGTGTTATTCTCGTCTTCGTCATTCCCGTTTTTTCGGACATGTTTTCCAGTATGGGGGCCGCCCTGCCAATCCCCACACAAATTGTTGTCAGTATGAGTAATTTTGTAAAATCAAATTTTATCTACATTATCATGGGGATATTCGCCATTGTATTTATTATAAAAAAAATATACCATACAGAAAAAGGTCGCTATAGAATTGATGCCATGCTTTTGCGAGCACCCATTGTCGGACCCTTAATCAGAAAAGTGGCTGTTGCCAAATTTACAAGGACACTGAGTACCATGCTCCAGAGTGGCGTGCCAATCCTTGACGCACTTCAAGTAGTAGCCAAAACTTCTGGTAACAAAGTTATTGAGGGGGCTGTTTTCAGAATCGCGGACAGTATCAGCGAAGGTCGCCCCATTGCCGAACCCCTTGAAGAAAGTGGCGTTTTTCCAAATATGGTGGTACAGATGATTAATGTTGGCGAATCCGTTGGTGCCTTGGATACAATGCTTGCCAAAATTGCCGATTTTTATGACGATGAAGTAGATCAGGCCGTAAGCAATCTTACATCCATGATTGAACCATTCATGATGGTCTTTTTAGGGGGAATGATAGGTGGCATTGTCATTGCCATGTACCTGCCTATCTTCTCAATGGCATCAGTAGTTTCTGGTAGTTAACCATCAAAAACAGACTTCAATCAAACGTGCCGACTTTGATTTTTCATTATCAGGTTTTATTTTAAGAGTTTTTTATAAACTTGTTTTTTATTATTAACGGAGAATAACATGACACTTACTAAGGCAGAATTAGTTCAACAAATTTATAAAACTCATCCCACTCTCAGTAAGACCCAGGCAACAGAGTCAATAGAGGCTTTTCTGCGAATCTCAAAAAACACCCTGATCAATGGCTCCGATCTCCTCCTGAGCGGTTTTGGAAAGTTTAATGTAAAAGACAAAAACTCAAGAAGAGGTCGCAATCCTCAAACCGGAGACGAACTGACTCTTGATGCACGGAGGGTGATCACCTTTAAGCCCTCCGGAATTCTTCGTGACAAAATAAATAATTCTTAAGAATATTGAGGTCTATAACAACTACCTGCTCTGTTCTTTCTCTTTCTTCAGGGCTGGATCAGCCACAAACTCTTGCAGCCCTGAACACCTCATACTTTTCAGAATTCTATCCAAACTCCATATCCTTTTTTTCTGCAAGCACTCGGTTCTTGTCCATGTCCACCCAACCTTCATTAAAAAACATCCCGCTGAGTTCAGTCAACACCACTCCACACTGGAGCATCCATCCTTTTCTGGATGACATACCCTCACCAGCACTCCACCAGTCATTTACAGAAATGGGGATCCTCCATCCCCCCATTGTTCAACAGGAACAGGATGGGACTTTTAACCTTATCTGTGGGCGCAAACGTCTCTATGCCCTCAAACATTACTTCAAGCAAACAAGCTGTCCCTGCCTAATTATCCAACCTGCGCTCGATCCATATACTTTTCTTCTCTATATTTTGACCGATCAGCAGCTTAATGGACCACTTTCTCCAATAGAAATTGCCCTTTTTCTCAAATATTGCCTGGATAAAATGGACGAAAAAGAGGTGACAAATTTTTTTCTTCCGCGCCTGGGATATAAAAAACAGACCTCTCTCATCCAACAACTCGTCAATCTCTTAGCACTGGGAGAGACAATACAACGACAGATTCATCATGGCCTCATCATCGACAAAATTGCCTTTGAACTTCTGACCCTGCCGCCAGAGGATAGATTCTGCCTCTCATCCCTCTTTGAGCTCCTGCAACCAGGCACAGGAAAACAAAAAAGGATATTGACACTCAGTCGTGACATAGCCAATCGTTCACAAAAAACAATTTCAGCTCTCTTTCAAGAACAAGACTTCAAACAGATAGTAGAGCATCAAGAGATGAACCCACCGCAAAAGACCCACACCCTTCTTGAACTCCTGCAAAAAGAATTGTACCCTAGGAGTAGTGACGCCGAACACGTCTTTAAAGACAAAGTGAGAAGGCTCAATTTACCTGACAACTGTGAGCTCACCCATAGTCTTAATTTTGAAAAAGATGAGGTGTATCTTACCGTGACATTTCCAGATTTAGAAAGTTGCGAAAACGCCTGGACGCAGAAAAATGGACTATAAAGGGAAGTATGAGAAAAATAAGCTAAAAACAACAGAAAGGAATATAGGATAAGATATACTATGATTTCAGAAAGTTACCATATACGACATCACCAGCAACCATCATATCCTGCCCAAGACGTCTGTAACAGACATTATGCAGACGGATTACATCTTCGCCGCCAAGAATATTGAGTCCCTCAATAACCGAAACGCCAGAATTACCAGCAAAGATTGGGGCAATAAAAAGATTCACATGATCAACCAATTGCTCTCTTAAAAAAGCACTATGAATAGTTGCTCCCCCTTCAACAAGCACCGAGGTAATCCCCTTACTAACAAGGATCTTTAGCATCTGAAGAAGATCGATCCTGCCATCAGCACCGCATTCCACCTGATAGATAACAACATTCCCTGCTTTTCTAATCCGTTCCATTTTTTCAAGGCTCACTTCTGTTCCACAAAAAATCCAGGTGAGAGCTGAAGAATCAAGATGAAGGAGTCTGGCAGACTCAGGAATCTGCAAATGGGTATCCAGAACAATCCGGACAGGATCCCGTCCACTGCCATGCGGCAGGCGAGTAGTAAGGGCTGGGTCATCCACCAGCACGGTAGCATTTCCCACCAGGATCGCGTCTACGCGATCACGCAATCGATGAACCTTCCGCAATGAGGCAGCCCCTGTCATCTGGCCACTTTGATCCGGCTGGTAACTGATGCGTCCATCAAGACTCATCCCCGCCTTCATCACAACCCAAGGCAAGGATTGAGTAACATATTTAAGAAAAGGACGGTTCTGGGCCCGACATTCAGCCTCAAGCACCCCGCTTACCACTTCAATTCCCTGATCTTGCAGATAGCTGTTGCCGCCACCATCAACCAGAGGGTTAGGATCCTGCATCCCAACTACCACCCGTCTGATACCACTGGTAGCTATCGCCTTGGTGCATGGGGGGGTCCGTCCGGTATGATTACAAGGCTCAAGAGTCACATACAGAGTGGCACCAGCAGCCAATGCTCCAGCCTGGCGCAAGGCATGTATTTCTGCATGCGGTGTCCCTGCCTTTTTATGATAACCCGTGCCGACAATTTCCTGATCACGGACGATAACCGCCCCCACGCAGGGATTGGGAGAGGTACGCCCCATGCCTTTGCGCGCCTCCCTTAAAGCCAGACGCATATAATAGTGATCTTTTTCAGATGGCAACACTTATGCCTCTTTGCTATCTCTGGCATCAAGCAGGGTTTTCAACTCATCCACAAACTGACTGACATCTTTAAACTGACGATACACTGAGGCAAAACGGACATAGGCGACCTCATCAAGTTCAGGCAGTGCCTCCATCACCCACTCACCAATAATTTGCGAAGAAACCTCTTTTAACCCCAGATCTTGAAGTCTTTTTTCAATTTCATCGACAAAGGCATCAATGTCGTCATAGCTTACCGGCCTTTTTTCGCAGGCCTTTTCAAGGCCGACAACCATTTTTTGACGATCCCATGCCTCACGACGCCCATCTTTTTTCACCAGGACAGGCATCATCACTTCCAGCCGCTCATAGGTGGTAAAACGCTGGTTACAGGCCAGACAAGAACGACGCCGCCTGGTGATAGTACTTTCCTTATTCAAGCGAGAGTCAATAACCTTGTTATCAAGATAGCCACAATAGGGACACTTCATGCTTTCTCCGGTTTATAATACTGGATCAACAATGGCGGAAAGAGGAAATTTGGCGCACAGTTCCCGTACTTCCTGACGTACCTGGGCGATGGTCTGTTGATCACGTTTAGTGATAACACGCTCAATCCAATCAGCAATGCGCAACATTTCCGCAACCTTTAGTCCCCTGGTGGTAACTGTAGGTGTTCCAATACGCACCCCGCTCGTCACAAACCGGGACTTGGTGTCAAAGGGAATCGCATTTTTATTCACTGTCATGCCCCCCTGCTCAAGAAGCTCCTCAGCCTCTTTCCCGGTAATATCCTTATTGCTCAAATCTACCAGAAAAAGATGGTTATCGGTCCCGCCAGAGACCAATCTGAAGTTTTTGGCAATCAAGCCTGCGGCAAGGGCCTTGGCATTTTCCACTACCTGAACCTGATATGCCTTAAACTCCTCACTCATCGCCTCCTTGAAACCAACGGCCTTGGCAGCTATGACATGCATTAAAGGCCCACCCTGTATCCCAGGGAAGATATGACTATTCAGGGCCTTTCCCCATTTTTCTCGTGCCAGGATCAGCCCGCCCCTTGGACCACGCAAGGTCTTATGGGTCGTTGTCGTGACGAAATCCGCATACGGAACAGGAGATGGATGCACACCAGCGGCAACAAGACCAGCTATATGGGCCATATCCACCATAAACAGGGCACCGATCTCATCGGCTATTCTCCTGAATCCGGCAAAATCGATAAATCGTGGATAAGCACTGGCTCCGGCTACTATCATTTTGGGCTTGTTTTCAAAAGCAAAACGTTCAACTTTTTCCATGTCGATTCGTTCCGTGTCACGCTCAACACCATAGGAAACAAAATCAAACAACTGCCCTGAAAAATTAACCCCGCTGCCATGGGTCAGATGACCACCATGGGCAAGGTCCATTCCCAGCACCTTGTCCCCTGGTTTCAGGGTAGCAAAATAGACGGCCATATTGGCCTGCGATCCTGAATGAGGCTGGACATTGGCATACTCAGCGCCAAATATTTCTTTGGCTCGGGAAATAGCCAAGGTCTCCACCTGATCGGCGAAATCACAACCACCGTAGTATCGTTTCTGCGGATACCCCTCTGCGTATTTATTGGTAAAAATCGAGCCTTGGGCCTCAAGAACTGCCTGGGATGCTATGTTTTCAGAGGCAATCAGTTCCAACTGATTATTTTGACGCTCATATTCAAGCTTGATACTCTTGTAAACCTCAGGATCTGTTTTTTGCAATGCATTCATAGCAGAATCACCTTTTGCTTTTCCAGTTGGCAACCAACCAGATTTCTTCTCATGGATAGACTAAGCCGTTGTGACAAAATAATACCATCATCTAAATGGCAAAAACAGCATAAGGGAACCAATCGCTTTTCCGCCGGGGCGATCCCTGGAGCGAGCAACCCTATACCAGGCAAGCGAGACGAAGACGAGACTGCGACCGTCGTAATGAGATGGTCAGGAACGGAATGATTATTCCGTAACAGCTCCTAAAAAAAAACCGGCATTTCATATTCACAATGCCGGTCCTTATACGTTATTCCCAAACTGCCTGCTTCAACATTTACTGAACAGCTCAATACGCCCCAAGTGGCGACCACCACTAAACTCCACGGCCAGCCAGGTACGAACAATATCCTCAGCAACGCCAGGGCCAATAACCCGTTCACCCATACAAAGCACATTGGCATTGTTATGTTCACGGCTCATACGGGCAGTATAGTGATCATGACAGAGCGCAGCACGCACTTGCGCATATCTGTTGGCAGCCATAGACATGCCAAGCCCTGTCCCGCAGATCAGGATACCACGATCCACGGTACCTGCGTCCACTTTTTCACAGACCAGCCTGGCTATGTCAGGATAATCAACGGAGGCAGTGGAATAACAACCTATATCCTGAACTTCATGCCCCAATTCAGTCACCAGTAATCCGACCATTTCCTTCAAGTGAAAACCACCATGATCAGCGCCAATTACTATCTTCACATCAATCTCCAGTGCGAGGTCATTCCCTTGAGTATTTTTCAATCATTATAACGCTGCATGACGACAACACCATTAGTGCCGCCAAAACCAAATGAATTGGATACTGCAGCACGGATCTCCATTTTCCTGGCCTGATTCGGTACATAATCAAGATCACACTCAGGACTGGCCTCTTGCAAATTTATCGTCGGCGGGGCAATCTGGTCCCGAATACTTAAGGCAGTAAAGGCCGCCTCAATCCCACCAGCAGCCCCAAGCATATGACCGGTCATTGATTTTGTTGAACTGATGGCAAGCCTCCGGGCGTGATCGCCGAAGACAGTTTTAATGGCCAGGGTTTCACAACGATCATTTAACGGGGTAGACGTCCCATGGGCATTGATATAATCGATATCTTCAGGGGTTAAACCAGCATCCTGCAAGGCCAGGCGCAAACAGCGTGCCGCGCCTTCACCGTCCTCAGGCGGGGCGGCGATATGATAGGCATCACTGCTGGCGCCATAACCAGTTATTTCCGCGTAGATCATGGCGCCACGTTTGACGGCATGTTCCAACTCTTCAATAATGAGCATCCCTGCTCCCTCAGACATAACAAACCCATCACGATTTTTATCAAAAGGCCTGGATGCCTGCGTTGGCGCGTCATTGCGTGTGGAAAGCGCCTTCATAGCGCTAAATCCACCAACCCCAAGAGGACAGATCACGGCCTCGGAGCCACCAGTAATCACCATATCACAGCTACCATAAACAATGGAGCGATAGGCCTCGCCAACGGCATGGGTCCCTGCAGCACAGGCAGTTGAAAGGGCAAGATTAGGCCCTTTTGCACCAAGTTGCATAGAGATATGACCAGACGGCATATTAGGAATGGCCATGGGAATAAAAAAAGGTGAGATCTTCCTTGAACCACGTTCAAGACAGCTCACATGATTCTGCTCAATGGTGGGAAGCCCCCCCATACCACAACCGGTAATAACACCTACCCGCTGACAATTGGTTTCATCAATACTGGCGCCACTGTCTTCAAATGCCAGCTTGGCAGCAGCAATGGCATACTGCACATAAAGGTCAAGATGCTTAACAAGTTTTTTTTCAATAAAATCTTCTACCTGAAAGTCCTTTACCTCTGCTGCAATCTTTACCGCATAATCACTGGTATCAAAGCGGGTAATAAGGCCGACACCACTGGTTCCGGCACAGATATTTCCCCAGGTTTTTTGTGTCCCAGTGCCAAGCGGCGTTACCAAGCCAATTCCTGTAACGACAACTCTACGCTTTGCCATGTAAACTCCCCATCAGGCCAATAGATTCGTTTCTCACAGACACAAGAGGCTCTCATGTTCCACGAAAGCCCCTTTTTCCCAGCTTATTTAAGCTTATTTATATAATCAATGGCATTTTGGACAGTATTAATCTTCTCAGCCTCTTCATCAGGAATCTCAACATCAAATTCCTCCTCCATGGCCATAATCAGTTCAACAAGATCCAGAGAGTCAGCGCCAAGATCATCTACAAATGAGGCATTTGGAACCACTTTATCTTTTTCCACACTCAACTGCTCAACAATAATATCAACCATCTGTTGATCTATAGCCATTTTCTTTCTCCCATTTTTTAATACATTAATAAAAACAAAAAAGTTACAGCAATAACAGAGCAATAAAACATCACAATCAAAAAAAACAATGTGAAACATTACATATACATACCACCATTCACATGCAATACCTGTCCTGTCACATAACGACCATCATCACCAAGCAGATACGCAACGGCCCCGGCCACATCTTCAGGGGTTCCCAAAGCGGCCAGGGGAATCTCCCCCCTGATCTTTTCCTGAATTTCCTCAGACAAAGAACTGGTCATATCAGTCACAATATACCCAGGAGCAACCCCATTCACCGTGATATTCCGAGAGGCAAACTCCCTGGCCATTGACTTGGTCAAACCCACAAGTCCTGCCTTGGCCGAGGCATAATTGATCTGGCCGGCATTTCCGGAAAAACCGATGACTGACGTGATATTGACAATCCGTCCCCATTTATTTTTCATCATACCACGCGAGGCAGCCTTGGCGCAGAGAAAGGCGCCTTTCAGATTGGTATCAAGCACCATATCCCAATCGGACTCCTTCATTCTGGCCATCAAGCCATCCCGGGTTATCCCGGCATTATTGACCAGGACATCAAGAGATCCGGACTCAGCAACTATCTGCTTGAAGGCGACCTGCACCTGTTCCCCATCTGCCACATCAAAACAGATGATATCCGCGCGCCCACCCGCTCCCTGAATCATCTCTTTGGTTTCTTCGGCAGCTGCGGGATTTGACACATAATTAATGTACACATGAGCGCCCATAGAGCTGATACGTTGACATATGGCCCGCCCTATGCCACGACTTCCACCAGTAACAAGCGCTATTTTTCCTCTCAGACTCATGACTTGCGCCGCTCCTCAATCTGCCTAAGAAGCTTGGGCACAATCTCAAACAGATCTCCCACCAAGCCAAAATCAGCCACATCAAAGATAGGAGCATTTTTATCCCGGTTAATGGCAACAATGGTCTCTGCTGACTGCATGCCAGCCACATGCTGCACTGCCCCGGAGATACCACAGGCAATGTACAGTTTTGGAGCCACGGTCTTACCAGTCTGCCCGACCTGATGAGGATAACTGATCCATCCGGCATCTACCACCGCCCGTGTGGCCGCAACCGCACCGCCAAGAGAGGCCGCAAGCTCGCGCATCAGCGTAAACCCCTGGGCGCTGTCCAATCCACGTCCTCCAGCAACCAGGATGTCAGCTTCCTGAATATTCACATTATCCTGTTCCGAGACCACGGATTCAATGACCCGTACCCGGGTTACAAGTTGCGCAGCCGTAGGTTTCACCTCAACGATCATCCCCTGCCGTTCACCATCAAAGGCAAGGGCCTGCATGACCTTGGGGCGCACTGTGGACATCTGCGGCCTGGTGTTCGGACAGACAATGGTCGCCATGATATTGCCGCCAAAGGCAGGCCTGGTCTGCAGCAACGCGCCATCCTCGTCGCGGATGGCAAGCTGGGTACAATCAGCAGTAAGTCCAGCACCGAGGGTTGTAGCAACACCCGGAATAAAGGAACGGCCAATGGCAGTCGCCCCGGCAAGGACGATCTCCGGTTTATGTTGCCTGATAAGAGAGGTCAGGATCGCGCCATATGCCTCATCGGTAAAATGGGCAAGCGCCGGATCATCAATCCGGTACACTGTATCGGCCCCATGGGCAATAAGTTGTCTGGCCGCTTCTCCAGTTCGAGATCCTATCAGGACGGCTGACAGTGGCACGTTTCGGATATCGGCCAGCTTGCGCCCTATCCCTAATAATTCAAGAGACACCGGAGCCAAGGCTCCTCTCCTGAATTCACCATAGACCCAGACCCCAGACCAGCTCGCAAGATCAAGCGGCGCAGTATCCTTTCCAGCCCCTTCAATCGAAATGGCCCCAGGATCACAACCATCCACACACGTTCCGCAGAGCGTACAACCATCACCCACCACTGCCCAACCATCCACAACCGCAATGACACCAAAAGGGCAACTGCTCTCACACACGCCACAACCGATGCACAGTTCTGTATCTATAATCAACATTCCGTTTTCTCCCGCCAATATTATAGATATGGTTGTAAACTATCCACAAGCTGGCCAATCTGCTCATCCAGATCTCCGGTAAACACAGCCCGCTTGCACCGTGCTTCCGGTGGAAAGACCTTGACAACCTGGGTTGGAGAGCCAGGAAGACCGATACATGCAGGATCAGCACCAATATCAGCCGCGCTCAATCTCCTGATTTCCACCTTTTTTGCCCGCATCTTCCCTTTCAGTGATGGAACCCGAGGCTCATTAATATCTTTCACCACCGTCAGCAAGGCCGGAAAATCAACAGCCAGGACATCATAGCCATCATCCATCATCCGTTCCAGAATCAGCCCGGAATCGGTAGCCTGGCGCACCTTCTGCACACAGGTCACATAAGGGATCTGCAGACGCATGGCGAGCCCTGGACCGACCTGGGCCGTATCACCGTCAATTGCCTGTTTCCCACACAAGAGAAGATCAAAGGAGCCAATAACATTCACCGCCTTGGCCAGGGTATAGGAAGTTGCCCAGGTATCCGCGCCGGCAAAGGCCCGATCAGAAACCAGCACCGCATGATCAGCGCCGCAGGATATAGCCTGGCGGAGAACTTCTTCCGCCTGGGGCGGCCCCATACTCAAGACCGTGACTTCACCACCCAGTAACTCTTTTAAACGCACCGCCTCTTCCACCGCATGCTGATCATACGGATTCATGATCGACTGCACACCTTCCCGGGCCAGGGTATTGGTCTTGGGATCCAGCCGAACATCCTTGGCATCAGGCACCTGTTTAATACAGACAATGATCTTCATAGCATCTATTTAGCCGACCGTTCAGGCGCGGGCATATTCCTTGTTCAATTCCTGTCCAACCACATTGCGCTGAATCTGATTAGTACCCTCATAAATCTGCAGGATCTTGGCATCCCGCATCATCTTCTCCACGGGATACTCACGCATATAGCCATACCCACCCATCACCTGCACTGCGTCAATGGCAACCTTCATGGCCATATCCGTGGCAAAGACCTTACACATGGAAGAAACCTTGGACATATCATTGGGATGGGCATCAATGTGCCTGGCCGCACCATAAACCAGGGCCCGCGCCGCCTCAAGTTGAATGGCCATGTCGGCAAGCATATGCTGAACCGCCTGAAAGGCCATGATGGGTTTGCCAAACTGGACACGCTGCTTGGCATAACTGGCAGCCTCGTCAAGAGCGCCCTGCGCCAAGCCCAGACCCAATGCGGCGATCCCCGGCCTTGAAGAATCAAGGGTCTTCATGACGGTGATAAAGCCAGTTCCCTTCCGACCGATCAATCGATCTTTCGGGATTCGACAATCTTTAAAAATGAGCTCGGTGGTGGCTGATGCCCTAATCCCCATCTTTTTTTCTTTCGGTCCACAACTGAAACCAGGGTCTCCCTCCTCCACCACCAGAATGGACGCACCCCGTGCCCCCCTACTTCGATCGGTGATGGCAACAACCGTATAGATCTGGGCCTCACCGCCGTTGGTAATCCATTGTTTCGTGCCATTCAGCACCCACTCATCGCCATCAAGCACCGCTGTTGTCTGAATGCCCGAGGCATCAGAGCCGGCATTGGCCTCGGTCAAACCAAATCCGGCAAATTTCTTGCCGGAAGCCACATCCGGGAGATATTTCTCACGCATCTCTTGAGAGCCGGCAATAAGAACAGGATAGACACCAAGAGAACTGGCGGCAAAGGCAGTACCCACTCCAATACAGCCACGCCCCAGTTGTTCGAGGGCAAGGACGATGTCAAAACATCCTCCTCCAAAACCGCCATATTCTTCAGGGATAGGGACTCCGAAGAGATCAGCCCGAGCCATCTCATTGAGGATTGCCCGCGGAAATTCATCCTTCTCATCAAGTTCAGCCCGATGCGGGATAATACGCTCATCCGTGATCTGACGGGCTATCTCCACTATCATCGCTTGTTCTTCTGATAAAAAATAGTCCAATCTTGTCTCCTCGTTAGAAGCCGTTAAGAACGCTTACCACCTAATTAAAGTTGCTCCCCAGGTAAAACCGCCACCGAAGGAACAAAGCAAAACAATATCACCAGCTTCTACCCTGGAATCCCGATTTGCCTCATCAAGGGCAATAGGAATAGAAGCAGCCGAGGTATTACCATATTTTTGCACATTTATGAAAACCTTTTCTGCGCTTATCCCGAGACGTTCAACCAGGTTATTCAGGATACGGATATTAGCCTGATGCGGAATGATCAATTTAATGGCGTCAAGCACAACCTGCTCTTGTTCCAGAAGCGCCAGAATGGCCTCTTCCATGGCCTTAACCGCATATTTGAAGACCTCACGGCCTTCCATAACGATATGAACACCTGGATTGCCGGACTGTAACAGTTCGGGATTACAACTGGGAGCAGTATGCATATGGAGCAAACTCCACAGCTTTCCGTCTGAAAACAACTTGGATCCCATTATTCCGCGACTCCCCTCGACATACCCAAGGATAACAGCTCCGGCTCCATCACCAAAAAGGATACAGGTGTTTCGATCTTCCCAGTTCGTACGACTGGACAGAGCTTCCGCCCCTATCACCAGAATCTTCTTACTCGGATCAGCCTGAATATACTTATCAGCCAGATCAAGGGCATAAACAAATCCTGAGCAAGCAGCGTTGATATCGAAAGCAAAGGCCCGGTTGGCGCCCAGTTCCTTCTGCACGAAACAGGCACAAGAAGGCATCAGCATATGAGAAGAAATGGTCGCAACGATAATAAGATCAATTTCACCGGCAGAAACCTCAGCCATCTGCAGGGCATTCGCCGCCGCTCTGGCCGCAAGCAAGTACGTCTCATCGCCCTGTCCGCCAATATGACGCGTACTGATCCCGGTTCTGGTCCGTATCCACTCATCAGTGGTATCAACAATTTTTTCCAGATCCTGATTGGTTACAACCCGTTCAGGCAGATAGGCCCCTGTTCCCAGAATCGCGATGCCCATCAGACCACAATCTCCTCGTCCTGAGCGCTCAGGGCAAGGCCTGCGGCTATTCTTTGATTTACTTGTTTTTCTACCATCTTGGCAGCTTCAAGGATTGCATTCTTGATCGCCTCAGCACTGGAGTTACCATGACAGATAATACCAATGCCATTGACACCCAAAAGAGGCGCGCCACCATATTCTGCATAATCCACACGTTTGGCAAATGAACGAAAGGCGGGACGGGCAAGAAAATACCCGATCTTAGCAACAGTTGATTTCATGATTTCGTCTTTTAACATCTGCATAGCAGCCTCGGCAAGTCCTTCACTGATCTTCAAACAGATATTTCCGACAAAACCATCACAGACAACAACATCGACATCACCTTGAAACACATCACGCCCCTCAACGTTTCCCACAAAATTCAAGGAACTGGCGGCAAGTCGGCCGTAAGTCTCCTTGACAAGGATATTCCCTTTCCCAACTTCTTCGCCAATGCTGAGGATACCAACTCGTGGATGATCTATATCAAATATATGAGAAAAGGCAGAAGCCATAACCGCAAATTGAAAAAGATGCTGGGGACGACAATCTACATTTGCCCCAACATCCATCATAACAACCGGCTTCTTCAAGGTAGGAAAGATACTGGCAATTCCTGGCCTGGACACATGTTCCATCCGGCCAAGCTTGCGCACAGCAGCGGCCATCGTTGCCCCGGAGTTACCGGCACTGACGGCGGCATCAGCCTGCCCTTGGCGCACCAGTTCAAAGGCTACCAAAACCGAGGCATCTTTTTTCTTGCGGATAGCGTCAACAGGTGATTCACCCATCTCCACCACCTCTGCGGCATGGACAATCTGGATATGTGACAACCCAGCGTCGCCAGACCCCAACCGGTCAAGATGGGCCTGCAAAATCTGCTGATTTCCAACCAGGGTTACGTCCAGACCTGTTTGTTTTACCGCAAGCAATGCCCCGCCAATCAGTTCCTCGGGACCATGGTCTCCGCCCATGGCATCCAGGGCAATCCGCACGATTATGTCCTATTCTATATCAACATCAAGGCTAACAACAGTACGCCCTTTGTATTTGCCACAACTTGGACAAAGACGATGTGGCTGTTTTGGCGCACCACACTCGGCACAGGTAGCCATACCTGGCGCACTCAGGGCGTCATGCGACCTTCTTTTACGGGTACGAGAGTGAGAATGTCGCCTCTTGGGTAATGCCATAATATCCTCCAATAAAAAACGAAACCTGTTTTTCAGGGTAAATTTGAATAATCTTCCACTTGTTTCAACAAATAACCTGCTAGACTTTCACGCAAAATCGGTACGCTCTGTTTTTTGTCGCAAGCGCAACAGCGGACATCTTTTTATTCACTACAGGCTACTGAACCTAAAAAAACACACCCGAATAGATGCGCATAAAAAAAAAGAAAATAAACAATTTTTGCAAGAATGGCGAGGAAAAAAAGCAACAGTCCACACTTTGTAGTTTTTCTCTTCTCTCCCTTAATGCTATCTCAAGAGAACCTGCTTACTCAAAGGTACTATTTTTTTCCTCCAGAAGTTTGACCAGCCCGTCAAACTTGTCCCGACGGAGGATAGATTGGAACTGTTCCATATAATTACGAACCAGACTCACCCCTTCGATATTGATATCGTACACCATCCACCGATCTTCTTTTTTTGTCATAATATAATCAACAGGCATCAACTGGCCATTGTTCTCAATTTGGGTAGAGACAATCGCCCTGTCACCCTTCACCCGCTCCCCTGTATATTGAATCTCCTGGCCTGAATAACTCTCAAACTTACCGATATAGGCATTCTCAAGAAGTTTGGTAAAAAGCACCTGGAAATGATCCTGCTTTTCTTGCGACAGACTTTTCCACTCCTTCCCGACTACCCGCTGAGACATCTCGCGAAAATCAAACCCTTGGGTCACATGCCCCATAATCTTGGCACGTCGCTCCACCTTATGCGCTTCTCCCTTCAAAGAGGGATCAAGCAAGATTTCTATCAAAGATTTTAATGTGGGCTTTAACTGCTCGGTAGGCCCAGAAACTGCAAAGGCAGAAGAGTTAAACATACAGAAGCAACAGACCAGTACAAACAGAGCATATATATTTTTCATAATTTTTATCTTCTTTAGATTTCTGAATACCATTTTTACACACAACTCCTCATCACAACTCATCAATTATATGGTTTTTTACTTCCCTGTCCAGCACCTTGTTCCGCCTGTATTCAATGTACACCTGCCGCATGGATATGTAAGGATCAAGAGAATATCTTTTCATTTCTTCATAAAGCCCTGGATGCAGAGACAATAGATTCACTTTATCAGCAGTATAATAGGCAAGCCCGTCCAGATAAGTACTGCCGACATAGGTGACAGGATGACTTAACGCATCACCAGCAAACCCGACAGAATCACGCAGAGTCAATGGCCCGATAAGCGGCAGGTAAAGATAAAGCCCTTCCCCTACTCCCCAGGTCCCCAAGGTCTGGCCGAAATCTTCCGGCTTGGGTTTAATCCCAAATGACTGCAAGGCAGGATCGCCAAACCCCAAAACCCCCACAGTGGAATTGATCAAAAATCGTGAAAGATCAATCCCGGCGCCAGTAAACTTGCCCTGTAACAGATTATTCACCACCCATATCGGGGCCGCAATATTATCAAAAAAATTACCAAAACACTGACGAAAATCAAGCGGAACCACCATTGTATAGGCAGTATTAACGGGTTTCAAGATCCAAAAATAGAGTTTGTCATTCACCTCAAAGAAAGCCCGATTCATGGACTCCAAAGGATCAGCTACATCCCCTTGTTCAAAGAACTCATTAAAACTTTCACTCCCATCATCAATCGATAAACCAACATTTCCTTCCGCCTCATCAGCCTGTGCAACCCAGACAGGCTGAACCATGAGGGCCAGAGACAAGAAAAAGGTGATTCTTTTTTTTAGCATCATAGATACCTCCTAATATTAATACTGATAAAATCAATTCATCCCTATCTGTTCAAGACATGCGGCCAGACTGTCCGGGCTATCAAACTGCAAGGCCTGATAGACGTACCCTTTGGGGGCAATTTTACGCATCATCCCTTTCAGCACGGTCTTGGGGCCCACCTCGATAAAGGTATCAACCCCCTGGGCGATCATGGCCTGAATAAGCTCAAACCACCGGACCCTGGAGGCAATCTGCCTGGCCATCATCTCTCTGATTACAATTGGCTGCTCTTCCACTGTCGCCGACACATTAAAATAGACCGGCGTTCGCGGGCGATTAAATTCGACTCCGTCCATAAAAGCGGCAAAATCGGGAACGGCATCAGCCACCAGCGGACTATGATTAGCTACACTGACTGCCAGGGGAATAATCTTTGCCCCCCGCGCCGCGGCAATAGCCCCGATGGCATCGAGCGCCGCCACCTCTCCTGAAATCACAATCTGCTGTTCGGTATTATGATTAGCGACGGTGGCAACACCCGCCCCCGCACACTGCCCAACAATCTCTTCAATCTCAGCGATATGTAAACCAAGCACGGCCCGCATGGCCCCTGGATGTTTCTGTCCTTCGCGTTCCATCAACATGCCGCGCCTGGCCACCAGACGCATGGTATCCTGGATGCTGAGCACCCCGGCAGCACAAAGTGCCGAATATTCACCCAGACTATGCCCGGCAAAACAACTGGTTGCAACCTTCCCTTCCCAGGCCTTCTGCAAGGCCTGCCAGCAGACAAGATTGGTAACGGTAATGGCTGGCTGCAGATGAATGGCCCTGGCCAGTTCCTCTATCGGCCCTTCAAGGCACAGCTTACGTAGCGGAAAGTCACATACAGCCTCAGCCTGTTCCATAATGGCCGCACAACCAGCGTCTGTCTCAATAAATTCCCGGCCCATGCCCAGATACTGGGAGCCCTGACCAGGAAAAAGAACTGCAATTTTCATTTCAACACCTTCAAGGTATCTTTACCTTTTATTTTCTCTTTTGTCACTCCTGCACCGTCCTTGTCGACTGCGACACTGGAGCGTCCCTGCTTTGCGCCTTCCAAAATATTGGCAAACAAAAAAACAACCACGCCAATACTGATCGCTGAATCCGCCACATTAAAGGCTGGCCAATGATGCTTCCCAATAAAGACATCAAGAAAGTCCACCACAGAACCAAGCCTGATGCGGTCTATCAGATTACCAAGGGCGCCGCCGCCAATCAGTGGCAGGCTAAGTGAATACAGCATGTGAGCATGCCGCAGTCGCGACCAGGCAACGACAATTACCACCAGGGCCACCGTTCCAAGAATCAAAAACAGATAGTGTCGCCATTCCCCTGTTTGTCCGGCCAGAAAACCAAAAGCAGCCCCCTTGTTCGTCAGATAGGTGAGATTGAAAAATCCAGGGACAATCTCCAGGGATTCATACAGAGAAAAGGATTTGACAACCCACAGCTTGGTCAACTGGTCGGAGGCGACGACCGCTGCAACTATAGCAAGAAAACGTATCATCAATGCGAAGCCTCCAGATCCATCTCCATCACCACGGTTGCACAACGCGCACAGAGCTGGGGGTGCGCCTGTTCCTGCCCCACGGTAGTTGAACGAATCCAGCACCGCTCGCACTTCTCTCCTGTGGCCTGCCGTACGGCCACAGAAAGCCCGACAAGCTCACGGCTTACAAAAGGCGTAAGCTCAAGGGCTGCAAAATCATTACAAGGGGTCAGCTCCGAGACAATGCAGATGTCTTTAATGGTCTGCCATTCCTGATTGATAAAATCCGCCCATTCGCCACCGACCTGGAGCAATACCTCTGCCTCAAGGGGATGACCGATCACCTTTTCCTGGCGCGCCCCTTCCAGGGCCTTGGTGATCTCGGAACGAACCATGACCAGTTTCTCCCACCTGCCTTCTCGTTCGCTGTCCCGCCTTTCCGGACGCAGAGGCGGAAATTCTACAAAGAAAACGCTCCGATCAAGGGGTGCATCCGGGACCAGATGATACAGGGCCTCCCAGGATTCTGCCGCCGTAAAACTGAGCACAGGGGTCATGAGGCGCAGCAGACCATCGAGGATCTCATGGAGCACGGTCTGGGCCGCACGGCGCGGACGCGAGTTCGTGCCGGAGCAGTAGAGCCTGTCCTTGAGGATATCCAGATAAAAAGCGCTCATGGTCATCCCGCAAAAATAATTGAGCCCCTGATGAATCGAATGAAATTCATACCGCTGATAAGCAGCCACCACTCGTTCTTTCAGCTCCTCAAAACGACCCAGGGCCCAGCGATCAATCTCCGGCAGATCGACATAGGCAACACCATCCTGATCTGGATCAAAATCAAAGAGATTGCCCAGCATATAGCGAATGGTATTGCGGATCTTCCGATAGGCATCGGCCACCTGTCTCAGAATCTCATCCGAGACCTTAACATCATCACGGTAATCCTCACTTGCCACCCAGAGACGGAGGATCTCGGCGCCAAATTTATCAATCACCTCCTGAGGGGCAACGACATTGCCGATGGACTTGGACATCTTCTTGCCCTTGCCATCAACCACATAACCATGGGTCAAAACCCCTTTGAACGGGGCCCGGCCACGGGTTCCAACCGAGGTGAGCAGTGATGACTGAAACCAACCACGGTGCTGGTCGCTGCCTTCAAGATAAAGATCAGCAGGGGAACGCAGCTCTTCGCGCACTTCACAGACCGCGGCGTGGCTTACGCCGGAATCAAACCAGACGTCAAGGATATCCTCTTCCTTGGAAAAATCGGTGGAACCACACTTGGAGCAGCAGGTGCCCGGCGCCAGAAAATCCTCCACCCCATGCCGGAACCAGGCATCAGCCCCTTCCTCCCTGAACAGGACATCAATCCGTTCAACCACCGACTCACTCTTGAGCACCTCACCACACTCCTTACAACTGAGCACGGTGACGGGAACCCCCCAGGTGCGCTGACGGGACAGACACCAGTCCGGCCTGTTTGCAACCATGGACTGGATACGCTGCATCCCCCAGGCCGGGGTCCACTCCACCTTTTCAATCTCGGCCAGGGCCTTGGTGCGCAGAGCATTCTGTTCCATGGAGATAAACCACTGGGGAGTAGCCCTATAGATAACCGGTTTCTTGCACCGCCAGCAGTGAGGATAACTGTGGTTGATTGTACCCTCATGGAGCAAGACACCGGCAGCCCGCATATCACCATTGATCACCTTATTGACCGCCGGCACCTGCTGACCCTGATATTGACCAGCCTCCGCGGTATAACAACCCTCACTGTCAACCGGTGACAGGACATCAAGGCCATACCGCAGTCCGGTCAGGTAATCGTCAGCGCCATGGCCTGGGGCCGTATGGACACAGCCGGTGCCGGCCTCGGCCGTCACATAGTCGGCCAGGACCATCAGGGAGTTGCGATCCAGAAAGGGATGCCGGCAGTTCCGGCGTTCAAGAGCACGCGCTGAAAACGTAGCAGCAATAGTATATGCATCGATTCCCAACTCGGCCATCACCTTTGACACCAGATCCTGGGCCAGAATCAGCACCTCTCCCTGAACGGCCACTGCAGCATAGACAAAATCAGGATGAAAGGCCACGGCCAGATTGGCCGGCAGGGTCCAGGGGGTGGTTGTCCAGATAAGCACCGAGACCTTGGTGCCGCCAAGTGCCGGGTCAATATCGGTGAGATCCTCGACCACCGGAAATTTCACATAAATGGATGGTGAGGTATGGTCATAATATTCAACCTCGGCCTCAGCCAGGGCCGTGGCACAGGTGGAACACCAGAAGACCGGCTTCTTGTTACGGACCACCGCCCCTGAGAGCAGAAACCGGTTAAACTCCCTGGCAATGACCGCCTCGTAGTCATAATTCATGGTCAGATAGGGCTTGTCCCAATCGCCCAGGACACCAAGACGTTTAAACTCGGCCTTCTGGGTCTTGACCCACTTTTCCGCATACTTGCGGCAGGCGCCCCGCTTGGACAGTTTGGGGATCTCTTTTTTCTTTTCGCCCAATTCCTTGTCCACATTGTGCTCAATGGGCAGGCCATGACAGTCCCAGCCTGGGATATAAGGGGCCTGGAAACCCGCCATCCGCCGGGATTTCAGGATAATATCCTTTAAAATTTTATTAAAAGCAGTTCCCAGATGAATATGACCGTTGGCATAGGGAGGGCCGTCATGCAGCACATAAAGAGGCTTATCTTGCCCCCGCTCCTGCAATTGTCCGTACAGGTCTTCCTTCTCCCAGCGCTTCAACAACTGCGGCTCTTTCTGGGGCAGATTGGCCTTCATGTTGAAACTCGTCTGGGGCAGATTCAGGGTGTCCCTGTAATCCATGGTGTTCTCCTTTTTCAACAAGGCACGGCTTGTGAACAAATGAAAGTAAAATAATTAAAGTGCAGCAATCGTAACAAGGAACAAACTGACTTTTTGCAAGGTACACCCCCTGTTCCTTTTTTCATATAAAACCTATAAAAATACCAACTACGTATCAAGTTGCAAGGGGAAAGTAAGAATCAACACCCGAAAGCACCTTTAATTTGACATAAAGTGTAGCCTTCATTATATGAAAGAGAGAAGTAATTTTCCAAATCTTTTCCTGAGCATAATTTCAAGTTGCCAACAATTCAAGATCGACAATGACAAAAGTAATAGCCATGGCCGGAAAAGGCGGAACCGGCAAAACAACCACATCCGCCTTGTTAACCAGATATCTCCTGCAGAAAAAGATGACCCCGCTCCTTTTGGTCGATGCAGACGCCAACGCCAATCTGAATGAACTGCTCGGCATGGAGGTGGGCCTAACCCTGGGCAAGATCAGAAAAGAGCTGAAAGGGGAACTGCCGCCTAACATGAGCCGTGATCAATTCATGGAGCTGAAAATCCACCAGGCCCTGATCGAAGATATCGGCTTTGACCTCCTGGTCATGGGCCAACCTGACGGTCCTGGCTGTTACTGCGCCGCCAACCAGTATCTGGCCATGACCATGGACAAACTGGCCGAGAATTATCGCTATATCATTGTCGACAATGAGGCCGGCATGGAGCACCTGAGCCGGATGAATCTGCGCACCATCGACTACCTGTTTATCACCTCCGATCCTTCAGCACGCGGCATCCTGACCGCCAAGCGCATATCAGATATCACCGGCCCTCTGGGACTGGACGTCAAACATCAGTACCTGCTGATCAATCGCGCCCCCCAACCTGTGCCCAGCCTGCTCCAGGAAAAGATTAATGCGGCAGTCGCGGAAACAGGCATGACCCTTGGCGGCATCATCCCAACCAGCAACGACTTGATCCATCAGGAGTTGAGCGGGCAATCCTACCTCAAGTTGGGCGAGGATACCGAGATCATTCAAACCGTCACCGCTCTTTTTGATACAATATTTGCCAACGACATACAGTGATAATAGCCATAAAGGACAAGACGCAATTCTCCATGAAAGGTTTTATAAATGAGTATACCAAGCACCACTAAAAAAATCAGGCCTCCGATTCCAACGTGGGCATGGTTTGCTGGGGCTATTTTATTTTTGTTTATGGGGGTAATTGGATCTCTTTTTTACGTTACAGACTTTACTAATAATATAGCACACATCAGAAGTTCGCGTTTTGCTCTACGCTCAGAAGCCCCATATACCTTCTGGTTTTATACCACCTTTCATTTTATTGGTTTTATTATGTTCATTGTACTATCAACTGGAGCGTTCATAATGGGCCACAAATCAATGACTTCAAAAACAAAGAACACTAAATCCATTAACAAGTAACCATGACCGAAGCCACAACCTCCTCCCGCACCGCCATGATCGAAATGATCAAGGTCTGTAAAAAATTTCCACCAAATGTCATGGCACTGGACGATATTTCGGTCTCCATTGCCAATGGCGAGATGTTCTTCCTGATTGGCAGGAGCGGCGCCGGCAAGACCACCCTGCTCAAACTGCTCTGCAACATGGAACGGCCCACCAATGGCCTGATTGAGGTGGCAGGCATGAATATCAACCAGGTCACCGGCAACAAACTGGCAAAACTGCGGCAGAAAGTGGGGGTGGCCTACCAGGATTTCCGCCTGCTTACCGACCGGACAGTGGCGGAGAACATCGCCATCTCCATGGAGGTCTCCTACAAAAAACCACAGATCATCCGCAACCGGGTCAAAAGCCTGCTGTCCCAACTGCAACTCGAAGACAAACACGACATCCTGACCGGCGACCTCTCCCGCGGTGAGCAACAACGCGTAGCCCTGGCCAGGGCGGTTGCCAATTCTCCTACCCTGATTTTAGTCGATGAACCAACCGGCAATCTGGATGCAACCAGCACCAGGCAGGTCATGGAACTGCTGATCAGATGCAACAATTCCGGCGCGACCATCGTCATCGCCACCCATGACGAGGCCCTCTACCAGCACTCCACCCACCGGATCATGAAACTCCATAATGGAAAATTAGAGTCGCTGACCCGAGGCGACGGCCGGGGATGGCCAAGTGTCGCGGGCGCCAGGGACAGCGCAGGAGCGACAGACGGGAGCGGTGACGAGATATGAATTTCTGGTTTTCCATCTTCCGGCAGACAGGTCGCAACCTGCGACAGACATGGACCACCCAGTTCATGACCTGCCTGACCGTCAGTCTGTCTGTGCTTATTTTTTCTTTTTTTTATCTGATCTACCTCAACATGCTGAACGCCGGCGACAAGGTAAGCGACGACCTGCGCCTTGTCGTCTATCTGGAAGAAGAACCAGGACCCGAGATGCAGGAACAACTTCGTCTCAAGATCAGCCAGTTTGATGAGGTTCAGGAGATAAAATTTATCTCCAAGACAGAAGCCTATAATCGTTTTGCCGAACAGCTTGGTGACAACCGTGACGTCCTCACCGATATGCCCACTAACTTCCTGCCCGCCTCAATAGAGGTAATCCCCTTGAAGACCCTGCGCAGTCTCAGCCAGATCAAGCTCTTTGCCGAATACCTGGCCACAATACCGGGCAGCCAGAAGGTGCAATACGGCCAGCAATGGGTGGAACGTTTCTACTATTTTATTCAACTGCTCTCCATTGTCGTGCTGCTCAGCGGTGCCCTGCTCATCCTGACCGCCACCTTCATGGTTGCCTCCACCATCCGCCTGACCATCTTCGGCAGACAGGAAGAACTGGAACTCCTGAAACTGGTTGGCGCGACCAACAACTATATCCGCACTCCCTTCCTCCTGGAAGGAATACTTCAGGGGTTCATTGGCTCACTCCTGGGACTGACCTCGCTCTACATTCTCTTTCAATGGACAGCGCGCCATTTCTCAGGTGCAGGCTTTCTTGACCTCTTTACCTTTACCTTTTTTCCACCAGGGATCATTATTACCATTGTTCTTTTATCCATTGTCCTCTGCACCGCAGGCAGCTACACTTCCATGCAGAAATTCCTGCGCATCTGATCCCCTTTCTCAGTCAAGATGGAAACAAGCCAAGCTGTCAATACCTGCCTTTCCGCCAACAAGGCGTTCCGACAAAGGATCAGATCGTTTTCTTATTCCTTCGTCTTCAGCCTTATGCTTCTGGGATTGTTCCCTGTACAGGGAGCCAATGCCAGAGACTGGAAGGCCGAAAAACAATCTATTGAACACAAGATCGAAAGCCAGAGTATAACCATCAATCAATTGCAGCAAGGCCTCAAACTCCAGCAGGAACAAGCCCTGGAGACCATAGTGCAAGAAAGAGACCTTCTGGCCGAACTTGAGGTCATTGATATACATCTCCAGGAAAAACTTGCAAAGTTGCACACGCTGGAGGACTCCATAGCCAGGCAACAGGAGCTGATCAGCACCAAGGAAAGGGAAATAAGCGACATCCAGATTGACAAACAAAAGGGCCAGACGCACCTGCAAAAAAGGATCATGGCCTACTATAAGACAGGCAGAATCGGAATAATCAATGTTGCCTTTTCCGCTGAGACCCTGCCGAAACTGCTCAGCATCCACGATTCTTTCAACACATTGATCCAGTATGACCAGAACATTCTGCAGCAATACCGGCAAACCCTCGAAGGATTAGAACAGACAAAAAAGGCCCTGACCCTGGAAAAAACCCTGCTCGATACCTTTATGAAACAGACCAGTCAAGAAAAAGAAGATATCGAGCAGACCAGACAAGAAAAAAACGAACTGCTTGCCCAGATCCGCACCCAGACCAAACTCCACGAACAGGCAGCGCAAGAGATCAAGAAGGCGGCCAACGACTTGTCGGCCCAGATTGCAACCATGAAACAAAAAAGAGAACTCCTCAGCCAGGGCTTTCTCCTGAGTAAAGGGAAATTGTCCGCCCCGGTGAGCGGAAGAATCCTCTCCCGTTATGGACAACCAAAAAAAAACAGGATGGGAGTTGAGAGCATCTCTACCGGTATCACCATGGAGGCCCCTGATGGCACAAAGGTCAAGGCAATCTTTGATGGTACCATTCACTACGCCGGGTACCTGCGAGGCTACGGCAACACCATCATCATCGACCATGGTTTCCAATATTACTCCGTTATCTCCAGGGCAGAAACACTTTTGAAAAAAGAGGGGGACGCCGTTATGACGGGAGAGGACATTGCCGTCATGGGTGAGACAGCCACGCTGGTGGAAGAAGGATTGTATTTTGAAATCCGCCATGACACGGAAACATTAGACCCGCTACTCTGGCTGGACAAGAATAAACTTTCCAGCCACTGACACAAGACATTTAGATGATTATTATTCCTAAAATGTAATTATGCAGATGGATAGTCTGTTAGACTATAACCCTAATTGCCTTGAAACAAAAAAGTTCCCATTAGAAAATTTAAATTTAATTTATAAAACAAACATGCATCGACCAACCAGTTCTCTGCTCCGCTATGGAACTCTGACCCTTCTCACCTTCTGCCTCCCCCTTCAGCTCCACGCCGAGATTTCACAGAAAGAACGCAATTCCACCTACCAGCAGCTTGAGACCTTTGCCAATGTCTTGAGCATCCTGCAAGAAAATTATGTGGATGACATTAACACCAAAAAGGTGATGGAAGGGGCCATCAGCGGCATGCTGCTCTCCCTTGACCCCCATTCATCCTATCTCAAGCCTGAAGATTTCAAGGAATTACAGGAAGAGACGGAAGGAAGCTTCAGCGGTATCGGTATCGAGATCACCATTGAGGAGGGGGCTCTCACCGTAGTTTCTCCCATTGCCGAGACACCGGCAGCACGAGCCGGGCTGAAGGCAAAGGACATGATCATCAAGATCGATGGTGAACCCACCCAGAACATGAATTCCATGGAGGCCATCAAAAAACTGCGAGGGCTTGCCGGGACAAAAGTCATCCTTGCCATTCACCGCGACGGCTGGGAAGAGCTGAAAGATTTCACCCTTACCCGTGAAAATATTCCCTTGCACAGTGTCAAGGACTCTTTCCTGGAGCCAGGACTGGCCTATATCCGCATCACCAACTTCCAGAGTCAGACCACAAAAGACGTCAAGGACGCATTGCAGAAACTTCAGGGACAACACCCCATAAACGGGCTGATTCTTGACCTGCGCAACAACCCTGGCGGCTTGCTCGATCAGGCCGTCTCGGTCGCGGATATATTCCTGGATAGCGGCTTGATAGTCTATACCAAAGGAAGGATCAGGGAACAGAATATGACCTTCCAGGCCCACAGCAATGGTGGCAAAAATCTTTATCCCCTGGTCGTCCTTGTCAACGAAGGTTCGGCAAGCGCCTCCGAAATCGTGACCGGCGCCATTCAAGATCACAAGCGAGGCATCATTGTCGGCGCCAAGACCTTTGGCAAAGGCTCGGTACAGACCATCCTGCCTCTGCCGGAAGGCGCGGGCCTGCGCATGACCACCGCCCGTTACTATACCCCCAATGGCCGCTCCATCCAGGCTACCGGAATCACCCCGGATGTGGAAGTTCCCTTTGCCGACAGCGAGGACAAAATAAAGAAAAGCAGTCCATCTGTCACCATCAAAGAGGCTGACCTGAAAAACCATATCCCCAACCCGGATCAGGTTCAAGAATCAAATCAGCCGCCAGCGCCAAAAACAGAACAAGAGCAGCCCCCTGTTCTCCAGAATGAGCCAGACAAAACTGAAAAACCAGTAAAAAGCCCCGAATCTTCTGATTCTTCTGACAATAGCGAGATCCGGCTGGAACGAGACAATCAGCTCCGCTCAGCCCTGAACATCTTAAAAAGCCTGAAAATTTACTCCACGGCTGAAAACAAAAAAAATCCTGCTCAAGAACCAGCTCCGGTAAAAGAGTGAAATGATTGTCTTGTTCTGCAATGAAACTGGCCTTGCCAGTGGATAATATCAGGACACTCTTGTCGACTCTCCTGAACCATTGTTCAAAAAATAACTGTAACATGGGAACACCGATGATATAAAAAATCGATCGCTCTTCATGCCCAAAGGCATTTCCTGCGGGGCGTCCATGTCCATCATAACAAAACGGCCAGGAAGACACTGTTTTTTTCGTTACGGTTTTCAGCCAAAACACTTCACTCTCAACGTCCATTCTTCATACAGGGGACACAGCCAATCCTTCACCAATGCGTCATAACCCACTTGCCCTTGGGCAAACCTCAATCATCGTTCTCTTCTTCGGAACGCTGTTCATATCCGGCTGCGCCCCCTTCAGCCACCTGACCTGGATCAGTCCGGAAGGTCATGACGGGCCACAGGCAAGCCAATGCGGCGCCTGCCATGTCGAGCAATATCAGGAATGGCAAGGCACCGCCCACGCCGGGGCCTTCACCAGCAAGACCTTTCAGGAGGCCGCCGGCAGCCCGGCGAAGGAAGAATGTCTACGATGCCACGCCCCTCTGGATATCAACACTGGCAAGACCGAAGCCCGCTTTTTTCACCAGAAGGAAGGAGTCACCTGCATCAGTTGCCACCTCTCACAGGGCAAGATGCATGGCCCTCATCCAATCTCCGCCCTGATCACCCCCCATCCCGTGCAGGGGAATGATCCTTTTTATCTAAGCCCGGCCCTGTGCGCCACCTGTCATGGAGAGACCCAGACCCAATGGCAGAAGGCAGCGGCCGGCCAACAGATCAGAATCTGCCAGGAATGTCATATCCCCACAGTCCAACGCCGCGCCGCCAAGGGGACCAATCTGTTTTCCAAGATCCTGGTCTCCTTTGATGAGAAGTTCCAGACCCGCAGCCATGCAATCACCCTGGAAAACATGGTCAATTTCCCAGGTTCTGTGACCATTACTACCCGGGCCCTGAACCAGGGAAAGGATGCACCGGCCCTGGCAATCACTATTAGCAACAACCTTCCCCATGACCTGCCCACCGGAACCTTCGGCGAAAAGGAAATCCAGCTTGCTTTGATCTTTTTGAAAGAAGGGGTCCAGGTGGCAGAAAAAACAGTGGTGGTCAGTAATGAAAAACAACCCCTTGCCGCCGGGGAAATCAAAAAACTCCAGATCCCCCTTTCACCGGCGGCCACCAGGGCTGACACCCTACGCCTGAACCTGGAACGTCACTGCGAAAGCCGTGCCGGAAGGCCGCCCATTATCCTTTCTGCAACAATCATCGATTCCGTATCCGAAGCCTTTCATTAATGCAAAAATTCACCATCTCAACCACCTTCTCCCCAGATTTTATCAATCAGCTCAAAGAGCAAGAAAAAGACCTTGCTTGTAGCCGCCTGCTTGGTATCTGCCAGACGCCACTCAACAAATCAGCCGGAAGAGATTGGCTGTTTTGTTGAAGCGGCATAAGGTGCCGTAAGCTCAAAGAGCAAGAAAAAGACCTTGCTCTTTGAGCAACGGCACCTAAAATCCCAATTCCTTCAAAAATTTCTCATCCCGCGACCAGTTCTTCCGCACCTTGACCCAGAGTTTGAGCAGCACCTTCTGATCCAGCAGTTTTTCTATATCCTTCCGGGCACTCGTGCCGATACTCTTCAGTTTCAGACCGCCCTTGCCGATAACAATCCCCTTCTGCGACTCCCGTTCCAGGACGATGGCGGCATGGATCGTGATCAGCCCTTTGGCCGGGTCCTCCTTGAACGATTCAATCAGCACCGCCGTTGAGTAAGGTATCTCCTCGCCGGTAAGCAGGAACACCTTCTCCCGGATGATCTCCGCCACCAGAAAACGCTCGGAGGCATCGGTGGGGATATCCTCGGGGTAGTAACGCGGCCCTATAGGCAAGACCTGCAGCAGCTCGGCCAGCAGCCGTTCATTACCGTCGCCATGGAGCGCCGACATGGGGATGATCGCATGAAAGGGGAAGAGTTCGGCATAGACCTGGATCATGGCCAGCAGCTTTTCCTTGTTCAGCAGATCGACCTTGTTCAAGACCAGGATCACCGGGCAGCGCACCTGCTCCATATGGCCGGCCAGCTCCTGCCCCTTCTCCTCTTTCAGTTTATCCGGCAGGGGCAGCGACACATCAATCATGTAGATCACCGCATCCACCTCATGGAGACTGTCCAGGGCAATGCGCACCATCTCCTGATTGAGCGGCTCACGGGCCTTATGCAGACCGGGGGTATCAAGCAGGACGATCTGATACCCCTCATCGTTCATAATCCCCAGGATCCGGTTCCTAGTGGTCTGCGGCTTGGGGGAAACGATGGAGATCTTCTGCTCCAGCAACCCATTCATCAGGGTTGATTTGCCGGCATTGGGAGGGCCGACAATGGCCACCATCCCGGAACGTATTGGTTTATCATCCAGATCCATCATAAAAAAAATGCTCCCATCAACAGAGAAAAGTTAGCGCCCACAGCGAATAAAAGTGCTCAAAAAGGTAAAGAATACTATAAAGTATAAAATTCAATTCGTCATTCGCTCATCACCTGTGGTGAGCAATTAAGCCGTTGTAAAAAAATAACATGGCCACGTGGGTATTCGAAACGGCATAAGGAGCCGTAACGAAATAGTTATAAAAGGCCAAGTTATTTCGTAACGGCTCCTAAACCTTTAACTTTCGACTTTCAACCCACTCATGACAACACCGGGAAAGCTCATCGAATATCTGGACAACGGCAAGTTTATCTGCGCCTTTGTCACCGAGGCCCAGGACAAACGGCTGCGGCTGCTCAATCAAACCGGCCGCGAGATCAACCTGCCGCTCTCTCGGGTACTCCATATCTCCAAGCGCACCTATTCCGTGACGGCCGCCGACCGTGAAGGGATGCAGAGACAACTCCAGGAAGCAGCCGACAGTCGCAAGGCCTTGATGGAGACGATCAATCTGGAGGAGCTCTGGGAACTGACAGCTGATGAACCAACAGCCATCTTTGAGCCGGTGTTTCTGGCAGAACTGGCCTTTGGCGGCGAGGCTGACGATAACAAGGTGGCAGCCTTCATCCGCTGCATCTTCTCCGACCGCTTATACTTCAAGTTCCGGGAGGGAGAGATCCACGCCCACTCCAGGGAGCAGGTCGAACAGCTCCGTCTCCAACACGAAAAAGAAGAGAGCAAACAGGCCCTGCTGACCGATGGTGCCATGGCCATCTCCAGGCTGATGCAGGATGAGGCAATCGACGCCACTCTCCAGCCCGTACTCGATCAATGCCTGCCGGTACTCCAGGACTTCTATCTTTTTGCCGGCGATGCCCCCCAGGCAGCCATGGCCCGTGAGCTGCTCAAGATGGCCGGCCTCAGTGATCCCCATGCCCCCTTTCACCTCCTGGTGAAGGCCGGCATCTGGAACCCCAACGAGAACATCCCCCTGCTCCGCCAGGAGATTCCCACCACCTTCTCCCTCGCCGCCAGACAACAGGCCGAAATGCTCCTGCAGCGGGGAACCACTGAGCTGTTCAGCGATCCGGGCCGGGCCGACCTCACCGCCCTTGCGCCCATGACCATTGATGGCGCCACCACCCTCGATTATGACGACGCCCTGAGCATCCAGCAGGAGGATGGCAATTTTCTGGTGGGCGTCCATATCTCCGATGTCGCCCACTATGTCCAGCCGGAAGATCCGCTCTTCCAGGAGGCCATGCACCGCGGCACCTCCCTCTATTTTCCCGAAGGACAGATCCCCATGCTGCCCCGCCATCTGTCGCAGGGGATCTGCAGCCTGATCCAGGGAGAGGTCCGTGCCACCCTCAGCATGATGATCCTGCTGTCACCGGAGGCGGAGGTGCTGCGGGTGCGGATCAAACCCTCGATCATCAAAGTGGCCAGGCGCCTCACCTATGACGAGGCCGACCGGCTGATTGCAGGAGACGACTGGGAGCTGCAGACCCTGGACATGCTGCGGACAAAACTGCGCGACAAACGCGTGGCGGCCGGCGCCCTGCTCCTCCCCTTTCCCGATGTCAATATCTCGGTCAACGGCAGTGTCCAAGTCACCCTGTCCGACACCGACACCCCGGCCCGCACCCTGGTCTCCGAGCTGATGATCCTGGCCAATACCGAGGCGGCAAAATTCGTTGCCGACCGGATGGTTCCCGGACTCTTCCGGGCCCAGGGCCCACCCCGCAAACGGCTGGTGCATGGCCTGGACAACGACCTCTTTCTCAACAGCCTGCAACGCAAGCAACTCTCCCGCGGCGAACTGCTGACCGAGGCCAAGGCCCACAGCGGCCTGGGAGTGGAGCAATATACCACAATCACCTCGCCGATCAGGAGGCTCCTTGATCTCCTGATGCAGCACCAGCTCCACTCCCTGGTCAGACGTGAGGACCTGCGTTTTAATGAAAAGATGTGCAAGGACTTCACCGCCGTCATCAGCCGGACCATCGCCAGCGCCAATGCGGTCAAGCAGCAGCGTCACCGCTACTGGCTCCTCAAATACCTTGAGGCCAGAAAAGGAACCAGCATGAATGGACTGGTCCTTGACTCCAACCCCAAACGGGTCTTCCTCCTGCTCACCGACATCCTGCTGGACATTGACGTGCCGGCCCCCGCCGGCCAGGTACCAGAGCCAGGTGTCATGGTGCAGGTAAAAATAGCAAAGGTGGACGCCCTCGATAACAGCGTCCGCTTTGAATGGTAAAAATCCGGAAAGGGCAATAAATATAGACAGAATCTGCCTAGCACAATATCAGCCCATTCTGACCAATACACTGTTATGCGTGAGGAATTATGAGCGCTTATCTCTATACATGGAACCCAAATAAATGGGACTGGAATGACCAGCAAGATGCAATTTATCGTGTGAACAATGGCGATCAATACGATATCTATTGGAGTTGCGGAGTTACTAAGAGAATTGAAATTGGAGATCTTTTTTTCTTAATGCGTCTAGGGGTTGAGCCAAAAGGAATTATTGGTTGTGGGTATGTTTCTTCACAGCCATATTCTTTGCCTCACTGGGATGAGCAAAAGGCCGCTGAAGGAAAATCGGCACTTAGAACTGATCTGCTGTTTAAGGCTTTATCTGAAAACCCTATAGTATCTTTAACCTACCTAGAAGAAAAATATCCGAAGCGAAAATGGACACCACAAGCTGGTGGTTTATCAATTCCCGATGAAATTGCGAAAGAACTATTTTCGGTAATTCAAGACAACAGAAATTATAGCTTTACGCCAATTGACAAAAAAAAGATGCAACTTTTTGCTGAAGGTAAGGTTAAGAGTGTTACGTACAAAACCTATGATCGGAGTCCGGTGGCACGGCAAGCCTGCATAGAGCACTACGGCTATAATTGTAGCGTCTGCGGGTATAGTTTTGAAGAAGCTTTTGGAGTAATAGGTGCGCACTACATTGAAGTTCACCATCTGAATCAAATCGCACATGTTGGTGAAGAATATCTTATCAATCCAAAAACAGATTTAAGGCCTGTATGCGCAAACTGTCATCGCATGCTACATAAGACTAGACCGCCACTTTCAATTGAAGAACTAAAAACGCATAACAAAAAAATCAAGCGGACGTCGTGACCGTCTGCGGCGCTGACGCGGCAAGTTCATTGGCGCCGTCCGCTTATTTAAAACGTTGGGCAAACACGACATGAGAAACACACTTTGGTTATTTCTTCTTGTTTTAGTATTAGCTGGTTGTCCTGATCCTCCAAAGAAAAAAAGGGGGCAGGTCTTGAAAAATAACCTTTGAGAAAACCCAACAATAAAATTCAGCGAAACCAAAGAGACTCTTTTTTCAAAGTAACAATCTTTCGTGTATACTGTGCTTTTTGCCCGCATTAAAGGCTTTCCGCTAATAAATCCTGTTCATATTTCATCCTGCCTGTGTCCCCCGATAAAATTCTCGCATAACCAGCAGATTCGGGTTACGGGAACCCGTGTGGGGCTGCTGCCGGCAATTGATCGGCTCACACCTGACCAAATCGCCTTCCACACTTTTCCACACTAGAGTTTCAGAGAGGAGTGAACAACCGTGATTATAGATGTACAGGTGAATGCACACCGCTATGTGGCCCTGCACCAGGGCTTTGCCCACGCATTTGAATTTCTCGGGCGCCCGGACCTGCAGGAACTGCCAGCGGACACCTATGAGATAGACGGCAAACGGGTCTATGCGATGGTGGCCAAGGAGACTGGCCGCAAGAGAGAGGATGCCCTCCTCGAGGCCCATGAAAGATACATTGATATCCAGTTGGTATTGGCAGGGACCGATACTATGGGCTGGAGAGCCAAGTAATTGTGCCAACAACCCGCCGGGGAATATGACCCGGAAACTGATCTTCAGTTTTTCACGGACGAGCCTGATCTCTGGCTGCTCACTGACAGCGGGACCTTTGCCATCTTCTTCCCGGAAGATGCGCATATGACGCTGATCTCGTCAGGGCCGATCCATAAAGTTGTTGTCAAGATTGCAGCGAACCGGGCGTGAAAAAGTAATTTTGAATATTGCTGTTCTTATGATAAATTTTTTTTAGTGCAGTTCGTAGTTAACTCCCATTTTCAGGTAGAATCTCCGGCCGTAGCCAGCAGCCGGTAATCCATCCACCAGAAGGAGTCTCCTCGATGAAAGGCATCAAAAGAAACCTGATACTCATTGTGATGGCTGTCTGGATCTGCATCACCGGCACTTTTCTCTATTGGATGGAGAGGGATACCCGGCAGAACGAAAAGCTGCTGGCGCAAAGCACCGCCAACGCCTTTTTCCAGCAAGTCGTGATCAGCCGCCAGTGGAATGCCTCCCACGGTGGGATCTATGTCCCGATCACCGCCGCAACTCAGCCCAATCAATATCTGCCGCTCAAAGGCCGAGACCTGACCGCCGACAACGGCCTCAAGCTGACCAAGGTCAACCCCTCCTACATGACCCGGCAGATAGCGGAACTGGCTAAGAAAAATGCGAGCGGCATTCATTTCCACCTCACCAGCCTCAAGCCGATTCGGCCCGAGAACAAGGCAACGGAGTGGGAGGAGAGTTGGCTTAAGTCCTTCGAGCAGGGGATCAAGGAGCAGGGCGAGTTCTTCAAGGATGGCGACACCACCTGGTTCCGCTACATGGCTCCCCTTCTTACCGGGCCCGAGTGCCTCAAGTGTCACGCCCAACACGGATACAAGGAAGGGGATATCAGGGGCGGACTCAGCGTCTCCCTGCCCTATCCCTCCCACCCGCACCTCAGCTTCTTTGCCGGTTATGCCGCAGTAACGGGCCTCGGCCTCATCTTCATCTTCATCGGCGGCACCTACTATGAGCGGAAACATCGCCTGTTTGACGCCACCTTCAACAGCTCGGCTCCGATCAGCGTCACCGATAAAAATTATTCGATTTTAATGGCCAACGAAACATACTGGGCCGAGTTCGGCGCCCTCCCTGCCCACCAGAAAACGATCAAGTGCTATGAACACCGAGCGGGGAAATCCTGCCACACCGACAATTGCCCACTCATCAAGATCATGGGCGGGGCGGATAAATACATCTGCGAAACCAGCAAGGAAAAAAACGGGGTAACCCAACACTTCATCGTCAGCACCAAACCGCTGTTCAACGCCAGGGGCAAGGTGGTCGGGATTATCGAAAGTTTTCAGGATATAACCGCACGCAAGCGGGCTGAGGAGGCGCTGGAGAAATTCAACCGCAAGCTTGAGACCCTCAGCAAGACCGATGGATTAACGGGAATAGCCAATCGCAGGCATTTTGATGAGGTACTGGCCCAGGAATATGCCAGGCATGCCCGTTCAGGGGCGGAACTGTCTCTGATCCTGCTCGACATCGATTACTTCAAGTTATTCAATGACTGTTACGGACATGTCGCCGGCGACGAGTGCCTGAAACAGGTTGTCCGGGTGCTGACAGATTACCTTGTCCGTCCCGCTGATCTGGCCGCCCGTTATGGCGGAGAAGAATTCGTCTGTATCCTGCCGGACACAGACAGCAGTGGCGCGGTTGCCATCGCCGAGAAGATCCGCCGGGGGATCGTGGCCCGCGCCATCCCCCACAAAGAGTCGAAGGTGGCTGACTGCGTCACCGTCAGTATGGGTGTGATAACAGGACAGTGTAGCGCCGGGGGATTGGTTACGGATTTCATTACCCATGTGGATGAGCAGCTCTACCGGGCCAAATCCTCTGGTCGCAACCGGGTGAAATTCGTCGTTACCCACAATGTTGGGGGCAAAATCAAAGACAACCTGGTACGACTGGCCTGGAAAGATTCCTTCTGTTGCGGCAACCAGCTGATCGACTCCCAACATCAAGCCCTCTTTTACATCTCCAATGAACTGCTCGAAACGGTTATCTCGGCCCGTCCAGCCACGGAGATTGCGGCCATCTTGACCCAACTGCTTGCCGATATCAGCCAACACTTCCACGATGAAGAGGCAATCCTTGAGGCAATAGGGTTTCCCGGCATAAGTCAACACGTCGCCGAACACGCCAAACTGCTCGCCAAAGGTCACAAACTGGCACAGGAGTTCAAGGCATCCACTCTTACGGTCGGCGATTTTTTCCAGTTTCTGGCCTCCGAGGTGATTATGCTCCATATACTCAAGACGGACCGGGACTATTTTCCGTTCATCAATAAGGCCGGGGCGGAAACTTGATCTCTTTTTTGTTCATTTATCTATCGGTCTACTCCTTCGCCCACTACTACCTCTTACGGAAAATCAGGGCGGCCTTTCCGCCGGATAGAAAGGCCAGGATAGGGATAGTCCTGTTCATGGCGGTCATGATCGCGGCACCGATCATGATCCGACTGACCGAAAGAGCCGGTATTGAAACAGGGGCCAGGTTCTTGGCATATATAAGCTTCAGCTGGATGGGACTGCTTTTCCTTTTCATTACCCTTGCCGCTACGATTGATGTAGTCCGTTTTGTCATCCTGGCGGCTGAAAAAATTCAGAGGCGAAAGTTTATCCAGGCAAGGGTGTCGCCACGGCAACTGTTTGTGGTCCAGGCGATGCTGGCGGTTGCCGTTTACGGCTACGGCTTGTTCGAAGCAGCGGATATCCGTCTGGAACAGATCGAGATCGCCAGTCCCAAAATTACGAAAAGGACTGGCAGGATACGTATTGCCCAGATCTCGGACGTGCATCTGGGCCTCATTGTTCGGGAGGGAAGACTCAAAAGAATTATTGCCAGGATACAGGAGAAAAAGCCCGACATTCTGGTGTCCACTGGCGATCTGGTTGACGGCCAGCTCAACCACCTCACCAAAGAAGCTGAGCTCCTGGCTGAGGTCAATCCGCCTCTGGGCAAGTTCGCCATTACCGGCAACCATGAATTCTACGCCGGCCTGCCGGATGCCTTGGATTTTACCAAAAAATCAGGGTTCACCATGCTGCGCGATCAGGGGATGGTGATCGGCGGCATCAATTTTGTCGGGGTGGATGACCCGGCAGTCAAATCATTGGGCAAAGGGCATGCAGAGTCAGAGCACGATCTTCTTCTGGCCCAGCCCAAGGAAAATTTCACGGTCCTGCTCAAACACCGGCCGGCAATTGCTCCGGACAGCCTGGGCCTCTTTGATCTCCAGCTTTCCGGCCACACCCACAAGGGCCAGATATTTCCCTTCAACCTGGTCACCTGGTTTTTTTATCCCCAGCGAGCGGGCCGGCTCACCAGACTGAACAGCGGTTTTCTCTACCTGAGCCGCGGCACCGGCACCTGGGGCCCGCCCATCCGCTTCCTGGCGCCGCCGGAGGTGACCATCATCGACCTGGTGCATGAAAATATAATGAAGTAAGAAAAAGAAGCTTTCTAAAAGTTTGCAGGTTGGAGGACCATCATTCTTTTTGGCCTGGACATATCTTTTCCAGCCTGACCAAGGCCCGGCCCATAACGGTTGGGAAGTGCATAGCACCATACTTTTATCCTGGTAAAAAGATAAAAAACAACTTGACAAGAAATGAATAACACCCTATTTACGGAATGAATATTCATTCTTATAAAGGTAACCTTTTATGGCAATTTCTGCAAAACGTCAAGAAATACTGCACGCGGCATTAGAGCTGATTGCCGAGCATGGATTCCATGGCGCTCCAATTGCCAGTATTGCTGAGCGGGCTGGCGTGGGGGCGGGGTCTATCTATCGCTACTTCAAGAACAAGGACATTCTGATCACGGAACTCTTTATGGAACTCCATAACAAAATCTGTGCAGAGGTCCTAGAGGGATATGAGATAGACAAGCCCCTCAGACAAAGGTTTCTCCACCTCTCTACGTCATTGCTCCGCTATTTAATTGCCAATCCCATGGTTTTTCGCTACCTGGAACAGTTCCACAACTCCCCGTATGGCACAGCATACCGTAGAGACCGGATTCTTGGCAAAGGAGAAGGAGACCTGTACCGCATGATTTTTGAAGAGGGTGCGGCCCAGCAGGTTACGAAGAACCTCCCATTGGTCGTACTCTTTGCCCTGACCTTTGGTCCTCTTCTGGCAGTGGCAAGGGACCATATCCTCGGCTTCATCGAACTGGATGAACCGTTAATCACCCAATTCACTCAGGCCTGTTGGGATGGTATCAAAATGTAAAAACTCTCCTGACCCCCTTTCGGAGTGAACATTCGTTCCGAAATTCAGCTATAAAAACTTCTTTCCGGTACTTGCGCATCAACCAGCGATGCCCGAACTATCGAGTGAGAAAGTCACTCAACCTTTATTGAGGTATATATTGATGGAAACCACTTACAAAGTCAAACAGGTTGCCCTGATGGGAGTTCTGGCCGGCATGCTCATGCTAACCGGTTGCAAGCAACAATCCTCTGTGGGAGGACCGCCAGCCAGCGCTCCCCCCGAGGTGGGGGTCATGACCATAGCCACCGCACCAGTCACCTTGACCATGGAGCTGCCGGGCCGGATATCCCCACACCTGATTGCCGAAGTGCGTCCTCAAGTAGGAGGAATTATCCAGAAAAGGCTGTTCACCGAGGGTTCTGACGTAAAGGCCGGGCAGGTGCTTTATCAAATTGATCCTGCCACCTATCAGGCCGCTTACGCCAGCGCCAAAGCGGCCGAGGCCAGGACCGAGGCCAACCTTATCCCGGCCCGGCTTAAAGAAGAACGTAACAAGGATCTGGTAAAAATCAAAGCGGTGAGCCAGCAGGACTACGATGATGCTCTTGCCGCGCTAAGGCAGGCCGAGGCGGATGTGGCGTCCACCAAGGCAGCGGTGGAAACCGCTCAAATCAATCTGGCCTACACAAAGGTAACTGCCTCCATCTCGGGTCGTATCGGCCGCTCGACCGTGACCGATGGGGCGTTGGTAACGGCGAGCCAAACGGCGCCTATGGCTACGATTCAGCAGCTCGATCACGTTTATGTGGATGTGACCCAGACCAGCACTGAGTTGCTCCGCTTGAAACGGAATCTTGCCACTGGCGAGATCAAGGGGAAGGACGCCAGCCTGGCAAAGGTCAAGCTGCTACTGGAAGACGGCAGCACCTATCCACAAGAGGGGATCCTGAAATTCAGCGAAGTGACGGTGGAACAAAACACCGGTTCTGTCACCCTGCGGGCACTTTTCCCTAATCCGGACCAACTGCTGCTGAACGGCATGTTTGTCCGCGCCGTTCTCGAAGAGGGCGTGATCGAAGATGGGATCGTGGTGCCGCAGCGCGGCGTCACCCGTGATCCGGCCGGCAATGCCATGGTCATGATGGTCGGCGCTGAAGAAAAGGTGGAGCCGCATGTCATCAAGGTCTCCCGGACGGTTGGTAATAACTGGCTGGTGAGTGAAGGGCTGAAGGCGGGCGACCGTGTCATCCTGGAAGGGATCCAGAAGGCACGTCCGGGAACTCAGGTCAAGGCCGTGCCTTTCGACAGCAAACCGGACGCACCCCCCGCCGGCAGTCCGCAACCCGCAGCAGTCAAAAAGTAAAGGAGCCCCACCATGCCAAGGTTTTTTATCAATCGCCCTATCTTTGCCTGGGTCATCGCCATCATGGTCATGCTGGCCGGTCTCCTGGCAATCAAGACCCTGCCAGTCTCCCAGTATCCGGCTATCGCGCCGCCGCAGATAGCCATTAATGCCACGTATCCCGGGGCCTCGGCCCAGACCGTGCAAGACACGGTTACTCAGGTCATTGAGCAAAAACTGAACGGTATCGATAACCTGATCTATATGTCCTCCACCAGCGACTCTTCAGGGGCGGTGGCCATCACCCTGACCTTCAAGGCCGGAACCGATCCGAACATCGCCCAGGTACAGGTGCAGAACAAGTTGCAACTCGCCGTGCCACTTTTACCTCAGATCGTGCAAAGGCAGGGGATTTCGGTCGTAAAATCCACCAGGAACTTCCTGTTGATTGTCGGACTCGTTTCGGAAGACGGCTCCATGGACCGCAACGCCCTGACCGACTACATGGTCTCCAACTTTCAAGATATCATCAGCCGCCTGGACGGGGTGGGTGAGCTCCAACTGTTCGGCACCCAGAACGCCATGCGAATCTGGCTGAACCCGTCCAAACTGAACAATTTTCACCTGACCACCAATGACGTCATCGCGGCGCTGCAGGCCCAGAACGCCCAGATATCCGCTGGACAGTTCGGCGGCACCCCGGCGGCGGCGGGGCAACAACTCAACGCCACCATCAACGCCCGTTCCCTGCTTCAGAACACCGATCAGTTCGACGCCATCATCCTGCGCACCAATAGCGACGGCTCCACCGTCAGACTCAAGGATGTGGCCGAAAGTAAGATAGGTACCGAGAACTACGATATCCAATCATTCTACAAGGGAAAACCGGTAGGTGGCATGGCAATCCGGCTGGCAGCCGGAGCCAACGCCTTGGATACAGGCAATCTGGTCAAGGCCAAAATGGCGGAGTTGGAGAAATATTTTCCCCCGGGCATAAAGGTGGTTTATCCCTACGACTCAACCCCTTTTGTCAAAATCTCCATCGAAGAAGTGGTTCAAACCCTGATTGAGGCGGTCTGCCTGGTCTTCATCATCATGTTCCTCTTCCTGCAGAATTTCCGGGCCACCCTGATCCCCACCATTGCCGTGCCGGTGGTGCTTCTGGGGACCATGGGGGTGTTGTCTGCCACCGGTTTTTCCATCAATACCCTGACCATGTTCGCCCTGGTCATTGTCATCGGTCTGCTGGTGGATGACGCCATCGTCGTGGTGGAGAATGTGGAACGGATCATGGCCGAAGAAGGACTGTCGCCCCATGACGCCACCATCAAATCGATGGGCCAGATCACCAGCGCCCTCTGGGGCATCGCCACCGTGCTGACAGCGGTTTTTCTCCCCATGGCCTTTTTCGGCGGCTCCACCGGTGTCATCTACCGTCAGTTCTCCATCACCATCATCTCGGCCATGATCCTCTCAGTGCTGGTGGCCATGATCCTGACTCCGGCGCTCTGCGCCACCCTGCTCAAACCTATCGAAAAAGGGCACCACTCCGGCGAGACCGGCTGGTTTAGCTGGTTCTTCCGCCGTTTCAACAAGTTGTTCGACTATTTCCGAGCGAAGTATGAGGGGATCGTTGGCCGCTCCTTCGGCAAACCGGTACGTTACCTGATGGTCTATGGCGCCATTGTGGCGGCCATGGTGTTCTTTTTCCTGCGTCTTCCCACTGCCTTCCTGCCGGATGAGGACCAGGGCTTCCTAATCTGCCAGGTACAACTGCCGGCCGGAGCCACCCAGGAACGTACCATCCAGGTCTTACGACAGGTAGAGCAGCATTTCCTGAAAGATGAATCTAAAACGGTAGAAGGAATCATCACCGTGGCAGGATTCAGCTTTGCCGGTCGTGGCCAGAATATGGGACTGGCTTGGGTGAAGCTGAAGGACTGGAATGTGCGCCAGTCTCCTGATCTGAAGGCGCCTGCCATTGCCAAGCGTGCCATGGGCGCCTTTTCCAAGATCAAGGATGGTATGGCCTTTGCCTTTTCACCACCGGCGGTACTTGAACTGGGTGTGGCGAACGGTTTTGACTTCCAACTGCAGGATCGTGGCGGACTGGGACATGCAAAGCTGATGGAGGCGCGCAACCAGTTACTGGGATCAGCCATGAAAAATTCCAAACTGATCTCGGTGCGACCCAACGGTCAGGATGACTCGCCCCAGTTCAAGCTGGATATTGACGATGTCCAGGCCAGCGCCATGGGGGTATCGCTTACGGATATCAATACTGTCCTCTCCACTGCCTGGGGCAGTTCCTACGTCAACGACTTCATCCAGAACGGTCGGGTGAAAAAGGTCTATCTGCAGTCAGACGCCAAGTACCGGATGCTGCCAGAGGATATCAACAGTTGGTATGTCAGCAACAAGAGCGGCCAGATGGTGCCCTTTTCGGCCTTTGCCACCGCTCGCTGGCAGTATGGCTCGCCCCGCTTGGAGCGATATAATGGCATTCCTTCCGTTGAAATCCTGGGGCAGGCTGCGCCAGGGATAAGCACCGGTGAGTCAATGGCCGAGATGGAGAAGATGGCGGCCCAGCTGCCGCCCGGTATCGGCTATGAATGGACCGGCCTCTCCTACGAGGAAAAGAAAGCAGGCGCCCAGGCGCCGGCGCTCTATGCCATTTCACTTCTGGTGGTGTTTCTCAGTGTGGCGGCGCTGTATGAAAGCTGGACCATCCCCTTTGTCAATCTGCTGATGCTGCCGCTGGGGTTGGTGGGAGCGGTCACCGCAGTGACGATGCGGGTGCTCCCCAACGATATCTATCTCCAGATCGGTCTGCTCACTACCATAGGGCTTTCCACCAAGAACGCCATCCTGATCATCCAGTTCATCAAGGAGCAGATGCATCAGGGCCATGAGCTGGTTGAGGCCACCCTGGCAGCGGTAAAGATCCGGCTGCGTCCGGTCATCATGACCTCACTGGCCTTCTTCTTCGGCACCCTGCCGCTGGCCTTGACCAGAGGGGCCGGCGCCGCAGCCCAGAACGCCATCGGCACCGCCGTTACCGGCGGGCTGCTCTCGGCGACCTTTATCGATCTGATCTTCATTCCCTTTTTCTTTGTCCTCATCTCTCGAATCTTTACAAAGAAAAAACCGCAGCTCCCTGTAGAACCTGGCGTTTCCAGCAACTCCCCTGAGGTGAATTGACATGAAACACATAAAACGAATGACAACAGCCGCCCTGTGCCTTTCGCTCGGCACATCTCTCTGCCTTACCGGCTGCACGACCATGGCCCCCGAATACACCCAGCCGGTGGCGCCTGTTTCGACCGCCTGGCCGAACGGCCCGGCCTACCAAAAGAGCATTAACAATCCGCCCGACAAGGAAGTGGCCGACATCCCCTGGCAGGAATTCTTTGTCGATCAGCAGTTGCAGAAGGTGATCGTCCTCGCCCTGAAAAATAACCGTGACCTGCGTATCGCCGCCCTTAATATCGAGCGATCGCAGGCCCAGTACAGGATCCAGCGTGCCGAGCTGTTCCCGCAGATTAACGCCACTGCCGGCGGCAGCGGCCAGCGCATCCCGGAGACTCTCTCGACCACCGGCCGGTCCGAAACTATTCACCAATACAGCGTTGGTCTGGGTGTCAGCTCTTACGAACTTGACCTGTTCGGCCGGGTGCAAAGCCTGAAGGATCAGGCCCTGGCGCAATATCTCGCAACCGAACAGGCTCAACGCACTGTCCAGATCAGTCTGGTCGCCGAGGTGGCTGCCAACTACCTGAATCTGGCTGCCGATCACGAGCGATTGAAGCTGGCCCAGGATACCTTGAAGGCCCAGCAGACCACCTACCAACTGACTCAGCGCCGCTTTGAACTAGGCGCTTCGTCCGAGCTGGATCAGCAGCAGGCACAAACACGGGTGGATGCGGCACGGGTGGATATCGCCCGCTATACCACCCTGGTGGCCCAGGACGAAAATGCCCTCAATCTGGTAGTCGGCTCCACGGTTCCGGCTGATCTCCTGCCGCCATCGCTCTCCAACACACTTACGGCGATGAAGGATATCCCCCCCGGCTTGCCGTCCGATGTGCTGCTGCAGCGCCCCGATGTCCTGGCGGCCGAAAATCTGCTCAAGGGATTCAATGCCAATATCGGCGCGGCCAGGGCGGCGTTTTTCCCGCGCATCACCCTGGTCGGTTCCTTGGGTGTCGGCAGTGACGAGCTATCCGGTCTCTTCAAGTCAGGATCGGACACATGGGCCTTTGCGCCAAAAATTGAGCTTCCGATCTTTGATGCCGGCAGCAGATGGGCCAGCTTGAAAGTAGCGGAGGTGGATCGGGATATCGCCGTTGCCCGCTACGAGAAAACGATCCAGACCGCCTTCCGGGAAGTGGCCGACGCCCTTGCCCAGCGGGGGACCATCGACGATCAGGTGGCGGCACAGCAGTCACTCACCGACGCTACCGCCGCAAGCTACCATCTCTCCCAGGCTCGCTACGAAAAGGGGGTTGACAGCTATCTGAATGAGCTGGATGCCCAGCGTTCGCTCTACAGCGCCCAGCAAGGGCTGATTACCACCCATTTGACCCGGTTAATAAATCTGGTAACATTATATAAAGTAGTGGGTGGCGGTGGAGAAGTCACACCTGCTCCACAAACTCTGTGATCCACTGCTCTGAAGTGAAGAACCAACCACTCAACCAGAGGGCATCATGACAACATCCAGATTGGCTTTCTATATCAGCATTGCTCACCATTGCGGTGGCATTTTTTATTTTAGCCAAAGAACCACAGCCGGACTGGCCTATCAATCTGATTCACCTGCTTTTCAAACACTAATTTCGCAGAAACAGCTCACCGTTTTGTTTTGAAAGAGATTATGGGCACTGAATAGAATGAAAGCTGCAAAGGAGCACAAAACAGCAGATTTGTCCCCTGCAGAATGCACGGAAAGAATTGACAGAAAGGACGTTTCTCGGTAAACGATAAGCACCCTTTTCTCTCTTCATATTTTGGCGGCAGCCCTGCCGGATAGCCGGCACAATGAAGAATGAAAACGTGTTCAACTTTCAGCTCAGAAAAAAGCATCTTTCAACCATTCTCCACGCTCATGACTCAAGGTGAGGCTCCGCTGCCAGGATTACCGATCACTCTTTTCATAACAACACCATGACCACACCACAACAAACCCCTTTTAGCGCCAACGGCCTGCCCCTGCTCATTGGCAGCCTGCCGGTCAATGACCCGCTGGTGGCCATCAAGGAATGGATCCTGACGGCCACGCCCGAGATCCCCATCTGGCCGCAGTTGCCCGCCAATCCTTACGAACACATGCTGCACCAGTTTGCCGAAGGTCTGCCGGGTGTGATCGAAGAATCAATAGAAACACCGGAGAGCCGCATCTTTTATGATACGGAGGTCGCCGGTTTTGAAGAGGCACAGCTCGCATTTTACGAGGAATACCTGCAGACTGCCGAAGACCCGGAACTTCTGCTCACCTCCCGTTTTGCGGTGAGCCGGCAGCGCGCCCAGGGCATCTACACCCTGACCGATGCGGCCGGCGATTTTGTCAGCCCCACCGCGCTCAAAGGACAGATCACCGGCCCCTTTACCATGCTCACCGGGGTCCACGACAAGGAAGACCGGCTCGGTTACTATAATCCCGCCATCCATGATATCGTGGTCAAGGGACTGGCCATGAAGGCCGCCTGGCAGGCGTTGTTTCTCAAAAAACAATCCCGCCTGCCGGTCCTGATCTTTATCGATGAACCAGCCCTGGCGGGCCTTGGTTCCTCGGCCTTTATCTCGATTGCCGCCGATGACATCAGGGCGGACATCAATGAGGTCAGCGCCGCCATTCACTTGGTGGGGGCCTTAGCCGGGGTGCATGTCTGCGCCAACACCGAGTGGGACCTCCTGCTCAGCTCGGATATCGACATCCTGAGTTTTGACGCCTACGGCTATTTTAACCGGCTGGTGCTCCTGAAGGAGCAGCTTCATGCCTATCTGGATCAAGGCAAAATTCTGGCCTGGGGCATTGTGCCCACTTCGAGCCATGAGGCCATTGAAAAAGAGAGCTGTGAAACGCTGGTCAGGCTGTGGGAAGAGCAGGCGGCGCAACTGTGCAGACCGGGACGGGACATGGCCGCCATTCTCAAACAGACCCTGATCACTCCCAGTTGCGGCACCGGCTCACTGCCGCCGGTTCTGGCCCGCAAGGTGCTGGACCTGACCCGGGACATATCCAGGACACTCAAAGAGAGATATCAGGTTTAACCTGATACCCAGACAAAAAGGCTGAAGGCTGAAGGCTGAAGAAAATGCGTTACAAAATATACGACAAGTCAATATTGACAGCCTTATAACCTTCAGTCTTCAGCCTTCGGTCTAAACATCTAAATAGTTGCCTTTAACCTTTAACTTACCACTATCAACTTACCACTATCAACCATGAGTCAAGAAAACCAGCTATTGAAACAACGACGGGAAAAAGCAGAGGCCCTGGCCGCGCTTGGCATCAATATCTTCAGCAACAGCTTCAAGCCGGCCAACCGGATCAAGGAGCTGCTGCCCAAAGGGGAACACCTGGCGGCGGAAACCTTTGATGAGACCCGGTTCACCTATTCCATTGCCGGACGGATCATGTCTATGCGCAAATTCGGCAAGGCGGCCTTCTGCCACCTGACCGACGACTCCGGCCAGATCCAGATCTATATCAAAAAGGATACCGTGGGTGAAGATCAATTTGCCGCCTTCAAGAAATGGGATATCGGCGATATCGTCGGCATTGAAGGTAAGCTGTTCAAGACCCAGACCGATGAGCTTTCGGTCATGGCCGACAAGCTGGTCATGATCACCAAGTCCCTACGGCCCCTGCCCGAGAAATGGCATGGCCTGACCAATGTCGAGACCCGCTATCGCCAGCGCTATGTTGACCTGATCGTCACCCCGGAAAGTCGGGCCATCTTCCGCAAACGGGTGGAAATCATCCGCCTGATCCGGGAGTTTCTGGGCAACCGTGGCTTCATGGAGGTGGAGACCCCGATGATGCAGCCGATCCCCGGCGGTGCCCAGGCCAAACCGTTCATGACCCATCATAACGCCCTCGGCATGGATCTCTACCTGCGTATTGCCCCGGAACTCTACCTGAAACGGCTGCTCGTAGGCGGCTTTGAACGGGTCTTTGAGATCAACCGCAACTTCCGTAACGAAGGGCTTTCCACCCGGCACAATCCGGAGTTCACCATGCTGGAATTCTATCAGGCCTATGCCACCTACCACGACATGATGGACATCACCGAAGAGCTGGTCTCCTGGCTGTCGCAGGAGGTGAACGACAGCATGGAGATCGAGTATCAGGGGACCAAGGTCGATCTCACTCCCCCCTGGCGGCGTCTGACCATGGACGAGGCCCTGATCGAGATTGGCGGCGTTGACCCGGAGGTCCTGAAAGACAATGACAAGGTCCTGGCCCTGGCCCGGTCAACCAAAGGAGTGAAGCTTGAACCCCTGGCCGGTCCCGGCAAGGCCAAGACCGCCCTCTTTGAACTGCTGGTGGAAGAGAAACTGATCGACCCCACCTTCATAACCTCTTACCCCATCGAGGTGTCGCCGCTGGCCCGCCGCAATGAACAGGACCCGACCGTGACCGACCGCTTTGAGCTCTTCATCACCGGCCGCGAGATCGCCAATGCCTTCAGCGAGCTCAGCGACCCCATTGATCAGCGCCAACGCCTGGAACAGCAGATCGCGGAAAAAGGCGAGGATGAAGAGATTCACGCCGAGATGGATGAGGATTTTGTCCGGGCTCTGGAATATGGGATGCCCGCTGCCGCCGGCCAGGGTATCGGCATTGACCGGTTGATCATGCTGCTCACCAACTCCCCGTCCATCCGCGACGTCATCCTCTTTCCCCACATGAAACCGGAGACAGAGGACAAAGGCGGAAAGTCAGAGGGTAAACAGCAGAAAGAACCAGGCGGTTCGTGCAAAAAATGCAAAGGATAACGGTTGCATTAGGGACTCAAGAGACACCCCCCCGGAAATTGAAGGTGGCCTTGAAACGTATGAATGAGGTAAAAAATGCTTTCCCACGCTGAATTTAAAAAAAAGGCCCTCTCTCAGCCTGAAGTGAAGGCCGCGTATGATGCCTTAGCTGATGAATATTTTCTTGCAAGAGAACTATTCGCTCGCGAAGCTGACGGGTTAACCCAAGCCGAAGTAACCAGCCGGATGCATACACTTGCAGTGCGCCTGATTTCCACAAAGGGCTTATAATCATATGTATGAATGGTTTATCAGTTTCCGCTATCTGCGGGCCAGACATAAGCAGCGCTTCATCTCGCTGATCTCACTGATCTCGGTGGCCGGCATCACTGTCGGGGTCATGGCCCTGATCGTGGTGCTAGCCGTCTATTCGGGATTCACCAACGGCCTGCGCGACCAGATCCTCGGCATCAATTCCCATATCATTGTCCAGTTGCCGGGCGGCTCCATTCGTGACTACGAATCGGTACGCAAGCAGATCCTCACCGTCGACGGCGTCACCGGTGCCACCCCCTATCTCTACACCCAGACCCTGATGAGCGGGGCCACCGGCGGCAGCGGCGTCATCCTGCGCGGCATTGACCCGGCTACGGCCAAAGGGGTCATCAAACTGGGGAAACAGATGATTCGCGGCTCCATAGATGACCTGGCCCAGCCGCCGGACAGCCGGGTGCCGCATGTTATTCTCGGCAAGAATCTGGCACAGGAACTTCATGTCGTGGTGGGCGACAAGGTGCGGCTCATCTCCTCATCCGGCCCGCTCACCCCCATGGGCGTGATCCCCAAGATCAAGACCTGCCGGGTATCCGGCATCTTTGAATCGGGCATGTATGAGTATGACTCCAGCCTCGCCTATATGACCCTGACCGATGTCCAGAATTTTCTTGAAAGTGATGACATTGTCCACGGCATTGAGGTCGCGGTCCATGAGGATGAGCTGAATCAGGCCGACCGGGTGGCCCGCAGGATCGTTGACAAGATCGGCACCCCCTTCATCGCCAAGGACTGGATGTCGATGAACCGCAACCTCTTTGCCGCCTTCAAGCTGGAGAAGATCGGCATGTTCATCTGCCTGACCTTGATCATCCTGGTAGCGGCGCTGAACATCATCAGCGCCCTGATCATGGTGGTGATGGAGAAGGAAAAGGATATCGCCATTCTCAAATCTATGGGGGCCACCTCCCGCTCGATCATGAAGATCTTCTTCTTTCAGGGGCTGGTCATCGCCTTTTCCGGCACCATCCTCGGGGTCGCGGGGGGACTCGGCATTTGCGAGCTGCTCTCACGCTACAAGTTCATCGAACTGCCCTCCAATGTCTACCCCATGAGCACCCTGCCGATCAAGGTCCTGCCCATGGATGTGACCATCGTCGCCATCTCCGCCATCATCATCACCCTTGCCGCCACCATCTACCCTTCCTGGAAGGCGTCTCAGGTCCATCCCGGCGAGGTCCTATCATGACCCTGCAGCCACTGTTCACAGCCCGCGAGCTCCGCAAAAATTATGGCGAGGGCGCCAGCGCCATTGAGATCCTGAAAGGGGTGAATCTGGAGGCCCGCAGCGGCGAGATGACGGCCATTGTCGGGGCCTCAGGTTCCGGCAAGACCACCCTGCTCCGAATCCTCGGCACCCTTGACACCCCCACCAGCGGCGAGCTCTTTTTCCAGGGCGAAAATCTGCTCCAAAAGAAAGATGCGGAGCTTGCCGAATACCGGAACCGCGCAGTCGGTTTTATCTTCCAGTTCCATCACCTGCTCCCTGAGTTCACCGCCCTTGAGAATGTGATGATGCCCGGTCTCATTGCCGGCAGGAAGATCAAAGAAATGATCGAACCGGCCACCGCTCTCCTGACCCAGGTGGAGCTAAGCCACCGGCTGAGCCACAAGGTGGGGGAGCTCTCAGGCGGGGAGCAGCAGCGCACCGCCCTGGCCCGGGCCCTGATCATGAAACCGGCCCTGCTCTTTGCCGACGAGCCCACCGGCAATCTCGACAGCCGCTCCGGCGATATCGTCTTTGAGTTATTGCAGAGGCTCTGCAGCGAACTGGAACTGGCAACCGTCATGGTAACCCACAACATGGCCTTGGCCGACAGGATGAACCGCTGCCTCACCCTCAAGGACGGCGTATTGTTCCAGGAATAGCGGCAACGAAGTTCCTGAAACACATCGCCAAGAGCTCCACCTCCCAGCAGAACAAGCATTGCCTGACATCCTCCTCTCCCGTTGCCGCAGGTGAAGAGAATGAAGAGTTTTTGGATAAACTGCTTTTCGCCTTGTGTCGGGATGACTTGAGAGCGCTACTCCTTGCATAATCCTGGCAAGGAAGATTTAGCTCCGTTACCTACTGTGAGTGGGATTTAATCTGCCCTTACCTGAAATCACACTATCTTGTTGCCTAACTGGAAGGAGCAGAGCGATGCCTCACTTCGGTCTAATGGATGAGGGGAAAATGCAGCCACTCGATGCGGCACTGCTGCGGGCACAGCTCCATACCCGCTGTGGCCGACGCCGGATACATGAAGGAAAATACCCTGAAGGTATCAGCACCCTCTACGATGCCGTTCTTTCGGGTATGCGCTGGTTTGCCCTGAAAAATGAGGCCATTCACGAAGAGATACACAAACGGGGTGATTATTTCCTTGAAGATGATATAAAATTACAACAGCTCCTGGCCGAAAGCGGAGCATGGCCCGATGATATAGATTTCGGGAAGCTACAGGACACGGTTTATTCAGCGATTGAAGGAAACCTTGAGGGATTCGATCCGACTCTGTTTCTCTGGCAGGTGGAGGAAGTGCTGACAAAACTGGGCGTCATGCCCTTTGACGAAAAAAAACTTCCTCCAGAAGAACCCAAAACTTTTTAATGAGTTATACAATATAAGAGTTTGTCTTTTGACATTGTGATTTTCGGGAAATTTGAGCAGGAAATTGATTATTTCTGTTCAAAAAAATACGACAATTCGATACGATAATACAAGCAACATAAGGGCAGTCGTGACGATATTTCCCTCTCGGATTTGTCATAATAATACTGTTAGGTCTTAAAGGTTAGATCTTAAAAATGGTCGATTTTTACGCAGAAGTAATCGAACCAGCCAGACAGCTTGAGGCGGAGCTGGGCTTGCCGGGCGGTTTCTTGGAACGATTGGAACAAGAGGATGACTGGTCGTTTGTGGTCAAAACTCATGCGCTCATCGAAGCCGCGGTAGCACACGCGCTAGTTGCCCGAACAGGGCTAAATGAAGCACAGGAGTTCTTCGCCCGTTTGGAGCTGAGCAATAACAAAACTGGCAAATTGGCTCTTTCTGAATCTCTTGGGCTGCTAAATTCGGAGGAACGAAAATTCATTCGGTCTCTTTCTGAGACACGTAACTTCTTCGTGCATGATGTTAAGAATGTTGGAGTTGATCTCCGCACCTATTTCGGAGGATTGTCGAGAGATAAGAGGAAGCATCTGGCCGCTAGTTTCTGTTATGTCGATTTTAGCAAAACTGAAATAGCAGTTACGGATGCAGAAGCTTTAAAGAGGCTAGAAACGGAGCCGAAACAGGCGATGTGGAGTACGGCAATCTACGTTGCCGCGCTACTGCAGTTACAAATAGACACGACTCGTGCTAAGCGACTAGTGACAGAATACAAACTGCAAATCTCAGAACCCTAATCGGGTAGCCGGGGGTTTTTCTCCCCCAGCCCCCACACCACCTAGCATGCGGGTCCGCACTAGGCGGTTCCCAAAGATTACCGGGCCGTAGCCGGGTAATGAATTTTCACCCACAGATCTTTGACAGACAGCAAACCTTGAGCCTTGAGCCATTGATTGGTCATACCTGTTTGGGTCGCCAGCGTGCGTGAGAGCCGCCAGGGGCCTTTTCTGCTTAAGCCAACGGAGATGGCAGTCCGCAAATGCGTCCCGAGTTTCGTTAGTTCTCGAACCTTGGTGCGGCAGTACCGCCACTGTTTCCAGTAACACATCCGCATCCTGCGGCGCAGCCAGTGATCTATTTCCGGAATTGGCCGATAATACTCCGACATCCCGACATAGCCCATCCAGCCGCGAACATATTCCGCCAACTTGGCATAGCGGTATCCCATGGAAACTCCCCAACTCCGCCCGGTCAGTTCTTTCACCCGCCGTTTGAAATTGGCAAAGGCTTTATCCGACCAGCGGATTCTGCTTCCCTTGAAGGTAAAACCGAGAAAAGTGATCTCGTTGGTAGAGGCCACCTTACTCTTCTCCTGATTGACCTTGAGCCGAAGCCTGTTTTCGAGGAACCGGGTAATACTTGCCATCACCCGCTCACCAGCCCTCCGGCTTTTCACCATGATGACAAAGTCGTCAGCATAACGGGCAAAGCGGTGTCCCCGCCGTTCCAGCTCTTTATCCAGATCATCCAGAAGAATGTTGGCCAGCAGTGGCGACAACGGCCCGCCCTGAGGGACACCCTTGCGGGTTGCCTCCAGGCGTCCATTAACCACCACGCCGGCCCGCAGATACTTGCCGATCAGCTTGAGAACGCGCTTGTCGCGCACCTTTCTGCTGACCCGGCACATGAGAACATCGTGTTCCACTGTGTCGAAAAATTTCGACAGATCAGCGTCCACAGCCATGCGGAATCCTTTACGAATTTGCTCGCGTGTCTGATAAACAGCGTCGTGGGCCGAACGTCCCGGACGAAAGCCAAAACTCGAATCCGAGAATCCCGGATCGAATATCGGCAGCAGTATCTGGGCAATAGCCTGTTGAATCAGGCGGTCAAGTACGGTCGGAATCCCCAGGGGGCGAGTGCCCCCTGTTGCTTTAGGGATCTCCACCCTCTTGACCGGCAAGGGTTGATAGGTGCCTGCAAAGATAGACGAACGGATTTCCTCCCAATGTTCACGGGCAAAGGCCATAAAGTCATTGATGGGCATCTTGTCGATACCCGGCGCGCCTTTGTTGGCCTTGACCCGCTCCCATGCCTTCAGCATGTTTGGACGGGAGAGAATCTGTTCCAGCAGGTGTTCATTGGGATCGGGCTTGACGGCAACACGCCGGTCATCTGCTCCCCCGGACGGGTTCATCGCAGTGGCCGAGCTTGCCGGGCCTTTTCCCTTCTCTGAGTTCGGCCCTTCGTCCCGTAGAATGGAACTACTATGGCCTCTGCTGACTCCTGCCCGATCATCTCCCATGTTGCCATGGAGGACGCTGTCCAGCGTGAGCTGAACCGCCTGCCGGGCAGGTCTCCCCGGATAAGAACGTGATCTTTCACTACACTGCCGCGGCATTTACCATATCTCCCAAACCCAGGGCTTTGTCATGTTGTGCTGACTTACCCGGAAACTTGGCCTTATATGCCATTTCTGTTCGTCGGCTCATAGCTTTGCACTCCGGCTTCCTCCGGACGGTCCCTCGCGGTTCCGCCCTTGCCTTCGGCTAGTACTTGTGCCAATGTCTATGACATTGACAGGATTCAGATACAGGGGACTTTCACCCCATAAGTTCACGCCCGTGCCGGGCGTACACAATTTAATCCAGCCCACCGGGAATAAACTGGCACAGTTTCTAATTCAGCCCGTGGCCCGGCGGCTGATTATGCCGTTAATGGAGAATGGAGGGTATAAAAATGGAATGTCCGCATTGTCACCATAAGTGCAAGGTAGTCTACGAATGTCGTGAGTGCGCTGCACAATATTGCAGGAGATGCAGCAGTGCCGTCGAGAGCATAGCCGCGGAGCTTATCGCCGTACCGATAATTGAGGGTCCCCTTTGTCCTCTCTGTGAGAAGGGCAGAGGTAGTATCATAGCTGAAGAAGGCAGCTTGAAGGATACTGAAAGCAGAGGTTCAGGCAATTCAGAAAGAATAGAGACCAATGCTGATAGTGCATCTTCATCTTCGAGTGAAAGCGAAAGTGGTTTTGCGAAAATAATTGGTTGGGTGATCGGGGTGGTTATTATCATTTTGGTTGTTGTTTGGTTAGCTGTTAATATTGTTCTTCCAATTGTTCTTTTGAATTCTGCTCTAGCATTAACAATCCTCGCTGTATTCATTAAACAGAGAAAGACACTATTTGCCACTTTTGCATTAATAGGCGGTTGCTATATGATATTGGATGTTGTCAATGGATGGTTTTCGGCCAACTTTGTTAATAATGTCGTAAAGAATCCACAGTGGCTTACCGGTTTCGTCTACCTTAACGCCGCTGCTGTTGGACTAAGTACGTGGCTTTTGATCGAGCCCCAATGGGCGAAGGCCAAGGCCGCCGAGCCATATAGTAAGCAGCGCGACAATCTCTGGTTAGGCGCTGTGGTCGCCCTAGTGGCCGTTGCGGGAGCGTCGCTGCCCCTTGTTTACCATAACGTAAGAAATCCCTTTAGTGTCGCAGCCGCCGAGACGATCACGCGTCCAGATAATGGGGTGACGGGACAAACGACGACCCCACAACCAACATCACCCAACACCACGAACGAAGGCCACGAGTTCGTTGGAACATGGAGTGTCCATAAGGTGATTTCCCGACCAGTTGTCGATACCCGAACCAATTTGACCACCGGAAAATGGACCGAGACGGTAGAACCAACGCCGCTCGAATGGAGCATGAAGATTGAGCGGGTAGGTCGTGCGTTTAGAATCAGCGGAGGCGGCAGAGAAGTTGTTGCTCGCTATGACGGTGGCCGTCTCGTTGTCGATCGAACGGACGGGCTTACGGCTGCGGTCACGATGATCGATAAGTCCTCGCTTCGCTGGGACTTTCCTGACGATTTGATAGTGTTGCGACGACGTCCATAGTGTGAGACTATGCAAGTACGGGACGTTGCCAATTTAGACAACTTATTAAGCGATGGCGAATCTGAAAATAAAGTTCCAACCAGGCGCACAAGCCGTCAAGCGGCTTAGCTTGTTGTTAGCGTTATAAGATGAGAGCGTTGAGACTACGCAAGAATAGGGGGTAACATGATCTGGTTGTTCATAATTATAGGATTAACAATTATATTCTTTGCAATATCGCTTCGCCACATTCCTGCGCAGCCGCCGCATATTGCCGTCGTCACAATTCTCGGTCGTAGAATACAAAAAATTAAGAGAGAGGGGTATCGACTATTTCCATTCTATCCTTTTATTTACAATGCGATATTAATTGATATGACTAAGAAGAATCAGGATATATTACCCCAAACAGTGCGAACGCGTGATTTGGCTGAGGTTCAAATCACCGTGAGTTTAACGTGGACACCGAATGAAGCGCACGCTATAGAATACCTTAACCAAGGCGGTGAAAGCGGAATAAGAAACATTCTTTCGGATATGGTTAGGGAAAGATTAAGACAGTGGGCAATTGCTGCAAATAGAGGTCCTCAGACGTGGGAAGAACTTCTTAACGCACAGGAGGAGGCTACCGCTATGCTTATCAGAGAAATAGCTGGGTTATCTGTGAGTCTTACGCAAGATGCACATGATAAAATAATTCACCGAATCCGTGTGGGTAACGGTGTTCAACCGATAGAGCAAATGGGCATAACCTTGAATCGTTTAAATATCACAGAAATTAAACCTCTTGGCGAGCTTGCACTAGCCGCCGAGCGCCTAGTCAAAGAGCAGCAGGACATAAAAGGCGTTCACTATGTCGTAGATCAAATAGACCAAATATCGAAAAAAGTCGGTTGTTCCTCAGCACAAGCTCTTGAAATACTTCAGACGGAAAGAAGCAAGGTTACTAAGAAGATTCAGGAAATCAAAGGCAATGTTTCTGATGATGTAGTAAAGGCAGTTGAGAAAATAATCTTTGCTTGGCAAAAGAGGAAAGACTAATGGCACTGCAAAAAATGCGACCCATTGTTGGACATAGCTTGCTATGGGCTGCAGGCATTGCAATAATAATAGTTGGTATAATTTTTTATACACGCCAAAGGTTGGAAATGGAAAAAATAGCATCCGCGCAACGGTTTGCAAATGCTATTGCGTCCATTTCATATGAATTGCCAGGTAGGTGGCAAGGGTCCATTTCATATTATTCTCCAGGTCCGTGGAATCGTAGAGTCTTAAATAGTGAAGCCTCACTTCTAATAACTAAGTCTAACAGTCAGCTTAGTGGTAAACTGGTTTATCACGGGGTTGAGGAAAAGCTATCAATCGGTTTTCGTAAGGGCGAAAAAGATTCTATTACTATAGTGATGCAGGGTATTGATTATAAAAGATTGGAAGGCAACGGAGGATTCAGCTTGGACACCTTCTATGGTATTATCAAGTCAGGTGGCCTAGTAGAAGGCAATTATAGAGATGCGGCAGGCCACAGTGGTAGTTGGTCATTCAAGAAAATAGAAACAGACAAACAAGTGAAAACAGTAACAAACCCGGCCACCTTTAAAAGTGATTGGAATAAGACCGAATCGCCGGCAACAAAGCCCGCACCGGAGCCAGCGCCAGTTCCGCAAATATATGTTGATAATATAACTGCTAAAGATGCATCAAAAGCGTCACACAGCAAGTTTGAGGGGTCAGGTCTGCCTTTGACTGTTGCAAAGGTCAAAGGCAGACCTGACCCCTCTGTTCTTGACACCGAGCAGGCATCGGCGACAGATGGAACAAAAAGAGAAGGCCTTGGGAACAAGATGTCAGTAGGTATTACGGGGGGCGCCGCATCTACTACTCTCACTGACCACTGGCCGACGGTTATGGCGTGTCAGGCTGCGAAAGCTAACCCCAATTACTATCCCACCCTTGCGAAGCAACGTCCGCTGACGAACAACGAGACTGTGAAAAGGCATCCAACTGGTGGATGCTTCGAAATGGATCTGCCCGATCGCCTGGGGGGGCGGGGGTTTGTTCGGATCGAAAAAGGGCGAGATTTCGTCGTTGACCGAACGACCGGAGCGGTGTTACGCCTAGCCGTGAGTAACAACGCGGTCTATTCGTGGAAACCCTTTCCTACAGAGGGGTCGATCACGAATTGAATTTGGGTAGAGTAGAGAACTGGCAATGACCTCTTTAGGCTGACTTATCAGAAGCGTATGGACGGGAAACTGGGGACGCACTTCAGATTATAAGTTTCGTTATTCTTACCAACCAATCGTTCCACCGGCCTGTGCCGGTGAACTCATTGTTACACGCTTTCAAGCCGTAATGCTCGGTATTTCTTCAAAGTTCGTATACTTGACTCGTAGGTGGACACAAGGTTCGGCGCATTTCATTTTTCCAATGGTCGCTATTGCGCATTTCCAAAAGAAGGAGCCTCCTCCCCCCTTACCGAATCGCCTCATACCCCCCGGGAACGCCCCGCTTCGAGAAGACGATTTGCCAAAGCTGAACGTGCCGGGCGCGAAAGGACCCGACGCAGTACAGCAGGTAGTATTTCCACATGCGGTAGAACCGCTCGCCGTATTTCGCTTCCAATCGATCCCAGCCCGAGTCGAAGTTTTCAAACCAGGCCATGAGCGTCCTATCGTAATCGGGGCCGATCAGGTGCCAGTCCTCCATGACAAAACTCTTTTCAACGGCGGCGCCGATCTGCGCGATGGACGGCATATTGCCTCCCGGAAACAGATATTTGGTCATGAAGGGGTCCGCCGTGGTCGTTGTCGAGAGCTCTTTGCCGATGGTATGCAAAAGAAAAAGGCCGTCCCTTCTGCTGAGCATCATGTATTGTGAATTGTTCAGGGATGCTGTATATAATCCCATAGCATGAATGAAATCCGTAAGGAGTCGCATTATGAAGACCGTTCAGTCAGAAGTGCCCGAAGCTCTGTATAACAAGGCCGTGGCCCTTGTGAACGAGGGATGGTTTCGCGACGAGAAGGATGTTTTTTCGGAATTGATGCAAAAGTTTATCCGCGACAATATCGAGTGGGGCCTTCGCGGCAATGATTGAGGACGCCACGGATATCGTATGCGACACCGGTCCCATCATCGGCAGCATTCCATCACGGAGCACTTTGTTCATAAAATCAGTACTTTTAAAAGAGATTGCAGTCCGAATCAAGAAAGAGTTCAACATTTGAAATCAGGAGGACCCACGCCATGGCTACAGACTTAATCGAATTAACAGCGGACATCGTTATCGCCCACACGTCAATGACCGAAATGTCGTCGGATGACCTGTTGAAGGAAATCAAAATGGTCTATGCGACACTGGAAGGACTGGAGAAGGGCAAAATTGAAATCTCAGCCCAGGAACCCAAGAAACGGGGTAGAAAAGCGAAGGAAACCGTCGCAGCAATTACAGCGGAAAAACCTGCTATGCCTCGGGCGCCGGCCCTGACCATCGAAGAGGCATTCAAGCCGGATCAGGTTGCCTGCATGCTTTGCGGAAAGAAGGGATTGACAACCCTGAAACGTCATCTCACGACTGCTCACGATTTGAAACCCGGTCAATACAGAAAGCAATTCAAGATCCCCAAGGATCAGCCGTTGGCAGCTACGGAATATGTTGCAAAGAGACGTCAGATGGCTCTGGATAGGGGCTTGGGAGATAATCTCGCTGCGGCAAGGGAAGCGAAAAAGGCGAAGCGGGCGAAGGAATAGAAAACGAACCGTGGTACGGAAAAGAAGGGAGAGGAATATGCCTACAATTATTGTCGAAGCGGACGAGGGAAGAACCGTCGAACAAAAGAGAGGACTTGTTAAGGACATCACCGAAGCCGTTTGTAAAAATTTCAAAGTTGAACCTCAAGCAGTTACTGTTTACATTCACGAAGGGAAAAAGGAAAATCGTGGGAAAGCTGGGAAATTGGCTATCGACTGAGCGGTAATTATAAAGAAGGTAGGTAAAATGAACTTACAGAAACCCCGGAACATGTTTCTGGGGTTTCTCTTTTTCATCATTGATACAATATCCACTATACGGAGAACGATATGCTTCCGAAAAATTTAGAATCGTGGATATTTATATTAGTTGCCTGTTTTATAGGATTCGTGGTTGGGCAGTGGTTAAAATCTCGAAGGAATAAAGTCGAGACCAGTTGCCTCATTGAAAAATGTTACCGAAGGGGGAGAGATTTTGGATAACGTTGCCTCATAAAAGATGTTACCGAGGTTTGTTGTTGATGGAGAAGATTTTTTTCATTTTCTTATCCATGATTTCTCTTAGCAGAAACGG
>JAPLJF010000028.1 GCA_026388715.1 Deltaproteobacteria bacterium
ACAAATATTTACATGAATATATTAGTGAATTTTGTTACCGGTTCAATCGTCGTCTTTGGGAACATGAGTTGCCGATGCGTTTACTGAACGCCTGCTTGGGTCATGTTCCGGTTTAACTGAAAATAGGACAGAGCCATATAATTCTATTAGTAATCCTTTTTTATGATGATGGATTTGCATTAACGAACCTGTCCGTCTATCATTGTTCCATCGCACCATTTACCTTCACAAGGTTCCCAAAAGGATTGTCATGGAATTTCTTCAAACCACAACTGGCATCAACAGTATCTGGGTGGGAAGCGCCTTTCTTGCCGGCTTTATCTTCAAACGGCTCCATCTGCCGCCCATGCTCGGTTTTCTCCTCTCCGGTTTTCTCATGAACTATCTTGGGTTAACCAACGGCTCCCTGGCCCTCGACCAGATTGCCGACCTGGGCATCATCCTGCTTCTTTTCTCCATCGGCCTCAAACTTGATCTCAAAGGTCTGACCAAACCTGAGATCTGGGGAGGAAGCACTGTTCATGCCCTGCTCACCATTCTCTTTCTGACCCTGCTGATCTTGGGCGCCGGAACTCTGGGCCTGGCCCATTTCACCAATCTGAATCTTGGCCAGGCCGCCCTGATCGGACTGGCCCTCAGCTTTTCCAGCACCATCTTTGCCATCAAATTTCTGGAAGAGAAAGGGGAGTTAAATGCCATGCATGGCCGGGCCGCCATCGGCATCCTGATCATGCAGGACCTGATGGCCGTCTTTTTTCTTACCCTCTCCAAGGGCGAATTTCCCTCCATCTGGGCCCTGGCGCTGCCCCTTTTTCTGTTGGCCGTGCGGCCGCTTCTCCTCCACATCATCGACCATCTCGGCCACGGGGAACTTCTTCCCCTGGGCGGACTGTTCATCGCCCTGGTGGCAGGGACAACCAGTTTTGCCATGGTGGGACTGAAACCGGACCTGGGCGCCCTGATCATTGGTATGCTGATCGGCTCCCATCCCCGTTCAACTGAACTGGCCGCTTCCCTCTACAGCTTTAAAGACCTTTTTCTGATCAGCTTTTTCTTTCAAATCGGCCTGAACAACCCTCCCACCATCGACCACGCGCTCATTGCCATGGGACTTGTATTGGTGCTGGCCGTCAAATCTTCCCTGTACTTTCTCGTTCTGACCCGCTTTCGTCTCCGTGCCAGGACCAGCCTCCTTGCCACTCTTGCCCTCTCCAATTATTCCGAATTCGGCCTGCTGGTCGCGGCCATTGCTGCTAAAAATGGCTGGCTCAGCCCTGACTGGATCATCATCGTCGCCCTGGCACTCACCTTCTCCTTCCTGCTTTCGGCGCCACTAAACAGCAAGGCCAATGTTATCTATGATCATTTTGCCTCCCTGCTCCGCCGTTTCGAGACCAAAACCCGGCACCGGGATGACTCCCAAATTGATCTGCAAGGGGCCGAAATCCTCGTCTTTGGCCTGGGCCCCTTCGGGACCATGGCCTATGACGTCACCAGGGAACGCCAGGGGGACAAGGTGCTTGCTGTAGATCACTGCATGGAAATCGTCACGGAACATCAGCAGGAGGGACGCCGGGTCATATGGGGGGATGCCACGGACTATGACTTCTGGCGCCGGATTGATCTGAAGAAGATCAAGATCATCATGCTGGCCTTTACCAACCATCAGGCCAACATGATGGCCCTGCATGAGATTCAATCAACGGGTTTCCAAGGCCCGGTCACCGCCTCATCCCGTTTCGAGGATCATCGGCTGGAGCTGGAAAAGGCCGGGGCCACTGCCGCCTACAACATCTTTTCCGAGGCTGGCGCCGGCTATGCCGACCATGTCTGCAAGACAACAGGCCTGGTCTGCAAAACCCAATTTATCGTCCCCAGCACGGGAATTTACAATGCCCACACAGCCGGGTCCGAAAACACCTGAACATAATCCGATTCTTAATCCAGCCTGCCGCGCCGCCTGTCAAACCCATACTGGTTTACAAAAGAGAACGGTTCTTCCGACGCAGCTCATCGAGAGAATAACGACTGCCCCGCCACGAGATGCTATTATTCTTCAGAGTGGTGAAGGTGGCTTTGAGGATGGTATAGACCGTGACATAGGGGGTGACCAGGGCCGCCGGGGCCAGCCAGGGGGAAAGACCACTATGGCTTGCCGCCTGGCTGAAAAAGGTGAGACGCAGGGCCACGGTGAGGGCGAAGAAAAGCCGGGCCGAGCCATGGCACAGCAGGACGCCCCATGGCGGCAGGATGGTGAGCAGGCTGATGCCCAGGGCCCCGCCCAGGGCCAGAGCCGTGTTGAAGTTGGCCAGGGCAAAGATATTCTTCATCAGGCCGTCGATCATGGCCCCGGTGGAATGGTACCAGCTGACCGTGACAAAATCATAACCGCTGAGGCATTCCTGGCGCAGGCCAGCCTCCTTGATGATCTTGCCGAGCATAAGGTCGTCGATGGGATGGGTTTTGATGGCACTATGGCCACCCACCTGTTCATAGGCCAGGCGACGGACCATATTAAAGGCCCCCACCCCCATAAACCGCTTGCTCCTGGGATTGCTGGCCAGCCACGGCTTGAAAAGCAGAAAGAGTCCGCCGCCCGCGTCAAGGATGAGGCTGTTGAGCAGCCAGCCTTTCGCCTTATTCTTGAAGATAAGACAGAGATGATCCAGCCCGGCCTGCTCAAGGCGGTGGACGGCCCGGGCCACGGTATCGGGAGCCATGTGAATGTCAGCATCGGTGAAAAGGAGGATGTCGCCTTGCGCCAGAGCGGCCCCGCAGTGCAGGGCATGGTGTTTGCCGAGCCAGCCCTCCGGCAGCTCATGGATATCAAGGATGATGATTCCGGGATGGCGCTGCTGCATCTCCCGCAGGATCTCCCCGGTAGCGTCCGTGGAGCGGTCATTGACCACGATAATTTCCAGTTTGGCATACTGCTGGGCCAGCAAGGTGGCCAGGGCCGGGGCAATGGTCTCCGCCTCATTACAGGCCGGGACTATGATGGAAACCTGAGGAACATCCGTTGCCGAAATTGGAGCGATATCGCTCAGGCTGCCAAGCCTGCGGCTGCCGATGGCAATATCGAGGGTCAGCCAGCCCATGATGATAAAAAGGCTGATGGCAATAAGCAGCATGGGTTCCATAATTTATCAAAAGATAGTTTTCAAAGCCCCTGCAGGGATGTCACCGGCCAAACATGAAATGTCTTTCCCGGTTTGTGACCGACTCCACAGGCCCCTTTGTGCAGATAGAGGACCCAGGCCCAATCGGTTTCAAAAAAACTGGTTGTCGATGACCAGTATCCCTCCTGCAGTTCCTCAAAGGGATGACCCGCCGGCAGGGCCGGTGAATGGGAGCGACAGTCCACCAGTGATTCCAGTTCATTGATATTCGGCAGCCGCCAGTTGCTCATTCCTGCAAATCGATCCCGGTTCAGCTCGCGTATTGTCTGCAGCGCCTGGTCCCAGGTGACGGCCTGCTTTGTCACATTCGCCCTCCTGGCCCAGACAAGATCCGTCAGTTTATCCGTAACAAGGGCATCTTTGGCCACAAACCTGGGTTGCGGCCAGGGAAAGCCGGTCTGGAGCTCCCCGTCCTGACCACTTCCCGGACAGGGGCTTTCCTGGCCGGACTCATCAAGGCACCTGTCCGCCCCGGTAGCCGGCAACAACCCGTTGCCGGTTCCGCGGACCGGCCAGAACAGGGAGTACTGATCCTTGCCGCCGTAAAACATCCGCGCCCCCTCAAGGTGCACATACCAGGCATAGGCTGGATGAATGGCTGCGCTGGTTGAGGTCCAGTACCAGCCCAAAAAGACATTTTGAAAAGGATGATCAACAGGCAGGGATGGCTTTCTTGCCTGATAACTCATCAGGCTGCGCAACTCGCGGCGATCAGGGAGCCGCCAATCCGTGAAACCGCCGTAGCCGTCCCTGTTCAAAAGGTTGATCTGGGCCAGCGCCTCCTGCCAACTCACGGGGAAACCGGCGATGTTGGCATCTTTAGTCCATTGCAGGCCGGTCAGATTATCCCGGGCTGCCTCTCCCTGCACCTCAAAGCGGTTTCCAGGCCAGGGTTCGCCCATCCGGTATTCGCCATCCTGACTGCTCCCGTCACAGGGCACCTCCATGCCTTTGCTGTCGTAACACCGGACCTGCCCGGTTTGCCAGATGTGTCTCATTTCCTGAAATCCATAAGAGGGGAACTCAACTTTTCTTTTTTATCTTAAGGGTACCTTGAAAAATCAGGTTTTTTGTTCAAGATCAAGGCGTGAGAAAAAATTTACCGCAGGCATATAGTTAATATTCCGATGATAAATTTTTTTTTGAACAACGCAGAGGTTGGGCAAAAAGACAATTTCTCAAGGCACCCTTGATTTGTTGTATAGTTAGTGCAGCTTATCATTAATTGTCTGTTCGATTCCAGAGATACCTTTTCTTGATTCCTTAAATTATTATACTATTATCCGGTACAGAAAGAGATTTAATTTTGAAAAATCACTTTTTTCAATTACAAAATACAATCAGCCTGAACACACACCCAAACAACCTTTCAATCCCTAATCGCGCGAACGAAAGACTGGAGAGATAGATGGACGAGAGCAAAGTTTGCTGCCCAAAATGTCAACATGAACAGAATGGCCAGGTTGAATGCGAGGCCTGCGGTATTATTTTTGCCAGATACAATCGCTTCCTGCAAAAACAGAAGGAACAGGAAGAGATTCTGCAGACCGGAAGACAGCAGCAGAAAACGCCCAGCCGCCTTCTCCAGGTGGTACTCCTCGTTATTGTCACTGCCTCCGTCACCTATTATTTCAGCCGGGGGAAAACAGAGCAAGGAATACCAGCAGCAAATACGGTTGAGTCACCCACCACCACAATCCAAGAGGTTCATCCAGAGGTCAAGACCCCGGCCCACTCCTCCAGACCTGTGCCCCGAAACGCCATACCCGCAACACATGCAAATCCCATTGAACATGCCAGCAATGCCACGGTGTCCATCGAAACCCCCTGGGGTGTAGGCTCAGGTTTTTTTGTGAAGGAAAATTATATTGTCACCAACAAGCATGTGGTGGAGACGAACAAGGAGGAACTGAAGGATTTCCGCAGCAAGGTTCAAACCCACAGCGAACTGATCGATCTTGAAAACCAGAAGATCAGGGAGATGCATCAAAAAATGAATGAGCTGCCGGCAGGGCCGACCAGAAAACAGCTCGCGATCATCATTGAGAAACATAAAGAGGAACTGGCCAAATTTATGCCGCAGTTTGAACAGGAAGAAAAACAACTGAAGAACCTTGAGAAACATATCCAGCCAGGAGACATCAAAATCATTATGGCAAACGGTGAGAAATATACAGCCAATCATCTTGAGGTCAGCCAGAAACATGATCTGGCCCTGTTGTCACTGTATGCCAGTAACCAGGTCTTGTTACAGCGACCTGCCGGGAACACACCGCTCCAGCAGGGCGATAAGGTCTATACCATCGGCAGCCCGGTCGGACTGCGGAATACGGTGACTGCCGGGATCTTTTCCGGCTACCGGAAACGGGAAGCGGATGGCGTCCTCCTTTTGCAGGTCGATGCGCCGATCAATCCCGGCAACAGCGGCGGCCCGCTCATTGACGAGAAGGGGTATGTCTGCGGGGTAAACACCATGATCCTGCGGAATACGCAAGGGATCGGGTTTGCCGTCCCCATCGAGACGGTGTACGAGGAATTCCAATCGGCACTCCAGTGAATTACGGAGGAGAACTATCACTGCCCTTTCCTGGTAAACAACACAGCAAAGCTGTATAATCTAAAAATCAGAGGATCTCTGCCATAGCCTCTTGAAAGCGTAACGGCCGCCCATTCATCCCTATCCACAAAGGAGAATCACCATGGCTCAAATATCTTTGCACGGAAACCCGATACACACGACAGGGAACCTGCCCGCAGTCAAGACCCAAGCCCCCGCCTTTACCCTGACGAAAACAGATCTTTCTGACAGCGGTCTCAAGGATTATGCCGGAAAAACCGTTGTCCTCAACATCTTTGTCAGCATCGATACGCCGGTCTGCGCGACATCGGTCAGACGGTTCAACAAAGAGGCGGGCGAGCTGGCAAACACCGTCGTGCTCTGTGTCTCTGCTGATCTCCCTTTTGCCCACCAGCGGTTCTGCGAAGGCGAGGGGCTCAAGAATGTTATCCCGCTGTCCTGCTTCCGCTCCCCTGATTTCGGCAAGGACTATGGCGTGACCATTACCAGCCCGCCCCTTGCCGGTCTGCTTTCCCGGGCCATTGTCGTGATCGACCCGGCCGGCAAGGTTGTTTATACCGAGCAGGTGCCGGAAATCGCCCAAGAGCCAGACTATGAGAAGGCGCTTGCTTTTCTGCGCTCCTGATTTTTCTTACCCGGTCGATACCAACAAACCATGAACCCTCCATTGCCATCACACACTATGAACAAGCTTAGCTGCGAGCGTCTTTCCGGCCTCAGCAATGAGGCCCAGCTCTCCCCTCGCCAACGAATGAATCACAATTTCCATGCCGAGCTGTCTGACCCCATCCAACGCTTGGCGATCGCAATGGAACCGGACACCTATATCCGTCCTCACCGGCACCGTCAATCATGGGAGCTCCTCACATCACTGCGCGGTCGCTTCGTGGTACTCAATTTCGATGACACGGGTGCCGTCATCGACCGGTCCGTTTTAGGGGATGACAGTTCCGTTATCGAAACTGCTACGGGATGCTGGCACGCAGTATTTTCACTCGATATGGGAGGTGTTATCTTTGAAGTAAAACATGGCCCGTATGTTCCCTTCCAAGAAGATGATTTCGCACCGTGGTCACCACCTGCAGATGACGACAACTCTCGCGCCCTCAGGGACTGGTATCGTGAAGCTGAAATTGGCCAACGCTGGTCTGGAATTTAGTTTACGGATTATTTAACGGCATCCTGATCTTTTTGGAGCGTACGACTAGGCGCTCAACCCCGTTCGCTTTGCTCACTGGACGTTGAGCCGTCATTATATGCACCAACTCGAAACTCAAATCGAAATTAAAGAGTGTCAGGCGTCGAAGAATTTCGTCCCCTGTCGCCTGCGCTCGGCTTTCAAACCTCTACACAGATCAAACGGGATTCAATGTAAATATGATGACTTGGATCTGAAAGGATAGACCCACCATGAAACTGATTCATTACAAAACACCCCTGATCATCGCAACGCTCATGTTGCTGATCAACACCAACGCCTACGCCGATGAAACAGTAAAGCCGGCCGCCACAACTGATCCCGGTGTGGTCGTCAAGACGGAGGAAGCCATCACCCATGGTGCAGAAGCCACTGCCCAGGGAATCGAGCGTGGCGCGAAAGCCACCGTCCGCGGCATTGAACATGGCGCGAAGGCAGTAGAACGTGGCGTCAAACGCGGGGTCAATGCAACAGCACACGGCATTGAGCGTGGCGCAGAGGCAACCAGAAACGCCGCCCATACCGTTACCGAAAAGATAGGCGGCGACGAAGGAGCCCAACAAGAACATGCTGAAGAGCCGCATACAGCTAATGAAGGTGCCGACTTGAATGCGAAATGAAATAAAAAGCCTGCACTCATACTGAGCAATCGCTAAGGATCCTGATTATGAAGAGGTACTTCGTTTTCTGAAATCCTGATTTTATCGCCCAGTTAAGAGCAACAAACCATGAGCCCTCCATCGCCGCCAGAGTCTGGAGGGCTTTATTTTTTTATCCCCCTCCCCTGCCATCATATCCCGAGAGAAATGCCTTGGGTGGACTGAACAGAAAAAGCCTGGGCTCTCCCTGAGGAGGCTTCACGCCTTCGGTTGGCAAAATACACGTATGATGTCCCTGTATTTTTCCTCACAAATGCAAGCAAATACTACTCCCCAAGGAATCTCCCCTCTATTGAAGATCTTGTTTTTGCCTGCCGCATCATGTATCACTCAAGAAGTTATGAGAATATGCTGGACAAGCATAGATTGCATGATATTCGAGAAAGACAAGAGACAGAATTTGCCTGATACAATATTGACCTATTCTGTCTAAACACTGTTAAGCCTCAGGTGAACACATGGAGCACAAGTATATTATTCCACTAGATGATCAACTCTACGGGATCAATTACTCTGACGAAGATCATCTCCTATTTGTCTTCATGGGTCACACACTTACCGAAATTCAGGTCTTTGAGTCAATGCTATGTTTCACCCTTTCTGCCATCATGAAGGATAGTGAAGCAAAAGCGAATTTTGAGGAATCAATGCAGTCCAATGCGAGTAAGACTCTAGGGCAAATAGCCAATATTATAAAAACGCATTTGAATGATGATAATTTGGCAAACCTGCTAATAGAGGTAAAGAATAAACGAAATTATTTCGTACATGGTTTTCTCAAAAATTATGGTTGGCCCATGATGGGGAAGCAAAAATATGCTCAGGCACTCGAGGAAATGGAGAAACTGCAAGAGCAACTCAAAGAAACGCATGTACAAATAGGAAAACATGTTGCAGAAAACAATTTGGCCAAAATTGGGTTTGCAACTATTAGTAAAGATGGTGATATCGAAGTTATTGCAACATCAGGATTTTAGACAAAAAATGACAATGAAATATAGTTTTCCGGATGATTTAGATGTCCTGAAATCAAGGATATTAAAGCTATTAAAACGGAAACAAACACGGAATCTGACCAAGCCAACGCTATGTTTTTATTATAATATATCCCTAACAAGAAGTCGCTTCAGGCCATAGAAACCCTTTTAAGGAAATCTACATTTCTCTCTCAACATGAAATCAGGCTTCGGGCGAGTGGGAACCGCTTCAATGGAGTATTGCTTTGAATAATAATACGTTTCCTGACATGAATACGCTCAAGACGATTTTTTACTGGGCAGGATTATCTTTATTTCTTGTGCTGGAGTTATGGCTTCCTTATCGGCCATCCAGCGTATCCAAGATGAGACGCTGGATGGCAAATCTTCCGCTTTCCATCATTAACGGTTCAATTTATTATCTGATATATTTTTCTGTGCTTGCAGAAATCATGGCGCAAGCAGAAAGCCACCAGCTCGGGTTGTTAAATTCATTCGCCATGCCGGACTGGTTGAAAATGGTTTGCGGGATTTTAGTACTTGATTTTGTCCTCTATATCTGGCACCTGCTGAACCATGTTGTCCCGCTTTTCTGGCGTTTCCATCGGGTCCATCACTCTGATATGAATCTGGATGTATCGACTGCCAGCCGTTTTCATATCGGCGAACTTCTTATGTCCGGTCTTGTGCGCATGATGGTTGTCTATTCATTCGGCATTTCTTTTCTTACGTACATGCTTTTCGAAATACTGGTTAACCTCTCCATACAGTTTCATCACAGCAGTATCAGGATAAATCCTTTTTTTGAAAAATTCTGGATTTTGTTTTTTATACCCCCCTCAATGCACCGCGTGCACCATTCTGTAAAAATAAAAGAACGAGACTCTAATTATGGAGTGCTGTTTTCTTTTTGGGACCGGTTTTTCGGCACATTGACCTGGGGTATAGATCAGTCCCTGATCTTAATCGGCATTGGTTCACATCGTAAATTTGAGAATCTCGGTTTCTGGCATATGTGGTTTATGCCTTTTACGAAAAGAAGCAGCTGACAACGAGATTAAATAGAAATATGGCAACGGAGAAAGCGAAGAGATAAGCTTTCGGAGGGGCTTGTATGGTTATTCATATTCAGGACTAAAAAATGATCGCAACGTTGCTTCTGGTCACTGGAATACTGTTCTTCTGGTTGGTTCTCAAGGCTTTTACCTCGCGGGAAATTGAGGCACGGGGATGGGGATTCAGCACGCGAATATACCACCGGGACAGCGAACCAGTCATGTACTGGGTGAGTTGTTTATCTTACCTGGTCATCGCCGTCTGGACGACAGTATTTGCCGTTATGGCGGCTTTAAGTCACTCATCTTAAGTGTTTGATTTTGCAAGAACGTCTTAGGAGTAAACACGGGGACGTACTTTTATGTTTTCTCATATCAATAGTACTTTACACGGTAATTCATAAATGAAAAAGTCAATGAAAGCAGCCCTGTTATCAGCTTTTGTATTTCCAGGTGTCGGGCATATTTACTTAAAAAGGTATATGCCTGGTGTGGTCTTAGTTGGCGCTTCATTAGCCGGGTGCTACTATGTGATTTCAAAAACGGTAGAGAGGGCTTTACAAATAGTCGGAAAGATACAAAGTAGTGATGTCCAACTGGATGTCACGGCAATTACAGAATTAGTATCAAAACAATCAACCGGCACTGAAGCTCAACTAATAAATATTGCGACAACAGTAATATTCATTTGTTGGATAATCGGTATCATTGATTCTTATAGAGTTGGTCGTGGACAAGACAAAAACAACACATAACAATGTGCTCAAAAACGACGCGCGTGTCTTAGTCTGGTCGTTGCACATACAGAAAAACGAAAATGAAAACGACAAAAATACAAAAAACAGCAAGAGCATCTATTACGGCCTTGGTGGCAATATTGCTTTTCTTTTCCCCCGGGTTGAGGCTCCCTCTATTAGACGGCGCAACTGACAATTACTTTCGTGAGGCAATAACTAAGGCTGGCGTTGCTTATGCAACATGCAGGGTCATCAACGCCTCTGTTTCAATTGTAAAGAATTCAAGCCTGAATCTGGAACCCGCAGGCATAGGAGTAACATTGGCTGTAGGTCAGGCCCTGGACCCGATTGATGATATGGTTGAACGTGTGTCTGATGTGCTCGTGACGGCGATTACATCACTGGGGGTTCAGAAACTTGCCTTTGAGATTGGTGTGGCAATTGCGCCGCCGATACTTGCCATCTTTCTCTTTATCTTTTCTGTTCTCATTTGGTTCGAAAACGCAAAATTGGCCACTATTCAAAAAACCATAGTGAGGGTCATTTTATTGATTCTCATTGCCCGGTTTGCCCTTCCGATATCAGCTCTTGCCAACAACTACATCCAGGAACATTTTTTCGCAGACAAAATATTGAATGCCAATAAAGAACTGGCGGTCGGGGCTGCGGAGCTTGACAAGTTGATGGAATTTTCACTGCCGGAGGTTGACGGTATCTTGGGAACCATCAAGAATAACGCCTCATTCATTCAGCGCAAATCAATGGAATTTAAAGATGCAATTGTTGCCACAGTCAGCAACGCGGGTAGTATTGTAGAGAACCTCCTAAAACTTGCCTTTCTGTATGTCGGGGTCTTCCTCATTCAAGTCATAGTTTTGCCGATAATGGTATTTTGGTTGCTTGTAAAATTTGCAAACAGCTTGTTTGACATAAACGTTCCAGTAATAGTGCATCATTCAAGGGACTCAGGAAATGGAATTGCCCGACAAGTCAATCCAGCAGACGGCTGATCGCTGCCGCTGACCTCCAGCGCTTGAAAGGAAAAGAAACAATGAAAAGATTATTGTGCGGCATGTGCCTGACATTACTCCTATCAAGTCATGTCTGGGCTCGAGATGTAGGTCCTGTCAAAGTTGAGGTATTAGCCAAAACGAGTTCAAGCTGGGACGGGGAAACTCTACCAGACTTTGCAAAAGGCAAACCAGAGATAACAATTCTAAGAATCACAATTCCTCCCAAGGCACTGTTGCCGCTACATAAACATCCAGTGATAAATGCCGGTCTCTTATTGAGAGGCGAACTCACTGTAGTAACAGAAGACAAGAAGACATTACATCTAAAAGCAGGAGATTCAATCGTCGAAGTTGTTAATAAATGGCACTACGGAAAAAATGAAGGCAATGAACCAGCAGAAATCATAGTTTTCTATGCCGGTATCCAGGGCACACCGATAACTATTAAAGAAACCATCAATAAATAGGATTTAATGCAGCTCCCGGAACACGGGGTCGGACTTAAGTCAATACGATGTTTTATACAATAAAGGATCTAATAAGAGGTCGTTTCATGCCTTAGAAACCCCTTTTCCCATTCTTCCTCAACAGGCCAGTTACACATTTTTTTACACCCCCGTCAATTCTCCCTGATGTCTTGTTTTTCCCCCGTTTCAAAGACCATAATTGGCAGCTTTTGCATGCCAATGTCATTCTTCGCTTGACAAGGTGGAGTTATCCTTATAAAAACGTCACCTTGTTGATCTCAGAATAACACCTGATGAACTCCTGAGGGAGAGGGGAAGGAGAGAGCATCTTCAACCCCAGTGTGCAGAGGATGCTCGTTTTAATCCTCAAATCACTAAATCCTAAATCACGTCGGCAGTCTGCGCATGATGCAGGGGAAAAGCCAGGGATAGTCTGTTTCAACGAGCTGTGTCATTGCTGTGCTACAGGTAATTCCGGGACGAAGACAAGATTTTTTTTGGCGGGATGAAAAAAGCAGTTTTTTATCAACTCGCCGATGCATACCCCGCTTTAGGCGGGTTTATCTTAATGAGCCTGAATGTGGGCTTACCAAATCAATTGAACTAAAGACGAGGAGAAAGAGATGAAAAAAGAAGGAACCTGCCTGCTGATTAGTGGACTATTCGTATTGGGGTGCGCTTCGTCGGCGCTTGCCGGCCCCCCTTGACAAACATTGAGGGTGTTGGCGGTGTCGCCTTTAATCCTCTTGCCTACGTTTCCAACCCCATCGGCAAGGATGGCGCCGGTTTGCTCGGCAACACTATCGTCAGCAAGCCAAACGTCGGCGCCTGGCATATCAGTCTGCCGGACAGCGACATAAACTGGGAGGCAGCAGGCGTCAATATCAGTTTTTTCAACCGCCTCGAACTCGGCTACGGTCACGAAACGGTGGATGTCAATGTTATTCCAGGAAAAATTGAAAAAGACAATTTTTCCGCCAAACTGAATCTGCTGCCTGAGAACAGTTTCGACATGGCTTATCTGCCAGCCGTTTCCGTGGGTGTCATCCACAAAAAAACAGATTTTGTTGGTGCCACGGAGGATAATAATCAGGACTATTACGCAGTAGCAACAAAAACGCTGACCAACCTGCCGATTCCGGTGATCCTGAATGCCGGTGTGCTTTCCACCAAAGGCTATGTCCGTGGTGTACTCGGATTTGGGGATGATCGCGATGAGGCCTTTTTCGGTAACGTCGAAATAATTCCGATTAAAGATGTCATTGTCGGCTGGGAATACACCGAGGGAACCGATGTCGGCAACAACATGAGCACTCATTCCATGTGGGATGCCCATGTGGCGTGGATGATCAACGGTCTCACCCTGGTTGCCGCATATACTGATACCGGCTCTGAAAATCTTTATTCACCCGCACCCGCTTCGGCCTTCGGAAATGGCTGGGTCATCTCTGCCCAGTATGCGTTCTAATCAGGTTTGACCTGCAACCTGCCTGTATAATTGTTCTAAGTTTCCGCCCCAGCGTAGCCGGGTCGGAAACTTAGAATAACTACGATTGGCTGATAAAATTCAGATTCTACTTGGTCCAATCCCGAATTACCCGCCTGAACGACTCCTTTCTGACACCCTGCCCCACTTCACCGCCATTGCCGAATTCATTTCCTCCATAAACAAAGAGATCATCCATCTGTTCCGGAATATACTGCTGGTCTGCGATTATCTGGGCCTGATCGGCAGGAAGATGTTTGCCATCGACGGTTGCAAAAGCCTGCCAATACCGGCAAGGAATGTGTCAAGGGTTGGATGTCCCTATATTGCAGGGGCAGCGGAAGCGGAAAGTGGTGCCTTTTTCCGGCGAGGAAGTGAAGCTGACCCGGCCTTTCAGGTAGCGCTCGCCCAGCAGTTTGATGCTGTAGGTTCCCAGGCCCCGGCCCGGGCCCTTGGTGGAAAAGGAGCGCTGGAAGATCTGCAGCTGCACTTTCTCAGGCATGCAGCTCTGGTTGTGGACCCAGAACTCCAGGTCGTCTCCGGCCTGCTCGCAGCCGAGGCGGACCACAGCCTCTCGGGGGGAGGCCTCGATGGCATTCTTGGTCATGTTGATCAGGATGCGGTGCAGGAGCCGCGGGTCGGCGAAAAAGTTCGTTGCCACGGCATCGGCGACAATTTCCACCCTGCTGGTCTGATCGTTGCCGACATTATTGTAAAAGGCAGCCACCTCGTCAAGCAAGGCAAGACTTTCGCAGGGTACGGCCTGCAGATGCAGGTCGTTGTTTTCCGCCGCAGCCAGGACGCGCTGTGCCTCGACTTCGTCGGTCAGCCGATGTGCATAGCGATGGAGAACATTCTTATACTGCTTCTCTTTTTCTGCACCCAACTCTTTTTCACAGAGGTTCCGGCTTAAGCCCACCATGCCGGTGGCAATATTGGCCACATCGTGAAAGAAGATGCGCTCCAGAGCCCGCCGCCTTTTTTCATGGGAGATATCGGTGAGAAAGAAGAGGTAGAGGCTGTCATCGCCGCCGGGGAAGGGCGCGGTCTGCACCCGGAAGTCAAAGGACTTGCCGCTGCCTTCCTGCCTGATCCGGCATTCCTGGGCTGCGGCGTTTGCCGACTGGTGCGGGAGGGGAGTAGCTTTGCTCGCGCCGCAAGTGGAGCAGAAGACAGTGGTGCCGCAGCCCAGGGCGCTTTGCATGGCATGTTCGCAGGCCAGGGCATTCCCCGGTTTTTTCCCCAGCACCTCGGCAAGGCATGTTGCCCCAAGGAAACGCAGAAAGGACTGATTGGCGAAAACGATCTGCTGGGTATGGTTGAGGACCAGGACAAAGCCAGGGAAAGCGTCCAAGACGTCCAACAACTGAGGGTTGCTGCTGATCGCTTTGCTCTGGTTTTCGATTTCAACCTGAGGGCAGTATGATTGCCGGGATGTTCCGGAAGGGCAGAGGTGATCGGTCATATTGGGAGGCAAGGTGATTACGTAGTTGGGGTTTGTGTATGGAGCAATTTTAGCGGCGTCGAAAGTGGTTGGACGCCGATTTCATACCTGCAATATTATTGGCATTGCCCAGTTCTGCAATGTTTTTTTTTTGCAGCTTAAATATTAAACATTAACACGGATTCGGATCAAGTCAATATGATGTTTTTATTCGAAAAAGGCTCTAACAAGAGATCATTTCAGGCCTCAGAACCCCCTTTTCGAGGTAAAAAAAGCCATTTTAAGGAAATATGCCTACCACGTGCAAACAGACACTCCATTCCAGGCTGCGTTTGGCACATCGCTCTCCTGCCATAAACAGGAATTTCTGTTAAAATTTGACAAAGACAGAAAGCGTTGGCGCCATTGGCTATACCAGGCAAAAAAATAGTATGGTCTTTGTGTCCTCAATTACATTGCAACTTCCAACCATATCCATGTACTTGTCGCAGACACCGGTGAGGAAACGATCCCTAAAAGCCTCCAGTTAATTGCAGGACTAATCAAATAGTTACTTAGGAAGAATAATAGATTATGACGCAAAAATACGAATTGCTCGAACAAGCGGCTCAAGCAGGTTTTGAGTACGAACAAATATATCGTGGCTGCACACAATGTACGATTGCTGCTGTACAAGATACGCTTGGCCTCAAAAATGATGCTATTTTTAAGGCAGCCAGTGGATTGGACGGCGGTTGTGGGGGAACGTGTGATGGGGTCTGTGGCGGTTTATCCGGCGGTATCATGGTGATGAGTTCCTGTTTTGGACGTTCACGTGCAGATTTTGGCACTGAAAACGACGAAAAGCAATGTTCTTCACGTCTGGCAAAAGACCTGTACCAAAAATTTGTGGATACCTATGGTTCAGCGATCTGTAAAGAAATTCACGGAGAGATCTTCGGCAGAACCTTTGATTTCTGGGATGCTGAAGATAGACAGGCCTTTGAAGATGCCGGAGCACATACTGAAAAATGCCCGTCGGTTGTCGCGAGTGCATCCAGATGGACGACGGAACTCATTCTGGAAGAGCTTGAGCAACGCGGCATAGATCTGCAAGATTTCACGTTGTGAAGTCGTGATAAGAACTCAATACTCTATTAGTGAGGCAGGTGTTATGAAGAAACAGACCCTCTGTCGGCATGAAAGGAGCGATCGCCCGCCGGGGATGACCACTTCCTGCCGCGACTTGAAATGCTGCCCACCCGGGTGTTGAGAAAAAAATACCCGGCCCGAAGCAGAATAAATAGTCAGATGTTCCCAGAATTATTAGAGTAATGTATCAGAAGGTTGATTTTGTCAGGTTCTCAGGGAGGATATTATGGAATTTTTCGAGTTCGCCGACGTTTTGGCAACCCAGGAGGAAATCAGGGACAAAATGTCTCTAGACAATCTTCCTTTTTTTTGCGTGGATATTGAGGCTGTGGATCAGGATGATGAGTTGGGCAAGGTCATTTATTTCCGTCACTGGGGGCGTTTTCACATCCGGCGGGAAAATGTTATGGGCGGTACACGTTTTTCCGTGCCGGACTGCCCGAACGCCTTGACCTGGACCGTGACGACAGGCTATCCTCCCCACCCGGAGAAAGTTGTCCTGCATGCTACCATCAATAGGATTGAGCATGATCCTGAATTTATTTCAGCAACAAAGGAACTCCTGGCCGCATTGAAAACCGGCATAGAAAGGAATTTCGACAGCGAGTCTGCCAACGCTGAGCCCCGCCCCTTACTGATAGCTGACTTGCGATACAAGCTGTAAAGAGAAGCGTTGCGCCGGAATCAGGGATTATTTCTCGGAAGCTTGCAGGATGCTGCCCTGAATCTCATTATTGTTTTACGGATGTAGACGGCAGATCAGGAAAACGAGGTAAATACTGATTGATAAATATGCACCCTATCGTCCTTGGGTATGTGGGGTTATCTGAAAAAAAAATCCATTAAAAAGGAAGTGCTGACTAACACAAAATCAATCGCTACAATAAAATTCTTGCAAACTGGCAGTGAGCTGCTCCATACTGATCATACCTCTACTTTATCGCCCAGATACCACACAGATACCCAGAACACGGGGTCGGACCAAGTCAATACGATGTTTTCATACGAAAAAGGCTCTAATAAGAGGTCATTTGAGGCCTTAGGAAAATTTATTTTCAAGGTGAAAAAAGTCCATCTCTGACTTTTTCAACATCCTCCAAGACACTGGAGTTTAGAGTTTCATAATGATTCCCATCGTCACAATGGGGGGCGGGCAATTTCCCGCTACATTGTTCTCTGATATAGGATATGTCTGATATCCTGAGGCAAATTGCTTGTCTGGCGGCAACTCGGGCTCAATTGGA
>JAPLJF010000019.1 GCA_026388715.1 Deltaproteobacteria bacterium
ATCTCCCCCAAGAGTCCATATCGACGGGGAGGTTTGGCACCTCGATGTCGGCTCATCACATCCTGGGGCTGGAGCAGGTCCCAAGGGTTTGGCTGTTCGCCAATTAAAGTGGTACGTGAGCTGGGTTTAAAACGTCGTGAGACAGTTTGGTCCTTATCTGTTGCGGGCGGAGGATATTTGAGGAGATCTTTTCCTAGTACGAGAGGACCGGAATGGACGAACCTATGGTGTTCCAGTTGTTCCGCCAGGGGCATTGCTGGGTAGCTAAGTTCGGCAGGGATAACCGCTGAAAGCATCTAAGCGGGAAGCCCACTCCAAGATTAGATATCCCGTGACTTAAGTCACCTAAAGGCTCGTTGAAGACTACAACGTTGATAGGTCGGATGTGGAAGTGCAGTAATGCATGGAGCTAACCGATACTAATAAGCCGTGCGGCTTATCCAATTTTTTTGATTAAAATATTACTGAAATACTCTACTATTCGATTATCGATTTTTATTATATATATTGAACAGGTGACTTGAGGAGTCTTTCCTTACCCCTGTCAATTGAATTCCACTTTTTTTCGGTGGTCATAGCGAAGAGGACCCACCCGTTCCCATTCCGAACACGGTCGTTAAGCTCTTCTGCGCCAATGGTACTGCATGGGTGACTATGTGGGAGAGTAGGACGCCGCCGAATTTTTTATATAGAAAGCCCCAATCAGAACTCCTGATTGGGGCTTTCTTGCGTCTGATGATAGGGAAAATGTTTTGAAAGTGGGCATTTTTTTGTCTTTTAGTGTATAATTTTTAAAATAATTCCTTGCTTAGAGCCTCTCCTTTTTAGAGGAAATGAGGCTGAGAGGTGAGTGTTGTTTGTGATTGATCTTACCAAAGTTTTTTTATTCCTTGCGGGATCAGTGATGCAAGTTTCGATTATCGTATCTGTAGTATTTTATATAAAAAGGAAGAAATGCCAACGCACTCTATCGTTGCCCTGGTTGGGCGTCCCAATGTCGGGAAATCAACCCTGTTTAACCGGATTACCAAATCCAGGCAGGCCATTGTTGACTCTACTCCCGGTGTCACCCGTGATCGTCACTATGCGCGTGTGGTCTGGGATGAGAAGATGTTTATGCTGGTGGATACCGGAGGCATTGACGATAATCCCGATGATCTGATGGTGGATCACATCAGAGAACAGGCCATGGCCGCTATTGAAGAGGCTGATATTATTATTTTTCTCATGGATGGGCGGCAGGGTATTTTGCCTGCCGATCTTGAGGTGGTGGATCTGTTGCGTCGCACTGATAAGACCATCTTTCATGTGGTGAACAAAATTGATAGCCCTGAACAGGAGTTGAAACTACTGTCTCCTTTTTATGAGTTGGGGGTGGAGCCGTTGTGGCCGCTTTCAGCTGATCACAGTTTCGGCTTTTATACCCTGATGGATGCCTTGAGCAAACAACTGAAAAAGAATGACGAGGATGTCAGCCTGCCGGAAAACACCATCAAGGTCGCCTTTTTTGGTCGTCCCAATGTCGGCAAGTCATCCATGATTAATCAGATACTTGGCCAGGAGCGGATGGTGGTCTCTGAGATCTCGGGTACCACACGAGACTCGGTGGATACCCTGCTCAGTTATGATCAATATAATTATCTGCTGATTGATACCGCCGGCATCCGCCGCAAGGGAAAGACCACGGAGAAGCTGGAGAAGTTCAGTATCCTGAAAGGACTCTCTTCCATGGAACAATGTGATATTGCCGTAGTTCTCATTGATGCCGGTGAAGGGATTACTGAGCAGGATACTACCGTGATCGGTTATACCCAGGAGCAGGGACGGGGACTTATTATCCTGGTGAACAAGTGGGATCTGATTCAGGATGATAAGAAGAAACAGGAACATCTGTGGGCGGAGATCGGACGGGCCTTGCCTTTTGTCGGGTTTGCCCCTGTGCTCCATGTCTCGGCGCTTACCGGGTACGGCATTAAACGGCTTTTCCCAACGATCGGGGCGGTGTACAAACAGTTTACGGCCAAATTCCCGACGGCAGCTTTGAACCAGTTGCTACAGGATGCCGTGGTGGCGCATAGTCCGCCCATTTATAAGAATAAGCGGCTCAAGTTTTATTTTACCTCACAGATTGGCATCAAGCCGCCGCAATTTGTAATCATGAGTAACAGCTCCAAGGGTGTTCATTTTTCGTATCAGCGTTATCTGACGAATCGTTTTCGGGATGGGCTGGGACTGGATAAGGTGCCTGTGCAGCTGGTTATTCGTGATAAAAATCGGGATAAAGACAAGAAGAAGTAAATTTGTTTTATTGCGGAGGCAAGAGGTCAAGAACAACTCAAGAATAATTCAAAGGAGGAAAGATCATGGGTAAGGAACAAAACACCAAGAAAGAAGTGAAGAAAGAACCTGCCAAGAGCATGAAGGAAAAAAAGGCGGCCAAGAAGAGCAAGAAGGAAGAAAAAAAGGGGCAGATGTCATAAACAGTATGAATGGTCAGCAACCGAATGATCCTTTGCATGGTGTCACCCTGGAGATGATTCTTGTCCGTCTGCTTGAGAAGTATGGATGGGAGAAAATGGGCAGGAAGATTAAGATAAAATGTTTTATCAGTGAGCCAAGCATCAAGTCCAGTCTGGTGTTTTTGCGAAAAACCCCCTGGGCCAGGAAAAAGGTTGAGGATTGGTATGTCCGTAATTTTGTTAAAGACTGGAAAGAGGTTCAGGAGTAAATTCTTTTATTCCTGAACCTCTTTTATGATATGCTCGTTGCAATGATGGGGGCCACAATCCCGATTTTTACAGCCTGATCAGGTTATGTTCCCGTGATTCCAACAAGGACCAGTGTTAGAAAAGAACCGGCCAGGCCCCACCACAGAAATAACCCCAGCTTCAGTGACCTTTGCTCCAGAGGTCCAGGGCTTTCTTTATTACCGTTACCAGAATCCCGGCGCACTGAACAATGACGTCCAGTAGATGCCGGCCAAGGTCAGAATAACCCCTCATAAAAAATGGACCAGCAGGTCAAGCCTGAAGATGTCCATATTTTTCCATATTTGCGGTATATTGTCAGGATCGGGCTGTAAGCTTTCGGCGCGGACAAGCTTTTAACCTCTGGCCTGGGCCATGGCCCTTTGAAAGGGCGTCGCTGATCGTCTGATCACGTCGTCGGAGATGCAGAAGGCCAGGCGGAAGTAACCCGGAGCGCCAAATCCGCATCCAGGAACCGCCAGGATCTTATGTTCCTGGAGGATGGCGCAGAATGCCACATCATCGGCAATGGGGGCCTTGGGGAAGATATAAAAAGCGCCTTTAGGGGGCATAAAATCATACCCTGCTTCAGAGAGGATCTTGCAGAACAATTCTCGCCGGCGGGTGTAGATTGAGCTGTCAATACTCACATCCTGGAGCCTTGCCACCATCCGCTGCATAAGGGCCGGGGCATTGACAAAGCCCAGAATACGGTTGGCCAGTGTCAGGGCACCCAGCAGGGCGGCCTTATCCTCTATACCAGGATGGACAGCCAGATATCCGATGCGTTCACCCGGCAGGGAGAGGTCCTTAGAGTAGGAAGAGAGGACGATACTGTTCCGGGTGGCCTGGAACACGCTGCCTACTTCGTGGTTGTCAAAGACGATTTTGCGATAGGGCTCATCGGCAATGAGGTAGATGGCGGTCCCGAGCCTCTTGCCAGCCGCGTCCAGAAGTCGGCCAAGGGCATTGAGTGAGTCTTGTGAGTAGATCTGGCCTGTGGGGTTGTTGGGTGAATTGATGAGAATAGCCTTGGTTTTAGCGGTGATGGCTACCTCAATGGCTGCCAGATCAAGGTTGAATCCCCGGTCGGTGTTGATAACCTTGCTGACGCCTTCATGGTTGTCCACATAGAAGTTGTATTCAACAAAATAGGGGGCCAGCAGGATGACCTCATCACCTGGATTAAGGAGTGATTTCATGACGATATTGATGGCACCGGCCGCCCCGCAGGTCATGAGCATGTCACCAGCCGCAACCGTGACTCCCTGTTCGGCCGAGATCCTGGTGGCTAGGATCTCACGAACCCACGGATAGCCGCCATTGGGCATATAGGCGTGGACGCCGGGCGACTGGTCAGCCGCAATCTCCTTGATCACGGTGGTAAATTCCGGCGGCGGCGGAACATCGGGATTGCCCAGACTGAAGTCAAAGACATTTTCGGTCCCAAACTGGGCCTTCATCCTGGTCCCTTCCTCAAACATCTTGCGAATCCAGGAAGATGTTTCGGCAAAAGCGCGCATCTTATCAGAAATAGACATAACTTTCCTTTATCTTGTGTCTCGTTTATCGTTTTTTGAAATATTCGTAGGCAACATTGATCTCTTTCATCTTCTCTTCCGCAACTCGGCGGAACTCCTCGCCAAGGTGTACTACTTTGTCGGGATGATACTTCATGCTCAGGGTGCGATAGGCCTTCTTGATCGCCTCCAGGTCAGCCCCAGGCTCCAGACCCAGCACTGCGTAATAGTGGGTTGATGAATCCCGGTGGGCAGCACCGGGCTGTTGCCGGCGGTACATGTATTTGGCCTCAATGGTTCGCTGGTCATAGGTGGAAATCTGCAGATAGGCGGCAATATTGCGTGCCACTCCCAGTTCTGCTGCCGGGACCTCACTCTTGGTGTAGAGGATCTGGTAGACCAGTTCCAGCAGGATCAGTCGGGGTTCATAGGCAAAGGTAGTCCTGAATTCCTGGAGCAGGGACTCCAAGGGCTGGGTTGCGTCAACCGCCTCTTTGATCAGGTCCTTGACCCAGAACATCTGGGCCTGAGAGTAGCGAAGGTTATATTGAAAAAAACGGTGGATGGTAGAGATCTCTTCCCTGGTGATCTTGCCGTCGATCTTGGCAATATTGATCAGGATCTGGATCAGGAGCCAGACAAAACGATTGTGACTTTCACTCTGGGATGCCTCATAGCTTGAGACCTTTTTCTGCACCCAGTACGTGAATCCCCAGAAGATGGCAATGAAGATGAGGACGCCTGCCATCCCGGAATAGATGAGCGCGCCCACAAAATTAAGCAGGGCCGGGGTGCCGCCGGTGAGCAGGATGATGAGAAACAGGAGCAGCAGGCAGCCGCCGCAACCTGGTTGTTTATGCTGTTGATAAGGCATTTTGGTCTTTATTGTGATCTGTAGTGGTTTATAGGAAAAAAGTTATCTGCTTTCTGGCCCCTGAAACAGCGCCTCGACAAATTCGCCCGGATCAAAGTCGCGCAGGTCTTCGAGCTGTTCACCAATGCCGATAAAACGAATGGGAATCTTCAGTTCGCGGCAGATATTGACCACGATCCCACCCTTGGCCGTGCCGTCCAGTTTGGTAAGGGTCAGGCCGGTGATATCAACCGTGGCGTTAAAGAGTTTGGCCTGAGAGATGGCATTTTGGCCGGTGGTGGCGTCCAGGATCAGCATGACCTCATGCGGGGCGCCTGGTATTTTTTTGCCGATGACCCGTTTGATCTTTTTCAGTTCTTCCATCAGGTTTACCTGAGTATGGAGACGTCCGGCCGTGTCAACAATGACCACATCATACCCTTTGGCGAGAGCCACATCCATGGCATCAAAGACCACAGCGGAGGGGTCAGCGCCCTCATGCTGAGAGACCACCTGCAGCTTGTTGCGCTCTCCCCATATCTTTAACTGGGCGACCGCTGCCGCCCGGAAGGTATCGGCGGCTACCAGTAACACGGACTGCCCGGCATTGGTGAATTTATGGGCGATCTTGCCGATAGTTGTGGTCTTGCCAACACCATTGACCCCGACAACCATAATGATAAAGGGTCCATTGTCGGGCATGACCAGTTCGGCTGGCCGGTCTGACTCCATGATAAAGGAACGGATCTTTTCCTTGAGCACTTTTTTGAGCATCTGCGGGTCAGAGAGTTCCTGGCGTTTGACCTTGCGACGGGCCTCATCCAGCAGTTCCTGGGCGGTATTGACCCCTATGTCGGCGGTGATCAGGATCTCTTCCAGGTCGTCGAGTAGTTCCAGGTCGATTTCTTTTTTGCCAAGAAAAAGGGTGTCAATCCGATAGACCAGGGATTCCTTGGTCTTGGTTAATCTCTCCGAGAGCCGCTGAAACAGGGAGCTTTCCTTTTTGCCGGAGCTGGTCTGTGTTTTTGTGAGATCAGGGGAAGACTGGGGCGGTGACGGAGGCTCTATCGCTGTGGCGGTCTCCGGCGCATCTTCCCGGACTATGGGAATTGGTTGCGAAGAAATCTCGGCGGCCCGAGAGGGTGCGGATTGATCTGGTTCTGTCTGGTCAGGAAATTCCAGGTCTGAAGCCGGAATCTGATCTTCGTTTTTGCTGAATTTTTTCTTGAACCAGCCGAGCATAAGGGTTTCCTTTAAGACGTTTTCAATATCTTTATTGAGATGTTCCTGCCTCTTGACAGGGATGATATAAGAAAAAATATATTACGGTCAGACCTGGCAGAAAGCAACATAAACAGTTTCTTTGGGATATCTGGCATGGTCTTCTTCAGGATTTTATTTGCATTTACCGATATCAGGATTACTGTACTAAAAGTTTGTGTCACTGTGTGCAAAGATGAGCCGGTCAGCTTGTCTTGTGCTGCACAAACGTAAGCATTACCCTTTTAAAAGTAAACGTTTGTCTTTGATTTCATAGAGTTCATATTACAGGAGGAAGTACGATGTCGAGTTCGTGTGGAACAAGCAGTTCCTGCTCAAGCAAGTCTTGTGGCAGTCAGGAATCACAGCAGGCCCGGATGGCCCAGCAGGACAATGCCATTACCCGGTCACTGGGAAAAATTAAACACAAGATCCTGGTCATGAGCGGCAAGGGCGGGGTTGGAAAATCCACCGTTTCTGTCAATCTGGCCCTGGGACTGGCGAAAAGAGGCCATCAGGTGGGACTCATGGATGTTGATCTCCATGGTCCGGATGTTATCCGGATGTTGAATCTGAAGGGAAACATGGAACCACCCGCGACCCCGGATGCCCTGGTGCCGCCGCTCAAGTACAATGATAACCTGAAGGTCGTCTCTCTCGAATACATGATGAAGGACCGGGACGAGGCCATTATCTGGCGCGGCCCCCTGAAGATCCAGGCCATCCGTCAGTTTGTTGCCGACATGGATTGGGGTGAACTTGATTATCTGATCATTGATGCCCCTCCGGGCACTGGTGATGAGCCACTGTCCGTGGCCCAGACCATTCCTAATGTCACGGCCGTGGTGGTGACCACTCCCCAGAAGGTTGCCCTTGCCGATGTGCGTAAGTCCATCAGTTTCTGCAAGACCGTGAACATGGAGATTACCGGCGTGATTGAGAATATGTCCGGGTTTGTCTGTCCGCACTGTAATCAGACCGTTGATATCTTTAAGACCGGTGGCGGTGAAGAGTTGGCCAAGGAGTTTGATCTGCCTTTCTTAGGGCGGGTTCCCATGGACCCCAAGGTGGTTATTGCCGGTGATGATGGGGCGCCGTATCTCACTTCTGATGCGGTCAGTCCGGCTACTGAGGCCTTTGCCGCCGTGGTGACGGCCGTGGAAAACCGCCTGCCGCCTCGGGCTGCCGCAAAACCTTCGCTGAATATGGCGGCTGCCACCACCAGCAGTTGCGGGTGCGGCGGAGGCGGGTGCAATCCTGCCAAGTGCGATTGCTGAGCGATTGCTGATTAACCAGCGACCAGTGAACAGGAAGAGAGAATCATTCAATATTCTCTCTTCCTGTTTTTTTTTATAACTATTTTCTGATAATTAGACCTATGTTTGTCAAACAATTGACTGTTGGGCAGATGGGCGTCTGCTGTTATATCGTCGGGTGCACCAAGACCGGCAAATGTGCGGTGATTGATCCTGGCGGCGATGAGGAACGGATTCTGGCCGAGGTGAAGCGGGCAAAGCTTACCATTGAATATATCATTGCCACTCATGGACACCCCGATCATGTCTGCGGCAACAGGCGGATCAAGGAGGCCAGCGGTGCGTCTATTATTATGCATGAGGCGGATGCGGTCTTCTTTTCCCGGCCCGAGGTGATAAAATATTTTTCCATGCTCGGGCTTGAGGCCTCGCCCCCTGTTGATATCCAGGTCCTGGGCGGCGACGTGATTACTGTTGGTGAGGAGAAACTGCAGGTGATCCATACCCCGGGACATACCCCGGGTGGCATCTGTCTCTACAACGCCCCGGATCTTTTTACCGGTGATACCCTTTTTGTCGGTGGCCTTGGCCGCTCCGATTTCCCTGGTGGATCCGATCGCGAGCTGATTGCCTCGATTACCACCAAACTGCTGACCCTGCCGGCGGATACCGTGGTCTGGCCGGGACATGGGTATGGTGGCAACCGCTCCACTATCGGTGAAGAAAAAAGAACTAATCCTTATATCCGTTAAGACCCAGGAGATCAGGGGCCTCAACCTCTGATCTCCTGGCCACTGTCTCTTGTCCTCTGACTTCTGAATACCCATGCGTGAAATTGTTCTCGGCACTGCCGGCCATGTTGATCATGGCAAGACCAGCCTGATCAGGGCCCTGACCGGTATTGAAACAGACCGGCTCAAGGAAGAAAAAAAACGCGGCATCACCATTGAGCTGGGTTTTGCCTATCTTGATCTTCCTTGCGGCCATCGTCTGGGGATTGTCGATGTCCCCGGTCACGAAAAGTTTGTCAAGAACATGGTGGCCGGGGTTATGGGCATGGATCTGGTGGCCTTTATCGTCGCCGCTGATGAAGGGATCATGCCCCAGACCAGGGAACATTTTGAGATCTGCCGTCTACTGGGGGTGAAGGAAGGCATCATCGTCATCACCAAGAAAGATATGGTGGAAGCCGAGTGGCTGGATCTGGTGGAAGAGGAGGTGCGGGATTTCTGCGTCGGCAGCTTTCTCGAAGATGCCCCTCTGGTGCGGGTCTCCTCCATTACCGGTGAGGGGATTCCCGAACTGAAAGAGGAGCTTGACCGTTTTGTCAGCAGGCAGGAACTCAAGGAAGTGCATGGGCCGTTTCGGCTGCCGGTGGACCGGATCTTTGCCATGAAAGGTTTCGGGGCGGTGATTACCGGGACCTCCATTTCCGGACGCGTCGCCATCGGTGAGGAGTTGCGCTTTTATCCATCGGAGCTGATCGCCAAGGTACGCGGCCTGCAGGTCCATTCCCAGTCCGTGGAGGAGGTCGAGGCCGGGCATCGGACTGCCATCAATCTGCAGGGGGTCGATACCGCCCTTGTTGAACGGGGGATGGTGGCGGCCACTCCCGGCTGTCTGCAGGCTGGCTATATGCTCGACTGCGAATTCCTCTATCTTGCCGCCAACGAGAAACCGCTCAAGCACCGAACCAGGGTGCGCGTCCATCTGGGGACGGCCGAGGTCATGGGCCGCATATCCCTGCTGGCACAGGATGAAATGCTGCCGGGTGATGAGGCGGCGGTGCAGCTCCTTTTTGAGGAGCCCGTTGCCGTCTGGCCAGGGGACAGGTATGTGGTACGCAGCTATTCTCCGGCCACGACCATTGGCGGCGGCCGGGTGCTGGGGAACCAGCCGGCACGCAAGCGAAAACGGGCCACTGATCAGGACCGGAGTCTTAATGCTGCAGTTTTCCTGGTCCTGCAGCAGGGAACTGTTGAAGAACAGATGCTCCTTTTCCTTGAGGAGAGCCATACGGCCGGGTTGACCGCCGATGATCTCTCCATCCGTCTCGGAATCTTTGGCAAGCAGTTGAAGAAGGTGATGAACGGGCCGCTTTCCACCCGCAAGATCGTGGTGGTCGATTCCGCGGCCCAGCGTTATCTGGCGAAAACGGTGAGTGATGGGGTGGAAGAGACCTTGCTTGCCAACCTTGCCGCCTTTCATCGTGACAACCCTCTGCAGAGCGGATTGTCGAAAGAAGAGCTGCGCTCAGGGCTTGGCAAGAGGGTGGAACAGAAGGTCTTTCAGTTTTGTCTGGGGGAACTGCTGAAAAAAGAGCTGGTGGTGCAGGAGGAGTCGGAGGTGCGGCTCACCACCCACCGGGTGGCCCTGCAGGCGGACGAAAAGGCCCTGCAGCGCGATCTGGAGGAGTGGTACCGGCAGAAAGGGCTGGCCACCGCCACTATCCGCGAGAGTATGGACCGTTTTGCTGATGCCCCGGAAACCATGGTGAAAGAGGTGCTTGCCCTGCTGCTGCGGCAGGGCAAGTTGGTCAAGATCAGCGAGACCCTCTATTATCACGCCGACACCATCAATGCACTGGCCCAGGATATCACGGCCTTCATCAGCCGGGAAGGGGAGATCGATGCCCCGCGTTTCAAGGAACTGACCGGGCTGACCCGGAAGTTCTCCATTCCCCTGCTTGAGTATTTTGACAAGATCAAACTGACCATCCGGGTTGGCGATACCCGGATCCTGCGTAAAAAAGTCTCTTGAGAAGAATGAGGGTCAGGAAAAACAAAAAGAAGTTCATCTTCATTCAGTTTTAGACGACATAATCTCCAGCAGAAATTGTTTCCCTTGAGCTTGAGCATCAGGGCAACTGTCAGTTCTGCTTCTCTTTATTCTACCACCATCACGGCACAGTGATTGGCATGATGCAGGATTTTGCTCGAGGTGGAGCCAAATAAAAATTCCTCGTTATGGGAGATTCCGCGGCGTCCCACGACTACGATGCAGCAGCGTAGCTTTGCCTGTTCTTCCAGGATGGCATCGCCGATAGATGTACAGGGCCGGATGGAGAGGCGGATTTCGATCTGTTCATCTTTCAAGCCAGCGCTAAGAAGAATCTCCTTGTAACCGGCCAGGATTTTGTCCATGGCTGTTCTTTTTTCCGTAAGCCATTGCTGGCGTTTTTCCTCGGTGGGAAAGAAATCCTCTGTGGGTTCGGGGATAATGGAAAGCAGGGTGATAAAAACGTCCTGATTGCCGGTGAAAAAATCCGCCACATACATCACCGCCCGTCTGGAGTTGTCAGATTCGTCAACTGCTATCAGCAGATGGCGTTCCGTGTCTCTGCGGGCGAGATCGCCAAAATCGTGTTCGCTCATGATTGTCTCCCTGTGAGTGAAACCATGTCTGCCCGGGCCGTGGCCAGGTCTTCCAGCATCTGGTCGGTGGTTTCATAAAAGATATTTGCGCCTTGAGAAAAGTGCAGCAGAATCCGGTTTAAGGAGTCCGGGATGTAGGGGTAGATCTTTTGGAGATTGGCCACCCGGTTTTTGTAGGCAATGCTTAGATCTTCGCCCCAGAGGGTATCAAAGAGCGCTCGCTGCTTGTGGTAGAGATCCGGCACCAGCACATCGCCGCGACCGGCCAGAAAGATTATGAGGTTGCCCAGTCCCTGCATGTCAAAGCTAAACAGGGATTCGCCCTGCTGGAAGTTGTAGTCGAAATCAATCCAGCGATTTGCCTGGGTCTCTTCATCCCAGATGATGTGGTCGCGTCGGATATCGCCGTGCTTTTCGCCGTGATCGTGCAAGAACTTGATGGCTTGAACCAGTTCGATGTATTGATCCAGAACCTGGAGAAAGTAGTGGTGAAAATAGTCGTGATGGTCGGTTCCGTAGCCCGCTACAACGTCATCAAAACGCGGACCGCGGATGAATTCCAGGATCCGCACGTTATTGCCTGCTGCGTCCAGTACCCAGCGCCCATGCATGAAATTCTTGTGCCCCGCGACCAGATCGAGAAGGCGCGCCTCTTTTTTCGGACTGCGGAAACAGGTCATTTTGATCCCGGCGATCACGGTCTGAAACTCTTCGTGAAAGACCAGTTTGAGAATTCTGGTAGCCCCGGTTGTCAGTTCGACGGCCCTGCGGACCCAAAATTTTGGTTCGTCATCAAGGCCGAAGCGGCCTTCTTTTTCACAGCGTTTGACCCAGTAAGGGACATCACCAAGAACTACTACATCGTTGTACTCCACCCGGAAGAAGTCGCTGGTGTCAGTAATGATTTTGAAGCGTACAGGAACCCGATCCGATCCGGCATAATTGGTGATGAACTCGCGGATCGTAGCCTCGTGCAGGATTTCGCCAGGTTGCGCCATCACCATGATTCTCCTGTTTTATGGTAGCATCAAATTGACTTATTATTACATTGTCATGATAACAAGATCTGTATCACCATAATTCTTCTCATTTATGGTAGCATTTAGAGGAGAGGAAGACAATTTTTTCTGTAAAAGAAATTTATAGGGAATAGAAGAAATAAACCAATTATTCGGAGGAGCAGCATACGATTTTCCGGTTTTAATATAGGGCTCAGAAGGGTTTGGGTAAGTCGTTCCGCATTGACAATATGCTGGCACAGTGTATCGTCTAACTTGTTGTGGCAATGAACAAAGATCAAGCGTAAAGATTTGCCATTGTATTTTTTAACGAAGAGTTTGAGGGAAGATATTTTTTCAAGGGGTCAAGAATTTCCACCCTGTTTCCAGATCTTGGTCAAAGGAGGGCTGTTTCCTGATGAAAAAGGTAATCACCACAGAAAAGCAACCAATCAAACTCTGGCTTGACGATATTGAATCCGGGGCCTTTGAACAGGCCAGAAATCTTGCCAATCTGCCTTTTCTCTTTCAGCACGTTGCCGTGATGCCGGATGCCCATCAGGGTTATGGTATGCCCATTGGCGGGGTAATGGCCTCGGAAGAGGTGGTGATCCCCAACGCCGTCGGGGTGGATATCGGATGCGGCATGTGTGCCGTGCGCACTTCTCTTACCACCATTTCCACCGATCAATTGAAACGGGTGCTGGCCGAGATCAGACGGACGGTTCCCCTTGGTTTCAACCATCATAAAAAGAAGCAGGATCCACGGTTGATGCCCAAGGCCGATGTCGCGTTCGATGAGCTACCCGTGATCGCCGGGGAATATCAATCGGCACTCACCCAGCTCGGGACCCTGGGGGGTGGAAATCATTTTATTGAGATCCAGAAGGGCGATGACGGTCATATCTGGCTCATGGTCCATTCCGGCAGCCGCAATCTTGGTTTCAAGGTTGCCAATCATTATAATCACCTGGCTATGGATCTGAACAGGCAGTGGGGATCAAAAATTCCAACCAGTTGGCAACTGGCATTTTTACCCATTACCAGTGTCGCCGGTCAGATTTATCTGCATGAAATGAACTACTGTGTTGATTTTGCCTTTGCCAACCGGAAGATGATGATGGAGCGGGTCAAGGATGCCCTCTTGTCCGTGGTCCAGCCGGTTTTCTTTGAGCCGATGATCAATATCGCCCATAATTATGCGGCCATGGAGTTTCATTTTGACAAGCATGTCCTGGTGCATCGCAAAGGGGCAACCAGGGCCCAGGCCGGGGAGATCGGCATTGTTCCCGGCTCTCAGGGGAGTCCTAGTTATATCGTCAGGGGCAAGGGGAACAGGGATAGTTTTGAATCGTGTGCCCATGGCGCCGGGAGAAAAATGGGGCGCAAGCAGGCCCAGCGCCAGCTCAATCTGGAACAGGAAAAGAAACGGCTGGATGACCAGGGGATTATCCACGCCGTCCGTTCGGTCGGGGATCTCGATGAGGCGGCCGGCGCCTATAAGGACATTGATGAGGTGATTGATAATCAGCTTGATCTGGTGGAGGTGCTGGTGGCCCTGCGTCCTCTGGCGGTGATCAAGGGGTGAGGGGTGCGTCCTGGCCGGAGTTTTTGGGTGTTGTTGCTTGTTTTCGCTCTTGTTTTTTGGCATAATGAATCTGTTCCCAATTGTTACGAAACTCCTGTTACCACGCTGTTCGTTTTAAGTGCTCATTTATAATACTGTTCGGAATTACTCACCACCACCCAAGGAGGATGTAATGGCAACAGCAAAAAAAACCATTGAAGAGAAAACGATTTGGGATGATGCCCGGCAGATGCTGCGCAAGGCGGAACGAGACGGTGTTGAGACCGCTTGGGATCGTTTAGAGCATCAGACTCCTCACTGTACATTCTGCGAAAGCGGTCTCTCCTGCCGGAACTGCACCATGGGGCCCTGCCGTATCAGCAAGAAGGCCCCTCTGGGGGTCTGCGGCGCCGATGCCGATGTGATCGTCGCCCGTAACTTTGGCCGCTTTGTGGCCGGGGGCTCAGCCGGCCATTCCGACCATGGCCGTGATTGTATTGAGGCATTGTATGACGTGGCGCATGGGCTGACCAAGGATTATACCATCAAGGATGAAGCCAAGTTGCTCCGCATTGCCAAAGAGTTGGGGATTTCCATTGAAGGGCGGACGATCCTTGAGGTTGCCAAGGACTTGAGTGCTGAATTTTATACCAATTATGGCAGTCTGCGCCAGGAGCTTTCTTTTTCGTGCCGGGTTCCGGAAAAACGGAAACAGATCTGGAAAAATCTCGGCATCACCCCTCGCGGCGTTGACCGGGAGATTGCCGAGATGATGCACCGCACCCATATGGGTTGTGACAACGACGCCGCCAACACCATGCTGCACAGTGCCCGCACCTGTCTGGCCGATGGCTGGGCCGGTTCGATGATCGCCACCGAGATCTCCGATATTCTGTTCGGCACACCCAGCCCCAGAAAGTCCAAGGTGAACCTCGGTGTTATCAAAGAGGATCAGGTCAACATCCTGGTGCATGGCCATAATCCTATTGTCTCCGAAAAGATTGTCGAAGCGGTCAACGATCCGGAACTCGTCGCCCTGGCCAGGGCAAAAGGTGCTACCGGTATCAATCTGGCCGGACTTTGTTGTACCGGCAATGAGTTGATGATGCGCCAGGGCATTCCCATGGCCGGCAACCATCTGATGACCGAGCTGGCCATTGTTACCGGCGCGGTGGAACTCATCGTCGTTGATTATCAGTGCATCATGCCCAGCCTGGTCACTGTCGGCAATTGTTACCACACCAAGATGGTCACCACCGCCGACAAGGCGAAATTCACCGGTGCCGAACATGTGAAATTCGAGATGCATAACGGTGCGGCGCAGGCGCGCAAGGTTGTGCGCATGGCCATTGAGCGTTTCCCACTGCGTAATAAGGCCCGGGTTGAAATCCCGCAGGGGCCGATTGACCTGATTACCGGTTTTTCCAACGAATCCCTCCTGGCCGCCATGGGCGGCACCCTGACGCCCCTCATTGAGGCGATCAAGGCCGGGAAGGTCCGGGGCGCGGTGGCCATTGTCGGCTGTAACAATCCCAAGTACAAACAGGATTATTGCAATGTCAACCTGGCCAAGGAACTCATCAAGAAAGATATCCTGGTGCTGGTGACCGGTTGCGTTACCACCGCCACCGGCAAGGCTGGGCTTCTGGTACCGGAGGCCATCGAGATGGCGGGGCCGGGCCTCAAGGAAATTTGCGGCTCTTTAGGCATCCCACCTGTCCTGCACATGGGCAGTTGTGTTGATAATGCGCGGATCCTGCAGCTTGCGGCGCTTCTTGCCAATGCACTGGGTGTGGATATCTCCGACCTGCCGCTGGCCGGCTCATCCCCGGAATGGTATTCGGAGAAGGCCGCCGCCATCGGCACCTACTGCGTCGCCTCCGGCATTTACACCCATCTCGGCCATCCTCCCAACATTACCGGCTCCGAAGTGGTGACCAACCTGGCCCTGGAAGGACTCGACCATCTCCTCGGGGCCTGCTTCGGCATTGAACCGGATCCCTTCAAGGCGGCCGAACTCATTGATAAGCGGATTCGGCAAAAACGCAAGGCCCTGGGGCTTGGCGAATAATTCCAATGTCTTGTCGGGAATGGCAAAGGTGCCGGTGGCCCTGTGTCCTCTGGCGGTGATCAAGGGGTGAGAAGGGATTTTCGGCCTGGGCTTTTTGATTGGGGATATGGAATTTGCAGAAGAACATGATCTCCTTTGAGGCGGTGACCATCGGCATGCAGGGCAGGGTACTGGTGCATGATGTCTCTTTTTCCATCATGGCCGGGGAAAAGGTGGTTTTGCGCGGCAAGTCGGGCAGCGGCAAGACCACCCTGCTCAAGGCCCTGGTCGGCGGGGCGCGGATCATGCACGGCGTCATCCGCATCAACGGCCTTGCAGTCCTGCCCGAGAACATCCAGCAGATCCGGCAGGATCTTGCCTACATCCCCCAGGAACCGGGCGTGAGCCGGGAGACCGCGGCAGAGGATCTGCTGCTGCCCTTCTCCTTCAAGGCCCACCGCAGCCAGGAGCCGACAGCAGCGCAGATCGAGGTGGTGCTGGCCCGGCTCCTGCTCGATCCCGCCATTCTCGGACAGAAAAGCGCCACCCTTTCCGGTGGCGAAAAGCAGCGGCTCGTCATCGCCAGGGCCATCCTGCTCAACAAGCGGATCTTTCTTGCCGACGAGATCACCTCGGCCCTCGATGCGGAGAGCAAGCAGGCGGTATTCTCCTTTCTCCTGGAGACTGACCACACCGTGCTTTCCATCTCCCACGACCCGGAGTGGATCGGGCGGTGCAGCCGGGTCTTCACCATTGAAAACGGCTCCCTCCGGGAGGAGAAGTGATGGAAGCCCTTGATATCCCTCTGGCCAGATTCGTCCTGCTCTACCTCCTGCTGCTCCTCCCACTTTACCTTCTCCGGCGGCTGAAGCTCGGCCTTGGCCGCGAGGTGCTGATAAGCGTGGTGCGGATGAGTGTGCAGCTCTTTCTGGTGGGGATCTACCTCAAGTACATCTTCGCCATCAACAGCCTCCTGCTCAATCTCCTCTGGATCATGGTGATCATGGTGGTCGCCAACCTGAATATCCTGAAAAAAGCAGGTCTGGCCGTCAGAAAGCTCTTCTGGCCCTCCCTGGCCGGGGTGGTCTGCGGCACCCTCATCGTGCTCGGCGTCTTTCTCTTTCTCGTGGTCCGGCCGACCCCTCTCTACGATGCGCGTTACCTGATTCCCCTGGCCGGCATGCTGCTCGGCAACTGCATGAACGGCAATATCCTCTCCCTGGAGCGTTTCTACTCCGGGCTGCGCAAGAACGAGGCCACCTTTCTCTCCTACCTGCTCATGGGCGCCACCCTCAAGGAGGCGGTCCATCCCTTCATGCGGGAGGCGATCCGCACCTCGCTTGCCCCCACCATTGCCACCATGATGACCATCGGCATCGTCTCCCTGCCCGGCATGATGACCGGCCAGATCCTGGGCGGTTCCTTTCCGCTGGTGGCCATAAAATACCAGATCATGATCATGATCGGCATCTTCGCCAGCCTGGTGCTCTCCATGGTGACCAGCCTCTATCTCAGCCTGCCCTTTGCCTTTGACCGGATGCTGATGCTCAGGTCCGAGATCTTTGCCGGCAAGAAAAAAGGGTGAGGAAGGGGAAGGAAAAATCCCCTGCCCAACAGAACCCGGGGTTGGGTGAAAGATTCCCTCTTTCTCTTTTTATCTTTGTGTTGCGGGGATGTTTTGGGTACGGTAATTTCATTGCATGGAGCGGGGCGACCACGGAAGTGGTTTTTCCCCCCATCTCTTTTGGCTTATATCTCCGGCTATCATGGCTTTCGGCATGATAGCCAAATCTGGAGAATAACTTGTCCGGCCAGTCATGATTAATGGAGCATATATATGATCTTGAGTTTACTAAACAGGCTCAATGCCTTCGTGGTTCTGAATCTTCGGGCCATTGAGATGACTGGGGTGCTGATGAGAGTCTTCAGTTTCTCGTTGGTAAGTTGGTTTGGCCCTCAGAGTCCTTTCCTTTTTGTCTGGGCCTTCAATACGATAGATGCGGTCTTGCTCTCGTGGTGTGCAATAATCAAGAAAGACCGGGCCTACACCGTCCTTAATGTGTTCTGGGTGGGAGTGGGTATTGTTGGACTATTCAGGGCTGCGGGGTTTCTGCACACATGAATTCGAGCGTTAAATAACTAGAGACAGCGACTGTTTTTTGACATTCATTAAGGAAAGGCAGAAATTCAATTGTAGGGAGCGGGACGACCACGGAAGTGGTTTTTTTGTCCATAACTTGTTAGGCCTATCAGGATAATTATGAAACTCTTTGGCGACTGGAAATTTTTTCTTACTCTATTCATTGCTCTGGCAGGTATCGCCATCCCCGTTTGGCTATGGCAAGCCGACCTAAGCTCAAAATCTCTATCTGTCAAGCTGAATACTCGCGTATCACTCCAGCCTAAAGAACAAGAATCCCTCCCTGGGATAGAGATATCAGTCGATGGATCACGTCTAGAGAATCCACATCTAGTTGTTTTCGAAGTAACAAACGACGGTAGCAAGCCTATTTTAGCCACGGATTTTGAATCACCGCTCGACATTCGCCTGGAGTCGAAAACTTCATTTGTTCGCTCACAAGTCACAGGCACAATCCCAAAAGACATCGAAGCCACAATCTTGAGTGAACGGCAACGAATATCCTTAAAGCCAACATTACTGAATCCAAAGGACACGATCGCAATAACCGCAATCACCTCTGGTGCGTCACCGATCTTTGTTTACAATGCTAGAGTCGTCGGCATCTCTCATGTGTCCTTGGAGGACAGTACAATTGAGAAAACGAGTAAAGCAAGGCTTGCATGGTTGCTTTCCGGTTCGGTGCTAAGTTATGTTGCCATGATTATCATGTTTCATGCAGGAACGGATGCAGGAGTGAGATCCAAGGACATTTTTATTCGGCCGAGAGCCGCCATATTTGTCTGTTTTGTGTCTGGATTTCCCGGTGTGGTGGCATTTGGTATCTTTTTTAAAGGAATCGGAATTGAAGGGCTTGGGTATTACATGTTTTTTTCCATGATCTTGTGGGTTACAGCGACGTTTATAGCTATTGCCATCAACCGTAAACCAGCCATCATTGATGTGCCGGCAAGAAGTGAATAGTCTACCTTTCATTCTACCTAACCTGCGCAAGAAAATGCGGCCATTCCTGATTTTCCTGAGGTCCTCCTCTCACCATGATCATTAACTTTTGGGGAAACCTGAAAGAACTGTTGCGGCCTCCATTCCGGGGAGTGAAGAGGGTTGAGTACGAACTCAGCCGCCAGGCCTCAGTCAAGGATATCGTCGAGTCCTTCGGGGTCCCCCATACCGAGGTCGGGCGTCTAACCGTTGATGGCCGCGACATCTCTTTTTCCTCTCCCGGTTCCGATGATGACAGATTGGATGTGTACCCTCTCTGCCCCCCTGTGGATGTATTGACCCCGACCCTCATGCGGCCGGAGCCTCTGGCCGGCATCACCTTTGCGGTCGATGTGAATGTCGGCAAACTGGCCAGCCTGCTGCGAATGGCAGGATTTGACACCTTTTACCAGAATTATATCTCTGATCCGGAACTCATCGAGGTTGCGGTGCAGGAAAAGCGCATCGTTCTGAGCAGGGATAAAGATCTTTTGAAACGCAAAGAGCTTGTCTTCGGCTATCTCGTTCGCGAGATCTATCCGGAAAAACAGTTGGCCGAGGTCGTCCATCTCTTCGGGATCAAAGAACAGATGAAGCCCTTGAGCAGATGCATGCGCTGCAACGGGCTCTTGCAGGCAGTCGAAAAGGAGCAGATCCTTGATCAACTGGAACCACTCACCCAGAAATATTATCACTCCTTTCGCCAGTGCCGGCGCTGCCACACCATCTATTGGCCGGGAAGCCATCGGGACAAGATGCTGAGACTGTTAAATGAGTATGGTGATTATCAAGACCGTGATTGAGTGGAACTGCAGCTGCGAATGACAAACGAAATTGACCGCCCTCAATCCTTAACCTCTGAAAGGGTGGCGGATCAATCACGCAGCTCCTCTTTTCTAGGGATTTATGGGGCCGGTTTCCTCATTATGGGAATTAAGTATGGTGCCTCCCTGCATGTTGAAGTATGGTGCCCCCCTGATTATTACTGTATGCCTGAAGTTTCTGTCGGAAAAAGGAGAAGGAACCATTTGATTGAAAAGAGCAATTTCGGTATGACCCCTAAGGAAGCCGGAGCCGATATCCCCATTGCCCTGCAAGAGAACTTCGTCAGCGGTGTCTATGCTTTAGTGGATGCAGCGGTTGCCTGCGAACTGGATCGGCTGCGCAGTGAAGAGGGGATTATCCCTAGTTGCAAAGCGGGCTGTGATCACTGCTGCCGTTATCACATCGTGATGAATATTGCCGAGGCCCAGACCCTGGCGCATTATATCAGGCGGGAAATGTCAGCAGAGCAGATAGCCGAGCTGCAGATGCGGACGCATCAATGGCATGAATGGGACAATTCCAGGCCGGGCCGGCCGGCGGCCATTATCTCCGCGCAGACGGATCTTTCCAGCTACGACTATTGCTGTCCGCTGCTGGTAAATGGCGCATGCAGCGTCTATCCGGTGAGGCCGGTCGTGTGTCGAGCGCATTATGTCTCTTCGCATCCCCGATACTGCTGCGCCGTAAACGATCCGGAATCCATAGAAGACGCTCCGGTGGTGCTTAAGTCCATTGTCGAGGCGGTAACTCCCTTGTCAAGGATAATACAGGGTCATATCGAAGACGCAGGGATTCATTTTTCCCGGTCAAACATGCTGCTTCCGCAGTGGCTGGCGATTGAAATGGGTTGGGATTTCGCCATATTGCTCTGATATTTGATCCTATACTCAACCCGGCAGTAATCGGTTGGGCTTTTTCCATGATAAATCGTCGTTGCCGCAAGCGGCTTTCCGCTCCGCTTTTTGGCCCATCCGTTCATTTCGTTCGTCAGCCCGATGTCAGATCACGGCGAAATTTCATCACTTTCAAATTCTCCGGTCATACCTCTCCGGTAACTACGTTTACCGGATAACTGAAGATCACTCCTGACTGGTCTTGTGCGCCCGCAATCCTTGGCTCAGAAGGATCTGAGCCCCTGTCAGTCTCCTGTAGTTATCCTGGTAAAGGACCCTGGAACCCGTGGGCCGGGGGCGAATTCTTGACATCTTCAATTCGAGATGATACAAAATTAATAGATACGATGAAAATAGATGTTTTTCGGTTGGTGAAAAGAGAGCTAAATAATACGGAATAACAACATTATCCCTTCCCAGAAAAAGACCGCTATTTCTCCTCGGTTAGAATTGTCCAAGGGTGGTGATCAATTCCCGGTTGGGTGAAAAAATGGCAACTATTCGACTGACAGGCTCATATCTCAGCAGAACATGTCTCATTGGTACCGGCGACTCCAGCCCGAAAGGTTGGAGCTATCTTCAAGCAAACCAAAATTCAACAGAAAGGAGCAGGCACATGAAAGCACATGGTAAAGGCATTATCAAAGGGTCGATGCAGCAGGTGCTTCAGGTCGGTATAACAATGTTGATGGCGGTCATTTTGTTGACGCTTCCCCGGATAGCCCTGGCCGCTACTGCTAAAAGCATTGACCGTGACGTAGACAGCTCCCTGCAGACGCTCTACCAAGCTACACCGGCCGCAAAAGATTTGTCCAAAATCGCAAAAGGGATACTGGTGTTTCCCAGCATCATTAAAGGTGGCCTCATCGTCGGCGGTCAGTATGGTGAGGGCGCGCTTCGCGTGGGGGGAAAGACCACCGGATACTACAATACAGTTTCTGCATCCTACGGATTGCAGGCGGGAGCGCAATCCTTCGGCTATGCCCTGTTTTTCCTTGATCAGGAGAAGTTGAATTATCTTAAGAAGAGCGAAGGGTGGGAAATAGGGGTTGATCCCAATCTCGTGATTGTGGATGAAGGGCTGGCCCGCTCGCTCTCTACGACCACAGCTAAATCCGGTATCTACGCCTTCTTCTTCAATCAGAAGGGTCTTATGGCCGGCCTTACTATCCAGGGGAGCAAGATCACTAAGATTACGCCGGGGAAGTAAGATGAGGTCGAATGATACCGTAATCGCCTGTGAAGGCGGACAGAATATTACGGTACGTGTCTGGTAGAAGAAGCTGGTTTCTAAGTCTGGTGTCTCGCGTTCGATTCAGACTGCGGTCACCAATTCTTGTAAGGGGATTAATAAGCAAAAACAGCTTATTAATCCCCTTTCTCGTTCAGGTAGAAGTGGCCCTGAGGGTGCTAGTGGCCTTGCGTCCTCTGGCCGTAATCAAGGGGTGAGAGGTCTTGCCCTTAGCTCCAGCCTACAGGAGTCGCCGGACCTCCTCTTCATCGACATCCGACCACTGCCGGTAGGCTTCGGCCACGGCGAAGCTCCAGCCGCTGCGGACGTTGGCGCAGTAGAGGGCATCGACCAGCGGCGCCACCAGTGCAAGGGCATGATCGTGGCCGGTGGGCACCGCCACCACCAAGTTGTCCGCTCCCAGGTTGCGCAGGGCCTCCACCGCAGTCAGCATGGTGAAACCCGAGGCCAGGCCGTCATCGACGAGAATTACCGCCCGCCCGGCCACCGCCGGTAAAGGTCGCTCGCCGCGAAAAAGCTTCACCCGGCGTCGGACCTTTTCCAGGGTGGCCCGGATCCCCGCCTCGATCTGCTCCCGGCTCAGGGCCAGCCGCGCCGCCAATTCATGGTTGAGCCGGACGGTGTCGTCAAAGGCCACCGCCCCGTAGCCCGCTTCGCTGTTCCAGGGCAGGGTGATCTTGCTGACCACCGCCACGTCGAGGGGACAGCCAAGCTGGAGTGCCACCGGCGCGGCCACCGGTACTCCGCCGGCGGGAATGGCCAGGACAAGCGGCTGCTGGGATGCCAAGGCACTGAGCATCCCGGCCAGCACCTCCCCGGCATCGGCCCGGTCGGCAAAAACCCCAAGGCGATCATGAAGTTCTGTCAGTTCAATAATCCGACTCTGGTTCATGGCTCCTCCTCATTCAGCGAAAGCTCCATCCCCAAAAGCTGCTCCAGCTCTCTGAGCGCCCGGCCGGGATCGGTTACCAGGATGCCCCGGATGCCTTGAGCCCGGGCGCGATCCAAGTTCCCCTGGTCATCATCGAGAAAAAGGGCCGCCTCGGGCTTGCAGTCCAGCTCGGCCAGCACCTCGACAAAGAAGCGGGAATCCTGTTTGCTGCGTCCATGGTGGTAGCTGTTGAAAACCCGGTGGAAAAGAGCAAAGAAGCGGTGGCGCTCATCGAGTTCGTCCAGCCAGTTGGTCTGATCGCTGACGATTGCCAGGGTAAATCCGAGTTGGTGGAGGCGGTTCACAGCTGCCAGCATCTCGGGAAAGGGTAGAAAACGGTCGAGAATCCGTCTGCGCAGCTCTCCGTCGGCAGCGGCAATCCCCGTCCGGCGGCGAAATTCATCCCAGAAGGAGGCCTCGCTGGCCGCGCCCACCACATAGCCGCTGCTGTAAACGATTTCCTGGCCCAAGCTGAAGGTCTCGACGGGATCGAGCCCCTGCTCGCGCCCGATCGCCTCGAGCCCGGTGCGAAAGCCTTCGGCGGCGAGCACCCCGCCGAAGTCGAAAAGAAGGGTTGAGTAGACGGTCATGATTAACGCTCCAACTCCATTGATGCGGCACCCCGGCGGCGGGCCAGCTGATATTTTATTATAGGGAATCGGCGGGCGGGCTGTCAACTGTTTTACCGAAAATCAAATCATCGCCATTCTCAAGTGAGGCGAAGCAAAAAAAAAGACAGATTTATCCCTTCCTTTTGAGCCTTTTGCAAAATGAGGATTTTCGTTCAAAATCAAGGCATGCTTAAAATTTTACCGCAGGCATATAGCTGATATTCCGAGGATAAAATTTTAAGCATAACGCAGAGTTTGGGCGGAAAGACCATTTTTGCAAGAGGCTCTTTTATCAGCTTTAAATTTCTACTCTCATGCTTCCCCGGTAACTGCATTTGCCAACCGGATAACTGAAGACCACGCCCTGCCGGGTCTTGTGCGCCCGCAACCCTTGGCTCAGATGGATCTCAGCCCCTGTCTGTCCCGTATGCACTAAGTCGAGCAGCAGCGCTATCTGCCTGAATTGCGGCCTGGCCTCCATCTGCCAGCAGCATTTTTCGAGGATACGCCGCTGGAGGGCGGGGTGGCATCTGCAAAACTCTTTGGTGGCTATCAGGATGGTGTGACGGGGTGAGTCAGGGGTAATCGGCTCAATGGCAACCATCCTGACTACTTGTTGCCAGCCGTTATCAGCCATTTCTTCCAGCAAATCCTCCTCGTCCTGAAGGATCTGAGCGGTCTGGAGCAGGGTCTGTTTAATGGATTTGTTAAAGTGATCCTGCAGATAGGGCAGGAGGTCGAGCCGTATTCTGTTTCGGAGATAGGTGTGTTCCAGGTTGGAGCTGTCGATACAGAAAGGGATCTGCTGCGTCTGCAGATAGTGGAGCAGGGTCTCCTTTCGTTCGTGCAGTAGTGGACGGATGATCCAGCCGTTTTTGTATTGCATCCCGGACAGTCCTTTTCTGCCGCTGCCGCGGATGAGGCGGATCAGGAGCTCCTCGGCCTGATCATCGGCGGTATGGGCCACGGCGATTGCCGTTCCCTGGTATTGCAGCCGCATGTCTTCCAGCGCCTGATAGCGCAGGGTGCGGGCGGTCTCTTCAATGGATGTCTTGTCCTGCCGGGACATAGCCCTGACATCGACGGTGATTAGCTCAAATCCAACCTGAAGCTGCCGGGCCAGGGTCTGCACCAGCTCGATCTCTGCGCCGGTTTCATCAGGCCTCAGGCCGTGATCCACATAGACGGCGACAAATCGGAGTTGCGGCAGGGTGGAGCAGAGGATATGGAGCAGGGCCACGGAGTCCGGACCGCCGGAGACCGCGACGATCACCGTGTCGCCGCTTTGCATCGGGGCCTGTTCTGTAACCAGGGCGGCTATATGCTGGCGCAGGATTGTTGGAGGGGTGAGGTGTTTCAATAGGGTGTGCCCTGTTCGTTATTTTTTGAGGGCCGCCAGGAGCTTTTGCAGGGAAGCCCTGGCGTCACCAAAGAGCATCCTGGTGTTGTCCATGGAGAAGAGTTCATTTTCAATGCCGGCAAAACCGACATTGAGGGAGCGTTTGAGGACAATCACCGTCCTCGCCTTTTCCACATCCAGCACCGGCATCCCGTAGATGGGGCTGCTGGGGTTGGTCTTGGCGGCGGGATTGACAACGTCATTGGCGCCAATCACCAGGACTACATCGGTGGCGGCAAAATCATCGTTGATATCATCCATGGCAAAAAGTTGCTCATAAGGGACATCGGCCTCGGCCAGCAGGACATTCATGTGGCCGGGCATCCGGCCGGCAACGGGGTGGATGGCGTAGCGGACCTCGACGCCCTGCTCGCCCAGATAGTCAGCAAGCTCCCGCGTGGCGTGCTGGGCCTGGGCGGCGGCCATGCCATATCCTGGGACAATGATCAGTGAGCCGGCATTGGCAAGGATCGTGGCCACATCCTCCACCTCATATCCCTTCATCGTTCCTGCCGGGATCTCTCCTGTCGCCGCCAAAGATTTGTCCACCTTGCCAAAGGCGCTGAAGAGGACATTGGCCAGCGAGCGGTTCATAGCATCGCACATGATCTTGGTCAGGAAGATACCGGAGGCGCCGACGAGGGAGCCGGTAATGATCAGGGCGTTATTGCTCAAGGCAAAACCGGTCATGGAGACGGCCAGGCCCGAATAGGCGTTGAGCAGGCAGATGATAACCGGCATGTCGGCGCCGCCAATGGGCAGAACGGCCAGCACGCCAAGGCCCAGGGACAGGACAGTGATGCTGGAGAGGACCAGGATGTTGCCGGGATCCTGGAAGAGAAACCAGGAAAGGGCCACCGTGGCCAGGACTATGACACCATTAAAGACTTGTTGCCCCGGATAGGTGACGGGGCGGGTGGAGACCATGCCCTGGAGTTTGGCGTAGGCCATGACGGAACCGGTAAAGGTGAGGCCGCCGATGATCAGGGAGAGCAGGAGGGTGAGCAGGGTAAATGAGTCAAATCCTGTGCTGTTGCCCTGAAACTCAGCCAGGGCAACCAGGGCCGAGGCCGCCCCGCCGCAGCCGTTGAAGAGGGCCACCATCTCCGGCATGGCGGTCATCTTCACCTTGATTGCGGCATAGCCTCCGATAAGCGTGCCAATGACCACACCGATAATGATCAGGGTGAAGCCATGGATCCCAGGGGTGGCCAGGGTTGCCCCAATGGCTGCGGCCATGCCGATCATGGACAGGAGATTGCCCATTTTTGCCGTGCGTGGAGAGCTCAGGTATTTGATGCCGAGCATGAAAAGGGTGGCAGATACCAGATAGATGAGATTGATAGTGTGAACAGCCATGGGTGGTTGCACTCTTTGGTGTTTTTTATGAAGGCAGAGCGTTAACTACGGGATGCCTTTTCAGGACACCTTTATTTTTTTCCGTTCCTATTTCTTGAACATCTGCAGCATCCGGTGGGTCACCATATAGCCGCCAACCACATTGATAGTTGCAAAAATTACGGCCAGAAAGCCGATAACAGAGATGGAGTTGAAGGATTCAGGATGTCCCGTGGCCAGAAGAGCGCCGAGGATGGCAATGCCGGAGATGGCATTGGATCCTGACATCAGCGGGGTGTGGAGGGTCGGCGGCACCTTGGCGATAAGTTCCGCCCCGGCAAAACAGGCCAGGACAAACATGGTCAAGCCGATGATGATTGTTCCGGTATCCATTTTTTCTCCTCTTATATCTTCGATCCAGCCATCAGTTGGCTGGTCGGTTCGTGGAGCACCTTGCCGTCTTTCGTGACCAGGGAGCCACGGGTGATTTCATCCTCCATGTTCATCCGGAAACCCTTTTCGTCACAGAGATGGAGGAGGAACTTTTCGATATTCCGGGAAAACATCTGGCTGGCATGGAAAGAGAGGGTGGACGGCAGGTTGCTGTGGCCAATAATGGTCACCCCATGGGCGATAATGGTCTGGCCGGGCTGGGTCAGGGCGCAGTTGCCGCCCATTTCGGCGGCAAGATCCACGATGACCGAGCCCGGCTTCATGCTTGCCACCTGTTCCTCGCTGATCAGGATGGGCGCCTTGCGGCCTGGAAGCAGGGCGGTGGGGATGACCACGTCCGATTTGGCGATATGCCGACTGATCAGTTCCGCTTGTTTCTGTTTGTATTCGTCGGACATCTCTTTGGCATATCCGCCGCTCCCGGAACCGTTCTCATTGACTGGGACCTCAATAAATCTGGCCCCTACCGAGTGCACCTGCTCCTTGACCTCCGGCCTGACATCAAAGGCCTCGACCACGCCGCCCAGCCGTTTGGCGGTGGCGCAGGCCATGAGTCCGGCAACGCCGGCGCCGATGACCAGCACCTTGGCCGGGGCAATGGTGCCGGCGGCAGTCATGAGCATGGGAAAGAAGCGGTTGATGGTGTCTGCGGCCTGCAGCACGGCCTTGTAGCCGGCGATGGTGCTCATGGAGCTGAGCACGTCCATGGATTGGGCCAGGGTGGTGCGGGGAATGATGTCCAGACCAAAGGAGGTGATCTGTCTTTCCGCCAGTTTTCTTACCAGATCATGTCTGAGGGCTGGCTGGAGGATGGCGATGAGGACACTGTTGTTTCTCAGCGTCTCGGCCTCTTCCATGGAAGGGGGCCGCACCTTTACCACACAGTCGGCCTGTCCGGCAAGTTCCTGGGGCGAGCTCACCAGGGTGGTGCCAGCCTGTTCGTATTCCTGGTCGCTGTATCCGGCACCGCTTCCTGCGCCAGCCTCGACCAGGACGGCAAACCCTTTCTGCGATAAACGTTTGATCGAATCAGGGATGAGTGCAACCCGGTTTTCCCCTTCTTCTGTTTCCTTCAGGACGGCGAGTTTCATCATCGGTTCTTTGGTTGAGTTGGGAATAGATGAACCTGGGACGGTCAGATGCGGATGGTCGTCTCCTGTAAACCTCTGTAAGAAAATAACATGGCCACCTGAATATTAAAATCGGCATAAGGAGCCGAGCCTTTTGCAAAATGAGGATTTTCGTTCAAAATCAAGGCATGCGAAAAATTTTACCGCAGGCATATAGTTGATATTCCGAGGATAAAATTTTAAGCATAACGCAGAGTTTGGGCGAAAAGACCATTTTTGCAAGAGGCTTTTCTTGTGTTTAAGAAAGAATTTCGTAAAGGTACTTATCCCGTTTATCGGGGTTAGTTATTTCGTAACGGCTCCTAATTTCGCAAGCAGCCGGCTGTGGATATTGTCAAAACCGCCGTTGGAGAGGATGGCGACCACGTCCCCCTCTTGCAGGATGGTCATGAGATGATCAAGGATCGTGTCGGTATCGGCAAAGGTGCGGGCGTCGAGTCCCCGTTCTCGCAGGTCAGAGGCGAGCTGGGTGGAGGAGAAAAGCTCTGCCTCGGGCACATTGTCAAGGGGCAGCGGTTTCCTGATCAGGATCAGATCGGCGGCGTCAAAGGCGCTCACATAGTCCTGCTGGAAGATGGCCCGCCTGGAGGAGTTGGTCCTCGGCTCAAAGACCGTTACCAGCCGCTGGCCCGCATAGGCCGCCTTTAAGGCACCAAGGGTCTCCCGCACCGCGGTGGGATGGTGGGCGAAATCATCAATCACGGTGATGCCGCGCTCCACCCCCCGTACCTCCTGGCGTCGTTTGACCCCGCCAAAACTGCTGAGGGCGGTGTTGATCTGCTCAGGGGCAAGACCGATCCGGTGCAGGACGGCGGTGACGGCGAGGCTGTTCAGGCAGTTGTGGCGGCCGGGCATGCGGACCGCCATTTCCGCCCACTTCTGACCCTGGTGCTGAATCTGAAAATGGGTCATCCCCTGTCCGGAGCGGACATCAGCAAGAGACCAGGCCAGTTCGGGATTAAATCCATAACCCTGGACCTCGCAGGGGGCGTCAGCCACGACCTCGGCTACATTCTGGTCATCGAGATGGGCGACGATCAGGCCGTCTTGCGGCAGCAGGGCCACAAATTTACGGAAGGAGCGTTTGATGGCGTCAAGATCGGCGAAGATGTCGGCATGATCAAATTCAACCGAGGTGATGATGGCAATGTTGGGTCGATAATGGAGAAACTTTGACCCTTTGTCAAAGAAGGCGGTATCGTATTCGTCGCCTTCCACCACAAAATAGCGGCCATTGCCGAGGCGGAAATTGGCATCAAATTCACGGACAATTCCCCCGATCATGAAGGAGGGGTCAAGCCCTGCCCGATGCAGTGCCGAGGCCAGCAGCGAAGACGTAGTGGTCTTGCCGTGGGTGCCGGCTACCACCAGCGAGGTACGGGCACTGATAAAGAAATGGGCCAGGGCCTGGGGAAAGGAAAGATAGGGGATGGCTGTTGTCGCCAGCGCCTGGGCTTCCGGGTTTTTACGGGTGATGACATTGCCGACAATGACCAGGTCGGGCCGCGGTTGCAGGTTCTGCGGGCCATAGCCGCTGGCTGCCTCAATCCTTTGTTCCTTCAGAAAATCAGACATGGGCGGATAGACCCCGCTGTCGGAGCCGGTCACCGCGAATCCGGAGGCCTTCAACATCCCGGCGAGAGCGGCCATGCCGGTACCGCAGATCCCCATGATGTGGATGTGGCGAATGTTGTCCGGCGCCAGATTGAGTTTCGGGTCAAGCTCCATCATCCCTTGCGCACCGTTTCTTTTATCGTCTTGTAGATGTTGTCAAAGGTTTGTTCAAAGGTGGCAGGTGTCAGACGGCCCACCTCAATGAATTTAATAACGATTTCCTTGGCAACCTTGAGCAGGGTCTCGTCAGAGACGGACCTGTCGGCATGGGTGTCGGCGTTTTTTTCTGTCATGATTTGAAATTATTTAAATAAGCTGCTTTCAACTTTCCATTAACTGATACCGCCTCTGCTGGCGGAAGAAGGCCAATTCGTCACGAAACAGCAGAGGCGGTGTTTGCAGAAATAACGATCAAGCCATCCCTGTATAACTTATTTTTTACTGTAGTTATCCAAGTTTTGCCAGATCAAAATTATGAATGTGGTCAGGAGTTCTGGAAAATGGTAAAGAAAGTTGTTTGAGGGGATTTTTACAGTGGCTATTACTGAGGAAAGGAACAGATGGGAAAACATGAGTTGATAGGTACCAGCGTCTTATTTGGCGGTTTGCCGGAAGAGCAGCTTGACGCGATCGTGAAGATTGCTGTTGAAAAGAAGTTTGGTAAAAGTGAGGCGGTATTTTTTGAAGGGGACCCCGGCAATGGTTTCTATATGGTTGCTGAGGGCAAGGTGAAGATCTTTAAGATGTCCTTCGCCGGTAAAGAGCAGATCCTCCATATCTTTGGGCCGGGAGAGCCTTTTGGCGAGGTGCCGGTCTTTCATGGCCAACCTTTTCCGGCCAGCGCTGAGACCCTGGTGAAGAGCACCTTGATTTTCTTTCCTCGGGAAAAGTTTATTGCCCTTGTTCACGAAAATCCCTCTCTGGCCCTGAATATGCTGGCCGTCCTGTCAATGCGTCTGCGTCGCTTTGTGGATCAGATCGAGAATTTATCCCTGAAGGAAGTGCCGGCAAGGCTTGCCGGGTATCTGTTGTATCTAATGGAGGAGCAGGGGAGTAAAGACAGTGTTGAACTGGAGATATCCAAGGGGCAACTGGCCAGCTTACTGGGAACTATTCCCGAAACCCTCTCCCGTATCTTTGCCAAGATGAGTGACGAGGGACTTCTTACTGTGGACGGCAAGAAGATCCGCATTCTTGATCGGGCGGCCTTGGCAGAGAGGTAGGTGTTTAGGAACTCGGAAAATACTCTACTGCCATCTCGCTTCCCGTCTTCGAGCCATCAGAGTGTTTTTCTGTCTTTGGAGGAATTCTTGTCAACTTTGGCGTATTCCTTCTTTACAACTTTAGTATTTTCCTTTTTCACAATTTTAATCTCTTCTTTCTTCGCAACTGGAATAACTGAGGCGTATTCCATCTTCTCGGGCTGAGCAGGTGCGGTCAGATCGCTGCCAAAAAGGAGGGGGCGAAAGGTGTGGAAGGCGTATTGCTGTTTTTCCACCGTGACCATGGGCGGATTCCGGTGACCCTGGAAATAATCATACCCCTGTTTCAGATTTTCCCAGAAGGGGATCCAGGGGGAATCGGCGTTTTTGGCCATCTTGTCCCAGGTCATGCGAAAGGGGAAGATATGGACCGCAAACTGTTCCTGCCCGCCGCTCATGGCAGCATCAACAATGGTATAGATTTCTTCGATCCGGAAATCGTTCATGGCAAAACAGCCCACGGAGGAACATTGGCCATGAACCATCAGGGCGCCTCCTGTGCATTTGTGGAGTCTGTCGTATTCGTTTGGATATCCCAGATTAAAGGAAAGATGGAAGTTGCTCCAGGGGTTGAGGGCGGTGACGCTGACGGTATAGAATCCTTCCGGGCTTTGCTCGTCGCCTTCTTTGAGTTTGGGGCCAAGTTTGCCTGAATATTTACAGATGGTATAGGTCTTGAAAAGTTCATAGGTGAGATCTTTTTTTACCCAGACCTCCAGTTCATTCTCTTCCTTGAAGATACGCATAAAGATCGGCTGGCCCAGATGCATATTTTTTTTCTGCATCTCCTCTTCCAGCTGTGGCTCCAGGCGCTGGTAGGCCTCTTTAGAGATCTCGCTCCGGGGTATTATTCTTCCTCCTTCTGCATGCGCTGATACGGCACAGAGGAGGGAAAGGAGACAGGCGGTAAGGATTTGCAGGATTGGCGTTATAGGAGATATTATAGGAAACATAGCGACAAAAAATGGTAGTATTCAGGTTGAGTCTGAAAGTGGAGCGGTGCAGGGCACCCGCCACCATATGGTACCTATATAGAAAATATAAATCAGGAAATGAAGAGAAAGTCCAGAAAAAATAACAGTTAGAGGCAGATAGTTCAGGTTTGGGAGTCAGGAATGGAATGATTGCTTTGTAACGCCTCCTGAAATGATTCTACAATGACGGAAATGTATCGGGGATCCGGTTCTGAAAAGTAAGGGCAAAAGGACGGAGGTGCGTTGTCTTGATGGTATCTTTCTTGCCTGATCTTCAGTGAAGACGTATAGTGACAGTTGTTTTGATGAAGAATTATAAAAAACGCTACACAACATATATAAGACTTTCGTCTTTTATCTTCTGATATGTCCATAGACTTGCATACCCATTCGAATTTTTCCGATGGCACCATGACTCCAACCGAGCTTGTGGCCCTGGCCAGATCTAAAAAAATATCTACCCTGGCCCTGACGGATCATGATACCATGGCGGGAACGGAAGAGGCCCTTCTGGCTGGTGCCGAGATGGGTGTGGAGATCATTCCCGGCATTGAGGTCAGTGTGCTCTATGGCCAGGTTGAGTATCATATCCTGGGATACTGGGCCGATCCCCGTAACAGCGTGTTTGCGGCCGCCCTGGCCCGGCTGCAGGGGGCAAGGACTGAACGCAACGCCAAGATTCTGGAGAAGCTGAACGCGCTGGGTATCCCGGTGACGGCTGAAGAATTACAGCTTGTGTCTGAACAGGGGCAGACCGGCAGGCCGCATATCGCCCGGATTCTGGTGCAGCGCGGGGTGGTGCGGACCATGAGTCAGGCCTTTGAGCAGTTTCTGAGGAAAGGGACGGCGGCGTATGTGTCGCGGTTTGCTTATAGCGCCGCCGAGGCCGTGGCGCTGATCCGTCAGGCCGGGGGGCTTGCGGTTTTGGCCCATCCGGCCCAAAACGACCCCGAGCTCATTCGTTTACCTGCGGTTCTTACTGATCTGGTCCCGTCAGGTCTGGATGGGATTGAGTTGTACTATCCAACGCATTCGCATAAAGTAAAGAAGAAGCTGCGAGCGCTTGCCGGTGAACATGATCTCCTTCTTACCGGCGGCAGTGATTATCATGGCGAGGTGCGACCCGGTACCAGCCTGGCTGGCGGGGGAAATATCTTTGTGCCGCCGGAACTCGTTGGGAAGATGAAGCGGCGCCTGGCAGATAACATACAAGGAGCCGTTACGAAATAACGGTTATCTTATCATAACGGCTTGCGGCTAGCGTCTGCGCGCATAATTCCGGCAAAGATTAACACAAACCCTATTACGAGAGCTACTGATCATGTATTCCATCCTGATTGTTGATGATGAACCGAATTATCTGGTGATCCTTTCTGAGTTACTGCGCGATGAGGGCTATGAGATCTTTACGGCCCCGGGCGGCGCGGAGGGGTTGGCGCTTGTCCAGGACGTCGATCTGGATATGGTGATTACCGATATGCAGATGCCGGGTATGGATGGCCTCCAGTTTCTCCAGGCCATCAAAAAGATTAACAAGGATCTGCCTGTGGTGATGATCACTGCCTTTGCCGAGGTGGACAAGGCGGTGGCAGCCATGCAGGCAGGGGCCTTTAATTATCTAGCTAAGCCCTTTTCCAATGATGAGCTGATTGTCACCATTAATAAGGCGGTTCAGCACTACTCCCTGATCCGGGAAAATATCCGGTTGCGCCAGTCGATCCTGACCCGCACTGGTTTTGCCGGTATGGTCGGGAAGAATGCGCGGATGGTGCAGGTCTATGAGCTGATTGAAAAGGTGGCGCCGACGCCATCATCAGTACTGATCACCGGTGAGAGCGGAACGGGAAAGGAGTTGGTGGCCAAGGCCATCCATATGAACAGTCCCCGTCAGGACAAGGCCTTTATCACCGTAAACTGTGCGGCCCTGGCCGAAAACCTGCTGGAGAGTGAACTTTTTGGCCATGAAAAGGGGGCCTTTACCGGGGCCGTGGTCATGCGCAAGGGACGTTTTGAGCTGGCCGATGGCGGCACCCTGTTTCTCGATGAGATCGGCGAGATCCCACTGGCCTTGCAGTCAAAATTGCTGCGGGCCTTGCAGGAAAAGAGCTTTGAGCGGGTGGGGGGGAGCAAGACCCTGTCCGTTGATGTCCGCATTATCAGCGCCACCAATAAAGATCTGCGGGAGGAGGTGGATCAGGGCCGTTTTCGAGAGGATCTCTATTATCGGCTCAATGTGATCCATGTTCTGTTGCCGCCCCTGCGGGAGCGGATGGATGATATCCCGATCCTCGTTGAATATTTTATCAGGACTGTTTCGGAACGTCTGGCCAAACCTGGGCTCTCTATCAGTCCTGACGCCCTGCGTCTTCTGGTGACTCTGCCTTGGGAAGGGAATGTGCGGGAGCTGGAGAATACCATTGAACGAGCGGCAATTCTTTGTGATAATAACAGGATTGAGGCAGATGACGTGCAGCCCGAATCCTCGGCCAGGCGTTCTCAGGCGGCCTGGAGTCATGCGATGGATCTTGGTCAGTTAATCCCGGATTCGGCGGAGCTCAATGATGTTCTGTACGCGGTAGAGGAAAAGATGTTGAACCGGGCCCTGGAGGCCACTGGTTTTATCCAGGCGCGGGCGGCGGAAAAACTGGGAATTACCAAGAGTCTGTTGCAGTACAAGATGAAAAAATACGGGATCAAGAAGGGTAGGTGACGGTCAGGGGACAGCCCTATAGCTCGAAGTTTGCAAGGCAGAGAGCTGGTTTATTGGTATGCTTATGGCCTGTTTTGTGTCTGCGGGATTCCCCAGTGCAGCTTGTTGCGGAGGATGGAGAAGTAATCCCGGTGGGGAGAGATGATCAGTTGCAGGGGATGTTCCGCCGCCTCGATCTCCAGTGTTTCGTCTTCCTGCATGTCCCAGGCCGACTGGCCATCAATGATGATCTTGGCGTAATGACCAGGGCCGTCGTCAATGCGGGTGGTGAGTCTGGTCTCAGGCGGCAGGAGAACCGGTCTGCTACTGAGCATGAAGGGGCAGATGGGGGTGACCAGGATGGATGCCAGTCCCGGATAGACCAACGGCCCGCCAGCCGAGAGATTATAGGCGGTGGAGCCAGTGGGGGTCGAGAAGATCAGCCCGTCTGCCTTGTAGGTGGTGATATATTCCGCATTCGCCCTGGTGGAGAGCTGCAGGACCCGGTCAAGGGTGCCCCTGCTGATGACCACCTCGTTTAAGGCATAATGATATTCCGTTGGCTGGCTCTTCCGGATGATGCGGGTCTTGAGCATCATCCGGTTTTCAACGGTGACGGCCCCGGTGATGATCTCTTCCAGGGCGGCTATCGCCTCCTGTTCTGTCAGTTCAGTCAAAAATCCCAGATTGCCCAGGTTGATTCCGATTACCGGGATGGAGTAACGAGCCGCCTGGTCTGCCACATGGAGCAGGGTGCCATCCCCGCCCACGATAATCAGGATATCAAGATCAGGGTCAATCTGGTTGGTTATGGCCGTAATCCCCTTGTCCTGCAGCCAGTTGCCGAGCATATCGGCAAAGGCGTCAGCCGGGGCATGATCTTTTTTGATGATGATGCCTGCCCGGCGCACAGAAAAATCAGAGACGGTGCGAAAGGGATAAAGGGAGGGGGCCATTTTATTTTTTTCCCAGTTCAGCGGAACGATTGGTTGCGGCCTCAATGGCATCCATGATGATTCCCTTGAATCCCGCCTTCTCCATGACATGCTGGGCGGCAATGGTAGTGCCTCCCGGTGAGGTGACCATGGCCCGGAGGACGGCCGGATGTTTGCCGCTCTCCTGCATCAGTTTGACCGAACCCAGCACGGTCTGGATAGCCAGGGTCTCGGCAACGGGCCTGGCCAGACCGATTTTTATCCCGGCATCGATCATCCCCTCAATAAAGGTGAAGACATAGGCCGGCCCTGAACCGCTGAGCCCCGTTACCGCATCCAGGTACTGTTCGTCCAGGATGACGGCCACACCCACCGCATCAAACAGGGCCTTGGCGAGCCCCATTTCTTCAGGCGTTACATTTTTGTTGCCGCTCAGGGCTGAGGCGGACTCCAGAATGAGGGCCGGGGTGTTGGGCATAACGCGGATGATCTTGCATTGCTGACCGCTGAGATGATCTTCATAGAAAGAGATGGGCAGTCCGGCGGCAATGGAGATGATCAGGTGTTTTGTGGTAATCAGCTTCTTTGCTGCAGCGAGAAGAGAACCCATGACCTGGGGCTTTACCGCCAGGATCACGGTGGCGCAAGATTTCCAAATAGGGGTCCCGCTGTCAAAAGGCTGTACCTGATAGGTCTCTTGGAGATAGGTGCGCCTTGCGCTGTCAGGCTCGGCGACCAGGATGTTTCCTGCCGCATAGAGCCCAGACTGGATAATGCCGCGAATCAGGGCTTCGCCCATTTGACCGCCGCCAATAAAGCCGATTTGTGTTGTCATATTTTTGGTCCTTTTTTGTTGAGTGGAAGATTAGGGGCCATTATGCAATAATCAGTACATCCTTGGCCATTTTGTGACGACGGCCATGGCCGGAGTCTCGCCTTTGTCTCGCTTGCTGGCATAGTGTCGCTCGCTCCAGGAATCGCCGAGGCGGAAGAGCGACCGTCCCCTTGTATCGTTACTGTCGCATTTCAATGTTACAGTTATTTTTGGACGATGGCAATATTTGTTGACTTTACTGTCCGATCGTATTAAATTTTCTTTTCTTTTGATGAGGATCTGGTATGTTGTGCCTGAGTTTTATAATACATATTACTGGGAGATCCAGTTTACACTTTGAGTGAGTTAATAACAGGAGAAATTTGTGGCTAATCATAAATCTGCAGAAAAAAGAAATCGTCAGGCAACAGTTCAACGTATGCGTAATCGTGCCATCAAGACACGGATGAAAAATACAATCCGTCAGGTGGATGAGGCTATTGCCGCAGGTTCTATTGAAAAAGCACTGGAGGCATTAAAGATTGCCATTCCGGTTATTGCCAAGACCGGTTCTAAGGGGACCATCCATAAGAAAAATGCATCACGGAAGGTATCCCGTTTAACCAAACGTGTCAACAGTATGCAGGCAGCCGCATAAGCGGTTTTGATAGGTGTCCGGTATAGAGTAGGACGCTCTGAAAGTTGGATGTGCCATTGTAGAGGCCATGGAGTCATTAGATTTCATGGCCTTTTTTTATGCTGTTTTCATATAAAACAATATGTGGTACAGTTTGTGACCATTAAAAAGCTGTTGTTATAAAATAATCTTGTTATTGAAATGGATTTTTTTATACCCTTGCGGGAAAAAGAAGAGTTCATCTGCTTATAATCCTCTTGCCGATCAGTCAGCATGTCACAACACAATCATTTTCCAGACCTTGCGGTCTTTCAAGATCTGAAGGGCCGGGCCGGGCTTGTTCCTGTTTATCGAAAAATAATAGCAGATCTCGATACCCCACTCACCCTTTTTGCCAAGGTTGCCGAGAACCAGAGTCATGTCTTTCTCTTTGAGAGCATGGAGGGAGGGGAAAAATGGGGTCGTTACTCCTTTATCGGCTTTGATCCGCTGGTGACCTTTTCTTCCAAGGGAAACCAGATTGAGACTTGTATCATCCGCGGTTCCCAAAAAGAGACGGTGAGATATGCCGGTGATCCTTTAAAGGCCTTGAAGCAGTTAGTGGAAGGATTTGCGGCGGCGGAGGTGGGTGGTGATCTTCCCCGTTTCTGTGGTGGGGCGGTGGGGTTTCTCGGCTACGATATGGTCCGATTCATGGAGGATCTGCCGGATGAAAAACCGCCGCTGGTCTTTCCTGATTCGTCATTCATGGTGCCGAAGATGGTGCTGGTCCATGACAGTTTCCAGCAGACGGTGACCGTGGTCTGCTGGGCGCAACTGTCAGGCATTGAAGATGCCGCGTCCGCGTACCATGATGCCGTCAGGCGGATCGACGAGGTGATTGCCCGCCTGCAGGCGCCGGTTTCGGCTACGTGTATGGCCTCTAATATCCAGGGCTGCGCATCGTCCCATCAGTTCAGCTCCAACATGGAACCACCGCAGTTTAAGGCCATGGTTGCACGGGCCCAGGAGTATATCAAGGCCGGGGACATCATCCAAGTGGTGCTGTCCCAGCGCTTTCATACCCGAACTGAGCTTGCCCCTTTAACCCTCTATCGCGCCCTGCGCCATATCAACCCCAGCCCTTATCTCTTTTTCCTCAAGTTGGGCGATCTGGTGCAGATTGGTTCTTCGCCGGAGATCCTGGTGCGCAAGGATGGCGAGAATGTCGAGCTGCGGCCCATTGCCGGCACCCGGAAAAGAGGCGCGACCCCTGAGGAGGACGAGGCCTTGCGGCTGGAGCTGCTTGCCGATCCCAAGGAGCGGGCCGAGCATCTGATGCTCGTGGATCTTGGCCGCAATGATGTGGGACGGGTGGCCCGTGACGGCAGCGTTGAGGTCAAAGATCTGCTGGTGGTTGAAAAATACAGTCATGTGATGCATCTGGTGTCCGGGGTGCATGGGCTGATTGCCGAGGGCAAGGATCAGTTTGATGTGATGGATGCCTGTTTTCCGGCCGGAACGGTGAGCGGGGCGCCCAAGATCCGGGCCATGGAGATCATTGAAGAACTCGAGCCCGAGCGGCGCGGGCCCTATGCCGGGGCTGTTGGTTACTTTGGTTTTTCCGGGAATATGGATTTCTGCATCACTATCCGCACCTTTGTCATGCAGGGGCAGGACCTGTGGATTCAGGCAGGGGCCGGCATTGTCTATGATTCCGATCCCGCAAGTGAGTATGAAGAGACCATAAATAAATCCATGGGATTGCGCCGGGCGGTAGAGCTTGCGGAAAAGGGATTTTAGGTGCCGTTACTCACAGAGCAAGGTCTTTTCCTTGCTCTGTGAGTTTACGGCACCTTATGCCGCTTCCAAGAAACAGCCAATCTTTTCCGGCTGCTTCTTGGAGTGGCGTCTGGCGGATAACAAATATAAGTGGCAAGAGAAGCAAGGTCTTTTCCTTGCTCTGTGAGTTTACGGCACCTTATGCCGCTTCCAAAAAATAGCCAATCTTTTCCGGCTGTTTCTTGGAGTGGCGTCTGGCGGATAACAAATATAAGTGGCAAGGGAAGCAAGGGCTTTTTCTTGCTTGTTTCCTTTACGGCACCTTATGCCGTTTCCAGGAAACAGCCAATTTCTTCCGGCTGTTTCCTGGAGTGGCGTCTGGCCAATAACATACAAAATGTTGTTTCGTTACCCCCTCTTTATGTCGTTTATGATAGTACACTATTCCATTTATTTTTTTACAAAGGCTTAGAATGCTGGTCATTATTGATAATTACGATTCATTTACCTATAATATCGTCCAGACCATTGCCGGCAACAGTGCGGCCATGGGTGAGAAGGCAGAGATCAGAGTCTTTCGCAATGACAAGATCAGCCTCGAAGAGATCGAGGCGCTGCACCCAGATCGGCTGTTGATCTCTCCCGGCCCCTGTACGCCGGCGCAGGCGGGAATCTCCATTGCCGCCATCAAATATTTTGCCGGCAAGATCCCCATCCTTGGGGTCTGTCTCGGTCATCAGTCCATGGGCGAGGCCTTTGGCGGGGTAACGGTGCGGGCCAGGCGGATCATGCACGGCAAGACCTCGCCCATTTCTCATGACGGCAAGGGGGTCTTTACCTCACTGCCGAATCCGTTTGACGGCATGCGCTATCACTCCCTGGTAGTGGAAGAGGCAACCCTGCCCGATTGTCTTGAGATCAGTGCCCGCAGTGATGAGGGTGAGCTGATGGGGCTGCGGCATAAGACCCTGGCCATTGAAGGGGTGCAGTTTCATCCCGAATCGATCATGACCCCGGCGGGGATTGGCCTGCTCAAGAATTTTATGCGTCCGGATTATCTCTCACTCTTGAATCATTGAAATCATTTGGCATCAGATTAAAAACATGGATATCAAACAGGCAATTGCCAGGGTCATAACCCATCAGGATCTCAGTGAAGATGAGATGGTGGTGGTGATGAATGAGATCATGGGCGGGGCGGCAACCCCGGCCCAGATCGGTTCTTTTATTACGGCCCTGCGGATGAAAGGGGAAACGGTGGGCGAGATCACCGGGGCGGTGCGGGTTATGCGGGCAAAGGCAACCCCCATTGCCACCGGCGTTGACGTCAGTCATGACGGGATCCTGGTGGATACCTGCGGCACCGGCGGGGATTGTTCAGGAACCTTTAATGTCTCCACCACCTCCGCCTTTGTGGTGGCAGGCGCCGGAGTGATGGTGGCCAAACATGGTAACCGTTCCGTCTCCAGCCATTGCGGTAGCGCCGATGTCCTTGAGGCTGCGGGTGTGTCGCTGAACCTGACTCCGGAACAGATCGGCCGCTGTGTGCGTGAGGTCGGCATCGGTTTTCTCTTTGCGCCGGCCCTGCACGGGGCGATGAAGCATGCCATTGGGCCGCGGCGTGAGATCGGGATCAGGACTATCTTTAATATTCTGGGTCCCCTGACCAATCCTGCCGGCGCCAATGTCCAGGTGCTCGGGGTCTTTGATGCGGCATTGACCGAGCCCCTGGCCGAGGTGTTGAGGCGGCTTGGTTCTCGGCGGGCGCTGGTTGTGCATGGAGAGGGGGGGCTGGATGAATTGACGGTTACCGGCAGCACCAGGATCTCTGATCTGCATCAGGGCAAGGTGAGCACCTATACCATTACCCCGGAACAACTGGGGTTGCGGCGTGCTACGCTTGCCGATCTTAAGGGTGGGGCCACTTCCCAGGAGTCAGCCGCCCAGATACGGGCCATCCTTGGCGGCGAGCAGGGGGCTAAACGGGATATGGTACTTATCAACAGCGGGGCAGCACTCATGGCCGCAGGAGTGGCTATGGATCTGCAGACCGGTGTCCAGAAGGCGGCAGAGATTATTGATTCCGGAAGGGCCCTGGCCAAGCTCGATCAACTGGTGGCCTTTTGCCGGGATCTGAAATAAAAGTTCATGCTGGTTATTTTGATTTGTGATTGTCACGCATACTTTACGATGATTTTAGATATATGATTTTAGATACTATCGTTGCCCGAAAAAAAGAAGAGGTCAGTCTCCTGAGGGCCAAGGGAATTCATCTCCCACCCCAGTTTGCCCATAAACTCATTGATCCACCCCGGGGGTTTCGTCAGGCGCTCATCGATTATCCCGGTGTTGCCATTATTGCCGAGATCAAAAAGGCCTCGCCGTCAAAAGGGGTGATTCGCCCTGATTTTGATCCGGTGGCCATTGCCAGAAATTATGAAGACAATGGCGCCCAGGCCATCTCGGTGCTGACTGATGAACAGTTTTTCCAGGGCAGTCTGCTCTATCTCCTGCAGGTGCGGGAGGAAGTGAAGCTGCCGGTGCTGCGCAAGGAGTTTATCATTGATGAACTGCAGATCGAAGAGGCCCGTGTCCATGGGGCTGATGCCATCCTGCTCATGGCCTCTATTCTTGATGCCCATCAGTTAAAGGACTTTCAGGCCTGTGCCCGGGCGTATGGCATGGATTCTCTGGTGGAAGTCCATGACGAGCAGGAGCTTGAGGTGGTACTCGGCGTCGGTTGCAGCCTTATCGGGGTGAATAATCGCAACCTCAAGGATTTTTCCATGAATATTGAGACGACGTTTCGTCTGAAAAAATTGATCCCGGCTGATATTCCGGTTGTTGGCGAGTCGGGCCTGAAGACCCGGGCCGACCTCCAGCGTCTTCAGGAGGAGGGGATAAAAGCCGCCCTGATCGGGGAAACCCTGATGCGGGGTAGTGCCGGTGGCAATACCTTGCAGGGTTTGCGCGGATTCTGAGTCATTGAACTTTTATTGAAGAGGGAAGGGGCATGGCTGCAAGAACACGGGTTAAGATGTGTGGTGTCACCAATAGTTACGATGCGGAAGAAGGGGTGCTGGCCGGGGTTGACGCCCTGGGTTTTATCTTTGTCGATGCCAGTCCGCGTCATGTCTCGCCGGAACTTGCGCGCGGGATTATTGCTGACTTGCCGCCATTTGTCGATTGTGTTGGTGTCTTTGTCGATCGTGATGCACGGGAAGTTGAAGAAATCATTGTCTCTTGCGGTCTGTCCCATGTGCAGCTGCATGGCAGCGAAGATCCAGAGTACTGTGAGGGGCTGGCCCGTTCTGCCGCTCCCTGCAAGGTGATCAAGGCCTTTCGGGTTGGCGGGGAAACAGAGGCAGATCTTTTTACCCCTTATGACGATGTGGTGCAGGGGTTTTTACTGGACACCTACAGCAAAGGAATAGCAGGGGGAACCGGTATGCCCTTTGACTGGCGGATCATTGACAGGCTGCGCCTGCAATTGCCCTTGATCCTTGCCGGCGGGCTTGGTCCTGAAAATGTGCGGGAGGCAATCAGGCTGGTGCGTCCCTTTGCGATTGATGTGAATTCAAGCGTGGAGTGGACTCCGGGCATGAAAAACGCCGAAAAAGTGCACGCCTTTATGGAGCAGGTGCGGTTGGCAGATCAGGACAAGGCTATGGAGGGCTGATTTCTGATACCTTGACCGTCCTGGTTTCCTCAATTCTTTTGTTGTTGTCCTTGCAGTTCTGCTTTGGTCCTTTCTTTTTCCGTTTTTTCCAAACGGTAAAAATCCTGCAAGCGCTGTCGGTAGAATATTCCCGCAGGCCCAGTAGTATGGGGGGTGTAGGGCTCCAATCCTTTATTGGCCGATTGGGCCTGGATAGCGTCAAACCTGACTTTATGCTCTTCATCAAGCCATGAGAGGTGCAGATCCAGCACCGGACGCATCACCGATATCCTGCCGTTCGTGTCCCTACCAAGCTGTACTGTCTCCCAGCGGCGTATGGTATACCCCTGATGCCAGATCCCTTTTTTCTCTTCACCGTTGATCTTGTCACTCATGGTTGGAGCCAGGGTGGTGGAGGCATCAGGGTTGAGATTATAGGTCAGAATGTGTTCCACCTCCCAGCTGCCCTGGGTCGTCAGCTTCCAGAATGCGTCATTCTCCCTGGTGTCATTGCGGAGCAGGTGAACTCCGGTATCATTGAAGGTCCATTGGGCATGGCATGCCTGGCAGCTTATCGAATCCTTGAAGGCGGTATGGGCCGGATCACGCATGAGCGGGATCTCATGGCGCTGGTTGTCGCCTTTGGAATGGAGAAGGTATTTTCCCTGCTCCTGGGACACATTAGGTGGCAGGGATTTTTCCAGACTTTTCTGGAGATGACAGTCCTGACAGAGGATGGCGTTTCTTTTTTGCTTTCCTGCTTTCTGGTTGTTCATGAGCTCGGCGCCATTATGGCAGTCAACGCAGATCAGGCCCCTCTGTTGGTGGATATCCGGGATTAATTGGTGATATTCAACTCCGTAAGGCCGGGCAAACGGTTCCTTGGTGGTGTACGGCGTTCGGTATTCCGCGTTGAAATCATGCTCAAAGCGACCGTAATAGTCGGCACCGACCCAGTTCCCGTAGTGACATTGCAGGCATTGTTTATCGCCGGGGGTTGCAAGGAAGGTATGAGAGGTGGGTGCGCCATTGGTAAAATCAAGATGACAGGCCGCGCACCCGGTGCCGTGATTGACATAGGGGTAGTGGTCGCCGCTGGAATAGGGATGGCAGCGCAGACAGCGCCGACGCAGCAGGTCGTCGGCCAGTTGCAGAGGTGTCGCTGGCGCATCGGCAATGGGGATTTGGGTAAGATCGGCAAGTGTTTCCTGGGCGCCAAAGGCCTTGCGGACCTGATTGACCTCTTTGGCCAGGGTAAAATGAATGGATTGTGCCACCCCTGCCACCTGGTCAGGATGGCATCGGCCGCAGGTCTGAGCCATCAATGCCGGGTGAGCAGGTTGCGCAACAAGACCGGCGTGACCATTTTTCTGATCATTGCTGGTGTCGTTGCCGGCATGGCAGGTTGAACAGGAAAATCCGTGGGCCGTGTCCTGATGTGGCGTATGGCAGCGCTTGCATCCATTCTGTTCAGGATTGATAACGCTGTGTATTCCTTCAGAGTCTGTTCTCTTGGATTGTTCAGATGGTGGGGGAGTATCTGAACATCCTGCCAGGAAGAGAGAATAAACAAGGAGAAGTGACAGATAAGACATGATGAGGGGAGGAGCCTTATGGCTCAAGCTAAATTATCAAGGGTCTGTATTGATCCGATCTTGACACACTACCATAAAATTGATAATTACTGGAACAACTTTTCCAGATGATAATCTGATCAAGCCGATATAGCTCATTTGGTAGAGCAACTGATTCGTAATCAGTAGGTCTGCGGTTCGACTCCGCATATCGGCTCCAGTAAAATCAAGCACTTAGCTCACATTGAGTTAGGTGCTTTTTTTATTTTTGTTGCAGGTAGGTGCGGATGGTTGCAGCGGGGATATAGGGAAAACTGATGAATTGAGGATGTGCAGATCCAATTTTAAACAGATGTTGTTTCTCCATGTGATCCATCTTTTTCTCCACTATAGCGAGTTAAGGGGGAACCCCCCACAATATAAGGGCGGGATTGCCCTTATATGCTGAAAATGCGTCCTTTGCTGTTTAATTCACACCTTTTTCAGAATTCTTTCGTGGAGTGGCCCATCCTGTTTTTTTATTTAGTCACCAGCGGTTGGTTTGTATTCCTTCATTTGGTGTTCATTGTTTTCATCCTCCTTCGTTTCACGTATCATTTACTATCTGTAGCATCAAAAAGGGAGGCAGCGGAAAGGGTTAAATTTAACCATTGGTTGTAGGTGACCTTTTTATGGACTGTTAATGGCCGTCCTGCAAATGCTTTTTCAACTAATTGTTCCTGAAAATCAGAATGATGGGTGATATGACACTGAGCATTAGGAGCTTGGCACAAATGTTGCTTCAAGAAGGGGTGGTGAGCAGTGATGCAAATATTCCTGTTTGGTGCTTCATTGCCGACTGTACAGGAAGCCGTAATTTTTAAGGGGAGAATGAATAATGTCACCTCGGAATATCGTGACCGCCTCCTAACCAGTAAACTTTTGATAGAATATGTTTGAATTTATGGATCCTACTTTGAAGAGAAAACGATAGTAGACGGGAAACTCCCGTAATAACAGAAAAGGAGAAAAATAATGACAATAATATATACATCGTTCCAGGTAGTACAGAGGGCGAAATGGATGTTAACGGGCCTTGTCTTGGTCGTCTTGTCTCTCTCGTGCCAGGATGCAACGGCGGCAGGTCAAGCGCCGATATTCCTTGGATCGGCCGGCTCTTTCGCGGCTTTGGCCGGTACCACGATTACCAGCACCTCTGGCAGCACGATTAATGGAGATGTCGGGGTGTGGCCAGGTTCTACTTTTGTGGATGCAGGCGCAATAGTGAACGGGACGGTATACCTGGCCGATCCTATCGCCAAACAGGCGCAAGGTGATCTGACCACCGCCTATAACGCCGCCGCTGGACGGACGACAGATGTCATCGTTGTATCCGACGGAGAATTAGGCGGCAAGACCCTGGCCCCTGGCCTCTATAAATCCGCGCCTGGCTCGTTTGCCATAACGTCAGTAGATCTTACGCTTGATGCCCAAGGCGACCCGAATGCTGTCTGGATCTTCCAGATGGCGTCTAAACTCGTTGTGGGAAACGGCCGTCAGGTAATTCTGGCCGGCGGCGCTCAGGCAGGCAATATCTTTTGGCAGGTCGGCAGTTCAGCGACTCTGGGAACGACCTCTGCCTTCAAAGGGAACATACTGGCATTGACTGCAATCTCGATCAAAACTGGCGCTACGTTGGACGGCAGAGCGTTGGCGCGGAATGCCGCAGTTACGTTAGAGGCCAATACCCTTACAAGGCCGTCCCTGTCCACCAACCAGCCCGGGCGGATATTCAAAGACCAGCCCTGGCGGTTATTATTGATGAATAGGAATCGTTAGTTAATAATGGGGCGGACGCCCGCCGGATATTTAACCGATAAGATCGGTTGCCGGCATTTTGAGGCCAATCAGGCGAAGAGGGTGTTTTGGGTTGAAAGGTGGTAAAGAGGTCTCAGGCACCAGATTAAGACAGGTGCAGCCATTGCTGCCGCATAATCTGCCGAAAATGCCCGACGAAAATAAGCACCATTATCTGTTGGTAGCTAACGATCGAGCAACACGCTGATGTCTCTTCATATCTATAACAACCAAACTGACAGTAACAGTACCGACTTTTTCTGCCATACACAACAGGCCATACCAATGAAAACAGAGAAAGTGCTCACCGGCAACGGCACTTAATTGACTGACACATTTACCCGCCAGAAAAAACAGTCAACAGGTTATCATAGCTTTGATAAAACATCCGCAGCCTTGGGTGTAGAACGCTTCCTCCTCACCCCTTCCCGATGTCCGCCAATCAATGGTATGGTCGAACGTTTCAATGGATGCATCGTTGGACTGCTCAACCGAACCCGCTTCGTTTCGACAAATGAATTAAAAGCAACTTTGGAACACTCGTTGATAGTCGACAGCAATTATATTCCGCAGAAATCTCCGGGGTGTCTTCACCTCTGATGGCTCTAAAAAAAAACATGGCAACAAGATAAAGCAGCTCTCTTTATTGAACACAGAGACAACTGGGCAGAACTTAACATATGCACATTATATGAAAAAAATTGTATCGCAATTTCTTCAAGCTGGATATGATACAGAGGGAAACTGAAACAACTTTAAATTCATAACTTTTCAAATGAACATCATCCTCATAGAAAAACAAGAGATCCAGGGGGCCAGGGTGCTGCTTGTCGATCGTCGGGCCAAACATCTGGTCAAGGTGCTGCTGGTACAGCCAGGCGATACTGTCCGGATTGGAATCATTGACGGGCCAAAAGGGTGCGGCAAGGTTGTGGCTCTTGCTGCCAGGTTCCCTTTTCAGGTGGAGCTTGAAGTAGAGTTTGCTGCAGATATGCCTGAAAAACCGCCCATTGACCTGCTCCTGGCCCTTCCCCGGCCCATCATGCTCAGGCGTATTTTCAGTCAGGCTGCGGCCTTGGGGGTGGGTACCATTTTTATCACCAATGCCCAGCGGGTGGAGAAGAGTTTCTGGAGCGCCACCCTGTTGAATGAAGAGGAATATCGCCCCCATCTGCTGCAGGGGCTTGAGCAGGCCGTCGATACCAGGGTGCCGGAGGTTTCTGTTTATGACCGATTCAAGCCCTTTATCGAGGATGTGCTCCCAGGCAGGATGGAGGGGTATAGTCATCTTCTGATTGCTCATCCCAACAGCCCAAACACCCTGAAAACCGTGATAACGGAAAAACCCGGGCGGATTCTCCTGGCTGTTGGCCCGGAGGGTGGTTGGATTGATTATGAGATTGACAGATTCTCGGAATGCGGTTTTACCGCATTTTCTATGGGGGAACGGATTTTAAAGGTGGATACAGCGGTGGTGGCCCTTCATGGACGGTTATCTGAGCGTCGAGAGAGCTTTTCTTGAGTTGTGCTGTTCCGGTTTTAATTGGGTAAGAATGCTGCTGATGTCATTGGTTTCAGCGAAAAATAAATTCCAGAGAATTGCCACGAACAGGAGCAAGAATGTCAGAATTACGCCTTAAACTACTGGTCGGATATAATCCTTTTCCGGGGCCGGTGGTCACAGTGATTATGGATGGGGTGGGGATCGGGCCTGAGAATGAGAGCAATGGGGTTTTCATGGCCTATACTCCCGTACTGGACGAGCTTCTGCAGGGCGAGCTTGTAACCCGTCTGAAGGCGCACGGTACCGCCGTGGGTTTGCCGTCTGATGATGATATGGGAAACTCTGAGGTCGGCCATAATGCCCTGGGGGCTGGCCGGGTCTTTGCGCAGGGGGCAAAGCTGGTGAGCGCGGCCCTGAAGAGTGGCGCGGCCTTTACCAGCAAGGCCTGGCAGAATGTTCTCGGGCGGACGTCAACAGGAGGCACCCTGCATCTGATTGGCATGATTTCGGATGGCAATGTGCACAGTCATGTGGATCATCTCTATGCCCTGCTTGATCAATGTGTCCGGGATGGTGTCCAGCGGGTCAGGGTCCACGGTCTGATTGATGGCCGAGATGTGGGGCCAAAAAGCGCCCTGGATTACTTTGCGCCTCTGGAGCAGAGATTGCGGGAGCTGTCGGTGGCTGGCCGGGACTACCGGGTTGCCTCTGGCGGCGGCAGGATGATCACGACCATGGATCGCTATAATGCCGACTGGTCGGTAGTTGAGCGGGGCTGGAAGGCCCATGTGCTGGGCGAAGGCAGGCCTTTCTCTTCTGCCTGTGCTGCCATTCAGTGCTATTATGACGAAGATCCCGCTATGACTGATCAGTATATGGAGAGCTTCGTGGTGGTTGATGAGGACGCAAGGCCGGTGGGAATTATGGAAGACGGGGATGCGGTTATCCTCTTTAATTTCCGGGGGGATCGGGCCATCGAGATCTCTCGCGCCTTTGATGAACCCGATCTGGCTGAGTTTGACCGCAAGCGGGTGCCTGATCTTTTTTACGCCGGGATCATGCAGTATGATGGTGATGCCCATATCCCCGCCCACTATCTGGTGGAACCGCCCGCCATTGACCGGACGCTGGGGGAATATCTCTGCGCGGCAGGGATTCCGTCCTATGCCATTTCCGAGACCCAGAAGTTCGGCCATGTGACCTATTTCTGGAATGGTAATAAATCAGGATATATTGACGAAAACCTGGAGACCTATGTAGAGGTTCCATCGGACAAGGTGACCTTTGATCTGCGGCCCTGGATGAAGGCGGCGGAAATCACCGATCAGGTGGTCGCCGCCATTGCCGGCGGCAGGTACAAGTTTATCCGTCTCAATCTTGCCAACGGTGATATGGTCGGGCATACCGGGGTTCCGATTTCGGTGCGGATCGCCATGGAAACCGTGGATCTGTCTCTCGCGAGGATCCTTGTCGCCCTTGAAAAGGTCGGTGGCATTGCCCTGATAACCGCTGACCATGGAAACGCCGATTGCATGTGGACTGAAAAAAACGGCAAGCGCACTGCCATGGTGGCCCATACCAGAAATCCGGTGCCGTTGATCATCAAGGATTATAACCAAAAAAACATCTTCAAGCTCAGTCATCTTGAACAGCCGGGATTGACCAATGTTGCCGCGACCATCTGCAATCTGCTGGGATTTGAGGCCCCGGAAGATTATGATCCGTCGTTGCTGGCATTATCATGAATGGGGAAGTTCTTGTCTGCTGGTTGAAGCTGGACGAAAATATAATAAAATTAGTAGGTTATAAAAAAAATTAATTTTTTATTTTTTTCTGGTTTTTCATGATGCAATTTGATATAAAAAAAATAACGTATTCATTTGTGCAGTGTTTTTAACTTGACAGTGGTCTTATGTGGATCTTGCTTTTTGTTGGTTTGAATTGCTGCACAGCACAAAAGTAGTTTGATTACATTATTAGGAGTTAAAGAGTATCATGTTAGAAGGCACAGTAAAGTGGTTTAATGAGTCCAAGGGTTTTGGTTTTATTGAGCAAGATGGTGGCAAAGATGTTTTTGTACACTACTCTGCAATTGCTTCCGAAGGCTTCAAGACCTTGAACGAAGGCGACAGGGTTCAGTTTGAAATTACAGAAGGCCCTAAAGGACCTGCTGCTGCCAACGTCCGTAAAATCTGATTCAGGTCAGTTGTAAGTTTTGAGTTTACCGGGACTCTTTCCGGTAAACTCAAAACTTTTTTTTTGCAGTTCCTGCCCTCCTTGTATTTTTCTGTTTTCTTTCCTGATTCCATTCTTCCGCTTTATTCTGTCTGGGCTTTTTGTCGTTGTATTATTGCTGTTTTTTGCCTCCAATCAGCTCTCTTCTTGCTTCTTCAAAGATGATAGGGGTATAGTATCATCTTCACTGTTTTTCCTTATCAAAAGACCCTTTGTTAAGAACAATAAGAGGAGCTTGTCATGCAAAGTCTTACCAAGGCGCAAAAGGCACGCCTTGCCATTCGAACCTTTAAAACCTTGGCTGATGCCCTGACCTTGCGTGGCAACTATAGACTCTCGGGGAAATCCGGGGAAAAACTTGAAGAATCGCTCAAGTTGTTTTCTCCTGAGATCTATGGGTCTATGAGTGATTCCCGGGTGATGGAGCTGCAGGGGCTTGAGTATGTGATCGACCGCATGCCAAGGGGCATTGAAAAATGCAACCGGATTATTCTCACCGGTCATGAAGATTTTCAGAATACCTCTTTTGAACAGGTCATCCCCTTGAAACGGCGCCGCTTATCCTATGTGGTCTCGGAAAAGGAGATCTGTTTTGTCATCACCAAAGGATTAACCGAGGTTTATGATATCCTGACCCATATCACCTTCCTGAATATCGAGGCCCAGAAGATCCAGCAGCAGATCTGCGATAAAGAAGGAGGGACCTGTACCGAATGGCATGAATTGGGCAAGGCTGCACGAGGAGAATTGGCGCTTGAGGGCGCGGTGCTGGATCAGGCTATCTGGAATCTCTCAATTATTCTGGGGCGAACCTATAAAGAGACCCGTGAAACCTATGAAAGCATGGGTAAAACGCATCATGACCAGAGATATAACAACGGCTTATTCTCCATTATTTACGATATGGGGCAACGCGTTATCAGTGAGATGAAATCGCCAGACGAGCATCTGACCATCTATTTCACTCCGTCTCTGCAGGAGATGATCGCCCACCATCAATACGCGTCAGACTGGGCGCAAGTGGTGAAGGAACATCTGCATCAGCACGGGCTCCATGAACGGCCTCTCCATATTATCAGCGCTAATATGCATTCTGTGAAAAATGTCCTCTATGGCGCCGGGGCCTTGCAGAAAATGGGAGAGAGCGTTCCGGCTATTCTCTATGATGTGATCCCGGCCCTGAAGGGGAAAGATGAACAGGTCAGAACCTTTGCCGAGAAGTATGGATTTTCCTTCCTGCCTGATCTCTCCGGGTCGAATATTGATGTCATGGTGATTGATGCGACCGAGATTGTAAGCGATATCCTCCATTCAGATCTGAAGATTGATCTCGATTATATCCAGAAAGCGAGGCCGGTGATTGTGGTCATGGATTATGCCTTTGGCACCCAGGCCTTTGATGTCATGGATGAGCTCCTCTGCCCGTGTCATTCAGAGGAGAAAACGATCACCTTTGATATTGAGTCCATTTCCATCATGGGCAAGGCGGGTATTTTGCCTGGAAAAAGGGGCGATATCATGCTCGCCACCGCCCATGTCATGGAGGGGACATCCCATAACTATATCGTGGCCAATGACTTGCGGGCCGAGGATTTTGCCGGGAAGGCCGATGTGTACGTGGGGCCGATGGTGACTGTTCTGGGTACATCTCTGCAGAATCGTGATGTTCTGGAGCGTTTTTACAGCTCCAGTTGGAAGGCGGTGGGACTGGAAATGGAGGGCGGGCATTATCAGCGGGCCATCAATGCCGCCGTGATCCAGGGGCATATCTCCTCCCAGGTACGGATTCGTTATGCCTATTATGCCTCAGACAATCCCCTGCGTGGAGGGCAGACCCTGGCGTCTGGTTCCATGGGGGCGGAAGGGATCGTGCCTACCTATCTTATCACCAAGGTTCTGGTGCAGAAAATTTTGAATCCACCTGCCGATCGAAGAGGCAATTCATGAAAGGACAACGTCTGGCCCTGGTTTCACCGTGGGTGCTGGCTGCGGCCTGTGCCCTTCTGGCTTTGATTATCGGGGTGTTTGCCGTCAATAACTACCGGCGTGAAAAAAGTTTGATGACTGATGTCCTTCTGGAGCGTGGGGCGACTATTATCCGTTTTGTGACCTCCGGCGCTCGGGCCTCATTTCTTGATGGCGTGCGGGAGGGCCTGCCGCCTGTGTGGAAATGGTCTGGTCATATGCAGGAGATCCTGGAGCATACTGCTGAACATCCAGGGGTGCATTTCCTGGCCATCGTCGACGCCTCAGGGAAGATCCTTGCCAGTTCCATTCCGGAAAAGGTGGATACCCCTGTTGATGATGAGACCCGTGCCTTTATTGGCTCCATTGTCGAGGGGGGTAACGGTCCGGGCAGGTTTCGTTATCGTGTTGGTGGGTCTCTGAGTAGATCTGGTAGCATCCCTGCTTTTCAGGTGGCAACCCTTTTTGTCCCCATTGGGAAAAGGCAACTGGGGCAGCAGGGGCCGCGATTGAATGGTTTGAATCGCGGTGGCGAGGGGATGATGGGGCGGGTGATGAGACAGCATCTCTTCTCTTCAAAATGGACTGACGAGCTGGAACGAGTGAGCCAGCAAAAATACAGTATCCTGGTGGAGCTTGATCTGGCAGAATTTAACAAGGCGGTCAGGCAGCAGCTTCTCCAGATTGTGATTTTGTCGGTGGTTTTGCTGCTGGTTGGCATTGGCGGCTGGCTGTCTTTGTTGACCCTTGAAGGCTTGAAAGGGTCGCAGAGCAGGTTGAGCCGGATCAAGGCCTTTCGTGATACCCTCATTTCTTCTCTACCTGTGGGCTTGATCGTCACTGACAGCAAGGGAAAGATTGTCCTGTGCAATCAGTTTGCGGAACAGATTGCCTCGGTTGTCGAGAACAAGGTGGTGGGTTTCTCTCCTGAAGATGTACTGGCCGCCGAGCTGGCGCTGGCCCTGAATCTGGACCTTGAAGACCAGAAAAAACAAACGGCTGGCGCGGTGCAAAAGGAAATTGTATTGCCTGATGCTCAGGGGGTGATGCGAACCCTCCAGTTGAACAGCCTGTCTATTATCGAGAGTGAAGGTGCACCAGCCGGCGTCATGCTCCTTATCCAGGATCTGAGCCAGGTGAAATCTTTGGAAGAAGAACTGCGGCGGAGTGAGCGAATGGCAGCCCTGGGCAAGATGGCTGCCGGCGTTGCCCATGAACTGAGAAATCCGTTGAGTTCTATCAAGGGGCTGGCCATTCTCCTTAAATCACGATTTCAAGAGAAGAGCACTGATCAGGAGACGGCTGATATCCTGGTGCAGGAGGTGGAGCGATTAAATCGCAGTATCGGTGAATTACTCGATTATGCCCGTCCCCAGAAACTGATGAAGGCAGACGTTCACCCCGAAGAGGTGGTGCAGAAGGCCGTGTCGCTTATCCGGATGGATGCGGAGTCTGTGGGGGTGAGGGTGGAAATCCAGATGGAGGATGATCTGCCTCTGGTGCTGGCCGATCAGGATAAGCTGAATCAGGTTTTTCTCAATCTCTTTTTGAATTCCATCCAGGCCATGGAGCATGGTGGCCGGTTGGACATCCGGGTTGCCACCCAAAGCCGGAATGTTTTATTCACAGTAAAGGATACAGGGTGTGGCGTGAATAAAGAAGATCTGCCCCGCGTTTTTGATCCCTATTTTACCACGAAACCGGAGGGCACGGGGCTGGGGCTTGCCATGTCTGTCAAGATCATCGAGGAACATGGTGGCACCATGACCTTTGAGAGTGAACCGGATGTGGGGACAACCGTTGTTGTTTCTCTGCCCTGTAAGTGTGAAAGCTGATGCTTTCGGAGTCTTGCAGGCTCGCTTCTGCAAAAAACGGATTTAATTGAGCCTTTTGCAAAATGAGGATTTTCGTTCAAAATCAAGGCATGCGAAAAATTTTACCGCAGGCATATAGTTGATATTCCGAGGATAAAATTTTAAGCATAACGCAGAGTTTGGGCGAAAAGACCATTTTTGCAAGAGGCGACACTTTTTCAGCCGAATAAAAAGATCTTTTATCCCGTGCCATATCTTGGGGAGTAACCAGATAGCCAGAAGAATAAACAGGACGAAGAGTCCTATAAAGGCCGCCGGATGGTGCAGCGCGGTCCAGAGTCCGACGACAACGGCTACGTCTTCCAGTATTGATGCGGTCCAGTTGCTGAAGGGTTCAGGAGAGGTGTTGATCAGGATTCTTGAGCCTGCCTTGAGGGAATGGGAGGTGGCGGAAATGGTCCCGCCCAGAATCCCGGCCACAATGACGATGGCCGGATTCACCTCGCCCACGGCCCCGGCGGCCAGCATGACTCCGGCAGGGATACGGATAAAGGTGTGAATGGTGTCCCAGCCTGTATCCACTCCCGGGGTCTTGTCGGCAAAGAATTCCACCACATACATCAGGGCGGCCGCGCCAATCACCAGTGGATTCTGCAAGACGTGTAATTGCTCCGGGAGTACAATGTTGCCCGTTATTCCCAGAAAGCCAAGAACCCCGATGGTGGCATAGAGATTGATCCCGGCGGCCCAGGCCGTGCCCATCATCAGGGCAATGGTAGCGATCAATTGCTGGTAGGCATCCATTCTCTATCCTCCTTAGCGTTGTGTCAGATATGGTTACCGCTGTTCTTGGCATTTTAGGTGCCATTATGAAATAAGCAGTGTTTTTTTGCTTATTTTATTACGGCACCTTATGCTGCTTCAAAGAAACAGCCAATTTTTACCGGCTGTTTCTTTGAGTGGCGTCCGGCATATAACATACAAGGAACTCGAAATAGGCTCTGTTTTTTGATTATTTTGTTACGGCTCCTTATGCCGTTTTTACCATTTAGGCGAGGATATTCTTTTCTTGCAGCGGCCCTGTCAAATGGTTGTTGAGAAACTCGCATTCTTTGGGTGAGAGGTCAAACTGGATCTCGACCTGATGCAGCAGGGAAAGCCGACTTTTTTCGGGATGTTCCTGGAGGAGTTCAGAAAAGGCGCAAATGGCCTTTTTCATTTTGTCGCCAGGACGTTGAGCAGGTGTGTGTGCAGACATGATGAGGTGTCTCCTAAGTTGAGGGAACCGGCCTTAAAATTACGCCCGCCAGTGGCGGCACTGTGAGCCGGGTGTGAAAGGGCGCCTGGGCATAGTGTTCAGCAATGGGCTGGTAACGAGTGTTGTCACTGGCGTTGCTGCCGCCATATCTACTGTTGTCTGAGCAGAAGATTTCTTCATACTGGCTGCCGGTCGGCAGTCCCAGCTTGTAATCATAATGGGTCTGCGGGGTGTAGTTGAACAGGCAGACCAGGTGATCGGAGCGGTCTTTGCCATACCGGACATAGGAGATGATGGAGTTCTGCCGGTCTTCGAGATCCAGCCATTGGAATCCCTCCGGGCTGAAATCCAGTTGCCACAGGCTGGGATTTTCCCGGTAGAAGCGGTTCAGCTCTTCGACAAAGGTCAGCATCTGGGCATGGAGGGGATTTTCGCCCAGAAGATGAAAATCCAGGCTCTGTTTGCAGTACCATTCCGACCATTGGCCGAATTCACTGCCCATGAAGAGGAGTTTCTTCCCCGGATGCATCCACATGGTGAGCAGGAGCAGGCGCAGATTGGCAAATTTCTGCCACAGATCCCCCGGCATTTTATCGAGGAGGGAGCGTTTGCCATGCACCACCTCGTCATGGGACATGGGCAGGATGAAATTTTCGGAAAAGGCGTAGATGATGGAGAAGGTGAGGCTGTTGTGATGGTATCTTCTGAACAGAGGATCATTGCCAAAATAACTGAGGATGTCGTTCATCCACCCCATGTTCCACTTGAAGCCAAAGCCTAACCCCCCCATATTCGTAGGTTTGGAAACCCCGTAAAAGCTGGTGGATTCTTCTGCGATCATCAGGGTGCCAGGGTGGCGCTTATAGATAATAGAATTGAGATGACGGATAAATTCAATGGCCTCCAGGTTCTCACGGCCGCCATAGGCATTGGGAATCCATTCCCCTTCCTTGCGTGAATAATCGAGATAGAGCATGGAGGCCACGGCATCGACCCGGAGCCCGTCAATGTGGTATTTGTCCAGCCAGAAGAGGGCATTGGCGATCAGGAAATTGCTCACCTCGCGGCGGCCATAGTTGTAGATGAATGTCCCCCATTCCAGTTGCTCGCCTTTTCTGGGGTCTTCGTGTTCAAAGAGGGCGGTGCCGTCAAAGCGGCCCAGGCTGTGCTCGTCTTTGGGAAAATGGGCCGGAACCCAGTCCAGAATCACCCCGATGTTGCTCTGGTGGCACTGGTCGACAAAGTACATGAAATCTTCCGGGATCCCGTAACGGCTGGTCATACTGAAGGGACCGGTCACCTGATAGCCCCAGGACTCGTCCAGCGGGTGTTCCATTACCGGCATCAGCTCAATATGGGTGAACCCCAGTTTCTGGACATAGGGGATGAGCTTGGCGGCCAGTTCCCTGAAGGTGAGAAAGCGGTCAGGATCTGCCGGGTCGCGCTGCCAGGAGCCGGGATGGGCCTCATAGATGGCCATGGGCTGGTCATAGGGCGAGGTGGCGCTCCGGGTCTGCTGCCACTGCTGGTCCTGCCATGTATAGCGGTCCAGGGGGCGGACAACGGAGGCGGTCTTGGGGCGCAGTTCGCCGTAGAACTGAAAGGGGTCGTTTTTTTCCAGGATAGCCCCATGCTGGGTGCGGATCTCGAATTTGTAGAGTTCGTTTTCGCCAATCCCCGGCAGGAACAGCTCCCAAATCCCTGATCCTCCCAGGCTGCGCATGGGGTGCACCCGTCCGTCCCAGCCATTGAAGCTGCCGAGCACCGAGACCCGGGCGGCAGACGGGGCCCAGACCCGGAAGATGGTGCCGTCTATCCCGGAACGAGTGGTCAGATGAGCGCCCATGTGGTTGTACAGTTCATAATGGGTGCCGAAATTAAAGAGATAGCGGTCCTGTTCGTCCAGTGCCGGCAGGAAACGGTAGGGATCGTTGACGGTGTGCACGGTTCCGTCAAAATAGGTGATTTCAAATTGGTAATTGTAAGGATCAAGGTTAATATCGTTAAAGGCGGCCCGTTCCAGCTCCAGCTCATACATGCCTTCGTCGCAGCTCTTTTTCATGGGTAGGGAGAAGGTCTCAGTGACCAGGGTAACTGCGGCGGCATGGGGCTGAAAAGTACGAATAATAACTGTCTGTTCCCTGTTCCCTGTAAAGTGAACGCCCAGATACTGGAAGGGGTCATAATGGGTTGCGTGGATTATTCTCTCTCTTTGTTCTTGCAGTTCGTTCATGATGGATTTTTTGGATGGGGTAAGAGATTTAGGAGCCGTTACGAAATAACTATTACGTTTTTGACCATTTCGTTACGGCTCCTTATGCCGGTTGCGGCATTTTAATGTTATGGCTATTTTTTGAACGACGGCTCACTTACGGTTCATTCCAGATTGTATTTCTTGACGAAAAGAGGCCAGGTCTGATAGGATTCTGGCCGTTAACTATTTTTCTTATTTTTTTATAATACATCGAATAAAAAGAATTGAACAGAAATGAATCCAGAGAATAAATCCATCATTGATACCCTGACCGGTTCGTTTCTGATCTCCACCCCCAGGATGCCTGATCCGCGTTTCAGCGAGCAGGTTTTGTATATCTGCGTCCATAGTCATGAGGGAACAATGGCCCTGGTAATCAACCGGCCGAATCTTTTCCTGACCATGGATGAAATTCTGAGAGGCGCCAACCTGCCAGTGCCTGAATCAATATTACCGCCTGTCTATAGCGGCGGGCCCGTGGAACCTGCTTCAGCCTGTATTCTTTTTAGTTCTGACTATCAGGCAGAGCAACAGCTGGCGATCAGCGCCACGATTTCCCTGAGCCGGGATGTCAGGCTTCTTGAAGATATCGCCAGGGGGCAGGGGCCGGAGAAATATCTTTTTATCCTCGGATATGCCGGCTGGGGGCCGGGCCAGCTGGAGCAGGAACTGGTGGCGGAAGGCTGGCTGGTTGTCCCGGCGGATGATGCCCTTGTCTTTGATGTCCCCGATGAAGAGAAGTGGCAGCGGGCGGCGTTGTTGTACGGAATAGATATTGCCACCTATGGAGATATGATTGGAAATGCTTGATTGTATGAGTAAAAGCTGCACATTGAAGGCCCCGGAGGGTCGGCAGGATAAAAATGGATGAGATGAAGCAGATATTTGAGTGTCAGCGCTGTGGCTATTGCTGTCTGGGCCAAACGACCGTCTCGCTTGACGAGAATGACCGGCGGCACATGGTTGCGGCCCTGGGCTTAAGTGAAGGCGAGGTGCGGGAAAAATATTGGCGGGTGACCGGCAATGTCACCCAGATGAAAACCGTGGATGGCCATTGTATTTTTTACGATAACGGCTGCACTGTCCATGGCGGACGACCCTGGCGTTGCGCGCAATGGCCTCTGCATCCCTCGCTGCTTACCGATGAAAATAACTTTGTCACCATCAAGGAATCCTGTCCCGGTATGAATCAGCATATATCGTATGAGGAGTTCTGTCGTATTCTCAGGTCGATCATGGAAGCGCAGGGGATTATCCATTGCTGAATAGGCGCCGGTCATGAAGTTTGAGCTGCTGCTTCTGGGAAAGACCAAGGACTCGTATCTGGCAGAGGGGATTACCGAGTTTACAAAGCGGCTGCAGCATTACACCAAAGTTTCAGTGAAATGCATCCAGCATAAAAAAAAATCGCAATGGAGTGAGGAGCAGGAGAAGGAAGAGGATGGCCGCCTTCTCCTCAGCCATGTCCCGGCCGGGGCCCTGAAGGTGATCCTTGATTTTCGTGGCCGCCAGTTCACCTCGGAAGGTCTGGCTGATCTGATTGGCCAGTGGGAGCAGCAGGGCGTCAAGCAGGTGAGTCTGCTCATTGGCGGGCCCCTGGGTCACGCAAAAGAGCTGGTGGCGCAGGCCGATCTTCTGCTCTCCTTGTCGCAGATGACCTTTACCCATGACATGACCCGGCTTTTTCTTCTGGAGCAGTTGTACCGCGCCTATACCATTAAGGCCGGAGAAAAGTACCATAAATGATGGCGTCGCAAAAAGTCCCAAATACTGCGTTGCACTGCATCCTTCGTCACTGCGGCGTACCCAACAGTACGCCTCATTCCTCAGGATTTGCGCGCCTTGTCTTTGGGCCTTTTTGCTTAGCCATCTCTTTGATGACTGAGAGTATCATAAGTAAGAGAGAAGGGTGGCAGGTTTCTGATACTATTTACTGAGTCCGGTCAGGTACACATCAAAGCGGCTGTTTTTCATCTCGATGATATGGGATGGCCGTCTGGCGTTCAGTTCGGGGGCGCCTTTGGGGCGTTTGACCACCACCCGGTTGCCGGCAATCGTCAGGGCGGTCTCCAGCAGGGCGGCGGCGTCCTGGTCATCACCCACGAGTGCGCGGATGATCCGCATCTCTTGTTTGTTGAGGGCGGATGTGTGGCGATGGGGGTACATGGGATCGAGGTAGATGGTGGCCGGTTGTTCGGACAGGCTGGTGATGATTTCGCGGGAGTTGCCGATGAGAAGCTGGAGCCGGCTCACGATATCCCTGGTGGCCGGATGGCTTACCGCCCGTTGCAGCCCGTCGTCCAGCAGCGCTCCCATAACCGGAGAGCGTTCGATCATGGTGACCTTGCAGCCAAGGCTGGCCAGGATAAAGGCGTCAACGCCAAGTCCGGCGGTGGCATCGACAATGGTTGGCCGATAGCCTGGTTTCAGGCCTGCGGCCCGGCCGAGGGGCTGGCGGATGCCGCCGCCATGGAGACGGCGGTATGCAGTGTTGCCATGCACAAAGTCAGTGATCAGGACAGTTGCATAGCGTCCTGTCTCCGGGTCCAGGGTTTGCAACTCCAGACCCCTTATAGTAAAGACCAGCAGAAACTGCTGGTCGCTGTTGTCTGCGCCGTTCTGCTTGAGTTGCGCTCCGAAGGAAGTGTCCTTGGGGTACAGGGTTTCGGCCAAGGTCTGGGCCTTGAGCTGGAGCACTTCGTCATTTTCCGGGATACAGCTCACGGTCAGAGAAAGGGCGATCCCGGTTGGGCAGGAGTGGTCAATCATGGGTGCTCTACAGTGTGAGGATAAACTATTCGTAGGAGCTTCTTGCAAAAATATAAAGAAGTCCCCTTCCCCCTTGCGGGGGAGGGTTAGGGTGGAGGGAGGTAGCCATGAAATCAGTATGTTGCAGCTCCACCGACCCCCTACTATTAAGGGAGGGGAACATATCTGAAAGAGTTTTGCAAGAGGCTTGTAATGAAACCGTTTTTTAACTTAACCATCAATTGAAGATATGGAACCTGTAAAAATTCATATACCGGCGGTCGTGGCGATTATCCCGGCCCGCTATCTTTCCAATCGTTTTGAGGGAAAACCACTGGCCCTGATTGCCGGAAAACCGATGATCCAGCATGTGGTCGAGCGGGCGCGGCAGGTTGCGCTCCTGAGCCGGGTGGTGGTCGCCACCGATGACATGCGGATTGGCGAGTGTGTCGCCTCGTTTGGCGGTGAGTTTGTGCTGACCAGGAGTGATCATGTCTCAGGGTCTGACCGCCTGGCCGAGGCCGCGGAGCTGCTCGATATCTCCGAGCATGATGTGGTGGTCAATATCCAGGGGGACCAGCCGCTTTTTGACCCGGAGGTGGTGGCCCAGGTGGCCCAGCCCCTGCTGGACGATCCGGCCCTGCCCATGTCCACGCTGATCTACAAGATTATCCGGCCGGAAGAGATCAACGATCCCAACCATGTTAAGACCGTTTTTGATCATAATCATAACGCCCTCTATTTTTCACGTGCCCCGGTGCCTTTTCAGCGCAATCCCGAGGAAGGGATAACGCCGACCTATTACAAACATCTGGGCTTCTACGCCTATCGCAAGGGATTTCTGTTGACCTTTGTCGCCCTGCCGGAAGGGGAGTGGGAGCGTTTTGAAAAGCTGGAACAACTGCGGGCGCTGGAATTTGGCTACAAAATCAGGGTGGTCCTGACCGAGCATGATTCCATTGAGGTGGACACCCCGGAAGATCTGCAAAGGGTGGAGGCGCATATCAACAAGTTGAAAGGCGTATGATCTTGATTTGAAGTAGTTCTTGTAAAAAGCCGAAAGGGCCTGATTTGTATCAAATCAGGCCCTTTCGGCTTTTTTATTGTTCCCTTATGCCTGGGATGGCGAGAGATCGATCTTTCAGATTCCTGTCAATTCGGTTCACTCAGGGGGTGGTTGCTATATCTCAATTTCTTTCTTCAATTTTTCCATGATCTTGGGACCAATCCCTTTTACCTCGCTCAGTTCTTCCTTGGTCTTAAAATTGCCATGCTTGGTGCGGGACACTAAAATGCCTATTCTGAATTTTTTATAATTATGCCAAGTTGTTTTTTGAGTGACGGCAGATCATTTTCGCAACATTCCACACGGATTCTAACCCCATATAGTCGTGGATGAGCACATCTCTTAAGCCTGCAATATTTCTCCATGGAATGTCAGGATATTGCTCCTTGAGCGGTTTGCTTAGTCGTTGAGCCTGTAGGAAAACGCAAATTATTGTAATTTTTTCCTGTAATTTCAAGAACAGTAGCAGTATAATTACTGCAATATCAAGCAAGTAAAGCGGTTAACCATCCACTTCAGAGAGATATTGCAGCATGGCTCGTT
>JAPLJF010000006.1 GCA_026388715.1 Deltaproteobacteria bacterium
AAGATTCTTCGTTACCAAATCGACGCTGCCATTCTATAAGAGAGAGTTCTGGCATCTTCATAACGAAACCTCCTTTATTTGCTTGGTTTCTTGGTCTTGTTAAGAAGATAATCACTTAACTGAAAATAGGGCAGAGCCATAAATAGTTATGGCATGCACAAAAAACAAGCTGGGTAATTTCCGTTAAAATCTCTCTTTTTTTATTCCAAAAAAGATTTCTCATTGCTATAGTGATTTTCATGAAAAATCAAAATACCACCAAACAAACCAAGTTTATTTTCGTGACCGGCGGTGTGCTTTCCTCACTCGGCAAGGGGCTTGCGGCGGCAGCCATCGGCGCTCTCCTTGAAAGCCGGGGATTGACGGTCACCTTCCAGAAGCTTGACCCCTATATCAATGTTGATCCGGGTACTATGAACCCCTTTCAACATGGAGAGGTATTTGTCACCGATGACGGGGCCGAGACCGATCTGGACATGGGTCATTATGAACGCTATACAAACGCAGTCATGGCCCAGAAGAACAACTACACCTCGGGACGGATCTACTATTCGGTCATCACCAAGGAACGTCGTGGTGAATATCTGGGCGGCACCGTCCAGGTCATCCCTCATATTACCAACGAGATCAAGGCAGCAATCCTCCAACTTGACGGCAGCGTCGATGTGGCCATCATTGAGATTGGCGGCACCGTCGGCGACATTGAAGGACTTCCCTTCATTGAAGCCATCCGGCAGTTGCGCGGCGATCTCGGGCGCGAAAACACCCTCTACATCCACCTCACATACGTACCCTATATCAAGACCGCAGGCGAGGTCAAGACCAAGCCTACCCAACACTCGGTGCGTGAACTACGTGCCGATGGCATCCAACCCGACATCCTGGTCTGCCGCACCGAAGTGCCCCTGACCGATGAGCTGAAGGCCAAGATCGGACTTTTCTGCAGTCTGCCCAAAGACGCTGTGATCACTGGCATTGACGTCGATTCCATTTACGAAGTGCCGCTCCGGTTCCACAAAGAAGGCTTAGACTCCAAGATCCTCGAGCTGCTCAACATCTGGACCGGAAAACCCAATATCAAACCCTGGGAAGATCTGGTTCACAAGATCAAAAATCCCAAACAAACCGTCACCATTGCCATTACCGGTAAATATGTTGACCTGACCGAATCCTACAAGAGTCTGCATGAGGCCCTGGTGCATGGCGGACTGGCTAATGATGCCAAGGTCGAACTGCGCTATATCAGCGCCGAGGATATGGAGGGACAGGACCCTGCTGAGCTGCTTGCCGGGTGCCATGGAATCCTGGTTCCAGGCGGTTTTGGCAAACGAGGCGTGGCCGGCAAGATCAACGCGATCACCTATGCTCGGGAGCAGAAGATTCCCTTCTTCGGCATCTGTCTGGGCATGCAACTGGCAGTTATTGAATATGCCCGTAATATGGCAGGATTACCCGAGGCTGATTCCACAGAACTTGAGCCCACCACCCCTGATCCGGTTATCTACCTCATCAAGGAATGGTTTGACTATCGTACCGGCAAGATGCAGGTACGCGACGAAAGCTCAGAGATGGGTGGAACACTGCGCCTTGGTGCCTATCCCTGTAAATTACAGGAAAACACCCTGGCCAGAACCGCTTATGACATGGATGAAATATCCGAGCGGCATCGGCATCGCTACGAGTTCAACAATGATTATCGGCAGCGGCTGGAAGAAAAAGGCATGGTGATCTCCGGGACATCTCCTGACAACAATCTGGTGGAGATTGTTGAACTGGGCGGCGAACATCCCTGGTTTCTCGGCTGCCAGTTTCATCCGGAATTCAAATCTAAACCGATGCGACCGCATCCCCTGTTCCGTGATTTTATCGCCGCGGCCATAAAACATAAAGGCCAATGATCTCCCCGGTCGCTATTGCCACGCCCACTGGTGATTTGATCCAGGTGGGCTCCGGCCAGCCCCTGCTCCTTATCGCCGGCCCCTGCGCCCTTGAATCAGAAGAACTGGCCCGCCGGGTGGCAGGCACTATGCAGGAGATCTGCGCTCGCCTCGGGCTTTCCTATGTCTTCAAGGCCTCCTTTGACAAGGCCAACCGCACCTCCCTCTCGTCATACCGTGGACCCGGCCTGGAAAAAGGACTGGCAATTCTCTCCCGAATCAGAGAAGAGATGCAGGTGCCGGTGATCTCCGATGTCCATGAAATATCCCAGGTACAGGCTGCGGCTGAGGTATTGGACATCATCCAGATCCCAGCCTTTCTCTGTCGGCAGACCGATCTGCTGACCGCCGTGGCCCAGACAGGCAGACCCATTAACCTGAAAAAAGGCCAGTTTGTTTCTCCCTGGGACATGGAAAATGCCGTGAACAAGATCCGCGCGGCAGGCGGCAGAAAGATCATGCTGGTGGAACGGGGAGCAAGCTTTGGCTACAATAATCTGGTAGTGGATATGCGGGCACTTCCCATCATGCGCTCCTTTGACTGCCCGGTGATATTTGATGCCACCCACTCGGTGCAACTGCCAGGAGGCGCCGGCGGCTCTTCCGGCGGCCAGAGAGAGTTCATCGCTCCACTCAGCCGGGCCGCAGTTGCAGCCGGTATTGACGGCCTGTTCATGGAGGTCCATCCAGATCCCGACAAGGCCCTCTGCGACGGCCCTAATTCCATCGCCCTTGACCATATTGAAGCAATCCTGACCCAACTGGTGCAGATTCGTCAGGTATGTAAAGAATTTTAAGTGTTCAAATCTTTAATTTTTTACCTTCAGCCCTTGGCCTTGAGATCCTGTCCTTCAAAATGGTATTTTATTAGCCCCTGATTCCCATGTCCCCTGACTCCTGTCCTCCGACAAAGCTTGGCCACTACCCCTCAGACTGCGAGATCCTCGAAGGCTACCGCACCATGGCCAGAAACCAGCCTGCCAGTCCTGCGCGCAGTGCGGCCTGGCAGGCAGCGCTTGCCAAGGCCAAACCCGTCAAGATCCTGCTCATGGATGTGGATGGCGTGCTCACCGACGGCAGTCTCATCTATTCCCATGAGGGGCAGGAATCGAAGGCATTCAGTACCCAGGATGGTTTTGGCCTGCGCCTATTGCAAGAGGCAGGCCTGGAGCTTGGGGTGATCACTGCCCGCAGCTCCGAAGCCGTGGCCCGGCGCTGCGCCAACCTGAAGATGCGCTATATCTATCAAGGGGCCGGCAACAAACTGGAGGCCTATAAGGAGATTCTCCGACAATCAAGCTGTAAGCCCTTTGAAATAGCCTACATGGGGGACGACTGGCTTGATCTTGTTCTGCTCACCCGCGCCGGATTCAGCGCCGCCCCGGCCAATGGCGTGCGCGAGGCACAGAACGCCGCCCACTACACCACTGAACACTCAGGCGGCCATGGCGCAGTCCGGGAGATCTGCAACCTGATCCTTGAGGCTAAAGGGCGGTACCAGGAACTTCTGCAAAGCTATATGAGTCGATGAATATGGATATAAACCGTTTTAAAAAAATAATGACGCCATCTGAATGGAAAAAACGGCACAGGGAGCCGTAACGAAATGATTAAAAATACACTGATTATTTCGCAACGGCTCCTCAATAGCAGAAACATCATCTGGCTGGTGCCCTTCGCCCTGCTGCTCACCTTTCCTCTGTGGCGAATACCACTGGCCGCCTTTCTCGCTCCCCGTGGCGGGTATGACCCTGCCTTAGCCCAGAATCGACCGGATGCCCATGATTTTACCATGAATACCGTTCATATCACCCAGAGCCATAATGGAAAGATGACCCTTGATCTCATTGCCACACGGGCCATGACCGGTAAAACGACCAATGAATTCAAGATGGAAGATGTCAACGCCACCATCATCACCGAACAAGGCGAACGCACTTACGTCACCGCCAAGAAGGGTATATTCGACAAGGGCTCCAGCCAGCTCACCCTCATTGATGATGTGGTGATCAAAAAGCCCAAGGATAAATACGAAATTTACACCGACCTGCTTCACTATAACGACAAAACCAAAATCGCCCACTGCCCCGGGCCCACCAGACTCATTGGCGACAAAGTATCCATTAAAGGCGGCAGCCTCAAGTATAACACTCTCACCAGCAGCTACGATATTGGCGGCCGGGTCTATTGCAAACTCTCTGAATTTGTCCACCCCTGATCGATCATCCCTCTCCGGCCTCACTCTTCCCCGATCAACAGCACCAGAAAACGCTCCCCAAGGGCCTGCCAGCGGACATTTACATCCCAAAGCGTCATCCCGTACTCGCGCGTCTGATGACGCTGACTTGCTGGCCTTGGATCCTGCCCCAGGGTCTCGGCAATCAATGACCTGAGCCTGCGGCCGGTACGCTGTTCATACTCGCTGCAAGATTGCGCCGCCGCCTCGGCAAACACCACCTCCCGCCGCACAGACTCAGGTGGGGGAATAAAACCATCACTGGCCCCGGGTACACTGTCACTGTAAGGGATATAAGGCTTGATATCAACAACCGGTGTTTTATCGAGCAGATCGATCTCAGCAATCTCGAGAAACAGCCCCTTTTTTTCTTTCCTGATTCCAGTGAGCCGGACCACAGAAAGCCCCAGATGATTAGGCCGGTGAGGACTGCGACTGGCAAAAATCCCTACCCGCTTCTGCCCGCCCAGCCAAGGAGGCCGGACCGTGGGACGCCACCCCTCTGCCACCGCCTCATGGAACAGAAACTGGATCCAGATATGCGAAAAGACATCCAGCCCCTTGATCATCTCTTCCCGGTTCCACGGCGGAAACAACTCAAGACGGCCACTGCTGCTTTTGACCAGACCCGGCTGCCGGGGAATGCCGAATTTCTCCGGATAACAGGAATGAATGATGCCAATCGAAGATATTGGAGATATGATTTGCGAAGAGAATTCAATCATTGAAACAAAGACAGGAAACAGGGTATTCTGATTAAGGAGCTTTCGAGCAAGGGATCATCTTTCATGAACACCTCAAAAAATAACCGCTTTTACGGGACTTCACCATGGATTTTCTCAATCTTACTGATAAATGTTTTGTCATCTTCGGGCTGGCCAATAAAAAATCCATCGCCTGCGCCATTGCCAAGACCCTGCTTGCCAATGGCGCGCGGGTGATCCATGTGGTCCGCTCCCCGGCCCGCCAGGAGACAGCGCGCAGCCTGTTTCCGGGATGCCCGGTTTTTATCTGCGATGTGGCAGATGAGGACAATATTATCCGCGTCCGGGATGAGATTGCCGCGGAAATTCAGGCCGAGACGGGCAGGCGCATTGACGGCCTGGTGCACTCCATTGCCTATGCCAATTACTCTGAGGGCATGCAACCCTTTCATGCCACCTTGAAAAAGGATTTTCTCCAGGCCATGGACATCTCCTGTTTTTCCCTGATTTCCATCTGCAACCATTTTCAGGGACTGCTGACCGCCAATGCCTCAGTGGTCACTATCTCCATCTCAACCACCCGGATGGCGGCCGAAAACTATGGCTACATGGCGCCGATCAAGGCCGCACTCGACTCCTCTCTCTGCTTTTTGGCCAAGAGCTTTTCCGCTTTTTCAAACGTCCGCTTCAACGCCATTGCCCCAGGGTTGCTCAAGACCTCCGCCTCAGCCGGGATTCCTGGCTATGTGGACAGTTATCTCTTTGCCGAAAAGGCCACCCTGAGAAAAAAGGCGCTGACCACCCAAGAGGCCGCAGATACCGCCGTCTTTCTTCTCTCGGAACGTTCCTCAGGCATCACCGCCCAAACCCTGGTGATTGACGCGGGCATGGCCATAAACTATTTTGACCGGGAAATAGTCACCAAGGCCATCAGCTGATTCCTGGCATTCGATTTTTCAAGACACCCATCTATCAAAGAAAGTAACTGCACAGGTGATAGACAAAATGCCGGGATTTTTGATATGCTGACTTGATCCGAACGTTGAGTGATGATTGATCGATTTCAGTCTTCAAGCTAAAAACCTGAGTAACTACCAAAGAAAAACCAGAGAGGAAAAACCGGCAAATGGGAAAGCATCTAATTCTGGCAGGCGGCGGACATGCCCACATGGTTACCCTGGCCAACATCAGGCTGTTGTGCGATCTGGGACATACCGTAACAGTCATCGGCCCTTCAGACTATCATTACTATTCCGGCATGGGCCCCGGTATGCTGGGTGCGACCTACGAACCCAATGATATTCGTTTTGCCACCAGGCAGACCGTTGAGGAACAGGGCGGCACCTTTATCCGCGACTCCATTGCCGGTATCGACCCTGCCGGCCGCCGCCTGCACCTGGCATCCGGCCGCAGCGTCGGGTATGATGTGGTCTCCTTCAATACCGGCAGCAGCATCGAACTCCCGGAGATTGTCGGCGACGCCTCCACCATCTATACCGTGAAACCCATTGAACGCCTGTATGAGGCCCGGCAGCAGATCAAGAAAAAGGCGGAACAGCAATCAGTGACTATTGCCGTTATCGGTGGGGGGCCAGCCGGGGCCGAGGTGGCGGGCAATATCCGGCAGCTAGTCAGCGGAACCGGGCACAAAACAAAGGTATCGCTCTTTGCCGGCCACCGGTTCATGGCCAGATCTCCGGAAAATGTGCACCGCAAGAGCCGACAACTGCTGGAGGAAAATGGGGTGGTCATCCATGAATATGGCTATCTGAAGAGCATCCAGGACAACATCCTCATCTTTGATTGCGGGATCACGCAACATGCCGATTTTATTATCCTGGCAACTGGGGTCCACCCCTCTTCCTTTTTTCGTCAGGCCGGGATCGCTGTTGGCCCGGATGGCGGCCTGCTGGTCAATCGCTATCTGCAAAGCCCTGACTATCCGGAGATCTTTGGCGGCGGAGACTGCATCTCTTTTCAACCGCAGCACCTGGACAAGGTCGGTGTCTATGCAGTCAGAGAAAATCCCATCCTTTTTCATAACCTGAAGGCATATCTTCAGGGTGAGGAGCTCATGCCCTTTGATCCCGGCGGCGACTACCTTCTGATTTTTAATCTGGGAAACGGCCAAGGGGTGTTATGTAAAAAATGGCTATTCTTTACCGGAAAGCTGGCCTTCTTGATCAAGGACTGGATTGATAAAAAGTTTATGGCAAAATTTCAGAAGGGATAACACCTCTATTGAGCCACGAGCTGCACGAGAAGACCCAGCTTAATCCTCAAAGACCTCCGGTGAATGGCGGATAATCTCGGCACTCACCAGGTAAATGACATCTTCCGCAATATTGGTGGCATGATCGGCAATCCGTTCCAGGTGCCGACTTATGGATAGATTGTGCAACAGAATATTGATGTGCTCGGGATCTTTTGCCAGCTCCTCCCTCATCAAGGTGTAAATCTCCCGATTCATGGCGTCCACCCGATCATCCTCAGAGCGTACCCGATGCGCCTTTTGCACATCCAGATTGACCAGCGCCTCAATACTGCGGGTGAGCATGCTTTCCACGGTATGCATCATAGCGGTCATATCAAAGGCAATCGGTATTGCCGGGTGATCAATAAGAAAACTGCTGTGTTCGGCGATACCCACGGCCAGATCTCCCACCCGCTCCAGATCACTGTTGATCTTCAAGACGGCAATGATAAAACGCAGATCCGTGGCCACGGGCTGATAAAGGGCAAGGATCTTCAGACAATCCTCTTCGATATTGACCTCCAGCTGATCAATTTCATGATCCCCGGTGAGCACGGCCTGCGCCATCTCCTGATTCCTGTTAATGAATGAAACCGTGGCCCGATAGACTCGATCCTCCACCTCAGTTCCCATATAGATGATTTTTTCCTTGAGCGCGGCGATTTCTTTCTGTAAATGCTGTGACATGATCTGCTTCCCCCTTAGGAGTTAGGAGCCGTTAGGAAATAACCATTGTTTTCTTGACCATTTCGTTACGGCTCCTTATGCCGTTTTTGACATCCAGACGACTATTTTAGGTTTACAGCGGCTCAACCGAAACGACCGGTTATATAATCTTCCGTCTGTTTTTCCCGCGGCTTGGTAAATATCTTCTTGGTGGCATTGAACTCCACCAGCCGCCCTTCATAAAAAAAGGCGGTATAATCGGAGATACGCGCGGCCTGCTGCATATTATGAGTGACGATAACAATGGTATATTCATTGCGCAATTCGCCAATCAGATCTTCGATGCGAATGGTTGACTTCGGATCAAGGGCGGAGGCCGGTTCATCCATGAGCAGGATATCAGGCCCCACGGCCAGGGCCCTGGCAATACAGAGACGTTGCTGCTGACCGCCTGACAGTCCCAGAGCATTGGTCTCCAGCCGATCCTTCACCTCATTCCACAGGGCGGAACGGATCAGACTCTGCTCCACAATCTCGGCAAGTTGCTGCCGGTCATGGGTCCCATGGATACGGGGACCGTAGGCCACGTTGTCAAAAATGGACTTGGGAAAGGGGTTTGATTTCTGAAAGACCATCCCCACCTTCCGGCGCAATCGCACAACATTACTGCCACTTTCATAGATATCCTCACCGTTTATAAGCACCTCTCCTTCAATCCGGGTCCCGGTAATGGTATCATTCATCCGGTTGAAGATGCGCAGAAAGGTTGATTTGCCACAGCCGGAAGGGCCGATAAAGGCGGTGACCCGGCGGCCGGGAATATCCATGCTGATATCAAACAAGGCCTGAGTGGCCCCGTAAAAAAAGTTCACCCTGCTGGCAGTGATGACATGGTTAGTATCTGCGGGAAAAGGATAAGTTTCTACCATCGATATTTTTTCCTGAAATGAATGCGGATGAATATGGCCCCCAGACTGAGGCCGAGAACGAGGAGCAACAGGACAAGGGCCGTTGCATATTGCAGGGGCAGGACCTTGTCAGCTTCCGGGTGCTGGGTGGCCAGGATATACAAATGATATGGCAGGGCCATAACCTGGTCAAAAATTGATTTTGGCAGCTTCGGCAGATAAAAGGCGGCAACGGTCAGCAGGATGGGCGCTGTCTCGCCGGCGGCCCGGCCGATCCCCAGAATGGATCCGGTGATGATGCCGGACAGGGAATAGGGCAGGACGTTGGTACGGATGGTCTCCCACTTGGTGGCGCCCAGGGCCAGACTCGCATCCCTGTATCCCAGGGGCACAGCCCGCAAGGCCTCTTCACTGGAGACAATAATGGTGGGCAGGACCATGCAGGCGAGCGTCAGACTGCCGGCGAGAATGGAGGTCCCGAAATTGAGAAACAGGACAAAGAGACCCAGACCAAAAAGACCAAAGACAATGGAGGGCACCCCGGCCAGGGTGATAATGGCCAGGCGGATAATGGTGGTAAAACGGGTCTGTTCCGCATATTCAGAGAGGTAGATGGCGCTGCAGATGCCAAGGGGTAAGGCCACTATAATAGTTCCCGCTAGCAGCGACAGGGTACCGACAATGGCCGGCAGAATCCCCCCCTCTGACCCGCTCTTCCGGGGATACTCGGAAATAAACTCCCAGTTCAGGGCCGGCAGCCCATGGCGGACAATATCAAAGAGGATATAGCCAATCACCAGGACAATGCTATACATGACCATCCTGATCAAAAGATAGATTATCTGCTCTCTGCGGGTGCTCATTTCATCATCCCGTATCGAACCAGGACCCGCTGGGCAATGATATTGAGAATAAAGGTCACTGCCAGCAGAACAAGGCCAATCCAGAACAAGGCCTGATAATGGATACTGCCAAAGGAGACCTCGCCCATTTCTGCGGCAATGGTCGCGGTCATGGTCCGCACCGGGGCCAAGGGTGACCAGGACATAAGGGCGGAGTTTCCGGTAACCATGAGTACCGCCATGGTCTCGCCGATAACCCGACCCACGCCCAGCATGATCGCGGCGATAATGCCGGGCAAAGCGGCCGGGATAATCACCCGAAAGATGGTCTGCAAATCACTGGCCCCGAGTGCCTGAGAGGCATCTTTATAGGCGCGCGGTACACTCATGATGGCATCTTCAGACAGGGTGATCACAGTAGGAATAGCCATCAGGGTCAGAAGAAAGGCGCCGGTCAGGGCGGTCAGCCCGGTGCCGAGCCCAAAGAGGGCTTTGATCAGCGGCGCCAGAACCACCAGGCCGAAAAAACCAAGAACCACCGAAGGAATACTGGCCAGCAACTCAATAAAGGGTTTCAGGATCTCACGCTCCACAGGATTGGCAATCTCGGCAATATAGATGGCACCCAACACGGACAAGGGGATGGTAAAGAGCATGGACAGCCCGGTGACCAAGGCAGAGCCGGTCACCAGGGGCAGGATGCCAAAATGTTCCTGGACAAAGGAAACAGGAATCCACTGCCGATCAAGCAGGGCCCTAAGCCCCGGCGTCAGGACAAAAGGAGCAGCCTCCTTCACCAGAAAGATAAAGATGAGCGCAACAAGAAAAATACTGGTTGAGGCCGCGCTGACCATCAAAAGACGCATGGCCTTGTCTTTCCACATAAGCGTTACTTCACTGATATATAACCGGTTTCTGTCACAATCTTCTGGCCGGCATCACTGAGACAGAAGTCGACAAAGGCCTTCACCTCTGGAGAGGAACTGCCATTGGTGTACAGATAGAGAGGCCGGGCGATCGGGTATTTTCCGGCACGCACCGTTTCATCACCGGGAAGCACGGCCGGAGCGCCATCTGTTGATTTAACCGGCAACATTTTCACCGTCGCCTTCGCATCGAGTGCAAAGGCCAGACCGACATAGGCAATGGCCCCCTGGTCCGCGGCCACTGACTGTACCAGGGCCGAGGTTCCTGCCAACAGTCTGGCCTTAGGGGTATAATCCGCCTTATTGAGCACAAACTCCTGAAAAAAGACAAAGGTGCCGGAGCTTGATTCCCGGGACAGCACGATAATAGGCAGGTCCGGGCCACCTACATCCTTCCAGTTCGCGTATTCGCCGGTAAAAATCTTGCGGATCTGCTCCAGGGAAAGCTCAGCGACCGGGTTGGCCGGATTGACAATAATCGCTAACCCGTCACGGGCCACAGCATGTTCCACAAGATCAATTTTTTTCTGGAGCGCAAGCTCTTTTTCTTTTCCTTGAATCTCCCGCGATGAGGCGCAGATATCCGTCGTTCCATTGAGCAGGGCGGCAATACCGGTACCTGATCCGCCACCGGTCACCGAGACCTGGGTGCCTGGATAGTGGCCCATAAACTGCTCCGCCCAGGAGCTGGTCAGATGGACCATGGTGTCAGAACCCTTAACGCTGATCGCCTTCTGGGAACCGGCCTTACTCACAGGCTGTGATTTTGAGGATTCCTTCGGGCCGGAATCACATGAGACCTGCAACAGCAGAAGAAGAACAGCAACCCCTGTAACTAACCGCTTGATTTTCATAATCATTTTACCCCTCTTGCAACCTGCGTTATAGTATATTATCGTCCGGCCAAATTCCGGCTCGGACTGAGAGTTTCCCCTCTGCCGCCATACCCGCAGGGGAAAAGCGGACAGATTATTATTCTGAGGGAATTTGCCATGGCAACGTCTTCCTGATCTCAACAGGAACGTGTTCTATCCGCCAAGACCGAGAAGCATGAACAGCTTATAGGCAAGTGCGGCGACAATTCCAGCGGCGGGGAGAGTCAGAACCCAGGCCACGACCATGGTCTGGGCCACTCCCCAGCGCACGGCAGACAAGCGTTTGCTGGCACCCACACCGAAGATACTGCCCGAGATGGTATGGGTGGTGCTCACCGGCATCCCGAAATGGCTGGTCACAAAAAGGACGATGGCAGACGTGGTTTCGGCGGCAAAGCCGTGAACCGGCTCCAATCGAATGATCTTGTGGCCCATGGTCTTGATGATCCGCCAGCCGCCAATGGAAGTCCCCAGAGCCATGACTGTGGAACAGGACAGCACCACCCAGGTCGGTACGACAGGTTCAGAAAGCAGGCGAGCACTGACTAAGGCCATAGTGATGATACCCATGCTTTTCTGGGCATCATTGAGACCGTGGGTAAAGGCCATGGCGGCAGCCGAAACAATCTGCAGATGACGAAAGACCGCACTCACCCGGCCCGGGTGCACATGGGACAGGGTTTTATAGATGACGCTCATAATCAGAAAACCAAGGAGAAAGCCCATGACAGGAGAACCCACCAGCGGGATCAGTACCTTGCTAACAATTCCGCCCCAGAGGACGGCGCACAGACCACCGTGGATAATGGCCGCACCGCACAAACCGCCGATCAGGGCATGGGAGGAACTACTGGGGATGCCGAAGTACCAGGTAAGCAGGTTCCAGACAATGGCACCGACGATGGCGGCCAGAATCACCACTTGAAAGCCGTGCTGATTTGAACCGAGTTCTGCGGCATAGGCCATTTCCAGGAGGGCGCGGTTGGTGTTAGCCCGTTCCGCCGGTTTCAGTTTGGCAATTTTCAGGGCCTTTTCTACTGTTTTCTCGGGCAGGGTTATCCCTGTGAACCGCTCTGCCGAGTAGAAATCAGTACGGGTGATAGTGCGGTTCAGGTCATCGACCAGAGCTGCCTGCAACTCAGGTGTGGGAGTGGAATCTGCGGCATAGCCTGCAAGGAGCTTCCGGGTTTCCGGCGAGCTTTGCTCTGCCAGAAAACGCGAGACCGGATCAGCCTGATTTTTCAGTTTAGTAGCAAACACTGCCGGCTGGTGGAGATCAGCCGCTTGAAAACGGGCCGTATCGACGAGGCCGCTGGCCACTGTGACTGCGACTTGGGTAGAGAACAGTGCGCCCAGGAAGTTCAGACACGCCGCCATGATAATGGCATTGCGCGGGGAAAGCACCCTGGTGGAAACCACGGTGGCGATGGCGTTGGCCGTATCGTGAAAGCCGTTAATGTAATCGAAGAGTAAGGCGCACACCACCACCAGCACAAGCAGAATTGTCAGGCTATGCATATTTCACGACCACGCTTTCGATGGTATAGGCAACATCCTCGCATTTATCCACGGCTGCTTCGATGCGGTCATAAATCTCCTTCCACTTGATCACCTTGATCGGGTCTGCATCCGGGGCGTTGATCAGGTTGGCCAATGCCCTGCGGAAGGCTCCGTCGTGTTCTGTTTCGATGTCGTGAATATGTTTATAGATACCCTGAATGTTTTCCAGACTTGGACAGGTGCGCAAGACCTTGACCGCATCCAGCGTGGCCTCGGTAATCCGCACCAGCTGGCTCACTAATAATTCCAGGTCCGGCCGGAGCTCGACGAATTGATACAGCGCCATACGCCCGGTGCAGGCCTCTATGGAATCGGTGACATCATCCAGCTGACTGGACAGGGCATGCAGATCTTCCTTGTCCAGCGGGGTGACAAAGGTAGAGTCGATCAAGTTAGCAAGACTATGAGTAATAAGGTCGGCCTCATTCTCGATCTCCTTGATCCTGGCTGCATGTTGGATGCGATTGTCGAAATCGTTTATCAATACCTGAAATGCCTGTGCCGCACGCATCGCAGCATCAGCCTGTTTTTCCAATAGTTCGTAAAAAGCATTTTTCTTGCTTGATCCTGGTAAACGCACAACTGTACCTCCTTTGACACAATGAACAGAGATATAATCTCCGCTGAAATGATTAGGGGCCGTTAAGAAATGACCACTCTCTTTTTCTATTTCTTTACGGCCCCTTATGCCGTTAACGATATTGAAATGTAGTAATTATTTTTGAACGACGGCTTAATGTGTGTATCTGCTCAATTTACCCATCTTCATTCTCCATAGATATTTTTCTGGAGCATCTCTGCACATTTTCTTGCCCATCATCTGACAACTCTCCTCTTGCAAAAAGCTTACATCAGCGCACTATACCCAAGACCTGTCGGCCGTGTCAATGCCATCAAGGGACTTATAACCAACCACGCCTCTTGAAAAATCTGACCATAACCAAGACCACCAGCAGCAGGACCGCCCAGAAGATAAAGTAACTGTATCGATAATGAAGTTCAGGAAAATATTCAAAATTGGTCCCATAAACCCCGGCAATAAACGTCAAAGGGATGAAAATGGCGGCAAAGATGGTCAACACCTTCATGATTTCATTTAACTTTATGCTCACCCCGGTATTATAGATATTCAGGTGGTCAAAAAGCATCTCGCGATAGGTGTCAATAATCTCAACCGACTGCAGGGCCAGGCCCTGCATATCCCGGAGAAAAGGAGTGGTCTTATCGCTTATCAGATCCGAATCCAGAGAATTCAACTGCAGGATAAGTTCCCTGAACGGCCTGACCGATTTACGGATATAGTTCATCTCCTTTTTATAGCGGGTGATCTTTTCCAGCACCGCCTGACTGGGAGCAAAAAGGACCTCTTCCTCCAGATCCTCCACCTTCTCTCCCAATCGCTCTATGATAAAGATATAGTTGTCAACGACGGTGTCGAGCAGGGCATAGGCAAGATAATCAATCCCTAACCCCCTGACCCGTCCTTTCTGCCGGCGGATTCTCTCCCGCACCGGTTCAAAGGACTCACTGGGCTGCTCCTGAAAGGTCAGAAGAAAGGTCCGGCCCAGCACCATGCTCAACTGCTCGCCAATAACCTGCTCCTGATCCTTGTCAAAACGTAGCATCTTGACCACCAGAAAGAGATAGTCATCATACTCCTCCATCTTCGGCCGTTGTCCGGTATGGACAATATCCTCAAGAATCAGGGGATGGAGATCAAAACTCCTGCCGATCTCCGTGATCAGATCGGTGTCATGCACCCCGTCAACATTGATCCAGGTGACGCTGTCTGTCTTCTTGAATCGTTCACTATCCGCAACCTTTTTCAGATCAAGTTCCTGCAGATTACCCTGATCATAATCCATAATGCTGACCCTGGCCTGCTTCACCTTCTGACTGCCAACAAAAATAACAGAACCCGGCGGCCGATGCAGGCTTGCCTTGTTCTTTTTCAGAAATCGTGCCATACCGCCCTACCCTTAGAGTCTTGCACCCCGCGACTCACGTTTAATTTACCTTGCACAACGGACCTTTTACGCCCCCATAATCTTGGAACGAAATAGAAAAAAAACCGCGCCCAGCAGACAAAACCCGGCCCACAGATAATCAAGGGAAAGTCTTTCTTTCACATAAAACAGAGAAAAAGGGACAAAAACTGACAGGGTCACGACCTCCTGCAAGATCTTTAACTGGCCCACATTCATGACCTGATGGCCAATGCGGTTAGCGGGAACCTGAAGCAGATATTCAAACAAGGCTATCCCCCAGCTCACCAGGGCCGCAAAGATCCATGTTCGATGCGCCATATTGGTCAAATGACCATACCACGCAAATGTCATAAACACGTTACTGCAACAGAGCAAAACCAAAGTGACAATATAGGGATTCATCTTCTCCATGCACCTCATCCATTCATAAGCAGTGAACAAAAACAACTAACGGGTATTTTTAACGATCAGGATTTGTGTTGAATGAGACGGTTTGACTTAAAAAAAGGCTATGACAGCAAGAACTGTGTCCACTTTTTCTGTACCACCTCAAATCTCAAATCATGGTGGCAAACATGAAAGGGACAGAGGCAATCGCCATTAATAAATCCTCGGCCCCCATGTGCTGTAATGATGCACGGGAAAGACGCTTTACTTCTAGGGAATTTTTATCTTCCTGCCGAAATCGTGCTGAAGTAGTAACTTTTTATTGTTTTTTCAAATGATTACAACAGGACCGCACATATCAAACCCATAAAAATATCCTGCTATTTCGAAATCTTAAGACCAAACATCCCCTGAATCGCCGCTGGCAGATCCGCAGGCAGGATTACGGTCTTGGCATTAGCGGAAGCGCCCAGATACTGTAACGCGGCGATATATTTCTCGCCCAGCAGGTAAAGAGCTGGCAACTGCTCGGCCCCAATCCCCTGTTGCACAAGTCCCAAGGCATCTTTGGTGGCAGTAGCCAGGACGATGCGGGCTTCGGCTTCCCGTCTCGAGGCCTCAAGACTCCCCTCCGCCTCGAGGATGGCCTTCTGCTTCTGACCTTCTGCTGTCAGGATAGCGGCCTGTTTTTCTCCTTCGGCCTCGGTGATGGCCGCCCTGCGAATCCGCTCAGCCGCAGCCTGCCGCTCCATGGAGGCCTGCATGGTGGTCGATGGTTTGATGTCCTGGATCTCGATACTCTTGACCGTCAACCCCCAATCCTCAAGATCATTGGCAATGGCCTGAATCAATTTAATCTTGATCTGCTCCCGGGAACTGAGGGCGTCATCCAGGTCCATTTGACCGACAATGGCCCGCAGGTTCGTCATAATCAGGTTCCTGGTGGCATGTTCATAAAAATCGATGCCGAAAATGGCCTTGTGCGGGGTATGAATATTGATAAAGGCAATGGCATTAGTGATGATCACCGCATTATCACGGGTGATAACCTCCTGGCTCGGGATATCAAGCGAGATATCCTTTCTCGTTACCTTGGCGGCAATGGTATCCATATATGGGATAATCAGATTCAAACCCGGCGTCAGCGTCACATGATACTTACCAAGCCGCATGATAACATACTCATAGCCTTGCGGAACGATCTTGATCCCGTTGGCAATGGTCACCACTACAAGAACCAGAATAGCTCCAATAATAATAAGACCTACATTCATATTTTCTTCCTCCTATCAAAAATTAAACAGCATTACCGTACTTTTTCTATCTTAAGGATCCGGTCTTTGTGATCTGCTGGAGAAAGAACAGCTATCACCCGAACCCGGTCACCGGTTTCTATTGGCTCATCGGCCAGATACATCCAGGATTCATCATCCAGCACCGGGACAGAAAAAACGACCCGGCCAATCTCCCCCGGGACCCTGGCCCGCGTGGCAGCGATCCCGGTCTGGCCAATAGCAGCCTGTTCATCAACCAACAGAGTTTTGTTTTTTTTTCGTGGCACAAAAAGACGAAACCAGAAAATGGTAAATCCGATACTGGATACGGAAAATACCAGTAATTGCCACTTCAGCGAGATCTCGGGGAGTATGGCCAGCAACAGTCCCGTCACAAGAGCCCCCAGGCCAAACCAGAAAATGGTGAATGACGGCACCACCAATTCCATAAGAACCAGGATGATTCCCAAGACAATCCAGTGCCACCAAAGGATATTTTCCATCGTCCCTCCTTACCTTTGACCGTTGTTCAGAAATAACCGTAACATTAAAATACCGTGATCGGCATAAAGAGCGGGTCGCTCTTTATCCGTCCAGAAGCGAGTGACACCAAGCCATCCTTGGCTGTCGTAACGAAATGGCGAAAAAGGGAATGGTTATTTCATAACGGCTCCTAAATTTTGGAGCAACAATCGCGTCCAGTTACCAGGACCCCCTTAGGCAATCCCGACCCCATAGAGGTTATCATCTGTATCCGGACAATCCCTTGAACACAGGGCAATATCATGTCCTGTTGTCTCTTGGCCTGATATATTGACAACAGACAGACAGTATCATATGTTACTTTTTTATGTAAAGTAATTGTAACTCCCCGCGTGAACAAATCCAAGCAAGAGAGTTTGACCAATGACTGAAAAGCAAAAAAATATAGTCTGGCATCATGCCACAGTAACCCAATCCCGTCGAGAGGCACTAAACAAACACAAAGCGGTGAATCTCTGGTTCACGGGGCTTTCTGGCTCCGGCAAATCCACCATTGCCCATGCCGTGGAAGAACGGCTCCACACTATGGGCTGCCGAACCTTTGTCTTTGATGGCGACAATGTCCGTCATGGCCTCTGCTCCGATTTGGGTTTTAGCGTGGAAGACCGCAGCGAGAACATTCGGCGTATCGGCGAGATGACAAACCTCTTCCTGCAGGCCGGGGTTATTGCCTTTACCGCCTTTATTTCCCCCCTGGCAAAGGATAGGCAGAAGGTACGGGATATTGTTGGCGCAGACCACTTTCTGGAAATTTACTGCGCCTGTCCACTTGCAATCTGTGAGCAGCGAGATGTCAAGGGTCTCTACAAAAAGGCCAGGGCCGGCCTCATCCAGAACTACACCGGCATCTCCTCGCCGTATGAAATTCCAGAAGCCCCAGATCTCCGTCTGGAGAGCGGCTCAACATCTCTTGAAGAGTGCGCGGAGAAGGTGATCTCTCTCCTGAGAGACAAAGGGATCATTCCTTCGTTGATGCCCTTTGCATCAAACAAAAAAAACGACTGAAGAGACCTTTAATACAAACGGGAATGGGTCTTTAAAGAGGAAGACACCTTCTTGTCATCAAGCATCTTGCGTAACTGCCGCAATTCTGCCTGGGCCTGACGCAACTCCTCACGCACGACATCTAATGCGTTCAAGGGTGTGACCTCAAGTTGCGCTTCAATGTGACCAACATTCTGCTGGGCGCGATACAATTCAACAGCCAGTAACTTGATTGACATTATGCCGAAGTTTTCAAATCAAAAAGATGTCTGAAAAAGATAGGGACAAATTGGAGGGGAGGGAAATGGGACTTCCTGTTATTTTTTATTATTATCCGAATCATTCTGCTGCACTGCAATTATATTAAAAAAATCACAATATTCCTGCACCAATTTTTTCCGGTCAGCGGGGGGCATTTTGAAATAAAATGGACTCAGTATAAGGATGCCGATGGCTTCCTGACTCGTCATGAGTTGACTCTCCTTTCTTTAATTACACAAGCAAAAGAAAAATAATACCATCCATTACACATCTTTTCTTTATCAAAAAAAGAAAGTCTTGTAAAGATTTTCTAAGCTTAGCTACCCCTTGCAGCCCTGTCATGGAACATACAACAAAATGCCACAAGGGTTGAACCTGAACAACATCAACCCTTGTGTTGGAGCGTCCTCTACAACCTGCAGAGTATCAGCAACCGCCGATCCCTCAACCGCCAGCCTTAGCTGGAGCTGCTACATTCGCGCTTTCTGGACTGGCAATAGCAGAACGGGAGACTTTGACGCGGACATCCTGGGCGATCTCCAAGGTAACAACAGTATCCGTCAACCCAGTAATCGTTCCATGAATACCACCTTTGGTGATAACCTTATTCCCATTCTTCAAATCATTTAAAAATTGCTGCTGCTCCTTGGCCTGTTTCTGTTGGGGCCTGATCAACAAAAAATAAAAAACCACAAAAATAAGAATAAGAGGGATGAAAGAGGCAATTCCTCCCCCTGCTCCCCCTGCTCCGAATGATGGCATAATGGTTCCTCCAAAAAATTGTAATATAAACGGCAACGTTCTCTTCTATCAGGGACATTTCCCTTTCGTAAATGGATTTATGTTAATCATTCACATGCAAGCCTGCCATAAAAATCGTTGCGGAAGGTGGTAAATTGATCGCATTCAATGGCGGCCCGCATCTCTGCCATCAGATTCAGATAATAATGGAGATTGTGGATTGTGTTCAGATGATAACTGAGTATCTCCCGGCACTGGAAGAGATGGCGCAGGTAGGCCCGGGAATAGTTGCGACAGGTGTAGCAGTTACAGTTGGCATCCACAGGGGCCTTATCGTCTCGATATCGGGCATTTTTAATGGTAATCTTGCCTGTTGACGTGAACAAAGTACCATTGCGGGCATTACGGGTGGGCATCACGCAATCAAACATATCCACACCCCGATACACCCCCTCCACCAGATCTTCAGGGGTGCCGACTCCCATCAGATATCGGGGATATTCCGCCGGCAGATGCGGGATGACCGCCTCTGTCATCTCCTGCATCAAGGCCTTGTCTTCGCCCACGCTGAGCCCACCGAGGGCGTACCCATCAAAACCGATATCAATAAGGGTCTGCGCGTGTTCTTTTCGTAAATCAGCAAACATGCCGCCCTGAACAATGCCAAAGAGAAGCTGACCGGTATCAGTCTGGGCCTCCCGGCAACGTCTGGCCCATCGGCTGGTGAGATCGGTTGCCTTGATGGTTTCCTCACGAGTCGCCGGATAGGGGATACAGGTATCAAGGCACATCATGATATCCGAGCCCAGGGCCTCCTGAACATGCACCGCTTCTTCAGGACCGAGAAAAAGCTTGGCGCCGTCCAGGTGCGAACGAAAAGTGGCGCCCTGCTCGGTGATCTTGGCCAGCTCCTTGAGACTGAAGATCTGGAACCCCCCACTATCGGTCAGGATGGGACGGTCCCAATGCATAAAGCCATGCAGCCCGCCAAAATTCCTGATCAATTCATGGCCTGGCCGGATGTACAAATGATAGGTATTGCCAAGGATGATCTGGGCATTCATCTCTTTCAGGTTTTCAGGAGTTACCGCCTTGACCGTTGCCTGAGTGCCAACCGGCATAAAAACCGGGGTCTGAAATGTGCCGTGCTGAGTGCGCACCTCGCCCCTTCGGGCGGCGCAGCAGGACGCGCTGGCATGAAGCGTAAAAGGTGATCTCTGTTGCATAATAAATAAGAAGGATGGGTTGTTCAGGCTATAAATGTTTAGATGACCATGATATTTGCGTACAATTGCAAGGATAAAAAAACAATCCTTTGTCAAGACAGAAGGGCATAAACTCGACATCTCTTCTCTACTCTCCATCTGGATAACGTCCTATATTCTTGTTCGCACAATTTTTCAACTACCATATAATAAACCCCCTCCCAGACTACTTTTTGTACACAGAGAAAGGGGGAGGATAAAAATTTGAACTTCCTCGCAGAGCCACAAGAACAGTGCAAATAAAAAAAACAGATAATTTGTTGACATGGAAATAAAAATGCGGTAGTATAAATTATTGTAGTTGATTATTTTTCTATCTGGTTCTGACTCTATTCGATTCATATCTAGAGAAAAGATAGAACTGTTTGACTCTCCAGTCCATTTAACCGGGCGGGATGGGTCTTGGATGCGACCTGGGATCTCAGGAGGATTCTGGAATCGTAACAATTCAATAAAAGTAGGAGGAAAGAAGATGGTTAAAAAATTTTCCATGCTGGCCCTTGCCGGCCTGATCGCCCTGCCTGTACTTGCATCTGCAGGTGTTGGTCCCCAAGCCAGCGATCTTGATCGCAAAATCCAGGATCTGAGCTCACAACTTGACCAGCTGAAGGCACAAATGGCTGCCCAGGCAGAAGCCAACGCTGCAACCAAAGCCAAAGTAGGCGCTCTGGACAATACCGTTGCCGGTTTCAGTGATCGTGCCTCGGATTGGGATCTGGCAGCTCGCGTTAAACTGTACGGCGATTACCGTGCGCGGTTGGATTACTATAGCGCCAAAGGTGTTGACAGGGCATGGCTGAACACTCCTTTTGGACTGATGCCGGGATTCAATGGAACAAAGTACGAAAATGATACTGAATGGACCAATCGTTTTCGTCTGAACATGCGGGTGGGCATCACTGAGAACGTAGAATTCAAGGGCCGTCTTGCCATGTACAAGGTTTGGGGCATGGAGTCGGCAGCAACTGATGCTACTAACACCGCCTTCCCTCAGTTTGACGGCAACAGTACCCGTACCCCTTCTGACAATGCCCTGCGCGTTGATCGTGCCTATGTCAACTTTAACAATATCGGTGGCGCCCCCATATGGTTCTCCATTGGTCGTCGTCCGACCACCGATGGTAATCCTGGCAATCTGCGCATGAACCTTAGTGAGCGTGGTGGCACCCCACTGATCATGGATTATGCCTTTGACGGAATTTCCATGGGCTATGCCTATAAATGGGGTGGAGATCTGGGAGCCGGTCGCGTTCGTGTCTGTTACGGACGTGGTTTTGAAGATGGCCTCCAGGTAGATGGCGCTCCAATGAATGATACGGATTTCATAGGGATGAGCTGGGATATCCTGCAGAAGGGAGATCGTTTCCTCTATGCTCAGTCTTTCATAGCGGCTAATGTCTTTAATTATCCCAACTTCCAGGATCCTATTATTGATGCAAATTTCGGCACAATGTCCGGAATGGGAACCAGACAGAATGTGGGTAACATCGATCTTAGCGGCGCCATGTATATGGACAAGATCGCCGGCCTGAACTACTTCATTGCCGGTGGCTGGAGCCGTACCGATCCTAACGAAATAGGTATGCTCAATGACTATGCTGGCATGGCTATGGGTCTGGTGGGTACGAATCAAGACAGCGAAAACGGCTACATGGCCCATGTTGGTGTCCGTTATGATATCGATCCAATCGGCCTCAAACTGGGAGCTGAGTGGAACCACGGTTCCGAGAACTGGATCGCCTTCACTCCAGGACATGATGATCTCTATCAGTCCAAGATTGCCGCTCGCGGTAATGTCTACGAGGTCTATGGCATCTATGACCTGCCCACGGGCAAGGCCATATCTAAATATGCCAAGACCTTTATGCGTCTCGGTTATCAGCGTTACGAGTACGATTATGCCGGTTCCGGCGATTGGAACATGAAGCCCTACGACCTGAGTAATGACATGGATCTGTTCAAGCTGAAGATGATGGGACAGAATCCCGTCGAGAGTGCTGATCAGGTTTATATGACCCTTGAGGCAACATTCTAAATCGTTGTTCAAGGATAACGGAAATTTTATAATGATGTGAACAACACATAAGGTGCCGTAAAAGAATAACCAGGCAAGACAGGTCATTCTCTAACGGCACCTAAATAATCCGTTATGTTGTTGAGTATCTGGGGGAAGGTTCCTGTAATGGAACCTTCCCCCTTTTTTTATTTTTTATAACATGATGATCTCGTAAAATCTATTACCTGCAAGTTCATCCAACTCTCCACCATCACCCGTCAGATTGACAGAGACCAATGTTTACACCCTCTACCTTCCTCACGTCCTCTGCTCCTGAACTCATCTTGGCCACCTTTGACCGCCATAATGGAGTGAGCGCCGCCCCTTTTACCTCACTCAACTGCAGTTTCAGCGTTGGTGACCAGGCAGAAAAGGTGCATAACAATCGCCAGATAATAAAACACTCTCTGGAAATCAGCCGCCTGATTTCGGCCCGACAGGTGCATGGTGCTCAGATTCTCAGGATTAAGGAGACGCCTGATCGCGATCAGGAGAGAGATGGGGTTGATGCCTTGATGACCAATCGAAGAGATGTGGGATTGATGATCCAGCATGCCGACTGTCAGGCCATTCTTCTGCATGACCCGGTTCAATCAGCTATAGCCGCCGTGCATTGCGGCTGGCGTGGCAGTGTTATCGGGATCATTGAGAAAACAGTGCAGATGATGAACACCTGTTATCAGTCCCGCCCTGAAGACATCCTGGCCAGCATCAGTCCCTCATTGGGACCCTGCTGCGCTGAATTCATCAATCATCGCCAGGAGCTTCCTGCCTCCTTCCTGGCCTTTCAAACTCGCCGCAATCATTTCGACTTCTGGCAGATATCCCGATCACAACTCATGGAGGCGGGCCTGCAGCCAGAAAAAATCAGGATAGCAATGATCTGTACTTGCTGTAGAGCTGATTTTTTTTCCTACCGCCGCGCCACCCGTAAGGGAGATGGAATAACTGGGCGAAATTGTAGCATCATTGCCTTACGAAATAAGGCCATAAAACCGTAGATATTCAGCATACAATCTCATTTTATGACTTAAAACCCCTGTGACTTTCCCCGCAGAGGCGCTGAAACGCAGAAGAAATTGATTGTTCCTGTCTCGCTTTATGTCATTCTCCGCGTCTCTACGCAAGACCAATCATCGATCCCAACAGGTAAATAGTCATCACATCAAACTATCTTTTATAGTCTCATGCATTCATTGCTCCAGACGGAGCATACTGTGAGTCCTTGTTATCCCTGCAAGAAATTCAGGGCCGAACCCGCCTTAAACCAGGCAATCTGCTCGGCATTAAGGGAATGAGTCAGAGACAGCGCCGAATCTGAGCCATCAACATGATGAAATACGGCCGTTACCATGGAACCGGGCGCGAGTTCAGTCAGACCAAGAATATCCACACGATCAGTCTCCTGAATCAAATCATAGTCGGTGGCACTGACAAAAGTCAAAGGCAGCACCCCCTGTTTTTTTAAATTGGTTTCATGGATACGGGCAAAAGAACGGGTAATCACCACGCGCCCCCCCATATGACGAGGACTCATGGCCGCATGTTCCCGGGAAGAGCCCTCTCCATAATTGGCATCGCCCACCACCAGCCAGTTTTCGCCTGCAGCGGTATAAGCCCGGGCAACCTCATTATACGGCTGCCGCTCACCTGTCAACTGATTCAGGCCAATTCCGGTCTCAGCGGTAAAGGCATTAGTGGCCCCACTGAACATATTCCCGGAGATGTTATCCAGGTGACCACGAAAACGCAACCAGGGACCGGCAGGCGAGATATGATCGGTGGTGCACTTGCCCTTGGCCTTCATCAGCAGCCGTAACCCACTAAAATCACGCCCATCCCAGGGAGTAAAGGGAGACAACAGGGCCAGACGTTGCGAATCCGGCGCCACCTGCACAGGGACAGCAATTCGTTCCATAATAGACCCAATGGGCGCCAGAAAACCAGCTTCATCACAAACAAGACCATGCAGAGGCACTTCCGGTACCTTGTCAGGAGGGGTCAGGATAAAAAAAGAGCCATCTGCCGCCTGCAATTTCTCGCTAAAAGGATTCACGTTAAAAGTGCCGAACATGGCATAGGCCAGACAGGTCTCCGGACTGGCAATAAAGCCGCAGGTGCCGACATTGCCGTCATTGCGCTTGGGGAAATTCCGGTTATACGACGTCACAATGGAATTCTTGAACCCTGGTTCAATCCCTGTTCTGGTCCATTGACCAATACAGGGGCCACAGGCATTAGCCAGCACCGTGACCCCAATGGCCTCAAGCTTGGCCAGCTGGCCGTCCCGCTGGAGAGTGGCGCGAACCTGTTCGGAACCTGGAGACAAAAGCAAAGGGATCTTCAGGTTCAGTCCCTTAGCCGCGATCTGTTCGGCCATGGCGGCAATACGCCCCATATCCTCATACGAGGAGTTGGTACAGGAACCAACCAGCGCGTAGGTCACGTTTGCTGGAAACCCACCCTTCTCAACATACTCTTTCATGGCCGAGACCGGGGCGGCAAGATCAGGAGAGTGAGGCCCGACCAGATGCGGTTCTAGAGTGGAAAGATCAATCTCAATAATCTGGTCAAAATATTTCTCTGGACTGGCAAGGACCTCCCTGTCGGCCTGCAACAGATGGAGATATTTGCCGGCAAGGGATGCGGCCTCCCCGCGACCACAGGCATGAAGATAGGATGCCATATGTTCGTCATAGGGGAAAACAGAGGTGGTGGCGCCCAACTCCGCACCCATATTGCAAATAGTGGCCTTACCGGTGCAGGAAAGAGTGGCGGCGCCCGGGCCAAAATATTCAAAAACCCGATTGGTGCCGCCAGCGCAACTGAGCATACCCAGGAGCTTCAAGATCACATCCTTGGGCGCGGCCCACCCCTGCAACTGACCCGTAAGACGGACACCCACAAAACGCGGATGCAGCACCTCCCAGGGCATGCCAACCATGACATCCACGGCATCAGCCCCGCCCACCCCTGAGGCAAAGGCCCCGATCCCGCCAGCATTCGGGGTATGGGAGTCGGTGCCCAGCATCATCAGTCCAGGAAAGCCATACTGCTCAAGCACCACCTGATGAATAATTCCGGCACCTGGCAGCCAGCAGCCAAAACCATAGCGCTGAGAGGCAGAGGCGAGGAAATCATACACCTCACGATTTTCCGTTCGCGCTGTCTGCAGATCCTCCTCAGCTCCGCGCTCGGCCCGGATCAGATGATCACAGTGAACAGTGACCGGAACGGCAGCCTCATCCTTGCCTGCCAGCATAAACTGCAAGATGGCCATCTGGGCTGTCGCGTCCTGCAGGGCAATCCGATCCGGGCAGGTCTTGACATAAGAAACACCAGCCACAAGATCGGCCTCCATTGCATTATCAAGATGACCATACAGGATCTTCTCACCATAGGTCAAAGGACGGCCCAGCCGTTTTTTGACCAAGGCAATATTGGTGTCCATTTTCTGATACACCGCTTCGATGAATTGGGGGGTAGAATCAACCAAACTACTCATATTTCCTCCAACAAGGTTACAAACCTGATAATGTATAGATTAATTAAGAATCAAGACCGAATAAGCTCTTCGTCCAGCATTTTATCCGCCAGATCAAGGATAAATTGACGCTGCGCAGGAGTTGCATGGGCAATACAATCACAATGCAGATTAGCATGACTGCGCACCAGCATCTCAAAACGGACTGCATTTTTTTCCACCTCAACCCCGCAACAATAAGGACCGCATTTTTCCACATGCGCCCGTTGAGCCTCGGAAAGCATCTCGAACGGCAGGGCGATCCAGTACAGGCCGATCATGGGCCCTCGCTGCAGGGTGCGTTTAAGATACGAATCTATATTGTCCCGCTCCATGGGGGACAGATCATCAATGACATATTGGCGCATTTTTTTAGGTAGATAGACTGAAGGTTGAAGACTGAAGGTTAAATGCTGAAAAACTGATTACATGATGACGAACTATGGGTCACTTCAGCCTTCAGCCTTTTACCTTCAGCCTTTATTTATTTTATTACAACAACTCTGCGGCAATGGCCGACAGTGGACTTCTTTCCGTCTTGCTCAAGGTCACATGACCATAGAGAGACTGCCCTTTCATCTTTTCCACGGCATAGGAAAGACCATTCGACGAGGAATCAAGATACGGGTTATCGATCTGCTGCGGATCACCGGTAAGCACCATTTTCGTGCCTTCACCAGCCCTGGAGATAATTGTTTTCACCTCATGCGGGGTCAGATTCTGGGCCTCATCGACGATGACAAACTGTTTGGGGATGGAACGGCCGCGAATATAGGTCAGGGCCTCAAGCTCCACCAGTTGCTCCTTCAGCAGCATGCTCACCTTCTGCTGCACCGTGCCTTCCTCATTGCGATGATCTTTTTGCATCAGATAGACAAGATTGTCAAAGATCGGCTGCATCCACAGCGACAGTTTTTCATCTTTTGTGCCCGGCAGATAGCCAATATCCTTGCCCATAGGGATAATTGGCCGGGAGACCAGCAGTTTCTCAAAAGCTCCCTGATGAAGGACACATTCAAGACCGGCAGCCAGAGCCAGCAAGGTCTTACCGGTGCCAGCCTGACCGATAAGTGTTACCATGCTGATCTTGGGATCCATAAGCAATTCAAGGGCCATCCGTTGCTCTTTGGAACGCGAGTGAACATTCCAGACACTCTCAGAGATGGCATTAAGATGGATCAGGCTATTTGGCCCAACCGCCCGACCCATTCCTGAGTGCTTGGGATTTGCGGCATCCTGCAACAGGACAAACTCGTTGAGCAGAAAATCAAACCCTTCCGTCTCCAGACTCTTCCCCTCATGAAAGCGATCTATCATCTCGGTTGCGACCTGGACCTCGGTCCAGCCCGTATAGAGTTCATCGAAGTTACACTTCTGCTTTTCAAAATCCATCACATCAATGCCAAGGGCATCAGCCTTCAGCCGGGCATTAATATCTTTGGAGACAAAGATCACCTTTTTCCCTTCCTGGTGCAGGACATGGGCCACCGCCAGGATCCGGTTATCGGGCACGGACATATCAATACAGATCCCCGGCATCTCCTTGTGCTCGACAATAATTTGTAGAATTCCACTGTTTGCCATGGTCACTCCATCCTTCAGAGAACCCTGGGAACGAAGCTGATCAATCTGCCTGATTACATGGCGGGCACTGCGCCCCAGTTCATCATTATGGCGCTTGAAGCTGTCCAGTTCCTCAATAACGGTCATGGGCAGGATCACATAATTATCATCAAAAGAGGTGAGAGATTCGGCGTTGTGGAGCAGCACATTGGTATCAAGAACAAAATATTTACGTACGCCCATAGCGTTCATAGATTAAGCCAGGTAGAATTTTTATTGAGCAGTTCACAATCGTCGGCACGGACGACTACCATATTTTCAAGCCGGACACCACCCCAACCGGGAAGGTAAATACCGGGCTCAACCGTCACCACCATCCCGGCCTGCAACTTCTTTCCATTCCGGGAAGAAAGGCGCGGTTCTTCATGGACGGCCAGCCCCACGCCATGCCCCAAAGAGTGACCGAAGGCCTGACCGTACCCGGCTGCAGTGATGATATCACGGGCGACTCTATCGACCTTGGCCGCCGCGACTCCCTCCCGAATCGCCTCAATAGCTGCAAGCTGGGCCCGGCGCACCAGCCGGTGGATGGCAAGAAAACGATCGTCCGGCTCGCCAAGCACAAAGGTACGGGTCATATCAGAACAATAACCATCAAGGATCAACCCCATATCAATCATCACGGGCTGGTTGCCCTCGATAACCACCGGGCCAGGAACCGCGTGCGGTAAGGCGCTGTTGCTGCCCGTTGCGACAATCGTGTCAAAGCTCGGGGACTGGGCACCCATCCGGCGCATGGTGGACTCAACGACAAGGGCAATCTCTCGTTCAGTCTGGCCGGGACAGATGGAGCCGTACACCTCGTCAAAAACCTGTTCATTCAGGTCAACCGAGGCCCGCATCTTGGCTATCTCATCCTCATCCTTGATTGCCCGAAACTTTTCCACAAGATCTGTGGTCGGAACAACCCGCACACCTATCTTTCCGCCCAGGGTATTCAGCTTTTCGGCAAAAGAATGGAGGGTATAATGACTTTCAAAACCAAGAGTGCGGATCCCCAGATCCGGCAGCATCTCCCGCAATAAAAGCAACAGACCCTTGGGATAAAGTACGACATGAAGAAAACCGGCCTCAGCCTCGGCCTGCAGCTTGAAACGAAAGTCGGTCAGAAGCCAGAAATCACCCTTGGCCGGAATGAGCAACACCCCCGCGGTCTCAGCAATACTGTGATCGAGCGCCGAATAACCGCTCAGATACCGCCTGTTCTCCGGCTGACTGATCAGCAGGCCATCAAGCTTTTTCCGGCGCAATGCCGCCTGAATCTTATCTATTCGTTGCAGATAGCGCATTAGGAGCCGTTACGAAATACCATCGCCGTTAAGACTGCTACATTTTTTCACCATTTCGTTATGGCTCCTTATGACGGTTACAATATTTCATTGTTATGGTTATTCTTGAACGACGGCTCAGGCAAAACGCTGCAACAAGATCTCTTTTCGCTGATCAAGGGCCTGATTGTATTGCTGGTTCAGCTCCGCCTTCATCCTCGTCCACTCCTTCTGAAACATGGGATGCATCGACGGATCCATGGACATTCCGCCCCCGGCAAGAGCTCCTTGCTGGCCACCAAGTTTTTGATCAAGCTGGGCGCGCACGGCATCTTCAAGCTGTTTTCTGATCTGCTCTAGATGCTGATTATACTGTTCAAGGATCTGTTTCAACTCGGCGCAGATGGCAACCATATCCCCTGCCGATTGCTCCATCTCCACAAGACCATGCATGGCCCGAAGACTCGTGGCCATCAGGGCCTCATCACGCGGCAGGACAATATTGCGCAACAAGGCCTGGGCCATCCCCCTGCGCACCGCCATCTGCTCGGTGCCCTTCTGCCCGGCAAGTACCTGCCCGAGATCCTCCAAGGCAAGGCCGATATATTCAGCGGCCAGACGCATCCCTGTGCGTTCTGCTTCCTGAGAATCAGGCTGACCAACCGCGCGGGCGGCCATACGGGCGGCCCGCTCCATAACCATATCCATGGTGCTTTTTATCTCTGCCATTTTTACAGGATGTTCAATTCTTTGAATTATTTCATAAACAAGAAACAGGAAAGAGAAAATACATGGAGGAGAAAACGCTCCTCCCCCTACTCTCCTCTTTTCACTTTTTACTTTTCCCTATTTACTCCAGAGGATACTGAACCGTAAAGCAAAAATTATCCCCTTATCAAGTCAATTATTTCTATACATTTTTTTCTCTCAACGGGAACAAGCCGTTATTCAAAGATAACCGCAACATTGAAATACCGTGCCCAGCATAAGGAGCCGGTCGCTCCTCCAACCATCTCTTTGGAGCAAACGACACTATGCCATTCATCGCCATCATAACGAAAGAGTCAGGAATATAATGATTATTTCGTAACGATTTCCAAGAAGTGCTTGTCTTTCCATTTTTCTTTTGCTATATAGATCTCTTTCTCTTAAAAGATATACAAGGTTTATTCCTTTATCTTTCAGACATTATAGGCATCGTTTCTTAAACAAACGATAAAGATCAACCCTTACAACCTGGCCCCTGCAGGCCGCACGAGCAAAAACCCATGACCGAGGCACTCACACAAACTACAAACAATGACGAAGAGTTGAGTTTTGCAGAACTCTTTGCAATGGAAGAAAACAGCAGCGTTGTCAATGTTGGCGATGTAACCATGGGCACCATCATCGGCGTCGTCGATGGCTATGTCCTTGTTGATGTCGGAGATAAGGCAGAGAGTTATGTTGCCAAATCCGAATTCCAACTGGAAAAAGGTAAAGAAATTCAAATCGGCGACACATTTGAGGTCTTTATTGAACGTCGTAAAGAAGAAGGCGGCCTCCTTCTATCACGGGAAAAAGCAATTGCCATAAAGGTTTGGGAAGATATTGCCAAGATTCAGGAAGAGGGCGGCACTATTGAAGGCAAGATCGAGAGCAGAGTCAAGGGCGGCATGTCTGTTAATGTTGGCGTCCCGGCCTTTCTTCCTTATTCGCAGATTGATCTGCGTCCGGTCAAAGACCTGGACGCGCTCATTGGCGAGACCTTTTCTTTCAAGGTACTCAAGTTTAACCGCAAACGCAATAACGTGGTTATCTCACGGCGAGCCATCCTTGAGGATGACCGCAACAAACTGCGCGAGAAGATGCGTTCCATTCTTCAGGAAGGACAGATCATCAAGGGCGCCATCACCAACATCACCGACTATGGTCTCTTTATCGACATGGGCGGCATGGACGGTCTCTGCCATATCACCGATCTCTCCTGGGGACGCGTTTCCCATCCGGCAAAGCTCTACAAGGTCGGCGAAGAACTGGAGGTCAAGGTTCTCAAATACGACAAGGAGAATGATCGCGTCTCCCTCGGTGTCAAACAACTGAAAGAAGACCCATGGGCAACCGTTACTACCCGTTACCCTGTTGGCGAAAAGGCAATGGGCAAGGTTGTCTCCATCACTGACTACGGTGTCTTTATTGAACTGGAAGAAGGTGTTGAAGGGCTGATCCATGTCTCTGAAATGACCTGGTCCAAGAAACCTCGTCATCCATCCAAGATCGTGGCGGTAGGTGATGAGGTTGAGGTTATGGTTCTCAATATCGAACCTGAGACCAAACGGATCTCACTGGGCATGAAACAGTTGCAGCCCAATCCTTGGGATCTGGTCACAGACTCGTATCCGGTTGGCGCCATTATTGAAGGAAAAGTTAAGAATATCACAGACTTTGGTGTCTTTATCGGCATTGAAGACGGGATTGACGGCCTGATTCATGTCTCTGATCTCTCCTGGACTGAGCGGATCAAGCATCCTTCGGAAAAATATGTCAAGGGCCAGACCATCCAGGCGGTTGTCCTGAAGATTGACAAGGAAAACGAGCGCTTCTCCATCGGCATCAAACAGCTTGAGCCCGATCCATGGCAGGCGGCCTATAACAAATATCCATCCGGCACCATCATTGAAGGCACCATCACCAACGTCACTGATTTTGGTGTATTCGTTCAGCTTGAAGAAGGGATCGAAGGCCTGGTTCATGTCTCCGAGATCAGCAAAGAAAAGATCAAGACCCCGGTTGGCGTCTATCAGGTTGGTGACACCCTGAAGGCCATTGTCATTAATGTATCCGCAAAAGACCGGAAGATTGGCCTCTCCATCAAGACTCTGGAAGGCGATGCTGAGGAAGCGGCCGAGGCCGGACAAACAGCGTCCAAGAAAGAAGAAGCTGCTTCTGCGGCCGCTGTTGTAGCTCCTGCTACCTTAGGCGACCTGATGAAGGCCGCCGCTAGTGGCCAGACCGAAGAAAGCTAGGCAGCTTCTCCACAGCCGACAAGTCGTGAGAAAGCGACCTGTCCATGCTTGTTTGAGCACATAAGAGGTTGTTTTGCCTTGAAAACTTATCATGGCAAAACAACCTTTTTTTATAATCATCTTTTTGAATAAAAGACTATTGAACATGTTAAAAAAGGAACTTATCGATCAGGTCAGCATGGACCTCTCCCTCCCTAAACGGGATGTGACCGCCGCTCTTGAAATCATGCTAACGACAATGAGAAATGCCTTAACGGAAAAAAGACGGATAGAACTTCGAGGCTTTGGCAGTTTTTCCCTCCGAAAACGCAAGGCACGAACAACTAAAAACCCAAAAACCGGGGCCATAATGGATATTCCAGAAAGGAAGACCATTCACTTTACCATGAGCAGATCCTTGAAAGCTCCATTGATAAAAGATTAAAGACAGAGATCATTGCAGGCAAGCAAGCCTGCGAGAAGCCATCGGATGTCATCGCGACTGCAGGCAGGTCAAATGGCCAAGTACCACACTCACAGAGTGGACGCCTCAAAGGAACTATTTTGAGGGCGTCCACCTCTTGACCACTCTTATTTCCCGCTTGCAGAATACTTAGAGACCGTTCTCGCCAATCATATGGCCATGTTATTTATTTACAACGGCTCATCGCAGAAATGGGGCAATATCACCCTTCCCTTCGCGCAATATCTCAGGATGATCTCCGGTCAGATCGATAAGTGAGGATGGATCTGGATAGACCGGTCCACCGTCGATAATGATCTCGACCCTGTTCCCCAGAATCATCTCGATTTCATAGGCCTCAGTCGGCACAGGATGTTCACTTTCCACCGGGATACTGGTGTTGACAATTGGATTGCCAAGGGTTTCAAGAAGCAACAGACAGATAGGATTGGCTGGAACCCGGATACCGACTGTTTTCTGCTTTGTCGCCATGATCCTGGGCACGATCTTACTTCCGGGCAGGACAAAGGTATAGGCCCCCGGCAGATTTTTTTTCATCAGCCGATAGGCCGTATTTGACACATGGGCATATTCGCTGATATTTTTCAGACTGGGACACATGAAAGAAAAGGGCTTGCCCTCGGGTCTTTTCTTTATCTGCATCAATCGTTTAATCGCCTTTTGATGAAACAGATCACAACCGACACCATAACCGGTATCCGTTGGATAACAGATAATCGCCCCGGCTTGCAGGTGCTCAACAACCTGCTGGATCAGGCGCAGTTGGGGATTCTCGGGATTGATATTTATAAGCATGGATTCCTTTCTTCTCTTTCTACAAGGACAACACAAGACAAAAATGGGTCAGTCCCGAAAAAGGTTTAAGCTTTTATCTTGAAATGCTACACTGTTATTCAGGAGACAGAATGCTTTTTTAGCGGATACTCACTCCTGTCTCATTAATCCCCTGTATTTAACACTGAAAAGTGAAAACTGAAAACTCTTAAATTCAGTATACATTCTGTTCATTTGAACCTTGTTCCAGGAGCCTTCCATGTTACCAGACACCATAGAGTTAGCCCTTACCTTCGATGACCTGTTGCTTGTCCCCTCAGCCTCAGAGGTTCTTCCCAATGAAGTCTCCCTTGTCACCCGATTGACTGACACCATTACCCTGAACGCCCCGCTGGTCAGTGCGGCCATGGATACGGTAACTGAACACCGGACGGCCATTGCCATGGCCCGGGAAGGAGGGATCGGCATTATCCATAAAAATATGGGAATCGCCAAACAGGCCAAAGAAGTGGAACAGGTCAAGAAATCGGAATCAGGGATGATTATTGACCCGATTACGGTCCGCGAGGATCAATCCGTGGCCGATGTCGAAAAGATTATGGCCAAATACAAGATCTCCGGCCTGCCGGTCTTGCGTGAGGGCAAACTGGTGGGCATTGTCACCAATCGTGATCTGCGCTTCGTCTCTGACAGTGACCTGCGGGTGGGCGATGTGATGACCAGCAAGAACCTGGTGACCGCCAGGGTGGGCATTGACATGGAACACTCCAAGGCCCTGCTCCATGAGCACCGCATTGAGAAACTGCTGGTGGTTGATGACAACGGCAATCTGGCCGGCCTGATCACCATCAAGGATCTGGAAAAAATACGGAAATATCCCCAGGCCGCCAAGGATCATCTGGGCCGTCTCCTGGTGGGCGCGGCCTTAGGTGTCGGCCCTGGCATTGAGGCCAGCGCCCAAAAACTGGTGGATGCCGGTGTGGATGTGGTGGTCATGGACTCGGCCCATGGTCACTCCCGTGGGGTGCTGCGTGCGGTTGCAGCCATCAAAAGCGCCTTTCCTGATCTGCCGGTCATTGCCGGCAATGTGGCCAGCTACGAAGGCACTCTCGCCCTGATCAAGGCCGGCGCCAATGCGGTCAAGGTCGGTGTGGGGCCAGGCTCAATCTGTACCACCCGTATTGTGGCAGGTGTGGGTGTCCCCCAGATGAGCGCCCTGAAAAACTGTGTCGCCGCCGCTGCCGCGCATGGTATTCCCATCATCTCCGATGGCGGGATCAAACATTCTGGTGACTTGGCCAAGGCCATTGGCGCCGGGGCGCATGCGATCATGATCGGCTCTCTTTTTGCCGGCACCGATGAAACCCCTGGCGACACCTTTCTTTACCAAGGCCGAACCTATAAGGGTTACCGGGGCATGGGCTCAATTGGCGCCATGCGCAAAGGTTCCTCAGACCGCTATTTCCAGTCCGAGGTAAGCAGCCAGTCCAAGCTTGTCCCCGAAGGCATTGAAGGGAAAGTCCCATACCGCGGGCCGCTTGCCGATGTTATCTACCAGCTTCTGGGCGGACTTCGTTCCGGTATGGGTTATGTCGGCGCCGCCACCATTGAGGAGCTTCGCGAAAGGGCCAAATTTGTTCGCATCTCTGCCGCCGGCCTGCGGGAATCCCATGTCCATGACGTGATCATCACCAAAGAGGCACCCAACTACCGGACGGCATGATTACCTGTTGGGTCTCGCAAAAAGTCGTCACACCGGTGGAAACCGACCGGTGTCCAGCATCTTCGCAACTGTTCGAAAAGACTGGATTCCGGCCTGCGCCGGAATGACGAAAAAAGCTAAATTTCGACTTTTTACAGGACCATCAATACTTACTTAACTTTTAACTTTCAACTTTCCCTTATCATGAAAAAAATCCTCATCCTTGATTTCGGCTCACAGACCACCCAACTCATTGCCAGACGTATCCGCGAACAGAAGGTGTACTGCGAGATCCACCCCTACTCCACCTCCCTTGACAAAATCAAGGCCCTGGCCCCGGCAGGCATTATCCTCTCCGGTGGACCGGCCTCAGTCTATGATAGCGATGCCCCTTTATCAGACCCCGCACTCTTTGAGCTGGGCCTGCCGATATTGGGCATCTGTTACGGGGCCCAACTCATGATACAGCAACTGGGTGGCAAGGTCGAAAAGGCGGAAAAACGGGAATTTGGCAAGGCTGATCTCTCCGTCCAAAACACCTCCGGCCTCTTTGCCGGGCTGGAGACCAGCCCCGTGCATCATCAGGTGTGGATGAGCCATGGCGACCGAGTGGAAGTCGCGCCAGAGGGATTCGAGGCCACCGCCACCAGCAACCATTCTCCCTTTGCCGCCCTCAGACACAAGGAAAAGCCCTTTGTTGCGGTCCAGTTTCATCCTGAGGTCGCCCACACCCTGATCGGTACCGATATCCTGCGCAATTTCATCTTTGGTCTCTGTAACTGCCAGCCGGACTGGACCATGCACTCCTTTATCGAATCCACGGTCCAAGCAATCCGCAACAAGGTTGGGACCAGCAAGGTCATCTGCGCCCTCTCCGGCGGCGTTGATTCCTCAGTCACCGCCGCCCTGATCCATCGCGCCATCGGCGATCAACTAACCTGCATCTATGTCAATAACGGCCTGATGCGCATCGGTGAGACCGAGTCCATCCTCCGTTTTTTCAAAGAAAAAACCAAGCTCAAGCTCATTGATGTCGAGGCAACCGACTTCTTTCTGGGTGAACTGGCAGGCGTTGTCGACCCTGAGATCAAACGCAAGCGGATTGGTCTGGGCTTTATCCAAATCTTTGAAGAAGAGGCCAGAAAACTGGGCGAGGTCAACTATCTGGCCCAGGGTACCCTCTATCCGGACGTGATTGAATCGGTCTCCTTTCGCGGTGAGGCCCCCATAAAATCCCATCACAATGTCGGCGGCCTGCCCGAGATCATGAAACTGGACCTGATCGAACCTCTGCGCGAGCTGTTCAAAGACGAGGTGCGCGAGCTTGGCCTGGAGCTGGGACTGCCGGAAGAAGCCATCTACCGCCAACCCTTTCCCGGCCCGGGACTGGGCATCCGCATTATGGGTGAGGTCAGCCGCGAACGACTGGAGATCCTGCGTCAGGCCGATGTCATCGTCCTGGAAGAGATGAAAAAAAGCGGCTGGTACCGTAAGGTCTGGCAATCTTTTGCCGTGCTCCTCCCCATCCAAACCGTGGGGGTCATGGGGGATGGCCGCACCTATGAGAATGTCATCGCCCTGCGGGCAGTAGACTCAAAAGACGCCATGACCGCCGACTGGTCAAAGCTTCCCTATGAGCTGCTGGGGAGCATCTCCAGCCGGATCATCAATGAAGTACGCGGCGTCAACCGGGTGGTCTTTGATATCTCCTCCAAGCCGCCCGCCACCATTGAGTGGGAGTAATTTTACAGGTGGATAGACTGAGAAGGTTGAAGACCGAAGGCTGAAGGGGTCAGGAACAAAGAGAGCATGAGCATAGAAGACTTCAGCCTTCAGTCAAAAAAGCCAGCCTTCATCCTAAAATTATAAACAGGAGTAAAGCTTAAATGCTGAAAACGGGAATTTATGTCGATGCCGAAAATATCCGCCTGTGCGGCGGCTATGGCATGCGCTACGACATCCTGGTTGATCTGGCCAATCTGGGTAAATCTGTTCTTCTGCGGGCCAATTCCTATCTGGCCGAGGATCGGGCCCGCACCAAGGATGACCATGAATACCGCCAGAAACTGTACCGCTACCATGACATCCTGCGCCAATGCGGGTTCAAGGTCATCAAAAAATATGTACAGCATTATGTCGATGACGAAGGGATCCTCACCACCAAGGCCAACGCGGATATGGACCTGGCCATTGACGCCCTGCTCCAGGCCCGCAATCTCGACCGCGTCATCCTGCTTACCGGCGACGGCGATTTCGTCCGTCTGGTGATCGCCCTGCAGAACATGGGCTGCCGGGTTGAGGTCATTGCCTTCAACAATGTCAGCAGCCAGCTCAAAGAGGTGGCCGACTCCTATCTCTCCGGCTTTCTTGTCCCCGGCCTCCTCCCCATCCAGACCGGCCACAATGAAAACTGGCAGCGAGGGGTCGCGGTCAACTATAATCCGGATCGGGGGTTTGGCTTCATGCGGTACTACACCATGAAACCGGAAGGACTGCTGGCAGAGACGGTTTTTTTTCACTGTTCTAAATCGAACGTCACCAACGACGCCCTTTTTCTTGACCCTGCCAGTATCTTTGAATTCCGCATTGTCATCAACACCGACAATAATCGCACCGAGGCCTGGGATATCAGGGCATTGGACGAACCTATATCCTGATAAAACAGACAGGGAATCCCTCTGCTACCCTTTCATCCGGTAGCCAATACCCCGCACCGTCTCAATACATTCTCCAGACGTCCCCAGCTTCTTCCTGAGCCCGAAGACCTGAACATCTACCGCCCTCGGAGTAATGACATAATCATAGCCCCGCACCCCGTCAATGATCTGCTGACGGCTGAAGACCCAGCCTGGCCGCCGCGCCAGAAGATCGAGGATACTGAACTCGGTGACAGTCAGAGCAACAAGGCTGCCTGCCACCACCACTTCATAGCGTTTCGGATCAATGACAATATCATGCACCTTGACCAGACCCTTTTTTGCTTCACTTCCGTCTTCACCAGATAATTCCTCCCGTCGGCGCAGGGCCGCTTTAATCCGGGAAATCAGAATTTTCGGGCTGAAAGGCTTGGTGATATAATCATCAGCGCCCAGATCAAGACCAGCAGTCACATCACTTTCCTCACCCTTGGCCGTCAACATGATAATGGGCAGGGCCTTGGTTTGCGGATCCTTACGCAGAATCTTACACACCTCAAAACCATTGAGGCTGGGCAGCATGATATCCAGCACCATCAAGTCCGGGAGCTCGCGTTTGACGCTCGCCAGGGCCTGCTCACCATTCTCGGCATAGAGTACCTGAAACCCAGCCTTTGCCAGGTTATAGCCAACGAGTTGCTGGATATTTTCGTCATCTTCCACAATAAGGATGGTTGCTCTGGCCACTCTTAACTCCTTGTTTGATAGTAATTATCCCACTGCTAATGATTATGGCGGACGATCCTGCCTTGTGCCATATAAATAATGTCTTCGCAGATATTGGTACAGTGATCAGCAATACGTTCCGTGCTTCTGGCCACACTGAGCAGCTTGGCCAGATACACATGCTGGGCCGGATCACTCATGATACTCTCTTCCAGCTCACTATAAATGGTGCGCTTGGCCTGGTCCACTTCATCATCAGCCAGGCAGACCTTGTAGGCAAGATCCGTATCCTCGTTGACAAAGGCCTCCATAGCCTGTTTGAACATCCACACTGTTTTATCAAACATCCCATTGAACATTTCCGGAATCTGCATTGAATCGGATAGAAATTTTACTGGATCGGCCTTATAGAGTAAAAGCACCTTATCGGCAATTTTTGCCACCAGATCGCCAATGCGCTCAAGATCACTATTGACCTTCAAGGCCGTAACCAGAAAACGCAGATCACTGGCAACCGGCTGATGCAAGGCCATAATCCGCAGACATTCCTGCTCCACATCGGTCTCGATATGATCAACCTCACACCTGTCAGTCTGCATGACCTGATAGGCCAGGTCGGAATTTTTCTCAATCAATGCCTTGATGGCACATTGCATGTTCTCCTCAACAACGGTGCTGAGATATACAATATGACCTTTCAGGGTTTCAATTTCAGTCTGGATATTATGTGCCATCAGGGTACTCCTTCTTCCCTTGCAAAAACTTTATCAATGAATAAAAAAACACACAGCCAACACATCACTTCTTACACCCCAAAAGTACTTCCTTCAGAGCGTCCAATCTTTTCAACCAAAACGGCCAGTGATGTAGTCCTCAGTTTCCTTGCGCTCGGGAACAGTAAACAGTTTCTGGGTCGGTCCATATTCAATCAGTTCACCCAGATACATATAGGCGGTGTAATCAGAAATCCGCGCTGCCTGTTGCATATTATGGGTGACAATAATGATCGTATATTCCCCGCGCAATTCCCGAATGAGATCCTCAATCCGTGACGTTGACCGTGGATCAAGGGCAGAACAGGGTTCATCCATGAGGATAATCTCAGGATTGACGGCCACCGCCCGGGCAATACAGAGCCGTTGCATCTGACCCCCGGAAAGGCCCATGGCCGATTGTTGCAAACGATCCTTAACTTCATCCCACAAGGCGGCTCGTTTCAGACTTTGCTCCACGGCCTGATCGAGCACCCGTCGCTCTTTGATCCCGGCAATACGCAGGCCATAGATGACATTTTCATAGATGGATTTAGGAAATGGATTCCACTTCTGGAACACCATACCGACCTTGCGTCGGAGTTCAATAACGTCAAGGGAAGTGTCATTAATATTCTCACCATCAATGGTAATCAGGCCTTCGATCCGTAACCCCTCAACCAGATCATTCATCCTGTTGATACAACGAAGGAAGGTCGATTTCCCGCAACCGGAAGGACCAATCAAGGCCGTCACCTGACTTTGAGGAATCCCAAAGCTCACATCCTTGAGCGCCTGGCTGGAACCGTAAAAGAAATTCAGGTTCTCGACCACAACCTGCGGGTTTTCAATAGACATTATGGCAGTATTGGAATGTGACATAGTATATCCTTATTAGAGGTCGGCCACGGAAAAACGCTCTCGCATTCTATTGCGGAGATAGATTGCCGTGCTTGTCATAATGAGTACGATCAGGATCAACAACAGAGTGGTGACATAGACCATGGGCTTTGCCGCCTCGACATTGGGCGATTGGAAGCCGATGTCATAGATATGAAAACCCAGGTGCATAAACTTGCGGTCCAGGTGCAGATACGGAAAGCTGCCATCAAGCGGCAGCGCTGGCGCCAGCTTGACCACACCGGTGATCATCAGAGGGGCCACCTCGCCTGCGGCCCGGGCCATGGCCAGAATAAACCCGGTCAAGATACCGGGGGAGGCCATGGGCAACAAGATCCTGGTGAGGGTCTGAAATTTGGTGGCAGCCAGAGCCTGAGATCCTTCCCGGATACCCGGCGGGATTGCGCCCAGCGCCTCTTCGGTGGCAACAATGACCACAGGCACGGTCAGCAGCCCCAGGGTCAGGCTGGCCCAGAGAATCCCGCCCGTGCCAAAGGTGGGAGTGGGCAAATTTTCCGGGAAAAAAAGCTGATCGATCTGACCGCCAACACCGTAAACAAAAAAGCCTAGACCAAAGATCCCGTAAACAATAGACGGGATACCAGCCAGATTATTGACGGCAATACGCACCATTTGCACCAGATATCCTTCTCTGGCATATTCACGCAGATAAATCCCGGCAATGACACCGAGGGGAAAGGAGAGGATACTCATCAAAAAAATAAGCATGATCGTGCCGAATATCGCCGGGAATAACCCCCCTTCGGTATTGGATTCCCGCGGTTCAGCAAACAGCAACTCTCTCAATCGTTTCCCATAATAACTCCATTTAGCCAACCATGACATGGAATTGGGTTGATAACAGCGGACAATATTGGCCAAGGCAATGGTTTTTTCCTGGCCATTAGCGTCCACCAGGACTGCCTCGTTGGCCAATACTATCGCTCGTTTGCCGTCAAGAAGCGCAACCAGCCGATCAAACTCTCCTTTAATGTTTTTTGCCTCCACTTGCATGGCAACGGCAGCAGGCGTGTTCTCTTTCTTGTGATACCGCAACCGGGCAAGCTTGTTATTGTTCTCTTCGACCTGGCGATTGAGGATGGCAATCTTCCTTTCAATTTTTTTCACCTCGCCTCGTTGTGGCTCGATGGTGTCAAGAGCTGCCTGCAAACTCTCTTTCTTATCTACGGGTAAGAAAAGGCCGGGAGTTTTCAATTCCTTCAAGGAACCGTAAAAATTACCATGCTCCTGTCGCTCCAAAACATAGACATCTGCCGGCAGGCTGAAGTTACTGACGCTCGCAGCGTCGACCCACTTAAAATCAAGACCATAGAGATCACGGTTACCAATCTTGAATTGCAGTCTTTTTTTACCGGTGGCCGGATTTTTCTCGTCCTGAACAATTTCGCCAAGCAGATATCCACCACTGGTCAAGGTAGCCAGAGTTACCTCCTTTGGCCAGAAGACCATTATCCCGTTGGCCAGCACCACATAGAAGAGAAGAAAGGTCATAAAAAGGATCAGCGAAAGCGCCAGACTCGTGGCCCATACAAACGGTTCACCCTGTCGCCAGAATTTTTTGGTCACCATCATTTCTCTTTTTTCTCCTCTAATAACGGCCATATTTTTTACGCAACCGCTCCCGTATCACTTCCGCCCCGGTATTGAGAATAAAAGTCAGGGCAAACAGGAGAGTGGCACAGAGAAAAAGTATCCGATACAAGGTTCCATTAAAAGGCGCCTCGGGAATTTCCACCGCAATGTTGGCTGACAAGGTCCGCATCCCGTTAAAGAGTGACCAGTCCATAATGGGAGTATTGCCGGTGGCCATGAGGACAATCATGGTCTCTCCCACTGCCCGGCCAAAACCAATCATGATGGCAGCAAAAATCCCGGGACTGGCCGAGGGCAGCACCACGCGCCAGATGGTCTGCCAGCGACTGGCGCCAAGGGCAAGGGAGGCACCAGTCAAACTGTTTGGGATATTGGAAATGGCATCTTCGGTAATGGAAAAAATAATAGGAATTACGGCAATACCAAGACCAAAGGCGATGATAATACTGTTGCGCTGATCATACCGAACTCCAAGGTCGCTGTAGAGCCATTGCAAAAAATTACCACCAAAAACCATTTTTTCCATGCCAGGGGCCATCCATACCGCCAGGGCTGCCGTCAAGAGAATGACCGGCACCAGCAACAGAAATTCATAGCCATTACAGCGATTTTGCAAGGTGGGCGTTTTGTAATAAGGCTGCATGAGCATCATCATACTCACCAGAACCAGTGGCAGAAGCATGCAAAAGAAGATAAACGCCAGGATATACTTTTCAATGATGGGTCCCAGCCACAAGGCAATAAGAAAGCCAATGACCACCGATGGCACGGAGGCCATGATCTCAATCATCGGTTTGATATTTTTCTTGAAGATATAACTGGTAAACTGGCTGGTATAGACTGCGCCAAAGATGGACAGGGGTATCGCAAAAATCATGGCATACAAGGTACCCTTGATAGTGCCAAAGAGCAGAGGGACAAGACTGAATTTTGCCTCAAAGTCATCGTTGCCGGAAGAGGATTGCCAGACATACTCCGGTTGATCATAACCTTCGTACCACACCTTGCCAAAAAGGGTCTTCACACTCACCTCCGGATGCGGATCATCAATGTTCCAGACAACAAGATTTTTGTCACGATCAAGACCAATCAGGCTGTTATCACTCCCGGAAATGGCAAAGTTGGTCAAATGATGGTCAATATCAATCAGGTGATTTTCACTGGTCATATGGTCATAATGGACCTTTCCCTCAACATCAAAGCTGACAATCATTTTGGTACGGCGTGAGGCCACAAGAGTTGCAACAGCAGCCGTATGCGTGGCAAGTTGGTGAATTTTACGAAGTTTTCGTACCTTATTGGTTTCATCACCACTCCTGACTAAACTCCAGGTGGCAAGCCCACCCGTGGCATCACCAACCGCTATCGACATATCACCAAAGACCATGGTCAAGGCGGTAATGGCCTGACTACCCGAGGTCGCCACCACATTATCGGTGAGGCTGGCCCCATCACTCTGACTTACATCCCAACGCAGCAGACTCCCGTAATCTGTGCCGATGAAAAGGGTATCCCCCTTTTCATCCACAGTAAAAGCAGTAATTTTCCCGGGAATATCATGGCGGACAGGAAAAGAAAAAGTCTCTTTTTTCTCATTGCCAAAGAGATCGGTCTTGGTCACCTGCTGGGTTACCAGAAAACTGTTGTCATCAAGAAGCACAACTTTGGTCAGACGTCCATCCTCGGTCTTGCGGACAGCGGCATGCAGGACTTTCGCCGCTCCCGTCTTCCCTGGTTCAGGAGGAAATTCAGCAAGAGTCTGAATCTCAGGTTTGACCGTTCGTTTTCCTTCCTTGTCAAAAAGAAACCGGAACGAAACCTCGGTCATGCTGGTACTCTTATCCGCCCACAAAAGGGTGTACTGATTATTTTTATGCAACTCGATGGATTGCAGCGGAACTTTCTTATCCGCGCCAGCCGCCAAGCTCAAAAACGACGTACCCTTGACGAGGTTGTAAAAGGTAAAGATACCCCGGTCATTCAAGGTATAGGCGATCTCCTGGTAATCATCAACCCCCATGGCCAGCACGGATTCTGTTGGGGAAGAGAGCGGAAACTGAAAGACGATATTGGTCCGGGCAGACTGAAAAAGAGGAATGGTCACGCGGACGATCAGGACCAGAATGGCAATCACACTGACAATAACCAGCAGCCCGCCCAAGGTAATGATCCGGGTGGCAATACGATCCTGAAGGCGGACTTTTTTTATGAACTGTTTATCAAGTTTCTGCATGGAGTTCTGGAAGGTTGAAGATTAAAGGCTGAAGACTGAAGGCTATAAAACTGTCGGGCGCATCGCATATTTCATAATGCTTTTCCTTCAGCCTTCAGCCTTCAGCCTATCTGTTTACCTAATTCAACTTCGCCAATTCCTTTTCTACGACTTCAGCAGGTAGCGGCAGAAACCCGTCTTTCACCACAATCTCCTGACCCTCTTTGGAGAGAATATACTTCAAAAATTCAGCAGCCACAGGTGACAATGGTTTGTTTGGTTCCTTGCCCACATAGATAAGAAGGGTCCGGGACAAGGGATATTTCCCGGAAAGAACATTGGCATAATTAGGCTCAGCGGCAGGCGCACCCTGTTTAGCACTCAAGGCGATGGCCTTCACCCCAGAGGTTTTATAGCCAATGCCGGAGTAGCCGATACCCGAACGATCCTCGGTAACGCCCATAACCACAGAAGCTGATCCCGGCTGTTCTTTAACGGTATCCTTATAATCACCCTTTGCCAGGGCATGTTCCTTGAAAAATCCGTAGGTGCCGGAGGCAGAGTTACGACCAAACAGACTGAGGGGCAGGTTCGCCCATTCACCGGTCAGGCCAACCTGCCCCCAGGTCTTATAATCTTCAGCAATCCCGCCTTTATGGGTCTTGGAAAAAATGGCGTCAACCTGAGGCAGGGAAAGAGACTTGATCGGGTTGTCCTTATTGACAAAGACAGCCAGGGAATCCAGGGCTACACCAATACCGGTTACCTTGTATCCATACTTGCTGACGAAAGCATCTTCCTCATCTTTCTTCATGGGCCGGGACATGGGGCCTAACTGAGCGGTTCCCGCAACCAGGGCCGGCGGCGCAGTTGTTGACCCTTTGCCTTCGATCTGGATACGGACATTGGGATACTCCTTACGGAATCCTTCCGCCCAGTAGGCCATCAGATTGTTCAAGGTATCAGAACCGATACTGTCCAGATTGCCGGACACCCCGCTGACCTTCTTGTATGGGGCAATTTTGGGATCAACTTCCACAGCGGCCAAAGCGCCAGTGGTGGTCACTGCCACCAGACAGCCTGCCACTATTGCCTTCTTCACTGCCTTTCCTATCAAACTTTTCTGCATTTTCATCATGAATCTCCTTAACAAGAGTTTTTGTGGCTAATACCCAGAGGGTCTTTGGCCGGTAAGTGATGCCCCCTACAATGCCCCCCTGTTGTTAGGATTTGATTAGGATTGCATTAAGAGACGAACAGGGTTTCGGCGGACATCCTCGCCCCCGTCTTCAAGGCGATCACCTTAATAAACAATTAACGATTTTCTAACATCACGGTAACCATATCCTAAAAATTTCCGGCTATTGTCACGTCATCATTCAGATGGAAAAAAATGAATGAGTATCGATGAGTTAAAAAACGCCCAATGGGGGCAAGCAGGTAAGTGAGCAGAATGAAGGAAGAAAACAGTAAGCCGTTGGAAAAATTAATGCCGTCATCGGGATGGCAAAAACGGAAAAAGATGCTGTAACGAAAGAGTCAAAGACGCAATAGTTACTTCATAATAGCATCTAAATCTTTTGGGAGAAAGGAGAAAAAAATGAAAAAAGTATTATCAACGGCAGCCGCCCTCGGCTTCTGTCTGTACCTGCCCGCGGCCGCTCTGGCCGGTGGAAGCACGTCTAATGATGCAATTTTACGGGAGCTTCAGGAACTGCGGGCCCAGGTTTCCAACCAGCAGGCGGAAATCGACATGCTCAAAGGACAGAAAGCCACTGCGCCGGCAGACATGGAATACGTGAAGACCAAGGTCGCCGCCCAAGGTGAACATATTGAGGCCCTTGAGGCAAAAAAAGGCTTTGCGGTTTCCGGCAATGAGTTTATTGACGGCATTAAACTGAAGGGCGATCTGCGCGTTCGTTACGAGATGCGCGACAAGAATTATAAAGTTGGAGATGATACTTCCCGTGAGCGATTCCGTAGCCGTTTTCGTCTGGGCGGTGTCTGGGACAATAAGGAAGAAAACTGGCAGGTGGGAGCAGGCATTGCCAGCGGTGACTATACTAATCCAACCAGTACCAATGATACCTGGGGTGATACCTCTCCCTTTCAACACACCCGTATCAATATTGACTATGCCTATGCCAAACATAAATGGAATGATTTCAACATGACCCTGGGTCAATCCGAAAATCCTTATAAAAGCTCATGGGTTCTCTGGGATACCGACGTGCGGCTTACCGGTTTAACTCTGGCCTATGGCCAGAAAGAAGGCGTTTTTGCTACGGCCGGCGGTTATGGGGCCAAACTCGTCCATGATGATAACACCTCCATGCTCTATATGGGACAGGTTGGTTACAATGGCAAGTTCAGCGAAAAAGGCAAGTTCACGGTTGCCACCGGATATCATACCTATACCAATGGCATAATCAACGAAGACTCTGCCCTGGGCAAAGACGCATTGTTCGGTTTTGGCAGTGTTGATCCCAACAACTATAAACTGAATATCGGTGATCTCTATGGTGATGTCAGTTTTCCTGCCGGCCCGGTTAAACTCAAGCTGTATGGCCAGATGTGGAAAAACTTCGGCGCCGATGGCAAGATTGGCCAGAGCCAGGCCGGCAGCAAATTTCCACAAACTCCTGGCGATAATGACCTGGGTTGGGTTATGGGCGTCGACACCAGGTTTAATAACTTCAAACTGGGCTATGCCTACTCCATGGTCGAGGCCGACTCCCTGTTTGGTTACCTCTCAGACTCTGATTTTGGCGACGGTCTCTCCAGAACCAATAAAAAGGGACACCGGGTCCAGCTTGGCTACAATCTGACCAAAAACTGGTCAACCGATTTTACCTTTTTCAACGTCAAGCGTATTGAAGACTTTGCCAGCGCCAAGGAAGATCATGTCAACCTCTGCCAGTTTGACGTAAACTATAAGTTTTAGTCAGTACTGCTTCTCTTGAAGCACCAAGAGCCAGCCCTGCCTGAAAGCAGACAGGGCTGGCTCTCTTTATTGCTCGCCTCATTATCTTTTCTTCAAGGTTTTTCACCCTCTCTGAAAAATCCTCCCCCACGACCTTGCCCCCTTCGCACGCCACAACTCTGGCACCAAAGTTACAATCTGCTTGCTTTTTCCTTTACAGGTATTACACAGAAGGATGTCAATTCATCCTCAGGAGGCAACGAATGCATAAAAAAATTGTAATGGCTTCAACACTGCTCTCATTCTTATGGTTCGCCGCAATGGCCTTTGCTGCCCCTCCTCCCCCTCTGAAGATCTTTGTCTCCGTCCCCCCGCAAAAATGGCTCAGTGACAAAATAGGCGGGACACTCGTAACCACTGATGTTCTGGTCAACAAAGGACAGGATCCGCACACCTATGAACCTACGCCAAAGCAACTGACAACCCTTTCCCAGGCGAAGATCTATTTCACTCTTGATCTCGAATTTGAAAGGCAAATCATTCCTAAACTGGAACAGACAGTTCCCACCCTGCATATAATCGACACGGCGGCTTCCATTCCCAAGATTGCCATGACCGAACATGAACATGATGAACCCGAGCCGAACGATCAGGTTCATACCAACAAGGAACACCAGCACCAGGAAGGCCTTGACCCCCATGTCTGGCTCTCACCCCTGAACCTGAAGATCATGGCCGCGGATATGGCCAGAGCCATGATTGCGAGCGACCCAGTAAACAAAACAACCTATGAAAAAAATCTGCTGGAGGTAAACAAAATCCTTGACCAGGTGCATCAGAAGATCGTACAGGAACTGGCCCCTTATCAAGGCGCATCCTTTTATGTCTTTCACCCGGCCTTTGGCTACTTTGCCCATACCTATCACCTGCAGCAACAGGCCATAGAAACTGGCGGCAAATCGCCAAGCCCCAGACAACTCTCTTCCCTGATTACACAGGCCAAAGCGAGCAAGGCCCGGGTGATTTTTGTCCAGCCCCAGTTTGACCCCAAGAGTGCGCAGGCCATAGCCAATGCCATTCATGGTGAAGTCGTGCCTCTTGACCCGCTGGCCGAAGATGTGGCAGCCAACCTGGAGACCATGGCCACAAAGATTAAAGCGGCGTTCTCCGCTCAATAAACTCTCTCTGGAGGCCTGACGGAGAGGTACCCTAAGGGGTTCATCCCCATGGCCTGGGTGGAGAGGTATCTTTTTTCACTTGTTTACCCAATAAATACCAAGTTCCGGGTACTCAGAACCAAGAGACTGCCAGGACAACCAATAATGATTTTCTCCTCCATCACCTTTCTTTTTTTCTTCCTGCCCGGGGTACTACTCCTTATCTTTTCAACCCCCCGACGCCTGCAGAACTCCCTTCTGCTCATCGCCAGTCTGCTCTTCTATGCCTGGGGAGAAGGTATCTACCTCCTGGCCCTCCTCGCCTCCATCCTCACCAACTTTCTTTGCGGACAGATGCTCGAAAGCCATGAGGGTCGCGGGTCCTCCCGTGCCATTCTCATCTTCGGGGTAGTGCTCAATATCGCCATGCTCGCTTTTTTCAAATATGCAAATTTTATTGCCGACAACCTCAACCCCTTCCTGTTGTCTCTCCATGTCCCGAAACTGACCCTTGATCCCATTCACCGGCCGATCGGCATCTCCTTTTTCACCTTCCAGGCCATCTCCTACCTGGTTGACATTTCCCGGCGCCAGGTGAAGCCTGCCAGGAATCCGCTTGATTTCGCCCTCTATCTCTCCTTTTTCCCGGTAATCCTTGCCGGCCCCATTCTGCGCTACCCACAACTGGCCAAGGAACTGCGCTCTCGCCACAGCAGCATTGATGGGCTTGCCGAAGGAGCCCAGCGTTTTATCCTGGGGCTTGCCAAAAAGGTGCTGCTGGCCAACCCCCTGGCGCTGATCGCCGACCAGATCTTTGCCCTGCCCGGCCCGGAGCTCTCCCCCTCTCTGGCCTGGCTTGCCGCACTCTGCTACACCCTGCAGATCTACTTTGATTTCTCCGGCTATTCAGACATGGCCATCGGCCTGGCCAGACTCTTCGGTTTTCATCTTCCGGAAAACTTCAATTATCCCTATATCTCCCGATCAATCCGGGAATTCTGGAGGAGATGGCATATTACCCTGTCCAGCTGGCTCCGGGACTATCTCTACATCCCGCTTGGCGGCAGCAGGCAAGGAACGCTCAGGACTTTTTTGAATCTGCTCATCGTCTTTCTCCTCTGCGGCCTTTGGCATGGAGCAAGCTGGACCTTCATCCTTTGGGGCCTCTATCACGGCTTTTTTCTCGTTGTCGAACGCTCAAGACTGGAAAAATGGCGGCAGAGACTCTGGCCGCCCCTCCAGCAGGCCCAGACCTTTCTTGTCATCATGGTCGGCTGGGTCCTTTTCCGCAGCGAGACCCTGGCCGAAGCCTTCCGTTTTTTCTCCCTCATGGCCGGAGTGAAGACCCTACCCGGCGGCCATTCTGCACCCGCCCAGTTCCTCGACAGCAAGGCCCAACTGGAACTGGCCATGGCCCTGCTTTTTTCCCTGCCCATCCTGCCCGCCCTGGGACGATGGAAGGCCACAATCCTGGCCAAACCCGGCCAACTCCACCACTGGCTCGATGCCATTATCCATCTCACCCAGCTGGCGGTCCTGGCCGGTCTGCTCTACTTCGCCACCATCAGCCTGGCTGCCGGCGCCTACAGCCCCTTCATCTACCTAAAATTCTGAGACAAAATGAATGCCCATTTCACCTTCCACCCCGTCTATAACCGGATACTGATCCTCCTGTTCCTTGGGGTCCTTTTTCTTCCACCCCTGAAAATGATCCTCTCCCCCGAGGCGCGTTGGTCCACCGCCGAACAACGGGTGCTGACACCCCGACCAACCCCACCGGCAGACATCAAGCAGCTGGGAACCTTCTTTTCCCAAACCGACAACTACCTTAAAGACCACTTTGGCTTCCGGGATGTCTTTATTCACAGTTATCAGCAGGAGATGGAAAGACACTTCAACCAGATCGGAGTCAATGCCCCGGTCCTCAAAGGACTCGATGGCTGGTATTTCTTTACTGGCGATAAGGTCCTTGAAGATTTTCGGGGAGAAACCCCGCTCAGCCATGAGCAATTGGAACAGTGGCTGGCCGCCCAGGAGAAAAAAGCCAGCTGGTTACAACAACAGGGAATCCGCTACATCCTGGCAGCAGGGCCGGACAAACAGTCCATCTACCCGGAATACCTGACTGAAAACGCGATGGAGGTCAAAGGAATCAGCCGCTTTGAACAGATGCTGACCGCCCTCGACCAGCATTTACCTCCTTATCTGGTCAACCTTCATAGTGTCCTCCGCCAGGCCAAAGGAGAAAAGAACCTCTACTACAAAAATGACACCCACTGGAACATACTGGGCGGCTACCTGGCCTTCCAGGCGATCTTCAAGCGGATCACCGAGATGTTCCCAGCCAAGACCTTCAAGACCAATTTCGCCTTTACCGAGGATGTTCCCGGTATCAACGGCAATACCGGCCATTATGGGGACCTGGCCAGGATGCTGATGAAGGAAAAAGAACTGGCCGAGCCCTCGCCGAAACTCCAGAAATTCCAACCCTGCGGCCACTTCCTGCCCTTCACCTACCATCTCAGCAACATCACGTCGGATCCAGGCCGACCCTCCTTTGCCAAGGGCTGCAATCAGGCTGAACTCACGGCTGTTGTCTTCCGGGATTCCTTTCTGGTCGCACTGGAGCCCTTCTTCTCAGAGAATTTCAAACAGGTGGTCTATCTGTGGAAGGAGTATGACCAGAAAAATATCGAGGAGATTATGACCTCCTTCAAACCGGACATCGTCATTGAACTCACAGTGGAAAGATTCTTCTTCAACTCGGTAACATCGCAGCCCGAAAGCCAACCGGGAAGATAAAACCCCATGACATGTCCGCCGTTTGATCGATCGTGAAAAAGCGGTCTGTCCCATTATTGATGTTTCACGTATTGGTGGAATGTATAAAAGCATGGACCCGATTGTCTGATGTGACCGACTGCGCGCACCCACACCACAAAGCCCACCACGCAATCATAATGACATGACGCAAGTCCTTTTCCGCAGCCCTCTTCTTATGCCATTCCTTACCGACCTCTAACTCCTGACCGGAAGATGGATGGTAAAGATGCTGCCCTTCCCTGGACTGCTCTCCACTGAAACACGCCCATGATGGGCCTGTACGATATGTTTGACAATGGAAAGCCCCAGACCAGTGCCGCCCAGTTTAGCGCTGCGTGCCTTATCAACACGATAAAAACGCTCAAAGATCCTGAAGATATCCTGTGAGGCAATCCCGACCCCATTATCACAGACCCGGATCAACACCTCACCCGCCTTTATTTCCGCCTCAACCTTGATCTCGCTGCCTTTGCCGCTGTATTTCACGGCATTATCCAGCAGATTGACTACGGCCTGTTCAAATAAGGCTGGGTTAATCCCGGCAGTGATCGTTGGCGCACAGGCCAGGCTGATCGACACATTTTCCTTTTCGGCTCTCGAACTGCAGGTCTGAATCGCTGATTGCAATACCTCCGCTATCGGCAGCTCCTGCAGGACAATTTCCTCCCGCTTGGCCTCCTGTTCAACCCGGGAAAGGGCCAGCAGGTCTTCAACAATGGCGTGCAGACGTGCGGCCTGTTTGCCAATAATCTCAACAAAACGCCGGGCATCCTCCGGTTCGTCGAGCGCGCCATCAAGCAGAGTTTCCGCAAAGCCCTCAATGGAGGTTATCGGCGTTTTCAGTTCATGCGAGACATTAGCCACAAAATCACGCCGCATGGACTCCAGGCGGCGCAAGCTCGTCACGTCATTGATAACGATCAAGGCCCCGGTAATATGACCTTGACTGTCCTGCAATCTGGCACCATGGGCATAAAAATATTTTTCCTGGCCATCAGCGCCCATCCGGCTGCTGAATTCACCCTCCATGGGAGAGGCGCTGGCCAAGGCGTTTTTTACAAAATTCTGCAAATGGGTATTGCGCACGGCCAGCAGGATACTTTTACCTCTGATTTTTTCAGGATCAACATTGAGCAGTTGCGCTCCGGACTGATTCACATCGAGAACCCGCTCCTCGGTATCCACCGTGATCACGCCCTCAACCATACTGGCAAAAACCGCCTGTAATTGACTGTGCTGACGGACAATGGTCTGAATGCGGCCATCAAGCTGGACAGCCATTTCATTCAGGGCCCGGGCAAGACCTGCCACCTCTTCCGCGCCTTCCGCCTGCATTCTTCCGGCAAAATCACCCATAGCGAAACGTTCTGCCCCCAATTTCATCTGCTCCAACGGTTTGCTGATCCGGCGGGCAATAAACCAGGCGGCAAGGGCCGCAATCACCGCCACAACAAGACATCCCCAGAGAATCTTCTGATAAATGGCTGAAAGTGCCTTGTCTATGGTGGTCACCGGGATGGCTACGCGAAGCACATCTTTCCTGTTTCCGTGACCATCAAGGGGAATTGCCATATACATGAGATTTTGCTGAAGGGTCTGGCTGAAACGCAACGTGGGAACAATCTTCCCGGCAAACGCCGCGATGATCTCAGGCCGGTCGTTGTGATTTTCCATCCGGGCCGGATCTTCATCCGAATCGGCAAGGATCTTGCCATCCGGGGCAATCACCGTCAGCCGGGTCAGGGATTTTTTTCCTGCCTCCCGACAAAAGGCCTCAAGACCCTTCAGATCATCGTGTTCCAGATACCCAAGAACACTGCTGGCCACGAGATGGGCCCGCGCCTCAAGACCTATCGCTGTCTCACTCAATTGAAATGAACGGATGGAAGATGTTCCGTACCAAGTAAAGGCCAGCAGGGCTGCGAGGGTAATGAGAAGCTGACTTGGATACAGTTGCCAGATAAGACGCTTGTGATGCATGGGAATCCCCCTTCTTTGGTTGAAGTCAAAAAACAAGCTACAACACAATACCACGGGATTGTTAGGATAGGGTTAGCAAAGGAAAATAAATTTTCTCCGCTTTTTCTGAAACTGCTCAGCGCGGCAATCGGAGGCCCGGTTACCGCGCTGGCAGATACATCTTTGCTTATTCTTTCCAGTCCGGACGGAGATGGAGTTCTGTAAGCTGCTTTCTGGCAACGGAAGCCGGGGCGTCAGTGAGCGGACAGGTTGCCTTCTGGGTCTTGGGAAAGGCGATAACGTCGCGGATGGATTCGCTGCCGGTGATCAGCATCATCAACCGGTCCAACCCAAAGGCTAAGCCCCCATGGGGCGGGGCCCCCAGTTCCAGGGCCCGGAGCAGGAAGCCGAATTTGTCCATGGCCTCTTCTTCGGCAATGCCCAAAACCGAAAGCACCCGACTCTGCATGGCCCGCTGATGGATACGGATGGAGCCGCCGCCGATTTCCGTGCCATTCAAGACCAGATCATAGGCCCGGCTGTAGACGGAACCCGGATCGGTCTCCAGTTTAGCCTCGTCCTCTTCTTTGGGCGCGGTAAAGGGATGATGCAGGGCCTGATACCTCTTTTCCCGTTCATCATACTCAACCAGGGGAAAATCTGTGACCCAGACAAAGTTGAAGCCACCAGTCTTCAAGAGACCAAAACGCCTGGCCAACTCCAGCCGCAGTTCTGACAGCACCTGCAGGACCACCGGTCGTTTATCGGCACCGAAGAAGAGGAGATCGCCTTCTTGGGCATCAAGGGCTCGACTCATGGTCGCCCGTTCCTCGTCACTGAAGAACTTGGCAATGGGCGACTGCCATTCGCCATCGGCCTTCATCTTCACCCAGGCCAGCCCCTTGGCCCCGAACTGGGCCACGTATTCGGTCAGGTCATCGAGGTCCTTACGGGACATGGTAGCACAGCCCTTGGCATTAATGGCCCGTACGGTTCCGCCCTCATCGGCAATGGCGCGGAAGACCTTGAAGCCACAGGTGCGGGCGATTTCAGTCAGATCAGTCAGCTCAAAACCAAACCGGGTATCAGGGCGATCCGTGCCAAAACGGCTGATCGCCTCGTCATAGGTCATCCGGCCAAAGGGCGGGGCCACATCCAGGTCCAGGGTCTCCTTGAAGAGCTTGTCGATCATCCCCTCGGTGATTTTAATGATCTGCTCCTCATCGACAAAGGAGAGCTCCATATCGATCTGGGTGAATTCCGGCTGGCGGTCAGCCCGCAGGTCTTCATCACGGAAACACTTGACGATCTGATAATAGCGATCCATACCCGCCACCATCAGCAACTGTTTGAAGAGCTGCGGTGACTGGGGCAGGGCATAAAACTTGCCAGCATTGACCCGGCTGGGCACCAGATAATCCCGCGCCCCCTCCGGGGTAGAGCGGGTGAGCATCGGGGTCTCAACCTCAAGGAAGGCATTATCATTGAGATAGGTGCGGATGGACTGCACCGCCTTATGACGCATGACCAACTTGGCCGCCATGGCCGGACGCCTCAGATCCAGATAGCGGTATTGCAGACGCAGGGCCTCGGAAATCTCAGCCTCCTCATCGAGCGGGAAAGGCGGGGTCTCGCTGGTGTTCAGAATCCGCAGCTCATCGACGATGATCTCGATCGCGCCGGTCGCAAGCTTGGGATTTTCCATCCCGGCCAACCGGGCCGTAACCCTGCCCCGCAGGGCCAGCACCCACTCACTGCGTACCTGATGCGCCTTGGCATGGACTTCCGGGTTGATCTCAGGATTAAAGACCACCTGGGTCAAACCATGACGGTCACGCAGATCAATAAAGATGACGCCGCCATGATCGCGCCGGCGCAAAACCCAGCCCATGAGCACAACTTCCTCACCGATATTTCCCTTGCCAAGATCGTTGCAGAAGTGGGTCCTGCATAAATTTCCCATTGATTCCATGAGGTTCTCAAATATAAGTAAAAGTTTTATGAAGATTTAAGCTGAAGGATCAGGGTCTGCACCGTTGTTGCCTCGTCCTGCAACACGATCTCCTGCTGTTCCTGGGTGACCATGTTCCTGAGCACAGCCTTGCCGGCGGCAAGTTCATTCTCTCCCAGAATCAGGACATGGGCCGCGCCAAGCTTGCCTGCCTGTTTCATCTGACTCTTCAGGCTTCGACCCTCCAGGTCCATGGCTACCCGCATCCCGCTCGCACGCATGGCATGGGTCAGACCAAAGGCATGGCGTGACGACTGCTCACCAATGCCGGCCACATAAAAATCTGTCCCGGAAACCGGAGCCTCCGCCTCTTTCTGCTGCAGCAAGAGGACAAGACGTTCCATGCCGAGGGCAAAACCAATACCGGGCACCGAAGGCCCGCCCAGTTGTTCAACCAGGCCATCATAGCGGCCACCGGCCCCAACCGCGGCCTGGGCGCCGAGATCACCGGTGATGAATTCAAAGGTGGTGCGGGTATAATAATCAAGGCCGCGCACCATGAATTTATTCAGGGTGTAGTGCACGCCAAGCTGGTCAAGGCCCGCCTGCACCCCGCTGAAATGATCGGCACAATCAGCACAGAGATGGTCCTGCAGAGATGGTGCTTCAAGCACCTGCTCCCGGCACCTGGGTTTTTTACAGTCAAGAACCCGCAAGGGGTTGGTGGCGCTCCGTCTCTTGCAGTCATCACAAAGCGCCTCATGACGGTCATCAAGAAAAGCGAGAAGGCTGGCGCGGAACCCGGGACGGCAGACCGGACAGCCAAGAGAATTCAGCTCGAGGGAAACAGAAAGGCCCAACTCATTCAACAGCATGGCGCCCATGGCCATCATCTCGGCATCAACCCGTGGGCTGATTGAACCCAGCACCTCGACATCCATCTGATGAAACTGGCGAAGCCTGCCCTTCTGCGGCCGCTCATGGCGGAACATGGGGCCGATGGTAAAAAGCCGCTGCACCGGTTTCTGTACATGCAACCCATGCTCGATATAGGCCCGCAGCAGCGAGGCCGTTGCCTCCGGCCGCATGGTCACCTGCTTGTCAACAAAGGTGTACATCTCTTTTTCCACGATATCCGTTGCCTCACCAATGGCGCGGGCAAAAAGATCGGTCTTTTCGAGAATGGGCAACCGGATCTCAGAGAAATTGAACCGGGCAAAGATATCACGGGCCACAGCCTCCAGCCGCTGCCACAATTCCACCTCTCCGGGTAATATGTCTTTAAAGCCATTTAAGGCTTTTATATTCACAGGCTGATCCTCCACATAAAAAAAGCTGAAATTAACCGCTGAAATTAACAGTAATTGCAGGAAAAAGTCAAGGATAGTGCGGCCGGCGCTGGAAGATTCAGCCCTTTTCCCGGCAATCAGAAGAGAATAATGTGTTTTTACTCCATTCACATCGCTCTTTCCTGCACTTTCCAGCGGCGATGCTTGACAAAATATGGTAAGCAGGGCATTATCTTTTTTTGTTCATCAGACCATTTCATTTGGCACAGGAGTTTTTTTACGAACATGAAGTTACCACCACTGAAAATTGCAAATCTCACCGCCACAGTTCCCCTGATCCAGGGCGGTATGTCTATCCGTGTTTCCACCGCCGCCCTGGCCGCACCTGTTGCCAATTGTGGCGGCATCGGGGTTATCGGCGGCTCCGGCATCCCCACCGAAGAACTGAAGGCTGATATCCTCAAGGCCAAGGCCAATACTGATGGCATTGTGGCGGTCAACATCATGTATGCCATGAAGAATTTTTATAATCTGGTGATGAGCTCCATCGAGGTCGGTGTTGACATGATCATCACCGGCGCCGGATTTTCCCGCGATATCTTCAAGATTGGCCGCGACCACAATACCCCTATTGTCATGATCGTCTCTTCACCTGGTATCGCCAAACTTGCTGAAAAACTGGGCGCGGCAGCAATTATTGTCGAGGCCTGCGAGGCAGGCGGACATCTGGGCACCGACCGCCCTTTGCGTGAGATCTTTCCCCCGATCCGGGACGTGATCACCAAGGTTCCCCTCATTGCCGCGGGTGGCATCACCAATGGCTACGAAATGGCGGAGATGATGGACAAATATGGCGCTGACGGCATCCAGATCGCCTCCCGTTTTGTTTTGAGCGAGGAGTGCGATGTAGCGGACAGCTTCAAGCAGACCTTTCTCAATGCCAACAAAGAGGACATTGTCCTCGTCTCATCACCCGTTGGCATGCCCGGCCGGGCGATCAATACCCCCTTTATTCAGGCCATGGCCAGAGGTGAAGACGTCTCCACCAAAAGATGCGATTACAAATGCCTGAAAAAATGCGACCACCATTACTGCATCAGCGAACGTCTCATGATGGCCAGAAACGGAAACGTCAAAGAAGGACTGGTTTTTTCCGGGGCCAATACCTACAAGATGAAAGAGATCCTGCCTGTTGCCGAAATATTTCGGCAATTTGTGACCCAGGCCGAATCCGTGTATAAAGAAGGGCGCGGCTTCGCCCCTGTGGCCTGAGGAAACTCTACAATATTCTATGTCCAGTCGGCAGAACAAACCCAAGCAAAGAGAAGAGACATTATTTCTTGCGCCCCCCCGCATCCTTTCACCCGATGAACATCCCATCACCCCGGGGATGATTGACGCGGACGCCCTCCTGGTGCTGCGCAAACTGCATGACGCCGGATTTCACGGTTATCTGGTTGGCGGCGGGGTTCGGGATCTCTACCTTGGCAAGACCCCTAAAGATTTCGATATCAGTACCGATGCCCACCCCGGACAGATCCGCAAGATCTTCCGTAACAGCATGACCATCGGCCGTCGTTTCCGGCTGGTTCAAATCTTCTTTCGCAATGGAAAGATCATCGAGGTCTCCACCCTGCGCTCTCTCGATGAACATGATCTGGATGGTCCGGAGACCGTGCTGGCCCCTAATAATACCTTTGGCAACCTGGAAGAAGATGCCCAACGCCGGGATCTGACCATCAACTCGCTGTTCTACGAGATAGAACAGAACACCATCCTTGATTACGTGGGCGGCATTGAAGACCTGAACCACGCAATCGTCCGCATCGTAGGCGATCCCGACAAGCGAATCAGCCGCGATCCGGTGCGCATGCTGCGCGCCATTCGCCATGCCGCCCGCATTAACTTCACCATCGAGCCACAAAGCTGGCAGGCAATCTGCAGACACCACCACGAGCTTACCCTCTGCCCCCCATCCCGTCTGCGGGACGAGCTTTACAAAGATCTGCACAGCGGTTCGCTCCTGGACTGGTTTCATCTCGCTGCTGATTCAGGTCTGTTTGGCAGTATCCTGGTTCTCTATAAGGAAATCCTGGGCAAGGGATCGAACTCTGGCCCCGGCTGCAAAGAACAACTGACCAGGCTGTTTACCGTCATTGACCGCGTCACCACAAAAATGACAGAAGAACAGATAGGGCAACGACTGCCCAACGAATTTCTCCTCGCCCTGCTGCTGCTTCCCTGGGCCAACACCCAGTTTGACTTCATCAGACAGGAACTGCAAGGCTCTGCCGCCTATCAATTCAGCAAACAACTGCGGGCCAGTCTGGATCTGGAAATCGGCACTCAACTCAATCTGCCCCGTACCACCCGTCAGGAAATCGTCACCCTCATTGGCAACCTTCCCCTCTTCCTCCAACACGAGGGAAAAGGCTCATGGCCGCAGTGGCTGACCCGGAAAAGCTACTTTAAAAACTGTCTGCTCTTTTATCGTTTCTACCTGGAATCCACCGGTGGTCTGCCTGTGCCGGAAGGCCTGCTTGACATTGCACCCCCACCCATCCCAGTGGCAAAGCCACGTTCCGGATCCAGCGGCAAACGTCCTTCCCGTCCAGGCATTATCGGGACTGCCTTTTCCTCGGACGCCCCCGGCGGCATTTTCGGCTTCAAAAAAAAATCTTCTTCCAAGGCCAATAACAGCAAGTCATAATAATCCCCCTCCTCTCTTCCTCTCCCCTCCCTTAGCAATCTATTCGAACACATTGATCAACATTAGTGATCGGCAAACACCAAAAAAAACACAACAGTCCCTTGACAAAGCCATCCACGAACCGCTACCATCAACAATATTGATTGTATCCTGTTTTCCCGTTTCAATAAGAGGAGGATGATATGACAGACACAGCACACAGCACCGATCTGGACCTACAAGTCAACCGGCGCGGTTTCCTCAAGGGCTGTACCATAGTGGCGGCAGCGCTTGGCATCTCTGAAGCCATGATCCCCAAACTGGTAGAAGCGGCCACCTCTGCACAAAGGCCGCCGGTGATCTGGCTGCATTTTCAGGAATGCACCGGCTGTACCGAAAGTCTGCTGCGGGCCTCTCATCCCGATATTGGCCGCCTGATCCTGGAGATCATCTCCCTTGATTACCATGAAACGGTGATGGCGGCAGCCGGTCACCAGGCGGAAAAAAGCCTCCATGACACCCTTGACAAATATGCGGGGAAATTCCTCTGCGTGGTTGAGGGCGGCATCCCCACCAAGGACAAGGGCATCTACTGCAAGATCGCGGGCCGCACCGCCGTTGACATCCTGGCGGAGGTCGCCCCCAAGGCCGCGGCCATTATTGCCATCGGCTCCTGCGCCACCTTCGGGGGCATTCAGGCCGCAGCCCCCAATCCCACCGGGTCCAAAGGGGTGCGGGATCTGGTCTCGGGGACACCGGTGATCAACATCCCTGGCTGTCCACCAAATCCCATTTCATTCCTCGGCACCGTCCTCCACTACCTGACCTTCAATCGCCTGCCGGTAACCGACAATCTTGGCCGGCCTCTTTTTGCATACGGCCGCCGGATTCATGACCATTGCGAACGCCGGGCTCACTTTGATGAAGGCCGATTTGCCGAACAGTTTGGTGATTTTGGCCACCGAAACGGCTATTGCCTCTACAAGCTTGGCTGCAAGGGGCCGGAAACCTTTTCCAACTGCCCATCAGCCCGCTTTAATGATGTCGATGTCTGGCCGGTCAGCGTCGGCCATGGCTGCATAGGCTGCACCGAACCCAATTTTTGGGACACCATGACCCCCTTCTATGAACGACTGCCAAATGTCAAGATCCCTGGAATCGGCGGGACTACCGTTGACACCGCCGGCAAAACGATCCTTGGCGTGGCCGCTGCGGCCGTTGGCATCCATGCCGCCATCGGTATCGGTAAGAAAGTAATCAAAGGCTGCGGCTGCAAGGGCGAAAAGAAAGAAAGCTGAGCCGTTGTCAAAAGATAACTGGAACATTGCCGTACTATAACGGCATAAGGGACCGTAAAGAAATAGATAAAAATATACTGGTTATATCTTAACGGTCCCTAATCAGCTTCAATGCTGAAATCGCATAAAAGGAGGCTAAATCCATGACCGAACGAATCACCATTGACCCCATTACCAGAATCGAGGGTCACTTACGCATAGATGCCGAAGTTGATGGCGGGAAAGTCACCAAGGCCTGGTCTTCAGGTCAGATGTGGCGCGGCATTGAAGTCATTCTTCAGGGACGCGACCCTCGGGATGCCTGGCTCTTTACCCAGCGCATCTGCGGGGTATGCACCACCGTTCATGCCCTGGCCTCGGTGCGGGCCGTTGAAAATGCCCTGCAACTGGAAATCCCCTTGAACGCCCAGTATATCCGTAATATTGTCATGTCGGTCCATGCCCTGCAGGATCACATTGTCCACTTTTATGTCCTCTCCGCCCTGGACTGGGTGGACGTGGTCTCGGCGCTGTCTGCCGACCCGGTTAAGACCGCATCCCTGGCCGGAAGCATCTCGTCCTGGTCAAACAACAGCGTCAAACGCTTCAAGGCGGTCCAGGAAAAGTTGCAGGGGATTGTGGACAGCGGTCAGCTTGGCCCCTTTGCCAACGGCTACTGGGGACATCCGGCCATGAAACTGCCGCCGGAGGCCAATCTGATGGCCGTGGCCCACTACCTTGAGGCCCTTGATTATCAGCGCAAGGCAACCCAGGCCCTTGGCATCATCTCCGGTAAAAACCCGCACATCCAGAATCTGTCTGTCGGCGGCGTGACCACCGCCCTCAACCCGGACAGTGATTCCGCCCTCAACATGGAGCGGCTCTATTGGGTCAAACAACTGATCGGTGAGGTACGGGGATTCATCCAGCAGGTATATCTGCCTGATGTGGCGGCCATCGGCGCCCTGTACAAAGACTGGCTTCCTTACGGCGCCGGGGTCACCAACTACCTGGCCATGCCCGACATGGTGCTCGATACCAAGTCAACCAAATTTGACCTGCCCGGCGGCACCATCATGAATGGGGATCTTGGCACCGTAAAACCGATCAGCAGCTTTAACGATCCTTATCTCCGGGACAACGTGGTCGAAAACATCTCCCATGCCTGGTACAAAGGCGACTGGACCAAACACCCCTACGAAGAAGAGACCGTCCCCGAATATACCGACTTCCAGGATGACGGCAAATATACCTGGCTCAAGGCCCCGCGCTTTGCGGGCCAACCGATGCAGGTCGGACCCCTGGCCCAGATGCTGGTCGGCTACGCTCAGGGACACCAGGAGATTATCAAAAATGTGAATAATGCCCTGGGCCTGGTCAGCTCCATAGCCGGGGTCACCGTTGGCCCTGAGGTCCTGCACTCCACCCTGGGCAGGCATGTGGCCAGGGCGGTACGGGCCTCCATGCTTGCCGATCTGTCCCTGAAACACTGGGAACTGCTGGTGGATAATATTGGCAAGGGTGATCTTACCATCTTCAACAAACCTACCTTCCCCAAAGGTGAGCAACGAGGTTTTGGAATACACGAAGCGCCGCGCGGCGCGCTCTCGCACTGGATTGTGATCCAGGATGGCAAGATCAAGAACTATCAGTGTGTGGTGCCATCTACCTGGAACGCCGGGCCTCGTGACAAAGAAGGGCTGCCCGGCCCCTATGAGGCATCGCTTGTCGGCAACCCCATTGCCGACGCCAAACAACCGCTGGAGGTCTTGCGCACCATCCACTCCTTTGATCCCTGTATTGCCTGCGCCGTTCACATGCTTGACCCGGAAGGCCGGGAAACGATCAAGGTAAAGGCATTATAATTCAGGGAGAGGAGGCAATCATGATCTATGAGAAACACTACGTCTGGAGTATTCTGCTGCGTCTGTATCACTGGTCTCTTGTCATCTCCATTGTCACACTTGCAGTCACCGGATTCTACATCAACTCGCCGTGGACCCAGACTACACTGGAAGGCACAGGCCTTTATCCCATACTGGCCATGCGTAATATCCACGGACTGGCGGGCTATCTGTTCACTGCAGCCATCATGGTCAGACTGTTCCTCCTGCTTTTTGGCAATCGTCATGAACGCATCCTGGACATGCTGCCCGTCACCTCGCGCAATATCAAAAATGTATCTACTACTCTCTGTTCTTACAGCTACCAGCACGACTGTCACGATGAAGAACGGTTGGGCCACAACGTCGTGGCCGGCATAATCTATATCCTGACCATCGTTATTGCCCTGTTCCAGATGGCCAGCGGTTTTTACCTGCGTCTACCTGAAAACGTTTTCTGGCAAAAATGGGGCGTGACACTCTTTGGCACGCAACAACATGCCCGATTTATCCATCATAGCCTGATGTGGTATTTCATCATCTTTGCCTTTATCCATATTTATCTGGTGATATGGAATGACCTGAGGAACCCGGACGGAATCACCTCCTCCATCTTTACCGGCAACAAATTCAGACCACGCAGTATTAAATGACGGCTTTGTCCTGCCTCGGGACAGAGCCGCATTCTCTTCCACAAGAAAAAAAAGGAGTGGAGCTCACCATCCAGGGCACAGTTCAGGGCGTAGGATTCCGCCCTTTTGTTTATCGTCTGGCCAGAAACTTCAAGATAGGCGGAACCATTGCCAACACCGGCCAGGGCGTCGTAATTCAGGCCGAGGGATTGGCCGCCGATCTTGACAGTTTTCTGCAAGCCCTGACCGAGGAGGCCCCGCCTCTGGCCCGCATCTCCTCTATCAGCCAAAAAAGGCTCCCGGCAGTTACAGACAGACAAACCTTCACTATTCTTGAAAGCAGCAGCAAACACGCTACCCAGACAATGATCCCGGCTGACATCGCCCTCTGTGACGATTGTCTGCAGGAACTCCTGGACCCGGCAGACCGGCGCTATCGATACCCCTTTATCAACTGCACCAACTGCGGCCCTCGTTTTACCATCGTCAGCTCCATCCCCTATGATCGCCCCTGTACCTCCATGCACTCCTTCCCCATGTGCAAGAGCTGTCAGGCCGAATATGACGATCCTGACAACCGGCGTTTTCATGCCCAGCCCAATGCCTGCCCCCAATGCGGACCGCAGATCAGCTGGCACGCAGCCAGTGGTGAACAGCTTCCCTGCTATGACCCCATAACTGAAACGATCCAAGCCCTTAACGATGGCCGTATTGTCGCCATCCGGGGAATGGGTGGTTTTCACCTGGTCGTTGATGCCGGCTCCGAATCGGCAGTGGCGCTCCTCAGAAAGCGAAAACAACGTCGGAGCAAGCCCCTGGCCATCATGGTGGCCGACCTTGAGGCCGCAGCCTTGATCTGTCACCTTTCTCCCGTTGCCAGCCAGGCCCTGACCAGCCTGGCTCACCCCATTGTCCTGCTGTCCAGAAAAGAGACGGCATCTCTTGCCGCCAATCTGGCGCCGGGCATGGGAGAGATCGGGATCATGCTGCCCTACACCCCGCTGCACCACCTGCTGTTCGCCACCTCCGGCTGCCCGCAGGCCCTGGTCATGACCAGCGGCAACCGCAACGGTGAGCCCCTGTGCACCGGCAATGATGAGGCAGTATCCCGCCTTGGCGATATCACCGATTTCTTTCTCCTCCATAATCGTGAGATTGTGACCCGAATTGATGACTCCGTTATCCGCATCATGCAGGGCCGCCCCAGAGTCCTGCGCCGGGCCCGGGGCTATGTGCCAAACCCCATCCCGCTCACCCAATCCCTGCCGCCTCTCATTGCCTGCGGCAGTGGCCTGAAAAATACCTTCTGTCTGGTGCGGGACAATATGGCCTTTATCAGCCAGCATATTGGCGATCTTGCCAATATGGAATCATTGGCTTTTTTCAAAGAAAGCATCTATCATTTCCAGGAGCTTCTGGAGACCCGGCCACAACTCGTGGTCTGCGACCTCCATCCTGATTATCTGAGCAGCCGACATGGGCTGGAGCTGGAACGGACGCTGGGACTGCCGCGAGTCCTGGTCCAACATCACCACGCCCATGCCGTGGCCGTGATGGCCGAACATGGGTTGCAGGGAAAAGCACTGGCCATTATCCTTGACGGCACAGGTCTTGGCCCCGATGGCACCATCTGGGGCGGCGAGATCCTGGAGGTGACGCGCACCGATTTTATCCGGCGCGGCTGTCTGGCACCCCTGCCCCTGCCGGGTGGAGATGCCGCCGCCGAGCAACCATGGCGCATGGGGCTTGCGGCCTTGTATCACACCTATGGCAAAAAAGGGTTAGAAGAGTCACAACTGCCGGCCGCACTTCTGGACATCGCCGAAGAAAAAAGGTCAGCCGTCCTTACCATGATGCAGAGCGGGTTCAACAGCCCGCTCACCTCAAGTTGCGGGCGTTTGTTTGATGCGGTGGCCGCCCTGCTTGGCATCCGCCTTGACTCCGATTTTGAGGGTCAGGCCGCCATGGAGCTGGAGGCCATCACCCGGCAATGGCAAGGGACGGAAGAGCACAGACAAAGAGCAGAGGAGCCAGTGGAAGAGAATGGACTTTTCATCATTGACAGCAGTCCGTTCATCCGGAGAATGCTCCGTGATCTGGAAGCCGGGAAATCAATTCCCGAGCTGGCCATGGGGTTTCATTCCTGGCTGATCGAAAGTTTTGCCATCACCATTAACAGGCTTGCGGCCACCAGCGGTATCCGTACCGTTGTGCTCTCCGGAGGCTGTCTGCAGAACAGGATTATCATGGAAGGTCTTTTTCAGGCCTTGGAACAGGACGGTTTTCAGGTCTTCACCGGTCAGGAAGTCCCGGTGAACGACGGGGGAATCTCTCTGGGACAGGCAGTTATTGGAGGATTACGGTATGTGTCTGGCAATACCCATGCAGGTCATTGAAATCAGAGGTGACGCCGATGATTTTCTCACAGAACAGATCGCCGTGGTGGACGCCGACGGCATCCGCCGGGAGACCCGTCTCGATATCGTTGACCGCTGGCCGCAGGTTGGCGACTATCTCATCATCCACGCCGGCTTTGCCATCCACACCCTTGACCCCGGTGAGGCGGAGATCAACCTGAAACTGATGCGGGAAATGGCCGACGGGCTTTCCCGGACAGATCAAGTTCCCTGAAAGAGTGCCGTCTTTCTGTATAACATTCTTTAGGGATGATATACAGAACTGGATAATTACTTGTTGGGTACATAAAAAAACGAGAGCATCATGACCAAAGAAAGAGACATCCCGCATCGTGAAGCATTTGAAAATCAAGGTGAAACTTACGTGCGCTATACATTCTTCAACCGTGAAGATGATGTCGGGATGGCCGCTCGTGCCTGGCTTTCCGAAAAGCAAGTAGAGCGCGAAGAGGTTGCAGCATCCAAGCGAGATGCACGGGAAGATAAAACTCTTGCCCTTGCTTCTCGGGCCAATCGGATAGCGTGGATAGCCGCAGCTATTGCAGCTATATCAAGTATTAAAGAAATCAAGTGGATTATAAATTCTGTCATTTCATTGCTAAAATAAAGTTCCCAACAATCGGCTGCACTCTGACCCCGCAAACAGCGCGGGGCAGGTGAGCCTTAGCGTTATCTGTCCAAAACAATTGAGGAGTAATCAAAATTGAACCCAAGATCTAAAAGTATCGATCACAACGGAGTGACAGTTGATTTACCATTTATTGTGCATCAGGGAAGATCAGTTAGTTTGTACTCACTTCTGGATTATGAAGTAGCGTGCAAGTTATGCGAAAATGAAAGTTTCGCTCCAGTTACTGTAATAGCACCTAATGGCGTGAAAAAAGCTGCAGGTGTTGTTTCTGCTATCGAATATAAAAAAACATCATTGGTTCCTTATATTGAATGGAGCTTTGGTGTTTTTGTTGCTTCTAATGACGCAATTATACCAGAAATAAAATTTATCAATGAGACTTCACTTTTCTTTCAAAGCATTTTAGATGATCCCCAAATAGGAAATTCTGTTTTTTGTCCAGAACTAATTCTAAATCATATCTTGCCAACAGAAGTTGGAGTGGATCATTATGGTTACCCAAAAGAACTTGGAAATATAGAATTTAATTGTAACGGGAAAGAAATTTATTTCATGACATCACCAAAAGAAGATCCATGGATTATGAAAGCTACAGTTCCAACTAAACGGGGTGTTTTATCTAAATTCTCTTTTCTGTTTGCAATGATAAAAGCTTATGGCATAAGCAAATCAATGCAGGCTTTGACAAAAAAAGAATTTACCGTAACACTTCTAGGCTCTGCAAAAATTCTTGCCAAGAAAGCTTATATGAAAGTAAAAAATGACCCCAGTACAGAAATGTTTCCCTGGGACAATAAAGATTGCAAGTTAGAGATCAATCCAGATAGTAAGTGGGGGAGAATACTCATAGACTCAAATTTTGAACCACAACTTATTTGCCATGTGCCAAGATTGAAAGTTGAATTCTCAGAGCCAATAGATCAGTAATGAAAACAAACAGATAACAATGCGCTACACCAGACCAGGTTCACGTTTGCGAGTTAAAATCTGCAAGCACGGGGCTGGCTGGAAAGAATAGGGGACAGACCCCGTTTTTCACTTCGGCAAGAAAAGCCACGAAAAACGAGAGCAACCATTACCAAGGGATCAGGCTATGAAAACCGAATACGATCTGTCAAAAATGAAATCCCGTAAAAACCCTTATGCGGTTAAACTCAAAAAATCCGTCACGATGCGGTTGAGTGAAGATGTTATTGGCTATTTCAAACAGATGGCCGATGAAAAAGGCGTCCCCTATCAAAGTCTCATCAATCTTTATTTGCGAGACTGTGTTGCAAATCATAGAAAGATTGATATTTCCTGGCAAACGACGCCCTGATCCATGATTCAAGATGGGCGCAGAAAAGATGTGTAAACGATATGTTACCAAGCGCTTCCAATCTGGAACGCAGTGCGTACCGAATTAAACTCGACCCATTACCGCCTGTTATCCCAGATTGAAGATGAGGGCAAACGCCGCTTTTACCCAGGATCGGGAACGATTTGCTTTGGGTGCGGAATCGGAGATGGATGAGGAATGAGAGATTATAGTCCATGAAATATGTTGACGAATTCCGGGATCCTGAGCTGACCGCGCATCTGCTGCGCGAGCTGACCGCGGCCACCACCAGGCCGTTTCGGGTCATGGAGGTGTGCGGCACCCACACCATGGCCATCTTCCGCAGCGGCCTGCGCGGCCTGCTGCCGCCGGAAATTGAGCTCATCTCCGGCCCCGGCTGCCCGGTCTGTGTCACCTCGGCATCCCATATTGACGCCTTCCTGCAGATGGCCGAGCTGCCGGGAACTCACCTTGCCGTCTTTGGCGATCTGTTCCGGGTGCCCGGTAGCAATGGCACAACGCTTGCCCATGCCCGCGCCCAGGGCGCGAAGATTGATGTGGTCTATTCGGCCATGAATGGCCTGGAGCTGGCGCGCAAAAATCCGGCCGAGCAGGTGATCTTTCCCGGCATAGGATTTGAGACCACCACCCCCGGCATTGCCGCCACCATCCTCGCCGCCAGGCAGCAGAATATTGACAATTTCATGGTCTTTTCCACCCACAAGACCATGCTTCCGCCGCTCATGGCCCTGCTCGGCGATCCGGCCCTGAGGCTTGACGGCCTGATCTGTCCCGGACACGTGAGCAGTATCATCGGTGCGGCTGCCTACCAGCCTCTGGCGGAACAGAACCACCTGGCCTGCGTGGTCGCCGGTTTTGAACCCACCGATATCCTCCAGGCCCTGATCCTTATGGCCAGACAAATCAGTGAAGACCGGGCCGAAGTTGAAAACGCCTACACTCGGGCCGTAACCTGGGAAGGCAACGCCCGCGCCAGAGCGATGGTGGCGACTATCTTTGAGCCGGTGGACATGGAATGGCGCGGACTTGGGACAATTGGAGGCAGTGGTCTTGCCATCAGGAAGGAATTTACCGGGTTTGACGCCCACTCACGTCTGTCGATCACCGTACCGGAGTCCAAGGAACCCCCGGGCTGCCTCTGCGGACAGATTCTCAAGGGGATCACTACGCCGCCATCCTGCCCGCTCTTTGGCAGGCGCTGCACCCCATCAAGCCCCATTGGCCCCTGCATGGTCTCAAGCGAAGGGACCTGCAGCGCCTGGTTTAACTATGGGAATGATTCGCATTAGAGTCTCTTCCAGATATGTCCCCCTCCCTTGACGGAAGGGGGCTAGGGGGAGGGTGAAACATGCAGCGTGATGATTTCATGGCTATTTTCCTCCCACCCTAACCCTCCCCCTCCAGGGGGGAGGGAATTTATTGCTACTTTTGCAAAAGACTCATTAACAAGTTATTATAAACACAATATGTCACCCAAAATACCAGAGACCATCCTTCTTGACCACGGCAGCGGCGGACTGGCCAGCCAGGAACTGATCAGCACTCTTTTCCTGAAGCACCTGGGCAACAAGGTCCTGTCAGCCCTGGAAGACAGCGCTGTCATGGACAACCAGCCGGGCCGGCTCGCCTTTACCACCGACAGCTATGTGGTGGATCCCATCTTCTTTCCCGGCGGCGATATCGGCACCCTCGCCGTGCACGGCACCATCAACGACCTGGCCATGCGCGGCGCCAGGCCGCTCTGCCTGAGCCTGGGGCTTATCCTGGAAGAAGGGCTGCCGCTCGCTGACCTGGAACGGATCATCATCTCGATCCGAGACGCCTCGCTTGCCGGCGGCGTGCCCATTGTCACCGGCGACACCAAGGTTGTGCCCAGGGGCAAGGCCGACAAGATCTTCATCAACACCTCGGGGATCGGTCTGGTGGCCGACGGGGTAGAGATCTCTGCCACTAGGGCTCAAGCGGGAGACAAGATCATCCTTTCCGGCTCCATGGGCGACCATGGGATCACCATCATGACCCGCCGGGCCGGCATTGCCCTGGCCGGAGATCTACGCAGCGACTCCATGGCCCTGCACGCGATGGTCCAGAAACTGCTTGCCGGTCTACCTCCAGGCAGCATCCACACCCTGCGCGACCCGACCCGGGGCGGTGTCACCACCTCCCTCTGTGAGATTGCCGGAAGCTGCGGCCACATGATTGAAATCGAAGAATCCCGCATCCCGGTGCGCCCGGAAGTGCGGGCCGCCTGCGAGATCCTGGGCCTTGACCCGCTCTATCTGGCCAATGAAGGAAAATGCCTGGCCCTGGTCGCCCCCGACATCGCCGATCAGGCCCTGGCTCTAATGCGTGCCTGTCCGGAGGGCGCAGAGGCTGCCATTATCGGCACAGTTACATCCGGCAATACTGGCCGGGTCGTACTCAAAACAACCATTGGGGGGACCAGGGTGATAACCCCCTTGCACGGCGCCCCCCTACCACGGATATGCTAAAAAAGGTATTTAGGCTGAAGGCTGAAGAATATATCTCTGGTTCCCATGCGCCGCATCCAGTTAAATTGAACTTATGGAAATAATGCAAGAAATGACAAAACAAAAAAAGGCGGGGATTCTCGGGATTGGCAATCTGCTGCTCTCGGACGAAGGTTTTGGTATCCATACGATCCATTATCTGGAACAAAATTATACCTTTCCGGAAACTATCCGGCTCAACGATGCCGGCACCGCAGGTATCTACATGGCCCCCTTTCTCGAGGAATGTGACCCGATTCTGGTCATTGATGTGGTGGCCCTGAACGCAGAGCCAGGCTCCGTCCACTGTTTCAGCAGCAAGGATATCGGCGCCGGCACCATACCGAGCAAGATGTCCCCGCACCAGCTGGGTCTGCTCGAGATGCTGGAGATCTGCAAACTGCGCGAATGCCAACCGGAGACCGTAGAGTTTTTCTGCGTCGTACCCGCCGACCTGCAGACCTCCATGGAGCTGTCGCCCCAGGTGGCCCCACGAGTCAAAGAGATTGCCGAACGGATAGTCAACTGGCTGCGTCGGGCCGGTCACACCATCCCCGAAAAGCTCGAGGCAACACCGAAGGTCCTGCACCATGCATGAGATGTCGCTGGTCCAGGCCCTGCTCGCGCAACTGACAACGCTCGCCGCCGAACATGACAAGAAACGGGTTATCACCGTAACCCTCGATATCGGCCCGCTCTCCGGGGTGGTGATTGACTCATTCCAGTTTGGTTTTGATATCCTCTCAGCAGAAACCAGCCTGACCAAAGGGGCAAAACTGATCATCATCAATCCGCCGGCGACCTATCAATGCATCCGTTGTGGCCACCGACAATCCGCAGCCGTTCGACCCGACCATTGCCCGGAATGCAATGAAACCCTCCTCATTCCCGAGGGAGGAGACGCCATCATCCTCAATCAGGTGGAGATGGAGTAGGCAGGCTACCACAGGACGACAGATAAAAACATTTCTCGCGCTGAGACGCAGAGACGCTGAGAGAGGAAAAAAATCTTTGCTCTGCGCCTCTGCGCGAGATCAAAAGTTTAGTTTTACTTTTAATGGTTCCATAATCTCTCTTCAACAAAAGGTACCCCCCATGTGTGATTCCTGCGGATGCGATCTTACAGATAACCACAGCCACAAGACAGACTCCCGCGTCATCGAAGTCCACCAGAGCCTGCTAGCGGCCAATGATGCCATAGCCGCCGAGAACAGGGCCCACTTTGAGGCCATGGGGGTCGTGGCCATCAATATGATCTCCAGTCCGGGTTCCGGCAAGACCACCCTGCTCGAAAAGACCATTGAACGGCTGAAAGGAAAAATCAGGATAGGGGTGATTGAAGGGGATATCGAGACCGACCGCGACGCCCAGCGGATCAGGGCCAAGGGAGTGCCGGTGGTGCAGATGACCACCGGCGGCGCCTGTCATCTCGATGCGGCCCAGATCCACAAGGGACTGCACCTGCTGGAAAAGGAGCCGGGCGGCGACCAGCTGGATCTGCTCTTTATTGAAAATGTGGGCAATCTGGTTTGTCCGGCCACCTTTGACCTGGGAGAACATCAGCGGGTCGTCCTGGTTTCAGTACCGGAGGGCCCTGACAAACCGGCCAAATATCCCAAGGCCTTTATCAGCTCCCAGATCTTTGTAATCACCAAGACCGACCTGCTTCCCTACTTTGACTTTCCCGTGGCCGAGGCCAAGGCCGATGCCCTGCACCTCAACCCGAGGTTACAGGTTATGGCCCTCTCCGCCACCAGCGGTGAGGGATTTGAGGCGTGGATTGAATATTTGCAGGAAGTTACCGAGAATAAGGGATCAGGCGTTCAGGCTGGAGGCAGAAAGGAAGGAACTTACCCCTGATGCTTGCGGATCTCCGCCAGCATCTCCCGACCACCATTTTCCAAGATATAATCCCCCAATCGTTCTCCCAGTTTTTCCGCATCCTGGCGGGGAGCCTGTTCGGTCTTTCTGAGGATGGTGCTTCCATCGAGGCTGGCCAGGCCGACGGTCAGGGTCAGAATATCGTTATCCAGCACCGCCAGACCAAAGGCCGGGATGGAGCAGCCCCCTTCCAGCTTGCGCAGATAGGCCCGTTCGGCAAGAAGACAAGACTCACTGTCCGGGTTATTCAGACAGGCACGGACCATGGCCTTCTTCTCGGCAGACAGCCCGTCTGAGGACTCAATGGCGATGCAGCCCTGACCCACCGGCGGTACAAACTCATCCTCCGGAAAGACCTTAACGATCATCTCTTCATACTCCATGCGCTTGACCCCGGCATAGGCAAGCATCAGGGCATCACAGGCCCCATCCCGCAGCTTCTGGATCCTGGTCTGCAGGTTGCCGCGCATCTCAACGGTCTGGATATGGGGATAATAATGTTTAAGCAAGGCGATACGGCGCACCGAAGAGGTGCCGATGCGGATCTTTTTCGCCGGGTCATCGAGATCGAGCCCCTTATCGAGGGCCAGCAGAACATCATTGACCTTTTCCCTGGCGGTAAAGGCAATCAGGCCAAACCCTTCCGGCAACATCGACTGCATGTCCTTGGCGCTGTGCACGGCAATATCGGTGGCGCCGCTCTGCAACTGCTCCTCAAGTTCTTCGGTGAAGACCCCCTTGCTGCCGATCTTGGCAATGGACACATCCAGGATCTTGTCACCCTTGGTCTCCATGGAGCTGATCACCGTCTCCATCCCCTGTTCATTCAACATGCCGGCAACGGTCTCTGTCTGCCACATGGCCAGCCTGCTCTTCCGTGATCCGATCTTTATGGTGGTCATGCTCTCTTCCCTGATTTGCACTTATTTATTTGTTTCATTTCCGCAATCTGCCAGGCGCCGCTTAAAGGCAACAGCCGGAAAAGATTGGATTTTGCCTTTAAGCGGCATAAGGTGCTATAAAAGAAAAGAGCGAAAAAAACTTGCTCTTTTCTTAACGGCACCTAAATATTGCCACGCCACCAAGAAAGCTGTATCATGTGCCATGCGCTTCCTCCTCTATAACATACGTTATGCCACCGGCCACGGTGTGGGCTACCATCTGCCGCTGCCTTTTTCTGGATTTTTCAGACACACGAGCAATATCCTGACCCAGATCGTCGAATTCATCGAATCGGTCAAACCGGATATCATTGCCTTAATCGAGGTGGACTCAGGATCGTATCGATCTGCAAGATGTTGCCAGGCCGATATTATCGCCAAAAAACTTCATCAATTTCATATTGTTGAAACGAAATACGCCAACAATTCACTGGCCAGCAAAGTGCCGGTACTCAACAAGCAATCCAACGCCCTGCTTACCAGCGAAACAATTATCGCTCATCACTTTCATTACTTTGATGAAGGGGTTAAACGACTAGTCATCGAAGTGGAGCTTCCTGATATTGTTGTCTTTATCGTCCACCTGTCACTGAAATACCGGCACCGTCAACAGCAGCTTGAGCACCTGCACCGCTTGCTTCAAAAGAGTACCAAACCAATGATCGTGGCCGGAGATTTCAACACCTTTGGCGGCGGCAGAGAATTAGAACTCTTTAAGGCAGCCACAGGTCTGCAAGATGCAAACCCCATGCACCACCCCTCACACCCCAGTCATGCCCCACATCGTCAACTCGACTTTATCCTGCACAGCCCGGAGCTCGAGGCCGTCAATTTTTATATCCCTGACATCCGGCTCTCAGACCACGCCCCACTGATCTGCGATTTTAACTATGTGAAGACACACAGGGAAAAATGAAAGGGATGGAGAATAAATTCACGCCACTCAATCCCCGGCATATTCATTGATAAAGCGAAGATACTCATCGCCCCCTTTGGTTCTCCGCTGGATGGCACGATGGATAAAGGCCATGACCCGCACCAGATCATCTTTCGGGATATCTGACAAATCCTCCTCAATAACCTTGCTGAGAAGGGCGTGGTCTTTTTCCTGCGCAGTATCAGCAAACGCCAGATTCGTATCCTTGAAATGATATTGATCAAAAAATAACTCCAGAAGTCTGGCCGCTTCCTTATCCATAAAGTTCACGTCCGGATCTGAGAATCCAAGATGACACAAGGTGGACTCGATGGTACTGGCAATGAATTCCAGCTCGGGCGACCGAGAAATGATCTGAATTTCATAATGGGGAACATTTCGATAGTTTCTGACAGGCTTGCAGCTGTTATCACCGGGAATACACGTTGCCATGATGTCGTCTGATAAAAAAGAGATGGATGATTCAAAAGTTTTTTCTTATCTTTTCTGACGCCTCGCCTTCAGAAAAGAGCTTCGCACGAAAACCTCAAGTGCAGAACAGGACTATTATGTTATCGTATTTATCCTTCTCTGCATATTTTTTCAACCAATAAGGAACGCCCTCTTTTTAATTAGGTTCCAGCTCATCTTCGACGGATTTGCTCAGATAATAGCCGTAATCACCCTCATAGGTGTGCAGAGCGCCGTGGTCTATGGCAAAGACCCGATCCACCAGCAGGCGCAGGAAGTGCCGGTCATGACTGACAAGGATAACCGTGCCGGTAAACTTCTGCAGGGCCTCAAGGAGAACCTCCCGGGACTGGATATCAAGGTGGTTGGTCGGTTCATCCAGAATCAGGAAGTTCAGGGGCTGGGCCAGGAGGGTGGCAAGCACCACCCGGCTTTTTTCCCCGCCGGAGAGATTGGCAATCCGCTTGTCCACATCGTCACCCTGAAAGAGAAAAGCGGCGCACAGGTTGCGAATCACTCCGATATTGCCGGTGGGGATGACCGCCTGGACCGTCTCAAAGACGGTGAAATCAGGGTTGAGCAGTTCCATGGAATGCTGGCTGAAATAACCAGGCAACACATTGGCGCCGATACTCACCGTGCCATTTGACGGCGCGACCTGGCCGGCCAGCACCTTGAGAAAGGTTGACTTGCCGGCCCCGTTCACCCCGACCACCGCAATCTTTTCCTGCCTGCGGATCACCCCTGACACCCCGCCGAAGACCGACCTTTCCTGGCCGGTCGCTCCTGAACCGTCCATGGATTCCGCGACACTGGGCCAGACCTTGGACAGAGTTTCCATGCGCACCACATCATCGCCGCTGCGCGGGGGTTCCGTAAACTCAAAGCGCACGACCTTCTGCTCGGGCGGCAACTGGATGCGCTCGATCTTCTCCAGCTTCTTGATCCGGGACTGCACCTGGGCGGCATGGGAGACCCTGGCGGCAAAGCGGGCGATAAAGTCCTCTTCCTTGGCCAGCATCTCCTGCTGGCGGCGGTAACTGGCCAGGAGCTGCTCCCGCCGGATCTCCCGTTCGCGCAGATAAAAATCGTAATCGCCACTGTAGGTGGTCACGGTCTGGCCAGCCACCTCAATGATCCGGTTGACAATCCGGTTCATGAACTCGCGGTCATGGCAGGTCATGAGCAGCGCCCCTTTAAACTCACTGGCCAGCCACTCCTCCAGCCAGATAATCGACTCCACATCCAGATGGTTGGTCGGCTCGTCTAAAAGCAGCACATCGGGGTTGACGGTCAGGATCCGGGCCAGACCAATCCGCATCTTCCAGCCGCCGCTGAAGGACTCCACCGGCCGCAGGTATGCATCCGGCCCAATGCCGAGACCGGTCAGCACCGCCTGGGCCCTGGCCTCCAGATCATACCCGCCCCGATGCTCAAACTCCTCCACCGCATTGCCATACCGCTCGAGCAGGGCGGCCATTGCCTCATCGTCCATGGGTAAGCTCATAGATGCTTCCATTTCCCGCATCTGCTCACCCAGTTCGGTGACCTCGCCGGCCGCCGCCATCACCTCGGCCAGGGCCGTGCGCCCTGCCATCTCCCCCACATCCTGGGAAAAATAGCCGATCACGGTCTTTTTGGCGCAGGAGATCTCGCCCTTATCCGCCTCTTCCTCCCTGGTAATCAGGCGGAATATCGTTGACTTGCCGGCGCCATTGGGACCCACCAGCCCGGCACGACTGGAGGCGAGGATCTGCAGGCTGGCGTCCTGGAAAAGAATCTGGGAGCCATGTTGTTTCGTAATATTGGTAAGATGAATCATGAATACTTAGGAGCCGTTACGAAATAACTTGGCCTTGTATGACTTTTTCGTTACGGCTCCTTATGCCGTTTCGAATATCTATTGGGCCATGTTATTTATTTACAACGGCTTATTTCCTTCTCCCTTTGTACGATCCACTCCTTGCTCCTGATCCACCCCTGCTTCCCGCACCACTGGACCGTCCATGGCCTGCGGTCGTTCGTGAGCCATCCCTGTCGCCCGCGCCACTCGGCCTGGCCTGGCCTGCCGGTACGGCAACCAACAGAGACTCATCCGGCTGGATACAGTGCAAGGTCTCCCCGATATAGGCCTCAATCTCGGGCAGGACAAAGGCATCTTCCTCGCAGGCAAAACTAATTGAAATCCCCGAGACCCCGGCCCGTCCGGTGCGGCCGATCCGGTGCACATAGTCCTCCGGTTCATAAGGCAGGGTGTAGTTGATGACATGGCTGATGCCGGTAATATGAATGCCGCGCCCGGCCACATCGGTTGCAATCATCACCTTGACCCGCCCTTCACGGAAGGCCTCCAGCCGCGACGTCCTTTTTTCCTGCGGGACATCACCGGTGAGCAGGGTGCATTTGACACCGTGACGCTCCAGACGCTCACTGAGCCGTCTGGCCTCATTCTTCATATTGGCAAAGATCATAATCCGCTCATGTTCCTTGTGAGCGATCAGATTGTAGAGCAACGTAAATTTCTCGGCAGTCGTGGTCAGATAGACAATCTGCTGCACCGTGTCGACTGCCACCTGATCAGATTCGGTCTCAACGGTAATCGGCTCTCGACACCATTGGGCCGAGAGCTGCTTGACCTCATCGGTAAAGGTCGCCGAAAAGAGCATGGTCTGGCGCTTCTCTTTTGGGGGAGTTTTGTAGATAATCCGGCGCACATCGGGGATAAAACCCATATCGAGCATCCGGTCGGCCTCATCAATGACCATGATGGCGGCCCGATTCAGGTTGATGATCTTCTTACTTTCATAATCAAGGAGCCGACCAGGGGTGGCTACCACCACGTCCACAGCCTGCTCGGTCAAACTTTTTTCTTGTTTACGATAATCGGTGCCGCCATAAGCCGAGACGATCCTCAGGGAGGTATATTTGGCCAGGTCCTTGGCATCTTTGGCAATCTGGATGACCAGCTCACGGGTCGGGGCAATGATCAGGGCCCGCGGCGTACCCACTGGTGCCGCTTTGCCCCGTTCTTGTTCCTGCAATAATCTGGTGAAAATGGCGATCAGAAAGACCGCGCTTTTGCCGGTGCCGGTGCTGGCTCGACCGATAAGATCCTTGCCAAGAAGGGCATCAGGCAGGGCCTGGGCCTGAATAGGGGTACAGAATTGAAACTCCAGATCAGCAATGGCGTGCATCAGGGAAAGGGGTAGATCAAGATCATGGAACCTGGTCTTGCCCGCAACCGGCTCAACAGGAAACTGGGCAAGGTCCCACTCGGGTTCCTGCCGCTCTCTCTTTGGACGGGGACGACGCAGCCGGGATCCGGCCTCTCCTGCCGGAGATTCTAACTGCTGCTCTGACAAGGCGGCCTGGTCCGGCAGTAATTCCTGGTGGGCAGCAGGTTGGGACACAGGCTGCACGATGGCCGGATTTCCATGCTCTTTTTTGCCGGATCTGGCAATATTCCTGAGTTTGTTTCCGGCCTTTTTAAGAAATGCTTTTATCATTCAATGCCTTACGGTGATGTTAAATTTATCAGATCATTCCAGCGTACCGATGGGAAAACCAATCGGGACGCCCCTGTGTTTAAGTGCCGTTATGAAATAAGCAGTGCTTTTTTGCTTATGTTATTACAGCACCTTATGCCGCTTCAAAGAAACAGCCAATCTTTACTGGCTGTTTCTTTGAGTGGCGTCTGGCAGATAAAATACAAGGAGCCACGTTACTAAATAACTGTTCCATTTTTAACGATTTCGTTACGGCTCCTTATGCCGTTCTTGCCATATAAATGTAACAGTTATTTTATTCCAACAGCTTAAGGAGAGAAACTATACCATTTTAAGGTTGCAAACTCCAGATTATTAGGAGCCGTTACAAATAACCATTCCATTCGCAGACCATGACCGGAGTCTTCACTTACCTCCCCCAGTGTCGCTGACGCCAAGGATCGCCCCGGCACTATTCCTGACAAGATCATTGAAAAGAGATTGATTTCCATGGGGGGGTCGGCTAAAGAGTGACAATCATTGGATAGCTACAGCGGTCGCTTTTGCAAGTGCAGAAGAGATGGGTCTGAAGGCATCAACCCTGGTTTTCCGCATTACCTGCCTTTCGGATCAATAAAATATAAAATTTGCCCAAGGCCATGAGACCTTTTCCTGGTTCTGGCCGAGACCACAAAAAGCAAATGCTCATCCTCAGACAAATACAGCTTGGAGAGATCAACGACCAGCCCTGGTGTCCCAGGGTGATCCGCAACGCTGTGACCGATTTTCTCCAATACTCCACCAACCACTGGTGGCAGTACACGCCTCTTTTGCCGACACTCTGCTATTTCCTGCAAAGGGTTGACGCCCGACAGGTCATAGACCTTTGTTCCGGTGGCTGCGGGCCCTGGCAAGGACTTTATGGAACAATCAACCGTGCCTTCGGGGGGTCATTCCGGATCATTCTGACCGACCGCTACCCGAATCTGGCGGCCTTTCGCCTGAGCCGCGATCTTTCCGGCGGGGTAATCGACTTCAGGGAAGGACCTCTTGATGCCTGCGCCCTCCCGAAGGAACTCACCGGCTTTAGAACACTGTTCGGTTCGTTCCACCATTTTTCCCCAATCCAGGCTCATCAGGTGCTTCAGGACGCGGTGGACTCCGGACAAGGAATCGGCATCTTCGAGATGACCGACCGGCGGCTCGTCACCGTTCTCACCATGCTCACAGCTCCCTTTTTCGTCCTGCTGCATACACCAAAGATCCGCCCCTTTCGCTGGTCGCGGCTCCTGCTAACCTATCTGTTGCCGGTGGTTCCGCTCATCGTCATGGTCGATGGCATCATCTCCTGCCTGCGCTCCTATACCACCGAGGAATTGACGGCGATGACCGAATCCCTCACAGGAGCCCCCTACGAATGGGAAATACGAAGACGTGGCTCGCCTCGTTCGCCGTTCCCGATCATCTACGCCATCGGCTGTCCAAAACGGCATATCGAGCCGTAACAAAATGGTCAGAAATGTAATAGTTATTTCGTAACGGCTCCTTGTAGGTTATCTGCCAGGCGCCGCTGGGCCATCCCTGGCCTGCGTAATAAAATAAGCAAAAAAGCACCACTGTTTATTTCGTAACGGTCTCTTGTATGATCTCCGGCAGATGTAATTTGATAGACGCCACACCAAGAAACAGCAGTAAAGATTACTGTTTCTTGGATGCGGCATAAGAGGCCGTAAATAAAAAGAGCAAGAAAAGCTTTGCTCTTTTTATAACGGCCTCTAAATTTGTTGCAGAATGAGAAGGCCATCAGGGGTGAAGGGTTCACGCAGACTGGATTCCAGGATCTGCGGGACTGACATGAAGCGCCCATCAGCAACCTCTTCCGGCTGCAAAGTGAACGGGCCTTCATGGGTACAGCGAAAGACCCGCCCCCAGACCCGGTTGGTGGCGTCTTCAAAATAGTGATCAAAAAGCGGGATGAGGGAAATCCCGGAGATGCCAAGCTCTTCCGCCAGCTCCCGGGACGCGGACTGCTCATAGGACTCCGAAGCCAGAACCACACCGCCGGCGGCCACATCCCAGTATCCAGGATAGATATCCTTGGTGGTGGTTCTTTTCTGGACAAAGAGTTGCTGCTTGTTATTGAAGACCAGGATATAGCTCGCCCGATGGATCAGGCCACGACTGCGCATGAGATGACGGGGCAGGACATCCGTCATCTTGTTGTCCCGATCAACAATCTGCACGATCTCTTCGGCTGGCGCATACATGTTGGATAGGAAGTCTTTTAATCAGCCGTTTCCATGGGACGTCCGCAACACATTGGCACCAAGTCTCCACCTTTGAGCCGCATGTATTTATTACAGGTGGTACAGATCACCGTGCACTTCTCTGCCGCCTTGTCCTCAGTATAGGTAGTTGCGCCAGGAGCTCCCTCAATCACAAATCTGGCCAGATTCTGCTTCATCGGAATATATTCGCCAATGGCGTTCAACCGCTTGTTGTCATGGGCGCAATCGACCACCATCCGCCACAGGGTCTCCAGGGATGCGGTCTCCTGCTCATTTTCCGGCAGGAATTCAACAACATTTTTATCTATCTGTATTTTCATACTCACTCCTTAGGGGCCGTTACGGCCCTTTTGCCGTTCTGGCTTTCAGATGTCGATATTGTTTTTTACCGGCTTGGATTAAAAATCATCAAACCACCATTTTGGCCTTCAGGGCCTGACCAACCTTACGGCCAAGCTCAACACAGGTGGCCAGATCACTGGCCTCAGGGACATATTTCACCTTGATGCCCCCATCAACCAGATCAAACTTCATCTCGGTCATCGCCTCATTGAGCAGTTTCACCGATTCACCCGACCAGCCATAGGAGCCAAAAGCAGCGCCGATCTTGTTTGTGGGCCGCAGACCGCGCATATACATAAGGAACCCGGCCATTCTCGGCAACAACCCATTATTGAGAGTGGGACAACCGAGGATAATGGCGCTGGCATCAAGCACCTCCTTCATAACATCACTGCGATGATTGTACCGCAGGTTAAGCAGCTTCACCGAGATCCCTTCATCCTGCAGGCCAAGTGACACCTCTTTCGCCATCTTCTCGGTGGAATGCCACATGGTATCATAAATGATCAGGGCATTGCCCTTACCCTCATTCCGACTCCAGCAATCGTAGGCCTCAATGGCCATCATGGGGTTGCTTCTCCAGACGACACCATGATCAGGGGCGATCATCTTGACATCAAGTCCGATCTCTTTGATCTTGGCGATCAGTTTATTCACCAGGGGTGAATAAAGGGTCAGGATATTGGCGTAATATTTGGTCAGTTCGTCCAGCAGAATGGCCGGATCAACCTCATCATCAAAACGCTCACTGGTCGCAAGATGCATGCCAAAGGCATCACTGGAGAAGAGGAGTTTATCCTCTTTCACATAGGTGAACATGGAATCCGGCCAGTGCAGCATCCGGGTCTCAAGAAATGACAGGGTTTTAGCGCCCAGGCTGATATCCTTGCCCGGCGTGGCAATCTCATAGGGCCAGTCTTCCCGGTGAAAATGCTGCACCAGGGCCTTCTGCCCCATGGTGGAACAGAAGATCTTCTCCGGTTTGATCAGCTCAATCATATCAGGAAGAGAACCGGAATGATCCATCTCCACATGATTGACCACGATATAGTCAATCTTTTCCGGATCAACAATCTCACTGATACGGGCGATAAGGTCGGATTTATGGGAACTCTTGACCGTGTCAATGAGGGTAATCTTCTCATCCATGATCAGAAAGGCATTATATGTACTCCCCCTGTTGGTGGAATATCCGTGAAAATCACGAATATCCCAGTCAATGGCCCCAACCCAGTAAATATTTTCGGCAATTTTAATCGGCTTCAACGTCTTGCCCTCCTGTCAGAAATTTATAATTGCAAACCCTTGTTCAATATATTTCGCCGTCCCCGGATGCCCTGACATATCATCAGGAGGGGAAGGCCTTCTTTTTTTATATCTTCCAGCACCAGCATCTTGGAGGAACAGACGCGAGATCAAATTGCGGTAAAATCGTTCTTTGTTGCCCCACAGACCGGACACTCATAGTCATCGGGAACATCCTCAAAAGCTGTCCCGGGAGCAATCCCGGCGGCGGGCTCGCCCACTGCCGGATCATAAACATACCCACATATATTGCATCGATATTTTTGCATGGCACCTGTACTCCCTGAAGATTGCGCAGAGGCCGCCTGGGCCTGTGCATTTTCCGCGTGAACAGAACCCGGGCCGGCCAAGGGTCTGAACGCCTTTTTACTTGCCCCACAGACCGGACAGCGCCAATCATCGGGGAGATCCTTGAATTGAGTGCCAGCGGCAATCTTTCCCTTCCGATCACCCTTGTCCGGATTGTAAATATACCCACAATTTACCATCTGGCACTGATACATTTCCTCCGGCGCTGCCATCATATTCTCCTTGAAGATAAGAAATTTAGGGGCCGTAACGAAATAACCATTACATTTTGGTCCATTTCATTACGGCCCCTTATGCCATTCATGGTGTTACAATGTTACAGTTATTTTTGAACGACGGCTTAGGAAACTACGAAACACTCAAACCACAATCAAGCCTTCCAGTGCCCATGCAGATTACAATATTCCCTGGCAACAACCTTGTCTGTCGTTATGGGGAAAAAAGCCTCCGGGGCATCACCGGGATTCAGAAACTGACGATAACAGGAATCCCCGGCAATCAGTTCAATCCATTCAATATAATGTTTGGCATCCATAGGATGGGCAACACTGCCGACATTCACCTTATAGCCACCATCCACCTTGGTAATTACCGGCACATGCTTTTCTTTGGCAGCATCGACGGTATTTTCAGCCTGGAGAACCATGGGCGCACCGCAACAACTGAGATCTCCAGCTCCAGCGTGGAGGACTTCAACGATATTGCCGCAGATTTCACATTTATAAACATTCAATTTATCAGCCACAATCATGTCTCCATAAAAAAGTTTTTTCGATCAGACAGCGCCCCCGGAGAAAAAAGTCCTTATCCCCGCCAGCGCTGCCCACACCTGACACCATCAATCATTCACGATCTTGTAAAAAAATCATTAACGGGATGGCCGCCATCAATCATTGGCATGATCAGTAAGATAACGGGCCACACCGGCAGCCGTCGGGGTCATGGCATCATCACCCTTTTTCCAGTTAGCCGGACAGACCTCGCCATGCTGCTCGGTAAACTGCAGGGCATCAAGGACCCGCAGGGCCTCATCCACACTTCTGCCCAGCGGCAGGTCATTGACCACCTGACTGCGGATCACACCTTCCTTGTCAATAACAAACAGACCGCGCAGGGCAATGCCCATGGGCAGCAAAACCCCATAGTTCAGGGCAATGCTTTTATCCAAATCAGCGACCAGAGGAAACTGGACATTGCCGATACCACCGTCATTCACAGCCGTATTTTTCCAGGCCAGATGGGTAAAATGAGAGTCAACCGACACACCCACCACCTGACAGTTGCGCTCCTTAAACTGGCCAAGGGCCTTGTTAAAGGCCAGGATCTCGGAAGGACAGACAAAGGTGAAATCCAGGGGATAAAAAAACAGCAGCACATATTGGCCACGCAGGGCGGAGAGGGTGAACGCCTCATTGAAAGAATTATCCGGCATTACGGCAATAGCTTTAAAATCAGGGGCTTCATTGGTTACAAGTGGGTTCATTGTCTTTTTTCCTTATTTTATTGATGAGTAGTTGATTAATTTATCAGTTTTTATCAGGGTCCTGCTCAACCCTTCATGGCCGTCCGCCCTTCAGCGGTAATGCCATATTTGCAACGCTCAGGACTGTCAACATAGCCTTGCTTCTTGAGATCAGCGATCTTGCCACTGACCATCTTGGTATCAAGACCGGTGGCTGCCGCAATATCCTTGGCGGCACAAGGGCCAACACAATCAGCCATGGCCTGCAAAACCTTTTTCTGCTCATCTGTCAGCTCTTTTTTCGCACATCCGCATCCACATCCCATCGTCTTGTCTCCTTTCATTACTCTGTTTTTTTTCTGACATTGGGGACACAGCCCAAAAAATTCTAACCTGCGTCCTTTTATAATATACCCATCCATCACACCATGTGAAGGACAATCTTCTTTTATCACCTCTAAAAGCACATTCTCCACTTTGTGACATTGCACACAAGTGACATGATCATGACCAGCCACGTCACTGTCAAAATGCCTCTGACGGCCACTCACCTCAAGCTTGGCGATCACACCGGTCCCAGACAGGACCTCAAGATTCCGGTAAACCGTAGCCAGGCTGATCTTTGGCATTTTTTTTCTGACGATCCCATAGAGCTCATCAGCGGTCATATGCTGTCTGCTTTTTTTTAATTCCTCAAATATTATTATCCGCTGGTTGGTCATTCGCAATGGCATCGTCCCTCCTTATCAGGAATAAATATCATTAATAGTTGATAACTATTCCCATGTCAAGCATAAATCCTTCTTTTTCCCAATGTCCAAAAAACATTGGCTATTTCGTAACGGCTCCCAAGATGGTATAAAGTGTCTTCATGAAAATAATTGCCACCCCAATGCGTAATGGACAATCTGCATATGAATCAAATAATTGAAGTAATAAATCTCAAAAAAGTCTTCGGAGAGAATGCAGCGGTAACCGATGCCTCGTTTACCGTCAAAGAGGGAATCTGCTTTGGCCTGCTGGGGCCAAACGGCGCCGGCAAGACCACCACCATGGAGATCGTCGAGGATATTATTGCCGCCAGCAGTGGTGAGATCCTGTACCAGGGACAGCCACGGGGCGCATCATTCCGCGAAGAGATCGGGATCCAGTTCCAGCACACCTCACTGCTCAATTTTCTGACGGTAGAAGAAACCCTGCTCTCGTTCCACAAACTGTATCAGCATCCTGAAGATCTTGACCTTCTGATCCAGCGCTGCGACCTGACTCCCATTCTCAAAAGACGGAACAACCAGCTCTCCGGCGGCCAACTGCAACGACTGATGCTGGCCCTCGCCCTGATCAACAAGCCGCGTCTGGTCTTCCTCGATGAACCGTCAACCGGCCTTGATCCGCAGTCGCGCCGGAATCTGTGGGATATTGTCCGCAACATAAAAGCGGAAGGAAAGACCATTATCATGACCACCCACTCCATGGAAGAGGCGGAATACCTCTGCGACGAAGTGGCAATCATGGATATGGGCAGCATCATTGCCTGGGACACCCCGGCCCGCATGATCCAGACCCATTGCAAGGGAAGCTCCATTCTCCTGCCCGAATCAGCCTTCAAAATGAACCTGGATGCCCTGCCCTTTACCTGGAAGCGGCGCGACAAGACCATTGTCCTGGAAACCACCCATGTCCCGGACGGACTCAGCAAATTGCTGAGTTTGGATATTGACCTGACCGAAATGGCAGTTCACTCACCCAACCTGGAAGATGTTTTTCTGTGTCTGACCGGCAAAGGACTGCGGGATTGAAATGCAGGGAAAAAGCTGCATGAAAGATACCTCAAACATTTACACGCTCTTTTTATTATGAACTTCAAACGCATGTGGGCCATGTTTACGGCCAGAAATCACGAATTCTTCCGCGACCGGGCCGCCTTTGGCTGGAACTTTGCCTTTCCCTTCCTGATTATTGTCGGATTTGGTCTCATCTTTGGGGGCAAGGAGCATCAACAGTTCAAGATCGGCGTCTGGTCTGCCAAGGCCCAGATTGATTTCACGGGAAGCACGGTGCCCCTCTCTTTTCAACAGGGGAAATACCTCCAGTTCATCAATTTCACCAGTCAGGCAGCGGGTGAGGAGAAACTGCAGCACCACAAGATTGACCTGCTGCTCGACACCCAGTCACCGGGACACCGCTACTGGATCAATGATTCTTCCCCTCAAGGCTATATTGCGGAACAACTCTTCCTCGCCTCTTTTCTGGACAGCAGCCAGCATCTGGCCGATAAACAGGTGGTCAAAGGGGTGCAGATCCGCTACATCGATTGGTTCTTCCCCGGAATCCTGGCCATGAACATGATGTTTTCCGCCCTCTGGGGGGTCGGGTATGTGGTGGTGCAATATCGTAAAAACGGGACCCTGAAACGACTCAAGGCCACGCCCCTCACCCCTCTGGAATACCTGAGCGCCCAGATGCTCTCCCGCATCTTTCTCATCATGTTCACCATTATTGTGGTCTGGATTGGCTCCAACCTGATCTTCCACTTTCAGGTGCACGGCAGTTATGGCGCCCTGGCCCTGATCTTTTTCCTGGGGGGCCTCAGTCTCTGTTCCATGGGCCTGGTCCTGGCCGCCCGCGGCACCAGCGAAGAGTTCACCAGCGGCATCCTCAACTTCATCACCTGGCCGATGATGTTTCTCTCGGAGGTCTGGTTTTCCCTCGAAGGCTCTCCCGCCTGGATTCAGGCCATCGCCAAGATCTTCCCCCTGACCCACCTGTTGACCGGGGCCCGCAAGATCATGAATGACGGGGCAACACTCGCCGATGTCCAGAGCGAATGTCTTATACTCATCGCCACCACCCTCATCTGCCTGACCATCGCCGCCAAAATCTTCTCCTGGAATGAATGACAGCCACAGCCGCCAGATACCTTGACAGCCACCTCCACCTGCAGGAGAAACACCTGGCCCCGCAGATTGATATCATTATGGAGCGGGCCAGAAACGCCGGGGTTGCCAGAATGCTCTGCAACGCCACCCGTGAAAAAGACTGGCAGGCGGTGGTTGATCTGGCAGCAGAAGCGCCCGAGATCATCCCTTTCCTGGGCATCCATCCCTGGTTTGCGGAAACTGCGGTGACCGGATGGGAGGAAAGACTCCTGTCCCTGCTGCAGCAGGTGCCGGCAGGAATTGGCGAGACCGGACTGGATAAATGCTGCCGGGCTGATTTTGGCAGGCAACAACAGATCTTCCTGACCCAGCTCAAGATGGCCTCGGAGCTGCAACGGCCTCTGGTCATCCACTGCGTCAAGGCCTGGGGCAGACTGCTGGAGATGCTGGAACAATTCGCAGCCCCGCTGCCACCGATCATGATTCATTCCTTTACCGGCTCGCGCGAGACCCTGCAACGGCTGCTCAGACTTGGTTGTTTCATCTCCTTTTCCGGCTGGCTGGCCACCGACGGCAAACTCCACCTCCGCTTTCTGGAAACCCCGCTTGCCAACCTGCTCCTGGAAACAGACGCGCCAGCTCAACCCAACAGACAACTGCCCCCTGGCTCTCATGACCAAACAGTGATTTGCGACGAACCTGCCGCCATCACCCAACTTTACAAGTTGGCAGCCACGATGCGGAAAATGCCCCTCGACGAATTCCGCCAGGAGATATGGAAAAATGGAGAGATTTTCACGGATACAATCATTCCTCGGTGAGGAACGATTCCAGATACTGCAGCAAAGTTTCATCACCATCGTCGGGGTCGGCGCGGTCGGCGGTCATGTCACCGAGGGGTTGGCCCGGGCCGGGATCGGCCGGCTGCGCCTAGTTGACTTTGATACTATCCAGCCATCAGACATCAACCGCCAGATCATGGCACTCGACACCACACTCGGCCGCCCCAAAGTCGAGGTGGCCAGGGAACGGATTGCGGCCATCAACCCCCGATGCCAGGTGGAGGCCCTGCAACTGTTTGCCGGTGATGAAACCCTGGATCAGATCCTGACCCCGGCGCCCGACATCCTGATCGATGCCATCGACTCCATGAACCCCAAGGTGCAACTGCTGACCGCGGCCCACACCCGCCGCATCCCCACTATCTCGTCGATGGGGGCGGCCCTGCGCAGCGATCCCACCCAGATCCGGCTCGCCGATCTCATGGACACCAAAAACTGCCCCCTGGCCAAACGTCTGCGCCAGCGACTCAGGCGCGCCGGGATCGAACGGGGCATCTCCTGCGTCTTTTCCACGGAAGCCGTTACCTACCATTACCAGGAACCGGAAGAGCTGCCGCCGGACACGGACACGCCCTTTGGTGACCGGGGACGGCAGCGGCGCAGCCTCGGCAGTCTGCCCACCCTGACCGGCATCTTCGGTCTCATCATCGCCAATGCCGTTATCCTCAGACTTACCGATCAGCATCTTTAACACGATATACCGGCTGTCCCCTCCAGCTATTTTTCTTGACACTCAAATTGAAACAGCGTATTCACGCCGTATGACGTTATTTAAATTTGTAATATTTCTATTGACACTCAAACTCAAATAACGTACTCAGAAAGTATGACATTATCTTAATTTGTAATACTTAAAATGCACAATTCAGGAGGCACCTACTATGCATATGGCTGACGCTCTTTTATCGCCTGCGGTGGGAATAACAATGTGGGGTGTGACAGCGGGGACGATTGCCTATTGTTCCACAAAGATCAAAAAGGATCTGGATGATCGTAAGATCCCGCTGATGGGGGTGCTGGGCGCCTTTATCTTTGCCGCCCAGATGATCAACTTCACCATTCCCGCCACCGGATCCAGCGGCCATATCGGTGGTGGACTCCTGCTGGCGATCCTGCTCGGACCGCATGCGGCCTTCCTGACGATAGCGTCGGTTCTGGTAATCCAGGCCCTGTTCTTTGCCGATGGCGGAATCCTGGCCCTTGGCTGCAATATCTTCAATATGGGGATATTCCCCGCTTTTATCGCGTACCCCCTTATCTACAAGAAAATAATCGGCCACCAGCCGTCACCGACGAGGCTGTCAATCGCCTCGATTATCGGGGTTATCGTCGCGCTCCAGCTCGGGGCCTTCTCCGTGGTTCTCGAAACAGTCGCCTCAGGCATCTCTGCTCTGCCTTTCACCACCTTTGTTATCCTCATGCAGCCGATCCACCTTGCCATCGGGTTTGTCGAGGGACTCGTCACCGCGACAGTAGTCTCTTTCGTCTATACGGCACGACCGGAGATACCGCAAAGCGCCATGGAGACCCGGCCTCTTGGCAATATCTCCGTGCGCAATATCGTCCTGGCCTTTCTCACGCTAACCTTCTTAACAGGGGGCGTCCTCTCCTGGTATGCCTCGGAAAATCCGGATGGCCTGGAATGGTCGATTGCCAAAGTCACAGGCGCTGGCGAGGTGACCGGGACAGAACAATCCCTGCATCATGTCCTGGCAGCCATCCAGGGGAAAACCGCCTTTCTTGCCAATTATTCCTTTCCATCAAAACAGGGTGAGAAGGCGGCAACCGAAGTAGCCACGGCCGGCAAGGAAGGGCAGGATACCAGTGGGCGACTTGGCACCAGTGTATCAGGAGGCGTCGGTTCCCTGCTTACCCTTACCATGGTCGTCCTCATCGGCTTCTTCCTGAGAAGAAAAAAATCCTGTAAAGGGGCTGAAGGCTGAAGATTTTCAGGGACAATCATCATATCAAATAGTTGGGGCAAGTTGTCAGCACCTCTCTGTTATCACAGATTCTGCTGACACAGCCTGTTCAGGGAACACCGGAGCAACTAATGAAATTTCCACATGGTTCTACAGTATCACACAGCATCCACCCTCTGTCGGTGTATGTCCTCTTCTGCAGCATCCTCTCCTGTCCAGCTGCTGCTTTTGCCGCCCACCCGCTGATTACCGACGACGCGGGCACCATAGGCGGCGGCAAGGCCCAACTGGAAATGAACGGCGAGTATGAACATGAAAAGGAAGATGGGGTTACCACAGAAACAACGCAGGGAGCCGCAAGCCTCTCCTATGGGCTGAACGAATCAATGGATCTTATTGTCGGCCTCCCCTATCAACATATCAGGACCACGGATGACACAACCATCATGACCGATAATGGCTTCTCCGATACCTCCATCGAGATGAAATGGCGGTTCTATGAGCATGACGACTTGAGCCTTGCCATCAAACCAGGAATCACCCTGCCCACCGGGGACGACGAAACGGAATTCGGCGCAGGAAAGGTGTCCTACCGCCTCTTTTCCATTATCTCCAAGGAAATGAATCCGTGGGCCTTCCATCTCAACCTCGGCTATATCAGAAATGAAAACACCCTGAATGAAGAGAAGGACATCTGGCATGCATCCATCGCTTCCACTTTTGCCATGACTGATAATCTCAAGGCGGTTGCCAACCTCGGCGTTGAAAGCAACACAGACGAACTTGCCGGCAACGACCCCGCATTCTTCCTGGCAGGCATGATCTACGCCCTGTCAGAGGAGCTTGATCTCGATTGCGGAATCAAATACGGGCTTAATGGTGCCGAGACCGACTACACTGCGCTTGCAGGGGTCACTTGGAGATTTTAGGTGCCGTTATGAAATGAGCAATGCTTTTTTGCTTATTTTACTACGGCACCTTATGCCACTTCAAAGAAACAGCCAATCTTTTCCGGCTGTTTCTGAATGGCTTGAGGTCAACTTTCCACTTGCGCTTCCGCCTTCAACCTTCAACCTTCAACCTAAACCCCTCTCTTCTGAATAAAGGAAAGGAATGCGCTCCATTGATGGTACTGTACTTGATCTAAAACGCCTTGATCTCCTGGCAACAGGTGATTCAATAATCCATCGCCTTGATGCAAGGGCCAAGGTTGTCACCACCCTGTTTTTTATTATTATGGTGGTTTCTTATAATCGATATGCCTTGGCAGAGTTGACCCCTTTTCTGTTTTTCCCGGTCATCACCCTGGCCCTCAGCAACCTGCCGATCAGCTATATCCTTAAAAAAATAGCGACAATCCTGCCGCTTGCCCTTTTCGTGGGCTTGTTCAATCCCCTGTTTGATCGAGAAATCCAGGTGATACTCGGCCCTGTCGCCATCTCAGGGGGATGGATTTCTCTTGTTTCCATCATGGGCAGAAGCGCCCTGACCGTTGGCAGCGCCATTATCCTGATCGCCACGACCGGATTCATCTCTGTCTGTCACGCCCTCAATCGCCTGGGCATGCCCAGGGTCTTTACCATCCAGCTCCTTTTCCTCTACCGGTATATCTTTGTGCTCACCGAAGAGGCCGCCCGCACCACACGGGCCAGGGAGCTCAGGGCCTGCGGCAAAAAAGGTTTGGGCTTCAGCAGCTTCGGCCCCCTGATCGGTCATCTCCTGATCAGGACCTGGGCCCGGGCCGAGCGTATCCATATGGCCATGGTGGTGCGTGGGTTTTCCGGAGAATTTCACTCCCGGCAGATAAACAGATTCGGCTGCAATGAGTATCTCTATGTCATCGGCTGGTCCCTGGTTTTTATCATTCTACGCACCGAGGATGTAACCGGGATACTCGGCGCTGCTTTTACAGGATTATTTTCATGAGTCATCATATTGTTGAGGTGAAAGGCCTCAAGCATGTCTATGCCGATAGCACCGTTGCCCTGGATGATCTGTCTTTTACCATTCATCACGGGGAATCAGTGGCGATTATCGGCGCCAACGGTGCCGGCAAATCAACGCTCCTGCTGCACCTCAATGGCTATCTGGCCCCAACTGTCGGGGAGGTAAGGATCGGTGGCTTCCCGCTAACCCAGGCGACCCTGCCGGAGATCAGACGGACCGTGGGGATGGTGTTCCAGGATCCGGATGACCAGCTCTTCATGCCCACTGTTTATGAGGACGTCGCCTTCGGTCCCTGCAACCTCGGACTTCCGGAAGAGGAGGTGCGACAACGGGTAAATGAGGCCCTGGGAAAAGTAGGGGCCAGACACCTCGCCCAAAAACCGCCCTATCATCTTTCCGGCGGCGAGAAGAAACGGGTGGCCATTGCCACTGTGCTGTCGATGTCACCGGATATCCTGGTCATGGATGAACCGACAAACGGTCTCGATCCGTTTTCGCGGCGCCAGCTGATCCGTTTACTCAAAGACTTTCAACATACCCGGATTTTTACCAGTCATGATCTTGACATGGTCATCGAACTGTGCGAACGCACGATTGTTCTTCATCAGGGAGAGGTCAAGGCGGACGGACCAACGGTTGAAATATTCAATAATGAACAACTGCTGGCGGAATGCCGGCTGGAAAAACCGCTGTCGATGCAAGGATGCCCCATCTGTGGCGCCTCAAGCAAAAGATTGTAAAATACACTTGACAGACAAGTCTGTCTGGTTTATATTCATGCCATGTCTGAAATCGAAAAAAATCCCCGGCAGCGCATCATTGAAACCGCCCTGCGCCTCTTTTACCAGCAGGGATTTCGCGCCACCGGCATCAACCAGATCATTGCCGAATCCAACGTTGCCAAGGCGACCTTTTACAATCATTTTCCTTCCAAGGAACAACTCTGTGTCGCTTATCTCCAGGCTCGGCATACCATCTGGATGGACTGGCTCAAGAAAAGCGTCGACAGCCGACCAACCCCATTGGCTCGTCTTTTAGGGATATTTGACTTTATCCGGGACTGGATGAGCAATTGTGATTTCCGGGGATGCGCCTTTTTAAACATCGCCTCAGAGATCCCCTGTCTGGACTCGGATATCCGCAACGAGGTTGTCCGGCACAAGGATTCTCTTAAAGGGTATATCAGCCGTCTACTGGCCGAGGTTGAGGATTCCGGCACCACCCCGCTGGACACTGATCGGCAGCAGATCGTCGATATGCTCTATGTCCTGGTGGAAGGCGCTATTGTCGCCAGTCAAAACTACGGTCAGATTTGGCCCATTGATGCCGCCCGTCAGGCCGCAGATCGCCTGGTTAAACACTGATATTTTTTTGACCGCCACAGGACAGACCTGTCTGTCTTTAAGCCGTCACGCAAGGTAAATATTCTGCAACCATGCAGCAAAATTTGCTGCTCTTTCACTCAACCAAGACAGACCTTTCTGTCTTGGTAATTTCAAAAAAGGAGTCTATCATGAAAAAACGTTTAGGAATCTACATCTTTGACGGAGCTGAGGTTATCGACTGGGCAGGCCCTACCGGGGTATTTGCCGTGGCCCGCCGCATGGACCCGGAGCTTGAGACCTTCCTGGTCGGCGATTCGTTGCAGCCAGCCGTAGCAACGGGCAGCCTGCGGGTAACACCAAAGTACGAACTGGACCATAATCCAGCCATGGACGCCTTTCTTATCCCCGGCGGCATTGGCACCCGGGCTGAGATGCACAACACAAGGCTGCTTTCATTTGTCAAAAATCTGCCCGAATCAATGCTGTTGGTCAGCGTCTGCACTGGCTCCTGGATCTATGGTGCCGCAGGACTGCTTGACAATATCGCCGCTACCAACCGCAAAAACGGCGACCCGAACGAACCCATGGTGCCAATAGACCGACTGGCCCTGATTGCCCCCAAGTGCAGGATCGACAAGCATCGGGTGGTGGACAGCGGCCGTATAATCACCGGCGGGGGCATCACCTCGGGAATCGAGGTCGGCTTTCACCTTCTCAGACGTTTCGGCTACACCCCGGAATTTGTTGATAAGGTTGCCTATATCATGGAATATGAAAAGCAATGGGAGCTTATGAAAGACGATATTTTCTTCGCCTCTGTCTGAACAGGCAAAACTGACCAAGAAATCAAGAGATACCCATGGTTCCTTTGGCGGCGCATCCCCGCCAAAGGAACCATTTTACCGAGGTACGTTATCGCCTTGCTTGGTTTATGTCTACACCACTGTGTTCTTAACACTCGCAATAGCCTACCCGCTTTTTTTATACTCTCATGCGTCCCTTTCATTCTCCTTTCCGCCTCCTCTTCCGTAATTTATTCGCACTCCGCAATTAAAATTTTATTTCCCGCTGATGATGCGCTACAATAAAAGTATAGCCTGGGAATGATCCTTGAATCCATAGGCCGTCATTCAAAAATTACTGTAACAATCGAAAGAGGCTCAAGAAACACGTTATTTCGTAACGGCTTGTATGTGTTATCTGGCGGACGCAAGAAGAGGTCACTATGCAATTCATACTCTCCAAGCAGATTGAACCGACTCTGGCCTTTCATCTCATGAAGTTTGCTTTTCAGGCTTTTGAGAAAGAGGTTATTGAACTTACCCCAGAAGAATATGCGGAGGCATATCAACAGGCCTACCATCAGATAACCCTGCATGAACAGATCCTCCTGTCTGAGGCGGCCTGTGGGGTTGTAATTCCTGATAAACTGATTCAAACCATCTTTCGCTCAATCCAGACAGAGCATGGAGGTGAAGAAAATTTTTTCCTCCACCTCCAAAAAAACAACCTGCGACCAGATGAATTCTTCACCGTCCTGGGTAATGACCTGAAGGTAGAGACTATTTTAGCCAGAGTTGCCTATTATGCCCCACCCGTAAGCCATCAAGAAATACAAGACTATTACAATAGCCATCAAGGATCATTTTTTTTCCCAGAACAACGCAGTGCCCGTCATATCCTCATCAGTACCGAGAACAGATACTCGCATCTGCCGAAAGATGCGCTGCTGTACCGCACAATGCGCATTCACTCCCGCCTGCAAAACAAGCAGAAGGGCATGGACGATCAGGCAAGCGAACCGGAAGCGAGACTCCGCGTGCCGCTCCCGCCAAAAATAGTAGAAGAGCGGCCCCAGAGCTTTATCCGGGAGGCCCAACTTCATTCTGACTGTACAACCGCGAGCGATGGCGGCGATCTAGGCCGAATCAGCCCCGGTGAGCTCTGTCCCACCCTCGATCATGCCCTTTTTCAACTTGCCGCAGGAGAGATCAGTCCAATCATCCAGACAACACAAGGTTTTCATATCCTCTTCTGTGAGGCGATCCACCCCGGACAACGCTTAAACTTTCAGGAGGCCGCGCCCCAGATTCACCAGATCCTGACCAGAGAAGCAAGGATCGATGCGTGCCGGATCTGGCTCAGATCTTTATTCCCTATCAATACCCATAACCTCAAATAGAGAGTCCAGCCCAGGCTCAAACCCGCTGAACCAGCGCCAAACGCCATCACCATCTGCTTCGCCACCAAAACGATCTACCTTGAAAAAGATGGCGCAGTGGAGCCGGTGGAGACCATCGAGCTATCTTGCGCGCCCTGACCGAGATTCTGGGTGCAGGAAGAAACGGGGCGCGTGTCGAGCTGAAAACAGGACATGACCCCAAAGACATCTTTCAGGTCGTCAGGATCATGCGGTTTGATGAAAAGAAGGAACGGTTGAGAGCTGAAGGGATCAGAAAGGACTGACGACCCTGTCGGCGCTGGCCATGCTGTCCATGATCTCATACATATTCGTGGTCGTCCCCACCTGCAGATTCTTTGCAAGTTTGAAGAAATCAAGACAGGTGCCACAGGATAAGATCTTCACCCCTTTCTTCTCCAGGGCCTGCAGGGCCTCCAGGGCCTTGCCCGCAGTCGCCACCAGCTTGACCCCGCCGTTATAAAAAAGAATCCGGCTGGGTTGGGGGGAGACATCTTTTATCGTGGCGACATAGGTCTGCAACAGGGCCCAGCCCAGCTCGTCGCTGCCCCGTCCCATGCAGTCCGAGGCAATCACATAAACCAGATTGCTACCAACCGGCAGCCCGCCTGGAATCTCACACCGGTAATCAGCCTCGTCAAAAGGGACAGACGGCCCGGCATCTTCCCTGGTATCTGCCGAAAAACTCAATCGAAAGGAGCCACCTGGAAGCGTTGTCAACTCCACCATGCAGTTTCGGCTGTGACCAAAACGTACCACATTATCCCTGGCGGCCTCATTATCGACAAGAATCTCAAAAGATTTTGCCCCCTGTTCCAGCGCAGCCTTGGCCCGCAACACCGGCTCCGGACAACCCAACCCTCTACAATCTATCTGGTTCATCGCAACTTCACTCCTTTCCAAGACACGAACAGCTGGAACTTTTTTTCAAAATAGCCCATGCCATCCTATTGGTCAAATAGATAATTCCTATCCGACAAGGCCTTTTTATGGTAAAATTTTATAAAAAAATAATTTTCTGGAAAGAAAAAACATCGTGAGAATCACAACCACCATCAAACCCGATAGCCCAAGGAAAAATCATGGATCTCCATAAACTTGCCGTCTTCTGCAAGGTCATTGAGTTAAAAAGTTTTACCAGGGCCGCTACGGCCATGTCTCTTTCCCAGCCAACCATCAGTGAACATATCCGCGCCCTGGAACAGGAAACCGGACAGCGCCTGATCAACCGGCTTGGCCGCTCTTCCGCCACCCCTGGCTCGAGCGACACTCGGAGTTTCCCGTCCAGCTCGCTTACCTGGTCGTCCCTGCCCGGCGGCCGTGAGATCAGGACTTCTGAGTCCGGCAAAATCCTCTATTCGTATGCCAGAAAAATGCTCCGTTTGCAACAGGAGGCATTAGAGGCACTGGGACACTATTCGGGAAATCTGGCCGGACGGATGGCCATAGGCGCCGGCACCATTCCCGGGGCCTACATCCTGCCGGAAAAGATTGGCGCCTTCAAGAAAAGCCATCCTGATATCACCATCACCCTCCACATTGCGGGCTCCAGGACTATTGCCGGTGAGATCCTTTCCGGTGAGCTTGAAATGGGAATTCTCGGGGCCCAATGGCGGGAAAACGGCCTGATCTGGCAGGAGATCTTCAGCGATGAACTGATCCTGACCGTGGCCGCAGGGCATCCATGGGCCAAACTGCGGGAAATTTCTCTGGAACAACTGAGGGCAGAACCGTTTATCATGCGGGATGAATCCTCAGGGACAAGGCGTGCCCTCTCTCAGATTCTGGAGCAGCACGGCCTGAATCCGGCCCACCTGAATGTGGTGGCGGAAATGGGAACTACCGAGGCGATACGGCAATCGGTAAAGGCCGCCATCGGCATCTCCATCCTCTCATCTCAGGCCGTCAGGGAGGATATCGCTCATGGCAGCCTGGTAGAAGTCGCCATGCAAGGGATAAAAATGATCCGTCCTTTTTATATGGTCACCCGCAAAAACCAGGACCTGTCCCCTCTCTGCACGGCCTTCATCCAGACCCTGACAGTTACCAGCGACAAGAACGCTGAGACCTAAAAAGACGTCCTGCTCACACAAGCTCTTCAGGCAAAATACGCACCGCCCCTTTATCTGCCGAGGCCGCAAGCAGGGCATAGGCCCTCAGCGCCGGTGACACCTTCCGGTCGCGGTCGGTTGGCTGAAAGGCCCGCCTGCCCTTCTGTTCTTCCTGCTGTCGTCTCGCGGCCAGTTCCTGCTCAGACACCAGGACATTGATACTCCGCTTGGGAATATCAATGTCGATGATATCTCCAGCCATAACCAGGCCAATAGCCCCGCCAGCCGCAGCCTCGGGCGAGACATGGCCGATCGACAGCCCTGAGGTGCCGCCGGAGAAACGGCCGTCGGTGACCAGGGCACATTCCTTACCCAGATGGACCGATTTGAGATAGGAGGTGGGATACAGCATCTCCTGCATCCCCGGCCCCCCTCTAGGTCCCTCATAGCGGATAATCACGACATCACCGGCCTTGATCACCCCATCAAGAATGGCCTCACAGGCAGCCTCCTGTGAGGAAAAGACCCTGGCAGTTCCGGTAAAATGAAAGATGGAGGGATCAACCCCGGCCGTCTTGACGATACATCCTGTGGCCGCAATATTGCCATAGAGGACGGCCAGCCCACCATCCTTACTATAACAATGAGCCACATCGCGGATGCAGCCGTTGGTCCGATCAAGGTCCGGCTCCGCGTACATGGTTGTCTGCGACCCCATCACCAGATTGCGGCCACTGGAGGCCGGGGCGCTCAGATAGAGTTGCCTGGCCGCCTCGCTGGCGGCACCACCGGCAATATCCCAGAGTTGCAGTGTTTCTCTGAGTGTTGGCGCATCCACCCGGCACACCGAGGTGTCAACCAATCCGGCCCGGGCCAGCTCACCAAGAATCCCCATGATTCCGCCCGCCCGGTTCACATCCTCCATATGATAATGCGACGAAGGAGCGACCTTGCACAGATTGGGCACCTTCCGCGACAGGGCGTCAATATCCTCCATGCTGAAATCCACCTCAGCGGCATGGGCGATGGCCAGCAGATGGAGCACGGTATTGCTTGATCCACCCATGGCAATATCAAGGGTCATGGCATTCAAGAAAGCGGCGCGGCTGGCAATGGACCTGGGCAGAACCGTGGCGTCTTCCCGGTCATACCAGGCGTGGGCCATCTCGACAATCCGCTCTGCCGCGCGAACAAAAAGGCCGGTACGGCTGCCATGGGTGGCCACCACGGTGCCGTTGCCGGGCAGGGCCAGACCCAGCGCCTCATTGAGACAATTCATGGAGTTGGCCGTAAACATCCCGGAGCACGATCCGCAGGTGGGACAGGCGCAGCGCTCAACCATAGCAATCTCCGCATCCGAGACCGCCTGATCGCCGGCCATAACCATGGCATCAACCAGATCGTAGCGCTTGTCCCCATCAACACCAGCCTCCATGGGTCCGCCGGAGACAAAGATGGTGGGGATATTAAGACGCATGGCTGCCATGAGCATCCCGGGGGTGATCTTGTCGCAGTTGCTGATGCAGATCATGGCATCTACCGTGTGGGCGTTGCACATATATTCAACGCTGTCGGCAATCAGCTCCCGGGAAGGCAGGGAGTAAAGCATGCCGGCGTGGCCCATGGCAATCCCGTCATCAATGGCAATGGTATTGAACTCGGCCGCGAAACATCCAAGTTCAGCGATCTGTTTTTTAATTTGCTGACCAATTTCATGAAGATGCACATGGCCGGGAACAAACTGTGTAAAAGAATTGACGATAGCAATGACGGGGTGGCCAAACTGCTCTTCTGTCATGCCGTTGGCCCGCCAGAGACTGCGAGCCCCGGCCATCCGACGACCTTGTGTGGTGGTTGCGCTGCGTAAGGAAATTGCCATCTTGTTTCACCAGGGAGAAAAGAATCAATCAAAAGAGTCGGTGCAAAATAACCAAAAAAGCAGAAGTTATTTTACAACAGCTCCTAAAAAACGTTTGAATTTCTTGTTACTTTTGTGCCAATATACTATGAAAATAAATACGATTACACCTTTTTTCTGGAGAAAACTTATGAAACAATCAGATATTGATTACTGGATCACCGTCATGCTCACGTCGTACGAGAATGTCTCGGACCTGAACCTGACGGTAGGCAAGCCATTGCAGGTAGAAGCCTCTGGCGTGCTCATGCCGGTGCAGGTACAGCCTCCCGTCGACCAGCTCACCCCCTTTCAGACCGAGGTCTTCGCCCTGAACCTGATTGGCAACAACAAACGACTTATAACAGACCTGCTGCACACCGGTTCCTGTGATCTTTCTTACGCTCTTGGCGACAAGGCCCGCTTCCGGGTTAATATCTTCTCCCAGAAAGGCCTCTACTCCATTGTATTGCGGAAACTGGAGACCGTCATCCCGACCATCGAAGGCATGAAATTTCCGGAGGTCTTCCATAAAATCGCCAGCGAACGAAACGGCCTTGTCCTCTTTACCGGGTCCACGGGCAGCGGCAAGACTACCTCCCTTGCCGCCCTGCTGCATGAGATCAACCACGAACGTCAGGTACATGTGGTCACTCTTGAAGACCCCATTGAATATGTCCACCCGCACGACAAGGCCACCTTCAATCAGCGGGAGCTGGGCAAAGACTTTGACACCTTTGCCTCAGGCGTCCGCGCGGCGCTGCGTCAGGCACCCAAGGTCATCCTGATAGGCGAAATGCGCGACCGGGAAACCTTGGAAACCGCCATAGCCGCCGCCGAAACCGGACATCTTGTGTTCTCAACCCTGCACACCATTGACGCCGGCCAGGCCATCAACCGTATTCTCGGTTTTTATGAGCTGGAAGAACAACCACAGATCAGGAATCGCTTGATTGACACTTTGCGCTGGGTTGTCGGGCAACGCTTATTGCCGAAGGTCACAGGAGGACGGGTGGCCGCCATTGAGATCCTCTGCACCAGTCTGCGGGCCAAGGATCTGATTCTCAATGGCGAAAGAGAGGAAAAAACATTTTACAAGGTCATTGAGGCTGGCTCCGCCGTCGGCATGCGCACCTTTGATCAGCATATTATTGAACTCTACGAGCAGGGAATCATCTCCGAGAAAACTGCCATGTCCTACTGCACCCAACGTACCGAAGTCGCAAGAAAACTCGACACCCTCAAGGCGGCACGCGGCGAGGCAACCTCCACCCTCTCCGGGCTTGCCATGGAAGAGGAAGAACAAGATCGACGCTGGTAATATGAATAGGCTGAAGACTGAAGGATATCAATCATCATGCAACGCTCGGGTCAAGCCGGCTTATAAAAAATTCCGGCACGTTGCATGATCACGCATTATTTGTCCCTAAAAGCCTTCAGCCTTCCGTCTATCTGGCTTGCACATTTACACGACTCAACAACCTAAAAAATGAGACAATAATCATGATAGCAGCCTGCCCCCATTGTCAAAAAAAACTCAAACTCGGCCCCAAAGTTGAAAGCAGTCTCAGGATGCTCAGCCCAGGCAAATCACTCCGTATCAACTGTCCTCAATGCGGAAGCGCAATCCTGCTTGATGCCGGCAGCATGCTGACGGAACCTCAAGCACCAGCTAAAATGGCAAATTCTCCAATGCCGCGCCCCACCAACCAACAGATCACACCACCACCTCCTCCTGATCTCTCTGGCCTGAGCAATAATGCATATGAAGGCAAAGGAGTGATCGAAGACACTCCCAAGGTACTCGTCCTGATGCCAGATTCTCCCAACTGCCGCCTGATAACAGAGGCCATGGAGGCCTTGGGGTACCAGCTCTCTTTTGTCCAATCTGCTGAAGACGCTATGGAGAAGATGCAGTTTGTCAATTACGCCAGTGTTATCCTCCACTCTCATTATGAAGGTTCTGCTTTGGAAAACGGGGTCTTTCATCAGTTTATGCGCGCCATGAATATGAGCAAGCGCCGATATATCTTTTACATCCTCATAGGCCCTGAATTTCACACCCTGTATGACCTCGAGGCCCTTGCCTATTCCGCTAATCTTGTGGTCAATGACCAGGATCTCTCGCAATTTGCCATCATTCTCCGCACGGCCATTCCTAAACACGAAGGAATGTTCGGGGCAATCATGCAAGAGATGAGTGCATTGGGACGATAACCTCAACATCAAAGGGCCGGGATCAAGCAACCGTAACTGCTCAGGTAGATAGACTGAAGGCTGAAGGTTTTTAGGGGCAAATACTTCAGTCTTCAGCCTTCAGCCTAAACACCTAAATAATTACAAAGCGAAAATGAACAACCGTTACAATGGCAGCGATGCCCAGAACTTTATCACCGCCCATCCTCATTGTCAGCCGGAGCTGGCATTACGAGTGTACACCTCACGACTGATTGGCCAGGAGGCATCTCTGCTCTTACATGGTGGCGGCAACACCTCGGCCAAGGCCCAGGTGACAACCATCCTGGGTGACCAGACTGACGTGCTGTTCATTAAGGGCAGCGGCTGGGATCTGGAAACCATTGAGCCCCAGGGCTTTCCGGCCCTCGATCTTGGTTACCTGCGCCGCCTGCGCGCACTCGAAACGCTCAGCGACGAAGAGATGGTCAATCAGTTCAAGACCCACATGATGGACAGCTCCGCTCCCAGCCCTTCCATCGAAACACTGGTTCACGCCTTTCTGCCCCACCGTTATATTGACCATACCCATGCCGATGCCATCGTCACCCTGACCAACATGGCTGACCCGGAGGCACGCCTGCTGAGTATCCTGGGGGACAGAATCGCCATTCTTCCCTGGATCATGCCGGGTTTTCCTCTGGCGCAAGCGATTGCCGAATGCTATGAAAATCGCCCTGACCTGGAGGCCATTATCCTGCGCAACCATGGGATCTTCACCTTCGCCTCGGAGGCTGAGGTGGCATACAATCGCATGATCCACTACGTCACGCTGGCAGAAGAGTATCTTCAGGCCAGTCAACCGGCCAGTCAATACCAGCCAGCAATGATCACTGATTCCAGGCTTGATGTGACAATGATCCTGCCATTACTGCGTGGCGCCCTGACCATTGATTCCGCAGTGCCTGGCAACACGCCCCCTTTTCTGCTGCATTTACATGACAATGAGGCTATCCTGCGCTGCCTGAACAGGGATAATGCCCAGGCCATTTATACCACCGGCGTTCTCACCCCGGATCATGTGATCCGCACCAAAAATTATCCGCTCTGGCTTGACCTGCAAGGCCGTGATGAAGAGCAGACGGCCCAGGCCATCTCTGTTGCCATGGCTGAGTATGAGCAGCGGTATCACCATTACTTTCACTCCCAGGCCACAACCAAAGAGGTGACACGAACCTGTCTTGACCTTAAACCACGGGTGATCCTGATTCCGGGACTGGGCATTGTCACCGCCGGGGTCACAGAAAAAGCAGCCGGCATGGCCGCCGATATTGCGGAACATACCCTCCTGGCCAAGGCGCTCGGCGCGGCCATTGCCCCCTATCAGGAGCTGGCCGAAGAACATATCTTTGACATGGAATACTGGAGCCTGGAACAGGCCAAACTGAAAAAGGGAAACACCTTGCCGCTTTCCGGACGCAGCGCTTTGGTGACCGGCGGCGGCGGGGCTATTGCCTGCGGCATTGGCCGCAAACTCCTGGCCGCTGGGGCCAGGGTCTTTCTCTCCGACATTGACAGCCAGCGCCTGCAACGGGTCTGTGGACTTCTGGCTCAGGAGTTTGATCCGGATCGAATCAGCGGCGTCATCATGGATGTGACTGACAGCGCCTCGGTGCGCCAGGGCTTGCAGGAAATCATCCTTGGCTGTGGTGGCCTGGATATCCTGGTGCCCAATGCCGGGCTCGCCCATGTCGCCACCCTGGCCGACCTTGACGAGGCCATATTCAGAAAGGTACTTGATGTCAACCTGCTAGGGGTCTTTCAGGTGATCAAGGCTGCCATTCCCATTTTCAAACGACAGGCACGGACCGGACACATTCCCGCCCAGATCATCATCAACAGTTCCAAAAATGTCTTTGCCCCCGGCGTCGCCTTTGGCGCCTATTCGACCTCCAAGGCCGGGGCCCACCAGTTAGGCAAGATCGCTGCTCTGGAACTGGCCGAGATTGGCGCCCGGGTCAACATGATCAATGCCGACGGCATCTTCGATGATCACGGTATCTCCTCCGGCCTCTGGGATGTGGTGGGACCTGACCGAATGCGCTCCCGCAATCTCGACCCTCAGGGGCTGAAAGAGTACTATCGCAACCGCAATCTTCTCAAGACCGAGGTCCTCGCCGACCATGTGGGCAATGCCGTGGTCTTTTTTGCCTCAGGCCTCACCCCCACCACCGGCGCCACCCTGCCCGTTGACGGCGGCGTGGCCAGCGCCTTTCCCCGCTGACTATCGCCTGAAAACACACATCCCTGCCTTATGCTGCAATGATATTCGTATATCTGCGGACAGGGATGATCCCGCGATAAGCCATAGGCGACGTAGGATCTCACGACGCACAAACCTCCCAACCCAGCATCGCCTTTTTTCGGCTGCTGCCCCAACGATAATGATGGATCTCACCTGATTTGCGGATCACCCGGTGACAGGGGATCAGGTAGCCCACAGGATTGGCGGCCACAGCGCTGGCCACGGCCCGACAGGCAGTGGGGTGGCCTATATAAGCGGCCAGATCCTGATAACTGATCATGGTGCCCCTGGGAAGAGTCAGCAGCGCCTGCCAAACCCTGATCTGAAAAGGCGTTCCCTTGAGCAGTAATGAGATGGGATCAATGGGCTCAACCCCGGCGGGCGTAAATATCCGCGCCACCACCTGCCTGCCACTCTGTCCCTCATCAGCAATGATCGTTGCCTGGGGCCAGTTATGGCGCAACTCTTCCAGGTGCACCTGCAATTTCCCCTCATCCACAAAGGAAAGATGACAGATTTCCCTGCCGATCATGGCCAGAAGGCAATCACCAAATGGGCTGGGATATAAACCGTAGGTGATAGTCAGCCCCGAAGTCTTCACTTCGCTGCGCTTACCAGTCCCCTGCCCTTTTTCCTGTCCAGAGGGCAGCAACCGCACCTGACAACAGATCCAGAAATCATGATGACCAGTCCCGGCAGGTCCTGGTTGCGGCCAACCCGCCAGCTGGCCTCTGGTCTCCAGCAACCTCTTCCGGGTCTGGCTCAAGGTCAGGGATTGCATGAACCGGGTCAGGCCGACACCTGCCCACCGTGCAAACACTGTATCCAGGCAATCTTTGCTCAAGCCCACCCTGGCCGCAATTTCCTCCGCTCCTGAGTATTCCCACACCCTCTCATCAAGGGCATGAATGACCATTTCAATGGTTCGATAATCCGCAGTATTTTTCAAAGTATCCTCAAGGCTCCCAGAAAAGAACAAGGGATAACCAACCGATCAGAAAGGATATTCCCTCTTTTATACATTTTGTTGACACTATCACATTTATCATCACAATACTACCATTGTGCTCACTGACGGGAGCCATTACGACCGATACCACAGGCCTTTTTTATAGAAATTTCCTATTTTACATATCGTCATTCTTGTATTAATGAGTCTCTGCACATTGAATCTGTTTTTGTTTGTTTTCTATAAAAAAGAACAAGGAGAAAAAATCATGAAAAAAGGAATGGCGGTTCTTGCAGTTCTGGTGATCGGGATGCTCAATATGGCGGCCCTGTTTGAAAATTTTAATTATGTCACGGCAGAGGATTTCAAACAGTGGCTTGATTCCGGCAAGGCCATGGTTCTTGTGGATATCCAGGTTAAGGATGAATTCTCGCGCCATCATTTTAAAGATTCCATTGAGACCAACTCCTTTCCTGTGGACACTGAAGAACAGCGGCAGATGATCAACCCTGCGGTCGCCGCAAGCAAAGCAGCCGGCACTGATGTGGTGGTGATCTGTCCACGCGGTGGTGGCGGCGCCAAGAAATGCTATAATTATCTCAAGGCCCAGGGGATTCCGGAGACAAAACTCTTTATTCTCGAAGGCGGCGTCGAAAAATGGCCCCACAAGGAAATGCTGGTGAGCCGTTAACAACGGTTTTCCCCTTCCATGAAGAAATCTGAAACCAGTTTGTTCTGTGCTGATACCAAGATGAAAGGTGCCGTTTATCATCAGGCAGAGATCTTGCACCAGAAGTGCACCCGTTGCCAGGCCTGTGTCAGCCAGTGCGCTTTTCTACAAAAATATGGAGCGCCCGGTGACATTGCCGCCTCCCTGCTGGCTGGAGATTCGACGATTGATCCCTTTGCATGCAGCCTGTGTAATCTGTGCACAGCGGTCTGCCCGGCCCAAATTGCCCCAGGGGCTTTTTTTCTGGAGATGCGCCGTCAGGTCATGACCCGTGACAAGCTTCCATCCAAGCGTTATAACCCCATCCTCAAATACGAACGGCGCGGCAGCTCCCGGCTCTTTTCCTGGTATGGCCTGCCGACTGGCTGCGACACCGTCTTTTTCCCGGGCTGCACCCTGCCTGGCACCAGACCCGAGACCACCTGGTCAATCTATCAACAGCTCAAGAAGGACATCCCGCATCTTGGCATGGTCCTGGATTGCTGCCATAAACCCTCCCATGATCTTGGACGGCAGCACTATTTCCTGACCTGGTTCGAAGATATGCGAGACTGGTTGATCAGGCAGGGCGTCCGCCACATCATTGTCGCCTGCCCCAACTGTTACAAGATTTTCCAGGGGTATGGTCAAGGACTAACCGTGCGAACGGCCTGGGAGGTTCTGGCTGAAATAAAAATCGAATTTACCTATCCTACCGTTCCGCATGGCCGGATTACCGTGCATGACCCATGCCCCTTGCGTGATCACCAGGATGTGCAGCAGGCAGTGCGGACGATCTTGCTTCGCCTTGGGCTGAAGGTGCGGGAGATGCGACATTCCGGAAAAAACACTATCTGTTGCGGAGAAGGAGGTTCTGTCGATTGTGTCAACCCCGACATGGCCGGGAAATGGGGCGCAATCCGCAAACTTGAGGCCGGCCGGGATCTGGTTATTACTTACTGCGCCGGATGCGCCGGCTTTCTGGCCAAGGCTGGAATAAAAGTAGTCCATCTGGGTGATCTCTTGGTCAACCCTGAAAAGGCCCTGACCGGGAAGGCATCGGTGGCCAAAACGCCCAGGACTTATCTCAACCGGATCAGCTTGAAAAGAAGACTACAAAAGGCTATGAAAACGTACCATGAAAAATTCCGGCATGGATAATGAAAACCTGACACACCATCCGCGAGGTCTTGGCAATAAAGGCCCAGATCACGAGATCAATGGCATTCCTGTAGCGCTCCCTGGAGCTGACAGATAGTTGAAACGCGGTTGCAGAAAGTTATTGTTTGTTTCGCGTTTCAACTATCTCTTTCATCCGGACTTATCCTACTTCACCCCCAGCACCACATACTGACTGCGATTGCCGGTGCGGATCAGCAGCAGAATATTCTCGGCGCTGCTGGTTTGCTGCACAGCCTGTTGCAGTTCCTTGAGATTATGCACCGGCTGCCGGTTGACCTCTTCGATCAGGCCACCAGCCTGAATACGGGCCAGTGCCGCCGGAGTGCCGGGGGCAACTCCGGCAATGAGCACCCCTTGACCTAAAGCGTAGCCAAACTGACGAGCCAGATCAGCATTCAAATCCTGGAGTGACATACCCATTTTTTGAAAAATCTGAGGTTGCTGCGGAGTTCCCAACTGGGTCATCATATCAACTGGTTGCTCCTCAACCTGGATGGTCAACTTCTGTTGCTTTTCATTGCGCACAAAGGTGAGATCAACCTTGGTTCCCGGAGGGGTCATGGCCACCCGGTTGCGCAGATCCGAAACATCCGTCACCGGTTTTCCATCATAGAGAATAATCACATCACCCTGTTTAATTCCAGCCTTGTCTGCCGGAGAATCCTTGCTGACCTCCGTCACCAGGGCTCCGGATTTCTGGGTTATCTTGAAGGAACGGGCAAGCTCACTATTCATATCCTGGATCGCAACCCCCATCCAGCTTCGAGTGACCTTGCCATGGGCCAACAACTGACTTTTCACCGTCTTGGCCATATTAACCGGAATGGCAAAGCCTATGCCCATATAGCCGCCATTGCGGGAAAAGATAGCCGTATTGATCCCGATAACCTGTCCATGGATATTGAGCAGCGGCCCCCCTGAATTGCCGGGATTGATGGCAGCATCAGTCTGGATAAAATTTTCATACTCATTGATACCCATGTGGTTCCTGCCCTTGGCGCTCACGACTCCTACCGTCACCGTGTGATCCAGGCCAAAGGGGCTGCCAATGGCAATAGCCCATTCCCCGACCTCCAGTTGATCAGAATCACCCAGAGAAAGATAGGGGAATTTCCGCCCGTCACTGACCTTGATCAGGGCCACATCGGACTGCGGATCAGTGCCGATCACCTTTCCCTCCAGCTCCTGATCACCTTCCAGGCGCACGGTGATCTTGTCAGCATTTTCAATGACATGATTGTTGGTCAGGATATATCCGTCCTCACTGATGAGAAACCCTGACCCCGCCGCCTGTGGTTTAACTTGCTCGGGGGATTGAGGCAATTTAAAGGATGGCCCAAAAAAGTACTTGAAGACAGGATCATCGGAAGGATCGAACTGATTATCAGGGCTCATCCCAACTTTTTTCTCAACCCGCACATGCACCACCGCTGGCTCTGCTTTCTTGACCACAGAAGAAAAAGCCTTGGCCGATTTATCAAGAAACTGAATATTTTCATCCTCGACAGCCATACCGGTGGCCGGGAACCAGGAAAGGCCAAGCAAAAAGACCAGGAAGAGAGAAGAAATCAAGGGTGAAACTCGTTGTCGCATTCCTCTGTTCATGATGTTGTGTCCTCCTTGTACAAATGAGTAAAGATTCTTATTAGGAGCCGCTCTGGTCATTCAGACGGCAATGTTATTTATTTACAGCGTATTACCTGCTATTTTTAGCTGCCATTGTCATGGCAATGGGTTCAAAAGATGTATCTGGAATCCAACCGCTCCCGCCTTCCCTGGCTCCCACGCTATTCGGCCGTCCCTGGCCGTCGCCGCTCCCACTGCGCCCGTTTTCATCTTTGATCAAGGCATAATTGTCGTGTCTTTTGATGATTCGGACCAGACGGCCTTCCTCGATGAGACCCGTGCTTGCAGCCCCGTCAAAAGGAGAGATCAGCAGAGAAGTCTTCGCAAGAATAACAGCCTCCTGCCACTTCTGGTACTGGATCGCAATCCCGACGGAACTGATACCAAGCAACAGCAGGCAGGCACCGGTAAGGGAATACGAAAGCCTGGTTGAGAGGGTAAAATGCCAGGTCGCAAGATGGAGCAGGGCAAGCGCGGCCAGCAGAATCGCCACCAGCACGGCCCACTGGTTGAGTCCCAGCAGGGTGCCTGCCTGGTGAACAAGGGGGACATCCTCTGGCAGAAGTCCTTTATCTTTGCGCAGCATCTCCAGATTGTGGCGAATATCGACATCACCTGGGGCCAAACGCAGGGCCCGCTCGTATTCCAGAACCGCCTTGCCGGTCTGCCCGTTTCGGGCATAGCTGTTTGCCAAATTATAGCACAGTGATGCTGAAAAACCCGCACGGGCGATCAATGCCTCATAGAGCTGGATGGCCTTGGCCAAATCACCAGCTTCATAGGCCTTGTTGGCCTCAAGAAAATCCTGATTGCTATTCTCTTGTGCCGAGCAAGGGACAAACAGACCGCATGACATCACCAAAAGCACCAATGCCGTGACTGATATTTTCAGTTTCAGAATACCCTTCATCGCAACTGCCTCAGCGCATGTTCCAGTTTTCCGGCATACTCAGCCAGTTCCTGACTGCTGAGAATATTCCCCACATAGGCGCCGCTTTCGGCCGTGGCAAAGAGGGCAATCAGTTCCGAATCAGTTGCCAGACGCTGGCGCAGATCAGCAAGCGTGATAGCCGCTGGCCCTGTCTGCCAGAGCAATCCCAACTGTTCCTGAATAGTCCGACGGCAGATGGCAAGAAAATCGCGGCTGTTGCCCTGTTCCTGGGCCTTCTTGATCTCCCGTAATCTGAGTTCAAGAAAACGCGCCATCTCCCGCTGTCGGCAAAGGACAGGATTGCTGGTCAGTCGCCTTGCCCGGATCTTGAACAGGGTCACCGCGACAAGCAACAGGAGCAAGATCAGGACGACCATCTGAAAGCCGGTCTGGCTAATGAGCGGAATAAACCCCTGCTGAAGGGAACCCATTTGCTGATGCAGGGGGGCCAAGAGGCTTGCCGCAGCATCAGACCGTCCTGACTGATCACCGTTACTCTTTTGTGGCATTGTTTTCCCGGCTCCCACATCAGGCCGTCCTTGACCCTCGGTCGCTCCTGCGCCATCATCGGCGCTCACGTTTTCACTTTTTTCCGAACCCTCTGTCTTATTGTGGCGCAGAGGAATGGGATCAGTGTGCAAGGTTTGATATTTTTTGGTCTCCGGATCAAAGAAACTGAAAGAGAGAGATGGGATCGAAGTCTTGTCTCCACTCCTGGCAATAATAGCCTGTTCAAAGACCTTCTCCCCTTGCCCCAGACCCCCCCCTGGCGTAAATTTAGCAGAGGGTGGATAGCTCTTCCACCCCTCGGCCTGACTCAAAACCGGGGCCTCAACCCGATCAAAATTCCCTGTGCCGGCAACAGTCATGGTCAGGGTAATCGGATCGCCAGGCCCCACATCTGTCGGTTGAGCCTTTACCTGCAGCTCAAACTTGCCAATGGCCCCGCTGAAATCTGCCGGTTTTCCCTCTGACGGCAAGGACAGCACCTGAAGGGTCATATCCTTGCTGACAATCTGTATCTTTTTTTCCTGCACCTGTTGCTGATTAAAAAAATCGGCAAAGAGATCATTGCCAAAAAACGGGTCACCTCCCATGGGTGCGCTCCGGCGGCGGTTGTCAGGGAGGAGCAGAGTGGCCTCAATGGCAACACTGACGCTGTGCCTGCCCTCTTTAATACCGGACAAGGTTCCGGGCCAGGTGAGAACGGAATAGGGAATATTGCCGACCATCTCTTCAGTCTGCACCGGTTCCTGCTTGGACTCGGTGAGGACAAAACCGTCACCATTCAGACGGGGCTGGCTATTGAGAGTGGCCCTGAGTCCCCTGCGAAAATAGGCCTTGATCTCGATGGGAAGGACCTCGCCAGTATAACTTTCTTCCTTAACCGGACTGATCCGCAGAAAGGCCATCTGCTCCTTCTCCCCTGCGGTCTGAATTTTGCTCTGGGATGGCGGAGCAATTCCCCCTCCCTGCTGGTTTAGCAGGGAGGGGATACCTGCAGCAGCAGGAGTGACTTCAAAGGTGATTGCCTGGGTCAGCAATTGCTTGCCGTCAACCGTTATGGCAATGGGTGGAATGGTAAAGGGCCCAGGCCGTAAGGCCATAACTTGAAAAAGAAAGGACTTCATTGAAGATGAAGACCAATTAACAATCTGTGTCTGTTTAAACTCTCCCCCTTTCACAAAATCAAGGCCATCCACCGACGGCAACTCGGCAATAGTTCCGTCTGCGTCATTGATGATGATGGTCAGGGTAGCTGTTTGATCAACGGAGAAACGCCTGGCATCAAGAGACGCGGAAACAGACGGGGCGCCATGGGAGACCGTGGCAAAACCCAGAATAGCCAGGGTCAGCAAAAGGGCCATGCAGCGGATTCGGCCAATGGTTCTGTTTTGTCGTGTACGTCTTACCAGTCTTTCCATGTTCTTTCTTTTCCTGTTGCCTCTCCATTTTCTTCTTTGGGGACAAAATTCAGCTTGCCTTCTTCATCCTTGAGGCGGCTCAGAAGCTGCCTGGCCTCTTCACCCGTCATCTTGCCGGACTGGCTCCGCTGCCTGGCCTTATCAGCAGCGGTCTCTTTCTGCTGCTTTTCATCATTTTGGGCCTCAGTAGCTTGACCAGCCTCTGTTTGCTCGGGATGCTGCTCCTTCCCGGCAAGCTTCTCTGCCGATTGTTCTTTGGAACCAGCCTGATCACCAGATTTTTTTTCTGGTGGGGATGATTCATTCTGGGTAGCAGCGGGATCCTTTCCTTGCTTCTGGCCCTGATTATCCTGCTTTTCCGGCTGCCCCTGCTTCCCTTCCTGGCCCTGCTGATCGCCTGCCTGTGGCTTTTCCTTTTGTTGTTCCTGCTGTTTTTCCTGCTTCTGTTTGTCGTTTTTATCCTGTTGCTGCTTCTCCTGCTTCTGCTTATCCTGCTGCTGTTTCTTCAGCTCTTCCAGCCTTCTGGTAACCAAATCCCGATTTTCCTTGCTGTCCCTGCCCTGCGGGTGCAGCTTGAGGCTGCCCTCATAGGCATCAAGCGCCTGCTGCCATATCTTTGCCGCCTGCTGCGGCTCCTTCGGCAGGATCTCTTCCCCTTTTTTAAACAGGGCGTTGCCCAGATTATAATAGGTCTGTTCCTGCAGACCAAGGTCTTCACTCTTGAGGGCCTGAGTAAATGAGGTAATGGCATCATCAAACAGATTATTTTTATAGGCCGCCGTCCCGGCATTATAATTTAACCTGGGATCATCAGGATTTTTTTTCAAGGCCTCGGTATAAAATTTCGAGGCAGCAAGAAAATCCCCGTCGGCAAAGGCCTTTTCTCCTTTTGAGGCAGAGGCCGGATCAACTCCTGCCAAGGTGATCAACACGATCAGGGCCACAGTATTCCGCTTCATCCCCCTGCGCCCCGCGGTCTTTATAAATGGCAGACGCAAAGAACGTTCCGATTTACGACCGCTGATGATAAATTCCACCATAAGCAGCAGGATGGCCACACCAAGTGGCCAACTGAAGCGCTCCAGGGGTTCCTTGTGCTTCTTTTCTGCCAGTTCTTTTTTAGGAATAAGGGAGAGTTTCTGCTGGTAAATGTGCTCCAGCCCCTCGCCATTTTTACCCAATGGCACATAAAGTCCGCCTGTAGCCTCGGCTATGGCAATGAGAGCTTTTTCATCCAGCCGTGAAGTGATGAATTTGCCGGACTCGTCCTTGACAAAATTACCCGGACCGCCAGCCGGTAGCGGAATCAGTTCCCCTTCGGTCGTGCCCACGCCCACCGTAAAAATGGTCATGCCATTCCGGGCGGCCTTGGTGGCCGCCGCCAGGGCATCACCTTCCAGATTTTCCCCATCAGTGAGCAGAATCAGGATCTTGTAATTGGCGTTTCTTCCTGCAAGAGAAGATTCAGCCTCGGCAATGGCCTTGCCCAGATCCGTCCCGCCCTTGGGAATAGTGGTAGTATTAACGGTGGTCAGCGACTCCTCAAAGGCGCTGTAATCGATGGTCAACGGACACATGAGAAAAGCCGATCCGGCAAAGGGCAGCAGACCGACCCGATCCCCATCCAACTGGCCCACAAAATCAATGATGGCCAACTTGGCCCGCTCCAGCCGGTTGGGACGGATATCCTCGGTCAGCATACTTTTGGAGGTATCAAGGGCAAAAAGGATGTCAATGCCCTTGCGTTTGACCTCTACCCACTTGAATCCGTATTGCGGCCGGGCCAGAGCCAGAAAACAGCAGAACAGGGCCAGTAGCCACAGCCCTTTTTTCAGCAGCCGTCGCCGGGGAGAGATGTTACGGGTCAGACGACCCAGAAGATGGGCGGCAACAAAACGCTCCATCTGGACCTGTCGTTGCTGTTGCAGCGTGCGCAAGAAAAAGATGATCCCAAGACAGAGCGTCAGACCGGCCAGAATCCAGAATGGTTGGGCAAAGTGTATCACTTGGTTCATTAGACGTTAAAGATTGAATCAAACCTTGATGGCTTGCTGATCATGGCAGCCGCTTCCGGCTGCCCACAAGTTCAAACCCAAGAAAAATAAGAGCCGCACCCACAAACCAGGGAAAAAGCTCCCGATAATGTTCAAATTTTTTAATGGTCCTAGTGGTAGTCTCCATACTATTGATCTCGGCATAGACCTTTTCAAGAGACTTAGTATCGGTTGCCCGAAAATAGCGCGCTCCGGTCATTGCGGCCACCTTGCCCAGGGTCTCGTCATCAATATCCACCTTCATCCGCATCAGTCGTTTCCTGCCGAATGAATCCACTACCGGTATGGGAGCCTCGCCTTTGGTGCCGGCGCCAATGGTATAAACCTTTATCCCCAGTGCCTCCGCGGCCTCAGCCGCCACCAGCGGCGGCACGGCGCCGGCGTTATTCATGCCATCGGTAAGCAGGATGAGGATATGCGATTTCGCCTTCGGGTCCTGCAGCCGGTTCACCCCAACACCAATGGCCGAACCGATGGCAGTCCCATCCTCCACCATACCGATGGCAAGTGAACCCAGCCGCTGCAACAGCCAGTCATGATCAAGGGTCAGGGGACTGACCATATAGGGTCTGCCACTGAAGGCCAGAAGGCCGATACGGTCATTGGGCCGCTGTTCGACAAATTGCTGGATCACGGATTTAACCACATCCAGCCGATTGACAGGTTTACCTTGCAGGGTAAAATCGAGCGCCTCCATGGAGCCGGAGACATCCACCGCCAGCAGGAGATCAATGCCGCTGGCCTCGATCTCGGTGGTGGTATTGCCCAGTTGCGGCCGAGCAAAGGCCAGGATCAGCAGGGCAAGAACCAGGAGTCTGAGGACTGCCAGCAGACGACCGGGTCGGACCTTGCGACCTTCAGCCAGAAAGGCAACCAAAGATATTGTGGAAAAGACCAGGGCCGGGGCCGCCCCTTTTTTCCCTCTGATAAGCGCCAAAAGGGGCAGCAGGGCCAGCAGCCATAACAGTTGCGGATAGAGAAAACGCATCATCCTTTTCCTTTTTCATCTACGGGCTGAACAGTGGCCTCGATAAAGCCACGCACTGCCTGTTCCATGGCCTCCATGCCCTGCTGGTCGGGAACACAATGAGCAAACTTGGCCATATCGCATTGCTCCAAACACTCTTGCAGGTGGTCGTGGTGTTCGGCCATGCTGCGCACAGCCTGAGGATTGCTAATGAAACCTGCAAAAAATTCCCGGGTGGTCTGCCGGGTAGAAGGAATAAGAAAACGGGCCTCGACATACCGACGCAGGATCTCTGAGAGTTGCGCGGCATAGATCAGCGCCTGCTCCGGGTTCATCATCGGCCGCAAACGGGCGAGCTCGATCAGGGCGAGCTCATACGGTCGAGGCGGTTTCTGGCCTTTCTTCCGTCGTTTCCAGAAGTACAGCAACAGCCCGATAATCACCACGACCGCAAGACCGATCAGGAGCCAGACCAGCACCCCCAATGAATCAGGCAGTTCAACCGGCCCGCGGATATCATGAAATGTGTCAGTTGCAGGCGCCATGTTCTGGGGCATGGGGATAGCTTGCCCCTGTTGCAAGTCAGGGACGAGCTTCAGGGGAGGATTGTTCTCGACACAAAAACCCGGGATAGTAACTCCCCAGAGACCAAGAACCAGCGCCAGCAGCAGGCAGAATATTCGTCCGCTCATCTCTGCTTCCTTTGCCTGGCCTTGAAAAAATTGAGCAGGGCCGGGAGATAGGGTTGATCCGTGGACAAATCAAGCAGATCGAGACCGGCAGAACGGATGGCGCGGCGCAGCCTTTTCTGCTGGCTGGCCGCAAGCTCAACATAGCCCTGGCGGATAACAGGATCAGAGGTGTTCACCTCCACCTGGGCGCCGCTTTCCGCGTCTTCAAGGGTCAGCCAGCCCACATCCGGGAGTTGATGCTCACGCGGATCGGAGACAATCATGGAGATCAGGTCATGGCGTCGATTGGTGATCTGCAGCTTTGGCTGCAACCGGCTCAAGGTCTCTTCAAACACGCCGGGAAGGCAGAAATCAGAGAGGAGAAAGGTGACACAACGGCGTTTGGCCACCCGGTTGATAAAATCCAAGGGAAGAAGCAGATCTGTTTTGGTCCCCTGTGGCTGGAAAAACAAGATCTCGCGGATAACCCGCAGGATATGGGAACGGCCCTTTTTCGGCGGAATATACAACTCGACAAAGTCAGTGAACAGGATCAGCCCCACTCGATCATTGTTGCGCCTTGCGGAAAAGGCAAGGATAGAACCGAGTTCCGCCATCATCTCCCGTTTGGAACTGGCGCCGGAACCAAAATCACCAGAACCGCTGATATCAATGATCAGCATGATGGTCAGCTCCCGTTCCTCCGTGAATTTCTTAATATGGGGGATACCGGTCCGGGCGGTCACATTCCAGTCGATGGCCCGGATATCATCGCCAGGCACATACTCCCGTACCTCGTCAAAATTCATGCCCCGGCCCTTGAATACCGAGTGGTAATTACCGGCCAGGGTGTCATTGACAAGGCGGCTGGTTCGCACCTCCACCTGTCTGACTTTTTTAAGAATTTCTTTGGTGATCTGGGCTTCCATGGCAATAATGGACTAATTAATTTTCAATCATCAACGTAACGGGAATGGCTAAGCGAAAAGCCCCAAAGACAAGGCGCTCCCATCCTGAGGAATGCGGCGTACTTGGGTACGCCGCAGTAACGAAGGAGGGGTCGCAACGCAGTATTTGGGCCTTTGCGCGACGCCATTCAAGGTACCGGCACGGTATCCAGTATCTTTCTGATGATCTCTTCGCTGGTGATCCCCTCGGCCTCGGCCTCGTAGCTGATCCGCAAGCGATGCCGCATCACGTCCATGGCCGCTGACTTCACGTCATCGGGGGTCACATAACCGCGACCTGCCAGAAAGGCCAGGGCCCGGGAGACGGCCTTCAGGTTGATGGTGGCCCGGGGCGAGACGCCGGTCTCGATATAGTCATGGAGGTCAAGCTGGAAGCTCTTCGGGTCGCGGGTGGCAAAGACCAGGGAAATGATATAGTCCTTGATCTTGTCATCCATGTAGATGGAATCCACCACCTGACGTGAGGCAAAGATATCCGCCGGGTGGGCGACCGGATTGACCTGGATCGCCGAATCCGTATGATTGACCGCATCGAGGATCATCCGCTCCTGAATCCTGCTGGGGTAATCAACCACGACCTTGAGCATAAACCGGTCGATCTGGGCCTCGGGCAGGGGATAGGTACCCTCCTGTTCAATGGGGTTCTGGGTGGCCAGGACCAGAAAGAGGTCCGGCAGCCGGAAGGTGGAGTCGCCAATGGTCACCTGCCGCTCCTGCATGGCCTCAAGCAGGGCGGACTGCACCTTGGCCGGGGCCCGGTTGATCTCATCGGCCAGGATCAGAGAAGAGAAGATCGGCCCCTTCTTGATTTCAAAGGCAATGTCTTTCGGGTTGTAGATCTGGGTGCCGAGGATGTCGGCTGGCAGCATGTCCGGGGTAAACTGAATCCGCCGGAAGTCACTGTGCACGGCCATGGCCAGGGTCTTGACCGCCAGGGTCTTGGCCAGACCGGGCAGACCTTCCAGCAGGATATGACCGCCGGTGAGCAGGCCCACCAGTAAACGTTCAATCAGATGTTCCTGGCCAATGATAACCTTGGCCATCTCCTGGCGCAGGAGCCCCAGCCAGGCAGAACTGTGTCGAACCTTTTCGTTGATGGCCTGGATGGAGGTAAAGGTATCCTCTGTCTGGTGAGAAACTGGCGAAGATGCTGACAGAGGAGGAAAGAGTGCAGGATTTATCTGAGTGGTCATGGAAACTCCTTTTTTGAGAAGAAGAAACACGACAGCCAGTCTTCAACTATCAATGGACGACTTGACGTCTGCCGCTTATTACGGAATATGATATAATCATTCCGATCTCAACTGGCAACGTACTCTGTGCTGATAACAATAATTATAAATATATTTGTTTCATGTTTCGTTTTTAATAGATAACGATTACAGAATGATTATTCTAATGGTAGAATATTTTATTCTGAGGACAAGAGATGGTCTATGGAAAAAGAACGCTATCTGAGAGAGTTGTATACAAGAAATCCACCTGAATCCTTAGACAAGCTGCAAAACAAAGTGGTGGGCATTACCGGTGCCGGGGGCCTGGGATCAAATATTGCGATCAGCCTGCTTCGGGCCGGGGTCCAGCGATTCATCATTGCTGATTATGACCGGGTGGAACTGAGCAATCTCAATCGGCAATATTACTTCCTTGATCAAGTGGGAATGACAAAGACCGCAGCTCTGCATCAGAACCTGCTGCGAATTAATCCCTATATTCAGACAACATTGCATTGTACCCGGATCACGGCTGACAATCTGACCGATCTCTTTGCGGAAGCCCATCTCCTGATTGAGGCATTTGATGACCCCGAGATGAAGGCCATGGCCGCGAATCGTTGGCTGCAATCTTTTCCGGATCGCTTTATTATTACGGGTTCAGGGATCTCCGGGTACGGCATGAATAGCACCCTTGACATCACCGTCTACGGCAAACTGGTTATTTGCGGCGACCAGAAAACTCAATACACGAAAGAGATTGGCCTGACCGCCCCTCGCATAGGGCTTGTCGCCCAGATGCAGGCCAATGCCGCCCTGGAAATTCTCCTCGATGGCAAAATAACCTATTGATTTGCAGGGTACAGCCCTGAAAACAAACCGATCCAATGTGATCATGAACAAGCAAAATTTATCTCCATTAACATTTTTCTGCAATCGCTACCTGGCCTTTTTCCTCTTTCTGCTGGCCTATTCCTTTGTGCTGTCTCTATGGGGAGGCCTGCCGCCGCTGTGGTCCAGCCTGCGCCTGGAGGCCCCCCTGCTCCTGTACGGCTATTTCCTCTGTAACTATCTGCTGAAAAAATCACGATGGCAACCCTGGCTGGCCGCCCTGCCAATAGTGACCGCCTATGCCATTGCCGACGCCTATCATATGGCGTACGGCCGCTTTGGCCGGATAGTGGAATTTGGCGAGATCCCTGAGCTTCTGGAGGTTCTGCCTTTTTATTATGTCGCCCTTATTGGTCTTGTTGGCGCCATTTCTTTTCTGGTCCTGATTGTCTCCCTGGACTGGAGAAATTGGCGCCGAGGCCTGATTGCATCCTTACCGGCACTGGCGCTGATCTTGGTCGTTGAACTTGCTCCCGGCAGCTTCCTGACTGCCTTCCAATCCTTGGGCAGTGATGTGGTGGAGTGGTCAGATGCGCTCAGCGTAGGCAATAACGGACGATTCACCATGGTGGCCTACTTTGAGGCCCTGCGTAAAAATTCCATTCAGAAGACGCTGGCCTTCCGCCAAAGACATGAATATATCGACCAGATGGCCGTGCTTTCCCAACAGATCAAGGCCTCAGCCAAGAATCGAAACGTGCATCTGATCGTTCTCGAAAGTTTTCTTGACCCCAAGCTTTTTTCCGGGCTGAAGTTTTCTCAACCCCCGACAGCCCCGGCCTTCAGCAAACTGGTCGGCAAGACTGATACCTATTCCATTTCTCCGGTTTTTGGCGGTGGCACGGCCCAGGCCGAGTTTGAGGTTCTCTGTGGAGTGCCTGCCTTCAGGGCCCTCTCCGGGGTTGAATTTACTGTCTTTACCGGCGTCAAGACATCATGCCTGCCATCAGTTCTTGATGATGCCGGATATCACACTATGGCCTCCAACGCCTCCAAACCCAATTTTTTTAATGCTATTCCGGGCTACAAGGGAACAGGTTTTCAAAATATCTTTTTCCCCAAAGAAAATGCCCCTGACATGGACACTTATCTGAGCACCGGCGACGTCAAAAAGGAATGGTACATGTTTGATGGGAATCTTTTCAGCCAGAATCTTGCGTATGTCAGCAAATACCTCAAAGATCATCCGGGGCAGCCGATATTCAATTATATCATGAGTATTTACGGCCACACCCCCCATTACATGGATGAAACCATCCGTCCCATATTCATCAAACTCCTGTCTAAGCAGAAAGATGAGCAGCTTGAGAGGGCCGTCAACCAGCATTACTACCGCACCGAGGCAATCGCCAAGTACGTCCAGGGCCTGCAGAAGATTGACCCGCACAGCCTTATCATCCTGGTCAGCGATCATGTCCCGCCCCTCTCTTTTGGCCCGGACACCTATAAAAAATTCCAATACATGAATAACATTGAAAACAGCATCTACTACAATCGCATTGTTATTATCGAAAACGGTAAAACCATGCAATACGACACCATTCACCATTATGACGTGCCCAAACTTATTGCCAATTATCTGACCGATGGCGCCTATTGCCGTACCAAGCAATGCAGCTTCGCAAAAAACACTATCGCCGGCCACGACCAAACCCCCACCAATAGCATGGATGATTACATGGCGATCATGGCCCATGCCACCATGTAAAAAAATCAAGGCCAGTCTTCACATAAAATTCATACCAGGAGTAAATAACAGATGGGCAAACAGATGGTCATGTCAGTCATGTCCAAGGACAGACCAGGCATTGTCGCCGATATCACCGGGGTCATTTATCAATTGCAGGGGGATCTGGCGGACCTGAACCAGTCCGTTCTCTGTGATTATTTTACCATGATCCTTATTGCCACCTTTGATGACTCGGTAACCCCTGAGGACGTAGTGGCCGGTTTTTCCCATATCCAGCCTGAGACCAAACTGGAGGTAGTAGTCAAGGAAATGGACACCCCCATGGAGATCGCCAAGGCCAAAAGGGTAAAAGAAACCTATATCCTGACCGCCCAAGGAAAGAACAGAAGTGGCCTGGTATACCGGATTGGGCTCTTCTGCTGTCAGCATGGGATCAATATTCTCGATCTGGCCACCACCCTCAGTGGCGATCAGTACACCATGATCCTGCAACTTGATCTCAGCCGCGTGGCATCGGTTGACACGATCCGCACCAGTCTTACCGGTTATGCCGAAGAAAGCGGCCTGACCGTCGTTCTCCAGCATGAAGATATCTTCAAAGCCACCAGCGAAATCACCCTGTTTTAATCCTGTTATCTCCCTTGTGTTGACGTTTTTCTTCTAAAAAACCGGAGTCAGACCACTATGTTACGATCAGACCATATTCTTGCCACCGTTGAGATGATTCAAAAGGAAAATCTTGATGTGCGCGCTGTGACCATGGGCATCAATCTTCTCGACTGCCGGGGTGGTGATGTCCGGGAGACCTGCCGCCGGGTGGAAGAAAAAATAGGCATGGCAGCAGCACATTTTGTTGCCACCTGCGATCAGGTAAGCAAAAAATATGGGATTCCAGTGGTCAATAAACGGATATCAGTCACTCCCATAGCCTTTGTCGGGGCCGGCTTTGACCGCCATGGATTTGTGGAACTGGCCCTGGCCCTTGACCGTGCCGCCTCAGCCGTTGGCGTCGATATCCTCGGCGGCTTCTCGGCCCAGGTGGAAAAGGGGATGACGGCCACTGACCGGGAATATATTGCCGCAATCCCGGAGGCCCTGGCCAGGACGGAAAAGATCTGCGCCTCCATCAATATTGCCAGCAGCCAGAAGGGGATCAATATGGACGCCCTGGCCCTGATCGGGCAGACGGTGAAGGACCTGGCTGAGATCACCAAAGATCAAGGCGGTTTCGGCGCCGCCAAGTTTGTGGTCTTCTGCAATCAGCCGGGGGATAACCCTTTTATGGCCGGTGCCATCCATGGGCTGGAAGAGGCGGATCTGGTGCTCAACGTTGGAGTCAGCGGGCCAGGGGTTATTGCCCGAGCCCTGGACAGGCTGATCCACGCCAAGGGACGGGAAAATCTGGGACTCGATGATATTGCCGAAGAAATCAAGCAGACCACCTTCCGGGTGACCCGTTGCGGGGAACTAATCGGCCGTCAGGTTTCAAAGGAGTTGGGGATTGAGTTCGGGGTGGTTGACCTGTCACTGGCCCCGACCCCGACCGTTGGCGACAGTGTCGGCGAAATCCTGCAGATTCTGGGCGTGGATGTTGTGGGCGCCCCCGGATCAACTGCCATCCTCGCCATGCTCAATGACGCCGTGAAAAAAGGAGGCATCTTTGCCAGCAAGGCCGTCGGCGGTCTGAGCGGGGCCTTTATTCCGGTGATGGAGGATGCGGTGCTGGCGGAGGCGGTTGGCAGCGGGGCGCTGTGTCTGGAAAAACTGGAAGCCATGACCTGTGTCTGTTCGGTTGGCCTTGACATGGTCCCTATTCCCGGTTCGGTAGATGCCGACACCATCTCGGCGATCATTGCCGATGAAATGGCCCTGGGGATGATCAACAACAAGACCACAGCCGCCCGTCTGATCCCGGTTCCCGGAAAAGAGGCCGGGGAGATGGTCAGCTTCGGCGGACTCTTCGGGGCCAGCCCGATCATGCCGGTGCGCAATGTAGGCAAATCCAGCCGCTTCATCGCCTGGGGCGGCAGAATCCCGGCGCCGCTGCATAGTTTCAAGAACTGATCCAATCCCGCCAAAAAATAAATTGCTACAATTTTAAACTGCATGCTTTTTATGCTACAATATAAAATCTCTAACTTGCCTTGCTGTCGTTTTATTCCATTTCTCACTCAAGATGGAAACGCGGAAACAAACGAGCGGTGACAATACTGACGTTTGACTGAGAAATGATATTACTTCGCAAGGTCCACATCATTCTCATCACCGGAGGAAAGACCATGCAAAAAACGATCAATTTAAAAACGACGTTGCTGTTGGCTGGACTTTTATGTTTCTGGCTGTCATCTAGCGCACAGGCAACTGACAGAGTGGTGGTAATTCCCATGGGAGGTGGCACGCTGAAGAACGTCGTCACGGTGGCCAAGGCCAACGGCAAGTTTACCGATCCGTTGGCGGCGGTGAATTCGATCACCGACGCGAGCGCGACCAACCCCTACCTTGTCCTTATCGCTCCCGGGCAATATACACTGACAACAACCCTGGTGATGAAGCCCTACGTTGATATCACCGGCAGCGGTGAAAACGTCACCCTGCTGACCGGCGCAATCAGCACCACTAACCCCGATGCAACCTCGGCGGTCGTCAAAGGGGCCAATCATGCCACCTTGTCTAATCTCAGTATCAGCAACACTGGCGGCAATCAGTATTCGCTCGGCATCTACACCACAGGACTTGGCATCTCAGCCCGGCTGCAACAGGTGCTCGCAACCGCGACAGGAGGAACGTTCAACTTTGGTGTCCTCAACGTCACCAACTCCTCACCGATAATGACCGACATGAATGTAATCGCGGGGGGTGGAGGAACGGCCAACGCTGGTGTAGTTAACAACATAAACTCCTCACCGATAATGACCGAGGTGAATATAGTCGTGTTGGGAGGAACAATTATTAACTATGGTGTGTACAACATCGCCAGCTCCTCACCGATAATGACCGGGCTGAATACAGTTGTATCGGGAGGAACAACTAATTATGGTGTATACAACGACTCTTCCTCCCCAATAATTCGACGCAGCTCAATAGCAGGTGCCACGGACGGTCTTGCTAATTCTAGCGCTACGGCAACAATCAGTCAGTCCACCATCCTCAATGGTGTCTCTGGCGGAGGATACACGTGTGTGGCCTGCGATAACGGCGCTGGTGGTGCACTTAATGCGGCCTGTCTGTAACACCATAAAGCAGAAAGTTCGAAAGATAGAACTCAGAGTACCCTTCAATCCACTGGAAAAGTGGGACAAGAGGACATAGTTGATGTATGTTTGTTCTCTGAATGCCGGACTTGATCCAGCATTCAGAGAACTCACAGATATCACTAATGCTTGATTCTGGCTAACAACATGCCGGAATGACGACCGTTGACAATATCATATAATTTACAATTTCAATCAGTTGTCCCACCTCAAAAAATTGAGTCACAAAATAAACACCATTGCTGAAAAGTTATCCCAAGAGTACTTGTTGAACAGCCTGCAAGATTGTATAGTTACTTACCGGCTGTTAACTGTGCCCAGAGATAACCGTAATCTTAAAATGGTGTAACCAGCCCCTTAGTTTGTAACAATTCCCCCATAATATATAACAGGACATTATGCGCAAAGGTATCATACTGGCCGGCGGCTCCGGCACCAGGCTGCACCCCCTTACCCATTCCGTGAGCAAGCAGCTCATGCCGATCTATGACAAGCCGATGATCTATTACCCCCTGTCCACCCTGATGCTGACCGGGATCCGGGAGATCCTCATCATTACCACCCCGGCAGACAGGCCCCTGTTCCAGAATCTGCTGGGTGACGGCAGCCAGTGGGGCCTGAAACTGAGTTACGCGGTGCAGCCCAGCCCGGATGGTCTGGCACAGGCCTTCCTGATCGGCGAGGATTTTATCGGCGACAGTCCGGTCACCCTGATCCTGGGCGATAATATCTTTCATGCCGAAGGGCTGTCCCATAAACTGCAGCACGTCAGTCAGCAGGAGCATGGGGCCACGGTCTTCGGCTATTATGTACAACGGCCTGAACGCTACGGCGTGGTGGTCTTTGACAAGGATGGCAAGGTCATTGACCTCGAAGAAAAACCAGCGCAGCCCAAATCATTCTATGCCGTCACCGGCCTTTATTTTTATGACAATGCGGTGGTGGAGATTGCCAAGACCATCCGTCCATCAGAACGGGGCGAGCTGGAGATCACCGATGTCAATCGGGAATATCTTAAGCGTGGCGCCTTGCAGGTCGAGATCCTCAGCCGCGGCACGGCCTGGCTGGATACCGGCACCCACGCCTCGCTTCTGGATGCCGCCAATTTTGTCCGGGTCATTGAGGATCGGCAGGGACTGAAGATCGCCTGCCCCGAAGAGATCGCCTTCCGCATGGGATACATCAACCTGCAGGATCTGGAGGCGCTGGCCGCCCCCTTATCCAAAAACGGCTACGGCACCTATCTGCGCTCCATCTGCCACATGGAGGGTCAGCCATGAAGGTGATTGAGACGCCCCTGGCCGGACTGCTGGTCATTGAACCCAAGGTCTTTGGCGACGCACGGGGATTTTTTGTGGAGACCTGGTCGCGTAAGCGGTATCAGGAGATGGGAATCAACGTTGATTTTGTGCAGGACAATCTTTCTTTTTCCAGCCGCGGCGTCCTGCGCGGACTGCACTTTCAGAACCCCCAACCCCAGGGTAAGCTTGTCTATGTCCTCCAGGGTGAGGTCTTTGATGTGGCGGTGGATATCCGCAAAGGCTCCCCCACCTTCGGCCGCTGGCACGGGATTGTCCTCTCGGATAACAACAAATGCCAGTTCTGGGTACCCGCCGGCTTTGCCCATGGCTTCTGTGTGACCAGCGAGACCGCCCTTTTTGCCTATAAATGTACGGAGCTGTATGCCCCGCAGCATGAGAAATCAATCCGCTGGGATGATCCCGCCCTGGCCATTGACTGGCCGATAACTGAACCGCAGGTCTCAGATAAAGACCGTCTGGCCCCGCTGCTGGCTGATATTGATCCAACCCATCTCTATGATTTTAATGGCGGAAGATGAAGGATACCTTCCCCATCCTGCTGACCGGGGCCAATGGCCAGGTCGGGTATGAGCTGAATCGTCTGGCCGCGGCAAGGGGCTGCGCCCTGAAGGGATTGACCCGTCAGCAGCTCGATATCGGGGACGGTGAGGCGGTGGAGCAGATCGTGAGCCGATTGCAGCCCTCCCTTGTCATCAACGGCGCCGCCTACACTGCAGTGGACAAGGCTGAACAGGAAGTAGATGCCGCCATGCGGGCCAACCGGCAGGGGCCAGCCAATCTGGCAGCCACCTGCCAGGCGCACCGCATCCCCCTGATCCATCTCTCCACCGATTATGTCTTTGATGGCAATAAATCCGGGGCCTACCATGAAGAGGATCCGGTCGCCCCCACCGGTGTGTACGGCCGGAGCAAGTGGGAGGGAGAAGAGGAGGTGCGCGCCAGGCTGAGGCAGCATCTGATCATCCGGGTCAGCTGGGTCTTCGGACCACACGGCAATAACTTTGTCAAGACCATGCTCCGACTGGCCGCCGAGCGGGACGAGTTGCGGGTGGTTGCTGATCAGCACGGATGTCCGACCTACGCCACCCATATTGCCGAGACCCTGCTGACCCTGGCAGACAGGATCAGGGAAGGGATTGATGTTGCCTGGGGCACCTATCATTTTTGCGGCATGCCGGAGACCACCTGGCACGGCTTTGCGGAAACAATCATCAGAGAGGGCCTGGCCATGGGTCTTCTGGATCACGTGATACCCGTGCATCCCATCACCACCAGCGATTATCCGACGCCCGCGCAACGACCCCAGAATTCAGTCCTCGATTGCCGCAGGATCATAAAGACCTTTGACATGAAACTCCCCAGTTGGCAGGAAGGATTAACCACCATGTTAGGGGCCGTTACGAAATAACCATTAGCTTTTTATCCATTTCATTACGGCCCCTTATGCCGTCCACGGTGTCCTGATGTTACGATTATTTTTCAACGAAGGCCTAGCCCTGATAAAACAAGAAAAAAGGAAATAAAATGCCCTACCAGCCCGAAAAAATCCTGGTAACCGGAGGCGCTGGTTTTATCGGCGCCAATTTTGTCCACTTCTGGCTGCAGAAATACCCTGACAACCGGATTGTGGTCCTTGACGCCCTGACCTATGCCGGCAACCGGGCCAACCTCCTCTCCGTTGAGAATCAAGAAAATTTTCGTTTTGTCCATGGCGATATCAGGGATTACGATCTGGTACGCGGATTACTGCGGGAAGAACAGATTGACACCCTGGTCCATTTTGCCGCCGAATCCCATGTCGACCGCTCCATCCATGGCCCGGATGAGTTTATCGCCACCAATGTGATCGGCACCCATGTCCTGCTCAAGGCGGCCAAGGCGGTATGGCTGGATGGTTCCCAGACGCCCAGGCCGCACCGGTTTCATCATGTCTCCACTGATGAGGTGTACGGCACCCTGCGGCCGAATGAACCGCCCTTTACCGAGGCCAACCAGTACGCGCCCAATTCTCCCTACGCCGCCTCCAAGGCCTCTTCCGATCATCTGGTGCGGGCCTATCATGAAACCTATGGCCTGCAGGTGACGACCAGTAACTGTTCCAACAATTACGGCCCCTACCAGTTCCCGGAAAAACTCATCCCCCTGATCATCACCAATATCCTTGATGGCAGGCCCCTGCCCATCTACGGTGATGGGCTGCAGATCCGCGACTGGCTCTATGTGGATGATCACAACCGGGGTATTGATCTGGTGATCCGCCAGGGAAAGGTGGGTGAGACCTATAATATCGGGGGCAATAATGAATGGACCAATATCGATATCGTCAGATTGATCTGTAATCTCCTGGATGAGAAATTTGCCGGCAATGAAGCAATGAAGAAAAGATTTCCCCAGGCCCCGCAGGTCTCCGGCTCAAAGGCAGAAGGGTTGATCACCCATGTCAAGGACCGCCTTGGCCATGATCGACGCTATGCCATTGATGCCGCCAAGATTAGCACTGAGCTGGGCTATTCTCCCCTGGAATCCTTTGAGACCGGGATTCGCAAGACACTCGACTGGTATCTGGACAATGAAAGCTGGTGGCGGGCGGTTATGGATGGAAGCTACCGGCAGTGGGTGGAACTGAACTATGCTTAAGAGCCGTTAAATACTGGCTTCCGGCGATACCTTTCGCGCATAGAGCACCGCACTGAAAAGGGAGAAGAGAAAGCCGGTCTGGGCAATGACCAGATACGACTCAGTACACATGATGATCAGGAAAAACAGGGGAAAGGCCAGACGAATCCTCTCCCAGCCATCCGGCCGCACAAAGGCCTGACGAATCTGGGTCCCAAAGATACCCAGCAATCCAGCCAGCCCCAGCAAGCCCAGTTGACAGAGAACAAAAATATACTGGTTATGGGGATTGTCTGTTGCCCCCATCCGTGGCGATTGTTGTTTATTGACCTCGGCATAGGCTTGCGGGAAATCACCCGTTCCCACCCCGATCCAGGGATTCTTCTTTATAATCTCCCAGGAATTCTGCCAGAAGAGTAACCGCAATCCCACAGAGGAATTGGGGTTGCTCTTAAAATAAAAAATTTCATAACGGGCCCGATCAACCCGCCCGTGAAAAACTGGGCTAAGCTGATATCCGGTTATGAAAATTGACGGAAGAAGAAAAGTGACGATCAACCCGGCGCGCAGGATATTTTTCCTGAAGATCTGCAGAAAAAGCAGACCCAGCAGGACAAAAAATACTATCTGTCCGCTCCGCCCTTCGGTGATAAACATGTTGAAAGTCATCAGGGAGACCAACCCCAGCAGGAGCCAACGTAGTGCAGCTCTGATCTTCCCCCACACCACCTCGTGACACAGGAGATAAATGGCAAAAGCGAGCAGGGGATTGTAAATGACATGAAAGGTGCCGCAGGTGAGATGTTTCGTAGTAACATCCGCATAATGTAAAAATCCAAACCAGGCCAGATAGGTCATGGTCATGGCAATGGTCATCCCTGTCAGAAAAAAACCCACATATACCCGTCGCATCTCCCAACGCACAGCCGTCAAGAAAATGGGCAACAGCATGAGTTTCCAGTATTTGCTCAAGACCTCAATACCATTGGCCAGGTCTTCAGTCCAGAGCAGACCGATCACATAGAGGGCCAGATACACAAGAACCGCCATGGCAACAGGATTGGCAATGATCACCCGCAACTTTTGCCGGTAACCTCCTTCAACAAGCCAGACAGTTAGAATCAAAATGGCAAGTACCGAAAGAGCAGAGGTGGAAAGCGGCAGCACAAATGCCATAACGGCCAGAAGCCATGGATTCAGACGGCCAGCCTGCTGTTGAATGATTTTATAGTTCATGATGTTCGTTTCGTAGCAAATACCATTATAAAAGACAAGGGTTAAATCAGGATTCATTCCTGGTTTTCAGATGTTTATCGCCACAACCTTGCTTATGACCTTCATCACCGATCCATGAATAAAAGATCCCTTGAAAGATCATTTCGTTTTTCTTTTGCCTTACCTGTTTTTTTATGCAAAGGTAAGAAAAATTACTTTGAGGGTACCTTGGAAAAATCAACAAAGGAGCATTGCCATGTGGGAAGTTGTTGTCGATAAAGATTTGTGTCAGGGAAGTGAAGAGTGTGTCAACGCCTGTCCGTCAGCCGTCTATGAGCTTATTAACGGCAAGGCGGAACCCATACACGCCGACGAATGCATCGGCTGTGAGACCTGCGTTGAGGTCTGTCCCAACGGGGCATGCACCGTCACCGAGATCTGAACGCCCTGTTTTTATCTTTGTATAGTGATGTGTGATAATGCGTAGATTTTTTTTTGAACCGACGGATAGAAATGGCGATGAGGTCCGGCTTCCAGAGACAGAGTCGCGCCATATCTCCAAGTCCCTGCGCCTACACGTGGGCTCACAGGTCCACCTCTTTGATGGCACCGGGATGCGCTATCTGGCCGAGATCACAAACATCGGCAGACAGGTTATCGCCCGCATCCTTGCTGCTGACGATGATCAGCAAGAGGAAGGAGCATCGCTGCATGTGGGCCAGGCACTACTGAAAAATGCAAAAATGGATTTTGTCGTTGAGAAATGTACGGAACTGGGAGTCGCGACCTTTACGCCTTTTGTCAGCAGCCGCTGTCAGGGGAAAAACGACGATGAAGAGCGGGGCGGCAAGAGACAGCAGCGCTGGCAGCGGATTGTTGAATCTGCCTGCAAGCAGTGCTCCCGGCCCCGGCCCATGGAGTTGAAGAATGCCACGTCCCTGGCCGGTTTATGTTCTTCTGCCGGCCAGGAGCCGCACACCCTGCGCCTCCTGTTCTGGGAAGAGGAAAAAGAAACAAGCCTGCACGACCTCCCTCCCTTTGCTGATTACAACCAGATCCATCTCCTGCTGGGGCCGGAAGGCGGTTTCAGCAAAGAAGAGGTTGAATTCGCCAGCCGCACCGGTTATCAAAGCATCAGTCTGGGGCCGCGTATCTTGAGGGCCGAGACCGCCACCGTGGCCGCCATTGCCATTGTCCGGTATCTGGTGGGCGATATGTAAAGGGTTAGGCGCAGACCGCCAGCAGCGCATGCCGGCTTGGCGGCTGCATCTCCGGGCCTGGCGTTTTTCCAATCAGCGCCGGCAGATATGTCTCGACCAGAAGATAGATGGTCAGCGGTATGCGGCCATATTGGCTGGCCGGGAAGGATGATTCCAGACTGGAGCTCCAGGCCTCCCTCCACGCCTCTGCCAGGGGTAGAAGCGCAGCCGGAGCAGTGACGTCCAGGTTTTCCTTCATGACCAGCTGGCCCAGGGCCTCAGCCATCTCCTGGAGATGGGGTTGCATCTCGGTCCTGAATTGCTCGATCTCCCGTATCGCATCTGTATTCTCTTTACTGAATCCGGCCGGAAGCTCAATCTGCAGAAGCGACAGTGGGGCCTGTCCGCTTTCTTTTTCATACTGTTCCAGAAGGATATCCGCTGCCTCCTGACGCCTGGTGGTCCACAGCCAGGGATTCAGCGGCAACGGGCCAGAGAGATACAGTCTGCTCCAGGCGCGGAGGCGATTTCTGATCATCCCGGGCCGGGGTTGATTCATCTTCTGTTTCAGCTCCAACAGTTCCAAGAAAGGGTCTTCCTCGACGACATCCTTATCCCCGCTCTCCCTGATTTCTCCCTGCAGACCTCGGAGCAGGGCGATCTCATTATCATCAATACCAGTCAGTTGCAGGGCCAGCTCTTCCTCCTCCTGATCAAGGATCTCGGCAATCTTCAGCACCAGGCGGGCCTGCCACAGGTCCAGACGTTCCTGTTCGTCACGAGCATCGGTATCCTGCTGCTCCATGCCACGAAGAAGCGAAGAGAGAATCGCATGCTTGGAGTTATCGCCACGAGTGGCCGGCGCCGACAGAGACGCCAGGGTCAGATAGCTTAACTGCTCGACATAGGCATCTTTTTTGGTTCTGATATCATGAATGAGATGCAAGAAACGATCCCGGTCTGCTCCCAGCCGGGAAGGAGTATGTTCTTGACAGAACCCCTTTTCCGTGAAAGGATAGCTGCCTGGGTCGGATGGTTCGTCCTGGTCTTCCTTCTCGTCTTTCTCCACAGGCTGGAGCAGATGGATAGTGTTGAAGAAGAGGGCCAGGGGCAACTGTTCATGAATGGGAAGGACTGTGTCCGGAAAATAAAGCGTATCGAGAGTGTTCATATGCAAAGTGTGAAAGAAAAAGTATCATTTTATCTGACCGCGGCAGGCTACCTGCTTTTTAATCTGCGGCCTGCCTCCGATCTGATGGTGACTGTGCAATCCACCCTGTGGCAGATCCTGCAAACGGCTCCCTTTGTAGCCGGCATCACCTGGTTTGTCATCGTCCTGCTGCAACACATGGCCGATGGCGAAAAGGTGCCGTGGGAACGCCGCTTTCGCATCTTTTTCACCATAGGAATTTTCGCGGGTCTTGTCTACGCAATTATTGAATATACCGGAAAAGGGGCTGGCCAGTGAGCAGGAAGACGAAGAAATTTAAAAAATTATGAAATGGGGGATGCCGCCAGCTTCCGCTTCTGCTTGATACTTTCTCGTAATGTTTGCGTGTGCTGCCCCGGCACCCCACACTGTTCAAAAACATCCTCCCACACTGCCAGCTTGCCATACACCTCTTCAAGCAACCGGCGGCATTTCTGTGCCGATAAACCAAACCGCCGCCCTTCGCTGATTAAATCCTCGCGGCTGAACATGCCGTCTTTCCCGTTGATTTGCAGGATATGACTTTCCTGATAGATATTCGGCGTGATGTCGTAAGCAGGAGAGAGCATCCACCCCGAATCAGTATGCAGCATTGAAAAATTTTGGAGATGATCGTCCGTATTCTGCAGAAGTACGTTGACCAGCATCCAGCGGAAAAGGCTCTCCAGATCCACATCCGGGTGGTCGGATATACGCCGGACAACATGGGCAACATTCGCATATGACACCAGATACGGATCTTCTTCGCCGGTCAGGGTTCGCATGCTCACGATAGCGTTGCGGCCCCCGCAGGGCGCCCCGGCGGAAGGGCCACCTGCCGTTGTCACATCAAAACGCCTCACCAGCAGGATTTCCCGATTTTCCACAGTGACCCGTTTCAGCTCCGGGATTTTCAGCCCTGCTCCCTGCGCCAAAAGCATTCCTGCCTGTTCGAGGGAGACAAAAAGCGCGGGGGCAATATCGCGGATACTGGAGAACTTGGCCAGCCACAGGTGGTCGTCCATGCGGACAAGCACCTTGGGCCTTGCCCCACCGGCGGAACTGCCGCCGGCAAGAATATGCTTGAGCTCCTTGTTTTCTGTGTCGATATTGGCTTCAAGTGCCCCCGCTTCCCCAATGGCGGCACTGATCTGCTTGAATTCGATGCTTTGATCGACACAACGGACCTTTGCAGGGTACTTTTCCATATAGAGCAGACGGCCCAACCCCGAGCCCTTCAAGGCCGCCAGAAGGCGGGCGGAAGTCAATCGGGATTTATCAAGTCCGGCCCGTTTCGCCAGAATGGTCCGGCCCCAGGCATCGGGCAGCGAGTCATCAAAAACCCCATGCACTCCGGCCTCCCCGCGTCTGGCCTCAAAATTTCCGGGACGAAGCGGGAGATGAATCGGGTCAAGAGGATAGGCGTCCTGCCGCAGCAGGTATCCTTCATCATACTTAAAAAAACCTTCTTTCCGGTCGGAAGAGTGCAGGTTGCGCGACAACAACCGGCCCACATAGACCACTTCCCCGTCAGGCATTACCGCGGAGACATATAATGATATCGCGTCATTCCCCTTCACGACCGGACCCGCGTTTTCAGAATTTTTTCCTCAAGTCCCTGCCGGCGATCGTACTCCTCGAACGGATCAACCGTTTCCACAAGCAGCCCCTGCCAGACCTCGGCCAGGCCGAGGGCATCGGCAACAGCAAACCAGGAGCCGATCCTCACGCTCACACTCCCCCGCTCTATTGACCGCAGGGTGTCAATGGAGATCCCGCACCTGATCGCCAGCGTCCGCAACTTGATCTTCAGCTCGATGCGCCGTTTTCGGTATAACAGCCCGAGCTGACTGAATAATTCGTTTGTTTCCATGAGAGACCATCCTTCTTCTTTTCAAAATAGCATAAAACCTGTATTATATCAATAATTTTCCATTTAAGTTGAAAATAACCAACCGTATAGCATATACAATAACTTGAAACAGATTTTTATTTCCTCCACGCCGCAGACCAATACGACTATTTTTCACGATAAAACCAAAAAGTCTTGACTATTTTTCATAACAGCTCACAATGGTCGTCACTGTACACCGCTCTCGCAAGCAGTTTTTCCTGATATGGCACCAGGGGTTCACTGAAAACCAGTTTGCAGCCCGTGACGGTGGCACCGTCGCCGGTGATGCCCGTCGGCAGCTCGAAGCAAAATCAGGCAAAAAGGTCGTCACGGCCAACAACTACCTGACCGACAAGCCCAAACACAAACTTCCGCCCAAGTCGGAGTAGGTAAGAGCCACCTTATCTGACCCAAAACTTGTAACAGAGAAGATCCGCCCATAATCCCGTTTAGATATAGCGTCCCCCTTATTGGCAAGGAGAACTGTTTTTGAAAAAATTCTTTATCAATATTGTGGATGATGAAACAGAAACCTATCCTGTCGAAGGTTGGAACAAAATAACAATAAGCCGAAAGCAATACACTGAATTATTGTGCAATATCCATGAGATCGCTTCAATTAATGCGCTGTTGGAATATCAGCTTTTTTCCTGTGGGCAGTGTCGATCATTCTCGGTTACAGCCCATTCTCTTTATGTTATCCTTACCAAGATCGTACAACAAGCCGATATTGCAGAGATTATTTCTTATAATCTGAAAAAATATATCGAAGAAGATGATGACTTTGAGTTTCCCTACGAGGAATGCGTCTTTGTTTTTGATCCACGGTGTTCGTGCAGCCGTATATTGCGTTCATAATTTTCTGTAAACACACTGCTATCTGAAAGGAATTTGATTATGCCGACACTGGAGTTCAAAGGAAAGCAGTTTGTCTATTCCCACCATCTGAGCGTACCGTTTCGCGAGTTACAGGTGGAGCCGGAAAAGTCCCTGCCCGCCAAAGGACGAAAACCTTCACTGGATGACAACCTGATTATCCATGGCGATAACCTCGAAGCCTTGAAGGCCCTGCTTCCCACCCACGCCGGCAAGATTGACTGTATCTTCATCGACCCGCCCTACAATACCGGCAACGAGGGCTGGTGCTACAACGATAACGTCCGTTCGCCCTTGATGCAGGAATGGCTGAAGAAATCGGCCAACCCGGTTGACAAGGAGGATCTGGAGCGGCACGACAAGTGGCTGTGCATGATGTGGCCGCGACTGAATCTATTGCGGGAGCTGCTTTCCGAGCAAGGAAGCTTATGGATAACTTTGGACGACAATGAAGCACATCGGGCAAAAATGATTCTGGATGAGATTTTTGGTGAGGAAAACTTTCTCGGAAATGTCATTTGGGAAAAAGCTGATAGCCCCAGAATGGATGCCGACTTTTTCTCTTCTCGTCACGACCACATCCTCGTTTATGCAAATTCTCTTCCCTCTGTCAAGTTTTGTCGATTACCAAACGATTTGGAAAACTTGCCATCCCATTACGACAAAGTTGATGAAGATGAACGGAAATTCTATCTGAAACCTCTCAGGGCAATGGGGGGACAAGGTGAAACACGAGAGGCAAGACCCAACCTCTATTATGAGATAGTTGCACCTGATGGTACAAAAGTATTTCCAAAACTCAAGGACGGAACAGATGGCGCATGGCGTTGGAGTCAATCAAAGCTGGAAAATGAAATGCATCGTATCGAGTGGAAACAAGGAGCCTCTGGCTGGACCCCTTATTTCAGGATATATGCAGACGGAAGTGACGGAACCCCTCCTGAAACGATATTTTTTAATCGAAACGTGGGCAGTAATCGTACTTCTAAGGCTGAGATACGGCAGATTTTAGAAGCTGGCGATAACTTCGATACGCCAAAGCCTGTAGGTTTGATAAAATATATTCTAAACATTGCCACCGATGAAAACTCCATCATTCTTGATTCCTTTGCCGGTTCCGGCAGCACCGCCCACGCCGTCCTCGCCGCCAACCACAAAGACGGCGGCAATCGCCGCTTCATCCTGGTCGAGTGCGAGGAGTACGCTGACACCCTGACCGCCGAACGGGTGCGGCGGGTAATCAATGGCTATTCCTTTACAGGCACCCAACGCGAAGAACTCTACCGCGAAAAAATCACCTGGAGCCAGTTCACCAAAAACCAGCAGCAGATTCTCCGCCAGGTAGAGCACTTTGAAAAAAAGGCGGCAGCCTCCTTTGACAAGGTCAAGAAAGAGATCAAGGACGGCGTGCTCACCGTTACCGGCGAACGAAAGATTGAAAAAATGGCTCCCGGCCTGGGCGGCAGTTTTACCTTTTGCACCTTGGGCCAACCTATCGAGATTGAAAGCCTGCTCACCGGCAAAGGGCTCCCCACATTCGAGGTTCTGGCCCGCTATGTATTCTACACCGCCACCGGTCAGTCACTTGAAAAAGTTGCCAAGCCTTCCCTTGACGGTTTTGTTGGTGAGACTGAACTCTTCCGCATTCATCTCTTGTATCAGGCCGATCCGGCCTGGCTGCGCTCCAACGAAGCCGCCCTGAACATTGAAAGAGTCACTGCCATAGCCAAAGGAAACCAGACCGGCAAACGGGCCATTGTCTTTGCCGTGGCCAAGTTCATGAGCCAGAAAGAATTGACCGGACAGCGCATTGAGTTCTGTCAGTTACCCTATGCCGTCCATCGCATCTTAGGAAACTAAAGCCATGGAACTGAAGGAATATCAGCAGGGCGTGCTGCAAAAGATCGACCATTACCTGGGCGTGCTGGCTGAAAAGCGCGAAGACGCGGAAGCCTACGTGGAATTTCAGAAAGGCCGCGGCAAAAAGGTTGATCCGGCGGATTACTGTCGTGAAACCTGGGATCATTTGAATAACGAGCAGATGCTACCCTCCTTGCGAGACCAGCACAACAACGCCCTCGTTGCCCCCTATCTTTCCCGTAACGACGGCCTGCATCGCGCCATCCCCAATATCTGCCTGAAAGTTCCCACCGGCGGCGGCAAAACCCTGTTGGCCGCCTGTACACTGGGGCGAATCCAGACCGATTATCTCAAACGCCAAACCGGTTTTATCCTCTGGGTCGTACCCTCCGAGGCCATTTACCGCCAGACCTGGAAGCAGCTCGCCAATCGTGAACACCCCTACCGCCAACTCCTGGAACGGGCATCCGGCGGTCGGGTCAAAGTCCTGGAAAAGGGAGACGCCTTCACTCAACTGGATATAGAAGGGCGGCTCTGCGTGATGTTGCTGATGTTGCCTTCGGCAGCTCGCACCTCAAAGGAAACATTACGCCTTTTCCGCGACAGCGGCCGGTTTACCTCATTTTTCCCCCTTGAGGATGACAGCAACGCCAACAAGCAACTCTTCGACATTATTCCAAATCTGGACATCAATGATCTTTCCACGCAAGGGTGGATGACAGGGATTGCTCCCGGCGCCATCTCCATCAAACAGAGCTTGGGGAATGTCTTGCGCCTGGTGCGCCCGGTTGTGATCATTGACGAAGGCCACAAGGCCTATTCGGATACGGCACGAACCACCCTTTGCGGCTTTAATCCCCGATTTATGGTCGAACTCTCGGCTACGCCCAATACCAACGGCAAGCACCAGTCCAACATCCTGGTCAATGTTCCCGGAACGGCCCTCAAAGACGAGGAGATGATCAAGCTGCCGATCAATGTGATCAATGAGGGTCAGGGGGGCTGGAAACACACCCTTACCCTTGCCCACGCCAAGCTCAAGGAACTGGGCGACAAAGCGGCTCTCTTTCAAGCTGAATCAGGCAGATATATTCGCCCAATCCTGCTGGTTCGAGTCGAGCGCACCGGCAAGGAACAGCGCGAAAGCTCATTTGTCCACGCCGAGGATGCCCGCGAATATCTGATTGAAAAGCTGGGGGTTCATGCCGATGAAATTCGCCTCAAGACCTCGGAAAACGATGAGTTGGGCGGCGAAGATCTCCTGGCGGACATTTGTCCAGTCCGTTACATCATCACCAAAGACGCCTTGCGGGAAGGCTGGGACTGCCCTTTTGCCTATATCCTGGCGATTCTTTCCAAAATCACGGCCAATACGGCCTTAACCCAGATGATCGGGCGGGTGCTCCGCCAACCCCATGCCCAACTGACACACCATGCCCTGCTGGATGAGTGCTATGTCTTCACTTTTAACCAGGATGTAAGCGAAGCGGTCAACGGGGTGCGAAAAGGACTGGAGCATGAAGGAATGGCCGATCTGACATCCAGTATCAAGGCAATGGACGGAGCGGGAACCCTTGCTCGTCTGACCCGTAAAGAAACCATCGGCAGGCATGAAAACTTCAAACATATTCCCACAATTTTCCTGCCAAGGGTGCTGCATCGGGACAACAACGCCCCCGAAAAATACCGGCTGCTGGATTATGACCGCGATATTTTAGGACACCTGGATTGGGAGGCCTTCCGTTTTATTCAGGCTGAAAACGTCAGCGTTGATGCAGATGAAAAACGAGAGCGGACTATTGCCAGAATCGACCTCGATCAGTCAGACAAAAAAATCGGTCAGGCCTTGATAGACTTCAGCCAGGAAAAAATTGAAGATGTCCCGACAGAAGGACTTGATCTTGCTTTCCTTGTCCGGCAATTGCTCGATATCATCCCTAACCCCTGGCAGGGGATGCGCATTCTTTCGGAAACACTGGACACATTACGATTACGGGGCATCAGCGAAGAACGGCTCTATGCAAATCGACTCGACCTCCTGAAGGCCATGAAACTCGATCTGCGCCAACAGATCAACGAGGCCGCAGAGGCCCTCTTTCTCAAAAGAATGGCAAGCGGTGACATCGCCCTCCGCCTAGTTGCTTCCAAGAACGCCAACCTCAATTGGGCATTGGCGGAGACGATGGAAATTGATGTTTCCGATGAAGATCGGATTCTTTCTCGGAAGGATGGTGACCTCTTACAGAAAAACCTCTTTGAAAAAGTCTATCAGCGTGATTTCAACAATCTGGAAAAAGAAACTGCCTGGTATCTTGATTCCCGAGAGTGCGTCTATTGGTGGCACCGGATTGCCGTAAATCGGCAGTCTTACAACATTCAGGGATGGCAGCGGCAACGAGTTTATCCCGACCTGCTTGCCTGCCTGCATGGCACCGAAGAAGGAAAATTTCGCTTTTCGGTATTGGAGACGAAAGGCCAGCATTTGAAAGGAAACGATGACACAGAGTATAAGCGCAAGCTGTTTGAACTACTGACTTCCAGTATGGACAACGTCATACGTGCCGGACAAATGGAACTCTGGGAGGAAACACAAGGAGTGATTTTTACAATGCTGCTGGAAGATACGTGGAAAGATGAATTGATAAAGTCTGGGGTAATATAAAGTCTGTATTTTTGGTAACTGGCTATATAATTTCCTTTTAATGCCGTTTTACAAGAATCCTGAAATGTCCCATATTCTATCACCATCTCTCTAACCGGACCAAAAATCTGCCGACGACAGCCCGCCACCCCTCCTGCACCCCTACAACCCGCAGGCTCGATTCCATCTGCCAGTAGACACCCCGCTGCTGTGGAGGCATTGCAATAGTCACTACTCCACCAGATATTCAGGGAGCGGGTGTAAACCTGCTTGACAGAAAACTTGACTTATGCTTGACTCATAACATGTCATACGAACCAATCTACACCATCAGTCCTCGGCTGCTCACCCAGGTAGAAGCAGTGGCCGCCTTGCGGGAACGAATCCAGGGGGCGGCGATCGCGCTTTCCTGGGTTCCCGCCCTGCAAAAGGATACCCGTACCCGCAACGTCCACGCCTCCACCGCCATTGAGGGCAACCCGCTGACCCTGGAACAGGTGTGCGCCCTGGAGGAAGGGCGGGATCTGGCGGCCTCGGACCAGCGTTCGCAGCGCGAGGTGCTCAACTATTTCGCCGGTCTGCGTTATGTAGAAAAACAGGCCGGCAAGGAAATGGTCCGCCACGAAGGCGTGTTTGAACTGCACCGCATCCTGGCCGACGGGGTGATGGACCAGGGCGAGGCAGGCCGTTATCGCTCCATCGCCGTGCGGGTGGGGAATTATATGCCACCCGCCCCGACCGAGGTCTCCGGGCTGATGTTCGAGCTGCTGGAGTGGTGGAACAACAAGGCAGGTGAGATTTCCCCTGTGCTCAGTTCCGCCATCCTCCACTACCGCTTCGAGGCCATCCATCCCTTTGCCGACGGCAATGGCCGCACGGGACGCGCCCTGGCCCTCTGGGAACTGTACCGGCGCGGTTTCGACACCCACCACATCTTCTCGGTGGATGAATACTACTGGGAGGACCGTCCGCGCTACTACGCGGCCCTGCAGGCGGTGCGCCTGGCTGGCGAAGACCTCACCGGCTGGCTGGAGTATACGGCTGAAGGGTTGAAGCTGACCCTGGAGCGCGTCTGGCTGCGGGCGCAGACCCTCCAACACAACACGCCGACAAAACTCATCCTGCGCCCAAAACAGGAGCGCCTTCTGCACCTCCTGCGTGACCATGGCAGCATGGCCCCGTCTGAACTCTGGGCCGCTCTGGACATTTCCCGCCAGGGGGCAATGGATCTGCTTCGTCCCCTGCTCGAAGCGGGAATGGTGGAAAAGATCGGCGGCAAAAAATCCGGTCGCTACACCCTGCACAAGCCATGAACAAAGGCAAAACGTATCAAACAACAGGATCAAACATTCATCCATAAAAGGCCAGCAAACACCCACCCATGTTCTCTCTCCATCTCTCCAACCGGACCGAAAACCTGCTGACCCATCTGGTCGAAGTTCTTCACTCTCAGGCGCGGCGAAGCCTCTTTGAAAAGGAGGTTTTTCTGATCCAGAGTCAGGGGATGGAGCGGATGCTCTCCCAGCGGCTTGCCGATGCCTTTACGGTCTGGTGCAATTTTGAATACATGCTGCCCACCCGGTTTTTTGATCTGATGGCCAGCCGGATGGGCATGGTCATCAACCCGGATGCCTTTGACCGCGAAGCGCTTACCTGGCGCCTTGACGCCCTGCTGCAGCAGATTGCAGGGGAAGGGCCGATGGCGACGACATTCGCGCCGCTCCGGCGTTACATGAGCGGGGAGCAAAGCGGGTTGAAGCGCTACCAGCTCTCCCAGCAACTGGCCAATATCTTCGATCAGTATCAGATCATGCGGCTGGAGATGCTGGATGGCTGGCAGCGGCAGAAAACGAGCACCGCCAATCCGGCGGAGGATTGGCAGATGGCCCTGTGGACGGAACTGCGCACCTCCCTTGACAATACCCCGCACCGGGGCGAGATGCTGCGCCTGTTTCTGCAACGGCTGCAGGGGATGGAGGATTTTTCCGCCATCCTGCCCGCCCGCCTCTCGGTCTTTGGCCTGCACAGCATGCCGCCCCTGCTGCTCGATTGCCTGCACGCCGTCTCCTGCCATTGCGATGTCCATCTCTATCTCCTCACCCCCTGTCAAAACTACTGGCTGGACATCCCAGGGAAGCGACAGTTGATACGCGAGAACCTTGCCCGGCTGCAAGCTGGCCTCGAACCAGCCCCTCTTATCCCCGAGATTCACCCTTTGCTGAACTCCCTTGGCAAACAGGGGCAGGATTTTCACGCCATGCTCCTTGATCGTATTGATAACCTGATAGACACTGACAGCTATGAAGATCCGGCGCAGACCGCCGCTCCCGCTCTCAATGCGCCCTGTCTGCTCCACCGACTGCAAGCGGATCTGCTTGATGGCGGGTGGAGAGCAAAAGAAGATGATGAGAAAATCCCCCTTGATCCTTCCCTGACCATTGTCTCCTGCCACTCGGCGGTCCGGGAGGTGATGATCCTCAAGGACCAGATCCTGCACTGGCTCCAGGAAAACCCGGACATGGCGCTGCGCGATATCGTGGTGATGGCCCCTGACATCCAGGAATATGCGGCCATTATCCCGGCCATCTTCCATGATATTCAGCACTCCATCGCTGACCGCAGCCTGCGCCAGCGCAACTCGGTCCTTGCGGTCTTTCTCCAGTTCCTTGATCTGGCCGTCAGCCGGTTTTCCTGGACGGAGGTCCTTGATCTGCTGGAAAGACCGGAGGTCGCCCCGGCCTTTGGTCACTCGGAGGCGGACTGCGAACTGATCCGCCACTGGGTCACCAGTTCCGGCATCCGCTGGGGGCTCTCCGCCGGGCAGCTCCAGGCCATGGGCCTGCCGGCACAAGAAGAGACCACCTGGCAGGCTGGGCTTGACCGCCTGCTCCTGGGCTATGCCATGGATTGGGATATGCCGGTGAACGGCATCCTGCCTTATCCCGATATCGAGGGGAGCCAGGCCCGGCCCCTGGGCGGCTTGTGCCAGTTCATCGAACTGCTGGCCCAGACGGCCCGGGATTTTGACCACGCCCGGCCGCTTTCCGCCTGGTCAACCCTGTTGCTCTCGCACGTTGACTCCCTGTTTGGCCCGGACAGCGAAAACGACTGCACCCAGTTACGGGAGCTCCTGACCACCTTGGGCAGCCGCTTTGGCGCCCTGCACCGCCATGATGTCCCCCTGGAAGTGGTGCGGGCCTGGCTGGAGACCGCGGCCTCGGAGAGCAGGAGCAGCGCCGGATTTCTGCGCGGCCAGCTCACCTTCTGCTCCATGCTGCCCATGCGCTCCATCCCCTTTCAGGCGGTCTGTCTGCTAGGTCTCAACGATGGCGTCTTTCCCAAGACCGACCGCCATCCGCCCTTTGATCTGCTGGGTGAGGGCTTCCGGCCGGGAGACCGCTCCCAGCGGGGCGATGACCGCTACCAGTTCCTGGAGGCCCTGCTCTCGGCCAGAAGATATCTGTACCTCAGCCATGTGGGCCAATCGATCCGCTCGGGCAGCGCCATCCCGCCCTCGGTGCTGATCACCGAGCTGATCGAGACGCTCCAGCTCTCCTACGGGATAGAAGATCCGGTGCAGAAACATCCGTTGCAGCCCTTTTCCCCGCGCTATTTCCATCCCGCTTCCGGCGCCGGCCTGTTCAGCTACAATAGTCATAACTGTGAGGTAGCCGAGGCCTTGGCCCACCCGCTGCCACCATCGCCAATCCCCGAGCCCTGGTGGACGGGCTCGTTGCCCGATGATGAAAACAAGATTGTCACCGTTGCCGATCTGCTCAGCTTCTTTGCCCATCCGCAGAGATGGTTTGTCCACAACCGGCTGGGTATCCACCTCGATACCGAGGCCGAACTGCCGGGGGAAAGCGAGCTTTTTTCTCTGAATAGTCTTGACAGTTATCTGGTCAATCAGGAGCTGGTTCAGACCTGCCTGGATAAAACCACAGAACCGCAGACGGCCACTCTCGCCAGATTGAAGGCCCAGGGCCGCTGGATGCTGGGCACCCCCGGTCAACTGGCCTTTGACCGCCAGTTTCCGGATCTGGCGGCCTTTGCCTGGAAGATTCAGGCCAGAAACATGGGCCAGTGCCTGCCGGATATCCCCATTGATCTGCAGGTCGGCGAATATCGTCTTATTGGCCAGCTTACGGGCATCCATGAAAATGGCATCCTGCTGGCCCGCTACTCAAAATGCAAGGGCAAGGACCTGCTCAAGGCCTGGATTTCCCATCTGCTTCTGGCCGCTGCCACACCCGCGCCCGCCACCACCCATCTGCTGACCAAAGAGCTGGATCTTTGTTTCGCCCCCTGCGCCGATCCCCAATCCCGGCTTGGTGAGCTGCTGGCAATCTACCAGGCCGGTTACTGTTCTCCCAGTCCCCTGCTGGTCGAACCGGCGTGGGCCTATATTCGGCAACAGAACAGCAAACGGGCTCAAAAATCACCTCTGGACACAGCAGCGAAAAGTTTCAGAGACAGCCTGGAACAGGGCTATGAACCCGAACTGACCCTGCTCTATGGCAGTTGTGATCCAGACACCTTGCTTGGCCCGGAATTCCTGCGCCTGTGCGAGGAATTCTTAGGCCCGATATGGTCGGAGACAACTGACCAGACACCGTCAGAGGGGGAGCAAAGGTGATGAAGGCACAACGAGAGACATTTGACGCCGCCACCGCCAGCCTGCGCAAAGGGGTCAATCTGGTCGAGGCCAGCGCCGGAACCGGCAAGACCTTTGCCATTGCCATGCTGGTTCTGCGATTTGTGACCGAATCCAGCCTCCCCCTGCCAAGCATCCTGGTGGTGACCTTTACCAAGGCGGCCACGGAAGAGCTCAAAGGACGGATCCGGGCCCGGCTGGCATCGGCCCGGGATCTGCTTGAAAGCAACCAGAGGCCGGGGGTCAGCGACCAGACCGATCCGGCGCTGGCGGCCTGGCGCGCCGGGCTTGCCGAACGCGGCATTGCCGAACCGCTGGCCCTCCATCGTCTGGAGATGGCCCTGCTCGATATGGATCTGGCTGCCGTCTTCACCATCCATGGTTTCTGCCAGCGCATGCTCCAGGAACAGGCGCTGGAGAGTGGTCAGCTCTTTGATTTTGAACTGACGACCGACCCATCCCGCCTGCGCGCTCAAGTCATCCAGGATTACTGGCGGCGGAATCTGTACCCCCTCTCGCCCCTGCACTGCGCCCTGATCACCGAGATCTATAAAACCCCTGATGATCTGTATAAGAGTGTAGAGGGGGCAGGGAAAAGGAGCGCCCGGATTGAACCGCCGGCACCAACCGTGGCAGAGGCGCTCACCCTTTTCGACAAAAACCTGAACCACCTCTCTGACTGGTGGCAGAGCAACGCGGCCACCCTGCATCCCTTGCTGCAGAAGGCGGTGGATGAGGGGAAATTTACGAAAGAGCTGCAGACCAATTTTTCCGGCTGGTGGCAACAGGTCGATGATTTTCTCGAGGGGCACAGCCTGCAACCGCCGGCCAATATCGAACGTCTCAGCGCCGCCGGGATCAGGGCAGAATTACATGGCGGCAAATTCAGGAGCAGCAAGGAAAAAAGCGGCGAGGAGAAAAAAGAGGAATTCCTCACCGCCTGGCCGCTGGCAGACCAGGCGATTGCCGACTTTCTCCTGGCCCGGCAGGGTGTGACCCTGGCCTTCCGCATTGGACTGGTCCGGGAACTTTCAACCGGTCTGGCCCAGACCCTGAGGCGGCAGAACCTGCTCTCGTTTGACGATCTTATCTCCCAACTGGCAACGGCCCTGGTTGGCGGACAGGGGCCGGCGCTGCGGCAGATTCTCAGCAAGCGCTACCAGGTGGCCTTGATTGATGAGTTTCAGGACACGGATGACGCCCAGTATTCGATCTTCTCCGCCCTTTTCGCCGGAGCCTCCCACTATCTGTACCTGATTGGCGACCCCAAACAGGCCATCTACACCTTCCGGGGGGCGGACATCTACTCCTATTTCAAGGCCCGGGACCAGGCGGATTTTCATCTGGGACTGGAGAAGAACTATCGCTCCCATCCCGCGCTGGTTGAGTCCATCAACAGACTGTTTCAGTTGCGGGAAGACGCCTTTGCCACGGAGGAACTGTCCTATTTTCCTGTCCTGCCCGCAAAAAGAGCGGATGATGGCCGACTGCTGGATGGCGGCAAGGGCCCGGCGGTCATGATCTATTGCGAACTGGCAGCCAACCCTGACCCGGATGCCAAGGACGGCAGATGGAGTACTGATCAGGCCACGGAACGGATTGTGTCGTATGTGGTCACAGAGACCGCCCGTCTTCTGCACCCCGATGGCCCGACCATGCTGACCGCAACCGATGAACCGGCAATACCCCTGGCCCCCAGAGACATTGCCGTCCTGGTCAGGAACCATAAGCAGGCCGGCCGCTTTCAGGCCGCCCTGGCCCGGGCCGGGATTCCAGCCGTCATGGCCAGTCAGCAGTCCGTGTTCACCACCGATGAGTGCCATGATCTCTTTCTGCTGATGCAGGCGCTCTGCGCTCCAGGGGACACCACCGTCCTGAAGACCGCGCTCACCAGCGCCTGGTTTGGCATGAACGGGCTGGAGCTGTATGCCCTGTGGCAGGACTCCGAGCAGGTGGATCTGTGGCTGACCCGTTTCCACGACTACCACCTGCTCTGGCAGGAACGCGGCTTTCTGGCCATGATGACCAGTCTGCTGGAGACTGAAAAGATCCTGCTCAACCTGGCCCGACAGCCCTTGGCCGACGCTGGAGCGACGAGAAAGATCTCCAATATCCACCATCTCCTGGAGTTGATCCAGGCGGCAGAAACAGAGGAGGCCATGGGGCCGGGCAAGACCCTGCAATGGCTGCAGGCCATGCGCACGGATACCCGCAGCATGGAAGACACCGAGCTGCGGCTGGAAAGCGATGAGGAAGCGGTACGGATTGTCACCATGCACAGCGCCAAGGGGCTGGAATATCCCGTAGTCTTCTGCCCTTTTCTGTGGCAGCGTGGTAATTTCCTGAAACAACAAAAGGAATTTGTAACCTGTCATGATGAGAACAGGGAACTGGTCCTGGATCTTGGCTCCCCGGACTTTGACCGGCGCAAAGAACAGGCGCTGGCGGAGGAACTGGCGGAGGAACTGCGACTGGCCTATGTGACCCTGACCCGGGCCAAGTATCGCTGTTATACCCTCTGGGCCGACGTGAAGGGGAATAAAGATGTCACGGATGCCAACTCTCCGGCCCTGGCCTGGCTTTTATCCCTGGAACAGGGGAAAGAGTTTGCCTCGCAGATACAGACCCTGCAGGCACGGGCTGCAGACGGGTCCGTGGCTTATGAGCTGCTTGCCGCAGACAGTGCTGAACCCATGGTGATAGCTGGCGGAAAGGCCGGAGTGGACGAGCTCATATCGTTCTCATTCACCGGCCGCAACCTGCATACAGAGTGGCTGCTGCACAGTTATTCGTCGCTTTCCACCCCCAGCCCGGCGCATCCATTTGACAATCAGTCCCACTGGCCTGATTTGTCCATTGAAACCAGTGAGGTCGGCCTCCTCCCCGATCTCCCGAAAGGGGCGGCGCTGGGAAATGTAGTGCATGCGCTGCTGGAGAATGTCCCTTTTGCGACCCTGGCCACCGGCAGCGGCTACGAAAATCTCCTGCAACAGCAATGCGCGTGGTTCGGAGTCGAGGTGAGTCCCGGCAGGCTGGCCGCCCTGCTCCAGAAGGTGGTGCAGACCCCCTTGCCTCCGGCTGACAGCAGCGCATCTTTTTGTCTGGCCGCTCTCAATCCATCCGAGGTCATCCGCGAGATGCCCTTTTATTTCCAGCTCCAGGCCGGTTCCACCGAGCAGATCAACAGTATTCTGGCCGGATCACTGACGGTGACGCCCATCACGCCCAAGGCCCTGCAAGGCTATCTCACCGGTTTTGTTGATCTGATCTGCCGCTATCACGGGAAATTCTACATCATGGATTACAAGAGCAACTGGCTGGGCAACCGCCTGCCGGATTATGGGCCGGAAGGGCTGGAACAGGCCATGCGCGACCATAACTATGGCCTGCAATACTGGCTCTACACCCTGATTCTGCACCGTTATCTGCAAAACAGTGTGGAACAATACGACTATACGAGCCATTTTGGCGGGGTGATGTACCTGTTTGTCCGGGGGATGGAGCCGACGCTGCCGGGTAGCGGGGTCTATTTCGATCTGCCGGATCTTGCCACCCTGGAACGCCTCGACCGCTGCCTGGGTCGTTCCGGCAAAGGATCAGCAAATGGATGAGCAGATTTTCACCCCCCTTGACCACCAATTCGCCCGCTTCATGACCAGACAATCCGGCCTCGCGGGAGATGAGGCCGACAGATTTGCCCTGCTGATCAAACGACTTTCCGCCGCCATGGCCGCCGGCCATAGCTGCCTGCCCCTGACCAGTCAAGAAGAGCCGCTGTTAAGGGGAAGCCTTGTTTCCCAAGGCATCACTACCCCGCTGGTACTCTGGCACGGCAGGCTCTATCTTCAGCGCTACTATCGCTACGAGTTGCGGCTGGCCGACCAGCTCAAGGCCCTCGCCCGGGTTCAATGTAGAGTCCCGGAATATCAGACGGAGCTCGATGCCTGTTTTGGCAAGAGGCCTGAGACAGATTCGGAAACAGATTGGCAGCGCCAGGCAGCCGAGATGGCGCTGTCGCGGCCTCTGGCCCTTATCTCCGGCGGTCCCGGCACCGGTAAGACCAGGACCGTGGCCCGGATCCTTGGTCTGCTCCTGCTGGCGCTGGGTCCTGATCTGCGGATCGCCCTGGCCGCCCCGACCGGCAAGGCGGCGATGCGGCTCAGGGAGTCCATTTCCGCAAGCCTTGCCGCACTTCCCTTCTCCGCATCAATCAAGGAGAAAATTCCGACCACCGCCTGCACCCTGCACCGCCTGCTCGGAGTCCGGCGCAATTCATCTGTCTTCAGGCACCATCATGGCAACCCCCTGCCCTGGGATGTGGTGGTGGTCGATGAGGCCTCCATGGTCGATCTGGCCATGATGAGCAAACTGGTGGACGCCCTGAAATCCGGAGCCAGACTGGTACTGCTGGGAGACAAGGACCAGCTGGCCTCGGTTGAATCCGGGGCGGTGCTGGCCGATTGCATCCAGGCCCTGCCGGACAATACGGTAACGCTGCACAAGAGCTACCGCTTTAACCACGAGATCAGCGCCTTTGCCCGGGCAGTGAACAGAAACGACAGCACGGCCGCCTGGTCCATGCTCACCAACAATACGCAAGAAGCAACAACGACCAGGGGCCTCCAGCTCCTCCAGGGACCGCTGCCGGACTTTATTGTGGCCCGATATCTCCGCTACATGGAAAAGGTAGCGGCCCTGCCCGGCAACAGACAGGAAGACGACATCCGGCCGCTCTTTCAATGCCTCAACCGGTTCCGGGTCCTCTGCGCCACCAGACATGGGGCCGGCGGCGTTGAGATCCTCAACCGGCAGGTGGAACAAAAGCTGGCAGCCGGCAACTATCCTTGTCAGCCCGGCGGCTGGTATCCCGGCCGGCCGGTGATCATCCTGAACAACGACTACGGCCTGAACCTGTTCAACGGCGACATCGGCATCTGCCTGCCGGATCCACCCTCTCAGCCCGCCGCTTCCGGCAGGTTCAAGGTCTGGTTTGAGCACGAAGATGGCAGCCTCAAGGGATACCAGCCCTACCGGCTGCCGGAGTGCGAAACGGTCTTCGCCATGACCATCCATAAAAGCCAGGGCTCCGAGTTTACAGAGGTTCTGGTGGTCCTGCCCGCCTCCGACTCTCCCCTTCTGACCCGGGAGTTGATCTATACCGCCGTCACCAGGGCCAGGACCAGGGTGCTGATTGCCGGTGACCAGGCCATCTTCACCGCAGCCGTCAACCGTACCATCAGCCGCTCCAGCGGCCTGCACGAGATGCTGATCTGTTTGGAGTGAATACGACTCCATCGATCAATCTCCAAAAAATCACTGGTATGCCGAATTTCCATTCCAGCTCAATTTATAATGGCAAGTGCACCATTCTCGGGTATCTTTCAGACTATACCCTGAAAAATATGGGTATTTTTTCTTGGTGGGCTATTTTTTTTATGGTAAAAAAAAGATACTATCCCTGATAGCGTAACTTTTTCTTTGCCCGGATCGCCACAACGGCGCGGCGGGTAGCTGAAAATCCTCAATCCGTAAGGCGGTTGTCATGGTGAACGAATCTTTGTCAACAATCCTGATCATCGACGATTCGCCTGAAAATCTGGCGGTCTTGAATGAACTCTTGCAGCCCGCCTACCGGGTACGGGTTGCCACTTCCGGCGAAAAAGCCTTGCAGCTCGCCGTCACCAACCCCAGTCCCGACCTGATCATGCTCGACGTCATGATGCCGGGTATGGATGGATATGAGGTCTTCACCCGCCTGCGCGCCGACCCGCGCACACGTGACATTCCCGTCATCTTCGTCACCGCCATGGCCAGCACCGAAGCAGAGATGCGCGGCCTGGAAATAGGCGCTGCGGACTATATCACCAAACCCATTGTTCCGCTTATTGTCCTGGCCCGCGTTCGCACCCAACTGGAACTGAAGCAGGCGCGTGACTGGCTGCGCGACCAGAATGCCTTTCTGGAAGCGGAGGTGGCCAGGCGTATGGGGGAAAACCTGCTCATCCAGGACGTGAGCATCTTCGCCCTCGCCCATCTGGCCGAGACCCGCGACCCGGAGACCGGCAACCATTTGCGCCGCACCCAGGGGTACGTCCACGCCCTCGCCGAACACCTGCAAGATCACCCCCGATTCAGCGCCTTCCTGACCGCGGCCAATATCACCCTCCTGGCCAAGTCCGCGCCCCTGCACGATATCGGCAAGGTGGGCATTCCCGATCACATCCTGCTCAAACCCGGCAAACTGACCCCGGAAGAATGGGAAATCATGAAAACCCATGCCCAACTTGGCAGTGAGGCCATCGAACAGGCTGAGCGCGATATCACCGAACCGGTGAAGTTTCTTGTGCTGGCCAAGGAAATCGCTCACTGGCACCACGAACGCTGGGATGGCAGCGGCTATCCGGACGGGCTGGCTGGAGATGCCATCCCTATCTCGGCGCGACTGATGGCCCTGGCCGATGTCTTCGATGCCTTGATCAATCACCGCGTTTATAAAGAGCCCTTCTCCTTCGCCAAGGCCAGGGATATCATTGTCGCCGAAGATGGCCGTCAGTTCGATTCGGATGTGGTGGCGGCTTTTCTCACCATTTTCAACGTATTTGAGACTATCGCCATCCGCTACAGTGACACGGAAAAGGCCGATAGCCATCGTTTGCCCTGAGCCATGAGCATGTCAAATGGTCAAAGGGATTTCGGAGTTTTGCAGACTCACTTACCTGCGAGAGGTTCACAGGTAACTTAAATACCTTCATTACGGAAGTGTACCCCCATGATGCAAGACCCAGATCCTCCCGTTCATTCCTTACCGGCCGCACAAGACATGACCCTCGCCATCTACCGTATTGTCTTAATTTATGCGGTGTTTGCAACCCTATGGATCCTGCTCTCCGATAAAGTCGTGGAATGGCTGTTTAACGACCCGTCTCTGATCACCCTGGCCAGTATCCTTAAGGGCTGGTTGTTTGTGGGCATCACTTCGCTGCTGCTCTACAGATTATTGCGGCGCCTGCCTGATTCATCTGGTACGGACATCAAGGCCCTTGAGGGACCGGCAGCATTGTTTTTTCGGCAGCGCTGGCAGGTCTATGTATTTGCCGTGGCCGTGACCCTGGCAATCCTTTTTGTACGCATGGGCATCGCTTTTTCATTTGAAGAACGGCGGCCGCTACTGATCCTTCTTATGTTTCCCATCATCCTCAGTGCAATGCTGGGAGGACTTGGCCCCGGGCTGGTCGCAACCACCGTCGCTGCCTTCAGCACCGCTTATTTTACTCCGCCGGCTCATCACTTCTGGAACACCCAGCCGCATGATCTTTTCCCGTGGGCATTTCTCATTGTCAACGGTGTGTTCGTCAGCGTCCTGAGCGAGGTGCTGCACAAGACTCAGCAGCAGGCGGAAGCAAGCCGGCAACTCCAGGCCGTGACCCTGGCCAGTATCGGTGACGCAGTCATCAGCACGGACAGCCGCGGTCGCATCACTTTTCTGAACCCGGAGGCGGAACAGCTGACCGGCTGGACATGTCAGCAGGCGGTTGGCCAGCCGTTGACGGCGGTATTCAGGATCATCAATGAACAGACTCGTGAACCGGCCGAAAATCCGGCCCAAAAGGTCCTGGCCTCCGGCAAAGTAGTGGGGCTTGCCAATCACACGCTTCTACTCGCCCGCGATGGCCGGGAGATCCCTGTCCACGACAGCGCCGCGCCGATCAGAAAAAGCAATGGGGTCATATTGGGTGTGGTCCTGGTATTCGGCGACGATACAAAAAAACGGAAGGCTGAGACTGAACTGCGACAGGAGCGTGACCGCAACCAGCAATACCTTGATACGATCCAGACCCTCATGGTCAACCTGGACGCCAATGGTCAGATCACCATGATTAACCGCAGAGGTTGTGAACTGCTGGGCTACAAGGAAAGCGAACTCCTGGGACGGATGTGGTTTACAACATGCCTGCCGCAACCGCAAGGGATGGAGAAGGTTTATCCCCTCTTCCAACAGATCATAAACGGCGATTTACCAGCCGCGGAATATTCTGAGAACCTGGTATTGTGCCGGAACGGCAGTCAACGCCTGATCGCCTGGCACAATACCTATAACTCCGACGATGAGGGCAGGATCGTCGGTAGCCTCAGTTCGGGTGAAGACATCACCGAACGCCAGGAAGTACAAGAAAAAATACATAAACTCTCTCTGGCAATGGAACAGAGCCCGGAGAGCATTGTCATCACCAATCTCAATAACAACATCGAGTATGTAAACGAAGCCTTTATCCGGAACACTGGCTACACCCCCGCAGAAGTGATCGGCCAGAACCCGCACATCCTCCATTCAGGCAAGACCCCGCGTGCGACCTATGCGGCCATGTGGGACGCCCTGAGCCAGGGCCAGACGTGGAAGGGCGAGCTCCACAACAAGCGCAAAGATGGCAGCGAATACATCGAGTTTGCCATCATCACCCCCATCCGCCAACCGGACGGGCACATTACCCATTACATGGCAATAAAGGAGGACATCACCGAAAAAAAACGGCTGGCCAAGGAACTGGATCACTATCGTCATCATCTGGAAGAACTGGTAAAGATACGAACAACGCAACTGGCAGAGGCGCGTGAACGGGCCGAGGTCGCCAGTCTGGCCAAGGGCTCCTTTCTGGCCAATATGAGCCATGAAATCCGTACCCCCATGAACGCCATCATCGGCATGGCCGACCTGCTCTGGGATTCCTCCCTCACGCCGGAACAACGCCAGCATGTAAAGATATTCCGTTCCGCCGGGGAAAATCTCCTCATTCTCATTAACGACATCCTGGATCTTTCCAAGGTGGAATCAGGGCAGTTAACTCTTGAAAACATACCCTATGACATCTTCAATATTGTTGAAAAGACCTGTGAGGTAATGGCCGTGCGCGCCAATACCCGCAATCTCGAACTTGCCTGCCGTATCCGTCCCGACGTACCCCAGCGTATAAAGGGAGATCCAACGCGTCTTCGTCAGGTGCTCATGAACCTTATGGGAAATGCAGTTAAATTTAACGAGAAGGGCGAAGTCGTCTTAACCGTGCTCCCCATTACGGAAGATGCCTCAGGGGAAAAGCCACGGTTTTTACAGTTTTCTGTCCGGGATACGGGAATAGGCATCCCCGCAGAAAAGCTGAATGCTGTCTTTGAAAAGTTCACCCAGTCCGATTCCTCCATCACCAGAAAGTACGAAGGCACGGGTTTGGGCCTGACCATCTCCAGGCAAATCGTCGAACTGATGGGTGGAAAAATATGGGTGGAAAGCCAACCGGGAGAAGGCAGCACTTTCTTCTTCACAATTCCGCTGGAAGAAGCGCCCCCGGAAGAAGGTCAGCAGCCAGCTTCCCGGCAGC
>JAPLJF010000034.1 GCA_026388715.1 Deltaproteobacteria bacterium
CCTTCATCACCCACGCGGCGTCGCTGCGTCAGGCTTTCGCCCATTGCGCAATATTCCCCACTGCTGCCTCCCGTAGGAGTCTGGGCCGTGTCTCAGTCCCAGTGTGGCTGGTCATCCTCTCAGACCAGCTAGCCATCACAGCCTTGGTGAGCCGTTACCTCACCAACAAGCTAATGGCCCGCAGGCCCATCCCTCAGCGATAGCATGCAAGCAGAGGCCATCTTTGGCCACAGCCCCCGAGGGGGCCGTGGTCTCATCCGGCATTAGCTAGAGTTTCCTCTAGTTGTTCCAGACTGGGGGGCAGGTTACCTACGTGTTACTCACCCGTGCGCCGCTTTACTCGCTCCCGAAGGAACTTTCTCGCACGACTTGCATGTGTTAGGCACGCCGCCAGCGTTCGTTCTGAGCCAGGATCAAACTCTCCAGTTTATATCCTGAACTGATTTCTCAGTTGTTTTTACTCAGTGACTGACTTCTCAGTTACTTCTTGTACTGCCCAGTATCTCCGCCAAAGCTTAGATACCGGAGAATGCATAAATGCATCCATTGGGCCCGTTTGCTGTTTGCTGCTATTCAGTTTTCAAGGATCATCCCGGCCGCCTCAGTCTCCCAGGCAGCCGTGCAGCTCAAGGCTGCGACGAAGTTCGTAACTTAACTAAATCCTAACAACCTGTCAATAACTTTCTTTCCCAGATCATTCGTTTTACTGCCCTATCACTTCTCTACTTATCTCCGGATGGTGCACATCAAATGTGACGCACCCGGCGACCGCGGCAAACTACTCAATCAACTGGATCATGTCAATGGAAAAAAGACCGGAAGGAACGCCGACGCCCTCTTTATAGCTTTTTTTCTTTTATTGGCACCATCTTGTTCATTCTCTATGAAAATTGTTTGCTTTTAGCCAGTAGAAACCGTAACATAGCTGATGGTTATTCTGTATTTAACGAACCAGCGTTGTATTATACTGTCCTCTTACCTCTTGCATGTATGACCTTATGACTGACAAAAAACAACTTCTTTGCGCCTTACCCAAAATTGATGAATGCCTTGCCGGCTTAGGTGACAGGGCAGGATCAATCCCTGCCCGGCTTGTCAAACTGGCGGTTCGTCATTGCATAGATTCAGAGCGGCAACGTATCTTAACAGATGACAAAGATTGCGTCCTGTTAAGTCATGAACAATGGGACGAACGGCTTCTGGCAGCTATCACCTTAAAAAGCCAGATGAATCTCCGACGGGTTATTAATGGCACAGGCGTGGTCATTCATACCAATCTTGGCCGCTCTATACTCTCCGCACCTATGGTTGACGCCCTTCAACAGGCCGGTGCCTATTATACCAATCTGGAATTTGATCTCAACACCGGCAAGCGAGGCAGCAGATACAGTCTGGTAGAAGAAATCATCTGCGACCTGACAGGGGCTGAGGCGGCCCTGGTTGTCAACAATAATGCCGCTGCCGTACTGCTGGTGCTGGACACCCTGGCCAGCGGCAAACAAGTGATTGTCTCCAGGGGCCAGTTAGTTGAAATCGGCGGCTCGTTCAGAATTCCTGATGTAATAGGCAAAAGCGGCGCTCATCTGGTCGAAGTCGGGGCCACCAATCGAACCCATCTCGCTGATTATGAAAAAGAGATAAATAATGAAACCGCCCTGTTACTCAAGGTCCACACCTCGAATTTTCGGGTCATCGGTTTCACATCCGAGGTTTCGGCTGAAGATTTAGTGACGCTGGCACATGCGAATGGACTGCCTGTAGTGGAAGATCTCGGCAGTGGCAGCCTGGTCGATCTTTCTTCATTTGGCCTGCCGCCAGAGCCAACTGTCCAGCAAATTGTCAAGGCTGGAGTTGATGTGGTCACATTCAGTGGCGATAAACTCCTTGGCGGCCCCCAGGCTGGTCTTATCGTCGGGAAAAAAGAAGTTATCAACCGCATCAAGCGCAATCCATTGAATCGTGCCCTGCGCATAGACAAGTTCACCCTGGCCTCCCTTGAAGCAGTTTTACGGAACTATTATGACCTGGATCAGGCTCTTACCACTGTCCCCACCCTCAGGATGTTAACCCAGCCTGTTGAACTGATAAAAAGAAGAGCCAAGAGGCTCATGCGCAGGATCCATACAACCGGCAGGCCGGTATGCTCCTTCTGTCTGCGCCCCACAATGTCACGTGTGGGTGGCGGCGCCATGCCTGAACATGGTTTGTCAAGCTGGGCCGTTGCCTTCAAACCTCTTCATATGCCTGTCAGCGCCATGGAAAAAGGCTTGCGCAAACTCACCATCCCCGTCATCGGCAGGATTGAAGACGATTTATTCCTCTTGGATATGAGGACAGTAGCCGACAATGAAGTCCCTGATCTGGCTACTTCTTTACTTACTTTCCTGGAGCAAGGTGTGCTCTCGTGATTCATCATTTTCCTCTATTTACAGACGATCATAGCCTTTCACGCCAGGACTTCCGCAACTTTTTCCTCCCTTTTTCAAAGGTAATAAAAGGGAAAATAGCCACAGCCACTGATGTCTATTTTCTTGAAGATACCTGGCAACTTGACAGTTTACCCGTTGACGTCTCACAACGCTCTCTACTCAAGGAAATTTTCCTCAACACCTCACAAACTCATATACCTGTGGCCCACAAAAACTGCCTGTTTTTTCCATTTGCGGTTCATGACGAACAGATTATCGTGGCCCTGGTTACGGGAATTGACCCATTACTTATAAAAAAGGTTGGCCACGATTGGCTGCAAGAGGTCCGCGACACCCTGCAGCAAGAATTTCTGACACTCAAACAGGCGGGTATCGACCCGCAGACCGGTCTTCTCAACTGTGCCCATCTGGACACATTACTTGATACCTTTCCCGAAGGAGAGCATGCTGGCCTGGCCTTGGTGGAGATATACCCCCAGGCCCGTACCGCCATGGAAGCGATGCAACATGTGCGGCGTGCAGCGACAGCACTGAAGTCCTTTGTTGGAGAACGTGCCCCTCTGCATCATATCGGCCAATCTGTTTTTGCCTTCTTTTGCCGGAACTGTAACGAAGATTCTGCCGCACGCCTCGGCCCTTTACTGGTCTCTTTCCTGAAGCGAGAACAATTCAAACGCGTTCACATAGGGTACAGCCAAGGGGAAATAGGTCATGACAGACAAGATAAAACCCGACAAATCTTCGATGAAGCCTGGCTTGCCCTCCAGATGGCCTGCAAAAGAGGGCCTTTTAGTTTCTGCACTCATCGCTCCCTGCAAAACTCCCAGCGCCATCCCCTGTACGCCTCGGATCGAGCCATCCTGACCAGGATCCAACCCCATTGGATGCAGTTGGATCAGTTCGCCCTGATCCAACTGCATCCTACAAAGGCCACATACAATATCTATGACAATATTATCCTGAATCCTGTTGACAGTAAAAAATTCAAGGGGCAAGATAACGACATCTATATTTTGCTTCCAAGCACTGACACCAGAAAGGTGCTCTCTCTTGTCAGAAAGATGCTGCAATCCATACCCCGTGACAAAAAAGTCAAAAGTGCCGTGGCTGCGGGTATTGCCTTTTTTCCATTCAACGATTTTAAAAAATCAGAGATGGTGCTCAATTGCCGAAAAGCCCTGTTACATGGAGCTTTACTGGGAGAAGGCATGCTCACAATCTTTGACGCCTTGAGCTTAAATGTCAGTGGTGATATTTTCTATGGAGAAGGCGATCTTCCCCGAGCTGTCAAGGAATATAAACGCGGCTTATCCATCCAACCTCAGGACGTAAACCTGCTCAACAGTCTTGGTGTTTGCTACGCGATGATGAACAGACCCCGCTTGGCCAATGACTGCTTTCTCAAAACACTGGCAATAAAAGATGATGATTTTATATCCTGGTATAATCTGGGACTTGGACGTGAAGCGCAGGGAAATATTTCAGGGGCGGTGGATGCCTTTGAACATGCCTGTAAATGCCATATTGACGACGAACAGAATAGCGCCAACGTCAGAGATGAACTCCCTTTCCAGCTTGGAAAAAGCTACTGTCAAACAGGACGCTATCAAGAGGCACTCGATATCCTTGCCCCTTGGTATAATACAAAAAAGAGCGATCCAGAATCTGGCAGGGCGCTACGTTATCTCGGAGAATCTTTTCATGGAGTGGGCCGCATTCGGGAGGCAATGAGCTGGCTGCAACGAGCCATACGTTTTGATGAATTTGACGCAGATGCCTTGAGCCTATTGGGCGAGACCTACCTTGACAACAACGAAGGCGACCAGATTGCCCTCAAACTCTGCGAAAAAAGTATCGAGTTAAACCCGATGCCGGCCCTGCTTTACCTTCGCCTCGCAAGAGCGCAGATTCGATGCGGCTACCTGGACGTGGCCAGAGATACTCTTCGGTGTTGCCTCAGAGACAAAGGCACAAAAGGAGCTGCCTGGTTCCAAATGGGGTTAATCTATTGGGAAAAAGGACAAAAAACAAGGGCCAGACATTGGTTTGCCAAGACAGTTACCCATGAAGAGGCTGGGACCAACTGGCATACACAGGCCAGCAGCTATATGGCAGAACCCCAGACAAAATAAACAAATCAAGCTCGAGAAAAGGATTATTGCAACATGCAGAATAGCGATCGACGGCGGATAAAAAGGGAACCTAAGTATTGCCTGGATAACACTGTGGTTGGCGATTCATGGCGGATGTTCCGCATCATGTCGGAATTTGTTAATGGTTTTGACGCCCTGTCCTCAATAGATGTACCGGTGGTTACAATTTACGGTTCAGCCAGATCGACAAAAGATAATTATTATTACAAACTTGCAGAAGAACTTGCCGGCAAATTAGCCAACGCTGGTTATGGAATCGTCACCGGAGGCGGTCCGGGGATCATGGAGGCGGCCAACAAGGGCGCATTTGAGGCAGGCGGCATCTCCATTGGTCTCAATATCGACCTTCCCCACGAACAGGTACCCAATACATTTATTAACTTCCCCTTGTATTTCAAGTATTTTTTTGTGCGTAAGGTGATGTTTATGAAATACTCCATGGCCTTTATCTGTATGCCCGGCGGCTTTGGTTCACTCGATGAACTTTTTGAATCTCTGACCCTTATCCAGACCCAGAGAGTTAAACCATTCCCTGTCATTCTGGTTGGCAGTGATTTTTGGGGTGGACTTTTAGAGTGGATTAAAGATAAATTTATAACAAATGGGACAATAACCAACGATGATCTTTTAATCATCGATGTCATGGATGATGTAGAAAGTGTAGTCAATTATATAAAAAAGACCGTTGTAGTTTAAGAGCCGTTACGAAATAACCATCGCCGTTACCACTGCCACATTTTTTACCATTTCGTTACGACGGCCATGAATGGCATAGTGTCCCTTGTAGAGTCGGCGCCCCGAAGGCAGTACCCTTGGGGTATGGACGAAGAGCGACCGGCTGCTTATGCCGGGCATGGCCTTATAATATTACAGTTATTTTTGAACAATGATGTAATGTCAATCAGCTCATTTTCCTCTGAAAGAATACAGCAAAATTAATGGACAAGGTGAAGGTATGGCTCAGATAGATGCTTTTTTTAAATTGATGCACGATGAAGGCGCCTCGGATTTACACATGGTGGCAGGCCAACAGCCTATTCTCCGTATTCGTGGAGATATGGAGCGGGTAAAATTTAAAATCATGGAAAATGAAGAATTAAAAAAAATGCTCTATGAGATCTGTGCAGAAGATAAGATCAAAACCTTTGAAGAGTCAGGGGATGTCGATTTTGGTTATGAGATTCCCGGGCTTGCCCGTTACCGTTGCAACTTTTTCCAGCAGAAATATGGCATGGGCGCCGTCTTCCGTGAAATTCCCAGTGACATCATGTCCTGCGAACAATTGGGATTGCCCAAAGTTGTCTCCCGTCTGGCCCAACTTCCCAAGGGGCTTGTCCTGGTGACCGGCCCTACCGGATCCGGTAAATCAACAACCCTGGCAGCCATTGTTGATGAGGTGAACAAGACCCGCAAAGATCATGTTCTGACCATTGAAGACCCCATCGAGTTTGTGCATCAAAGTCAGAAGTGTATCATCAATCACCGGGAGGTGGGTCAGCACACCAAATCCTTTACGTCAGCCCTTCGTGGTGCCTTGCGTGAAGATCCTGACATCATCATGGTCGGCGAAATGCGCGATCTGGAAACCATCTCCCTGGCCATGGAGGCCGCCATGACCGGTCATCTTGTCTTTGGCACCCTGCACACCTTGAATGCCATGAAGACCGTTGATCGTATCATTGAAATCTTTCCCGCCAATCAGCAGGGCCAGGTCAGATCCACCCTCTCGGATGCCTTGAAGGCCGTCGTCTCGCAAACCCTGTTCAAACGTGTTGACATCAAAGGGCGATGCGCCGCCCTTGAAATCCTGATTGCCACCCCGGCCGTACGAAATCTCATTCGTGAAGGCAAAACCTACCAGATCGCCTCGGTAATGCAGACCGGGAAAAAATACGGGATGCAAACCCTTGATGATGCCATCTTGGGTTTTCTTGACAAAAAAATGATCAGTCCTGATGCCGCCTATTCCAACTGTATTGACAAGGCTAAGTTCGTCAAATATCTCCTCCATCCCCCTTCTGATTTTACCGAGGTCTGATATCGAGCCGCCACGAAATAATCATTCCGTTCCCTGCCATTTCGCTACGGTTCCCAACGCAGAGCAGGGGGGATGCACCCATGTCGCTTGCGGAATGGACGCCCCGAAGGAAGTGCGCTTGGGGTATGGGTGAAGAATGACTGCCGCTTTTCCCTTCAGATGACGACATTATTTCATGAGAACGGCGGAGTGCGTCGTCCGGTATCGAGATGGTTTTTTCTTGACAAAGATCAGGCCGTGAATTATTGCATCAGGGACGAAATTAAAAATCGTACTGATTGTAAAATTGTTGTTTAAGTATAAGATACTTGTTCTTTTAATTCTATTCTGGAGGTGTATTATGGCTTGGGATATCCAAATCGATTTAGACAAATGTGTTGGTGATGAAGAATGTGTAAATGCCTGTCCTGCTCAGGTATATGAGATGCGTGACGGCAAGGCCTTTGCTGCCGAGCCTGATGAGTGTCTTGGTTGTGAGACCTGTGTTGAAGTTTGTCCTGAGGGCGCCATCACCGTCACTGAAGTGTAATCTCCATCGACCTCAGTCTGTAACAAGCCCATTCCCTCTTGGGGGAATGGGCTTGTCTTGTTTTAAACCGTCGTTCAAAGATAACCGTAACATTGGAATAGTGTGGCCGGCATAAGGATACAGGTTCCAGATGATAAAACGGATAGTTACAAATTTAAAGCCAGGGGCACCCAAACGGATTCATCTGTTACTTGCAGCTACTTTGTGGAGTTTAATAGGAAGCATGCTCATATTCCGTGGAGTTTCCTGGCTGATGCCCGTCGGAGGTCTCTGGATCATGGTTCCGGCCCTGATTGCCGGAACCATAAAATCATTTTTTATACTTGACAACACCGCCAGAAAAGGGGTGCGACGCATTCTGGATATAGCAGATGGAACGTGCCTGGGAGCAGTCTATTCGATACAAACATGGTTATTGGTTCTGGTAATGATGGGAGCTGGCATGGCGCTCCGCCATTCCGCCTTACCAAGAGAGATATTGGGTGGTTTGTATGTGGCAATTGGCTGGGCCTTGTTTTTTTCCAGTCGCCACGCCTGGAGAGCTTGTCGGCATTTTTTTCCGAAAAAACCGTAATTATTTCATCTGTGCAAAAACACTCACTCGCTTCGACGAGTATTAGTCCTACTACCTTACAGCGTAATCTCAAGATATTACAATAACAAGTCGGCAAAGATATTTAAATCATGGCTGTGCAAATAAATTTGAGGATAATAAATGATATCTTTTATTGAGAGACCCACTCAAATACTGATTGATTTGAAAAATATGGCTTGGAATCTTGATGCTATCAGACAATTTACAGGTAACAAAAAAATGCTTGTCGTTGTCAAGGCCAATGCCTATGGACATGGTTTAGTAGAAGTTGCAAAATTCTTACAAGATTACTCAATTCGGCGTGCTGCACAGCTTGAGTTGGGAGTGGCTTATATTGAAGAAGCCGTAGAGCTGAGGATGAAAAGCATAACAATACCAATTCTTGTTATGGGAGCCGCTATAAAAGAGCAAATATATCTTTATATTAAAAATAACATTAATATCACGGTATCATCAATTGATAAATTGAATCATGTAATATGTGAAGCTACCAGATTAAATATAAAAGCAAATATCCATATTAAAATTGATACTGGAATGTCTCGAATTGGAGTTAAAGAATCCACTGCTCCCAGTTTAATAGAAAAGGCATTAACAAATAAATTTATAAAGATAAATGGCATATATTCCCATTTTGTTTCTTCAGAAATTAAAACTGGCAACACAACCTCTATACAACTCGAAAAGTTCCTTAACGTATGTGAATATTTCAATAAAATCGGGGCAGAAATACCAACTAGGCACATAGCTAATTCTGGAGCCATTATAAATAATAAAGAATCATATCTTGATATGATTCGCCCAGGCATAATAACATATGGTGTTTATTCAACTAACACCATGGAAAAGCCTATTCCCTTAAAGCCTGTTATGAGTCTTGTTTCACAAGTTAGTTATTTTAAAATTATCGAAGAAGGATGTTCTGTAAGTTATGGTTCAACATGGACAGCAAGCAAGCCAACAAGAATAGCAACTATTCCAATTGGATATGGAGATGGATATCAACGAGCGCTATCAAACAAGGCAGAAGTTATTATTAATGGCAATAAACACACAATTGTCGGAAATATCTGCATGGATCAGTTGATGGTTAATTTAACAGACCATAGTGCTTATAATGGTGATCAGGTTATTTTAATCGGCAATAACGGCAATTGTAAAATTACTGTAGAAGAGCTTGCTGATAAAGCAAATACGGTACCTCATCATATACTAACAAATCTCAATGAGAGAATTCCTCGATTTTATAATTATTGGTATAATTGACATATTCATGAAAAGTCCAATCACGACCTCTTTTAAACCATAACTTACTGAAATTATTAAATACATCTTTGCCATGTTTAACTTTTTACGAGATCATCATGAGTAAAGTCTCTACCTTATTCGTCCAATATTCATAAACTAAACAATACGTAGAAAATTAACTAAATATGATACAACACCAACTAAAACAAGTCATTGACGCCTGTTTTGAACAGGGGGTCAGTGTAGGAGAATGGCCGGCAGATCTGGCCGGGAAATATACGGTAGAAGTCCCTAAACGGGAGGGCCATGGGGATTTTTCCACCAATATGGCCCTGATTCTTGCGGGCAAGCAGAAAAGCAACCCCCGGCAGATCGCCGCCCAACTGGTGGCCATTCTCGAAAAAGAAACGGAACTCATCGATCATCTGGAGATTGCCGGCCCCGGGTTTGTCAATATCTTCCTGAAGGACAGGGTCTGGCAGCATGCGCTTTTTCCAGTGCTTGAACAGCGGGATCATTTTGGTCTCTCCACGATTGGCAATGGCAAAAGAGTGATGGTGGAGTTCGTCAGTGCCAATCCCACCGGCCCTCTCAGTGTTGGTCATGGTCGCCAGGCCATCCTTGGTGACACCATTGCCCGTCTGCTGACGGCCACTGGCCATGATGTCTTCCGTGAATATTATTTCAATGATGCCGGACGGCAGATGCGGGTGCTCGGTGAGTCCACCCGGGCCAGATATCTGGAACTGCTTGGCCTGCCCAGCCAGTTTCCGGAAGACGGGTATCAAGGAGATTATATCCAGGATATTGCCAGAGAAATGATTGCCGAACATGGAGATTCTCTCAAAAACCATACGGATGTCGCCCCCTTCACCGAAAAGGCCAAAGAATTGATCTTCAAGGATATTGCCGGGACCCTGCAACGGATGGGGATTGTTTTTGACAACTATTTCAACGAACACACCCTCTATGAGAATGGCCATGTGGACTCGGTGGTCGCCGAGCTCAGGGCCAAAGGGCTCGTCTATGAAAAAGAGGGCGCTACCTGGTTCAAGACCACCGAGTTTGGCCAGGAGCAGGACCGGGTTATCATCAAGAGTACCGGCGAGCCCACCTACCGCCTGCCTGACATCGCCTATCACCGGGAAAAATTCCGGCGCAACTTTGACTGGCTGATCAACGTGTTCGGCTCCGATCATATCGCCACCGTCCCTGATGTGCTGGCCGGAGTGCGGGCCCTTGGCTATGACGACTCCAAGGTAACGGTAGTCCTCCATCAGTTTGTGACCCTGATGCGTGATGGCAAACAGGTGAAGATGTCCACTCGCAAGGCGACCTTTGTCACGGTGGACGAACTCCTTGATGAGGTTGGGGTTGACGTGGCCCGCTTCTTTTTCATGATGCGCAAGGCCGACAGCCAGCTTGAGTTTGACCTGGATCTGGCCACCAAAGAGAGTCAGGAAAATCCTGTCTATTATGTTCAATATGCCCATGCCCGGATCTGCTCTATCCTGCGTCAGGCCGGGGAAAAGGGAGTGGAAAAACTTCCCTTGCCGGATGTGGATATCTCCCTGCTGACTGAGCCAGAGGAATTGCAGCTATTAAAAAGCATGGCCGCCTTCCCGGCCATGATTGAAGACGCGGCGACAGGTCTTGCCCCACACCGGGTCATATTTTTCCTGATGGAGCTTGCAGGTCAGTTTCATAGCTATTATAACAAACACAAAGTTATTACTGATGCCATTGCCCTGAGTCAATCCAGGCTCTGCCTGATGGAGGGCTTGCAGGTGGTCTTCCAGAACGGACTACGAATTGTCGGATTGACCGCACCTGAAGAGATGTGACTGGAGCCGTTGAGGGATGGCCGCGACACCACGAAAGCAGACAAAAAAGATCAAGTTTGAGCTGACGCGTAGCGCCATTGCCGGAGTGTGTGTAGTCTTTTTCTGCATCTTTCTCTGGATGTTTCTGCTGGGCGTCTGGGCAGGAGAATCTTTACTGCGGCCATTAAAGATTACAAAGACGGAGACCAGCACGACCGCAGTGCTCAAAAAATCAGATTAGTCTGCCCCACCCGACTGGTCAGACTGGAGCTATAAAGCCAATGGCACCGACACAAACAATGATACGAAACGCCCGCATGGACGACGTAAAGATAATCCACTCCCTGCTCAATCATTTTGCAGCCAAAGGACTACTGCTTGGTCGTTCCATCAGTTCTCTTTATGACCATCTTCGTGACTTTATTGTTCTCACCAATGAGGCGGGCCAGATCCTTGGGGTCTGCGCCCTGCAGATCAGCTGGGAAAACCTGGCTGAGATCAGGTCGCTGGCGGTCGACGAGGCCGTCCAAGGCCAGGGATTTGGGGCGCAATTAGTCCAGGCCTGTCTTCAGGAGGCGAAAAAACTGGAAATCGAAAAGATCTTTACCCTGACCTATCAGGCAGGTTTCTTTCGTAAACAAGGTTTTACCGATATTGACAAACGGGATCTGCCCCACAAGATCTGGAGTGATTGTCTCCACTGCCATAAGTTTCCCGACTGTGATGAGGAAGCGCTGGTCTTCACCATGAATTCAAAATAAAGAAAATGATATGATTGGAAAATTACTGACAAAAGTCTTCGGCAGCACCAATGAACGGGCACTCAAACAGATTAAGCCTCTGGTAACCCGGATCAACGACCTGGAAGATTCCCTCCTGACCCTCGATGACGCGCAACTTGCCGCCAAAACCGTGGCCTTTAAAGAGCGTCTGGTCAAAGGCGAGCCCCTTGATGATCTCCTCCCTGAATCCTTTGCAGTAATACGTGAGGCGGCCAAACGGATCCTGGGGGAGAGACACTATGATGTGCAGCTTATTGGCGGGGTCATTCTCCATCAGGGCAAAATTGCCGAGATGAAGACCGGCGAAGGCAAGACCCTGACCTCTACCCTGCCCACATATCTCAATGCCCTCACCGGGAAGGGGGTGCATCTGGTCACAGTCAACGATTATCTGGCCGCCCGTGATGCGGAATGGATGGGCAAGGTCTACCAATTCCTAGGACTCAGCGTTGGCAAGATTGTCCATGGCCTGGACGACAGCGCCCGCCGGGCCGCCTATGGTGCCGACGTCACCTATGGAACCAACAATGAGTTTGGTTTTGATTATCTGCGTGACAATATGAAATTTGAGCTGAGTGATTTCTGCCAGCGTGGATTTAACTACGCCATTGTCGATGAGGTGGACTCCATCCTTATTGATGAGGCCCGGACTCCGCTTATTATCTCCGGTCCTGCGGAGATTTCAACCGAGCTCTATAACAATGTCGACACGATCATGTCGCATTTCCATGCGGACGAACATTATATCGTTGATGAAAAGGCCAAGCAGGTAGCCCTGACTGAAGAAGGTGTTGCCTTGGGCGAACAACTCCTGGAAGTTGAAAATCTGTACGATCCCTCCAGCATCGAGCAACTGCACCATCTGACCCAGGCCTTGAAGGCCCATGCCCTTTTTCAGCGTGACGTTGACTATATTGTCAAAAACGGTGAAGTCATCATCGTCGATGAGTTTACCGGCCGTACCATGGAAGGTCGGCGCTACAGCGAGGGCCTGCATCAGGCGCTTGAGGCCAAGGAGCATGTCGCAATCCAAAAGGAAAATCAGACCCTTGCCTCTATCACCTTCCAGAATTATTTCCGCATGTACGACAAGCTGTCAGGAATGACGGGTACTGCCGACACCGAGGCCCCTGAGTTCAAGAAGATCTATGATCTGAGCGTCATTATCATGCCCACCAACCAGCCCATGATCCGCAAGGATTTTGCCGATGTAATCTATAAAAATGAGGCGGCAAAATATCGGGCAGTGGTGCAGGAGATCAAAAACCTGCATGCCATTGGCCAGCCGGTCCTGGTGGGAACCATCTCCATTGATGTGTCCGAGAAGATCTCCACTATGTTAATAAAAGAAAAGGTTCCCCATGAGGTGCTCAATGCCAAGCAGCATGATCGTGAGGCCGAGATTATCGCCGGCGCCGGCCAACTGGGCAAGGTGACCATTGCCACCAACATGGCAGGCCGCGGCACCGATATCAAACTGGGTGAGGGAGTGCGTGAAGTAGGCGGTCTGCATATCCTTGGCACCTCCCGCCATGAATCCAGGCGCATTGATAACCAGTTACGAGGGCGATCCGGACGTCAGGGCGATCCCGGGTCTTCACGTTTTTACCTCTCGCTCGAAGACGACCTGCTCCGTATCTTCGGTTCAGGGCGAATCGCCGGAATCATGGACAAACTGGGCATGGAGGAGGATGAGCCCATTGAACACAACATGATCTCCAAGGCCATCGAGAATGCCCAGCGCAAGGTAGAGGGACACAACTTTGACATCCGTAAACATCTGCTTGAGTATGATGATGTCATGAACAAGCAGCGTGAGGTTATCTACCGCCAGCGTCGTGAGGTTCTGGCGGGTGAAGATCTTGTGGGTGTTATTAAAAACATGATATCCGACTTGACCGATACCGTGGTGGAAGATTTTTCTCAAGAACGCAAGGCCTCAGAAGATTGGGACTGGCAAGACTTTGACAAACGAATGCTGGAAACGTTCAACATTCAGCCAGGATGGAGCGAACAGGATCGTGCCGGCATGAACAAAGAGAGCTTCCGGGAGAAATTGAATGTACTCGTTGCCAATGCTTATACAGCCCAGGAACAACGCAATACCGTGCCCATTCAGCGGCATCTGGAGCGAGTGGTGCTGTTGCAGATGGTTGACGATCTGTGGAAAGACCACCTCTTGTCCATGGACCACCTGAAACAGGGGATCGGGCTCAGGGGTTATGGCCAGAAAAATCCCTTGATTGAGTATAAAAAAGAGGGGTACCATCTGTTTATGCGGATGATTGAGATGGTCAAGGAACAAACTGTTTTCACACTGATGCGCGTTCATGTAGTCCAGGAAGATGAGGTTGAACGCCTGGAAGAGGAACACCGCAGACGTCAGGCCCAAGAGCTGCAGTTAAACATGGGGCCGGCTGGTGTAGAAAAAAACGAAATCGCACCTCAGAAACCTGTCAAACGTGAAATTGACAAAGTAGGCCGTAATGCCGATTGCCCATGCGGTTCAGGGAAAAAATATAAAAAATGTTGTGGGCTGCCGCAATAAGCGGTCACTGCTTAACTGTCAGATTTGCGCTGAGCACTAAGTGCTGACCGCAAAATGCTCCTTTCCATCATCTTCAAGGGAAAACGCACATGGCAAAACATGTAGGCATTCTCACAGCGGGCGGGGACTGCCCAGGTCTCAACGCCGCAATCCGCGCCATCGGCAAGGGCGCCATGAATACCGATATGCAGGTAATTGGCTTTCGTGATGGGTTTCGCGGGTTGATGGAGAACCGGACTGTCCAGCTGGAGGGTGAGTCGATGATGGGGCTGCTGACCCTGGGCGGCACCATTCTTGGCACCAGTCGTGACAAACCGCATAAGATGCCGGTAGGCGGGACCCTGATGGACATGACTGACGTTATTGTTGATAATTACCATAGTCACCATCTTGACGCCCTGATCTGCATCGGCGGCGGCGGAACCCAGAAAAACGCCTATCGCCTGGCACAAAAAGGTCTCAATATCATCACCCTGCCCAAGACCATTGACAATGACGTGGCCATGACCGATATCAGCTTCGGTTATGACACGGCGCTGTCCATTGCCGCCGAGGCCATCGACCGCCTGCACTCCACTGCCCACAGCCATCATCGCATTATTGTTGTCGAGGTCATGGGCCATAATGCCGGCTGGCTGGGACTTGGCGCCGGCCTGGCAAGCGGGGCCGACGTTATCCTCATCCCCGAAATCCCGTACGATATTCAACTGGTGGCCAATGCCATCCGTAAACGTGTGCACCGGGGGCGTAATTTCAGCATTGTGGCCGTCTCTGAAGGAGCGCTTTCACTGGAAGAACATAAAACCTTGGTTGACCTTCAAACCAGAAAAGAAGAGGCCAAGGCGCAGGATGAAAAGAAGATGATGCGGCAGATTGTGGCCGCCCTGACCAAATTTGAGGCAAAACGAGCCAATCACACTCTGGATCTGGCCCGGAACCTGGAAAAATTAACCGGACTTGAGGCGCGACTGACCATTCTTGGTCATCTGCAACGAGGAGGTACACCGTCAGCCGCTGACCGAGTGCTGTCCACTAAACTTGGCACCGCCTGTGTCCGTCTGATCAATGAAGGGGTTTTCGGAGTGATGATAGCGGTGCAAGGCCGAAAGATTGTGCCGGTGCCGCTGGAAGACGTTGTCAACAAACGGAAGGTTGTGCCGCTGGATCATGCCTGGATTGAATCAGCCCGCAGTGTGGGCACCTGCCTGGGTGATTGCCGGTAAAGTGATTCCGAGTAATCTGGAATAAAAAAAGAGACCAGTGAACTGTAAGACGTCACTGGTCTCTTCCTGTTTCGTTATCTTGTTCTTTACCCGTGTAACTTGTCAGGGCTCAGCAGATTTTTCTGCATATGCTGCAATTCATCAATCCCTGAAATAATGATCTTCGAATCAGGGGTTAAATGTTTATCCGACAGTTTGTCGGTATAGTTCATTGACGCAAGGATAAACTTCATGCAGTTGATCCTTGCCATCTTCTTATCATCTGAACGGATAATGGTCCAGGGAGAAAGGGACCGATTCGTCTCCGACAGCATCTGAAATTTGCGGACTGAATACTGATCCCAGTATTTCTGGGCCAGATTATCGACAGGTGAAAGTTTGTACTGCTTCAGCGGGTCAACTTTTCTGGCATCGAACCGTTCCTTCTGTATCTCCTTGGATACAGAGAAATAAAACTTGAACAACTTGATCCCGTCTTTTACCAGAAGCTCTTCCACCATCGGCGCATCTTTCAGAAATCGCTTATTCTGCTCATCCGTACAAAAGCCCATGACCGGTTCAACCATGGCCCGATTATACCAGCTCCGATCAAAGAGAACGATTTCACCGGCATGGGGCAATTCCTCAATATACCGTTGAAAATACCACTGACTCTGTTCAGTTTCATTCGGTTTCGTCAGGGCCACCACCCTCGTATTCCGTGGGTTCAGGTTGGTTATAATCCGCTGGATAGTGCCACCCTTCCCTGCCGCGTCCCGTCCCTCAAAAATGGCCAGTATCCGTTCGCCACTCTTCTGCATGTGTTGCTGCAGTTTCATCAATTCAATCTGCAGAACCTTTAATTCCGCCTCATACGCCAGATCACTTTCTTTTACCCAGACAGCAACACGGTCATCTTCTTTTTTGGCATCACGATTTCTCATGGCTGTCCCCTCGAGAAGATTAATCTCCCGTTTTTCATCGCTCTTTTTGTTATTTTTTGCCATGGTGTCATGCATCCTTAATTAGAGGGAAACAGGGTAAACGTTAGTGGAGACACAGACCTCTTTAAGTCCCTTGTTCAACTGAGAGGAACACCAAATTCTTTTTCCTGTTTCAACATAATTCGTAATTCTTTGTCACCGGGAATAACAATTTCAGGATTCGCGGTAAAGTCGAGCGTTCGACTGCGTCCCCGGTATTTTACTGAATTGAGGATCAATTTCATGGTTTCCAGCCTGGCAAGATGTTTATTATCAGAACGGATAATCCACCATTTTGAATTTTTGGTATGCGTCTTCTGCAGGAGGATCTTTTTCTTTTCCGTAAACTCATTCCATAATTCCTGCGCCTGCAGATCGACTTCGCTCAGTTTCCATTGACGGAGAGGATCGTTTTTGCGGCGTTTAAATCTTTTGGCCTGCTCCTCTTTGGTCACCGAAAAATAAAGCTTCAGGAGAATGGTTCGCCCGGCATCCAAAATAAAATTCTGCTCATACGTGGTAACCTTATGCAGAAATCGATGATATTGTTCATTGGAGCAAAAACCCATAACCGGTTCAACCATTGCCCGATTATACCAGCTGCGATCAAAAAGCACAATTTCACCAGCATGAGGAAAACGCTCGATATAGCGCTTCATATGTAACTCTGTTCTCTGCTCATCTGTTGGTTTTCCCAGGGCCTCGATCCGATATCGTTTTTCATTCATATATCTGGTAACAGCACGGATCGTTCCCCCTTTTCCCGAGGCATCACGACCATCAAAAAGGACAATCATCTTTTTACCGGTTCGTTCAAGATGGGCATGCATCTTGATCAGTTCAGCCTGAAAAGGCTTCAACTCTTCAGCATTACAATAGTTGAGCAACGCTGATGCCACTATTACTTCCTTGTGTCGTGCTTTCAGAACCTCAACAAGCTTACTGCTTATTTCCACAGATGCGTGTTCTTTCAATTCATTGTCAAGATTTTTGACAAGCTGACGGATAATAGCGGTAGTTCCTTTTTGTTCCGCAACAGGGAGTTGCTTCTTTTTAGCAGCTGGCGACATATTAATCTCCTGGCACGAAAATGATATTTCTGTCAACAATACAAAAAAAATGAGAAGGCTATTAAATAATTACACAGGAACAAACAAAAAAACAAGAAGTGCAAACAGTATGTGGAGGACAAGAAGCAATTTAATCCTATTCTAACACAATCCGAACAATACACAGATACTGCATCTTACGTCACGATCTTTACAATCGACAAAACTGACTCCGCACGATATCGAGACAATTAGAGAATGCCATAACAATATAAAGGACTTGATACTAATCAAACCTTTTATCTTTTTTTAGAATGGATAGTAAAAACGTTAAAAATCCAGTATGAATAAGCATTGTATCCAGTATAATTAAAGGATATTGATTTTTGTGAAAATGTGCAAAAAAACTGCCTAAAACGTATTTATCTGCAAATCAAACGACACAAGGAGAAGACTATGACAACAATTAAGATTAAAGGCATGAGCTGTCAACACTGTGTAGGCTCTACCAAAAAAGCACTTGAAGCAATAGACGGAATTTCCAATGTCCAGATAAATCTGGCACAAGGGGAAGCGACATTTGACGGCAAGGTAGATATCCAAACAGTGAAAGAGGCAATCACCAGGATTGGCTTTGAGGTAATACAATAAGACGCTATAAATAAGATATCCACCTGAATGGCCAGAGCGGCCTTAGGAGCCGTTACGAAATAGTTATAAAGAGAAAAATTATTTCGTAACGGCTCCTAACCATCACAAGGGGCAGGATGATCTGTCCTACCCCTCTTTTCAACATATGTGACGATGAGGTCAAAAGGAATTAAATCCCATATTGCAGTCACTCTGGCAATCCTCCTGACTCTCGGCATGTTCTTGACGAGCATGGTTGTCACCATCTTCTGGCAACGGAGCTTGATGCGTGCGGAGAGGGAAAAGGCAATCTCCATACTCTCTACCGCGGCTTATCTTGCTAAAGAGACACCGGACGACAAGGATATTTTCTCGTCAAAAATCCTGACCCGCCTGCAACAGGATCTGGGCGCATCGTGCATCATGCTGTCCATCAATACCATCTTCGCCAGGATTCCTGAAAAATGTGACACAGCCGACTCGACACTGCAGGAAAAGCTAAAACAGGTTATCAGAACAGGGGTTGCAAGCTCAAAAATAATCGACATAGGGCCAAACCTTCCTTTTCTGGGTCGCAAGCTGCTGGTAACGGCCATCCCTTTTCAGCAGCATGGCATACAAGGCGGGATAGGCGCTGTAAGTTCCTTGCAGTCCGTGGATGACCTGGTAAATCAGGGACGTCGGATTGCCTCTCTCTATATATTCGTCAATGTCCTTATCCTCACGACCATCGGCCTATTTCGCTTGATTCAAGTTGTGGTGCGTCCCATCGAACATCTAGTTACACTGACAGATACCTATCAAAGTACTGAGAACAGCCCTTTTTTTTCTGATACAGAGGGCAATGAATTTGGACAGCTTTCCATTGCCTTGAACAAAATGCTCCATCGTATTGACGATGACCGGCAGAAACTACGTGACACGGTGGACTCGCTTGAAAAAGCAAATCAACAGTTGCACGCCACCCAGCAAAAAATGGTGCAGACTGAAAAAATGGCAGCAATTGGCAGACTGGCCGCCGGTCTTGCCCATGAAATTGGCAATCCCATTGGGATTGTGCAGGGTTATCTTGAACTGTTAGGACAATCCGGCCTGACAAAAGAGGAGCAGAAACAATTTTCCAGTCGTTCCCTGCAGGAGTTGGGACGGATCAATCGTCTTATTCATCAACTCCTGAATTTTTCCAGCACCCGAACCGATGATTCCGGCAGTATGGAGATCCACCCCTTACTCCACGAACTTGTTGACATGCTCCAGGCACAGAAAGAATTGGCAGGAGTGGAGTTTCAATTGCATCTTGATGCCGAGCATGATCTGGTAACGGCCAATAGTGAGAGTCTCCATCAAGTCTTTCTCAACTGTTTGCTGAATGCAATTGATGCCATAAAAGAATGCGACGAGAGCCATAAGGGCAAGATATGCCTCGCTACTGTCAATACCACCAGTGACGAGGGAAGGCGTTTTATTCAGGTCACGATCCAGGACAACGGCATCGGGATCAAGGATACAGACAGAGACAGCCTGTTTGACCCATTCTTTACTACCAAGGAACCAGGCAAAGGAACCGGACTTGGCCTTTCTGTCTCCTATGCGCTTGTTGAAGGAGTGGGCGGGCACATGCAGATAAAAGGCAAAGAAGATCAGGGCGCCACGGTATACATCCTTCTCCCATTGTGGGCGAATCAATGAACCCATTGCTTGGTACTCTTTCAGAACCCATGTTTTCGATATTATGAAACAAAACAGAACATTGCTGATCGTCGATGACGAAGAAAACATGCGTCACATGCTGCAAGCCATGGTGAGTCGTCATGGTTATACAGTAGAAACTGCTGTTGATGGTCAGGATGCCCTTATCAAGATTGCCGGGCAACACTTCGATTTCATCCTCTGCGATATCAGAATGCCGCACATGGACGGCATTTCTTTTCTCCGGAAAGCAGGGCCAGCCATCCAGACATCGACCGTTATCATGATGTCAGCGTATGGAACCATCAACATGGCCCTGGAGGCTATCAAGGCCGGGGCCTATGATTTTATTTCAAAACCCTTCAAGACCGACGAGGTCCTGCTTACCCTGAAAAAAGCAGAAGAAAGAGAGCTTCTCAAACAGGAGAACCGCCTGCTGAAGAAGCAGATACACGAGATCACGACCGGTGAGGGTTTTGACAAAATGGTGGCTGGCAGCAAGAGCATGCATTCCCTGTTCGCCCTGGCCAGAAAAGTTGCCCCTTATGACACGACCGTCCTCATTATTGGTGAATCGGGCACTGGAAAAGAGCTGGTGGCCAAAGGAATTTACGCGTCATCACCGCGCAACAAGCAGCCCTTTATTGCCGTGAACTGTGGCAGTATCCCGGGGAATTTACTGGAAAGTGAGCTTTTTGGATATGTCAAAGGCGCGTTTACCGGAGCAGATAAAACCCGGAAAGGCATCTTGACTGAGGCAGACGGAGGAACGCTTTTCCTCGATGAAATAGGTGAGCTCCCCTTAGACATGCAGGTAAAGCTCCTCCGGGTCTTGCAGGAGGGAGAGATTAAACCTGTTGGTGCCAATAAAACCGAACAGATCAATGTCCGGATCCTGGCCGCAACTGCCAGAAATCTGGAGGATGAAGTGCGGCAGGGAACCTTTCGGGAAGACCTGTTTTACCGCCTCAATGTTCTGACTATCCACATTCCACCCCTCAGAGAAAGACCTGAAGACATCCCCCTGTTGTGCAATCACTTCATAAAAAAATTTAATAGAACCCTGGGAAGAGACATTGCCTCAATAACACCTGAGGCCATGGCAAGGCTCTTGACTCATACCTGGCCCGGCAATGTGCGGGAGTTGGAAAACATCATCCAGAGGGGGATTGTACTGGCGGAAGATCAAACCATTGGTCTGGAACAATTGCCTCCCTATCTTGTGCAAACAATTCCAGCGGAATGTTTTGAACAGTTCTTTACCGGTTTCTCCCTGAAAGAGGCTCAAAAAATAATGGAAGAAAAGATAATTGCCAAGGCCTTGCAGGAGACAAAGGGCAATCGTGTGCAGGCCTCAAAGTTGTTGGAGATAAGCTATCCTTCCCTATTAAGCAAAATCAAAGACTACAAGATCGTCATTGCATAAAAGAACTGGCGACCTTACAGTCAATAATCACACCGCACCAGACAACAATTTACGAAAACAGCGCTAAACCGTTGTAACAAATTAACAACACTATTAAAATACCGTGAACAGCTCCTAACCAAACGATGCCATCAACTCGGCCTCGGCCACAAGTTTTTCTTCCACATAGGCCTGACCTGCCATCTGCCAGATCCCCCGCCGCTTCTTCAAGATTTCCAGCTTGAAGTGAACCTGATCCCCCGGTGTTACCGGCTGCCGAAAGCGGGCCTTGTCAATGCCCACAAAATAGAGCACCTTGTTGCCAATATTCTCCGGCTCCGAATAAAAGGCCAGGATCCCGCCGACCTGGGCCATTCCCTCCAGGATCAAGACGCCTGGCATGACAGGCCGTCCGGGAAAATGCCCCTGGAAAAACGGCTCATTAAAAGTGACGTTCTTCAACCCGACAATATCCTTGTCTGGATTGATCGTCAGAATCCGATCCACCATCACAAAGGGGTAGCGATGAGGCAGGAGCCTCAATATCTCCAGGATATCTATTTTTTCAGGAATGACTGTTTCAGACATGTTCCTCTCTCCTTTTATATTTGATAATCTTGTAAAAAATGACGAAGGATGCAGTACAACGAAGCATTTGGAACTTTGTGCGGTGCCATCATGCTTGCTCTTTTTTTATACCTTGTAAGCCGTTAATCTCCTTACGCATGCGTCGCAACTCGGTTACCATTTCCGGTAATTTCCCCATGGCGGCAACAATCCGGGCAAATTTTCTCATGGGAATGGCGGGAGTACCGGCAACAACCGCACCCCGTGGCTGATTATTATGGACCCCACCCTGAGCTGCCACCATCACCCCGTCCTCCAGGTGAATATGCCCCGAAAGGCCGGCCTGACCGCCAAGCACCACATTGCGGCCAAGGCTTGTTGAGCCGGCAATACCTACCTGGGCCACGAGCAGACAATTTTCACCGACCACCACATTATGGGCCACCTGAACCAGATTATCAATCTTGGTTCCGGCCTTGATCCAGGTCACGCCAAAAGTGGCCCGATCGATACAGGCATTGGCACCGATCTCCACATCATCATCGATCTGCACAATTCCCACCTGCGGCCGTTTCAGATGACAGCCCCTGCTATCGGTGGCATAGCCATAGCCATCGCTGCCAATCACCGTACCCGGGTGGATGGTCACCCGGCAGCCGATCCGGCAGCCATGCCCCACCGTCACATTGGCCAGGATCCTGGTATCATCACCGATCTGTACATCATCACCGATCACCACCCCCGACTCAATGCTCACCCGCTGGCCAAGGCGCACCCGCTGACCAATCACCGCCAGAGGGGCAATGGAGATTTGATCCGGCACCACCGTCTGATCTCCCACATGGGCCTTGGGATGCACTCCGGTGGCCAGAAAAGGGGTTGCCAATAAATGGGTATGGACAAGGGCTGCGGCCATATACGGGTCACGCACCCGTATAATGGGCATGGCTGCGGCCTCAATGGCCATAGGCACAATCACTGCCGAAGCGGCAGCCGTTGCCAGAGACGCCTCATCCTTGGCCTGGGCCAGAAAGCTGATCGCGCCTGGGCCTGCCGTCTCCAGGGCGTTCAACTCATGGATCCGCACCTCTCCATTACCAACCAGCTCTCCCTGTACCAACTCTGCCAACTGCCGTAAAGAAACACTTTTCACTTTCACACCCATCCTTTTCTCCACCTTGCCATGCTCTTTATATACTGACAGCAATAAGCTGAAAATACGTACAATATACACTCAATGTTAATTGATCTTACCACCATTCAAAATCCCCGCTGGCGATGGGGGAGATTATTATTCCGAATAAAGAAGATACTTCGCCCGCACATGCTTGAATTCCTGCAACCCTTCCTGCCAACCGGCCTCAATCTCACGCAATGGCAGGCCGGCCTCAAGCTCCTTACGCACCCTCTGATCTCCCAGGATCAGATCCATGGGCAGTCGTTCATATTCATACTCATAGGGCGGCTCTTTATACCGAAAATCTTCAGGATAAAGTCGCAAGGCCGCCTGCAGCAAGGCAAGAGATATCCGGTACGGCAAAAACGTCCGGGCGTCGGTCACATGGAGCTGAAAGCCGACACAGGCCTGGCCGGCCCACTTGCCGGAAGTCGGTTCAAAGACCAGCGGCCGCAAAAAGCAGCCCGGCAGCTCTGTCTGCTCCAGGGCCTGCAAGATCTTATCATGTTCCCAGAATGGGGCCCCAACCAGCTCAAAAGGCAGGGTGGTGCCCCGTCCCTCCGAGATATTGGTCCCTTCCCAGATCACCTGACCCGGATAGACCAGGGCCGTTTCCGGCGTCGGCATGTTGGGAGAGGGAAAGACCCAGGGAAAACCGGTATCCCTGAACAACAGGGACCGCTTCCACCCCTGCAGAGGAACCACCTCAAGCTCCGCGCCAAGCCGGAACTCCTGATTCACATACAGGGCCAGTTCCCCAAAGGTCAGGCCGTGGCGCATGGGGAGAGGGTACAGTCCGACAAAAGAGGCGCACTCCGGGTCCAGGAGATTGCCCTCAACCGCTATCCCGCCTAAAGGGTTAGGGCGATCAAGAACCACGACCCGCTTGCCATACTCAGCGGCTGCATGCAGACAATAGGCCATGGTATAGAGAAAGGTATAGACCCTGGTCCCCACATCCACCAGATCAATGAGCAGGATGTCGAGATGATCAAACATGGCCCTCGACGGCCTCCGGCTTTCGCCATAAAGGCTGAAGAGCGGGAGACCGGTCAACCGGTCGGTCTCATGGCCCGATTCGATCATATTGTCCTGCTTCTCGCAGAAAAATCCATGCTGCGGGGAAAACAGACAGGTCAACTGGGAGCCGAAGCGTTGCTGGAGCAGAACCCGCGCATGCACAAGATTCCGGTCAGTGGATGCCTGATTGGAAAGAAGCCCCAGCCGCTTTCCATCCAGACCTGCAGGCGAACCAGCCAGGAGATTTTCCAATCCGTTTGTCAACATAAAAAGTTTACCATTTACTCCACTGTCACACTTTTTGCCAGATTCCGGGGCTGATCGACGTCACAGCCGCGCCTGACAGCAATCTCATAGGCGAGAAGCTGGGCCGGAATAGTATAGAGAATGGGGTTCATCTCCTCATGTACCTGGGGCAGATATATGACATCCTCAGTGATAGTCTGCAGATGGCTGTCTCCTTGAGTTCCCAGAAGGATCAGCCGCCCCTGCCGGGCCTTGATCTCCTCCACATTGGAAATTGACTTCTGATAGACTGCATCCCGGGGCACCAGGGCCAGTATAGGCATCTCCTTGTCAATCAGGGCAATAGGGCCATGCTTGAGCTCGCCTGCGGCATACCCTTCCGCATGGATATAGGATATCTCCTTCAGTTTCAAGGCGCCTTCTAGGGCAATGGGAAAATTGAGGCCCCGACCGACAAAGAGAAAATCCCTACAATCATAATAGCTTTCCACAAGCACTCTGATCTCTTCCTGCAGCCGGGGCAGTTCCGTTTCAATAACGGTGGCGATCCCGATAAGGGCCTGCCCCAGCTCCCTGCTCTTTTCCGCGGTAATGGTCTTTTTCTGTTCTCCCAGATAGAGGGTAAAAAGAAAGAGTGCCGCCAGCTGCGCAGTAAAGGCCTTGGTGGAGGCTACTCCGATCTCAGGGCCGGCGTGGGTATAGACCGTCCCATCCGCCTCGCGGGTCATGGTGGAGCCCACCACATTACAGATGGTGATGATCTTTGATCCCAATTTTTTGGCCAGACGGATACCGGCCAGGGTATCGGCGGTCTCACCGGACTGGGAGATGGCAATAGTGAGTACCCGATCGCTTACCAACAGCCGGCGGTAGCGAAACTCAGAGGCGATATCAACCTCCACCGGGATCCCGACCCAGTGTTCAATCCAGTACTTGGCCACCAGGGCCGCATGCCAGGATGTTCCACAGGCAACGAGAAAGATCCTGTCGATTTTTTCAAGATCCTCCGTGTCCAGATGAATCTCCGGCAGTTCCACCACCCCCGTCTCCAAATCGATCCGGCCACTGACCGTGTTAATAATGGCCTGGGGCTGTTCAAAGATCTCCTTGAGCATGAAATGACGATACCCGCCCTTCTCCGCCATGGCCGCATTCCACTCAATGGTCTTTATTTCCTTGCTGATCTCTTTTCCTGTCTTCAGGGAATAAAAGGTGCGGCTCGCAGCAGTCAGCACTGCCAGTTCAAGATCCTCAAGAAAAATAACCTGTTTAGTAAAGGGCAGGAGGGCGGGAATATCCGAGGCCAGAAACGAGCCCTTTTCATCATCAACGCCAAGGACCAGCGGACTATGATTGCGCACGGCAATCAGGGTATCGGGCTTTCCGGTCCAGAGGACCCCTAATGCATACGAGCCCTCCACCCGCTCAAGGGCCTTGCGGACCGCCGCCACCAGATCATCACCTCTTAGATACTCTTCAATGAGATGGGCCAGCACCTCCGTGTCGGTCTCGGAGCTGAAATGATGGCCTTTGGCCAGAAGCTCCTCGCGCAGGGAATGATAATTTTCAATAATCCCATTGTGCACCACCACCAGATTTCCGCTGCAATCACAGTGGGGATGGGCATTTTCGGTGGTTGGAGCACCATGGGTCGCCCAGCGGGTATGACCAAGACCGATGTGCGAAGGGGCCACAATGGCGTCATCAATAATCGCCTCCAGACTGGACAGCTTGCCGGCCGCCCGATACTTCACCAGCCGTCCGTTCTGCAGATAGACAATCCCCGCTGAATCATACCCACGGTATTCAAGGCGTCGCATACCCTCAAGAAGCACGGGCACAATCCGTCTTGGACCAACATAACCAACAATTCCACACATAGTTCACTCCAAATTTTTATAAAAGAGACTGACCTTAATGATGATTATTTAATCCTTTAAATTAACATAACATTTTTCATTATTGCGAGTTTTTTCTTTTCATAACCTTGCAAAACAAGTACTTTTCAGAGATACTATTCAATATTTTTCACCTCACTATAATAACAAATAGACACTCCACTAAATGATTCATTATGAATGATCGACAACGACTCAAGGAGATACTCCTTGAAAAATCATACCGTCAGGGTTCATTTACCCTCACCTCCGGGCTGACCTCAGATTTCTATATTGACGGCAAACAGACCACCCTGTCGGCTGAAGGCGCCTATCTCTGCGGCAAGCTGATCCTGAAACTGATCCTGAAACAAAAAGAACCCATCCAGGCGGTGGGCGGTATGACTCTCGGCGCCGACCCGCTGGTCACTGCCGTCTCCGTGGTCAGCTTTCTTGAAAAAAAACCCATTCCCGCCTTTATTGTCCGCAAGGAGGCCAAAGGCCACGGCACCGGAAACTACATTGAAGGACTGAAAAACATGCCCGCAGGATGCCGGGTCGCCCTTATCGAAGATGTGGTAACAACCGGTGGGACCCTGCTGAAGGTCATTGAACGGGTGGAGGCGCAAGGATTCAAAGTGGGCGTGGTCATTACCGTGGTTGAACGACAGGAAGGGGGGATCAAGACCCTGGCAGATGCGGGCTACACCCTCGAATCCATCTTCACCAGGGAGGAGCTGCTCAGCTAAACGCCATGAAATGCCGGGAATGTGCCCATAAACTCGAAGTCTTGCGCTCATGCAGACGGATACGACTACGTTGCACAGGTTGCAAACGGGAATACCAGATTCACGAAGTCGCCAGCGACCTTGACCCGGAAACAGAAAAACTGCTGGAAAACTATACAACTATCATCTATGATTGATCAGTTGCTGAGTATCGTGAAAAAAGCCGTTGTCACAAAATAATGCCATTATCGGGATAGCAAAAACAGCATAAAGAGCCGGTCGCTCTTTATGCTGTTTCCATGGAGCGAACGATACTATGCTATTCAAGGCCATTGTAACAAAATGGTCATGAATGGTATAGTTATCTCATAACGACTCCTAAATAATTCTGCACCGAAAATTAGCTATAAGCTGATATGATGCCAGACAACAACATGCAAAAAGTTTTTGTCAAACCAGATGATACGGCAACAATCCACTGCCCTGTGTGCCAACTCGCCAAAACGGTTGATGTCGGCAAATTTCGCGCAACCCGACACACCATAACAGCGCGTTGTACCTGTGGCCACTCTTTTCCCGTCAGCCTTGAATTTCGTACATACTATAGAAAAAAAACTGCATTACCAGGAACATATGAAGCTCGAGCACCTAAGACTGACAACAAGTACTGGAAAGAGACAAACCTGTCAGGTGTCTATAACATGCAGGCACCAGGTAATGACTGTGGCAATTTGCTGGTAACCAATATATCTAGTGGTGGTTTGCAATTCACCACCCCTGGCAGCCATACCATTGAGGTGGGCCAACAGGCACGAATTACCTTCACCCTCGACGACCGGAAACACACCGAAATCAACAAACGAGTCATCGTTCAATCAGTCACCGACAATATTATAGGTTGCCGATTTGCCAGCAATGAAACCCTTGAACAGGGACTCCGTTTTTATCTGTTCCCCTGAATCAGAACACCTTTTTTGTTCCCACGGCTTATTTCAGAATCTTCCCCATCAACTGCTCGGCCCTCTCCAGAAAAGGGGCAAAGGTCCTGGCGTCAAGGGCGCTGATCACCACCCCCTCCTGTCTGGCCTCGGCCAGGAGCTGCTCACCTACTCCCTCCCGATCAATCTTGTTAAACACCTTGAGACAGGGGATATCCGCCAGTTCCAGCTGGCGCAACAGATCCTCCACCACCTGTACCTGCTCCCGGAAACAGGGATTGGAGAGGTCAATGACATGCACCAGGAGGTCCGCCTCCTGCAACTCTTCAAGCGTGGCCGCAAAGGCCTGCAACAATTCAGCGGGCAGATGACTGATAAACCCCACCGTGTCAGTGACAACCACCTCCATATCATGCGGAAAACGCAGCCGGCGGCTGGTGGGATCAAGGGTGGCAAAGAGTTTGTCTTCAGCGGTGATATCACTGTTGGTCAAGGTATTGAGCAGCGTTGATTTACCGGCATTGGTATAGCCCACCAGAGAGAGCACCGGCAGCTCCTTCTTCCGGCGCATGGCCCGTCGGCGGTAGCGCTCTTTACCCACCTGCTCCAGCTCTTTGGTCAGCCTGGCCAGCCGGTCATCAATACGCCGCCTATGGGTCTCAAGCTTGGTCTCACCAGGACCCCGGGTGCCGATCCCGCCACTCAAGCGGGAGAGCGCGTCATCACGCGTAGAGAGACGGGGCAGCATATATTTCAACTGCGCCATCTCCACCTGCAGCCGCCCCTCACGACTCAAGGCCCGATGGGCAAAGATATCGAGGATCAGCTGGGTACGGTCGATCACCCGCATCTCGGTATAATCGGTGATCGAACGAACCTGGGAAGGGTTGAGCTCCTGATTGAAGATGAACAGATTGGCATCAAGCTGCAGGGCCTTGATCATGATCTCAGCAAGCTTCCCCTTCCCTATGATCAGGCGGGGATTCACCTTTCTGCTCCGCTGGAGCACGGTATCCAAAACCAGGATATTATCGGAACGGGTCAGCTCGCCAAGTTCGGCCAGAGACTCCTCGGCACGCTGCTGCGACTCAGTTGTCACACTGATCAGGATAGCGCGATCCTGGCCCTTATCAACATCGTTTGTGATTTGCTGACGGGCAAATTCACCTTCAAGGGCGGCAATGAAGTCGGTAAAAGAATCCGCCTGACTGGCAGGGTGGACAGGTTTCAGAAAGGCCCAGTGTTTGCCACTTACGGCCACCGGCAGAAGATGCGCGGAATAGAGACGTTCCGGCATCCCTTCGGGGGTGATCTTCAAGACCGAGAGCAGATCGAGACGGAGAAAGAGCAGATCCATCAGATCTTCATCGCTGATCTCCTCTCCCGCCAGATGGGTATGAATCAGGCGCAGTCCCTTCAAGCGGCCGCCAGCACTGCGGACCGCTCCCAACCTTGGGATCATGATCCCCTTGAAATCACCGACCACGACCTGTTCCACCTTGCCTGAACGATGAAGCAAAATCCCGATCTGCCGGTTCATCTCAAAAGAAAGTTGGCTCAGGGTCTTCGCCATCTCCGGGGAGATGACCTGCTCTCTGGCAACCCGTTTACCGCCAAGCCGCTCAAGGGCCGCCAGTTGATGCTTTTTCAACCCACCGATATTTCCGCTAACATTTCCGATTTTATATTCCTCCACTACATTTGCAAACCGGGGTACAAAAAAGCCCCGACCTTTTTATTGGGATTTGAGTAAATAAGTCACCAATCCACATCTCCAAGGGTATCGTCCCGATACCAAACCCAACGGGAAAGGCCAGCCGTAGCTGCCAAGGCTCCAAACCAGGCCTGGTTGACTGATATTCCTTATATTCTCCAACCGATAGAGCCTTTTGCAAAATGAGGATTTTCGTTCAAAATCAAGGCATGCGAAAAATTTTACCGCAGGCATATAGTTGATATTCCGATGATAAAATTTTAAGCATAACGCAGAGTTTGGGCGAAAAGACCATTTTTGAAAGAGGCTCAATAAAGACTGGCTTAAAATAGGGAGGCCACTATAAAACAGTGAGTAATGGAGGGGCTGAGGCGACGACAATGGAATCTTGAAACAAGTTCCTGTCGTACGAGAATGGCCGCTTGAGTAATGTTATGCTGTCCAAGTTTTACGCACCACTTGAGAACTGGCGGGAAAAATCAGGGAATAGCAGGGTGGAGCGTTGCTGCCTATGTCCTGTGCCTTACCATTTAAAATACCGCTCGGTTTCCGCCTTGACCACCTGGGCCAGCAACAGCAAGCCGACGATATTGGGGATGGCCATCATCCCATTCATGAGATCGGAGAAGTTCCAGACGAATTCCAGTTTCATCATCGCCCCCACAATCACCACCGCGACGAAGACCACCCGATAGGGGGCAATGGCGCGGCGACCCGCCAGATACTCGATGGCCTTTTCCCCATAGTAATTCCAGCCGATCAGGGTGGAGTAGGCGAAGAGCGCCGTGGCCACGGCGACAATCACCACCCCGGCATGGCCCAGGGTCTCGCCGAAACTGACACTGGTCAATTGCCCCGGCGCAACCCCTTCCAGCCAGGCATGACTGGTCAAGATCACCATAGCGGTCATGGTGCAGACCACCAGGGTGTCGATGAAGGTCTGGGTCATACTCACCAGCGCCTGTTTGACCGGGTCATGGGTCCGGGCGGCAGCAGCGGCAATAGGGGATGACCCCAGGCCCGACTCATTGGAAAAGACGCCGCGGGCAATACCGTAGCGCATGGAGGCAGCCACCACCGAGCCGGCAAAGCCGCCGGAAGCTGCGGCGGGGGTAAAGGCGTGATAGAAAATCAGGGCCAGGGCATGGGGGATTTCGCTGGCGTTAAGCGCCAGTACCACAAGCGAAGCGCCGGTGTAGCCGACAATCATGAACGGCACCAGCAGGGAGGTAAATCGCCCGATGGATTTGATGCCGCCCAGAATCACCAGCCCGGTAAGCAGCATCAGCACTGTGCCGGTGAGCCAGGGTTCGATATTAAAGGTCGATTGAAAAATGGTGGCCACGGCATTGGCCTGGGTCATATTACCGATGCCGAAGGTGGCGAGGGCGGTGAACAGGGCGAAGAGCCACGCCAGCTTGGGCAGGCCAGCGCCCTTGGCCAGATAGTACATGGGGCCGCCGCGCATGCCGTGTTCACCCTTCTCCCGGTATTTTACGGCCAGCACCGCTTCCGCGTATTTGGTGGCCATTCCAACCAGCCCGGTCATCCACATCCAGAACACCGCTCCTGGCCCGCCAAGGCTGATGGCGGTCGCCACGCCGACGATATTGCCGATCCCCACCGTGGCCGCGAGCGCTGTCATCAGCGCGGCGAAATGGCTGATGTCGCCGTCGCCGGCGTGCTCCTTGTGCCAGATCAGACGCAGGGCATGGGGAAGAGCGCGAAACTGCATGCCGCGCAGGATCACGGTCAGGTACAGGCCGGTCCCCACCAACAGTACCAGCATGGGAGGGCCCCAGACCCACCCGGACAGGGTGGAAATCAACAATTCGATGAAATTCATAGGTGCAAGCCTTGCATGGTTTTTTGGGAGGAAAAGGGCCTGTATCTCATTTTACTCTCCCTTTTTGAGTTATTTTGGCAACGCTCTCAACTCTTCAGATACTGGACAATGGAAGTGGCGATAGTCTGAAATATCTGGATAAACTTTTCCTCGTCCCGCTCGAGCAAAGTAATACGAAAACCCTGGAGTTCCGTGGCAAAAGAAGTCAACGGCACCACACAAACCCCGGTGGCGCCCAGCAGATAATAGACAAAACGCTTGTCCACGGAGGTGCCGGGGGCCGCAACCAGCGATTCGACCAGCTTGCGAATCTCGTTATTGGCAATGGGCAGGATCTGCCGGTGATTGAGGATTCCTTCTTCAAAGCAGACACTCATGTAAAAGGCGCCGTTCGGACGGTTGACCAGCACCCCCTTGACATCCTTCAGGCTCTCATAGGCAATATTGGAGAACTTTTCATAGCGCCTGATCCGCTCTTGCAGATACCCCTGATAGGCGGGATGGGTCACCACCTTGGGATAGACCACCTGAGGCAGGGTCGTGGAACAGACCTCGACCATTTTGGCGTTGAGGATGGACTGGATATATTTGGCAAACATAGGATCCTTGTCGCCGTTATAGACCTCTATCCAGCCGCAGCGTGAACCGGGCCAGGGCATCTCCTTGGAAATACCGCGCATGGCAATGGCCGGGACGTCCCCGATCACATCGGAAAGGGATGGTGTGGAGGTTCCATTATAGACGATATGGTGATAAACTTCGTCACAGATAATAAACAGATCATAACGATGGGCAATCTCGACAATGGCCTCGAGGATCTCCCGGGGATAGACCGCACCCGTTGGATTATCAGGATTGATGATCAGGATGCCGGCCACTGCCGGATTGTACTTGATACTCTTCTCCAGATCATCGAGATCAGGATACCATTGATGATTCGGATCAAGGATATAGGTCAGGGGTTTGTCCCCGGCATGGGCGGCCTCGGCGGAAGAATGCGAGGTATAACTGGGGGTCGGCACCAGCACCCGGGCCGTGCTTCGCAGAAAGCCGAAGATCTTGGCAATGGCATCGCCAAGGCCATTAAAGAAGATGATATCCTCAGGATCAATCTGGGCCCCGCCCCGCTTGTTGGTCTCGGCGGCAATAAACTCACGGGTGGCCAGCACACCCTTGGTGGGGCAATAGCCATAGGTCGCATTATCCATCACCGCCGAAGCCACGATTTCCTTCATCCACAGGGGAATCTGCTCCCCCTTGGCAATGGGATCACCAATATTTTCCCAGTTGGTGGTCAACCCCAGTTTCTGCAGCTTCATCCCGACATTGACGATATTCCTGATCTCGTATGTCAGTTCTCCGGCACCGATGTGAACGATATCTGTTCTCATTGAACAAACTCCTGAATAAAAATATTAAATATAAAAAAGGTGTAATTATGCAACGCAATTATCTTACTTTTATCTGGTTTTTATCCGGTGCCTGGGAACCAGATAAATTCATCACGGATTAAGAATTATGGCATGAGCGGATTTTCGCCCGCAGGGGCGATCAACTCCAGCCCTGCCCTGTGGATTCTATTTCATTGCATCCAGGTGACCCATTATCAGTTGGCTTTGTAGGTTATAGCCGGCAGAAACATGGGCCATGGGAAACTCACAAGTGGGCCACGGACAAAAACGTCCGTCATACCATTAGTATCACCGGAGACCAGGTTGCCGGCGTCAGAATAAAAAGCCACATACCGACCGTCCGCGGAAATCGAAGGATTATAGCTGTACCCATTTCCCTGGACGCCGCTGGAATCGACACTGACCCTGGTGGTTGCCGGTTGAGCGGCAAAACCGATAGAAGATGACAACAACAGCGCCACTCCGACAACGTGCAACAGCAAACCAAATCGTTTGTAGTTCATGGCTCCTCCCATTTGTATGACTTGATATTCTGGACCCAAGTGACAAGGCTATTAAAAAAACTCAGTTCGTAACCCGTAGCCTGTTTTTCCTGAATCAGATCATAGTACAGTCAAGACAGGGGTTCCCATGCGGCGCATGGGAACCAGATAATAACATTCCATCCAGACTTCAAAATTGTCGCCCTGTTAGCTTGTCGTGTCCTTTAGCCGCCTTCTTCCAATACATGGGACACCGCTTCTGATGGGCAACCGCGACAATTCGAATTTTACCCAAGCAAATTGCATACATCAGGTTAGAGGAAAACCGCCACAAAGACTTCCGCAGACTCGCATCCCCAACAAATTTTATTCTGTTTCAAGAGAGCCCATACTACTTTTAAAACTTAAATCATATCTTTGCAATTTATTCTGCAGGGTCTTTCTGGTAATCCCCAGACGACGGGCCGCCTCACTCTTGTTGCCGCCAGTTTCTTCCAGGGTCTGGAGGATCAGAAGCCGCTCCGCCTCCTGCAATGAAGAGGGGGCTGCAATGGCCCCTGTCCCTCCCCCTTCCTGCCTCTGAATGGGCAGGGGCAGGCTTTTTTCGCTGAGTTGCTCCCCGCGCATGAGAATCACCCCGCGCTCAATGGCATTTTCAAGTTCCCGCACATTACCGGGCCAGCCATAATCCACCAGCAGCTCCATGCACCTGGGGGTCACCGTATCCACAGTGCGCCGGTTCTTCTCCGCAAACTTACGCACGAAATGGGCCACCAGTAAAGGGATATCCCCCCTTCGCTCTCGCAGAGGCGGCACAAACAGGGTCACCACATTCAAACGATAATAGAGATCCTCGCGGAATCTCCCCGCCTTCACCTCGGCCGCCAGATCGCGATTGGTGGCGGCCAGGATCCGCACATCGACCTTGATGGTCTCCTCGCCGCCCACCCGTTGCAGTTCATGTTCCTGCAGGACCCGCAGCATCTTGACCTGCATGGCCTGTGTGGTCTCCCCTATTTCATCGAGAAAGAGCGTGCCCCCGTTCGCCTGGACGAATTTTCCCTCCCGCCGCCGATCAGCCCCGGTAAAGGCCCCCTTTTCATGACCAAAGAGTTCGGACTCCAGCAGGGTCTCGGCCATGGCCGCACAGTTGACCTTGACAAAAGGGCCGTCATATCGGTCACTATTTGTATGCAATGCAGCTGCGACCAGTTCCTTGCCAGTCCCCGACTCACCGGTGATCAGGACTGTGGCCTCCGTGGCCGCCACATAGGAGATCATCTCCAGCAACTCCTGCATGGGAGGGGAATTCCCAATAATGGAGCTCAAGGGATATGGCCGGTTCTCACTCACTTGTTCTTGTGGCCGTGTTTCCACAACCTGCTGGCGATCGAGGGCCCGGGTCAGGGTCAGGCGCAGACGATCAAAATTAAGGGGCTTGGTGAGATAATCGTGGGCCCCGTGCCTCATCGCCTCAACGGCGTCATCCACCGAAGAATACGCCGTCATGATCACCACCGGCAGGGCTGGTTTCAGGGCATGGATCAGGGCGAAAGCCTGCATCCCATCCATCCTGGCCATGCGGACATCCATGAGCACCGCATCATAGTCAGACTTGGATACGGCCTCAACTGCGGTGCGACCATCATCGGCCTCTACACATTGCCACCCCCATTCCTTGAACATGGAACAGAGCATATAACGATGCACCTGCTCATCATCCACCACCAGAATGGTTATCTGCTTCCCTTTCGTGGTCACGCCTGCTCCTTATTAGAAGACCGAAGACTGAAGGCTGAAGTTTTTTACCTTCAGCCTTCTACCTTCGGCCTTCAGCCTAATTTGTTCAACAGCCAGGCCATGTTCTGCCCCAGAATGCGCATGGTCTGCATTCCTTCCTCATCCTTGGCCACCTCTTCTTTTTCACGCCCCATCCCGATGTTCCAGTAATTGGAACCAACCACAATCATCTGGCCAATGAGAAAAAAATGGTTAATGGAATCAAAGACATGAATGGCGCCTGCCCGTCTGGCGGCCACCACGGCTGCCCCCAGCTTCCTTTTAAAGAGATCACCGTTGGCCCGGCTTACCATGCCGCAACGATCCATCAGGGCCTTCATCTCCGGGGAGACATCGGCAAAATAGGTGGGTGAGCCAAGGAGAATGGCATCCGCCCCCTTCATCTTATCAAGGCAGTCATTGATGCAATCTTTCTGAACAGTGCTATACGCACAATAACCATCCTTTCTCTTGAAACACTCATAACAGGCAATACAGCCACGAACCTCCTGACCGGCAAGCTCGACCAGCTCGGTCTCAACACCTGCCGCCTCAAGCTCCGCCAGAACGGCCTTGAGCAGAAATGCGGTATTCCCATCTTTTCTGGCGCTGCCACTGAATGCCACAACCTTCATACTCTTCCTCCTCCTGAATCCTTATTTCTCAATAGACCAGAGCAAATCAGCGCCGGTCTTATCAGCGCCGACCTCGGTCTCCACAGAAAAGCCCTTCCATAAATCATACCTGGCCTTAAATATTCCCGCCGAAGTAAACGGATCATACCCATAACTGATATACAGATCTTTAGACAACTCCTTACCGACCATCAGCGATACATCTGAAGACTTTTCACCACTTTCCACATAAATATCATTCAGCGCAAACTGGTTTTCCAGACGGGAGAGGATATCTTCCACAAATGTCCCGCTCTGCACAAGGCCAAGACCTGTGGCCACTGCCCCTATTGTGTTGCTCACCTGATGGCTGGTGGTCCCAGAGTAAGACCGGCCAGCCAGCAGTTCCCTCAGGACTGCGTCCTCGGCCATGGGAGGATCAGAAAAAAGTTTCAGATCCATATCATTCACCGTTCCCGAGGCCAGCACCCCCACCGTCTTATCGTTGTTTTTTTTCTGGGCCAGCACATCAATACCCGGATTATCAAGGGGGCCGCTCAGGAAAAAAAAGCGTCCCCTATAAATATCCAGCGCCCGATCCCTGACAATAAAGATACCATCGTGCATAGTAAGACTCCCTTTTCCGGTCAGGGGAAGACCAGGCGTGACACTCACCGTCACACTTCCCAGAAGCTGCCCCTTCAAGCCAAAGGCATTAACACGGACATCCGGCCCAAGCTCCACGATTACCGATCCCTGCAGCGGCAGATCCTTTTTTTCGCCCGCTTCTCCACTGTCAACGACAACAATATCATGGGAAGCGGTCACCGAGCCCTCAACCTCTTTGATGGTTACAGAGGCGCGGGGCACCAGCACCTTGCCGCTTACCTGCATCATCCCTGCACGCCATGCAAAATGGAGATCAGGATCAATGAATATTGCATAGTCAGGAAGATGGGCCACCTCAAACTCCTTGCCGGTGGCCGTGGCATCAGCCAGCCACCCCTTCTGCATATCACGGGTGAGATCACCGGCAATCCGGATTTTACCCGGGCCGGAAACAGCGTCAAGGACCAGATGCATCCCCTCTTCTTCTCCCTTTGCCATAACGGAGAGGAGTAAATTTTCAAGGGTTATGCCGGTTGCCGGGATAAATACGTTCCCTTGTATCTGCCGCAGCTCTCCGATGAGATGAGGATTCCCCACCCGGCCTTGCACCGCAAAGGTTCCCTTCATCGAGCCTGTCGGCTTCACGGTATAATTTGACAAAACCGCGACCGGGGCCAGATCCTTGACATCCAGACCGATCTCCCCCTGAATCGGCAACCCTGCCCAAGAAGCAGAGAGGTCACCAAACCCGCCGATACTGATCATGGCGTCAAGGGCGCTCCCATCCTGAAACCGGCTTTTTGCCATGCTGACCAGTTTATCGCCAACCAGTTTCAGATCAAGCAGATTGTCTGTCCACCGTAAGATTTGTTCCTCGCCATCTTCATTCTGGATAGCAAGTTGCACCTCGGGCACTGAAAAACGCCCCTCCATTGTTACCAGTCGCGCCCCAACTCCTGCTGTCCGTACCAAGGCGGCCAGCTTTCCTTCCACGGAATAGGGCAACAAATGCCACTGATACAGCAGATTGCAGGCAAAGGAATCAAGATTGGCATCCAACCACCACTGGCCGTCACCGCTCCCGTTGTCACGGGATGGATGCCAGCCTCCCTGCAGGCAAAGCTTGGCCTCTCCTTGCTGAAGACAGACAGAGGTCGGATCAACTCCTTTTCCATCAATCCGCATCGGCGCGGGACTCTGCAACTGCCACTTACCGTAAGGATCAAGCCGCAAAAGAAGATCGCGGATCTCGCCCTGCCACGTCTGTGCCGTCAGCCCGCCTGCCAGCACCAGATCCATATCGCCCGCAGGACCTGTCAACTTTGCCTGCACCTGATGCCGGGCCATGGTTCCACCCAGATCCACAATCAAAGAGCCAAATTCTGTATTCCCTGCCCGCAGTCCTTTCCCTGCAAGGTTCACATTCACCGCACCCTGCGGGCCGAATATCCCCTGCCCTGATCCGGTTAAGGCCTGCAACGCGGTATCTCCATAGAAGAGTTTGCCGGCATCAAGCTCGAAGGAAAACTCCGGCGCCTCCCGGCTGCCCTGAACAGAACCCTTGAGATGCGCCGTACCTCCTGCCTCCGGCAACAGATTTCCAAGATTTGCCGAATCAAGTTGAACGCGCAGATCCAGGGTGCTGGTCGCTCCGGCGCCGTCTTTGACGCCCGCGCCCACCGTTCCGGTCACGGCCAGCTCTGACTCGCCGCTGCGCAGCACAAATTCTTTCACCTGAGCCCCATCCTCATCGACGCTCACCGAACCGCTGCCGGAAAGGGGATACCCGAGCAGATCACCATCGAGTGCCGCAAGCTGCATCTCACCCTGCAACGCCTCATCCTGCAACCGACCGCTGATGTTGATCCTCGTATTGATATGCCCCTGCCAATCGGGGAAATACGCCCCGGGATTCATATCCTTTCCCGTAAGCTCTATCTGCCAGTGTAAACCATCCCTCCAGCCAACCGCTGCCCGCGCCGTCACCGCTCCCGCCGGTCGCTCTTTATCCGTCCCTGGAGCTGGCAACACTGTGCTCTCTCCACCCTGCGTTCCCGGCTCCTGCGGCTTGAGGACGTCCTTGTCCGTCACTGTGCCGGCCGGTAGCTGCGCGACCAACGACACCCACAGCCCATTAGAATCACCTGTAAATTCGGCATGGACCTGCGTCTGAGGCTGGGAAGCGAGGGGGAGCCGGGACTCCGACTGATTCCAGGCGCCTTGCAGTTGCGCCGTCCCCTGATAGCCGGCCCTTGTGCCCGAGGCCCTGATGTCACCAGACTCCAGTACCAGATCCGGCCAGCTCGGGTGCACCTCGGCCAGTTTAACCTGAGACAGGATCGTATCCGCCTGCCAGCGTAACGCCCCGAAAGGATCGGAACAGGCAAGATTCACCCTGGTCTTCACCGGGGTCTGGAGATCAACCTGGGCCACCAGATCGTTCAGGGTGCCGCGAATCACAAAATCTGCCGCGACAGGAGCAGCGAGAAGGCCGGCACCCTTCTTTTCCATGCGCCACCCGCCCCGCAGGTCAAGGGGCCACTTGCCGCCAAGACCGATAATCCCCTGCATATGCGCGGAGCCCCCAGGAATTCGGACCTCAGCCCTTTTCAGGATAACATGATTTCTCCGGGTCGCCAGCTCAAGACTGATCTGTTCAATACGCGGCAGTTCCATGCCGGCCATTCCATGAATTGACACATCATTCAGCTCAAACGTAGCGAGGGCAACCTCCACGGGCAGCAGGATCTCGGGCAGGGGAAAGGAAGAATATCCCTGGCCCTCCTCCTTTATCAGCACATCAATCCCTTCTCCATGCACCGTCACAATCCGCACCGTCCCACGAAAAAGGGCCAGGGGCTGCCACTGGGCCACAATCTTTTTACAGCTCAGATCGGCCGCCGGTGTCTGCAGCCGCAAACCATCCAACTGCCATTTGCCAAGCAGCCGCCCCTGCACATTCTCAACGGCGAGCACCCCGCCGGATAGATCCACGGCCATCCCGACCAGTTGCCTGAATCCGGTTTCTGTTAAACCAAGGAAGGCCAAACCCGCCAGGACGATCAACAGGGGCAGCAAGAGCAAACTGACAACCCGCCATCGTTTCACAGGTCTGCCCCAATATTGAGATGAAGACGGAAGGCGTTTTCTTCTTCCAGCAAGGGCATGGCTATATCCAGTCGTATCTGACCAAATGGCAGGGCAATCCGCCCCCCAATCCCCACACTTTTTTTCAGATTGACATCCATACTATTCATGGCCTGCCCGGTATCATAAAAAGCGGCCACGCTCCACATGTCATTTATCTTCCGCTCCACTTCCATACTGCCCACCATCAGATATCGACCGCCAATTACTGTTCCAGAGGCATCAGTGGGGCCAATGCTTTTATACGCGTACCCACGGACACTCTGGTCGCCACCGGCATAAAATCGCAGGGACGGAGGAAGTTCATCGATAGAGTCCACAGCGGTGCCACCAAGGGTAAAACGACCAATAAGCCGCCACTTGTCAAAAAGTGACGTGATCCCCTTCACTCCGGCCTGGGCCTGCACAAAAGTAGCATCCGAGATAATATTCTTGTCAGCGCCTTTCACATCCACGGAAAAACGCCACCCATCCTGGGTTTTGATCCTGTTATCCGCAAAAACCACACTCCAGCTCCCCCCCGGCAACAGAAGCAGACTTGAGCCGCTGGTCACGCCCACGTCATATTGTTCATCGCGGACTTCAAGGGTGGCCCCATACTGATAAATCGGCCCGGAATGACTGACAGCCGCAGCCGCAGAGAGTAAATTTGTTTTGGTGTTATTCCATTCTTCACTGGCCCAGTTTCCGGCATATTTCAAGGCATCATAGCGGGGATCAGCCACGGGAATTTCATAGGAGGCGCCAACCCTGTTGATCTTTTCAGAAAGGAGCAGAGAACTGCTCACCCGATGGCCACTGTCATTGAAAAGGCGGTTTCTCCACTCCGTCTTGCCCCGGAACCCGGTATCAGTGCCATAACCCAGACCAAAGCTGTAACGATTAGGCAGGGCAGGAGCAAGGGTCAAGGCTACGGGCACCCGCAGCTCGCTGATCTTGTCAAACTCAGGTTCCACCGTCACCCCGCTGAAAAAACCCGTCTCGTAGAGAATTGACTGCAACTGACTGATTTCACGAAGAGAATAAGGATCACCTTCCTTATAGGGAAGATAGCGTGACAAAAGATCCTGATTGATAATCTTCTGGGCGGAATAGGTCTTACCGAAAAGAAAGCGATGGCCGGTATTCAGGAGCAGATCGATATCGGCCTGATGGTTTCCCCGATGCACCCTGACTTCATTTTTTTCAAATCCGGCCTCGACAAAACCATTTTGTATGGCTAACCGCAGGATCTTTTTCTTGCCGTCTTCGTATTGCTGATGGTTGAGAACCGCACCATCCTGCAGGGGAAACTGCTTCTCAAGATCAGAGAACAGGGACAATCCACTGCCAGGCCCCGTGATCTTTACGGAAACGGAGCGCACCAGCACCGGTTTGCCGGAGGTGATAATGTAAGTGGCATGCCAGATGCCCTCAGTTTCGACAAGCGCGCCTTCTACTGTCGACGAGTAATAACCCAGAGGCTCCAATGCTGATTTGATGTCCTTCTCCGCCGCTCGATGCAGACGGCGCATCTCACCGACACTGAGCATCGGGTCTTTCTGCTGCTGATAGATCCTGAGCCGGGCCAGCACAGCCGCGAATGTCTCCTTATCCATGGCGGTCCCGTCAGTCGCTCCTGCGGTATCAGGGCGTCCCTGGTCGCCATCGCTGACCGTGACATCCAGGACCACTGCCCCGAGCACTGCGTCTGGCATCAAAAGAAACATTATCAGAAAGAGAAGAGACAGAAGACGCATCAAAGAATGGTTGGGCTCTTGATTTAAGGATGAAGTTTCACCCCGGAAGGGCTATAAAGGCAATCAATCTCCAAAATACCATTTCATCAACCGATACGTCATTGAAAAAATGAGCGACACCCCTCTCAGCATTGAAAAAATAGTCAATGGCGGATACGGCCTGGCCCGCCGGGGCAATGGCCAGATCGTCCTGCTCCGCCACGTCCTGCCGGGCGAAACCGTCAAGGCCCGAATCCTGCTGGAGAAAAAGGGCTTTGCCGAGGCCGCTCCCACCGAGATCCTGGCGGCCTCCCCCCACCGCGTCCCGCCGCCATGCCCGGGATACGGCACCTGTGGCGGTTGCGACCTCCAGCACTGCGACTATGCGCAACAGCTTGAGATCAAAAAGGAGATCATTGCCAACTTGCTCCAGCGTGCCCCCCAGAGTGCGCTGCAACAGGCACTCCCGCTGCTCGCTGACCCCATTGCCTCGCCACAGGTCTTCGGCTATCGCCAGCGTCTCCGGCTGCAGATAGACGAGCACGGGCAACCGGGTTTTCGCCGCTTCCATTCCCATCAATGCGTCCCGATCACAGAATGCCTGCTGGCAAGAGCTGAGCTGAACAGGGCCTTGCAACAACTCCAGGCTCAGCTCCCATTCCACAAGATACTGGCCGGCACAACCGAGCTGGAACTCCTGCTGAATCCGGCAAGCGCCCAGGTGGTCTGTCTTTTTCACCTCTCGCGCAAACCGCGCCCCGCAGACATGAAACAGGCGGAAGCACTGGTGGCAATGCTCCCCGCGATAGAGAGAATAGAGTTTCACGGCCAGAATTTTCTGCCCTGCGGACCAATCACCAAGGGCAGAGCGGGCTGTAACAACGAAAAATTGCAGTTTCTGCTCCCCCCTCTGCCCGGCCATACTGACAAACCCATCTCACTTGCCTGGGAAGCCGGAGGCTTCTGTCAGGTCAATCCGGCCCAAAATATCCAGCTCATCCAGACCGTGCTCGATTTCTGCCGGCCTGACCCAGAGACAACCGTCCTTGACCTGTTCTGCGGCATGGGCAATTTCTCCATCCCGCTGGGCTTACAATCAGCATCCCTGCTGGGCATTGAGGGCCAGGGATCGGCCATCCGCTGTGCCCGTAAAAACAGCGAACAAGCAGGCCTCACCAACACCCTGTTCGAGAAAAGCCCCATCCATACCCGTTGTCAGACACTGGCCGCAGAAGGCCGGAGCTTTGACTGCGTCGTCATCGACCCGCCCAGACAGGGCGCCCCGGGACTTGCCTCGCACCTTGCCGCCCTCACCCGCAAACGGCTGGTCTATATTTCCTGCGACCCCGCCACCCTGTGCCGGGATCTGGTCGAGTTGATCCACGCCGGCTTTGTCATCAAAAAGCTTCAGCCCGTGGACATGTTCCCTCAGACCCATCATATCGAAATCGTGGTCTTGCTTGCAAAGAAACTAAATTTTTGAGGAAACATTGAGACGAGAAAATATCTATTGAGCTTCTTACAAAAATTTATTTCTGATTAAGGAAGAAAATAAAAGAGGCGGATTTATTTTTATAAAAATAAATCCGCCTCCTTTATTCTATTTTTTAAAACTGGGGAGTAGCCCTAATTCTTCCTGACTATTTGAGCTTACTCCTAACACAGGGGACAATTCTCTTTTCAATAAGCATATATTGCCGACAGCCTGGCATTTTCTTGTGTATTTACACTCTGAGCCTTAATTTCAGTCTGATAAAGATAGGGAATGTGTTGCGGCGTGACGGTACCACTATTGTTACTGACCACCCCCCCCCCAACCAGAACATTTGCAGAGGTGCCGCTGTTGCCGCGGCTTGTGCTTAATATGGTAGTGTTTATAATCATATTGGGGGTTGGCGCCGTAAATGGCAACGTCAAGGTCGCATCCGGGTTATTAGCAGGATAAGCCCCAACACCAAGACTACCAGTCGTTGTGATTTTTGTGGCGAAATTCAGGTCGAGAGCGGTCAATATTCCGTTGTACGTCCCCATGGAGGCCAGGGTAACACCTCCCACCCCTCTTTGGATAATTTCCTTGGCAAAAAAAATCAGGCCGCCATGAGCGGATTCCAACGCCGTCTGATAACGATTCCTTGAACCGCTCGTCCAAATACCGGTTCCCGCCATATAGAGAAGAGATGCCATCATGAGCATACCAACAAGGCCCAAAATCAAAGCCATGACCAATGCCACTCCTCTCTCGCTTCCAAGTATTGGTGGGGGCGCAGGCAAGCGAAGCGCAGCCGGGACTCCGAAGAGCCGCACCGCTGTCAGGGACATTGAGGTTCTTTTCCTTTTTGCGGGGCCAGCAGATATTCTTTGATTAGTCAACCACATACAGTTTTCCTCATATTGGTCATTGCAAATTTCTGGGCGTCACCGCCAGGCTGTATACCTTCCAGCGGTAGTTGGCCCAGGTTGGGCCGATGTTGTTTGCGGGCAGGCTCAGGTCAAACGCCCGGCCAGCCAGCAGGGTAACTCCATCCACATCTACTTCACCCACATTGATCTTAGCATTTGGATGCGTGTAGGCACGATCCACACCTCCTTCATGAGTGAGCACATAACACCGTATAGACTTCACCTGGGTCCGGATCTGCTGGGCTGTCAGTCCGGCAAGCCCACTTGCATTGGCTTTCGTATCCCACCCCCCGTCGCCATTAGTGTCCAGGTAATAGACCACCTGGAAATCGGCTGCACAATCCACGATTGGCAAGATGGAAAACTTATCATCACTCTGGTTCAATGTTGCCTTGACCAAAGTTCCCGTGCCTGGCGCGCAGTGGGCTGGCACATCGGCATTGTTGATATAATAATCAGTGCGGTTGAATGGCCTTCTTGGATCGATCTTGTCAACAAGCCCATAGAGGAGATAGCGTTCGCCGTTGGGGTCGTTCGGCGTGGCAGGAGGGGCAAAGGGTTCCAAATTTAACGATATCGGCCGTGTAAAATAGTTACCTGAGGCAGTGCCATTCAGAATAAGCTGACGATTTTCTCCAGGACTGACCTCGGTGCGGATGACGATAACCCGGTCCTCGTTAGCGAAAGCATCAACGCCTAGGGATTGAACTAAGGCTACATGCGCACCATCCCGCCCCAGCCAGCCCCATTTTTGGCTGGAAACATTACGCACCACGTTCATGGCCTTGATTGTCAGATAGTCAGAGCCATTCATGCTGGAGGCAGAGGCATCCTCACTGATCACCGGCCGTGGGACATTGGGCGCATCTTTCATCGCAGCAGGTACCGCCGGCTCAAAATACGGAATCGGCACTCCCCCGACCGGGAACTCCCATGGCAGGCCAAAGCCGGCATGTTCAAGGTCTGCCCGCAGCAAATCCAGACCCATCCCTGTTTCAATCTTCGTTTCCGTAATACGCCCCTGTCGGGAGTTTGTTTGCATAACCGGCACGAAGCTATTAAACACCATGGTCATCAAGATTCCCAAAAGAGCCATATAGATTATCAGCTCTATCAAGGTGAAGCCGGATTCTTCCCGGCGCATAGTTTTACCGTGCTGTTCCATGTCTGCCCCTTAATAATGATGACGTCGCCCAAAAAGGATCGCCCGCATCAGTTTTCACAGTGTAACCCTTAGATATTTCATCAATAATCTTTTTGTTTTTCCCTTTTTTGCAAGGGCGTCATTAATCACTGCGCACGATTATTGTGCTTAAGGACACTTGGCGATTCTTGCCGGTGGCTGGCAGAGCTCCCCCTGTCACGCCGGGTTCGTTCCAACCAACGGCCACATCAATGCGCTTGAGCGCGCTGGCGGCAGTCGCCAGGTCGGTGACTTGCGTTGCTCTGGCAAAGCTCATTGCCCCCGCACGGACATTGACTAACACAGTGGGGAGGGCGGTCCATGCCGGTGGGATTGTCGCGGTCAGGTCAACCGAAGTGCCGGAAACGGAAAACTGATCTCCCTTCAGCCGGTTCAAATCATCAGTCGCCAGCCTGAGAGCCTCGTCACGCACCACGTTCCCCCTGTTGACCCGGATGGTCTGAATAAGCCCAGCGGCCACACCCAGCATAATCACCATAAAGATAAGCAGGGCAATCATGATTTCCACCAGGGTAAAGCCACTCTGGTGCCTATGGTTTTGTGTATTATTGCAGGACACAGCGTTCTCCTCGTTATCAGGGTGGGGCAACACAGCCCAAGGTTCATTCCTTATTGCTGGACACACTGTTGTCCTACCGGTTGGGTTGGATCCCATCGGCCCATATTGATGCGGGTTACCGCGACCACGACACAATCCACGCCAGGTGAGGCATTCGGGGAATAACCAGTAATACTAATAGCCTGGATGTTATCGGTCATGCCTCTTCTGTCGAAAACAATCGTCTCTGGAAGCCCCAGATTTGATTTCAAGGTAAATCGTGGATACGGACTTGCTGTCGTCCGATCGCCTGCGTTAACAAGGGCATCACCATTGGTATCCTGGTAGGTAGTCACCAGATTAGCAGCCAACGTGACACTAACCGGGATGTTGGTGGTTGCCGCGTCGTTTCTGGCCTTCATCAAAATGGAGTAAATCTCCTTGGTGTAGGATTCCACGGTATATTTATCATTCCATTGCGTAAAATTCAGGGCTATTATTGCCAGCAAGATCCCGATTATGGCAACAACCACCATGACTTCGACCAAGGTGAAGCCAGATTGGGCCTTCATAGTGTCCCGCCTTGAATGGAAATGGTCTTTTTCGCCCGCTTGCGTTGTTGCGCCCCGGTGTGTCATGCCGAGACTCTCCCCAGTGTTGGCTGGGACGCAGGTTGATCTTGCCGTTGCCTTCTTCATTGTTCCTGCACATGCATGAATTTTTTTATCGGCTCTGGGTTTTTGATCACCATAAGACCCTGGCCTGTTGGTGGAATCCCCTTGAACCCGGGAGATTTACGACCACTTTCCTGGGTAAGAGCATCGGACATATTTAGTTCCTTGATCTCACCGGTGGATACCTGCACCAGAGCTTTCCCCTGCATTGCAAAAGTCACTTGGCCACCGGTTTTGTAATCCAGTGCCCAGAGATACGTGGTGCCGCCAAAGCTGCAGACATCAGCGGTCGGGGCAAAAGACAGGAAATAAATGGCACCAAGGGTGTCTGGTGTGGGGTTTGAAATAACACGCTCCGCACTCATTGGAGCCACCGCTGCGCCCATGTTGATAAACCAGCCTTTTTGCGCGGCCGTTAATGGTAATGTATCGCAGGTTTGTCCGCTTGGACAATCAGCTGTTATAGAACACGTCCCCCCTGACGAAGAGCACACTTTCGTCAGCGTTGTCTGATCTTTCAGGTCAGCCAAGGCAACCGGGGCAATCGTGGTGGGAGTGCTCGTACAGGTGGGAAACATGCTGTTGTTTGCTGCATCAAAGCAGGGTTCTTGAATGCCGAACAGCTTGCGTTGCGTGGCCAGGTCATCCTGCTTGTAAAAATAGCGGCCTTCAGCGAAATAGAGCCAGAGCTTTCCGCTTGACCGGTCAAGAAGATTCACCACGGAGGTGGTGACCGGCCCGATATTATCTATTACCTTGCTTACCGTCCAGTTGGCGGGATTGATATCGTCATTGATCACGAGCCGCAGCACCCCGCCGTTGATGGTGTCCTTGACATAGCCGATATAAACGGCATTATCCTGATAGTTGCCGATCTCACTGGGCCTGTCCTTTTGCAGGTCGAGCGCGCTGGTGGAGATGGACCCTGCGAAGGCATTGGTGACGCCGGTATCTATGGTGCGCAGCAGCGCTCCTGTCTTGAGATCGAGCACAAAGAGTTTCAGATTCTTGTCCGAGGTGCCCTTGAATTCCAGGTTTTTAATAGGACCGGTCGATCCTGATGCCAGGATGGCGAACCACCTGCCATTTGTATTAACGCATTTTCCATTTGTGGCAATATCGCCGCAAGCGGTGTCCGTAGTGCATACATAGTTGCTGATTGCACACCGTTTCTCGCTGCCGCCGACCTTGACAATCGCTGAACCGACGTTAGTAACACCCAAATCGGCATTGCTGAACTCCCACAAGAGTTGTGGAGTCGCCTGATCAGTCACATCAAGGGCGAAGTATGATGACCAGCCAACTGACTTACCCCCGACCGAAATTGGCGTGCCGATTCGATCAGGGTCGATGGCGGGGACGCATGTCCCATTATTATTGATGGGATTGCAATCGCTGTCCGTTGTACATGCGGTGAAGTTTTTCTCGCACCACTTGGTGGTGGGTGTCTCGCAGGTGGCGCCACCTATTCCTATGCTGCCGACCAGGGTGGTGTGCCAGCTTGTTTTTGCGAAATCCACAACGCCACTGTCAACACATGTTTCGCTTGTGGGACAATCTGTGTCGATATTGCAGGCTAGTGTTGTGCTTGTGGAGCACACCTTTTTTATCGTGGTGAGTTTCGGACAGTTCCAGTAATCAGTTAGTGTACAGGTCGATGGTTTATTGATGGAGACGTCTGTTATCACTGTCGGGCCATCTACCATATAGATGTGGCAGTAGTCCTCATCGTGAAGGTATTGCAGATAAGGAAGGACATTTTTGGGGATAAAGGCATAACTTTCAGAACCAATCCCTCCTGTGCCGGTGCCGCCTTCCTGTTTAGCTGCTTCATACCAGTTTTTCCCTGGCCACTTCTGGAGCAACTTGCCAAGCTTAAAGGCATGCAGCATTCCATCGTTAGCGCCGACAAAGGCAAGCTGCCTGTCCATATAATCATTACTTTTGATGAAATTACTATAGGTTTGGTCGTTGTAGCCAAAGGGAGACTGGACATTGTAATTGTTCAAATATCCTGGCCCCATAATACGCGGGGTAGATGAGATAATATCGCCCAATTTCCAGACATGTGTTTCCTGGGTACAGGTTTCTCTGATTGTGGTGCTTGGGGGGATAAGTGGGCAATCAGCATCACTGTTGCATGGACTCTTCCTTGCAGAACAAACCCCCGCAATCACGGTCCTGCTTCTTCCTGCTTTGGAACAATTGGCTGTTCCGCATTCGCAGGCCGCGCCTGCGGCATCCACGCAATCATAACCGCGAACATAATTAATGGTTGTATTGGCGTCGGCGCTCACGGTCTGGCCCAAATAATCATCGAGCGTGGCGCTGTTTGTCGTGTCGAATGACATCAAAGTTGGTGGGGTTGGTGGGGTTGATGATGTCGAGGCTAATACGTCCACCGAGGTGTAGATTTTTCTGGCGGTTGGATCCGTCCACCAGAGGTTGAAACCAGCGCGCCAGATGGGAACGGTTTCTTCTATTGGCACAGTGCCTAAGTCTGTATCACCGTAGCCTGTTCCATTTGTATCCTTCCAACGATGCGCCAGTGTCTTGTTCACGGTCGTATCATATGCAAAGTTTGTGATATAATCCTGCTTAAGGTCGAGCAGCGTGTATGGTGTGGCCGCAGTAGCTCCTTCCCTGACCGTATCCTCTCGAATCTGTGAGTATGTAAAATACGGATCCATATAATACCAGTAATTCATCAGATCGCTGGTCCAGGAGACCTCCGTGCCGCCGTCGAATGACCGATCGGGATAAAACAGGGCCTGCATGAGATTGGCGCCACTGCCCTCACTGGAACTCAATACCGAAACCGCCGTACCGGATGAGGCCTTCTTGAGGATGTCCAGAATAATGGTCATTATCCTGTTTTTTATCTCCAAGGCATCGGTCGCCTTAAAGAAGGTATCAGGAATGCCGTCACCATCCTTGTCCCAATCCGAGGAAGAAGGCGGCAGTGCGGTGCACGGGCTGCCCTTGCCATCAGAGTTACAATCATCCACATTGCAAGTAACTTTAGGGTAATCCGTCTTATTGCCCGGCCAGGTCTTGGTTGTGTCGAAAGAGCCGTACATGGCCACATTCTTCAAGGCTTGCTCGCCGGTGCCACCCAGCCACAATCCGACGGTATAGATGGATTCCACATTGGATGCTATATTTCCGGCGGGAACATTGGTGAAGCCCTTTTTGTGCAGCCAATAGGCGGGGACAACGGGATCGGCCGATGGTTTTTCATAGGCAGTGTCGATGGAGCAGGTGGAGCTCACTGAACCGCTCTGCCCCCCCATGTTCCACTGGCCGTCGGTAAGCAGGATCATGAAATTCTTGGCACAGGGCACGGAAACTAATTCACCGGGATCGCATACGCCGTTGTTATTGACATCCGGACATTGATACATGGGGTTCTTCCATTCATTGCCCGCACCCGTTTGCGGCGCAGGACCGCCAAAAACAGCAGATTGCTGGGCAAGGTAGGCATAAGCAGCCCACAGTGCCGGACCCATTGGAGTTGCGTCAGCCGGCGTTATTCCATTGACTGCCGTGATCGTATTTTTGTAGGGGTTAAGGGCGTCGACATTGTTTGAACCGGTAAAATCACCAAGAAGAACAGTATTCTTCACTCTATCATCAGCAAAAAACATCCCACCAATGCGTGGCTGCAGAGCCAATGCCTGGAGCTGATACAGAACCCCCCCGTCATTTCCCGTGATACGATCCCATCGGGCCTTCACTTTAACTCCTGAGGTGGTTGTTATGGTGCAACCAGTGGCGTCACAAGTCAGGGTGTTGAGGGGGTACAGACTTGGGTCGCAAGCTTGAGGACTGAGACTGCTTGTGCAACTATCAGGTTTTCCACCGGTCATCGCCCATCGCAACAGGTCCATTCTGCTCATGTTGAGATAATTCAAATAATTACCGTTAATACCACAATCAGGGACTGTCCATTCACTACAACAAGCCCACTTGCTGCCTTTACAACCATGTCCACCCTTTATGCACCCACCCATGTTGGCTGCATAACAGCTCCAATCACCCGTACACGTACTGGGGCAAGAAACGACACCCTCCTCATAATAAACGTTATCAACAGTACTCTGCACATAGTCTTTTGAAGGGTCAAAATAGCCTTCATACAGCTTCGTGGGGACATATGCAGTGCTGTTATAAGAGTACGCCTTATACCCCATGCTGCCACTGGTATCCACCATCAACAAGACATTCGGGGCAGCAGCAGTATTGATAAAGGGCGGAGTCTGACAATAATCAGTCATGTTGGCGGCAATGGCATTTCCCGCCAGCAGACAACATGCCATTGAGGCAAATAATATAAGTCTGCGCATGATATCACTCCGTCTCTATTTTGGTTATGGTGTATTTATAGCCTGCCTGGCAACGGCTACTGTCTATGAAAAAACATTTTTGGTCATCAACATTAAGAACTTTCCCGCCCATGGCCGCGGACAGCTTGAACTGTTGAAGACCGTGACAGCTCTCGGATTTGACATCAACACTGACTATCGCATCCTTGGTATTAATCTCCTTGATAATTCCACACAGATACAGTTGGTCAACTGCATCAGCGGCAAAGGCCGAAGAGCAAAAAACAATGCACGAATAGATAAGGGCACAGCATATCGTCATCCATCTTGATTTCATTGTTCGCCTCCGCTTGTTAAATTAGTCAAAATTGGAGATACCAATAACAATAATTTATTGATTCCACAGTGACATGCTGATACATGCTGATACATGTTGCCGGTTTTCATGTGCGCCTTAAATTGGAGATAAAGCAAAAGTTTATAAACGATCACAGGGCCTTTCAGCTTTCAGGCAGCTATCCCTCTGCCACGAAATGCTCCACAATACAAAGACGAGCAATAACAGCGAGAGCCACTGCCCAGAGAAACCATTATCCAAAATAATATATGCACTGATTCTTATGCAAAAGTCAAACCATCGGATCACAATTATTCAATCCATTACGACAATCCGCATTTTAACATATAAAATCATCATGATAAAAAACGACAAAAGGGTCAAGAAGGGAAGTGAAAAACCAGTTTCATCCTTTTAGATTATAAAAAAAGTTACCACATAACTGGATAGTATAAAAAAAATTGCCAGAAAGAGGCAAAAGCAACAACCGAGGACATAGACGTATATTATAACGAGGTCATAAAACAGGGGGAGGGTCGGTCACGCTGATAACGTTTTTGTATGCTACGGGTAATCGGTTCATGGTTTACCTCTGGTTCCCATGCGGCGCATGGGAACCAGAGGTATATTCGCTTTGAAAGTATAATATGAATGTGAGATATAGGTTCAGCCCAGATCCGCCTTGCTCACCATGGCGCACAGCTCATCGGCCATGGCCTGAATAAGCGGCGCGTCCTGGCCTTCGACCATCACCCTGATCAACGACTCAGTGCCGGATGGACGGACCAGGATACGCCCGGTATCGCCCAGCCTCTGTTCCATTACCCGCACGGTGGCTGTAAAATCAGGGATATGACCCACATCTATCTTTGACGAGGTGCGGACATTTTTCAGCACCTGCGGAAAGTTTTCCATGACCGTGGCCAGTTCGGAGAGGGGCTTGTGTTGTTTTTTCATGATGGCGAGCAACTGCAGGGCCGCGAGTATGCCGTCGCCGGTGGTGATATGATCGAGAAAGACCAGATGGCCGGACTGCTCACCGCCAAAGGAATAGCCATTTTTGCGCATTTCCTCGACCACGTACCGGTCACCGACCTTGGTGCGTACCATCCGGCCGCCCATCTGCTGCATGGCCACTTCCAGGCCCATATTTGACATCACGGTCGCCACCAGGGTCTTCTTCTTCAGCTTCCGCTGCTTCAGCAGCTCGGCGGCGCAGATGGCCATGACATGATCGCCGTCAATGATCCGCCCCTTTTCATCGGCAACAATGAGCCGATCGCCGTCGCCATCAAGGGCCAGGCCGATATCGGCGCCCGTCTGCCGCACCACCTCCGCCATGTGCTCGGGATGCAGCGCCCCGCAATCTTTGTTGATGTTTGTTCCATCCGGATTCACCCCAAAGGTGGTGACCTTCGCCCCCAGTTCCTCAAAGACATGGGGCGCCACGCCGTAGGTCGCGCCGTGGGCGCAATCAAGGACGATATGGAAATCATCCAGGGTAAATTTCTGGGGAAAGGTATTTTTCAGAAAAACGATATACCGGCCCTTGGCATCATCAATACGACGGGCCCGTCCCACCTCATCGGCCACGGGTCTTAATGCCGCCATCTTCTGGGAGAAGATCAGCTCCTCGATCTCCGCCTCATACTCATCCGACAACTTGAATCCATCACGGGAGAAGATCTTGATCCCATTGTCCTGAAAGGGATTATGGGAGGCCGAGATCACCACGCCGGCATCGGCGCGCATGGAGGTGGTGATAAAGGCGATACCGGGTGTGGGCAAGGGGCCAACGAGAAGCACATCCACGCCCATAGAACAGATTCCCGCGGCCAGGGCATTTTCAAGCATATAGCCTGAGATGCGGGTATCCTTGCCGATCACGATCCGGTGCCCATGAGCCCGGTCTTTGACCAGAAAGGCGATGGCCCGGCCGACCTGCATGGCAATCTCAGTGGTCATGGGATAGATATTGGCCACCCCGCGTATTCCGTCTGTTCCAAATAATTTTTTCAAGGTCATTCTGTCTTTTAATTTTGATGACCTCATAGGTTCGCTTACCTGCGAGGCCATCTTATCTTATTTAACCCGATGCTTCCAATAGTCCGGTTCCCGGTGAAGGTGCAGCCACGATGTAGAGCTCTCCATCTTCTTCCGCATATAAAATCCCATAAGGAAACCGTCTTATTAAAGACCTTCGGATGTCTTCTCCAATTATTGGCCAAGCCTTTGGATACGCCATTGTCCGCTCGATAGTCGCATAAACTTCGACTGCAAAGTCATAACCCAAACTCACTTCACGTTCTTCATAATATTCGATGGCCTGAACAAACTCGGCCTCTGCCTCTGGATGGAATAAATTTTTCACGCGGGAAATCTATTCCAGATCTTTTGAAATACTTCATCTCCCGGGACAGCTTTAACCTGTCCTGTGCGAAGCTCATGCAAGCGCCTCCTGGCCACTGACGCCCATTTCTTATCAATATCTGTTTCCGAAGGATTAAGACTCTTCAAGAGAGTGTCAATAACCATAGCTCTCTCCTCCACAGGAAGAGAAACTGCCTCTGCTATCAAGTCTGTTGTTTTCATTTTACTGCCATTCAATATTGAATGCCTTTGAAGGTAAAAGGATTGACACATTAATGACGATTCCTTCTCTTTCTGCTTTAGAGCTTGTCCGTAAATAAATCTTTGGTGCTCGCATCCGGCTTTTGGCCGAATTTGACCGCTCCTCAATCGCAAAATCCTCGCCGTAGCGCTGCTACGGCTGCGGTTTTACTCAATCGTCTCGGCCAAATTCGTCTCAAAAGGCGGCAACTTCGGTTTTTTTTCACTATACGTCACCACCATGGGTTCAACCTTGATAATCTGGATAAGATGATCTAATGAATTTCCCCGGGGGACAACCCGGGGAACAACCTTGACCGTCATCTGCCCTGCGTCACCATCATCAACAGCAGTCACCTTGAACAGGGACTGCAGATCTTTGTTTTCCCGGGCCAGACTTCTGGGCAAGAGCACGGTAATCGTCACTGTGGAAGGGGTAACTTGCCGCGCCCCCCCCTGGCTATTCACCTCAATCGGCAACCCGGAGATACGCTTCTCCACAGTTTCCTCCGCAATAACCAGATCAGCGGTTACCGATGTTTCACCGATCAGATCAAGAAGGGCAGGGTTCAGATCCAGGGGTATCTGTAACTGCGTCGATTGATTCATGCCGCTGATATCAATTATCTGCGTCTTCAAGGCATTAAGTTGTGTCAATACTGCCTGTGGCCCGGTGATGGAAATGGTCTCCGGTTTCATCCTGATATCCTGCAAAACATAATGAGCTGCCGGATTCCCTTTGGTTATCGGCTTTACCGCAAGCTGTTTCTGGATAAGCTTATCCATAGAAAAAATAATCGAGTCGGGCTGGGTACGCAGGACTTTTATCCCACGCGGCACAGAAATCAAGTGAATCTCATTCTTGATCACCATTGTACCAGGAACGGCCTGGGCAAGATCCACCTGTCTCGTGATATCGCCTTTGTCTATCTTCAAGACCTGACTGCGCGGCCCACTGATTGTGACCTCGATCTCCCGCTTGAACTGATTGGAGATAACCAGATCTCGTGGCAGATTAATGACTTCAAGGGGAACCAGCACGTTTTTATCGACGGTGTCATCACCGCCAACGAAATACCAGAGACCCACGGCCAGAATCAAGGAGATAAAACGGAGGGTCCAGTCTTTTGGCCACATCTCCTGAAAACGCCTGAGATCATCAACATGCAACGACTTGTTTAACTGGTTGAATATCTTCATGATCATGATCGACTCACCCAACTCTTCCAGGCCTGCGGCTGCGGTTCTTTCACCACAAAAATGGCATGGAGTCCCTTGGTCAGGGTCATTTCATCCGTCATGAGCGTCAGCGCGCCATGCTGCACCAGAGAAACCTCCTGAGTCTCTTCCGAGACGACAACAACCACGGCATCGGTCTCCTCGGACAGACCGATTGCCGCCCGGTGTCTGGTGCCGAATCGTTTGTTGATGTAAGGATTTTTGGTCAGGGGCAGAATACAGCCTGCCGTCTGAATCCGCCCTTTACGGATAATCACCCCGCCATCATGCAAAGGAGAGACAGGCATAAAGATAGAGATCAACAGCTCTCTGCTCAAGCTGGCATCAAGATCAGATCCGGATTCCACATAGTCCCGCAATCCGATCTCCCGCTCGAGAACGATCAAGGCGCCAATGCGCCGTTTGGAAAGATAGAAGACAGCCCGGACAACTTCATCCAGTTCCTTTTCAGCCATATCCGTATTTTTCTGAAAAGGTGATTTTCCCACCTGGGTCAGGGCCATGCGGATATCATGCTGAAAAACAATCACCACAATCAACAGCAGGGAACTGAGGAAGGTCTTCAACAACCACTGCAGGGCGGCCATATCCAGGGCTATCGACATGAAATAGACGGCGCTCAGCACCACCAGCCCCAGTATCATCTGCACCGAACGTGTGCCCTTGATAATCAGGATAAGTTGGTGAATGATAAAGGCCACCACCAGGATATCAAGCATATCCTGCCAGCGGAGTAATTTGAGTATTTCAAGCATAGGATCAGGGACCAGGGGACAGGGAACAGGAGACAGGGGGAACAGATCAGTCATTGATTCATCGATGAATCATCTAGCTGATAATCCCTGACCTTCCAGACATCGTTTTCTTTTTTTGAGTGTACAGCATAGACTCCGCTTCTTTCAAGACATACTTTACATAAAAGTTGAAAGTTGAAAGTCAAAGATGTTAGGTTGCGGTATATTATTTTTTTCATGAATACCTTTTTGCACTCTAAAATCTGAACTCTGATCAATCATGTCTGATCGTTTTGGCGCCATCTCCATCAATCCTGAGCCCGCTCCTCCTTCTGAGCGTCCAAAAAGACCAAAGGCAAAGCCAGTACCGCCGTCACGGCCCACACCTGACAAATCAGCTGTGGGGCCAAAAAAATCAAGGCGCTGGTTCATCCTGGCTGCTCTTCCGGTTTTTCTCATTGCGGCCTACAGCGCCGCCGGTTTTTTCCTCGCCCCGGCGCTGCTGACAAGATACCTCTCTAACTCCCTCCAACAAGCTGCCGACATAGGTCTGACTGCGGGCGAGGCACACTTTAATCCCTTTACCATGCGCCTGCAACTGGACGATGTTTCGACAATAGCCACCACTGACGTCAATCAGCCCCCGACGCCGGAAACTACGCTCCTGCACATTGATCATGTCCTCATCAACCTGCACCTGATTGCCCTGCTGCACAACAGTCTTGCCTGCAATAGTCTGGAGATTAAAGGACTGACCGCGTCAGTCATCCGCTACCCGGACAAATCGTACAACCTGCCCGCTCTGGCCTCGGAAAACACCACTGAAAACAACAGCAAGGCCGAAACCGACTCCCTGTCCCGTCTGCCCCTGCTCTTTTCCCTGAACAATATCACGATCACCGACAGCAGAATTTTCTTTGATGACCGCCTGAATGGGAAAAAACACAGCGTGGAGCAGATCAAACTGGATCTTCCAACCCTCTCCAACTTCTCCTTTGAGGCCGGGGAGTACATCCGCCCCCACTTTTCCGCCATCATCAACGGCAGCCCGGTGGAACTGACCGGTGAGGCCGCGTTACCAGGTGAAAAGGGTCAAAATGGACTGAAGACCAATCTCGCCTGCACTCTCCAGAATCTCGACCTGCCTCTCTATTTTGCCTACCTGCCGAAATCTATGCCCCTGGTTCTTGACAAGGGCAAAGGCGAAGGCAAGATCCAGATTTCATTTACCCCAAAAGACAAAAAAGGAGGCCGTCTGACCGTTGGCTTCCAACTAACGACAACCGGGATCGAACTGGCCAACACCGAGCACTCCCTGGCCATGACCGCACCCTCAATGCAGATCGAGGGAAGCCTGCAACCACTTGATGGCGCTCTGCACCTCCACAACCTGCACATCCTGCAGCCACAATTCTCAGCAGATCAGGGTCACTTTTCACAGGATATGGCCCAGCTCTTTTCCGGACCTGCCACAAGCAAGGACGCGCCGGAACAGCCGCAACATCACCTGGACATTGACTCGCTCACCGTCGAAAATGGCGCTCTACAACTCACCGACAAAGAGCAAAAAGGCGCTTTGCCACCCTGGACAACGATCCAGATCCAAGTGAAAAATTTCAGCACCGCCTCAGAGCAGGGCCGGGACAAGGGCACATTTACCCTCAGCAGCAAACAGGAAAAAACCAATGCGGCCCTGAGCTGGCAAGGATCCTTTAACGACCGGGGCATACCAGGCGGCGCCCTGCAACTGGGCAATATCCAGGCCGGCACCCTTCTCTCCTTCGTTGATCCGGTTCAGGCAAAAAACGCGACAGGGGCTGCCAGTCTGCACGGCCACTTCAGCTTTGACCCGACAACGAAGCACTCCGGCATGATCACCTTGATCGACGCTACGACCGAAGTGCATGATCTGACACTGCTTGACCAGAAACAGACATGGCTTGCGGCCAAAAAGGTACAGATCACCGGCACAAAGTTCAAAGAAGGCAACCTTGACTTGGGGACCATTGCCCTTACCGAGAGCGTCCTCATCCTCCATCAGGACAAGCTTCCACCATTTCTGCAAAGTTTCGGCGCCGACAAAAAACCCATCCTGATACAAGGAATTGATTTTTCAGGAAAGGCTACTCTCCACCCTCAAAAAGAAAAGATGCCGGCCCTGGAGCTGTCCGAACTGCACATGAAGACCGGCAGCCTGACGGCTAAAGGCGCCAGTCAAAACAACTTCGAGTTTGCGGCCAGGATCAACCAGACAGGCATGTTGAAGGCGCAAGGCCTGGTCTCTCTGTTTCCTGTGCGTGCCTCGCTCTCCCTGGCTCTGGCCGCTATCAGCTCAGAGCAGGTTGCACCCTGGCTTCCCGATGCGCCCCTGTTTCAACAAGGCAGGGCCAGCGTGCATGGCCAGGGGACCTACCGTTATCCTGAATCCAGCTTTACCGGCACCTTGCAGCTGAGCGAGGCCCTGATTCGGGATGACGAAAAAAGTCCCGGCCTGGCCGCAAGCAAGATTGAGCTCAACGATGTCACCATCAAGACCAATCCGCTCCGCATCGGCATGAAGGAACTGATCCTTGACGCCCCGAAACTCACCTGGAAGCTGGAGACAGACGGCCCCGGGCCGGTGGCCCAGATCGCCTCCTTTCTCCGCAATCTGCTCTCCCAGCCACAAAACAGGAAAAATCAGCAACAAAATGCTGGCGACTCCGTTCTGTCTGGTATCCAGAGGATCAGCTTTGATAACGCCACCATCAGCCATGAAGACCTGCGACTCGACCCACCCTGGTCAGCGTTAATCAGTCAGGTCAAAGGCCAGATCACCAATCCGCATGAAAAGAGTGACGCGGGCGCAAGCCTTGAGCTCTCAGGCCTTCTTGACACTGTGCCCTTTACCCTGTCCGGCTCTGGAGATTTTTTGACCGGTAAGGGTAACTCTACAACAAAACTCAACCTCAACGGATTTCCGCTTCTGCCGCTTGCAGCACAGATCACTCCGCTCCTTGATATCAACCCCAAGGCCGGCAGTTTTAATCTCTCCTGCAGCCACACCCTGCAAAATGGCGAAGAACAGGGAGAGGCGGCCTTTCTCTTCTCCGGGCTCAACCCTGGTTCCGCGAAATCGGAGACCGCCCTACCACTGGCCTTGCTTGCAGACAGCCAGGATCAGATGAAACTCCTGGTGCCGCTGGCCAAAGACAGCACCCAACCCCTGCTCAAGCAGACTATCGCCACCTTCCAGGCCCTGATGGTCAAGGCCAAGGAGGCGCCCTTGCTGCCGGCAGGAGCCGAGTTTACAGACCTTCACGACAAACAGTCTATCCCGTTCCCCGCCGGCCAAAGCACATTTGACGTGAACAGAAGCAGCAACGGCCAGGAAACCTTGCGCCGTTTTAAGGCCCTGCTGGCCGCTCACCCTCATCTTGGCCTGACCCTTACCGGCATGGCCGACCCAATCCATGACCGGGCCGCGCTTTTGAAGACACTGGAAGAAAAAGAAAGAAAACGGGTGGCCCTGAAAAACGAGCAACAATTACAGGCGTGGCAAAAAAAACAAAAAGAAAAAGAAAAACAGCAAGCACCTCCCCAAATACCGCTACCGGGAAAGATCATCGAACAGGATATCCCCATTCAGGAGGCCCGGCCCGCCCTGCTTAAGCCTGAACCGGTCACAGTCTCAGACACCACTCTCTATGACCTTGCCCAGGAGCGGGCTTTACAGGTGTACGACTTCTGCACTACTGATCTTGGCATCACTTCGGAACGGATCAGCCTCCAGGAAAAGAGCCAACTTAGCACCCCGGAGACAGCAGGAAACCTGGTGAAGATCGGGCTCAGGCCGTTATTCTAAAACAACCACAACATCAAAATATCTTAACCGGCATAAGGTTCCGTAATAAAATGGTCAGGTCGCTCTTCATCCATTCGCCACAGCTCCTGGTATGTTGTTATCGGCAAGACGCCACTCAAGGAAACAGTCGGAAATGATTGGCTCTTTCCTTGAAGAGGCATAAGGTGTCGTAATAAAATAAGCAAAAAAGCACTGCTTATTTCATAACGACACCTAAATATATTAAACAGGCAAAAAATGAGCGCGCTACCTTTTCAAATATCATACACAACCTTACTTGAATGGCTGGGGCTGCTTTCAGCGGCAACCTTTCTCATCAGTCTGCTGCTCATCCCCTTTCTTATCTCCAGGGCCTCTGCCAATTATTTTCTCATTCATGCCACGATTGTGGAACAACGGCATAAACGTCATCCCGCTATCGCCCTGTTGATCAAGGTCATCAGAAACAGCCTGGGGTACTTCCTGTGTCTTGCCGGATTCATCATGCTTTTCCTCCCCGGCCAGGGTATCCTCACCATTCTGATTGGGGTTTCTCTCCTTGATGTCCCCTTCAGACATAAAGCGCTGAATGTCCTGATCCACCGGCCGGCCCTTCAGCACGCATTGAACTGGATTCGCCAGAAAACAGGACATCCGCCCTTTAATTTCCCGCCAACGCCGTTATAAAAAATAATACCGTCGCCTGAATGGCAAAAACGGCATAAGGAGCCATAACAAAATGACCAGATCGTGTTTCCGCCGGGGCGATCCATGGCCAGCAAGATCTAATTATTCTCTGGCAACGGCTCCTAAATAAAAAAGGCAAGGTAAACCATCCACCCTGCCTTATCGCCCTTGAAATTTGTTTTCCTCAATCAGGGAAGATCAAGCTCCTCCAGCATCCGAACCACCATTTTCAGATCATTGGCGTCAGGATGCCCCTTGGCCGCCGGGGCACAGACAAGCCAGGCAGGCTGCGGGCTTTCCTGGGCTGCTGTTTCCAGTGTCTTGGCGTCCACCTCACCTGGACAGGAAAAAGTGGCCCGCACATGGGCCCTGGCTGCAATCTCCCTGGCCTTCTTCATGGCATTTTCCGCATGCGCCGATCCCACGGCCGCGCCATGACTGGCAAAGAGGTAAACTTCCTGTCCCTCCTTCAATTTAGCAAGAAAGGCCTGAGAATCCGGATCGGGCTGACCTGCCTTGAGCCAGAAACCCACAGCCACAAAGTTGTATCCGGCTGGGTCCGGGGCATCGGTAACTGCCGCAATCTCCTTGTCTCCGCTCAGATATCCATACACCGCTTCGGCCAGTTTCCTGGTATTGCCACTCTTTGAAGAATAAACGACAAGACTTTTCATGATTTCTCCTTTTCATTTTGATGGTCTGTCTCTGCTCTCCTCAGTTTTACAAAACCGTTCATTTGTATTATGGATGAAGAAATTTAAAATTAAAAGGGCATACCTTCTTTTTCAGGAAACTTATGTGTATTTGCCTTAATTTTTTCACCCTTTCCTTGTCACTGTCAATACAGCCATGTCATTTTCTCTCGCCCCGTTTCAACAGGCCCTGATCACCTGGTTTCACACGGAACAGCGCGCCCTGCCCTGGCGCCAAGGTTATGTCCCTTATCAGATCTGGATCTCAGAGATCATGCTCCAACAGACCCAGATGGAGAGAGTCACCCTGTTCTTTGACCGCTGGCTGCAACAGTTCCCGGACATCCACTCTCTGGCCCTGGCCCCGGAAGGCAAGGTGCTCAAGTGCTGGGAAGGACTTGGCTATTACAGCCGGGCCCGCAATATCCGCAAATGCGCCGGGATCATTGTCCGGGATCATGACGGGATTATCCCCAGCGACCCGAAAACCCTGCTGGCCCTGCCTGGCATTGGTCCCTATACTGCCGGCGCCATCGCCTCCATCGCCTACAATCTCCCGGTTCCCTTGGTCGATGCCAATATCGGCCGGCTCTTTGCCCGGCTCTTCGATATCGATATCCCGCTGACGCAGGCAAAAAAACTCCTCTGGCAAAAGGCGGAAGGACTGGTGCCCGAAGACCAGGCCCGCTCCTTTAACCAGGGATTGATGGAACTAGGGGCGCTGATCTGTACCCCGAAAGATCCCGCCTGCGGGCAATGTCCCGTAAACCCCTTCTGCATCGCCCACCGGGATAAGCTGATCGCCGAACGTCCCATTCCGCAAAAAGGAAAAAAACAGATCACCATCGAAATGGCAACCGGTATTTTGATCCATCCGCAAGGAAATGGTCAGTTATTTATCCAGCAACGACTGGCCGATGATGTCTGGGGTAGTCTCTGGGAATTCCCCGGAGGCCGGCTCAAAGAAGGGGAGCGACCTGAACAGGCCGTTGTTCGCGAGTTTTTTGAAGAGACTGGATTTACCGTGCGGGTCGACAAGAAAATAACAACCACCATCCATCATTACACCCGCTACAAGGTGATCCTTCACTGCTTCCTCTGTTCCTTTGACCTCCTTGAATCAGAGGCGCACCCAGACCCCATTCTCTATGCCGCCCAGGAATACCGCTGGGTACTCTTGCCCGAGTTGGCTGATTTTGCCTTCCCGGCAGGCCACAGAAAACTCATCGAGTTCATGAACATTCAACCTCTATTCTTTGACTCAATAACGTCACGGGAAAGCCACACCAGCAGGAGCACGGGAAGCCCCATCAAGGCCGTCATGAGGAAAAAAGATTCATAGCCCCAGGCGGCAACAATCGTCCCGGAATAGCCGCCAATAAGTTTGGGAAACAGGGTCATGAGCGAGCTGAACAGGGCATACTGGACTGCGGTAAAAGAGATATTGGTCAGACTGGAGAGAAAGGCAATAAAGGCGGTACTGGCAAGTCCGGAGCAAAAATTGTCAGCACCAATGACAAAAGTCAACACCGTCAGATCTGCGCCGCTTTGAGCCAGAAGCATGAACAGCAAATTGGCACCAACGGCCAGCAGGGCGCCGGCAAAGAGAATGACATACACCCCGAAACGCACGGTCAGCATCCCACCAAAAAAGCCGCCAACCAGGGTCATGCCCAGGCCAAAGGTCTTGGTCACCGTGGCAATCACATTCTTGCTGAACCCCATATCCAGATAAAAGACGTTGGATACCACGCCGAGAACGATATCTGAGACCCGGTAAAAACCGACGAGGAGGAGAAGCAAAATCGCCGTCTTTATGCCATATCTGCTAAAAAAATCCCGCAACGGGGCAACATAGGTCGCACGCACCACCTCCTGATCGACAATACCAAGCAGGACAGCGCCCCTGGCGACAACGACCGCCACCCCCAGAGCGAGCATCAGACGGCAAGACTCCACCACAAACCCGACCAGTTCAACATGGGTTCCCGCTCCCTTAATAAATTTTTCCTTTGCGGAAGCGACAAGCGGGGCACTGAAAAAAAAGCCGCCGCCAAAAGAGGCCGCCACCAGCACAAACAGGATCAGAAATCGCAGATAGTGTTGCACCGAGTAGTGGTGCGTGTTGGCGCCCTCATTTATCTCTGGTTCCGTAATGCACAGGGTGGTGATCACCCCGACAGACATGACCCCGGCCATGATCAGATAGGTCATCTGCCAGGCCTCAAAACGATACAGCTCCCTGGTCGTTCCAAAAAGGGTGGCCAGATACAGCGACCCGGCGCCGGCAACCAGCATCCCGATCCGGTAGCCGGCAACATAACTGGACGCGAGCAACGCCTGCATGGACACGCCGATACATTCGATGCGATAGGCGTCAATGACGATATCCTGAGTGGCAGAGGAAAATCCCAGCAGAACCGCGGCCAGGGCCATCGCGATCATCTTCCTCTCACCCAGAACCGGATTGGTACAGGCCATCCACACAATGGCTGCCATGATGGACAACTGGGCCACCAGCAGCCAGGAACGCCGCCTGCCCAGCTTACTGGTGAGCAGAGGCAGAGGCATCTTGTCGATGAGCGGGGCCCAGATGAACTTAAAGGAATAGCCAAGGGCGGCCCAACTGAAAAAAGTGACGGCGGCACGATCAATTCCAGCCTCACGCAACCAGACAGAGAGTGTGGAAAAAATCAGCAGAATTGGGATACCCGCAGAAAAACCCAGGAGAAACAAGATCAAGACCTGGGGATGCAGCCAGGCCTGGAACATTCGGTCACGGGCCGCAGTTTTCTCATTTTTCTTGCTCATTCTTGTCTTTTCCATCCAATATGGTTATGCTACATATGATAATAACTGATATTCTCTCACAAGCCGTTAAAATAAAATAACCATATTATTTAAATGGCCATAACGGCATAAGGAGCCATTATGAAATTTGCTAGACGCCACTCACAGAAACAACCGGAAAAGATTAGCTATTTCTTTGAAGCGGCATAAGGTGCCGTAATAAAATAAGCAAAAAAGCACTGCTTATTTCATAACGGCACCTAAAAAGCAGATACGTTTCTTTTTCTACTGAAATCATCGCCACAGATCAAGACATAAACACCTTTCATCCCCATGCCCATACAAACTTACAATACATTAACCCGCAAAAAAGAGCCTCTCGTACCGCTTACGAACGGTCATATCAAACTGTATGTCTGCGGAATCACGTCCTATGACTTCTGCCACATCGGCCATGCCCGATCAGCCCTGGCCTTTGATATGATCGTCCGTTATCTGCGCTACCGTGGATATACCGTCACCTATGTCCGCAATTTCACTGACATTGACGACAAAATCATCAACCGGGCTGCCGAGCAGGGTGTCAGCGCCAGTGCCCTGGCTGGGCGCTTTATCGATGAATTTTATGTGGATATGGACAGGCTGGGTGTCGATCGCCCGACCCTTGAACCCCGCGCCACCGAACACATCCAGGAGATGATCGATCTGATTGGCGAACTGATTGGCAAAGGACTGGCCTATCAGTCAGGCGCCGATGTCTATTATTCGGTAAATGGGTTTCCTGAATACGGCAAGCTCTCAGGCCGCAACCTGGCTGACATGCAGGCAGGCGCCCGCATCGCCATCAATGAAAACAAGAACAATCCCATGGACTTTGTCCTGTGGAAAGGATCAAAACCCGGCGAACCAACCTGGGACAGCCCCTGGGGGCCAGGCCGCCCCGGCTGGCATATCGAATGCTCGGCCATGAGCCGGAAATATCTGGGCGACAGCTTTGATATCCATGGCGGCGGCCAGGATCTCATCTTCCCTCATCACGAAAACGAATTGGCCCAGAGCGAAGGGGCTAGCGGCAAGACCGCTGTCAACACCTGGATCCATCACGGCTTTGTCACTATCCGCGATGAAAAGATGTCAAAATCACTGGGCAACTTCCTCACGATCAGGGACATACTGGAGCAATACCACCCAGAGGTCTTACGCTTCTTCATCTTCTCCACCCATTACCGCAACCCCCTCGATTTTTCAGAGACGGCCATGCAGGACGCCATGGCTGGTCTGGACAGGCTCTATGAATGTATGGCGGCTATCGATGCCCTGAGCGATACCGGGATTGCCGGGGAAGAGGCAGCGTTTGCCTCCGCACCAGATGCCGACAAGTTACGCACCCTTGAAGAACGCTTCCAAACGGCTATGGACGATGACTTTAACACGGCCCAAGGCCTGGGTATCCTCTTTGACGCCGCCCGGATCATCAACAAGATCTGCCAGCAACTCCCGGTAAACCCAAGCCAGGCGGATAGCAAGCTGCTGAAAGATTCAGGGATTCTTATCAGGAAGTTAGCCGGGATCATGGGGCTGTTGCAGGAAGATGCCAGGGAGTATCTGAAACAACAGAAAGAAAGGCTGTTGAAGGACCTTGCCATCAGCGAACAGGAGATTCTGGGACTGATCCAGGAACGCAAGGATGCACGGACGGCAAAAGACTGGGCGCACGGCGACAGTATCCGAGATCAGTTACTGGCCAAGGGAATTGAGCTGAAAGATGGCTCAAACGGCACAACCTGGGAAATAAAACGGGGGTGACAATATGACACATACCACAATCCGAACACCGGCAGTAGCAGATCGTTTCTATCCTGGAGATCGGGAGATTCTGGCCCGGGACATCCAGGAAATGGCCCCGGCTTCAGCAACTCCAGCAATACCGCAAAAAGCCTATGCCATTGTTTCACCGCACGCGGGCTATATGTACTCAGGATCGGTAGCGGCCGAGACCATAGCAAGGGTGCATATCCCGGAAACGGTCATTATCATGGGTCCCAATCATCATGGCCAGGGGGCGCCGATTGCGCTCTCCACCATACCCTGGCAGATGCCCATGGGCCAGGTCCCCATTGACACCGCCATCGCGACAGCCCTTCTCGACGCAAGTCCCGCCATCACGGTCGATGAAACGGCACATCGTTTTGAACACTCCCTGGAGGTCCAGGTGCCTTTCCTGCAGGCCAGACAAAGAAAACTCGCCATCGTCCCGCTTGTTATTTCCCATATCTCCTATCCCTTATGTCAGGAGGTGGGAGCAGCTCTGGCGAAGGTTATCGCCGATGCCGGCAAAGAGATCCTGATTGTCGCCTCAAGCGATATGACCCATTACGAATCGCGGGACGCGGCTGACAAAAAAGACCATTATGTCTTGAAGAAACTTGCCGATATGGATCCTGCCACCCTCTACCGCGCGGTCCTTGACTACAATATATCCATGTGCGGTATCATGCCGGTGACCATCGCCCTTATCGCGGCAATGGCCCTGGGCGCAACCAAGACAAAACTCGTGCGCTATACTGATTCCGGGGCGGTAACCGGTGACACCAACCAGGTGGTGGGCTATGCGGGAGTCATCATCGCCTGATTTTTCTTCGCCCAGCCCTCTTTTTCCTTGACAGGAGGGCGTAGATTTTCTAAATAAACAGCTTCATTACGTTATCTGCTGGGGGATGGTCTAATGGTAAGACAGCGGACTCTGACTCCGCTTATCGAGGTTCGAGCCCTCGTCCCCCAGCCACTGGATATAAGGGTTTCCAATTAATTCTGGAAGCCCTTTTTTGTTTCCATTTGTCCATGTTTGTCCAGTTTTTACCCCTGCCTCGTTAAATCCTCCATTCAATTCACTCCCAAGAGTTCTCAAAACCAGGATCCACGAATACTGACAGTTCCTTTCGAGCGCTGAAACGCATGGACAGGGAAGCGCCACTTGCCATTATCGCCAAAGATCAGAATCGTAGTCTGCTATTTCAACGCCGGATAGTCAGTATACCCAGTCTCAGCGCCACCGTAAAAAGTATCACGGTTGTATTTATTCAACGACGCATTGAGTTTCAAGCGTTCCGGCAAGTCGGGATTGGCGATAAAGAGACGCCCAAAGGCGACCGCATCCACCAACCCGCTTTCAACAGCAGGGATGGCATTGTCGCGATTGTACCCCCCTGCGGAAATGAAAACCCCGTTAAAGGATTTACGAAAAAGTTGTGACGTGCTCGGAGCGTCTTCATAAACCGAATCTCCTCCACCCGCGCCAGTCGCCCGCGGTTCAATCACATGGGCATACCCAATCGCTCGCGTGCTCAACTGTGCAAGCACATACGAAAAAAGTTTGACCGGATCGGAATCGCTCATATCGTTAAATGTCCCGTAAGGGGATAAACGCACGCCAACCCTGTTCGTGTTCCACACTTTTGTAACGGCATCCACCACTTCCAGAAGAAGGCGGGCGCGGTTCTCGATGGCGCCGCCGTAGGCATCTTGGCGTTTATTCGAGCCGTCCTGAAGAAATTGATCTAGCAGATAGCCGTTGGCGCCGTGTACCTCAACACCGTCGAAGCCGGCGGCCTTGGCATTCGTGGCAGCCTTTCTGTAATCAGCAATGATGCCGGGGAGCTCTTTTAATTCCAGGGCGCGAGGTGTTTCAAAAGGCGCCTGCTGCCAGTCAGCGGTCATGGTCATGCCCGACGGTTGGATGGTCGACGGTGCAACCGGCAGACCTTCAGCGGGATGAAACGAAGAATGCGAAATGCGCCCGACATGCCACAATTGCAGGAAGATCATCCCGCCTTTTTTATGAACAGCGTCAGTCACAAGCCTCCATCCAGCCACTTGTGCGGCGGAATGAATGCCGGGAGTTGCCGGATACCCCTGGCCATGCGGCGTGATCTGGGTCGCTTCGGAAATAATCAACCCCGCCGAACTGCGCTGCCCATAATACTCAGCATTCAAGGCATACGGGATATTGCCGGGCTGCTTGCTGCGCATGCGCGTTAACGGCGCCATGACGACACGGTTTTTCAAGGTAAGATCTCCCATCTGTAACGAATCGAATAACGTGTTCATGGCAATTCTCCTTATTAAAATACCTGGACATATGAGGGGGCACTTACGAATTCTGCTCTCCAATTATATCTGCTGTTCCCGGATTATTGTACTCTTACTGCTGGATCTTTTACAAGTCAAACGCTGAAAAAATCCGAGGTTGGCGGTACCAAGAATTGGCACGGAAGAGAAAAGGCCGATAACTTATTGAAGTTATCGGCCTTTATTATTTATGGCGGAGAAGGTGAGATTCTTTGCCAACTCTGAAACAAAAAAAGGTTTGCAGCCTTCGGGCATGTTGCTAATTGTTGCTAATTACCAACATTCTCGAAAAACGCAAACCCTTTAAAAATGGTCGGGGCGAGAGGATTTGAACCTCCGGCCACTTGGCCCCCAGCCAAGTGCGCTACCAGACTGCGCTACGCCCCGATTTGGTAACATGGTATGTACCATGGGTTTTTTCTGCTGTCAACAGAAGGTCAAGAATGGAGAACTTTTAAAGCCCCCTCATCTCCTGTCCCTTTGCTTTCAGCCCTTCCCCTTACCCTTGTCATGCAACAGGGCGTTCATCTCGCGAAGCTCGGATTTTATCTGCTCCAGACAACCAGCTACATTCCGGGGCGGAGCCGGTTGCGCCGGCACCGTCTGGCCACTGGCAAGAAACTTTCTGGCCCCGGCAATGGTATATCCCTGCTCATGAAGAAGGGTTTTGATAACAAGGACCGTCTCCACGTCAACACGTCGATAGAGACGTTGCTGAGAGTTAGCCCGTTGCGGGCTGATACTGGGAAATTCAGACTCCCAATAGCGAAGGACATGGGCTGCAACTCCAGCCAGTTTACTCACCTCGCCGATCTTAAAATAAAGCTTGTCCGGTATCTCCGGTCTCATATCAAGGTTTGGCCCCTCTTAAAGGATGAATATGTAAAAGAAATTATTCGTTAATCTGCTCCCTTAATCTTTTGCTTGGACGAAACGCCACCATCTGCCTTGGCTTGATGGTAATCGTCTCACCAGTACGCGGGTTGCGCCCCCGCCTGGGATGTTTTTCCCTGACCGTAAAGGTCCCGAAATGAACAAGTTTAATAGAATTGGCATCAAGCAAAGAGCCCTTCATCCGGTCGAAAAAGGCATCAACCAGGGCGGCGCAGCTGCTCTGCGGATAGCCAAGCTGACCATTCATGACCTCGGCCAATTCCTTACGGGTAAGATTATCGTTATTCATATCATCCTTCTCTAAGGGTTCCTTCAAATTTTGCGCCCAGCATGTTGACTATTCTGGCGTGAACTTTTTCTACATTCTTTTCGGTAAGCGTTTTCTGAGTGGAGCGGTACGTCACCGACAGGGCAACACTCTTGAATCCGCTTTTTACCGAATCGCCCTGATATACATCAAAGATTTCGCACTGTTCAATAAGCGGATCTTGCGCCTGAAGTACAGCGTCAACCAGTGCGCCAGCGGCAACGGTTTCCGGTACCAGCATGGCGATATCACGATTGACTGCCGGAAAGACAGGAAGCGCGGTAAAGTTTTTGGCCACAGGGGCCAGTTGACAAAGGACATCAAGATCAAGATCAAAAAAGAACACATCCTGTTTGATCCCAAATTTTCTGAGAATCGCCGGAAGGATCCGGGCAATACTCCCCAGTTCCAGATCACCAGCGCTGACCGCAAGAACTTGCAAGGGATCGGCAAAAGGCTCCATTCGATCCTGAGCAGGAAAAGTGATATGAAGCGGCGATGACGCGCCTTCTCCCAGTAATTGCAGCCCCTGCAGAAGATATTCCACCACCCCCTTGGCATCAAGGATATCCACGGCCTGCTGCTTGCAATGATAGGGTGAAGATTCGCCAAAACGATTGCCGCTCAACACCCCGGCCAGATGCATTTTTTCCAGGGGCTGCTCATTAGCACCTTTTGGGGAAAAGACCTTGCCGGTCTCAAAGAGTTTAATCGCGGTCTTCTGAAAATTAATATTGCGCTCGACATTCTCAAGGAGCCCCGGCAGGAGCATGGTCCGCATGACCGACTGATCTTCGCTGAGCGGATTGACCAGGCGCACGAGACGGCAGCGAGGATCACCCTCTGCGAGCCCAAGCCACTGCAGATGTTTTTCCGAGGTAAAACTGTAATTGATCGCCTCGAAATAGCCGATTCCAGTGAGCAGCGTGCCGGTTTTTGCCCTGATTATTCTGTCTGTATCCTGCTCAGGATAACTCAACTGGACCGTGGGCAGGGTTGCGGGAATGGTATTATAGCCTATCAGCCTGGCGACCTCTTCAACCAGATCGATCTCGCGGTCAATATCGACCCGGAAAGAAGGTGCCCCGACCCACAGGGTGTCGGCATCTTTCTCTTTGCACCGAAAACCAATGGAGATCAAGGCATCGGCTATTTTTTCGTAGTCGAGAGGGATACCAAGAAGCTCTGAGGTGCGCGAAATCCGCAGGGTGAGGGTATTGAAAGGCTTCTGGCCGTAATATTTGTCGACGCCGCCCGGCTCCGCAGTACCGCCGGCAACCTCGCAGAGCAGCCTGACGGCCCGTTCCATGGCCAGCAGACAACCGCCGGGATCAACACCGCGCTCAAATCGGTAGGAGGCCTCGGACGACAGGTTCAGCTTGCGAGCCGTCTTTCTGATCGAGACGGGATCAAAACAGGCACTTTCCAAAAGAATGGCCGTGGTCGTGTCGCTTACCTCCGAGTTCATGCCTCCCATGATTCCGGCCACGGCAACCGGTTGCACGCTATCGCAGATCATCAGCATCTCGGCATCGAGTTTGCGCGCCACGCCATCCAGGGTGATAAAATCCAGCTCACCCGTCCGGGGATGGCGAACAATAATTTTTTTATCGGCAAGTTTATCAAAATCAAAGGCATGCAGGGGTTGCCCATATTCCATCATCACCAGATTGGTGATATCAACCACATTATTGATCGGACGCAACCCTATGGACAGAAGACGTTTCCGCAGCCACCAGGGTGACGGGGCAATGGTGACCCCGGTAATCAGCCTGGCGGCATAACGGGGACAAAGTTCGGAAGATTCAATCTCCACGGAAAACGTGGCGCAGGAGGCTTGAATCGCGGCGCTTTCCACCGGCAGGGTCAATGGCCGGCGCAGGATGCCGGCAATCTCTCTGGCAATCCCGATAACCGAGGCGCAGTCAGAACGGTTGGGGGTCAGATCAACCTCAACCAGCGTATCGCTGAGTCCAAGGGCGTTGATAAAGGACTGACCATGGGGGGTATCGGCGGGCAGTTCCATAATCCCACCGTGTCCACTGCCAAGCCCCAACTCCCGCTCAGAGCAGAGCATACCGTATGATTCGATGCCCCGGACTTTTGATTTCTTGATCTTTACCCCGCCAGGCAGGGTCGTGCCGGGGAGGGCAATGGCGGTCGTCAGGCCTGGCCTGACATTGGGGGCGCCGCAGACAATCTGCAAGGTCTCTGCACCAACGGCAACCTGGCACAGACTTAAACTATCCGCATCAGGATGGCGTTCAACCGAGAGCACCAGCGCGGTTTGAATGGGAGCCAGGTCCTGAAAAAGCTCGGTTACCGCATCAACCTCAAGACCAAGCATGGTCAGGTGATCCGCCAGCTCCACAGACGTAATCCCGTCTGTATTCACATACTCATTTAACCAGTCGATGGTGAACTTCATGAGATTTTAAAACTCACTAAAATTGTGCGAGAAAGCGCAAGTCATTTTCGTAATAAAGCCGGATATCGTTAATGCCGTACTTGAGCATGGCAATCCGTTCGATACCCAGACCAAAGGCAAAACCACTATAGATCTCAGGGTCGTACCCAACCATTTTAAAGACCTCGGGATCAATCATCCCGGCGCCAAGGATCTCAAGCCATCCTGTCTGTTTACAGACCCGGCACCCTGAACCACCACAGATAACACAGGCGATATCGACCTCGGCGCTGGGTTCCGTAAACGGAAAGAAACTTGGCCGAAAGCGCAGGGGCAGATCTTTATCAAACATCTTTTGGGTAAAAACAGTCAAAATCCCTTTCAGGTCGGCAAAAGAGACCTTGGTATCAACAAGAAAGCCTTCAACCTGATGGAACATCGGGGTATGGGTGATATCAGAATCACAGCGATAGACCTTGCCCGGCGCAATGACCCGCAGGGGAGGTTGCTGGCTTTCCATGATCCTGGCCTGCATGGGTGAGGTGTGGGTACGCAGGAGGATGGAGTCGCTGACATAAAAGGTATCATGCATATCCCGGGCCGGGTGGTGTGCCGGAATATTCAGGGCCTCAAAGTTATAGTGATCCTGCTCGACATCAGGGCCCTCGGCCACTGAAAAGCCCATGGCCTCAAAAATCGAACAGACCTCGTTCATGATCTGGGTCACCGGATGCAGTCGGCCTCTCTCCGGATATCTGCCCGGCAGGGACAGATCTATCGAGCTTGCCCCTTTGGCCCCAGACTGGGCGCTGCTGCCAAGCAGTGCCTTTTTCTCATCAAAGAGTTTCTCAATTTCTTCCTTGATGGTATTCGCCAACTGGCCAACCCGTGGTCTCTCTTCCTGGTCCACGGCACCAAGTTCCCGCATAATGGTGCTGAACAGTCCTTTACGGCCAAGATAACGAATACGAAAATCTTCCAACTGACCGGCATCAACAAGCTGGTCGAGATTTTTTCCGGCTTCGTCCTGCAGGCTGAGTAGCTTTTGCTCCATGACTCTCAAAAAATGTAGATGCGCATTAAACCGCGGTTAACAACTACCCTTAAAACAATACGCCGGTTTCGATAGATATCAAAACCGGCATAGACTTCCCTGCTTTCCTCGCTGGAAAGAAGGATCAGGCGTTGGCTGTTGCTGCCATTTTTACCACTTCAGAAAAAGCAGCCGCATCAAGGATGGCCATATTGGAAAGAACCTTCCGGTCAAGTTCAATTCCTGCCTTTTTCAGACCGCCGATAAGCTGGCTATAACTGATGTCATTCATGTGAGCGCCGGCATTGATGCGAGCAATCCATAAGCGACGGAAATCACGTTTTTTGGTTCGCCGATCTCTGTAGGCATATACAAGTGCACGGTCAACGGCCTCTGTGGCAGTACGATAGAGACGACTGCGTCCACCTCTGAAACCTTTGGCCAGTTTCAATACTTTATTTCTTCTTCTTCGGGCCTTAAACCCTCTTGTCGCGCGTGGCATTTTTTTACTCCTTGTTGACTCTGTTGCCCTTGATCATAAAGAACAACAGGAAAAACTAAAATGTTTAAATAATCTCTTTAACAGCCATACCCAAGGGGCAGATTACATGTATGGCAAAATCCTGCGAATTCCTTTGACATCAGCGCAATTCACCAGAGCTGATTTTCTCAGATTACGCTTCCTCTTTGTGGTCTTTTTAGTCAGAATGTGACTGGTAAAGGCCTTACCACGTTTAATCTTTCCTGATCCGGTCAGCTTGAAACGTTTAGCTGCGCCTCTTTTTGTTTTCATTTTTGGCATAATCTTGCTCCTTTGCACTTCCTATAGAGTGCTGCCGATTTTTTCTTTATCCAAAAAATGAGGCAACAACTTCTATTCAGTTTTAACTACATTTTTATCTTATTTCCGATAAAATAAATTATTTCAGTTTTTTTATCAACACTCTCATGACTTGGGACCGACAAACATTACCATCTGTCGCCCTTCCATCTTGGGTTCCTGCAAAATAACCGCATCTGCTTCCAGAGCAGCGGCAATCTTCTGCATGGCTTCCAGGCCAATGGTCTGACAATAGACAATCTCTCGGCCACGGAAACGCATGGTAAGTTTCACCTTGTTTTTCTGTTGCAGAAACTTGACAACACTTTTGATCTTGAAATTCAGATCATGTTCATCGGTTTTGGGCCGGAATTTAATTTCCTTGGTCTCAACTGTCGTTTGCTTCTTTTTTGCTTCCTGCTCTTTTTTTGCCTGTTCGTAACGAAACTTATCGTAGTTCATTATCCGACAAACAGGTGGATCAGCGTTCGCTGAAACCTCCACTAAATCAAGCCCTTCATCATCGGCTATCTTCAGTGCTTCGTCCACGGTTACTACACCCAACGGACTACCATCACTGCCAACGAGTCGGATCTGAGGATGACGAATCATGTCATTGATATTGGCCTTTACTTCACGTTGGACCGGGGCTCTTTTTCCTCTTTGTTTAATATCTCTACCTCCCTGCGTTTACGAACTCGACACATTAAACGCCCTGCCACCCGGCCAGACCGTTAAACCATTATTTAAAAAATATACCTGACCCAAAAACGACGAACTTTAAAACCCACGAAGCTCTTTACATTCATCGGTAATTTTTACCGCAAAATCAGCAACCGTCATCTCCGGCAGGTTTTTACCATCACGCAAGCGAACAGTTACCGTGCCATTCTCTTTTTCTTTGTCACCAATAATCAGCATATAGGGGGTCTTGGCCATCTGCGCTTCCCTGATCTTATAATTCAGCTTCTCATTGCGCAAATCTTTTTCCACCCGCACCCCCAGTTTTCGCAACTGGGAATAAAGCTGTTCACAATATTCTGCCTGGGCATCGGTGATGTTCAGTACCCTGGCCTGCACCGGGGCCAGCCAAAGAGGAAAGGCACCCGCATAATGTTCTATCAGTACCCCGATAAAACGCTCCAGAGACCCCATCAAGGCCCGATGGATCATGATGGGCTGATGCTCCTGGTTATCAGCGCCGGTATAACTCATATCAAAACGCTCCGGCAGGTTGAAGTCAACCTGGATGGTGGAACATTGCCAGGAACGGCCCAGTTGGTCCTTGATCTTGATGTCTATCTTGGGGCCATAGAAGACGCCCTCGCCGGGATCAAGGGAATAGGCAAGACCTTTCTTGTCGAGCGCCTGTTTCAGGGCCTCTGTTGCCTTTTCCCAGTTCGCGTCACTGCCGACATATTTTTCAGGCCGGGTGGAAAGATAGATATCGTACTGATCAAAGCCAAAGGTCCTGAGGATCAGCAGATTCAGCTCAAGGATATTGACGATTTCATCTTCCAGTTGCTCCGGCTGGCAGAAGATATGGGCATCATCCTGGGTAAAACCGCGGACCCGCAGCAGGCCATGCAGGGCGCCGGCGCGTTCATAACGATAGACCGTGCCCAGCTCGCACCAGCGGATGGGAAGCTCGCGATAGCTCCTCTTCCGGCTATTGTAGATACCGATATGAAACGGGCAGTTCATCGGTTTAAGCTGATACTGCACCTCGTCAATGGCCATGGATGAGTACATGTTTTCCCCGTAAAAATCAAGGTGGCCCGAGGTCTTCCACAGATCCTGACGGGCTATATGGGGAGTGTACAGCAGCTCGTAATCGTGATTATAGTGAGCCTCTTTCCAATAATCCTCAATCAGCTTTCTAAGCATTGCGCCCTTTGGCTGCCAGAGGATGAGACCCGGTCCGATCTGATCCTGAATAGTGAACAGTTCAAGCTCCTTACCCAGCTTACGATGATCCCGCTTCTTGGCCTCTTCCAGAGTGAACAGATATTTCTTCAGGGCCTTCTCGTCAAAAAAAGCAGTGCCATAGATTCGCTGCAGGACATCGTTCTTTTCATTGCCGCGCCAGTATGCCCCGGCAACCCGCAGCAGTTTGAAGGCCTTGAGCCAGGAGGTATCAGGGAGATGGGGACCTCGACACAGATCTATAAAATCACCAATCTGGTAAGTGGAGACCGCGTCGACCGCAAGATCCCGAATGAGCTCCACCTTATATTTTTCGCCTTGCTTCTCAAAGACGCCAAGGGCGTCAGAGGCCTTGACTTCATTCCGAATGAAAGGAAGTGCCTTGTTGGCAATCTCCTCCATGCGGGCCTCTATCTTTTCAAAATCTTCCGGGCTGAAAGTCGCCGCACAGGCAAAATCGTAATAAAATCCATCTTCAATGGCCGGTCCAATGGCGACTTTGACATCATTTCCAAAGAGATCCCGGACAGCCTGGGCCATAACATGGGCGGCGCTGTGTCTCAGTATCTCAAGCCCCGCAACGGTATCAACCTGAATGGGACTGATAATGGCATCTTTTACCAGGAGGGTGCTGAGATCCACACTTTTACCATCAACAATTGCAGCAACCGTAAGTTTGCGCTGCTTGTTGGACATAAGCTGAGCAAATGCCGCCTGCACTGATGTGGCGGTCGGCAATTGGATAGTCTCACCATCCTGTAAAGTAACCTGAATATCTGTCATCTGGAATATCTTTATAAAGGGTCTGCAAGCAATCCGTCATTCAAAAATAGCTGTAAAAATACGCTCAACACAAATAAATTTCCCAAAAATAAAGGCCAAAGAGGAAACGAAAGGTATTGCGTCCGTTTTTCTTTAGCCTTATTTCTGGTAGGCGCGGGCGGTTTCGAACCGCCGACTTCTACCATGTCAAGGTAGCGCTCTCCCCCTGAGCTACGCGCCTATTTAAAACAATGCCGCTTAAGTATTGTATTTGAATTTACCAAGGACGATAGAAACTTTCTCAATTACCAGTAAACGTGACCCCTGTCAAGGGAAAATAGAGCTTACACTTCATGCTTTCCGGAAGGATCAGTCGGCATTTGTCCTGGTTTCGATGGCCCTGGCCAGAGTATATCGATCTGCATATTTTATATCCATCCCCATGGGGATCCCGCAGGCCAGTCGAGTCAGAATGATTCCTTTATCGTGCAGCAGATCAATGAGATAAGACGCTGTGGCCTCACCTGGAACAGTAGAACTGGTGGCAATCAGCACCTCCCGGACAACTCCACTATTAACCCTGGAAATCAACTCCTCAATCTTGATCTCACCTGGCCCGATCCCGTCCATGGGCGAGAGGACACCATGAAGGATATGATAATGGCCGTGAAAGCTCCCGGTCTTTTCTATAGCCAGAAGGTCTCCCGGTTGCTCAACCACACAGATCATGGCCCCGTTTCTCCGCGGATCAGCGCAGATAACACAGGGGTCGTCTTCAGAAAAGGTAAAACAGCAGGAACAGAGCTGGATTGCATCGTGCAGTTCAGACAGGGCGGAGGCCAGCTCCCGCGCTTCTGCCCTGGGACGGCGCAGGATATTCATGGCCAGCCTGGCTGCCGTTTTATTGCCAATCCCGGGCAAACGGCTCAGATCCCGAATCAGGCGGTCAAGGGCTGGAGGAACGATCTGCACGTCAAGATCCCTTTCAACCGAACATATTGGAAAGGCCAGGGAGGTTCAAGCCACCGGTCAGTTTACCCATTTCAGCCTTCCCCATCTCTCTTGCCTTGCGCAGGGCATCGTTGGTTGCTGCCACAATCAGATCCTGAAGCATGCCAGCCTCTTCTTCGACGATAACGGCCCGTTCAATCACGACGGAGAGGATTTCACTTTTACCATTGGCCGTAACCGTAACCATACCGCCGCCGGCACTGCCGGTAACCTGTTTATGTGCAAGCTCTTCCTGGATCCTGGCCATATTTTGTTGCATCTGCTGGGCGTGCTGCATAATACTGCTCATATCCATATTTTTGCTCCTCAATAGAAATATTGATGATTGCTACAAACCTGATGGTCTCGTGAAAAGTCATCAAGGAGACGGTTAAACCAAAAGGCCCAAAGACAAGACGCATAAATCCTGAGGAATGAGGCGTACTTTTAGGTACGCCGCAGTGACGAAGGATATAATGCAACGAAGCATTTTGGGACTTTTGGCGCCATCAAATTTACCTGAACCGTGGCCCCACCCGGATATCCCCTATCTGGCCATTAAATATCTCCGCAGTCATCAGGACCAAGGGATCATTGGCCAGAAGGTGCCGCTCTTTCAAAGGGCTTTCCGACCCTTCCGGCGTCGCCTCACTACTCTGATCGGGAAGGACAAAATGCAGGGAGAGCTCTTTCTGAAAGAAATCAAGGACAAACTCAGTGATTTTTTTCTGGGTATCATCCTTGCGCAACAAGGTGCAATTTGCCGGATCCGCATAGTGAAGCAACAATTCAGTCCCCTGCTCTTTAACCGAGTCAGCCCGTTGCAGATCCTGGGCCATCCAGACAGATCGCTCCCGCACATAGGCGATAAAGTCCATCCAGTCCCGGCGCACACTTCGCTGATGGGGCTCAATATGCGGAGTTGGGTTTTCATCGGGGCTGACCTGCAATTCTGCCGGCGTCGCGGGCAGATCATCGGGAGATATTCCCGCTTCCGGTGCATGCTGTTCTGTTCTGGCTTGCTCTGTTGGCACAAGAGGCGCCGCTGAGCCTGCAGGTTTTTCAGGCTGCGAATTTACCTCAACCGCCTGTTTACTCTTGGTTTTTTTATCAGCTACGGGAGACTGGGGCAGTTTTTTTTTTACCATGGATGAAACAGACTCACCTGTCCCCTCTCCCATCTGACTCCTGTCTTGCTGACTTCCTCCGGCAAGCAGAGTATCCAACCGGGAGAGCAGGGTAGCAACCGGGATCACATCACTGCTCTGGATGATTTTGAGAAAAGTAGTCTCTATGGCCAGTCGAGGCTGGCCCGAATAACGCATCTCCTCAACCCCCTGCATCAACAGAGTGAGCTTCATGTGCAGGGTCTGGGTGGAGTGGTTGTCCGCCAGTTCCTGGAAAAGTGCCAGTTCCTGTTGCGAGATATCATCGAGCAGCTCATCACATCCCTTAATCTTGCAGAGGATCAGCGCCCGGAAGCAGCCCAGCAGATCAGCTGTAAATCGTTTCAGGTCCATGCCATAGGAAAATGTTTCGTCCAGCGCCTGAAAGGCGGTTACTGGATCCTGTTCCAACAAAGCTCTTGTCAACTTGAGGATAACCTCACGACTGACCAGACCAAGCACCTGGATCACATCATCGGTGCTGATCTCTTTTTCACCAAAGGAAAAGACCTGATCCAGGAGACTGAGCCCATCCCGAACAGAACCATCGGCCTCCCGGACAATCAGATCCAAGGCGCCCTGCTCGATCTGCACCCCATCAGCCTCCGCCAGATTACGCAGATGCCCGCCCAGCTCTACCGGCGCGACGCGCTTCAATTCATAACGCTGGCAGCGCGAAAGGATGGTGATCGGAATCTTGTGCAGTTCGGTGGTGGCGAACATGAAATAGACATGGGCCGGCGGCTCTTCCAGGGTCTTGAGCAGGGCGTTGAAGGCCTCGGGGGTGAGCATGTGCACTTCGTCGATGATGATGATCTTGTACTTCGACGATGTGGGCAGGAACCGGATCTTTTCCTTGAGCTCGCGGATCTCCTGGATACCGCGATTGGAGGCGCCATCAATCTCATAGAGATCAAGAGACGCTCCGGCAGTGATCGCCAGGCAAGACTTACAGGTATTACAGGGATTCTGGGCCGGGCCATGTTCACAGTTGATGGCCTTGGCCATGATCCGCGCCAGAGTGGTCTTGCCAACGCCACGGACACCGGAAAAAAGAATCGCATGGGCCACCCTGTCGCGCAAGATGCTGTTTTGCAGGGTCTTGACCACAGGGCGCTGACCGACAACCTCGTCAAAGGTCTGGGGACGGGCTTTTCTGGCAAGGACCAAATAAGACATGGGCTTCTTGAAGAAAGGTGGCAGGATTACGTTCTTGCATTGGCAGTGAGCCCAGACCAACAGGATGAGGACCGCACTAAAAAATGATAGCCGGGCACCCTGTGGCACACAAAGAGGGTCATTACCGTTGCTCCCTTCCGGACCTGGCGGAGTTCATGATTCTTTGTTGCACAGGACCCGGCTATCAAACCGAAATCTGGAATTGGATAGAAAAAAGAGAGGATTTCCGACAAACACAACCCTCTTTCCCTTTTCTGAAACGATTTTATACCTGTTTCAGACCGTATCGTCAAGGAAATTAGAAAGAAAGAAAATGAAAGGCAGCCCTGAAACAGATTATTGACAAGCTGTCCATAATTCTATATGGCTCTGCCCTATTTTCAGTTGAGTGATTATCTTCTTAACAAGACCAAGAAACCAAGCAAATAAAGGAGGTTTCGTTATGAAGATGCCAGAACTCTCTCTTATAGAATGGCAACGTCGATTTGGTACCGAAGAA